>NZ_PYWI01000049.1 GCF_003049575.1 Lysinibacillus parviboronicapiens | reverse complement strand
GGCTGAAAAGTCTGCAAGTTCGTTACGAAACTTTGCGTTATTCATCTTAATTGAACCGCCGTATACGGAACCGTATGTACGGTGGTGTGAGAGGTCGGGAGTTAATCACTCCCTCCTACTCGATTATAAGTATGATTTTAGTTCATTTGCTAAAAATGGCTTTGCATTCAACAGTGTTACAAAGGCATCATATTTGGCACGTTGTTCGAGACTTGGCTTTTTGCCAGTACGATACGCTCGTATGAGAATATTTTTTGGTGTGTTTTCCATGTCTATAAACTCCAGTAATTGTGCTTCATAGCCTACGAGTGAAAGGATTTCTGCGCGAATTGCATCAGTTGCTAGAGCGGCAAAGCGTTCACGGACAAGTCCATGCTGTAGCATAATGTCGAGAGCCGGAGTATTCAGTTGACGATTTAGCTCATGCTGACAACAAGGTACACTTAAAATAACACTTGCTCCCCATTTAACAGCGCGCGCTAATGCCATATCTGTAGCAACATCGCAGGCATGTAATGTAACCACCATGTCCACTGTAGACTCATCATTATAGTCGTTAATATCCCCGACTAAAAATTCCAGTTGATCATAGCCTAAATCCTGTGCGATTTGGGAGCACTCCTCGATGACTTCTTTTTTTAAATCTAAACCAGTAACACGAATGTCCAAGCCCTTTTCAATTTTTAAATAATGATATAAAGCAAAGGTTAAATAGGATTTTCCTGAACCAAAATCTAAAATACGCACTTGACGATCCTTGGGTAGATAGGCTAAAGCATCGTCAATAAATTCAATGAAACGGTTAATCTGTTTAAATTTATCGTATTTTTGTTTTTTAACCTTTCCTTCAGTTGTTTGTACACCAAGACGGATTAGAAATGGGTAAGGTGTCGTATCATCAAGTAAGTAATTTTTCTTGCGATTATGCGAGAGGTTTACTTGTTTTGGTTCCGCTACATTATCGGACTTCCATAATACTTTGTTTTTTTTTGAAAGCTGTACTTGTACTTTTTCCCCAATAAAGTCTATATGTGCCTGACGAAAATCTTCGAAAAAAGCTTCTAGCTTAGTAGGGAACTGCGCTAGTTGAACGTTTTCATGTTTCAAGATGCGTTCATATTGGTATTCAATTTGTATATGATAAACGTCTTTTAACATAAGGGGCTTTAGTTTGATACGCTTTATTTCATGCGATTTCATGCGTGGCTGACTAATTGTGGCCGCTATGAGTTGCTGTTGTAAAATTTGCTCTTGAAGTTGAGCTTTCATTTCTTCAAATGTCATTTTTTTCGCCTTCTTCATTGTGTAATAGATGGCATTAGTGTAACACAATTTATGAAGTGCGATGCTACTTGAAAATGCAGAAATAACTTTATGAGTTTTCTGAATATTTATGGGTAAAATTGTATGGTTGTGGTATCTTTATTTATAGTAATGCTTGGTGAATACTAATGAAGAATTGGAGGAGAATTTATGTCAGATAATTTGTATCAATTACTCGCGATTATTATCTATATGGTCGCAATGCTTGCAATTGGATGGTACGCATTTGTTAAAACATCTAATCTAATGGATTATATGCTTGGCGGTCGTTCACTAGGCCCTGCGGTAACAGCACTTAGTGCGGGTGCGGCGGATATGTCTGGCTGGCTTTTAATGGGCTTACCCGGAGCAATTTTTTTATCAGGACTTGTTGAAGCTTGGATTGCTATTGGTTTAACAATCGGTGCCTATTTGAATTGGTTATTTGTTGCACCAAGGCTACGTGTTTATACACAAGTTACCAATGATTCCATTACCATTCCGAGCTATTTGGATAATCGTTTACGTGATCATACAAAGCTTATAAGAATTGCTTCAGGTATTATAATTCTAATATTTTTTACATTTTATGTATCCTCAGGGATGGTAGCGGGAGGCAAGTTTTTTGATAGCTCATTCGGCTATGACTACCATACGGGTTTATTAATTGTATCAGGTGTAGTAGTTGCATATACACTATTTGGTGGATTTTTAGCGGTAAGTTATACGGACTTTTTACAGGGCCTAATTATGTTTTTAGCACTTATTGCAGTTCCGTTATTTGGGTTATTTTTAACAGGTGGATTAGGAGAGACAATTGCTTCCATTAAAGCGGTTAACCCACAACATTTAAATTTATTACCAACAACAGCAACGGCGGCAGCTATTATTTCTTCATTAGCATGGGGATTAGGTTATTTTGGACAGCCACATATTATTGTTCGCTTTATGGCGATTAGCTCCGTAAAAGAGACCAAGCAAGCTCGCCGTATCGGTATTGGTTGGATGATGTTGAGTCTCTTTGGTGCAATTAGCACCGCATTGGTAGGTGTTGCATATTTTGAGCAAAATGCTAGGGAGTTAAAGGATGCTGAAACCGTATTTATTGTACTTGGACAGATTTTATTCCATCCATTTATTGCAGGCATTATGTTAGCAGCTATTTTAGCCGCAGTTATGAGTACGATTTCCTCACAATTAATTGTTACTTCTTCCGCTCTTGTTGAAGATATTTATAAAGCGCTATTTAATAAAACGGCTGATGATAAGCATTATGTCTTTATTGGTCGTATCGCTGTTTTAGTTGTGGCAATTATTGCGGCTATTTTAGCTTGGAATCCTGATAGTTCTATTTTAAGCTTAGTGGGCTTTGCTTGGGCTGGCTTCGGTGCGGCGTTTGGTCCGATTATATTACTGTCATTATATTGGAGAAAATTAACGAATTACGGTGCCCTTAGCGGGATGGTGGCAGGTGCTGCGACAGCCTTTATCTGGGGGAAAATAGATATTTTAGCTGATGCATTATACGAAATTGTACCAGGCTTCTTAGTATGTTTAATCATTGCCGTCTTTGTCAGCATTTTAACCTATAGACCAAATAAAGACATCGAAGATGAGTTTACTCAAACTGAAGTGATATTAAAAGAAGAACAATAAGTCCATGATATTCGCATGAGGGAGCTTTTTAGATTTGGATGAAGGTTCAATCACTTTAATCTGCTCCTTTTCAATAACGTCTAAAAGACACAAATTGGGGTATTATATGGTAAGATGGAGAAAATTTGTCGTAGCGTCACCAAGGCGTTGGTGGGAGGTTTGTGAATGGATAGAATTAAAGAAGTAGATGTCTTGCAAGAAAAGGCAATTTTAGTGGGTGTAAATTTACGTAATGATGCGCATTTTGATTATTCCATGGAGGAGCTTACAAATTTAGCACAAGCTTTAAATGTGGAAGTCGTAGGCACCGTGACGCAAAACTTAGAGCGTGTCACACCTTCACATTATGTTGGAACTGGAAAAATCGAGGAAATTAAAAACTTTTATGATGAAGCACAAGCTAATCTTGTTATTTTTAATGATGAATTGTCCCCTTCACAAATCCGCAATTTAGAACGAGATTTAGAAACAAAGGTTATTGATCGGACAATGCTTATATTAGATATTTTTGGCCGTCGGGCTAAAACGCGTGAAGCCCAAATGCAAGTAGAATTGGCACAACTACAATATATGTTGCCTCGTTTAGTAGGCTTACATGCTTCTCTTAGCCGTCAAGGTGGAGGGACAGGTGGTGGTTTTAAAAACCGTGGTGCTGGTGAGACGAAGCTTGAACTAGATCGCCGTAAAATAGAAGACCAAATCTCGAAAATTAAAAAGGATTTAGAGCAAGTGAAGGAACAGCGGGAGACACAGCGTAAGCAGAGACGCAAAAATGCTATACCTGTTGTATCCATCGTCGGCTATACGAACGCTGGGAAATCAACTATTATGAATCAGCTTCTCGCAAAAATTGGACAAGATAATCATAAACAAGTATTTGAGAAGGATATGCTATTTGCTACACTTGAAACGTCTGTGCGTCAGATTGAATTATCTGATAACAAATCATTCTTATTAACAGATACAGTCGGTTTTGTAAGCAAATTGCCTCATCATTTAGTGAAGGCCTTTCGTTCGACATTAGAGGAGGCCCGTGATGCAGATTTACTTCTACATGT
This sequence comes from Lysinibacillus parviboronicapiens, assembly GCF_003049575.1. GTDB lineage: Bacteria > Bacillota > Bacilli > Bacillales_A > Planococcaceae > Lysinibacillus > Lysinibacillus parviboronicapiens. The sequence continues at coordinate 11,070 of NZ_PYWI01000049.1, read as the reverse complement.
TGTAGATGTTTCCAATGAAGAACATGGTTTTATGATGGATGTTACAAATGAGACGTTAAAAGCAGTTGGTGTTGAAGGCATTCCAACAATTTATGTATATAATAAAGCAGATTTAGCAAATGTCCCCTACCCGATAATCAGTGGCGATAATATTTGGATTTCTGCAAAGCAGGATGTTGGCTTAGATGAATTATTGCAAATGATACGCCAGCATATTTTCTCTGATTATATAACATGTAAAATGCTTATTCCTTATGAGCAGGGAAATGTAGTATCCTATCTAAATGAAAGTGCAACCATTCATGAAACGGCATATGAAGAAGGTGGCACTTTACTAACGCTTGAAGCAAAAGAAGCTGATTATGCAAAATATCAGCAATATGTCATTAAATAGCAATGGCGGAATCAGCGACGAATATCGTCGTTGATTTTTTTTATGGGCATAATAAGATATACGAAAAATTCAGACTAGATATTATTTTGAAATATTTTATTAAGATAATTCTATGGACTTGTGTAAGAAGAGTAAGAAAACTTAGATATATCAATGAGTTTGACGGAAATAACTGTAATCAATCAGAATTTAAAGAAAAATGATAAATTTTCAACATTTTTAAAAACTGTTGATTAAGTGATGAAAACGCTTTAGTATGATGAAATATAGTTTTTTATCCTTGTTAATGGGTAATAATATTTTTAAGGGATAATGAAAATGGGAGAGGATATTGTTATGTCTACTAAAGATGAAATTGTAAAATCCGTCCCTCAAAAAGGCTTTGTCGGACACCCTAAAGGGCTCTTTACTTTATTTTTCACTGAATTTTGGGAACGTTTTTCATACTACGGTATGCGAGCAATTCTAATTTTCTTTATGTATTATGAATTGAATGAAGGCGGTTTAGGCTTAGATCGTGGTACAGCTAACTCAATTATGGCCATCTACGGATCACTTGTCTATATGTCAGGTATAATCGGTGGTTGGATTGCCGACAGACTTTTAGGTACACGTAGAACTATATTTTATGGTGGCGTGTTAATCATGATTGGTCATTTACTGTTAGCGCTTCCTGGAGGCGTGAGCATGGTGTTTGCCTCAATGGCCTTTATTGTTATTGGTACAGGGTTATTAAAACCAAATGTTTCAAGTGTTGTTGGTGATATCTATGCTGAAACAGATAGTCGTCGCGATGCAGGTTTTTCAATTTTTTATATGGGTATTAATATGGGTGCGTTTATTGCACCGTTTATTGTCGGAACAATTGGACAAAAGTATAGCTTCCATTTAGGTTTCGGTTTAGCAGGCATTGGCATGCTAATTGGTTTAATCGTTTATAAAGCAACAGAGAAAAAATATTTAGGTTTAGCAGGGTTACAGGTAAATAATCCGTTAAAGCCTGAAGAACGTAAAAAAGTATTTACGCAATTTGGCATAATTGCCTTACTTATTATAATTTTCGGTGCGATTGGCATTAAAACGGGCTTACTAACGATGAATGTCTTTAGTTTAATCATTACTGCTTTAGGTATTATCATTCCAACGGTGTTCTTTGTTTACATGTATCGTAGCGAAAAAACAACGAAGGATGAGAAATCTCGTTTGCTCGCCTATATACCATTATTTATATCGGCTGTAATGTTCTGGGCCATACAAGAACAAGGGGCAACTATTTTAGCAACATATGCAGATGATCGTACTCGTTTAAATATTGGTGGTTTTCAACTTCAATCGTCTTGGTTCCAATCTTTAAACCCATTATTCGTTATTACGATGGCTCCATTATTTGCGATGCTATGGCTAAAATGGGGCGATAAGCAACCGACGACACCACGTAAGTTCTCTTATTCATTATTCTTTGCGGGATTATCATTTTTAGTGATGATGATTCCAGCGCACCTTTCGGGTGGACATACATTAGTGAGCCCTTGGTGGTTAGTGTTGTCATTCTTCTTAGTGGTGGTAGGAGAATTATTGCTATCTCCGGTGGGTCTTTCAGCTACAACGAAATTAGCGCCACAGGCTTTCGCAGCACAGACAATGTCACTATGGTTTTTAACAAGTGCCGCAGCGCAAGCAATTAACGCACAGCTTGTAAAAGTATATGAAGTCGTAAGTGAATTCACATACTTTGGCTTTTTAGGTTTAATGTCAATTGCCATTGGTGTAATTTTATTATTGCTGTCACCTATTATTTCTAAAGCAATGCGAGGTATTAATTAGTAAAAGGATGTCAGGTAGTCTAGTGATGGACTGCTCTTGACATCTTTTTTTGTGTTGCGGATGGTTGCGTTGCTAAATATGGGTATAAGTTTCTGTATAGAAAAGAAATTTTTTTCGTTATAATAATCTTAATAGTGTGAAAATTAAAGGGGTTGGTTGTATGAAAGAGGCGTTGGATCGCTTGAGGCCGAGATTAATGGAAATTTTCACGTACTTACATGCCCATCCAGAAAAAAGCTGGTATGAGGTGGGAACAACAAATTATATTATTAATCTACTAACAGGGGAAGGATTTTCACCAAAACGTTTTAAAAATTGTACGGGGCTCTATGTGGATGTAGGAGAAGGGAAGCCAAAAGTTGGTTTGCGTACGGATATGGATGCATTGTGGCAGGAGGTAGATGGTGAGTTTCGTGCCAACCATTCCTGTGGGCATGATGGACATATGACGATGGCTATAGGCGCTCTTTTATTATTGAAAGAACAGCCTCAAGCATTCAAGGGCACAATCCGTGTAATTTTCCAACCAGCAGAAGAAAAGGGGACAGGTGCGTTAGCTATTCTTCAAGAAGGAATAATTGATGATTTAGACTATCTATTTGGTGTTCATGTAAGACCTGTACATGAACTTGAGGATGGTGCATATTGTGCTGCATTGTACCATGGTGCTTCAAGGCTCCTTGAAGGAGAAATTATTGGCGAGGATGCCCATGCGGCAAGACCTCATCTTGGTGTCAATGCAATTGAGGTAGGGGCAACGATTATAGAAGATTTGCGTACAATTCATACAGACCCAATGATTCCCGTATCAATAAAAATGACAAAATTTCAAGCAGGGGGAGGGTCTGGCAATATAATTCCTGGAAGAGCATCTTTCACCATTGATATACGCGCACAACAAAATGATGTCATGGATACACTCGCTCAAGGTGTGAAACGTGTAGTAGATTCTTCAAAAATCTTGCATAAAGTTCACATTGAGTTAAGTACGGTTGCCAATATTGTGGCGGCAGAGGTAGATGCAACTGCACAATATATTATGGAGCAGGCGATTGTGCAGTCGACTGGTTTATCGAATTTAAGAAAGCCTATACGAACACCAGGTGGTGAGGATTTCCACCATTATGCCGTTAAACGACCACATTTGAAGACGACAATGCTAGGTTTAGGCTGTGGTTTAACACCGGGGCTACACCATCCGAAGATGAAATTTAAGCAGGCGAGGCTCGTGACGGGAGTTGAAATTCTTACAAATGCGGTATTACTGGCATTAAAAACATAGGATATAGGGGAGGCGTCAGTATAATGTTAGAAAAAGTTTGTATAAAAAACGTGATAACAGCTTCGGAAATTGTTAAAGTGCAGCACTTAAATGCAGAAATATGGGGAAGCCAGGCAATTCCCTCTCACCAGTTGCTTGCTGCTGTACAAAATGGGGGACTATTACTTGGTGCATATTTAGAAGATCGACTGATTGGCTTTAATTATTGTTTTGTGGGCTATCAAGAGGGAAAAATGTACCTTCACTCGCACATGATTGGGGTGGAGAAAACATATCGTGAACAAGGTGTAGCGGAATTATTAAAACATGCACAGCAAGAATATGCAAAAGAAAATGGGTTTCAACTTGTACGCTGGTTATTTGAACCGTTAGAAGCGCGTATGGCGAATTTATCTTTCTTGAAATTAAATGCCATTAGCTATCAATATAAGTCGGATTACTATGGTCCACTACATGATGATTTTAATGATGGGCTACCCTCAGACCGACTTGCAGTTGAATGGTGGGTTGAGCGCAACCATGTAGATGATTGCTTAGACGAATTAGAAGAAAGTGCAGAAGAAATTGTGCCATGGTCATTGACAGTGGATGGACTGCCAATGCTGGATAGAGATGGCGAGTTTCAGCGCGACCAAGTATTTATGAGGGATGCTTACTTATTAGCGATTCCACAATATTTGCAAAAAATGAAGGTAGAGAGTCCGAAGCTTGCAGAGGACTGGCGCTATAAAGTACGTACTATTTTAACGACACTATTTGAACAGCATTATGCGATTGTACGCGTGAAAAAGCACAAGGAATATGTGAATTTTTACCTGTTAGTCAGACGCTCTTTATTAGCATTATAATAAGGATAAGGAGTGAATTCTTGTGAGAATAGAAGAAATTACAATTAGACATCTGAAAATGGCGATGAAAGCCCCGTTTAAAACAAGCTTTGGGACAGTTCATGAAAAAGAACTATTACTTCTAGAAGTAAAAGATGTTACAGGGACGATTGGATGGGGGGAAGCGGTTGCCTTTGTCGCACCGTGGTATACAGAGGAGACATTAAAAACGACATGGCATATATTAGAGGACTTTTTAATGCCTATCTTGCTACATAAAGATATTGTGCATCCGGATGAGGTTAGTGCTATGTTCGCCCCCATTCGACGTAATTGTATGGCAAAGGCCTCGATTGAAGGAGCTGTGTGGGATATATATGCACAGCAATCGAAGCAGTCACTTGCCCATGCTTTAGGTGGAAGTAAGGAAATGATTGAGGTTGGAATTAGCGTAGGTATTCAATCTTCCATCCAAAAATTATTAGATTTGATAAAAGGTTATGTAGGAATGGGTTATAAGCGTGTAAAAGTGAAAATAAAACCGGGTCAAGATATTGAAGTGATAAGTGCTGTTCGTGCTACATTTCCAGACTTGCCATTAATGGTGGATGCAAATTCTGCCTATACCCTACATGACATAGACGTGTTACAGCAACTCGATGCATACAATTTATTAATGATAGAGCAGCCACTTGCAGCCGACGATATCGTAGACCATGCCAAACTACAAAAGCAGTTAAAAACGCCAATTTGTTTAGATGAAAGTATTACATCTTTGGAGGATGTTCGCAAGGCGGTAGAACTGGGTAGCTGTGGTGTCATAAACATCAAAATTGGACGGGTAGGTGGCTTAACTGAAGCCAAGAGAATTCATGACTTTTGTAAAGAAAAGGATATTCCAGTTTGGTGCGGTGGTATGTTAGAGGCTGGAATCGGACGAGCGCATAATATTGCATTAACGTCACTCGCTAATTTTGTCTTGCCTGGCGATACAGCAGGTTCAAGTCATTATTGGTATGAGGATATTATTACACCTGAAGTGGTTGTAGAAGATGGCTATATACGTGTTCCGCAGTCCATTGGTATTGGCTATACGCCTAAAATGGACGTAATAGAAAAATTGACCATTAGCAAAAAAGTTTATAGATAAAGATTTTAATAGGTGGGAAACATAGTGCCTGCGAGCATGGGATAAATTAACGGGGAGAGAATTGATTGAAAAAGAGTTTGCAAATCGGTGGTGCCTATGTAGGAATAATCGTCGGTGCGGGGTTTGCATCAGGACAGGAAATCGTACAGTACTTTACGAGCTATGGCTATAAGGGAGTTTATGGTGCACTTATTGCTACATTAGGGTTTGCCTTTGTAGGAATGTGTATTGCGCAAATTAGCTCAAGATTGCGTACAACATCACATAAGGATTTGATTTATCAAATTTCAGGTAATACTCTTGGTTTCGTGATGGATTATTTACTGTCACTCTTTTTATTTGGCGTGGCTGTAATTATGTTTGCTGGAGCGGGCGCTACATTTGAGCAAATGTTTGGCCTGCCGGTCTGGATTGGGAGTATTTTTATGATAGCCCTAACAATTGTCACAGTGATGATGAATGTGAAAAGTATCATTAACATCATTGCTATTGCCACACCCTATTTGCTAGCAGTTGTAACAGTTATTGCTGTTTATTCATTAGCGACTATGGAATTATCCTTTGCAGAACAAGTGGTGATTGCTGAACAGCAATTACGAGTAGAAGCAAAAAGCTGGTGGCTCACGGCTTTACTATACATGTCTTTTAATATTGGTGTATGTTTTTCACTTCTGACCGTGGTGTGTGGATCGATACGCAATGAAAGAGTGGCGGGAATGGGAGGCATTATCGGAGGAATTCTACTAGGAGCATTAATCTTACTTATTAATCTCTCACTACTAGCAAAAATGAATATCATTGGTGGACTAGATATCCCGATGCTGGCCTTAGCAAATGAAATACATCCGATCATTGGTCTATTAATGTCATTATCATTACTGGGGATGATTTATAATACAGCGGTTGGGATGTTTTACTCATTCATGGTACGGTTCTTTAAGCCAACAAAGCCAAGCTTTAAGGTTGCTGTGATTTTCATAGGTGTATTAGGTTTTTTAGCAAGTCTTGCGGGTTTCACAACACTTGTATCGAAATTATATGCTGTAATGGGGTATCTAGGTTTTATTTTAGTCGCGACTATTGTCTTTGCATGGCTAAGAGGAATACGTCGTTTAGCCTGATTAAGAAGGTGATTGAGAAAAGTAAAATACTTTATTCTCAATTACCTTTTTCATTTGGCTAAGAAAATGCAGAATATTAATTTATTATTGTCTTAAAAAGAAAGTCAGAAATGTCGATATATCTTCATTTATACTTAATTTTTAGTCAATATAAAATAAAGCGAGAATAATTCTCATTTGAAGGTTGACTGATAAAAGAAACACGCTTATAATGAGAATCGTGAGTAATGATAATCATTTTCACTAGAAGATGATTCACGAACAAAAATGAATCTACCGGGGATTATAATGAAAATAAGATATCTTTTAACAGCAACTGTAGTGTTGTCTATCGTGTCGTTGTTTATCGGTGTAGTAGATATTAAGCCGAGTGACCTATTAGACTTCGAATCAGAGGAAACTAGACTATTTTTAATTAGTCGTATACCGAGACTTGTGGCAATTTTGCTAGCGGGGGCAGGTATGAGTATTGCTGGTTTAATTATGCAAAGCTTAAGTAGGAATAAGTTCGTGTCGCCAACGACAGCAGGAACTTTAGACGCAACGAAATTAGGAGTATTAATTTCAATGATGTTTTTCACTAATGTCACTTACTTCCAAAAAATTTCCTTCGCTTTCATATTTGCTTTAGCCGGCACGTTTCTCTTTATGCAAATATTAAATCGAATAAAGTTCAAAGATGCGATTTTTATACCGCTTATTGGCTTAATGTTCGGGAATATTTTATCGTCGATTACGACATTCTTTGCGTATAAGGCAGATATTATCCAAAACATTTCTGCGTGGTTACAGGGAGATTTCTCATTATTGATGAAAGGTCGTTACGAACTTTTATACATAAGTGTACCCGTGCTGATAATAGCTTACATTTATGCGAACCGCTTCACAGTAGCTGGAATGGGTGAGGATTTTGCAAAAAATCTTGGTCTTTCCTATAAATTTGTTGTGAATTTAGGGTTAGTGTTGGTAGCACTTGTTTCAACAACAGTGGTATTGACGGTTGGGATGATTCCATTCCTTGGATTAATCATTCCTAATATTATTTCGCTATTCAAAGGGGACAATTTGGCGAAGACATTGCCGCATACAGCATTACTTGGTATGTCATTCTTATTATTCTGTGATATTTTAGGGCGTATTCTTATTTTCCCATATGAAATTCCGATTAGTATGACAGTTGGTGTCATCGGAAGTGCAATCTTCCTAATTATGTTATTTAGGGGGAGAGCATATGCGTAATAGTTCAAGAATGTTGGTTTTAGTAGCGCTAGCAATAGCTTCTGTATTGCTATATGTATTTTACGAGCTCAATGGCAACTACCATTATGCATTTCCACGTCGCCTAATCAAAGTAGCTGCGATGACGTTAACAGGAATTGCAATTGCTTATTCTACGGTTGTTTTCCAAACGATTACACATAACCGTATTTTAACGCCAAGTGTGATGGGTCTTGATGCTTTATATATGTTAGTTCAAACAATTATCTACTACTTCTTTGGCTCAATGTCGGTGTTTGTTATTAATGCACAATATAATTTCTTATTAGCTGTTTCAGCAATGATTATTTTTGCATTGGTTTTCTATCGTGTGTTGTTCAAAGAAGGAAAACGTCCGATTTACTTCCTGCTGCTTGTCGGTATGATAGTCGGAACGTTTTTAGGAAGTGTTACAACGTTCTTCCAAGTATTAATTGATCCGAATGAGTTTTTAAGCTTACAAAGTAAAATGTTTGCGAGCTTCAATAATGTTAATTCGGATTTAGTATGGCTAGCAGGTATTGTTATTTTAATTACCTTTATTTATGGCTGGCGTCATATGAGCCAATTAGATGTTATGTCTCTTGGACGTGATACAGCAATTAACCTAGGGGTACCATATGACAAGCTTGTACAGCGCATGCTTATACTTTCTTCGATATTAATTGCCGTTTCTACAGCGTTAGTTGGGCCGATTACGTTCTTCGGTCTAATTGTGGCGAATTTGTCGTATCAGTTTTTCAAAACGTACAAGCACTCGGTGTTAATCGCAGGTTCTTGTGTAATGAGTATTGTTGCTTTAATCGGTGGTCAGTGGATGGTCGAGCGTGTCTTTAACTTCGATACAACACTTAGCGTTATTATAAACTTTGTAGGTGGCGTTTACTTCATCTACTTATTACTGAAGGAAAGTAGGTCAGCAGGATGATCCAAGTAAAAGAAATCTCTAAGTATTTTGGAAAAAAACCGGTCATTCAAGATGTCAGTGTAGAGGTTACACCAGGGAAAATCACATCCTTTATTGGACCTAATGGTGCTGGTAAATCAACACTGCTTTCAATGGTAAGCCGTTTACTTAATGCAGACACGGGGGAAGTATTACTCGATAAATCGGATGTACGTCGTTGGAAATCAGACGATTTTGCAAAGCGCGTATCGATTTTAAAGCAGTCAAACTATATGAATGTTCGTCTAACAATTCGTGAGCTTGTTTCTTTTGGTCGTTTCCCATATGCAAAAGGGAATCTAAAACCAGAGGATGAGCTAAAAGTAGATGAAGCACTTCAATATATGAATTTAGATGATCTCCAACATAATTATTTGGATGAATTATCAGGTGGTCAGCGTCAACGTGCCTTTATCGCAATGGTAATTGCACAAGACACAGATTATATCCTACTCGATGAGCCACTAAACAATTTAGACATGAAGCACTCTGTGCAAATCATGAAAATTTTGCGTAAACTGGTGGATGAACTTGGAAAAACGGTTGTCATTGTATTACACGATATTAACTTTGCATCGGTGTACTCCGATCATATCGTAGCATTAAAAAATGGGCGCGTTGTCAAAGACGGGCCAACACATGACATCATTAATTCGGATGCGCTTAAGGAAATCTATGATATGGATATTCCTGTTCAAGAACAGAACGGTTGCCGCATTTGCGTATATTTCAACTCATAGTAACAAAGATGGTCTAGGTCATCTACAAAAAAATAAACAACAAAAAGGAGCAATTTTACAATGAAGAATTGGAAATTACTTACTGTATTAATGGCTATGATGCTATTAGTATTAGCTGCATGTGGTTCAAAAGAAGACACAAAAGAAGAAGATAAAGGTTCAACAACAGATAATAAGCCTGCTGAGGAACAAAAAGATGAAGCAACTGCTTACCCAATTACTATCCCAGGTAGCACAAGCGGTGAAGAAACATTCAAAGAAGTAACACTTGATAAAAAACCAGAAAATGTTGTTGTTTTTGACTATGGTTTCCTTGATACTTTAGACGCTTTAGGTGTTGAAGTTGCTGGTGTTGCACAAAAATCAGTTCCTGAATATTTAAGTAAATATACAGATACAACTTATGTAAATGTTGGTTCTTTAAAAGAGCCTGATTTTGAAGCATTATCATCTATGAATCCAGATATTATTTTCATCTCTGGTCGTCAAGCATCTGCTTACGAAGAATTATCTAAAATTGCGCCAACTGTATTCGTTGGTGTGGATAACGCTGATTTCGTAAACTCTTTCAAAACAAATACTGAATTAGCTGGTAAAATCTTTGGTAAAGAACAAGAAGCTGCTGATGCATTTGCTGCATATGAAGCAAAAGTAGAAGAAATCAAAGCTAAAACTGCTACATCTGAAGAAAAAGCATTAATCGTTTTAGGCTCTGAAGGTTCATTATCTGCATATGGTCCTGGTTCACGTTTTGGTGTGATTCACGATGTATTTGGCGTGAAAGCTGCTGATGATAAAATCGAAGCTTCTACACATGGTGCAAATGCATCATTCGAATATGTACGCGATACTAACCCAGATGTATTATTCGTAGTTGACCGTGATGCTGCTGTTAATCCTGAAGGCGAATCTGGTACGAAAGCTGCAATCGAAAATGAAATCGTTGGCGCAACTAACGCTGCGAAAAACGGTAAAATTTTCTACCTAGATCCACAATATTGGTACCTATCAGGTGGCGGTATTACATCTGAAACTGCAAAAGCTGACGATGTTTTAAAGGCATTTAAATAATATGTTTGTACAAATTAAACGTATGGTCGTAACAGAAGGTAATGCTGAAAAGATTGTTGCTCGTTTCGGTGCAAAAAAAGATAGCCCATCATTACTTGAACAACAACCAGGTTTTATTGACAAGCAAGTATTAGTAAAAAAAATTCGACGTGGTGACGAAGAAGTGCTAATTATGGTTCGCTGGGAATCAGAAGAGGCATGGAAGAACTGGGAAAAGAGCCCCGAGCATATTGCTGGTCATAAAGCAAATGCAGGTAAGCCAAAACCCGATTATATCGTTGAAAGCGGTCAAGAAGTGTATTACGTAAAAGGTTAAATAAAAACGCCCTGACTGATATTATCCCCTTTAAGTAGACAATGTTAAAAAAACTACAGTACGCTGTAGATAACATTTTACTTAAAGGGGATTTTTGTATGCCAAGAAAAAATTGCACCTATTCGAATGAATTTAAATTACA
>NZ_PYWI01000048.1 GCF_003049575.1 Lysinibacillus parviboronicapiens | reverse complement strand
GATATCCTAGAGAGCCACTTAAATATTCTTGAACCACCATCAATTTAAATTCTTCATTATATTTAGTCATAAAAAATCACCCCAAAAGTTAGTTTTTTACTCTAACTTTTGGGGTGCAGTACATTCTGTAACAAGAATCAGCGCTCGTTTTCATTAAAGGGCCAAATTCTTGAGTAGAATTATGCCTTTTTCAGTAATAGGGCCAGATTGTTTAGTAACTTAAATGAAGAGATTGTAAAGAAATGTTCTAAAGCTATAGGGTCATTTAGCTTGATAAGAAAAAGGGTTATTTGTATTTAAATGGAATATGTATTTTAAGTACTTTTATAAGAGGTGGATTTAATGAACACAAGAAAAGCTATGTTGACTGATGCAAAGGGTATTGCAAAAGTACACGTTGATAGTTGGAGATCTACTTATAAAAACATCATACCAGAAGAATTTTTAAAGAAATTATCATATGAACAACGAACTGATTTATGGAATCGCAATATTACAAAAGAGGGAAATTATGTCTTTGTAGTAGAAAATAATGAGGGAAAAATTGTAGGATTTGCTGATTGCGGAAAAAGAGAAAGTAATAATGTCCCTAATTCTGGGGACTTAACATCTATTTATCTACTTGAAGAATATCATGGAAAGGGAGTTGGAAAACAACTATTGAAACAAATTTTCCTTCAATTTAAAGAACTTGGCTTCAATAAAGTTTTTGTGGAGGTATTAGAAGACAATAGAACCCGTTATTTTTATGAGTATTATGGTGCCAATTTACTTCAATCTGAACAGATAACAATTGCAGGTAAGGAATTGAATCTTCTCACGTACGAATGGAGTAACCTCAATAGAGTATTATCTAAACTCTGATGCTAAAGGTGCTTTAGCATAATAAATAAGGGGAGAGCCAGCTTATATTCCCCTTGAAGAATTAAGGACACTCGCACCCATTTTAACAGTGAATCAAGTTGATCTTAAAGTAGAAAAGCTCAGCGAATCCAAAATGCGGTATACCGTTAATTACGATTTATGGGCATCATATGGAGACTTTGGTGGGGGGGAGAAGATTATAATCGTGGAGAACCATTTAAAGAGTATTGGTTTATTTCATCAATAACAACGAAATATAATCAATGGGAAGCATTTACCCCAGCCGAGCCAGTCTTAAAATAGAGCATTGAAGATAAAAAACCTATTTTGAGTATTTCTTTATTCTACAATCGGGCGCGATTGTGAAAGAAACAAATGATTACTTGTTGTGGTATTATAGTGGGAAATTTGATGTTGTTGTTGTAAATGAGGTCATATGTTGTACAAAAAGGATAGATGTAAGCAGGTATATCTCCTGTTCATCTATCCTTTCTTTTTTACCCTATATAATGTTTGACATTATAATAAAACAATTTATTATCGGGTTTCTTAGTTATTTTCTTGACTTTTAATAAAACTGTCGAAGATGTCTTTTTTGTTTGACCATGATATAGTTAAATTGAGGTATTTTAGTATAATATAGGTCGATTTTACAGCTGTGAAACTTAACGATTATTTGATTGAATGCGGCGTTTTACAACCACTTTCACGGATAATTGATGCGTACCGCACAGTTAGCGATAAAGGGATGAACCCTCCTATGCAAACTGGAATGCTTTAAATAAAAATATCAGATAAAGAGGGATAACGCATGCATTCGAAATTACAGGCAGCAATCGATGTTATTGATCTTTACCAAGCGACATATCCAGAAGATACTTGTGTTATTGTGGCAGATAAAGAGAAAATCCTAGCATACAAACCAGGGAAACAAGTGGATTTGAAGATTACTGTTGGTGAACGCATAGAGAAGTATCGTGGAACGACGACAGAAAAGGCACTTTCTACGGGGAAATATATAAGAGAAGAGCGAGGACCAGAAGGATTTGGTGTAGCATATATTTCTATTGCACAACCCATTTTTGATGACGGAAAAGTAATTGGTGTTGTCAGTGCAGTAATGTCGAATGAAAAAATGGATAATATGCGTTTATTAGCAAGCGAGTTATCAAGTTCTGTGGAAGAGATGACTGCAACAAATGAAGAGTTAACAGCTGCAAGTGTAGACGTGTCCAATCGTTTGGCGGAGCTGTCTAAGTTCTCGGAGTCTATGACTGGTGATATCCAACAAATAAATTCCATCGTCGATTTAGTAAAAGGTTTGGCGATGAAATCAAAAATTCTCGGATTAAACGCATCGATCGAAGCTGCTCGTTCGGGTGAGCACGGAAGGGGCTTTGCAGTAGTAGCCTCAGAAATTCAAAAAATGTCACAAAGCAGCACGGAAAGTGCCGATAGTATTACAAATCAGCTAGGAAGCATAAAACAATCTATTGATAAGGTCAATGAATCGGCGAATCAGATTACTGTTTTTACACAGCAATTTTCTGCAAGCATGCACGAATTAAATGCCGCCTATACAGGCATCAATACAGCTGCTGAAAAGCTCATGCATATTAGTGAAGTTAAATAATAATATTGTTTATACAAGGATAATAGAGAATGAATACTATTCACTATTATCCTTTTGATAGTTTTAGGTGAAATAAAATAGTAACTAACTTTAGACGATATCTAATATTTCAACTGGAGAAAATACTTGGTAATCAGGTTTCTCTGATTGCACTACTTCAATGGAATCATATCCCCAACTAACCCAAATAATTGGAATGCCAACTTTTTTACAAGCGACTATATCACGATGCTCATCCCCAATATATAAAACATCTGATGTTTTTAAATTTGCCTCTTTGATGTATTTTTTTATAATTTTATCTTTGCCAAAGATGCGACTCGAACACAATACATTTGAGATATTATCGATACCGTTCATCTTTAAAAACTCTAAAATATTATCTTTAGAATTAGAGGAGATAATGGCGATTGTATAGCCCTTGTTGACAATTTCCTTTAGCACATTTTTCATACCATCAATAAGTATGACATCCTTTAGTGACTGCCGATAGTAACGGTAAAATTGGGGGAGTATCGTTGGTAGCTTATACATTGGAAAGTTAAATAACTTGCTGCGCTCCGCGATGGACAATTTTTTCAATGATTCTATTTCTTCCAATTGAATTTCTCGGTATTGATATTTTTTTGCGATGATATTCCATGCAGAAGCGAACACAGCAGTAGAGTCTGCTAGCGTGCCATCGAAATCAAATATTATATGTTTCATTTTTTTAAATTTTCTCCTTTGTGATTTAGTTGTAGAGACGTTTTTTAGCTAAATATGTTACGTATTCCGTGAAATAAATGGTTATCCTCTCGTCTAGAATTACATGCTTACTAGTATGATGCAAGCTTTCTTATTTATATGCTTAAAGATTAATTCGGTAAAGGTGTATCCCTATCGCATTTTTACATCTTTACAGACCAATAGCTAAACGGTCGAATAATGGGATGATGTTGAGGAGGGAAAAAGCATTATAAGCAGGCACTGAAAATGCGGTCGTATCAACTAGCCCCTTCGGTTTCTAGTATCTAGTTAGCGGGATTTCCGATGGAGTCACATTGCGTATGATACGGACAAGGCAGTAGTGCGATGCCATTTGAGTAACTTACGGAAACGAACAATTTTGTAGTATATTCGCTAGTGCCCGATAGTACCATACCGACAAACGATAGTTGGTAGATTGTTTTTTTTATAGACATATGTTAGATTAGTAAATACTATTAACGTTCGAAAGGAGGCAAAAGCGATGGAAACTGTATTCAGAAATGGTCTGATGGAAAAAGAAGTAAAATTATGCCTGTATTCAGTGAATTTGCTTGCTAAGGGAGAAGTCTGCCCTTTTTTAAGCAAATTTCATATCGAAAACAGTTACCGAAGCACTTTGCCTTCATGATTTAGCATTTGTAGCATAGACATATGTGGATCAATATTTACACAATGAGGCGCCGGTTCTGTACGGCGCCTTGTTGCGTGCTATTGTAAGTTTACTGCCCATACTTTATATAGTTTAAGCAATTTGAAGGCGCCGATATTCGGCGTCTTTTTGTGTTTTAAAGGAGTGAAAAAGAGATGTGTAACCTTATATGTCCTTTTATTTTTTGAGCTTGAGAGCTTGGAGAAAGAACGGATGAATTTTTATAAGGAAAGAGTGATAAAGATGTTACTGCACTTAAAAGGAATTTGTAAAAGTTACTTGGGCGAAACGATTTTGTCCAATATTTCAATGAAAATAGAACGAGGGGAAAAAATTGGTCTTGTTGGTGTCAATGGAGCGGGTAAATCAACCTTACTAAAAATTATTGCTGGCGATACACCCTCTGATCAAGGGGAAATCAGTATTGGGAAAGCAATGAAAATTGGCTATTTGCATCAACATAGTGGACTACAAATGGACAATACTATTTGGTGTGAAATGTTAAATGTCTTTGCTGAGTTGCTCGAAGTTGAGAAACAGCTGCGACAGTTGGAAAAGACTATGAGCGATCCTTCTTTGGAGGGTAACACCGTAAAGTTTGACGACATAATGAATCGCTATGCAACAAAATCACAATGGTTCATGGAACAAGGTGGATATGAAATAGAAGGGAAAATCAGGCGTATGTTAAATGGCATGGGCTTTCAAAATAGATCCATGAATACCCCGGTTCATAAGTTAAGTGGCGGCCAGAAAACGAGACTTGCACTCGCTAAAATTTTGCTGCAGCAACCAGATTTACTGATGCTGGATGAGCCGACTAACCATTTGGATTTTACTACTTTAACTTGGTTAGAAGGATATTTACGTTCATATCCAGGCGCTATTCTAGTCGTTTCGCATGATCGCTACTTTTTAGATACCCTTGTTAACGTGATTTATGAAATTGAGCGAACAGAAGCGAGGCGATATACAGGTAATTACTCGAAATATGTGGAGAGTAAAGTGAAAAATCGTGCGATTCACGCAAAAAAATATGACTTACAGCAGCAACAAATTGGAAAAATGGAAGATTACATCCGACGTAATATTACAATGGCAACGTCTTCTAAAAGTGCAAAAAATAAGCGTAAGCAGCTTGAGAGAGTGAAGCGATTAGAGCAACCACTCAAAAACCTAAAACTGCTACAGTTGTCCTTCCCGTTGGAGAAAACATCCCATAAAGATGTGTTACAGGTTCGCGATATCAGCATCTCCTTTAGAGAAAATTATGAGCAAAAGTCGCTCATGCAACATATAAATTTCCAGCTACAGCGGGGTGACAAGGTAGCATTAATAGGTCCAAATGGAATTGGAAAGTCAACACTGTTGAAGACTTTACTAAAGGACTATCAACCAGACAGTGGTGTTATTGAGTGGGGGCATGGTGTATCGATTGGCTATTATGATCAGGAACAAGCCACGTTACATCCAGATAATACGGTCTTAAATGAGGTTTGGAGTAGGTTTCCCCATATCGAAGAAGCCAGTATTCGTTCGGTACTTGGGAATTTCTTGTTTACTAGTGAGGATGTCTTTAAAAAAATAGCATCGCTGAGCGGTGGTGAAAAAGCACGTGTGGCGTTAGCTAAGTTGATGTTGCAAAAAGCGAATGTGCTCATGATGGACGAGCCAACAAATCATTTAGATTTGTATAGTAAAGAGGTATTAGAACAAGCACTATTAAATTATGAGGGCACACTATTTTTTATATCACATGATCGTTATTTTCTTAATAAATTGGCCAATAAAATGTTGGAATTACAGGCAACTGGAGTCATTTTATTTAATGGTAATTATGATGACTATGTGAGTGCTAAATCACAAAATGACAAACAGTCGCTATTGCTGAACAATTAACAATATGCTGAATATGCCGAGAGGGCCTCCAAATTCAAAATAGTGGCCATAGTAATATAGATTTAAAAACAAAAACCATATGAAAAGAGGAATATAGATATGTCTAATGAAAATCGAATTGTTGTAATTACTGGAGCAGGTAGTGGAATTGGAAGAGCTACTAGTATTAAATTTGCCGAACATGGCTACAAAGTCGTAGTAGTTGATTTTAACGAAGTGACAGGGGAAGAAACGCTTGCGCTGATTCGTAATCATGGTGGAGAAGGTCTGTTTATCAAAGCGGATGTTTCAAAGGTAGAAGATGTTGAAAATTATGTAAATCAAACTGTGGATACTTATGGTCGTATTGATGTATTTTTCAATAACGCAGGCATTATCCAAAAGTTTGCACCCTTCACCACTGTTGAAATGGAAGAGTATGATCGGATTATGGATATTAATGTGAAAGGAATTTTCCTTGGCATGAAATATGTCATTCCTGTAATGGAAAAGCAAGGAAAAGGAGCAATTATAAATACGGCTTCTTCTGCTGGAATTCGTCCAGAGCACAGTATCGCTGTTTATTCTGCTAGTAAACATGCTGTCATCGGCTTAACGAAGGGGGCAGCGATAGAATTCGCCAATAAGGGTATTCGTATTAATGCCGTATGTCCTGGAGGAATCGTTACACCACTGTTCAAAAGCGTTGGTGAAACACTTGAAAAATCAGGGTATGTGCCAGAAGAAATGTCGCGTGTACGCATGGGGCGTCATGGTGAGCCAGAAGAAGTGGCAGAAGCTGTATTATTCCTAGCTTCTGATAAATCAAGCTTCATGGCTGGGGCCGTGGTCACAGTAGATGGCAGTTTAACGGTGTAAAATCCTGTTTTACTTTATAATCAAGTAACTGAGCTACTCCTCGGTTAGCTAATTGTTAGTCAGTCACGTCTTTGGGGAAGGATCGCTTTGCGCTTTCTTTTGACCAGGGATGTGGCTGTTTTTGTCTTCACTTATGACCAAGCCGTTTTACCTGTAATAGCACTGTTAGCTAAAAAATTTTTGGTGAATTGTAGATATTAAAATAAAATAGTGTTATCGTAAGAACTAGCTAAATAAAAATATTCTTCGGGGTAGGGTGAAATTCCCAATCGGCGGTGATGAAGCAATTCAAAGTCCGTGAGCGTAAGCTGATTTGGTGCAAATCCAAAACCGACAGTTATAGTCTGGATGGGAGAAGGGTAAAAGTGTAAGCTTTTTAAATTCGTATGAGTTTATAAGGTCTATTTGCGTACGCTTTTATAAATCCACTTCCCATCGTCTTCGTTGGGGAGTTTTTTTGTTTCTTCTAACAGGAACGATAGTAGTTAGCTAAAATTAAATAGCGTGAAATGTTCTTCGGGGTCGGGTGAAATTCCCAATCGGCGGTGATGAAGCAATTCAAAGTCCGTGAGCGCAAGCTGATTTGGTGCAAATCCAAAACCGACAGTTATAGTCTGGATGGGAGAAGAACAATGAGATGGCAACCTATTGAAAATTGTGATATTTCTTAGGTTTATTTGTTGACGTCTTATCGTATTAAATCTCCCAAACCCCTTACTTGAAAGGGGTTTTTTGTTTTTTAGAAGGATTGGCTGATAGAACTATTGAAGTGACGGATAGCAATCGAATCATCGAATTATAGAAGAGAAGGTGGGTGACAAAATGTTTACAGGGATTATAGAGGATGTTGGCGTCGTTAAAACCTTGCAAAACAATAAGCAAAGTATGAAAATAACAGTTATTTCTCCAAAGATAGTAGAAGATGTGAGGCTTGGTGATAGTATTGCGGTCAATGGTGTCTGTTTAACGGTGACGCAATTTAATGAGCAAGAGCTGACGATGGACGTGATGCCTGAAACGGTGAAAGCTACAAACTTAGTACAGCTCACAGTTGGCGATGCGGTGAATTTAGAGCGGGCCATGCCGACAGATGGGCGTTTTGGTGGTCATTTTGTGTCTGGGCATGTTGATGGTGTGGGAAAAATTTTATGCAAGCGACCGATGGCAAATGCCGTTTACATTGGTATTGCACTCTCGCAGGAATTGTCGAGCTATTGTATACCAAAGGGCTCTATTACAATCGACGGTACGAGTTTGACGCTCTTTCATGTTGAACAGAACAGTGTCACCGTTTCACTAATTCCTCATACGTACAAGGAAACGATTTTAGGTATGAAAAATGTTGGTGCATCCGTCAATATAGAGACCGATTTGGTTGGTAAATACATTATTCATCAGCTACAGCGTGGTCAGGCAACATCCGCAATAACGCGCGAGTATTTAGCGAAACATGGATTTTAGGAGGCGATCAATTGTTACATTCAATTGAAGAAGCATTAGAGGATTTAAAACAAGGCAAAATGATTGTCGTGGTGGATGATGAAGATCGTGAAAATGAAGGGGACCTACTGGCACTTGCGGAGTTTATGACGCCTGAAACCATAAACTTTATGGCGACATATGGTAGAGGGCTCATTTGTACGCCAGTTTCACAGCAAGTCGCTCAAAAATTAGCGTTGCAACCAATGGTGGTCAACAATACTGATAATCATCAAACAGCATTCACCGTTAGCATTGATTACAAGAATACAACAACCGGCATTAGTGCCTATGAACGGGCAATGACCATTCAAAAAATGCTTGAACCTCAAACGCAAGCCGCTGATTTTCGTAGACCGGGGCATGTTTTCCCGCTAATTGCGAAAGACAATGGTGTCTTAGAACGCAGAGGACATACCGAGGCTACTATCGATTTAGCGAGATTGTGCAACAGTATTCAAGTAGGCATTATCTGTGAAATCATGGGGGATAATGGCGAAATGCTGCGTTTTAACGACCTCGTTCACTATGCAAAAAAACATCATTTGAAAATGATTTCGATTGAGGCTTTAGCGACATATCGACGCAAACAAATAAGTGTAGTAAATACAATAACAGTTTAGAAGAGGGGCAACAATGATGGGAAAAACTTTTGAAGCACAATTAATCGGCACAGACTTAAAAATCGCAGTAGTAGTAGGGCGATTCAATGAATTTATTACAAGTAAATTATTAGATGGCGCAATGGATGGGCTAAAACGTCATGGCGTACCTGAAGATTTGATAGATGTTGCATGGGTGCCAGGTGCATTTGAAGTGCCATTTATTGCTAAACAACTAGCAGACACTAAGAAATATGATGCCATCATCGGGTTAGGAACAGTCATTCGTGGCTCTACAACACATTATGACTATGTATGTAACGAATCTGCCAAAGGTATTGCGAGCGTATCGCTTTCCACAAATGTTCCAGTTATTTTTGGAATTGTGACAACTGAAAATATCGAGCAAGCAATCGAACGTGCTGGTACTAAATCGGGTAATAAAGGTTATGATGCAGCAATGTCCGCTATTGAAATGGCGAATTTGAAAAAAATGATCGGGGGAACCCAATCGTAAATAGTATTACAAATATGTCCTAAACGCCGGAAATCCCATGGATGAATGTTTCGTTTTATTGCATAGTATTAAATTTCATGGGAAAAATATTTGTAAGTGTATAAATGTATACTCTTTTCATTTATGCACTAACTTCTGGCTAAGTAGGAGATGACGAACATCAATGGAACAGGTAATCACTATAAAAACATTGAAAGAACTGTTTCAACGTTCTGCGGATGTACTTTTTGAACAATATAACTTCAATCAACACAAAGTACATTTTATTACATGTGATTCGATGATCGATCAGCAGCTACTGAATAGCGTCATAGTTCAAAGACTCCAATCTCTGTTTGAAGATATATCAGCGGAATTGCAAGAAGACAACATTCTAAAGGATTTACACATTCCTAATCTTCAAAAAGTAAAGACCAAAGAGGATGCCATTACACTTGTGTATACGGGCCATGTTTTACTTTACTTTGAAAAAGAAAACTTTCTGTTTTCAAGTAATATTGCCGATAAACCAAATCGAAAACCTGAAGAAACAAGACTTGAATTAATTGTTAAAGGGCCGAGAGATGATTTCATTGAAGATGTTTTTATTAATATTGCCTTAATACGGAAACGAATACCTACAAATTCATTGAGCGTGGAGACGATGGAAATTGGCAAGCGTTCCAAAACAACAGTTGCTGTTTTATATTTTGAGGATATAGCAAATAAAAATATGCTGGGCATAATAAAAAATCAATTAAACCAAGTGGATATAGATGTTGTGTTTAGTGGAGATTTGTTGATGGAGAGGCTTGAAAAAAACGATAAAGTTTTTCCGAGACATGACTATACGGGTCGCCCTGACTTCGCATTGCAAGCTTTATCGCGAGGGCGGATTGTCATTCTGATTGATGGCGTGTCATATGCCATCATTACGCCTGCCAATATGTTATTACTATTTAAAATAGGTGAAGATAATGATTATCCAATCGTAGTGAGCTCTTTGGAAAGATTGCTACGCATAGTAGCGATTTTAATCAGTATACTGATGCCAGGTTTTTGGCTTGCCCTGTCAACATTTCATCAAGAGCAATTACCGGTGCTACTGTTAGCTACTATTGTTCAATCGAGAACAGGACTGCCATTTCCAACCGTTATAGAGATACTGCTTATGTTATTTATGTTTGAATTATTCCGTGAAGCTAACTTACGTCTTCCATCTGTCATCAGTGGAACAATGAGTGTTGTGGGGGGATTAATAATTGGCGATGCTGCTATTAAAGCAGGGGTCACTAGCCCTTCCATGGTTGTAGTAATTGCGATTTCAAGTATTGCAGCATTTACACTTGTCAATCAATCCTTTGTAACGGCAATGAGTATTTTCCGATTAATTATTGTGATAGCCTCTGCCTTTTTGGGTTTATTTGGTTTCTTTATGTCACTGTTCTTCATTATTCTTTATGCGGCAAATATTCGAGTATTGGGTGTACCATACTTAAATATTGCAGCAGAGTTTAATTGGCAAGATATTAAAAAATCTCTAGTACGTGCAACACCAAAAGGATATAGTAAACGGCCTGAATTTTTAAATCCACAAGATAAGACACGGGCACCAAGTAAGAACTAATACATTGTTTCGTTTTAAGACCAGGATTCGAGTGCCTGGTCTTTTACTTTTTCAACCATTGAACAAGTGCTTCACTTCAATATGATTGGTGCAAATGCCTATCAATTTCAGTGATGTGCAGGTTGTTCAATTTTAATTTACTGCTACACTTGTAAAAAAAAATGAAATGGACAACCTACGTATTGAGGAGTATGGATGAGGCAAGGAAAGGCCTTTTCTGTACTTTTCATGACCTATTTCATGAAAGAGGTGGAGAGCTATGCCAAATGTAGAAGTGAACTGTACTGTTTCAAATTGTGTTTTCCATGCCAAGGGAAACATTTGCGGAGCGGAAGCAATTGAAATTGATATGGATTACAAGTTAGACAGTAAACATAACACAGAGTTTGCTTCGGATTTTGATTTACAGTTCAAATCTGAAGAAGCAAACCAATCGTCTGACACGTGCTGTAAAACATTCCGAACAAAAGAATAGTGAATTTGCTCTGTACAACAATGATGATGATTACCACGGTTTGTGATTTACCTTAAATTCAATGATTTGGTCAGGTGGAAAGGGGCTCAAAACAGCTCCTTTCAACATTTTTTGTAAAAATCCGCTGCTTTCTCCGTGGGCAAGGCACGAGCCAAATGGTCGCTAACGCTTCCTGCTAGGTCTCGTGCTTTTCCTTTTCTTATAGGGAAATCCTGCTTTTACATTACATACAAACATACGTTTTTACAATGGTTTGATTGCCATATATGCTACCTTTATATTTTTGTCGTGCTCGTTCACGTTCATGCGTCTCTATTGACCTTCTAGCTACGTGATGGGTTACGCATGGACAGTCTTCGATATTTTTCAAAAATTATAAAACAGTCGTTTATTCCCCTCATAAATTAGAAGTAAACGTGGGAATAGTGATTGTCACGAAAAAAATATATAGAAAGTAAAGGGATCTTTCCTGAAAAGATAGTGGTATTATTTATAAAGAAAGTTAATATTTGATATTTATTGAGAATAATTACACTTTATGTATGAGAGAATGGTATGATAGTTTTGATACTATTCTCTTTTTGGTATGGATTTCTGTGTCTTGAGCATGAATTATTGTCTATTTGATAACAAATTGATTTTGTCACTAGTTTAAAGTAGGATATAAAGGTATGTCTTTAGAAAACAGCAAGTTAATTTGGAATTTATTATAGTATAATATTATTGTTGAGAAGATATTTCTGGCATGTATATTCAGAAATAGTTAGGTAAATCAATAGATGAGGAAGTACCAGTTTGCATGAAAAAACGTAAAATTAAATTAATTATAGTATTATCATTAGTCTTATTATTATTATTTACAAGCTTAAATGTCTTTACTTCTTATTTAAAATTGAAAAAGACGGTGGAAGAGTCTATCGCAAACCAAAGTCTTGAAGCGGCAATCTCCATTGCTTCGTCGATTGATATAGAAGAATATAAGCAATTTCTAGAAGACCCTGTGAAGAACAAACATTATTGGAAATTAAGAAACAGTTTAAATGATGCAAGAGAAAAGCTAGGCGCTTTATTTGTTTATACTTTGGAAATAGATAACCCAACAGTGTCAACAGCAATGGTAGTTGGGCTACCACCGGAGCAAACATATGGTTTTGACATAGGTGAGCTTTGCACTGTACCCGAAAAACAAGTCAGACAAGCTTATGAGGGGCATACATATGTAACAGGTGTCATTGAGGATTCGGTTTATGGTTCTTATCTTTCTGTTGGCGCACCAATAATAGATGAGTATGGAAAGATTATTGCCTACCTTGGTATCGATATTAGTGCGGATACACTGAATGGTATCAAAGGTAAAATTCTGAAAGATAATATTTTTAACTTTATCTTTAATGGTGTCATTATATTAGTCGTAATCGCTTCCTTCTATTTTTTACAGAGATGGTATCAGAAAGAAGTGGCAAAGGAAGTAGAGGTAACGGAGGATACATACCAAACAGAAATTAAGACATTAATCACTTCGGTGTCGTCTTTGAGACATGATTTCACCAATCATATTCAAGTTTTACATGGTTTTCTTCAATTAGGGAAACCCGATCAGGCACAACAATATCTAGCTTCTCTTTCAAAAGAAGTTCAAGCCATAAAGACTCTCAAGTTAAATATAGATAATCCAGGTCTGTCTATCTTATTACAGACAAAAAAGCTAGCTGCACAAAATCATAATATTTATATGGATTTTACGGTTTCTCAGGATGCGTTTACTAAAATTAAGACGACAGATTTAATCAAAATACTATCGAACTTAATTGATAATGCGATTGATGCAACATTAGAATTACCGGAAGGTCAACGTAAAATAACAATTTGTTGTATGGCCGATGAAGCACAGTATGCCTTTAAGGTTAAGAATACAGGACCGACTATCATAGAGTGTGACCATATATTTAGACAAGGGTATTCAACTAAAAAAGCGCAGCAAGGAAAAATAAGAGGGCAAGGTTTATTTATTGTGAAAGAGATTGTCAATAAATATCATGGGGAAATTTCAATTGAATCGACAAAAGAATTAGAGACGACAGCCATTGTGAAAATCCCTTTAAAGTAAATAGCGAACATAAGCTTCCTAGACAAGTTTAGGAAGCTTTTTTCAATAAATTTTTCTTTAGAAAAATTCATTATAGACAATAAGGTTCATACATTAGTAGTAGTCTAAATGGTAATATTGGGGGGGGGAGTTGGATTTGGAAAAGTCGTTACTGGCTTTACTGAAAGAGGGCGGATTCATTTTATATGCAAGGCATGGAGAAGCAAAGGTTGGGACTGATCAGCCATATTTTAATTTTCAAAATTGTAATACGCAAAGAAATTTGTCGGAGCTTGGTCGAAGTGAAGCAATCTATTACGGACAAATGTTGCGCTATTTGCAAATACCAATCAGCTCACCAATTGTTGCAAGCCCTTTTTGTAGAACAATCGAAACGGCACAGTTAGCATTTCCCAACATCAATGTTCAAATTGATGCTTTTTGGTATAACATTTTTAAATTAGGTGGAAATATTTCCAACGCTGAACAACATAAAATCTTAACGGGTTTGCGGGCAGTGTTGGCATTAAAACCACCTCAGGGGACGAACAAAGTAATTATTGCGCATAGCTTTCCCGCGGGTATAGGGCTTGGCAAAATTTCAAACTTAGGAACCGTGATTGTCAAGCCTCAAGGGCAAGGACATGGCTATGAAATCGTGCAACAGTTGGCATTAGCAGATTTAGCACAGCTAGCGAGCAGTGAGTAACAGAAACTTTAGGAGAATCGAGGGACAACATGGAAATAAAAACCGTATCACAATGTACATTGGAGGACGTTTTAAAAGCTTGGAATAAAGGGTTTGAAGGTTATTTTGTGCAGATTACCATGGACGAAGAGATGTTTTTAAACCGACTCGTAGGAGAAGGCCTGTCTCCGAAGCTTTCCCTTGTTGCGTTTGATGGTAATGAGCCTGTTGGCATTGTCTTGAATGGTGTTAGACATTTAAATGGAAGAAAAACATCATGGAATGGTGGAACAGGTATCTCATCAGACTATCGAGG
Source organism: Lysinibacillus parviboronicapiens (assembly GCF_003049575.1). Lineage (GTDB taxonomy): Bacteria > Bacillota > Bacilli > Bacillales_A > Planococcaceae > Lysinibacillus > Lysinibacillus parviboronicapiens. The sequence goes on along the minus strand of NZ_PYWI01000048.1, from coordinate 1,627 downwards.
AACAGGCATTTCACGTGCTTTAATGGAAGAAACATTGGCCGTTTATGCAAGAGAAAGCGTTGAAATAGCAACACTTGAAGCGATAACTGGTAATAGTAAGGCAATTGCCCTCTACGAAAAATATGGCTATCGTATAGCGAATCGCTTGCTGTTTCTAAGTGGCGAGTTTAAAACCAAAGTAACGGAACCCATACAGATGCAGATAGAAACATTGCACCCAGAGCAGCTTTCAAACCTTTCTTTTTATCAACAAGAAGTACCATGGCAATGTAGTTGGCACAGTAACAAGCAAGGACAGGCTAAAGTATTTTATAACCTAGAAAATGAAGCGGTGGGTTACATGCTGTATCGATCACAATGGGCTAAAGACGGTCAATTAGAGCGTTTAGTATTGTATCAGCTCGAAGTGCTTGGGCAAGGTAGTGTAGACTATATTCCGTACTTCCTAGATAGCATTACTAATCAGCCCGTAAAAATAGCGACTGTAAATTTTCTAGCTAGTAATCCAGTAACAAATTATTTGTTAGAAAACGGGCTGGAAGTGACAACAGAACAAGTGCAAATGAAGAAGATCATGAACGAATAACCAGTGTTTCAGTTTCTAGCTATTAGGACCAAAGCGAACCTGTTAAAAGGCTTGAGTGAGAGGGACATACAGCTATCATTACTTGGAAGTGAAGATTGGAAGAAATACGAGCCGAGCATGACTAAGCAATAGCGATTAATGGGAAGAGGTGAATTTCACCTCTTTTTAAATTTTTTGACAATACAAAATATTCTAATAAAAGTTTGTGATTATATGGTAAAATTTACGTTGAGCGAAAATTGGAGGTGAAAGAGATTCAGTAAAATGATTCGTCTTGTAACAGAAATGAAAAATTAACTGAAATATGGACAGAGAATTTTATGAATACTGCAATGGACTCCTCTGAAAGCTTGCCGAAAAAAGTGAAGTAAAAGGTTAAATAGTGAAGGGTGGTGTATATTAAAAACATGGCTTAAATGCTTGTATTTTAATGGAAGAAAAAGATGAATGTGTTTGTCTTTTATACATAATTTTTTATGCGCTGCACCATATTACAAGAAACGACAAAAATTTGCTCGATGGTAACTTATGAAATGTTGAGAAATACAGGAATATGCTAGGTCTTGTAGAAGGAATGCTCGCTTTCCCCCTAGTTCTGAATAGCTTATAACTATCGTATAGATAGTAGATATTTTAATCTATAATTAAATGTGATATACTGCAATAAGGTTATAATTGATACAGAAAAGTTGTGTTCCTAAGTCGCATCTTGTCTTATTGTGACACCCAAACAGGAGCGTCTACATCCTTTCTGCAAATCTTAATATATAAGGAAGATAAAAATGAGTAGCAAACAAATTAAATCAGACGTCATCTTAATTGGTGCCGGAATCATGAGTGCGACTTTGGGAACAATGCTCAAAGAATTAGCACCAGATTGGAATATTACTGTGTTTGAGAAACTTGCAAACGCCGGAGAAGAAAGCTCGAACGAATGGAATAATGCGGGAACAGGGCATGCAGCATTGTGTGAGCTTAACTACACTTCTGAAAAACCAGATGGCTCTATTGATATTAGCAAAGCCATCAACGTGAATGAAC
>NZ_PYWI01000047.1 GCF_003049575.1 Lysinibacillus parviboronicapiens | reverse complement strand
AGATGTGTATAAGAGACAGGGTTATTTCCCAAACATCATAAAATTGTTATATAACAAGTTATTCTTTTCTTATCTTCCCTTTCTATAATTTGATAGCGAAATAACGAAATACTTAAAATTCTCTTTCGTGTTCAAATTTTCTCCTACATTCAAAATTATTATCACTAAGCTATTTTTGGAATACTATTTCAATAGTTAATCCCTTTCTCTTTTGTACGGATTATTTCTATTAAATCCTTATTATTTCTACGTTATTTCCACTTTTTTAATTTGACTAAAAATTAGAAAAACTTAAAATTTAGTATTGCATTATAGGAATCTTCCTCATAAAATAAGTGAATATAACGACGAAACAAAAAGAAATATGTCGTTTAAAACAGAAATATATAACTTTAGGGGGAATAATAATGGCTAATATTACTGAGAACAAAAACGTACAATCAGTTGACTATAATGCAATTGAAGCTATGGAATCGTTCAACAAATTCGTAAAAAAGAAAAATACCTTCCTTTTCTCTATCACTGCAGGGTTTTTATTTCTTTATATCTTACTGCCAATCCTTGCTTTCCAACCTGTACTACAACAACGAGTTGTTGGTAGTATTACGGGGGTTTGGGTTTACTCAGCAGGATTATTCATCATGACAATTGTTCTTTGTACAGTATATGTAAAAAAAGCATCTTCATTCGATAAAGCTGCAGCAGCAGTTTTAGCAGAATATCACGCGAAAGGTGGAAAATAAATGAATTTAGTATCAGTTGGTTTCTTCTTAGGCATCGTAGGCTTAACATTAGTAGTTACGTATATCGCTGCGAAGCGTACCTCTTCTGCCAGTGACTTCTATACAGCTGGTGGGGGTCTGAAGGGATGGCAAAATGGATTTGCCATTGCTGGTGATTATTTATCTGCTGCTGCTTTTCTAGGTGTTTCTGGTGCCATTGCGCTAACGGGTTTTGATGGTTTCTTCTTCTCTGTTGGTTATGTGGTAGCAAACTTAGTTCTACTATATGTAATTGCTGAACCTATGCGTAACTTAGGTCGCTATACTTTAGCGGATATGTTAACAGCTCGTTTCAATGAAAAACGAGTGCGTGGTGTTGCTGCGACAGGTACGATTATTATCGTTATTCTTTATATGATTGCACAATTAGTTGGTGCGGGTGCTTTAATCAAATTATTATTTGGTATTGAGTACTGGGTTGCGGTGTTAATTGTGGGTGTCATGATGACAACCTATGTATTATTTGGTGGTATGACTGCTACATCTTGGGTACAAATTATTAAAGCAGGACTTCTATTATTTGGTACAGGCTTATTAGCTACTCTTGTACTTATGAAATTTGATTTCTCTCTAGTAAAGATGTTCGATACAATCTCTGCCGATCACGGTGATCAATTCCTTGTGCCAGGTTTAAAATACACAAGTTCAATTGACTCTGTTTCTATGATGATGGCCCTTGTATTAGGTACATCTGGTTTGCCACATATTTTAATGCGCTTCTTCACTGTAAAAGATGCAAAAACAGCGCGTGCGTCTATTTCTTGGACAACTTGGATTACAGCTATATTCTTCTCATTAACTATTTTCCTAGGCTTCGGCGCAATGCATTTTGTAGGTCTTGATAATATTATTGCTGAAAGTAAAGCTGGTAACACAGCTGCACCACTTCTTGCTGAATTCCTTGGTGGTGACGTATTAATGTCATTCATCTGTGCGGTAGCATTTGCAACGATTTTAGCGGTAGTATCTGGTTTAGTTTTAACAGGTGCATCTGCTATTTCACATGATATTTATGGTGAAATCATGAAAGACGGTAAATTAACAGAGAAACAACAAGTTTTAGCAGCTCGTACTGGCTCTATTTCTATTGCCATTGTTTCTATTATTCTTGCGTTATTCGCACAAAGCTTAAATGTATCATTTTTAGTATCTTTTGCATTCTGTATTGGTGCATCTGCCAACCTTCCAGTTATTTTGTACACAATTTATTGGAAAAAATTCAACTCTACAGGCGCTGTGACGGCAATGGTAACGGGATTAGTATCATGCTTAATATTAGGAGCAATGGGTCCAAACGTATGGAGCCCTGTAGAAGGCGCTGCAATATTTGTTGGTAACCCACTTGTGCCACTAGCGGTTCCAGCCATTATTACCATTCCTCTTGGCTTTATTGCAGGTTATTTAGGCTCTGTTCTTTCTACTAATAAAGTATCGCAAGAAGAAGCAGAACGTATCTACAAAGAAATTCGCGTAAAAGCAAATACAGGTGTTTCAGTTTCGGATATTTCTCATTAATTTGTTGCCCTTCAATCAGCTATTTTTGAGTGGGATTTTCACCTAAAAAACTCGACTTCGGTCGGGTTTTTTTCTGTTTATTATTATAAAAAATTAAGTATTTTACTTATCGAACAATACTATTTCTTTTCCAAATATCAGAAAAAACCCATTTTTCACTAGTTGAATAGTGTTTATTTTCTCTAAAAAAAACGGTTTTTTTCTCGGTTTTGAAGCGCTGATTTTTGTCAAGAAGCTAGTAATATCTAAGTTTTGTCTATTTATCTGAATATTCCAAAACCCTTTATTTTCTAGGCTTTGTCGGGTTTTTTCTGTTTAAAGTCTATTTTTTCAAAAATTTTTTTTGCATAATTTTTCTGAAATGTATTGCAATTTTGTGAACTGTCTCATAAAATGAAGATGTGAATTCACTAAAGTAGCAAAATCAAGCGTTGAAGCAGTAAAAATAAACACAAAATGGGGAATGTTTATGGCGAACAATCAAGCAAGCAAAAGCGTCGTTATCGACTATGATGCGATTGCAAATCAAGAATCGTTTAGAGCACTTGTAAGAAAAAAGAATGCATTTCTTTGGTCAATGACTGTATTCTTCTTAGCGGCTTACATGTTGCTGCCAATTCTTACTTCGTACACAACAATCTTACACCAGAAGGCATTTGGGGAAATTACTTGGGTGTGGGTTTACGCAGCAGGATTATTCATTATGACTTGGAGCTTATGTCACTTATATGTTGCGAAAGCAAATAGTTATGACAGGGAAGCAAAAGCAATTATCGCTGAATATGAAAACGGAGGTGGCCGCCTATGAGCTTTACAGCAATATTTTTCTTCGTAGCAATTGTTGGTCTTACATTAGTAATTACATGGTGGGCATCTAAACGTACTTCATCTGCAAGTGATTTCTACACTGCAGGCGGTGGTTTAACAGGCTGGCAAAATGGACTAGCTATCGCTGGTGACTACTTATCAGCAGCTTCATTCCTTGGTATAGCTGGTGCCGTTGCATTATTTGGATTTGATGGATTCTTCTTCTCTATCGGTTATTTAGTAGCTTACTTAGTGGTACTTTATATTGTCGCTGAGCCATTACGTAACCTTGGTAAATTTACTTTAGCTGACATGATCACTGCACGTTTCGACAACGCAAAGGTTCGTGGTACAGCAGCATTAAGTACAATTACAATTGTTTTATTCTACATGATTGCACAGCTAGTTGGTGCAGGCGCACTTATTCAATTACTTCTAGGAATCGACTATTGGATTGCCGTTTTAATCGTAGGTATAATGATGACTACTTACGTTTTATTCGGCGGTATGACTGCCACTTCTTGGGTACAAATTATTAAAGCGTGTCTTCTAATGTTAGGTACAGTTATTATTTCATTCTTAGTATTAAAAGAGTTTGGTTTCAGTATTTCGACAATGTTTACTGAAATGACAACTGCAACTGAAAGTGGTGCAGCATACTTAAATCCGGGTCTAAAATATACAAACGGAATTGACACAATCTCAATGTTAATTGCCTTAGTATTAGGTACTGCGGGTCTTCCACATATCTTAATGCGTTTCTTCACTGTAAAAGATGCAAAAACAGCTCGTTCATCAGTAATTTGGGCTACTTGGATTGTAGGTCTGTTCTACGTTTTAACAATCTTCTTAGGCTTCGGTGCAGCTGCATTCGTAGGTAAAGAAGAAATTATCGCAGCAAACGCTGCAGGTAACATGGCTGCTCCACTTCTTGCAGAAGCACTTGGTGGCGACATCCTATTCTCATTCGTTTGTGCGGTAGCATTTGCTACAATTTTAGCGGTAGTAGCGGGTCTGGTACTGTCAGGTGCCTCTGCCCTATCACATGATATCTATGGTCAAATTATTAAAAAAGGGAAAATTACAGAGAAAGAGCAAGTACTTGCGGCTCGTATTGGTTCAATCACTATCTCTGTTATTTCTATCTTACTTGCACTTGGAGCACAAACATTAAACGTTGCATTCTTAGTATCACTAGCATTCTGTATTGCGGGTTCTGCAAACTTACCGGTTATTATTTACACAATTTACTGGAAGAAATTCAACACTGCTGGTGCTGTTACGGCAATGTTGACAGGTTTAATTTCAGCTTTAATCCTAGTAGCAGTATCTCCTAACGTATGGAATCCGGTGGAAGGTAAAGCGATTTTTGTTGGTGAACCGTTAATTATGTTAACAAATCCAGCATTAATCTCTGTACCTCTTGGGTTCTTAGGTGGATTAATTGGAACATTACTTTCTAAAGAATCTGACGATGCGAAATACCGTGAAGTTGATGTGAAAGCGAATACAGGTATTTCTGTACAAGACGTATCACACTAATAGTATGACAATAACCTCGTAGGCTTTTAGCTTACGAGGTTTTACTTTTTCTCCCCTATTGGGTACTATTATGGTAAAGACAGTTGGAGGTAGTTACTAATGACACAATCTGGCGCTAAAAAGAAACGAATGCATATTAAACGTACGAAAGGTAAGGATGTCGAGAAAAATCGTCAGTCTGCCACGTTCAGTACACATGAACGTGTAACAAAAACGAAACGGGAATCCATCGACCGTAATTTTACAAAGTATAAAAAGCAACAGCATGTAGACGAGTAGTCGCTCTATACGCTGTTGCTTTTTTGTGTTTTTTATAGATTATAAAAGGCTGTCGTATTTTGAGTAAGCCTATAAGCCACTTCTTGAACGGATAAACCCTTTAATGTCGCAATGACCTCTATCGATTTGTGCATCATTTGCGGGGATGTCCGTTTATTTGTAAAAGGACCTTCGAATGGCCATGGTCCATCTGTTTCCACCATTATGAGCTCAAGTGGGTACTTTTTAACCAATTGTTGAATTTCCGTTTCATACGTACAATCTGGTGTAATGGAAATAACATAACCGTTATGTATCATACGTTGAATGACCTCGTCATTGCCTTTAAACCAGTGGAAGTGTGCATGGGTTACGCCATGCTTCTCAAGGAGATCACAAGCAATTGAGGCATCTTCATAAACGGCATGTAACACAATTGGCTTTTTAAGTTCTTTCGCTAGTACGATAAATCGTTCTAATAACGAAATATAAGGTGTATAATCGACGTCATTTTCTTGCTTTAAGTAATAAGGAAGTCCTACTTCACCGACAGCTATCATCTCTTCTGCATGAAGACGAATCCAAGTGAAAAGCGCCTCTTCTTCTTCAGCACTCAGTAAAGCTTGTTCTGGATGAAAGCCATAAGCAGCTTTAACATTAGGATAGGCACGCGACAAGCTTAATGTTTTTTGACAAGAGGCTAAGTCTGTACTAACAGCCATTACATGCTTAACCTGTGCCAGTAAGAACCCAATTTCATGTTCCTCATACTGATCTAAATGAATATGCGCATCAATCAACATAAGCATCGTCCTTTTCTTCTTTTAAATAGTTAAATAACTGTTGTTTTAACGCATAAAATTTTGCACTATGTCGAATTCCCTCTGAACGAGGTCTCTCAAACGGCACGATCATTTCCTCCTTGATAGTAGCAGGACGCTTTGTTAACACGAGTATACGATCTGCTAAAAAAAGAGCTTCTTCGATATTATGTGTGACAAACAAAATCGATTTTCGGTGTTGTTCCCAAATAGATAACAGCCATGCTTGCATTTCTAGTCTTGTAAACTCATCAAGCGCTGAGAACGGTTCATCTAAGCATAAAATAGGTTTATCACTAACGATTGCTCGAATAAATGATACACGCTGCTGCATGCCTCCAGATAGTGCATTGGGATAAGCATTTTCAAACTGTGCGAGTCCTACCTTTTCTAGCCATGCCTGTGCTTGTTCGATATGTGGTTGCTGCTGTAGTTCCTCTACAATCGTGACATTCTCTAAAATCGTTCGCCAAGGGAGTAAACAGGGCTGCTGAGGCATATAGCCGATGGTTCCTCTTTTTAGCTGTATATCTTCTTCGTCTAACAAAATAGCCCCCCCATCTAAGGTGGAAATACCTCCAATTAATTGAAAGAGGGTACTTTTTCCACTACCAGACGGGCCGATAATCGCAACAAATTCACCTTCCTTTACTTCAAAGGATAAGTTGTTAATGACTTGCAGTGAGCCAAATGATTTATGAATGCCTTGAATGTTCAGCATGTAGTCCCCTCCCTTTCACAACGAGCTTTTCGAGCACACGAATGCCACTAAATAACAATAAGCTTAATAAAACGATGGCAAAAATGGCCATGAATACACGGTCCGTACGAAAAGAAGATTGTGCAAGTGTCATATAGACACCGATGCCCTTTTTAGCACCAAGCCACTCTGCAATAACAGCGCCCATAACACTATACGTAGCCGCAATCTTTATGCCTGAGAAAATAGCTGGATAGGCATAGGGCCATTCAAGTTTCCAAAATGTTTGTGCCTTGGTTGCACCAATCATCTCAAAATAATGTTTTAGCTCAGGTGAGGTTTGGCGAAATCCGTCCATAGCCGCAATAACAATTGGGAAAAAGCAAACCAGACAAATAATAATGAGTTTCGGCAACAAACCAAAGCCAAACCAGATAATTAATAGTGGCGCCAGTACAAGCACTGGTACATTTTGTGACACAATCAGAATGGGATAAAATAATTCCCGAATCATAGCCGAACGATGTAACAATACAGCAACACTTAACCCAAAGATTATCCCAATGGCAAGACCTAAAAGTGCCAACTGTACACTAGCAAAGACATGTGGTAAAAATGCTTTATAGGATTGAACTGCTTCTATTATAATGGCGCTCGGTGCAGGTAACAGCCACTGTGGAATTTGTGCAAATTGAACAATTAGTTCCCATATGAATAAGAGGAAGACGATAAAAATAATCGTCCTCCCTTTTTTTATTGCCTGAATCATGGACGATATTTCTCCGTCAACGTCCCCATCGTAATACCTGTTGGCTGATATAAAATTTTCACCTGTGTAATAACGTTTATTGCCCCAAGCTCAATCATCTTGCTATTCATTTCTTCTAGGATTTGAAGCAAAGTAGAGAGTTCACCTTCCATTGTCGTTTCCAATGGATGTACCTCATATTTTACTCCTGAAGCATCGATAACAGCGATCGCCGCGTCAACAAAAGGAATAACGTCCTCATATTTTTCAGTTTTCGGTATGATTTGTACACTGATTAATGAATTTGCCATTTACTTTGCCTCCTTAGTTGGTAAAAAATCGTTTGTAAATGCCTTTGCTGGGTTGAATTCACCTTCTAAAACATTATTACTTGTCATCCAATCAGCATAGTTTCTCCATACGGCTAATTTTTGCTCACCCCATTGTGCGGCATCATCTTGATACTTGTCTGCTAGCCATTCCTGACTTTTACGTACAAGCTCTTTATCTAAATCTGGTGCCGCTTCTAGTAGAATATCAGCTGCTTCTTTCGGTTGATTGATGGCATATTTATAGCCCTTTGCTGCGGCCGCAACAAATGCCTTTACCGTATCCGGGTTCTCCGCAATCATTTTTTCGTTTGTTGCAAGTACTGGTGTATAATAATCAAGCTGTTCACTATAGTCTGTTAAGTACAGCATGTTGAGCTTTTCACCACGCAGTTCCGCTTCTATCCCTGTCCAAGCATAGTATATCCAAGCAACATCAATGTCTTTCTGCATCATGGTAAAGAAATCTAAATCACCGGCATTGACCATATCTAATTTATTGACATCTGCATTCTCTGTTTGCATTAATGATTGCAATACTGCCTGTTCAAGAGGAGCCCCCCAACCGCCATACGTTTTTCCTTCAAAATCTTTTGGTGATGTAATACCATTCGCAGCAAGTGACGCAAAACCTGACGTATTATGTTGAATAACGGCTGCAATCGATACTAATGGTACATCCTGCACTCGTGCTTGTGTAATCGACTCTTGGTAGCTTACGCCAAACTCAGCCTTGCCAGATGCAACAAGCTGATCGGCTCCTGCATCGCCAGGTAATAGAATATCTACGTCTAAGCCCTGTTTTTCAAAGTAACCAAGCTTTTTAGCCACATAAAGTCCTGTGTGATTTGTATTAGGTGACCAGTCAAGTACGACTGATACTTTTTTTAATGAATTCGATTCTTGTTTGTCCTCTTGAGCGTTACAGCCGACTAATGTTAATAGTGCTGCAACAAGGATCAATAACCATTTCTTCATGCTGAATCCTCCCAGTAAGTAGTGTGAAAGTGTTCATGTTTGAATGCTGTCATCACCATTTGAAAAACGTACTCGTCCCTTTTATGTAAAAGGCGCTGACAATTTCGAAATGAAAGTAAGATGTGTATCTGCATTTTCAAGCGTGTTAATGCGACTCGAGCATGTTGCAGGATAACTCCAAGACATAAAAAAACGCCCAGGAGTCATCCCAGACGTTTGAAATCGGTATCAAAAAATAATAGTACTATATTTTTGAGTAGATGTTCCCTACGCTGGTACGAGCCAAATCAGGTTCAAAGGGTCAGCGTCTGAACGGACACAATCTCAGCTGGCAACTACCAGCCCCCCTACATTCTTAACATATGAACTTTTCGAGGACTATTATACCCATATCTCTAAGCAAATGACAAGGCTCTAATTACATAGAGATTTTATTGATAATTAATAAATCAAAAAAAGCCCAGTTCTCGAAAAAGAACATAGGCTTGATTGTTTAGCTATTTTTCATTTTTTGCCTTTAAAACATGGGCAATTGCACCGTCAGTAGCTATATCAACTTTAAAGGAGCCATTCGAATGACGATCTGAGCGTGTTAGCCCTTTCACATCAATCACTTCTTGCACACCCTTTTCAGTTTCCACTACAATTTGCTCTTCATCCGTAGCTCGAGTAACAGAGACGATACGGTGAGGATTTGCTTTTAACTCGGTTAATACTTTTAGCCCTCGTTTTGCACGGCTGGCTATATCTACCTCAGCGACATTCATTTTCTTCACTGCCCCACGCTGTGTCACAATCACAACATATTCCGTGTCACTTGGCTTTAATATCGTTACACCTACTAAAGCTTCGCCCTCTTTCAGCGTTATGCCTTTCACCCCTCCTGTTTTCACCCCCGTTACAGGCAATTCTTCAATTGGGAAGCGAATCGCATAGGCCGTATCTGTGATTAATAATAATTCTGCCTCGTCTGTCACAAGATCCGCAAAAATCATTTCATCGCCGGATTTGACATTCATCGTTTTAATAGGCTTAGAATAACGAGTTACCGCATAATCACTTAGCGGTGAGCGCTTAATTTGTCCATCTTTGGTCGCCGTTAAAATATAGGTATTTGGCTGTTCAAATGTTTCGAAGCCATATACCGCAATAATGGATTCATCCTCATTGGTTGGCACTATACTTGAAATATGCTGGCCAAGGTCCTTCCATCGAATATCCGGTAATTCATGCACGGGTTGATAAATATAATTGCCTCGATTTGTGAAAAGTAACACATGGTGCTGCGTATTTAAATTTTCCTCATACAATAAATAATCGGAATCCTTCATGGCGAAATCTTGACCATTGGAGGCAGCATGAGAACGTGTAGATGTACGCTTAATATAGCCATCCTTCGTTACTGTTACAACTACTTCTTCACTTGGGACAAGTACATCTAATGTTATTTTAATTTCTTCAATTTCACGTTCGATTTTTGAACGACGTGGTTCAGTAAAGCGCTTTTTAATATCGAGTAACTCTTGTTTTATGACACGCACTAGTTTTGCTTCACTATTAAGAATACCTTCAAGCTTTGCAATTAGTGCATTTAGTTCATCTTGTTCATGGCGAAGTTCTGTGATATCTGTATTCGTTAAACGGTATAATTGTAAACTTACTATCGCCTCAGATTGCACTTCTGTAAAGTCAAACTTTACTTGTAAATTCGTTTTAGCGTCACGCTTATCATTGGATGAGCGAATGGTCGCTATCACTTCATCTAAAATGGATAGCGCTTTAATAAGCCCTTCCACAATGTGAGAACGCTCTTTCGCTTTTTGTAAATCATAAATAGAGCGATTTGTGACAACTTCTTTTTGATGCGCTATGTATGCATCAAGCAGCAAGGGCAATGTCATCATCGTCGGACGTCGATTATGAATGGCAATCATATTAAAATTATAAGCTACTTGCAAATCCGTTGTTTTAAATAAGTAATGTAAAATACCTTGTCCTGGTATATCTTTTTTTAATTCGATGACAACGCGTAAGCCTGTACGATCAGATTCGTCACGGATTTCTGCAATGCCTTCAAGTCGTTTATCGACACGTTGTTCATCAATTTTCTTCACAAGATTCGCTTTATTGACATCATAGGGCAATTCGGTAATAACGATTTGCTCCTTGCCCCCTTTTAGTGGTTCAATGACAGCCTGAGCACGTACGATAATTTTACCACGCCCGGTTTCATACGCTTTTTTAATACCATCTACACCTTGTATGATGCCCCCAGTTGGGAAATCTGGCCCCTTGATGACTGTCATGAGTTCATCGACTGTTGATTTCGGGTTATCTAAACGCATTAAAACGCCATCTAAGACCTCGTTAAGCGCGTGCGGTGGAATATCAGTAGCATAACCAGCAGAAATCCCTGTCGAGCCATTGACAAGCAAATTTGGAAAGCGTGCAGGTAACACAGTAGGCTCCATATCCTGGTCATCAAAGTTTGGCACAAATTCTACAGTTTTTCTGCCAATATCCCGTAGCATCTCGGCCGCAATGGCAGAAAGTCTTGCTTCTGTATAACGCATCGCTGCAGGTGGATCTCCATCAACCGAACCGTTATTACCGTGCATTTCAATCAACATATGACGCGCTTTCCAATCCTGACTCATTCGAACCATTGCTTCATAGACAGAGCTATCACCATGTGGGTGGTAGTTACCGATAACGTTACCGACTGTTTTAGCCGACTTACGGAATGGTTTCTCATGTGTATTCCCTTCTGTATACATAGCGAATAGAATACGTCTTTGTACAGGTTTTAGACCGTCACGTGCATCAGGCAACGCGCGGTCTTGAATAATATATTTACTATAGCGACCAAAGCGGTCACCCATTACTTCTTCTAATGGTAAATCTTGAAACTTTTCCGTACTACTCATGCTTGGTCCTCCTCTTGTTGGATGAATTCATTGTCTAATATATTCGAATCATCCTCCATACCGAAGTTTACATTTGCTTCGATCCATTTACGACGTGGTTCTACCTTGTCGCCCATTAATGTTGTCACACGTCGCTCAGCCCGTGCTCCATCTTCGATCGTCACACGAATTAATGTACGTGTTTCTGGGTTCATTGTTGTATCCCACAGTTGGTCGGCATTCATCTCTCCAAGTCCTTTGTACCGTTGAAGAATATAGCCTTTCCCTACTTTTTTGATGGCATTTTGCAAGTCATTTTCAGTCCATGCATATGCAATCACCTCTTTTTTACCTGTACCCTTGGATACTTTATAAAGAGGTGGCAGTGCGATGAAAACTTTCCCTGCTTCGATTAGTGGTCGCATATAACGATAGAAGAACGTTAATAGCAATACTTGTATATGCGCACCATCTGTATCGGCATCGGTCATAATAACCACTTTATCGTAGGCTGAATCCTCAACGGAGAAATCTGTGCCAACACCAGCGCCAATCGCATGAATGATTGTTGAAATTTCTTCATTTTTCATAATGTCTTGGAGCTTGGCCTTTTCCGTGTTAATGACTTTACCTCGTAATGGTAAAATCGCTTGGAACGTACGATCTCGACCTTGTTTAGCCGAACCGCCAGCAGAATCACCTTCGACTAGATACAATTCGTTTTTAGCAGCATTTCGAGACTGAGCTGGCGTTAGCTTACCTGACAGAATGGTACTAGCTTTTTTATTTTTCTTGCCGTTACGCGCATCTTCTCGTGCTTTACGCGCCGCTTCACGCACTTGCTGAGCACGAATGGCTTTACGGACCAGAGAAGCAGAGAGCTCTGCATTTTCTTCAAGAACATATAAAATCTGCTCAGAAACTACAGAATCAACGGCTGAACGAGCTTCACTTGTACCAAGCTTGCCTTTTGTTTGCCCTTCAAATTGCAGTAAATGTTCAGGAATACGAACGGAGACAATCGCCGCTAATCCTTCACGAATATCGGTTCCTTCAAGGTTTTTATCCTTATCTTTCAGTAAGCCTATTTTTCGTGCATATTCGTTAAAAACGCGTGTCAATGCAGCTTTAGCACCGGTTTCATGTGTTCCGCCATCACGTGTACGGACGTTGTTCACGAACGACAAGATCGTTTCTGAATAGCCGTCATTGTATTGGAAGGCAAACTCTACTTCAATATCATCTTGGATACCTTCTACATACTTCACGGGATGGAGTACATCTTTTTCCTCATTCAAATACGCAACGAAAGCTTCAATGCCGTTCTCATAGTAGAAAACATCACTTTTACCTTCCTCGCGTTCATCGATTAATTCAATTTTTAAGCCTTTTAATAAAAACGCAGACTCACGTAAACGTTCTGCAAGTGTATCATAGTTGAATTTTGTGACTGAGAAAATTGTGTCATCTGGTAGGAAATGTACGTTTGTGCCTGTTTGTTTTGTTTGACCAATTTCTACAAGCGTTGTCACGGGATGGCCACCGTTTTCAAAACGTTGTTGATATTTTTTGCCATCTCGATGAATCGTTACTTCTAAAAAAGTTGACAAGGCATTTACAACAGATGAACCTACACCATGTAAACCACCACTCGTTTTATAGCCGCCTTGTCCAAATTTACCACCTGCATGAAGCACGGTAAAAATTATTTCTGGAGTAGGTTTTCCCATTTTATGCATACCTGTTGGCATTCCACGTCCAAAATCTCGAACACTTAAGCTTTGATCTTTGTGAATTGTGACAATGATATGAGAACCAAAGCCAGCGAGTGCTTCATCCACCGCATTATCCACGATTTCATAAACTAGGTGATGAAGTCCTCGGCCGTCTGTAGAACCGATATACATGCCGGGTCGTTTTCGTACCGCTTCTAATCCTTCTAATACTTGAATGGCGTCATCATTATAGACGCTAGGTGACTGTTTATTCGCCAAAAGATTCCCCTCCAAAAAACAAACGCATGTTCTGATTACGTTCTCTTCCTAATAATAATAGCATTTCCTGTCAATAGCTAGTAACAGGCACAAATAAATTTATTTTTTATATTTAAGCCTCGCTTGGAAATTAAAGATAGACTTCTATTCTACCAAAGGAATGTGTGATTGACAAAATTGCCATTTTACCTATATTTTAAAAAGAACAAAAGTTAATTTATATAGATTGTGACAAAATAACTTATCTTATTATACCTCAAGCCGATGATATACAACTTACGATTATCAAGAAATATTTTCCTTTTGTTATTGAATTCAAGGCTCGTGATGAAATCTCCTTCATGACATTGTAGAATAGTGAGAAAAAGTGTAAAATACTTATTACATACTATTAGTACCAAGTGATGTATTAAGGATGAAAGGAGTCCACCTATGCTAAATGGACTTATTATTTTATGTGCCTATCTAATCGGCTCTATACCTTCGGGGTTATGGATTGGTAAAATTTTTTATAAAACAGATATCCGCGAGCATGGTAGCGGTAACTTAGGGGCTACAAATACCTTCCGCATTTTAGGAAAAAAAGCTGGTTTAGTCGTAACGATAATGGATGTTTTAAAAGGAACAGCAGCTGTATTATTAGTGACACTACCTGTGTTTTCTGAAGTATCAATTCACTCATTGATTCTTGGTATTGTAGCAGTTTTAGGGCATATGTTCCCTGTCTTTGCCAGTTTCCGTGGAGGAAAAGCGGTTGCAACCTCTGCAGGCGTATTGCTTGGGTATACTTGGCCATTATTTATCTTACTATTTATCACGTTCTTTTTAGCGTTAAAGTTAACGAAGATTGTGAGCTTAACTTCAATGATTGCCGCTTTAGTAGCACTTATTTATGCAATCGTCTATTATTTTGTTACGGGAGATGTTGCGTTAAGTATTTTAGTAGCGTTTTTATTTAGCTTTATTGTTTATCGTCACCGTGCAAATATTTCTCGTATTAAAAATGGTACTGAACCAAAGGTGAAATGGCTGTAACGAAGAAAGGGGTACAACATGAATATCACATTAACAGACAATGCGCTGCAATGGTTTAAACGTGAGATGGAAGTTGAAACCGGCGATACAATTCGTTTTTACGCAAGATATGGAGGATCAAGTCCATTCCATGAAGGCTTTTCCCTCGGTATGACACGTGAGGAACCAATAGAGATAGGTGTACAATCGGTAATAGAGGGTATCACCTACTACATCGAAGACAAAGATTTATGGTTCTTTAATGATCACAACTTACAGGTAGATATCGATCCCGCAATGGATGAGTTAAAGTACGCATATACAAAATAAAAAAGTGTTTCCTTTCAAAAATTGAAGGGAAACACTTTTTTCTATCTTATTGATGCTTTAATTTCCAAAGTTGTTTATCTGTTAATAAATTTGCACATCCTCTTATTAGTCAATGTTTAATGATGGAGGAGGAATAAAAATGCCTAATTTTGAGAATAACGACACCTCCCGACCAAATACAACAAAGCTGCCACTATTTACTTCTCTTTCGGATAATATTCAAGCCATAATGACAACACTTGGCAATAGCGATGACATTATTGTCCGCGAAATTACTATAGGCAAAACAGCGAAACAGTCTATCGCACTTATCTTTATAGATGGCCTATCCGATACTCTTGCTATTACTGACTTTATCATGGAAACGCTTATGCTGGAATTAGAAGATATACCTGAAGTTCAATTAGGAAAAGCCAACGAATACTTAAAGAAAAATTGTTTAACCATTTGCGATGTTAGAGATATTTCAAACTATTCAACATTGTACAGTTCCATCCTTAATGGTGAAACAATTATATTATTTGATGGGTTAGTCACAGGTCTCTCAGCAAGTACAAAAGGCGCAAAAGATCGAGCGGTTGCAGAACCTTCTACCGAATCTGTTATTAGAGGACCTAGAGAATCCTTTACTGAAACACTGCGTACGAATACAGCTTTAATTCGTCGTAAGATTAAAAGCCCGAATCTTTGGATTAAAACAAAGATTATTGGAGAAGTGACACAAACCGATGTTTCTATTATGTACATCAATGGCATTGCAAATGACAAAATTGTTGATGAGGTGCTCGCCCGCTTAGATAAAATCGATATTGATGGCATATTAGAGAGCGGTTATATCGAGGATTTTATCCAGGATTCTAAATTTTCTATGTTCCCTTTGATCTATAACTCAGAACGTCCTGATGTAATTGCCGGTGAGTTACTAGAAGGAAAAGTGGCAATTTTAGTGGATGGCACACCTTTTGTCCTCATTGTGCCCGCGTTATTTACATCGTTTTTACAATCAGCTGAAGATTATTACCAGCATTGGACGATTAGTTCACTTATACGCATGTTAAGATTTTTCGGTATTAGTCTAGCTCTAGTAGCACCTTCCCTTTATGTGGCGATTACTACCTTTCATCAAGAAATGTTACCTACGCCCATGTTGATTAGTATTGCTTCACAGCGAGAGGGTGTTCCCTTTCCTGCAGTCGTCGAGGCACTCATCATGGAAATCGCCTTTGAAGTATTAAGAGAAGCGGGTCTTCGAATGCCTCGAACCATTGGACCAGCAGTATCCATTGTAGGCACACTCGTTATAGGACAGGCTGCTGTTGAAGCCGGAGTTGTTTCTGCCGTAATGGTTATTATTGTGGCATTAACAGCTATTTGTAGTTTTTTGTTCCCTGCTTATGGCTTGTCTAACACTGTTCGTGTCTTACGCTTCCCACTAATGATTTTTGCAGCAATGTTTGGGTTATTTGGGGTAATGTTTGGCATTATGATCATTATCCTTCACCTATGTAGTTTACGCTCATTCGGCGTGCCATATCTGAGTCCTTTTGCGCCATTAATTCTTAAAGACCAAAAAGATGCAATGGTATTGTTTCCGCGTAGTTCTTTATTATCACGACCTCGTTTAGTAAGTAAAAATAATACTACTCGCGGACATAAATATAGTGCTTACAAAAAGAGAAATACCG
Organism: Lysinibacillus parviboronicapiens; assembly: GCF_003049575.1. GTDB lineage: Bacteria > Bacillota > Bacilli > Bacillales_A > Planococcaceae > Lysinibacillus > Lysinibacillus parviboronicapiens. The sequence continues at coordinate 2,975 of NZ_PYWI01000047.1, read as the reverse complement.
ATTAACCTGCAAATGAGGAAGTCAAATATGCCAAAAATAAAGACTTTATTTTTACTATGCATGCTTACTTTATTATTAAGTGGTTGCTGGAGTAAACGGGAGTTAAATGAATTAGCCATTGTCGTTGCATTAGGGGTTGACAAAGTAGACGATGAATATGAAATATCTGTTCAAGTGGTCGATCCTAGTGAGATTTCAACCAAACAACCTTCAAGTGGTCGATCACCGGTTGTGACCTACCATGCCAAAGGCAAAACTGCTTTTGAAGCGATTAGAAAAATGACAACCTTGACACCAAGAAAGGCCTATTTTGCGCATCTGCAAGTAGTCGTTTTAGGGGAACAATTAGCCGCTGATGGCATAAATGATACATTAGATTTTATCGCACGTGACCATGAGTTTAGAAACGATTTTGATGTTATTGTCTCCCATAAATCAACTGCAAAAGAAGTGTTAAATGTCCTAACACCCATCGAAAAAATACCAGCAAATAAAATGCTAAATTCTATCAAAGTCTCACAAAAGGCTTGGGGCTCTACATTATCTGTTAGTATAGATGAATTAGTGAATACGCTTAGCAGTAATACAAAAAGTGCTGTTTTAACAGCGATTGAAATAGAGGGAGATACAAAATTAGGTATTAATCAAACCAATGTCCAACGTATTAAAACGCCCGTCATCTTGAATTATATCGGTTTAGCAGTATTTAAAAAGGATAAATTAGTGGGAATTTTAACAGAAGAAGAAAGTAGAAGCTTTAATTTTTTAAATGGAAAAATTGATAGCACGGTTGAAATTATTGCTTGCCCAAAACAAGGAAAATTAACAACGGAAATTACAAATTCTACAACAAAGGTTACAGGACAATTTAAAAATAGCACACCACAAATTAACGTTCAAATTGATGTAGAACAAAATGTTGGTGAGGTCGAATGCGATATTAATCTAACAGAAAACAAAACGATTCAGTACATTAATAACAAAACGGCAGAATTAATCAAAGATCACATTCAAAAAACACTTAAAACGATTCAACAAAATTATCAGTTAGACATTTTAGGATTTGGTGAAGTCCTTCATCGGGAAGATACGAAAAAATGGAATGAAATTCAAGATGATTGGTCAACAATATTTCCAGAGTTGGCTGTCAAAGTCGACGTTCGTGTGGCTACACAAGGTTTAGGGACTATGCAAAATTCATTATTACACAAAGAAAAGGAGTAATAATCGATGTTTAAAACGCTAGGCATATTAATTTGTGCTTCCCTTATTGCATATTTTGTCCTCCCACCGCTAATGAAAAAACGTGAAACGAAAACCATTATTGCATTTTCAATTTTATTAGTAATTGGAACAGCTTTAAATATTGCCCTTACTTTAAATGTGCCCTTACCGAGTCCAGCAGACTGGATTGCTTTTATTTTTAAACCCATCAGAGAGTCAATCATTCGACTGTTCCAATAAATATTACTCATTGAAAAGAGAGGGTGGTTGTTTATGGAAAAACAAATAATCAGTGCAAGGCAATTTACAATCATTACCCTTCTCTACTCAATCGGTACAGGTATATTGATTATTCCAGCGAGTATTTCAAAAGACGTAAAGCAAGATGCGTGGATCGTGGCAACGATAGGTGTTATTTTAAGCTTATTACTCGTCAAACTTTTCATTTCTGTAGCCACTAGGACCCCTACTTTAACTTTTGTGGAGGCTAATGAAAAAATATTAGGTAAATTCATCGGTAAATTTACGGCCATTGGTTTTATCATACTTACCTTTCTTTCAGCAGGCGAATTATTATATTTCATTGGGATTTTCATGAAAACGGAAGTAATGCCTGAGACACCGACCATGTCATTCGCGCTTCTATTCAGTATCATTATTATATTTGCTACATACTTAGGGATAGAAGTCTTTGCACGTTCAGCTGAAATACTATTTCCTTTGTTCATGTTTATTTTTATTGTATTTGTTTTCTGTATCTCTCCAGAGGTTAAGATCGAAAATATTCAGCCGGTTTTAGAAGCCAGTTCCAAATCATTGGTTGCTAGTATCATTTCATTTATGAGTATTTTTTCATTTCCAATGGTTGTGCTACTAATGATTTTCCCCTCTGCTATTAATGTGCATAAATCAGCTCAAAAAGGATTTTATATTGGCACAATTATTGGTGGTGTAGTGCTGATTACGATTGTTACTTTATCTATACTTGTCCTTGGTCCAACAAATACATCTCAACGTGCATATCCAAGCTACGCACTAGCTCAAAGAATATCCATAGGGAATTTTTTACAAAGAATTGAGATTGTAATGGCATTCATGTGGATTTGCTCTATTTATATTCGAACATTTATGTACTTTTATGCCTCTGTCATTGGCATTGCACAAATTCTGAAAATAAAAGATCATCGTCCGTTAATTTTACCACTCGGAATGATTATCATTGTACTTTCACAAATTGTACATCCCAATATTGTTCATTCTAATAATTACAATAAGGAAGTCTGGCCACTTTTTTCATCAGTGATCGCCATTCTACTGCCATTACTATTACTTTTTATCGCTAAATTTCGAAAAATTAAGCCACAAGAAACCGACAACCAATCGAAAAATGAAAGTCCACCATAATTGCTTTTCATGTCTCCAACAATTTATCTGCCCTCCCTAGTTCTCTATTGCAACATATTTTGCGCTGCTCTCGAGATTATCGGTGACATTGTAGATTTTGATAAACCGTAATCGAGCGTCTTTTTGGGGTTAACTGCTTTTAGGATAGCTGAAAGTTTTGTTTTAATAAAAATGACCATCTTCTCAAACGTCCATAAGAAAAGAAAGCCCGAGTGCTCAGTTTGAACTGCACCCCGTCAAGTAGACAGTGGAAATAATAAAAAATGTATTAAGCGGCTTGAGCCCTGAATTCTAAAGGACTCAAGCCGTTTAATCGTTTCTGGTAGCGATAATGATTATAAAAATGA
>NZ_PYWI01000046.1 GCF_003049575.1 Lysinibacillus parviboronicapiens | reverse complement strand
AACAAGTAAAAGAGTGGGAACCAAAACTAAAAGAAATGATTCCTTCTTATGGCATCAAATTAGTAGAAAACCCAGAGCTTCTAGAAGAAGTTCATACTTCTACAGCACAAGTGCTTGGTTTAAACAAAAACTAGTCCTATATATAACAAAGAACCTTTCATCCTTTTTGGATGGAAGGTTCTTTGTTAATTTTGAGTATAGAAAATCTAGTTGCGTATTTTCTATAAATTATTTAAAAACTTTAATTTTTTTCAGTACGATACAAACTGGGATAGCTGCGCAGATGCCTACAATGTTTTGAACGAGGTTACCAGGAATAGAGGCTGCTGGTATGATCCAATTGCCAAACAACACGCGTTCACAAATATAATAACCTCCTAACATAAAGGGAACTGAAATGATGGTAGCGATAAGATTGAACGTAATACTATTCCCTTGGCGACCCTGTGACCAGGCAATTTTTCCAACTATATAGCCTTGCAAACCACGAGTTAAAAAAGTAAAAGGTGCCCATAATGTCCAGCCAGATATTAAATCGAATAAGCCCATCCCGAAAGCACCTGCCATTGCTCCTTTTTTAGGACCAAATAAGATGGATGTGATAAAGAGCATAGCAGTTCCAAGATGAACCAAACCACCGTTTGCGGTAATAGGTAATTTAATATTGATAAAGAGTGTTGCAACGAATACTAGTGCAATTAACATGGCAGTTTGAATCAGATCAGAAACGCGTGTAGTTGTATAACTTTTCGTACTTTTTGTAATGTTCATAGTGATAGACCTTTCTTACCTTTCGTATTGGTTTTTATTTATTGATAAAGTTAACAAAGGATTGGCCTATTTAAAAGTATCAATTTTTCGTATTTTTATATGGTCAGTTTAAGGTTATTAGTGTTTTCATTTATGCGCCAAGCTTTTTATTGAGATTCGTTAAGTGCCTAATCCAATCAAAGCCATGCTGCGCCTAACCGAATGAGAGCGCACCATTTAAAATATAATCCTGTGAAATAACGAATGAGAATTCAATACTTACAAAAGGGGATGGGAACATGGGAAGTTGGCAGGTAAAAAATTGCCTTGATTACTGGTGCTAGTCGCGGGATTGGTCGCAGTATTGCTTTGCATTTTGCGCAAGAGGGTGCCTTTGTCATTGTTCATTATGGTAAAAGACGCAATGAGGCAGAGGCAGTAGTTCAACAAATTACACAAAATGGCGGAAATGCTCGTGCGATTGGTGCCAATCTCAGCACGCTCGACGGCATTCAAGATTTATTTGTGTCATTAGATTATATTATTCAGGAACGCATAAGTGATAACCTTTTCGATATTTTGGTCAACAATGCTGGAATTGGTCAAGTTATTAACTTGGAAGACACAACGGAAGGATCCTTTGATGAGGTGATGCAGATTAATGTTAAAGCACCACTTTTTGTTACACAACAAGCTTTACCTCGTTTACAAGATGGGGGAAGCATTATTAATATTTCATCATGTGTGACACGTGTAGCTTCTCCGAGTGTATTTACCTACAGTATGACCAAAGGGGCTATCGATACATTTACGCACCTGCTAGCCAAGCAACTAGGAACTCGAAATATAACAGTAAATGCTATCCAGCCAGGTATTATTAACACAGAAATGAATGCGGGAACATTGCAAAACGAAGAAGGACAAAAATATGCGGCTGTTCTTCAATCTTTAACAGATGGGGGGAGCCGGACGATGTAGCCGATATTGCTGAATTTCTTGCATCGGTGGATAGTCGTTGGGTAACTGGCCAATTACTCGATGCAAGCGGAGGTTCACATCTCTAATATTGATAATAGAAAGTGGGAGTAGGCTTGTTAGATGTAAAAAATACCTACTCTCGTTCATAAATATTTTTAGGTTAAAATTCATGGAGTACTGATTTTACATGAATAGATTTAATAGCCTTTTAAAACCTTAACTTTAAAAGACAAAATGTAATGGAACGTTTTACGTAAAGCGAAGCAATAAAAAGCAAAAAAGAAACAACGAGCGATAAAGGAATACTTAAAATGACTGGCAGGTCAACGCCCTGCCAAATACTCATTTTTATTTGTTCGAAGCCCACTGTACGTAGAATACCTGCTAGTATCGATAGTATTGCACTTACCATCAACCCTGCGTATAGGATAGATAAGACTAAAGTTGCTAGCGAGCAAAAAAACGCCAGAATTATTTTCATTCACTTTCACTCCTTATGATAAGCTGCACTTGAGCATTTGGAGAAACTGTATAGTTTTGTTTGTAATAAAGTGTTTGTATATGACAATTATCTCCGATCAATACAACATCCCCTTCAACAACGTCCGCATCTGTATTAGAAAGTTCCAAGGTTCTTCCATTTATTCTTTTACAAACCAGCTTCTTCTTTAAGAAGGACAGGGAAAGCTTATCTTTTTCTACACAAATTTCATCTGCAATAAGCTGATTGATTTCACTTCGCCCCGACATTTTTAACTGAAAATGCTTTGCATGTATTTCCTTCGCTTTAACGAAGCCAGTTGCGTTAAAATGTTCTGCTTGTAATTTTTGTTCGATTGTTAGCTTCCCGGTACTGTTAATTTTCTGTACTTGCCCATTTTTCATCGTTAGATTTCCAGCATTCGTCATTTCAGTAACGTCACAAAAATCTTTTATCATACATGATCCCGTATTATTTAAAACCTGCGCTACAACGCGAGAATGGAAAGAACTATGTCCGTGAGTAGAAATCTTTTGTAAGCGTAGTTCTTGGTGTAAAGCAACAGAACCACGGATTTTTAGTATTTCACAATCTGCAGCCAAGTCTTTGATCTTGCCACTTGTAAGGGTTATACTTCGAAGCTGTTGTATTTCTTCATTCATGGATAAAGCACCTCTTTTAATTTAATTAATATATATTTTAATTATTAAAATATATATTAATTAAATTATATACACACTCAATTTGTCAAGAACAAAAAAGACAATAAAAAAAGGATTTCATATTCATGAAATCCTAAAAAATTTTTTTCATTAACCGATTAACATCGATTAGCACTTTTGCTATGTCTGTTAATTTCTCTTGTGGAAGTTTTAAGAATATATCTTGTACTTTAATCTCCCCAGTAGTTGTTAAAATCATTTTCACAACACGTCTGTCCTCTTCTTCTCTAACACGTTGCACGAGATTTAATTTTTCCAATTTATCGCACATCGATGTAATAGCTCCAGGAGTTACAGTGAAAAAATCAGCTATTTCAGTAGCTTTCATACCACCATTGATTTTTAGCTGAAGAAGAAGTATCAGCTGGTTCTGAGATAGAGATTCACCCTCTGAGAGAAGGTTGACAAACATCATAGATTTTTGTTGTATTTCAAGCATTTCTTTCATAATGATTTCCACATTAAACATTTCACTATTTTTTGACATAAGATCACAGCCCGTTAAAATATTTACTAGTTAAATTATATAGTAAGTATATAATTTATTTCACTTACTGCCAATATTCTTTAGTTTTCTTGATGATGGAGCCTTTTAGAATCATGTATCATCGACATGAAATTTTTAGTCAAGTAAACAATTTTAAACACGTATTTAGAGTAGGGAGTAAGAATTTTATAAATCGTTGGGACAACATTTCCTGGGAAAAGGCTAAAATTTTAACCAATGACAGGAAATGTATAAATGCAACGAACAATAATTTATATTTTGAGGATGGAATGAGGAAAAGCTAGTGTAAGTGACAAAATCTTTAGGCGTCCCCCTATTAGTAGCATCGCCATTCTTATTAATAGCGTACTTTCCTAATGCTATAGAGTCATCATATCACTCCTGATTTACCAAATGTATTTTTCTTCAATTTGACAATTACTATACTTAATTTTATGACCCCCACAATTAACAGGAGCAAAGGGATCAAAAATAATAAATGTCCTATTCCAGGAGCAAATAATGTTACCACGGATAGAGGACCAAATAATTTAGGGAATCCAAGTAAAATAAGCAAAGGTATCAGTACATTAAATATTAATATAAAAATTCCCTTTAGCATTGTTACTTTAGGATTTTTCACTTTAAAAATTCTGTAAGCAGACCACACAATGTAAGCAAGGATTACTAGTAAAACCACATTAAACACTATATATTTTATAAATGGATTGCCAGAAGATATAGCAGGTTCTTCATTATGGACTAGCTTGTTAATCCCACTCGTTATTGCTTCGTATTCATTCAAATTAAAATAATCCATGGAATTGATAAGTAGACTGATGCCATACTCCCCATCTAACATGACTTTTGAGTATGTGTTTTCTGTCCATCCATTATGAGAGACTACACCGTTATTCACTTCCCATCCCATAGCATAGTAGGTATCATGGCCGGCAAAGGATGCTGGATGATGCATTGTGTTCATGGCATTCGCTGATAAAAGGCTTGTTCCATTGAATTGGCCTTGATTTAATTGGGCAATCATGTAATTTGCCATATCCTCTACACTGGCAATAATGTAGCCAGATGCAACAGTCCCTTCGTGGTTTAATTGCTTTGTTGGCATCTTAAATCCAAATACAGTTTGATAGCCTTCCGCAATTGTTTCGTTTACATCATCTATAGGGCCTGCAAAGCTATTGTTCATGTCAAGTGGTTGAAATATGTACTCCTTTATATAGGCTGTATACGATTTATGTGTCACTTCTTCGATAACTGCACCAAGGATGCTATAATTTAAATTCGAATATTGATATTGCTCACCAACAGGGAATGTCAATTCGGTATTTGCCAAGCTTTGTATATGTTCTTTTACCGTTCTATCTCCTTGTGAAATAGCTACTTGACCATCCAATGTAGAAAGACCGCTTGTTTGATTTAGTAAATGTTGAATAGTGATTTTTTTAGATGCCTCTTTATCTGCAAGTTGAAACCACGGTATCACGGTTTGTACTGGATCCTCTAGATTGATTTTTCCCTGTTCGACTAGCTGCATAATGGCCAGTGCTGTAAATGATTTACTTACCGACCCTATAACAACTGGCGTTTGCGCCGTCATTGCTGTTCCATCTGGGCTCGAAAAACCATACCCTTGTAGGTATGCAACTTGATTTCCTTTTACGATGGCCAGTGAAGCACCGGGAATCTTCAGTCTCTCTATTTCATTAGTCATAAACGCATCAATGTTAGAGATAGCTAGATTTCTATTTATAGATTCAGTTTCGTTTGCCAATGCCATTCCGTTAGCACTAATCATTATCGTTAGTATGGCACATACAATAGCTTTACCGATTGCCAATTGTTTTTTATGCATAATGTTATGTTCCTTTAGCTGAATTATTGTGTAATCTCAATGTCAATTACGAGAAATAATATGTCCATATAAATAGGAGTTAGTGGAATACATGTGAGCAACCGCCAATATTGGCGATTGCATTTTTATAACAGCTTATATTCTTTTAGGTAAAGTTGCAGCCTTATACATCTTCCTCTTATAGACATAAAAGTACATACTTAGTGGCCACCACATCACTAAAAAGATTGGATAAATCGCCCATATTGTTCCTGGAGAGGAAACGGCATTTACTGTAATAAAAAAGATACTGATGAGTAAGCTAGCGTAAATGGAGAACGCCACAAATGTTTTTTTCTGAGCATGGTATAGAGCCAAAGGCCACCAAATGACTAAAAACGATGGGAAAATAGCCCATGGATATTGCGGAGACATGACAAGATTTAATAGAGAATAATAGATAATGGTAGATGCACAGCCAATCAGTGCAATGTTCAAAGATTTTGCTCTTTCCCCTAAAAACATAAGGATGGGCCACCATAGTATTGGGTAAAAGGCATACATAATCCATAAATGATGAGGTGAATATAAATAATTTTCAAGCGTCAGGAAAGCGATGACCATAATACTACAGACTACAGAATATTGTTTGTATAATCTTTTAGACATAAAATATATAGTGATCGGCCATAGTAATAAAAGTAAACAAGGATAAATAAACCAAATCGTTTGTGGTGATGTTATATAATTCACCATTCCTAAAAATATCATGGTCATCAGGCTGCCTGCTATAGAAAAACTAATATAATGTTTCACAATTATTCCCTCCATTTCTTACGTGACCAAACAAAGTACATAGAAAGGGGCCACCATAAAATCACGAATATTGGGTAAATCGCCCAAATTGTATTTGGCGTATAATAAAGATTGATAAAAATAAATAAAGCAATAATTAAAGAACTTCCCCACACCGAAAATTCTAAATTTAATTTAGCCATATTTTTAATGCCTGGATTTTTTACACCTAATTCATTTCTTAGATCCTCAATATCTCCGAATTCAACGATGGCTTTATTAATCGCATCATCTTCTTCTTTTCCTTGCTCCATCAAATAAAATACTTTCTCTTCAAGGTTTTGAATAATTTCTTGTTTCACCATTTCTGTATCATTATTACGAGGAATATCTGTAAACAACTCATCAATATGATTTTTTATCTTTTTCATTCTAAGCCCTCCATAAATAAGTCGATAATTTCCTTCACTTCCGTCCACTCTCTAACTAGCTCGGTTAAATAAGCTCTGCCTAGTGGGGTAATGCGGTAATACTTCCTTTTGCCGCCATGCGTAATATCACCGTAATAGGCCTCAATAATTTCTCTTTTTTCTAAACGTTGAAATATTGCGTATAAAGTTGCTTCTTTGATTTGAAAACGATTATTTGTACGAAGACTAATTTCCTGAGATATTTCATAACCATATCGATCTTTCTCTGAAATCAGCCGCAAAATAATGGAATCCAAATGTCCGCGGATGATATCACTTCGAACCATAAGTCACCTACTTAGAGTATATTGTTCTACCTGGTAGAGTAATATTAACAAACATTACTCTGCCTGTCAAAGTAATAAATAAAAATTTCTGGCAATAAATTTGTGCACCAAAACATGATGTTCAATGATATTGATTTTAATTAATGATGTAACTTTTGCCACCAAGCTATGTAGGGCATTTCAAAGAATAAAAAATTCCACAGGATATACATCCAGTGGAATTTTGGTAGTAATAGGAACTATTATTTTTTTAATATATGTTGCAATGCAATTAGAAAGCGAGCCGGAGACGCAAAATTTATCAAGTAGCAGTAACAGCTCTCTCAGTCAAACCTTCTCGCTAGAAAAGGGCGACGTAGTGTTAGATTCGAAATGGCTATCACTGTTAGAAAAACGAGGAGGATGGTTGCAAGTACTGGACCCTCAGGGGAGAATGCTAGCTTCCTCCACTCTTCCTTCAGATGTTCCTTCCCACTATGAGCCAGGTCAATTGGTATCGTATTGGCAAAAAAGCATGTCTTTTCCTTATGAGCTTACGGTAAGCCAAGAAGAGAAGTTGATATAACCGTTAAGAAAGAGAGTGACAATGGCTTCTCTGTAATGATTTGTGATAAGGGAGCGGGGGTGGATCAAGTCATACAGCTTAGATATCACCAAAATTTTTAGAGTACCACTCCTATTTTACAGACGAAACTTTAGTACAATGTCCGTGCCATGTCCCAGTTTGCTAGTTACGAATATTTCTCCCCTGTGTGTAACGGTTAATTGTTTCGCAATACTCATCCCCAAGCCAGATCCGCTGGTTTTCTCTCACTACACCGCGTACTTTCTATTATGTCTACTGTCATAATAAATCCGATAATCAAAGGTTACTTTAACCTAAAGATTATCGGATTTTTGACTAATTTAAAGCCGAATTATTCGTTTGCAATTATAAATATAGCCCTGCAAGAAAGATTCCTAATACTTCTTGATAAATTTCATCAAACTGGCTTAACGGCAGTGGGTTTGTACCGCTACCCAATTCGACGGTAAAACCAGGTCTTCGCCAATCTTGAATGAACCAATCCTTATAGCCTGCATAGCTGCCAGCAGATTGAACAGGCTCATAGCCACTCACTCGACTAAACTCATTCGCTAGTACCTCTGACTCTGGTGGTTCTAGATTTTCAAATCCCCAATAAATGACTCTTCCTTGCGTATGAAAAGCTAGAACTCGTGCAAAATTACGTTTCTTTGTTAAATCTGCCATCGCAATGGATTCTGGCTCGGAAAGGGGACTTTTACCCCCATAATCACGGGGACCTGGCGTTTTTGGATTGCGTGCACTTTCTAACTCCCACATGGCAGGAAACTGGTCGTTTAAATCGACACCATTTATATTCGCCTTCCAGCCAGAAAAATCGGAACTGCCATTATTCCAAGCAATTATTTTGTTTCGTAATGTTTCATCGTCTGGTGGTCCATGTAGGACTAAATTGACGCCATCAGGATTGACCATTGGAACAATGGATAATGAAGTTTGTTGGTAAAGAGGAAGGGTAGAGAGTCCACGAATAGTAGTTTGGTTTGTGAGAGACAGTAGGTAGTCATTTAAAAAGGTCAAAATGATAGGCGTTGTAATCCACTCGTTCGCATGAAATGAACCATTATAATGGACCCGTTTAGAGCCATTTCCAATTAAAACCTCTGGAATTTCTTTTGCTAATACAGAATGGCCAATTAATGAACTTTGAATAAATGGATAGACTGCTTGTAGTTTTTTTAAATCGCTTATCATGATGTTGTAGTCATAATCCTGTTTACCATTTACAAGCCTCCAAGTAATCCTTTGAGGGATTTGAATTGTCTGTCCGATTTGCATACGATTGGGATTGAGGTTAGGATTAACAAGTAGAATGGCTTGGAGAGGAAGATTTCGACTTTGAGCAATTTGCCATAAAGTGTTCCCTTGTTGGATTTGATAATTGATTGTAACAAATCCAGGAATTTGAATACGTTGCCCAACCTGAAGTATTTGAGGATTAATATGTAGGTTGGAATCGACAATGAGTTGAAGGGGTATTTTAAACACTTCGCTAAACTGCCAAAGTGAGTCCCCTGGTCTTACAAATATATCCACATCTGTTCTCTCCCTATTTTCAAAATAATACATCATAGAAGTATATGATTTTCTACAACACTTATTATTCAATGCATAAAATGATTAGGGGCTGTTTCTTTGTTATTTCTTTTTCCTCTATTATACTGATAATAGAGTTACAAGACAGGCGAAGTGGAAAATGTGGGAAGTGGGGGATTTTTTATTTCCCCTAAGTATTAAGTTGAAGCAATCGGGCTTTTATGGTCAGTGAATTCTCTTTACTGACCGTTAATGCGGGATAAAGAGAAACTTCAAGCAGTGAGATTTTTTCACCACCACTGCTTGTTAGTTGAACCAATCGGGCTTTTACGGTCAGTGAATTCTCTTTACTGACCGTTAATGCGGGATAAAAGGAAGGAATTATATGTACAGTAAATTAAAATTAGGTATTCGATCAAAGATTACTATTGGGTATATAGTTATCATTCTTTGTTTACTTGCATCGGTTATCATATTAAATAATCAAATTACATCCCTACAAAAGGAAAGAAATTTTATTATAAAGTATGATTCCCAGGTTCAGGCACTAACAAATAGTATCGAAAAATATATATTGGACATGGAATCCAGTCAACGTGGCTTTATTATTACAGGTGAATTGAGTTATTTAGAACCATACGAAAATGCCTCTAAAAATTGGAAGGTGGATTTTAATGAGCTTCACCAGCTGTTAGATAATAAGCCGAATCAACAAGAGAAGTTAGAAGAGATAAAATACACGATAGAGCATTGGGTTGCAACATCTGGTGATCCAACTATTAAGTTAAAAAAAGATAATAACACAGCAGAGCTAACAGAATTTTTTAAAGTTGATATTGGTCGTAAGGATATGGAGACGATGAGGAAGCAATTTGCTTCCTTCCGTTCAGCTGAGAATGCTCTGACACAAACAAAAGCAAATCAATTGGATAAAAAAAATAGTAATTTAACAAGTGGGCTATTTGGATTATTGGTACTTGTTTCGTTTATCGCTATTGTAATTGCTAGTGGCATCTCTCGCTCCATCGTAAAAACAATAACAGAAGTTACAGAGGCAATTAAAGAAATTGCTGCTTCTAAGGCTAATCATAAAGGAAGAATCCACGTTAAAACAAACGATGAAATTAACGTGCTTGCCGATGCAACCAATGAGCTTTTAGATACGCTAGAGGAACGGGAATGGTTGCAGTCCAATATTGCTGAAATGGTCACAAAATATCAAGGGATATCGGCCATTACGCAATTAGCAGAAATCTTCCTATCCGAAATTGCGCAAATGACAAAATCTTCACTCGGAGCATTTTATGTTCGTGAAATGAATAATAATGATATTTATTTTGTGAAAAAGGCCGCCTTTGCAGATGCCAGCGATAATATAGGAGTTGAACGTTTCAAAATAGGACAGGGACTAATTGGGCAAAGTGCTCGTGAAAAACGAGTATACATGTGTAACGATATTCCTAAAGATTACAAAGTAATTGGAACAGGCTTAGGAGAAGCACCTCCCAAGTGCATCCTTATTATTCCGATTATATTTGAAGATGAAGTCATTGCTGTTGTGGAATTGGCAACAATGAATAGTTACACAGAGTTACAGCAAGAATTAGTAAAACAAATCATTGAAACCTTTGGACTGACGGTTAATAGTATTTTAGGTCGTATGGAAATTGTTCGGTTATTAAATGAATCTAGAGCGATGACAGAAGAATTACAAGTACAGTCCGAAGAACTTCAAACGCAATCAGAAGAATTACAAATGCAGACAGAAGAACTGACAATGATTAATGAACAGTTGGAAGAAAGAACGAAGGATGCTGAAACAAAGTCAAGGGAATTAGAAATAGCCAAAAGAGATTTGGAAGAAAGTGCTGAGCAACTTTTACTCAATTCTAATTACAAGTCCGAGTTTTTAGCCAATATGTCTCACGAATTGAGAACGCCACTGAATAGCATTTTAATTTTATCTGAAATGTTAGCGGAAAATAGTAATAATAGTCTAACAGAAGAGGAAGCAGAATTTGCAAATGTCATTCACTCTTCTGGGGAAGACTTACTGGCATTAATTAATGACATATTGGATTTATCAAAAGTTGAGGCTGGAAAGTTAGATATTATTTTCGGAGAAGTAAATGTAAGTGAAGTGCCACTACTATTGGAGCAAATATTCTCGCCAGTCGCTCATAAAAAGAAACTAGAATTCCAAATTACAAAAGCTGAAAATGTAGTAGATGTTTTCTATACGGATGAAAAAAGATTCCAACAAATCTTAAAGAATTTATTATCGAATGCCTTTAAATTCACGGAAAAAGGTTCTGTAAATCTAAGTATCGAACAACTTAAAAATGAGCAGTTAACAAACAATATGCAAGAGATTAGTGCGGAGTGGCTCGAAATTACGGTTTCAGATACCGGTATAGGTATTCCTAAGGACAAACACCAACTTATCTTTGAATCGTTCCAACAGGCAGATGGTGCTACGGTACGTAAATATGGTGGAACAGGTCTTGGTTTATCTATTTGTAAAGAATTTGCTAAGTTACTTGGTGGCTGGGTATCCTTAAAAAGTGAAGAGGGGAAAGGCAGTAGCTTTACGCTTACTATCCCAAGTTTACCGAATGGCATCAACGAGGAGCGGTGTTCTAACCTAACTTTTGCAGAAGTCGTAGCAACGACAGTCGTGAATGACCCTATCGAGGTAATAGAAGGACCAATTGAGGAAAGCCATCATGACTCTCAAAATGAGGTAGATGTTTTTCAGAATAAAAATATTTTAATTGTAGACGATGATTATCGTAATATTTATGCATTAAAAACAGCTCTTGAAAAAAGAGGTATGAATATTCTCGTTGCAAAAGATGGATTAGAATGCTTGGATGTTATGCAAACCAATGACAAAATTGATTTGATTCTCATGGATATAATGATGCCGAATATGGATGGTTATGAAACGATGTCCGTCATTCGTACACAAATGAAGTTAACAGATTTACCAATAATAGCTTTAACGGCGAAAGCCATGAAAAATGACCGAGATAAATCATTAGAGGCAGGCGCTTCTGATTATATTAGTAAACCATTGAATCTAGATCAATTAATATCTGTATTACGAGTATGGCTAGTTTCCAAAAGGAGTTAATAGGTATGGAAAAAGAGTTTCACAACAACCTGGAGCTAAATATAGAGAACAATAAACATACTAATATGGAGATTGATTTGTTACTCGAAGCCATCTACCGTTTGTCTGGTTTTGATTTTAGAGAATACAATCGTTCTTCTATATCACGCCGGATTTATAACAGGATGAGGGTTAGTAATATCCCAACGATTACTCGTTTACTTGAAAAAGTAATTCATGAAGAAGTGTTTTTAGAGCAAGTTCTAAATGATTTTTCCATTAATGTAACGGAAATGTTTCGAAATCCCAGCTTTTTCAAAGCCTTCCGTAAAGATGTTATTCCTTACTTACGGGATTTCCCTGAAATTCGAATATGGCATGCAGGGTGTGCTACTGGTGAAGAAGTGTACTCAATGGCTATTTTGTTACAAGAAGAGGGGTTACTTGAAAAAAGCGTAATTTATGCAACAGATATGAATGAACACGTTTTAGAAAAAGCTAGGCAAGGGGCATTTCCTATTCAAAAAATGCAAGCATATACAAAAAATTATATGCTTGCAGGAGGGGTTCATGCTTTTTCAGAATACTACAATACCGATCATCAATATGCCTATTTTCACCCTTCGTTACTAAAAAATATTATTTTCGCACAACATAATTTAGTAACCGATCAGTCGTTTAATGAATTTCATGTCATTATGTGCCGAAATGTATTAATTTACTTTTCACCGGCCTTACAAAGTCAGGTCCATATGCTATTTTACGATAGTTTAAGCCAGAATGGATTTTTAGGCTTAGGAGATAAAGAAACCCTTCGGTGTGAAGGGATTATTTCCAAATATAAGGAAATTGTAGGCAATGAAAGAATTTATCAAAAATTATATTAAGAGCAAAGGGGAGTTCTCGAGTTGAGATCTCCCCTTTCATTTTTGTCGCTAGTAGTGCTTAGTGAGCTTGAATCATTAAGACACACATATCATCTGGTTGATTTATTTGTTTTTCCTTTGGTAGAAGGTTATCTATAAGGCTCTGAGAAAAATCCCATTTTGTAGATGTTAGGGTGCGCAAATGTTTTTCTGATTCTATTTCACATGGCCCCATAGCCTCTAGAACACCATCAGTATACAAAATAATTTGGACATCTTCATTATACTGAATTAGTTGTTTCTCAACTTCTATTTCCTCAAAAAAACCAACCGCGCAACTACCTTTACTTAAAGGAACTAGTGTTTCTTCATCGACTAGTGCATACCCATAAGGATGACCAGCGTTAACATATTCAATCGTTTTTTTGTCAGTATCGATTACTAAGTAAATCGCCGTAAAATAAAATAAATTTTCATCTTTTCCGTTCTGTAAAAGCGCCATATAACGATTTAATTCTTGAATGACTAATTCGGGTTCTACTAGCTGTTTAACAGCCTCTCTGAGCACAGAGGAGATAAACATACATACGAGTGCAGCAGAAATACCATGCCCCATCATATCAAGCAAGATGATGGCATAGCGATGATCATTTATTTTATGCCAATAGTACATATCTCCTGCTAAATTGGAGGAAGGTAGATAAGAAACTTCAATTTTAATGTCCTCTTTATTTAGCGGGGGACTTAATAAGCTTCGTTGAACATGTGTAGCTAAATCCAATTCGTATTGGATTTTCTTATCGTGCAAAGTGTGCCAGTCTAATTCTGCTTTCAAGCGTAGAGCGACACGAATTCGCGCAAGAAGTTCTATCTTATTAATCGGTTTTGTAATGTAATCTACTCCACCTATATCTAATGCTTCTGCAAGTTTATTTTTATCTTCAAGTGCCGTAACAAAAATAATTTGAATGTCTTTTAAACGCTCATTTTGTTTAATACGTTTGCAGGCTTCAATACCATCTATTTCTGGCATCATAATATCTAATAAAATTAAATCTACTGAATTACCCGCTGGATTTTCGGCATCCAACTGTAAATAATCAAAAAGCTCAAAAGCTGATGATAGAGATACACAGTTATCATAACCCGCATTTTTTAATATTTTTTCAATTACAAATAGATTGACGGAGTTGTCATCTACAAGAAGGATTGTCATAGTTATTTCTCCTTATTTTGATATGAATATTGATGAAGTGCAGATTATCATAGTCAATTAAAAATACTCTCAACCTTATTATTATACAAAACATTAGAGAGTTACGGTATTTTAACGAATCAAAGGTATATCGTACTAGTTATTAAGTTTAGCTATCAGTAAAGCAATGATGAACGCTATAGGCGAGAATTATTAGTGTACAGTAAAAAAAATACAAATTAAGATTTTTCTTGAGAATGAAGAACATTTACTTTATCAATGTTTAATTCTAGCTTTCTTAAAGCGATTAAATATATCAATACCATTTGCGACAATGGATATCGCAATAATCACGAACAATATTCGATCGATCGAAAACGCGACCTTTGAAGCTGTAGTTTCCAAAATAGCAGCTATATAAGGAATCGCAGGCCCGTGTATTAAGTCAGGTTGCCTAGCTATTAGGATAAAGACAATTGTAGTTACAACTTGAAGGAAAGCATTTAAAACAGCAATTTGTATGGTCCATTGACTTACTTTCCATTTATAAAATGTCAAAGCAATACTGAGTACGATGCAAAACACTATGATTGGTTTATAAAATAATAGGATTTCTTGATTGAATATGGGCATGACGAACTTTAAACCATCTCGCTCGTCAGAAGTGTAAATGCCAATGAGATCATTAGCTTTAAAATAAACTACAGAAAAAATAGCTATTCCTAAAAAGCTAAAGACAATATCATTTAATGGAATATATTTGTCATGAGTGATTATTTTAACTTTATTTAAATCATCAGGTGTCCATTGTTGTTGATCTGTTAAAAAGGGTATATGATCCTTCACGTTATCAAAGTTGCCAGTACGTTCAATAACAATAAAGGTAATGGTCACCCAAAAGAGCACATGAAATAGCACGGATATAATGTTGGCAACTGTTATCGAAAAAGTTTTGATGATGGCAGTCAGGAGTGCGACCTCCCCTGTATATAGCACAGTATTTTCAATAATTTGCACCAATATTGTAATAAAAATAGCCCATGGTATTACTAATTTGATTGTTCTAATATAGGTGCTATATACTTCTGGACCGATTAAATGTGTTGAAGTATCCTGATAACTCGTTGCAAGCGCAGCAGGGTTTCCGAGCTTCAAAAGCACTTCCTTTACCTCTAATTCGGAATAATTATCAGGTAACATGCCTTCAATTTTTGATTTTAGCTCTAGGCCTTTATCTGCACGAATTTTCTTTGGTAGCCTTCTTGTCACTTCATAAATATAAACCTCAATCATATTCACCCTTGTCATCTCCCTCCAATAATGCATTCGGCTCTTGAACGATACCGACCATTTTGAGAAGTTCCACATTTTTAATGCACAGAGCATAGTCACGCCATAAAATTATTTGTTTTCCTCTCCTAGCTACTTATTAAGTGGTAATATATGTTATTAATTATAACGGAAATTAATGTGAAGAATTGTATGAAAATTAAATTGCTTTTAATACAATAAACATACCAATAACTTTTTGAATGGATAGGAGGAATGAACGTGAGGTCTGTTAAGAAACTGAAAGAAGAGGTATTTAACGAATTTGTAGATATTGTGGTAGACGGCTTACCCAGGAATGTCGGATGCTTCACAGCAGTCAAAGGAACAATTGAAGAAGCTCTTTGTGCATAACCAACATAATAACCCATCCATTAATTATTATGGCTTGTGGACAGACAAAAATTAATTGGTGGTATGCGACTGCATGATTTTGAAATTTATTTTCAAAAATAATTCCGATTGGTGGTGTGGGGTTGGTAGCGGTTGATTTACTACATAAAAAAGAGAAGGTTGCAAAAGACTTAATAGATTAGTTCTTAGTGTTTTTTTAAATAAAAATGTTCATTTTGTTGCTTTATATCCATTCAGACCAGACTTTTATAAAAAAATGGGTTTTGGCTATGGACCGAAAATGTATCAGTATGTAGTGGAACCGTCTAGTTTTCCTAATACGAAAGAACATTTAAGGTATTTACAGGAGCAAGATCAATATAAATTAAAGGATTGCTATAATAGGGTAGCTGCAAAAAAACATGGTATGTTTTTTAAAACGGAATCGGAACTTATAGCTATTTTTAAAAATCCGCAATACTATATTATTGCTTTTGAAAAGAACAACACTATACAAGGTTATATGGTATTTTTCTTTTTAAAAGCAAAGTGAAACAAACTTTATGTTAAATAATTTAATTATTAAAAAACTGATATATGAGACACCAGAAGCTTTACTAGAACTCAGTACGTTTTTAAACAGTCAAGCTGATCAGGTTAATCGGATTGAATGGAACACGCAAGACAATAATATTCACTCTTTCCTAGGTGATACTCGAAATGGTACGGGACACTTAATTCCAAATGTATATCATGCAAGTTCAGTGGCGGGAATAGGTTTAATGTATCGTATTATCAACGTCATCGGTTTCTTTGAGGAATTAAAGACACATAACTGTAACGATGAAGGAATTATTAATGCTGGGTAAAGTGAAAGTGAGTAATGAACGATTGATAGAGGTGTTAAATCAGTTCTTTTTCGTCTATGAAAAGCCAATCTATGTCACAGCATTTTAGGGTAAACCATTATTCTCGATGGCTTCCCTATATACAGCGTTAGTTATTCTTTTTTCATAAAGAGAGAGGAAGAACGGACAGGCCTCTCTAATGGTGTAATATTAATAATAAAATAGCTTATTATTAATATTAAAATAACAAGTGAATACATTAATGTGTTTAAGGGATGGTCATGCTCCACGATGATTAAGCGGATCATGGCCGTGATACCTATATAAATGAAATATCTCAGTGGAAAATGATAATCTTCTTTGAAATATTTAATAATCATTGTTATAAATTCAAAATACAAAAAGAAGATAAGAATATTTGCGAGGAAAAGCTTGTAGTCACCGCTGTCATCGGCTATTAAAATTTTTAGGAACTCAATTAGCTCTTTTATAAGTAAAAAGGACAGTATGAGCGCAAGTAGTACTAGGCAAACATTTAAGAATAATTGTAAAGTTTTAGGCACAGTATTAATTAGTTGAAGATACGTATTGTTTTTTTGATTCATCTAATTCCTCCATTCCAATCTTCTTATTTAAAAATAATATTATCTTTATAGAGTATGAAAAGCCTTGAAAAAAGAGAATGCCTACTTGTGAAAAAATAGTGATATTTTGTGTATTTTTGCTTTGATTGATTAAATATAACATTTTATTGTAAATGTAATAGCAGTAGTACTGTAAATTCCAGTAAACAAGCGTAAAAGAAAGTTTTCAAAAAAATTAGGCTGTATGCTAAAATAGATGTGCATGAATATATAAAAAAGGGGTTTTTAAAATGGCAAAGTCAGCAAAATCAGCAAAAATTACACCTGAGCGTTTAGAAGAAGCATTAAATGTTCGTGATCGTCTTATTATTGAATTGCTAGTACAAGTACTTGATGAAAAGCTAGTAATTGAACGTCCTGTTTTACGTGAACGCTTAGGGAACCTTGTAGACCTTTCTAATCACGATGCGGAACTAAAGGAAACGTTAACAGCCGTTATTAATAAGCTATAATAACTGCGCATAAAGAAATGCTACGAATCTTTCGTGGCATTTTTTTACATTCCGAATACGTATCCCACTTTAGATAAGATAAAGTAAAGCGGTCTCAATACACATCAATCCCCTATAAGAAAGACACTTCAAAGCGTCTTTCTTATAGGGGATAATTTTTGAATAATGTACAGGTTATTAACTAAAACGATCCACTAATTCATGCATTCGTTCTGCTTCTGTATGAAGTTCCACAGAGGAGTGCATAATCGCTGTGATAGCTGATTTTTGTTCATCAATCGAAGCATCAACCTGTTCAGTGGCTGCTGCTGATTGAGTAGCTACACTAGCAATGCCATTAATAGCGTTAACAACGATAAGTCGATTTTCTGCCATTTCATTCATGCCCTGATCGAGGGAAACAAGGTGAGCAGTGATCCCCTCAATGGAATCTGATAAAAAAGTAAAAGCATTTTGCACTTCGCTTATGGATGTAACCTGTCCTTCCGAAAGCTGCAGCGTATGCATCATCTTGGCATCGGAATTTGCTGTATCTAATTCAATACGAGTCAATAAATTTTTCACACGGTTAGTCGCTTCGTTTGTATCTTCGGATAGATTACGTACCTCTGCAGCTACTACTGCAAACCCTTTACCATGGTCACCTGCACGCGCAGCTTCAATACTTGCATTTAACGCTAATAGATTAGTTTGTTCAGAAATCGACGTGATTGTTTGCACAACATTATGGATTTCCTGCATTTGCCCCATCAAACTAGAAAAGTTTTCTCTTAGTTCTTCAATAACTTGTGTAAATTCTTGTGAATTTTGCTGTAGCAAGTCTACTTTCTGTCGTCCATTTTCCTGTGATTTGTTAATGATGTTCGTTTTTTGTGTGATTTCAGCGTATTTGTCTGTTGCAGTAGAAATAAGGTAGGATAATTTCTCAACTTTACTAATGGCCATTTCTGCTTCCTCAGCCTGAAAAACGGTCCCTTTAGAAATTTCTGTAATGGCTTGGTGAATTTCATCGGCTGAAGCAGTTGTTTCTTCTGTGATAGCACTGAGCATTTCAGAGGAAATTCTCATTTGTTTAGAGCTATCTTTTGTATTGCTCACCATTTCATTCAAACTATGCTTCATATCATTCACGTTTTTTGCAAGAATCCCCAATTCGTCATTTGTAATTATGGGTATATCTTCGCCAGTCAATTTACCTCTAGCAATATCTGAGGTCATCACCATAATACGTTGTATGTATGAAGTCATTCTACCCGAGAAGAACCAATAAAGAGTAACCCCAATAATTGTTGCGAGTAAAGTCATACCAAGTGTGTAATAGAGAACCTTTGTAGCGCCCGCATTGAAATCCATTTCATAGGTACCCGCAGCAATAATCCAACCCCAATGCTCGTCCTTCGCTACATATGTAATCTTAGGTGCAATTACATCAGGGTCTGACGGTAATGCCCAATCATAACGTACGTACCCACCACCTTTGTTTGCCTCAGCTATCTGTTCACGTACAAAATAGCGTCCATCTTTTGTTTGGAGGTCATTAACATTTTCACCTTCAAGTGAAGGGTGCGCTTCCATCATCCCGTCATCTTTTAAGACATAAAAGTAAAAGTTTTCACCGTATTTCACAGGGTTATCAATGGATCTTTTATTATCCTCTGTTTTTTCACCAACAATTTGTATCCTTGCTCGTTCCTGGGCTTGTTCTAATGTTAAACTACCCTGTTGAACTTGTTCATCTAACGTTGCAATTACTTCCATTAGCCCTAAAGTTCCGTTTTTAAGACTAAGCCGCCCGATGTTATCAATTTCAATTTTCGCTACGAAGTAATTGACAGTGCCTACAAGTACAGTAGGAATTAATATAACAATTATTGCCAAACCGACAAGTTTATTTCGTACTGATTTTATCATGGACATACCCCCTGTTCTTTTAAAAGAGCCAAAGTATGTATTTATACTTTCATTTCATTATAGTATAAAATATTTTAATAAAAAATAATTTATTGAAAATTCTGAAAAATAAATATGTGAAACATTTCTTTTTTGTCATTTAGTATAAAATAAGCCCAAACAAGAGGGTAGTGACTGATATTATCCCCTTTAAGTAGACAATGTTAAAAAAACTACAGTACGCTGTAGATAACATTTTACTTAAAGGGGATTTTTGTATGCCAAGAAAAAATTGCACCTATTCGAATGAATTTAAATTACA
>NZ_PYWI01000045.1 GCF_003049575.1 Lysinibacillus parviboronicapiens | reverse complement strand
CTCGACTTGCATGTATTAGGCACGCCGCCAGCGTTCGTCCTGAGCCAGGATCAAACTCTCCATAAAAGAAATTTGATTAGCTCAAATTGTTTTGCTGGCATCAATTTTGATGTCCAAAATTTTGTTTTGTTCACTAACCGAAGTTAGTTACTAAAAACGTTATTGATTACGTTTTGCTTGTTCAGTTTTCAAGGTTCATGTTATCGCCGCTTTGTTTCAGCAACTTTTATATCATATCACATCGCACTTCTCGATGTCAACAACTTTTTTGAAATAAAAATTGTTTTATGAAGTTGTTTTCAACAGTTATCTTAACGACTCTTATTACTATACCACAATATTTTCAGTTTGCAAGCCATTTATAAAAAATAGATTAAAAAAGTTATTCCTAGCACCCCAGGAATGCCTAACACCGCAATTGTAGTAACTGAAAATAGATTGATTGGTACATTGTAGCCACTATAGCCAACAGCTAAATGAATAATGAATAGGAGTAAAAAGGCAAAAGCGAATCGAAACCAAAAAACCGATAAACCTTCTAATACTTTTCCTAACTTAATGTGCTTTCCTACTATATAAAGAAATAGAAGCACTACAGGTACACTAATACTCACTATTACAGTCCACGGCATAAACTTGCCCCCTTCGATAATAATTATGTAAGTGTATGATTTCTGTATCGCTTCTATAACTCTAACAACTATTTTTTAATTAACACTCGTCGAATTCTCGCTTCTTTGAACAGATAATAATGAATACTCTCCGCTGCTTTTCGTTGTGCAATTATTTCTAGATCATAATCATCTAATAGTTCTTCAATTATTTTCGTTTGTTGTAAATCTTCTTTCGTTTCTTTAATAAGATCTATAAGCTTTTCATCAAATTCCTTTTTTAGCTTTCCTTTATTGCGGAAGAACATCTCAATCCCTCACTCATAACTCTCGACGGCCTTCCATTGCCTTCGATAAAGTTACTTCATCAGCATATTCTAAATCTCCACCCACAGGTAGTCCATGTGCAATACGTGTTGTACGGATGCCAGATGGTTTCACTAGACGTGATATATACATAGCTGTCGCTTCGCCTTCAATAGTAGAGTTCGTTGCTAAAATCAGCTCTTGTACCGTTTCATCTTGCAAGCGTACTAAAAGTGAAGCTACATTGATATCCTCTGGGCCAATCCCATCCATCGGCGAAATGGCTCCTTGCAGTACATGATACATACCGTTGTAATCACGCATTTTTTCCATCGCAATAACATCTTTTGTATCTTGTACAACACAAATAACAGAAGCATCCCGTTGTTTGTCTGTACAAATATGGCATGGATCTACATCGGTAATATTGCCACAGACAGAACAGTAGCTTAAATTACGCTTTGCATCAATTAAAGCCTTCGAGAAGGCAAGTACGTCTTCTTCCTTCATTGTTAACACAAAAAACGCCAGTCGAGCCGCGGTTTTCGGCCCGATCCCTGGCAATTTCATAAAACTATCGATTAGTTTAGATATGGGTTCTGGGTAGTACATGTTTTTACCTCCTAGAACGGAAGGTTCATGCCTTGTGTGAATTTGCCCATTGTTGCATTTGTTTTTTCATCTACTTTTTTAAGTGCTTCATTTGTTGCAACAACGATTAAATCCTGTAGCATTTCGATGTCGTCTGGATCTACTACCGAGGCATCAAGATTCACTTCAACTACTTCACGTTGACCTGTTACAGCTACTTTAACCATACCGCCACCAGCAGTACCTTCAAATTGCTCAGCATTTAAAGCCTCTTGAGCTTCCATCATTTCTTTTTGCATCTTTTGCATCTTTTTCATCATACCTTGCATATTTCCCATTCCACGCATAAACATATTCCTCCTAAGTATTAGTCTTCAATTATTTCAACAAAATCTTTACCGAACAGCTTTTCCGCTTCCGTCACAAGTGGATCCTGTGATGCAAGTGGTTGTGAATCATCGATAAAGGGTTCTTCTGGCATCTCTGCCGGTGGTGGTTCTAATAACTCTACATCCTGATCATTTGCTGGCTGGGCTTGCTTTTGGTGCATACCATGATCACGAATGAACTCTTCACGCAACTTTAACCAAGTTTCTTCAGGCGTACAAAGCATTTCATACATGGTGCCAGTTTGCCCTGCAATTAATTGTGTGAAGTGTGCTTTTAACGCATGATTATCAGCAACCATTTGACAATGAATATCATACTTGAATTTTAACACAAAAGCACTCGAAGATGCGGCAACAGGTTCAGCTTCTGCTAATAGAGCCGATTGAGATTTTTGCATTTGGTTCAATGCTTGCGCCCATACAGCCTTAATACGTTGCACATCCTGCTTTGTAGCGTCCTTTAATATTTCTTGAATACGTCCAGTAGGTGCCTTGTAGCCATTTGGATTTTTCACACGCGGTCGTTGCTCTTTAGCAGCCTGCGGCGTTTGCGCCGGCATACCATTTTCCAATTGGGCCGATAATTGCTGAACCAATTGTTCAAGTGCCACTATTTTTTGCGCAAGCTCAGGACTCACCGTTGTTTCTCCCGTAGCGCTCACCTGATGAACTACTCCACCTGAAAATTGCGTCATTTTTAGCAAAGCTGTTTCTAAATAAATTTTTGTATGATGCGAGAACCGCATTTCTTGCTGTGTTTTCGCTAAGATGTCAATATAACCGTAAAGCATATCAGGCGCAAAATCATGTGCCAAAGCAAACACACGCTCCTCCGGCGATACTAGCTCTAATAATTCTGCTAATCCATCACTCGTTTGTAATAGCAATAAGTCGCGGAAGAATGTAATTAAATCCTCTGATAGACGAAGCGGGTCCTTCCCATCGGCAATAAGTTGTTCTAATAATAGAAGCATTTGTGCCACATCTTTTACCTTTAAAGCATCTGCTAAATCATAAAAAACTTCTTGGCTGATTGACCCCGTAACAAGTAGCGCATCTTCCAGTTTTAAAAGCTCACCACTGAAGGAAACGACTTGGTCTAATAAACTTAGGGCATCTCGCATACCACCTGCTGCAGATTGCGCTATAACCTTTAAACCCTGTTCCTCATATGGTAACTCAATGTCTTCTAATACAACCTTCATCCGTTCAATAATATCGTTGGTTGAAAGCCGTTTAAAGTCAAAGCGTTGACAACGAGAAATAATCGTCGCTGGCAATTTATGCGGCTCTGTCGTAGCTAAAATAAATACAGCGTGTGACGGTGGTTCTTCTAATGTTTTTAAAAGGGCATTGAAGGCACTCGTCGAAAGCATATGCACTTCGTCAATGATATACACTTTAAACCTGCTACTCGCAGGAGCAAAACGAACTTTTTCAATAATGTCACGTATTTCTTCAACGCGCGAATTGGATGCAGCATCAAATTCTATTACATCTGGATGAGAACCATCTGTAATGCTTAAACAAGTTGCACACTCATTACAGGGCTCATTTGACGGTGCACGCTCACAGTTTAATGCCTTCGCAAAAATTTTAGCCGTACTCGTTTTCCCAGTACCACGTGGACCAGAAAACAGATACGCATGCGTCGTTTTATTCGCTAGGAGAGCATTTTGTAGCGTTCTTTTGACATGCGCTTGACCTGACATCTCACGGAATGATTGTGGTCTATACACACGATAAAATGCTTGATACGTCAATGAATTCCTCTCCTCTTCTTTTTAAATATGATAGCTCTATTATAGCATTGGCTGCTTTATTAATAAAACCGTGTCATCACTTTTTACATAGAAAAAACGCATCCGCCTACAATAGACGAATGCGTTTGAATTGGCAATTAATGCCGTGCACCTTTCTTCGACAGCCGCACATAAGCGTTACTCTTGTCGTTAGCTCAGATTAGGCAACCCCGCGGCACATGAATAATACCACTTAATGCTGCTTCCTTCCGGACCTGACATAGTTCATGGGTATCCATTGCGCAGGACCCAATCGTCAACACTACGTGCAAAAGGCAGACCAAACAATACGGACAGCCTCAATAAAGGAATTCAGTCTCGCTAGAGCGGATTGCGAGTTACAGGACACCGCTACCTTCCCACCTAGCACGGCAATAACTAGTATACTTTCAGTCTTCATAAATTGCAACGAATTGCACTAATTATTTATATTTTAAATATTTCTCCTCAACATAAAAAAATTATTTTTTTAAAAACCTAAAAAAGTTTTAGAAAAAGATTGACATGGAAATCAATATATGATAAATTAGTTCTTGTCGATAAGACATTGCAACAATATATTTTGGAGGTATACCCAAGTCTGGCTGAAGGGATCGGTCTTGAAAACCGACAGGCGGGTAACACCGCGCGGGGGTTCGAATCCCTCTACCTCCTCCAGTTTTTAAAATCCGACTACATGATGTAGCCGTTTTTTTTTGCCTAAAAATTACACTTATACTTCTAGATGCCACTTCCACTTATGGTTGTGGTATTTTTTTATTAGATATTCGCTCGTTAATATAAATTAGAGAGGAAGCTTGAAAATGTATACGAAAATTCTTATGTCTCGTGGTACTCTCACATGGGTTTTTATGATTGCTTTATTTACTGCCGTCGGTAGTGAAATAAAAATTTTGCCGTTCTACGATACAACTTTTCGCTTTGGATTAGGGAGTATCATCTTCTTTTTATGTACTCTACTTAAACCTACACCCATTATCTTAGCAGGTGTGATGACAAGTATAGTGACTACAATCTTTCGAGTCACAATTAATTACAGCACGCAAGATATTTCATTAATTGATAGTATTTTTACTCATGTGCCTGCAGCTATATTTTACTTATTGTTTGCTATATGCCTACATCAATTAAATATTCATCAATTTCGTGAAAAACCGTTAAAGCTTGGGCTCCTTGTAGCCTTTAGCGAGGTCATTAGTAACCTAGGTGAACAGCTAGCACGTTTTCTTGTACAATCGTATAACTTTGTTTTTATACACGACTTTCTCATACTGTTAGCCGTTGCCCTGCTTCGAAGCTTTTTTGTGGTTGGAATCTATAGCTCCATTTTAATCGCTGAGCAAAAGAAACGTGTACAAGAAATGCTGAATGTTGGCTCTGATTTATATGTCGAAACTTTATATCTAAAAAAATCAATGAATCATATTGAAGCGATTACAGCTAGTGGTTTTGATTTATACCGACAATTAAAAAATCAGGGCTATCGTGCGGAAAGTTTACAAGCTCTTCATATTGCCCAGGAAATTCACGAGGTAAAAAAAGATTCACAACGCATTTATGCAGGTATTTCAAAAATTGTCGGTGAGAAGAGTTACGGCTCCATCCGATTGTCAGAATTATTACATTATATAGAGGACGGTAATCGTAAATATAGTGAGTTGCTTGGTAAAGACATACTATTTAAAATCAATTTTGATATAGATTTTCAAACGGAGGAGCATATTGCATTGCTCGCTCTATTAAATAATTTAACAGCTAATGCTATAGAAGCAATTGAAGAACATGGCGTTATTTCTATTGCTATTCAACAGCAAGAGGATGATACTGTAATAACCGTATGTGATAACGGTAAAGGTATTTCACAAAGTGAGCTCTCTATTATTTTTGAGCCTGGCTATACGACTAAATATAATGTTGAAGGTGTGGCAGCAACTGGTATTGGGCTCTCACATGTAGCCACACTAATAGCAAAATTAAACGGTACAATTACTGTAGAATCACATAACCAAAAAACAATGTTTAAAATTATTATTCCTACGCAAACTATTCAAACGGGAGAGACTTAAATGAGGTATTTTATTGTAGATGATGACCGTGCAAGTCGGGTCATGCTAAAACAAATTATTGAAGATAGTAGTTTAGGTACCGTCATTGGGGAAGCGCGCAATGGTGAAGATGCCATACCGCAGATATTAATGACGCAGCCTGAGTTTGTGTTAATTGATTTACTTATGCCAAAGTTAGATGGTATTGCAACAGTAGAACATCTCATTCAAAATCGCTTTGAGGGACAATTTATCATGATTTCTCAGGTAGTGAATAAGGAAATGGTCGGTGAAGCGTATGAGCAAGGTATTGATTTCTTCATTCATAAGCCCATTAACCGAATTGAAGTCGAAAACGTTTTACGTAAAACAACAGAGCAATTTCGGCTAAAAAACTCACTGTTGGTGATACGGCAGTCACTTACTAATATTGAAATAAGTGAACAAAAAAATCATAAAGCGACATCCCGTGATCATATTCAATCCATTTTAAATGATATGGGTATTGTCGGAGAAATTGGCAGTGAAGATATAATTGCCATTATTGAGACGCTGTTAGCACATCAGCACAAGATTGCACCCCTACCTCCTTTAAAGGAACTATATGAGGAAATTGCAGCTGTCACCAAAACAACTCCTGATGATATATTGAAGGAAAGTAAAGCTATAGAACAGCGGGTTCGTCGTACGATTTTAGCAGCGATGATAAACTTGGCCAATTTAGGTGTTGTTGATTACACAAACTCGGAATTCGAATACTATGCACCACGATACTTTGATTTTAAAGAGATTCGTCAGCTTATGAAGCAAATTGAAGATCACGGAAATCGGAAGGCAAAGGTGAATATAAAGAAGTTTATTCAAGTGTTATATTCAGACATCTTAACAAAAATAAATTAAATTTATCGGATTTTGTCGGATTTCATAAGTCCTCCGTATTATTAAAGTAAGGCGTGTCCTAAAAATTTTAATATTAGGAGGAACGGAGATTTTGAAAAAGAAATTTAAGATCAGTTTAGCCACTCAAATTCTAATCGGTTTGACTTTAGGAATCATTGTTGGTGGTATTTTTTACGGAAACCCCAATATTGAAAAATATCTACAACCACTAGGAGATATCTTTCTACATCTAATTAAGATGATAGTTGTTCCGATTATCATTTCGACATTAATCGTAGGTGTTGCTGGAACAAGCGACATGAAACAGCTTGGACGATTAGGTGGGAAATCACTTATTTACTTTGAAGTCATTACAACAGTCGCAATTGTTGTAGGACTACTTTCAGCAAATCTATTCCAACCAGGTGCTGGTGTGAATATGAACGAACTTTCTCAAGGGGATATCTCGAAATACGTTTCGACAACTGAGGAAGTACAACATGAAGGACCTTTCGATATTATTGTAGGTATTGTACCAACAAATATTATCCAATCTATGGCTGAAGGCGATATGCTTGCCATTATCTTCTTCTCTGTCATCTTTGGTCTAGGTGTTGCTGCCATTGGGGATCGAGGTAAACCAGTGTTAGGCTTCTTCCAGGGTGTAGCGGACGCTATGTTCTGGGTAACAAACCTTGTTATGAAATTCGCGCCAATTGGGGTATTTGGTTTAATTGGTGTAACCGTTTCCAAATATGGATTTGCTTCCCTAGTACCACTTGCTAAGCTCGCTATACTTGTTTATGGAACGATGCTATTTTTCATTTTTGTCGTTCTTGGCATTGTAGCAAAGATTGCAGGTATCAGTATTTTCTATTTAATCAAGGTATTAAAAGATGAGTTAATTTTAGCATTCTCCACAGCGAGTTCGGAGGCTGTATTGCCACGAATTATGATGAAAATGGAGAAATTAGGTGCACCGAAAGACATCGTATCTTTTGTTATTCCAACAGGTTATTCCTTTAACTTAGATGGATCAACACTGTACCAAGCAATTGCGGCGTTATTCATTGCACAAATGTATGGAATACACTTAAGCATTGGTGAGCAAATTACATTAATGCTAGTATTAATGGTTACATCTAAAGGGATTGCAGGTGTACCAGGCGTATCATTCGTTGTACTTCTAGCAACTTTAGGTACTGTCGGCATTCCGCTTGAAGGCTTAGCATTTATTGCTGGTATCGACCGTATTCTTGATATGGGACGTACAGTTGTAAACGTAATCGGTAACTCACTAGCATCATTAGTAATGGCGAAATGGGAAGGCCGTTTTGATAAAGAAAAAATGAAAAATTACTTTAAAGAAAATGAGAATTTAGCATAAGCTAAATAAGAAAATCCTCACGATGTAGATGTGCATCGTGAGGATTTTTTTATTTGGCTAACACTTTATCTAAATATGCTAGGATGGACTCTTTACCTTTTGAATGCGCTTCTTGAGCTCGCACTTCGTCCTTTTCAACTTTTGCCTCTGCAGCGACAACGATATGCTCCGCATCTTCCTGTGGTACTACAAGGACACCATCAACATCTCCAATAATATAATCACCCGGTTGAACAGTTACGCCACCTATAGCAATGGGTACATTTACTTGACCGCCACCATTTTTATTGCCCGCTGCTACTGTTGTTCCAAGTGAAAATACAGGGAAATCTAGCTCCCGAATAGCTGCAATATCACGAATGACACCATCCACTACAAAGCCTTGTACACCAATACCTTTCGCTAGCGAAATAACAAAATCGCCTGCCACTGCGCGATTCCTATTTCCCTTTGCATCGATCACTAAAATATCACCCTTGTTCGCAGCTCGAATGGCTTCTAGTACGGCACCATTTTCGCCATCGGGTAATCGAACAGTAATAGCACGTCCGGCAATTTTAAAATGATCTGCTAATGGTTTAATATCACTACGTAGATTCGTATGCCCTCCTGTTGCATCAGAAATCGCTGTTGTCGGTAAATGCTTAAAACTTGCTTCCACTTTTGTCATACATAACACCCCTATTATGAATTTATAAAAGTCTTACACAAATATTGTAAATAATACATGACCACATTTACTAGTGTATTTTATCCTCTTCTATATTTAGATTCATACAATATGGCGGAAACAGATGGAAATAAATCATTTGTATATGTTACTGTTAGGAGTAAATGAAAACTAAAGAAAAAGAGGGTTATATGGATAGTCAAAAGTTATATGAACAACGTAATCAAATTATCGCTGCTTTTCTAGTCGCTGCTTTCATTGGTTTATTTAATGAAACAGCTCTTAATATGGCCTTTGCACAGCTAATTGTAGATTTTAACACCGATGCTTCAACTATTCAGTGGTTAACAACTGGATATTTATTAACGCTAGGTATATTGGTACCTTTATCAGGATTTCTTATGCAACGTTTCACAACGAGGCATTTATTTATTGTTTCATTGCTATTTTCAATTATTGGTACTGGCGTTTCGGCCATTTCGCCAACATTTGCAGTATTACTCACTGGTCGGATTATTCAGGCTATAGGAGCGGCCATTATTTTGCCCCTTATGATGCAAGTCGTACTAATGATTTATCCTATTAATCAGCGTGGAGCGGCAATGGGGAAAATCGGCTTAGTGATTATTTTTGCACCAGCAATCGGCCCAACAATTGCAGGCTTCGTTATGGAACATTTCTCATGGCATTATATCTTTTTAATGAGTCTACCATTTCTATTCATTTCGTTTATACTTGGCTTAAAATTTGTGCAAAATGTTAGTGACGTACATCCCGTTAAATTTGATGTATTGTCAATCATTCTTTCAACGATTGGTTTTGGCGGAGTAGTCTACGGATTCAGTATTTCTGGTAAGCTTGGCACATTCATATCAGCTGAAGTAATGGTTGCTATTGGCATTGGTGCTATCGGCATTATACTTTTCTGTTTGCGCCAATTTAAAATGGACCAGCCTATGCTAAATTTAAAAGTTTTTTCTTTCCCTATGTACAATATTGGCCTATTGATGGTCATTCTTGTGCATATGACTATCTTAGCAACGATGGTTTTACTTCCAATCTATCTGCAAAATATTTTACTTCTTGCACCAATGATTGCTGGACTTTCACTACTTCCTGGTGGTGTTATCAATGCCTTCATGGCTGTCGCTTCAGGTCATATTTTTGATCGTTTTGGTCCACGTGTTATGGTGCCAGTTGGTTTATTGTTGGAGATTGTGGCGCTGTTTGCATTACGAACAATTGATGCAAATACATCGGTCTACTTTATCGTAGTCTTTCATATCCTGATGTTTATCGGTATTTCACTTGCAAGTATGCCTGCTCAAACAAATGGCTTAAATCAACTACCACGTCATTTGTATCCTGATGGTACAGCGTTTATGAATACCTTACAACAAGTTGCAGGTGCAATCGGCACAGCAGTATCTATTACAATTATGTCAATTAGTACAGCCAATTTTGTTAAAGTAAATGGAACAACTGATGACAATACTTTTACTGGTTCAATTATAGGTGTACAACATGCTCTAACATTTGCATTAGTACTGGCAATTATTGCGCTTGTTTTATCATTCTTTATGAAACATGTGCAAGAGGAAAAATAACAAGAAGCATGCGGCACTTAATTTTTGCCACATGCTTCTTTTATATTAATTCTGTAAATTGGTTCCGAGCGTTCATCCAGTGCTTCTGCGGCAGAAGCTATTTCAACAAAGTCACTAGAAGTCACATTAATTTGTGCATTTGTTTTCTCAACTTTTTCAGCTATGCGTGTAATACTTTCTGTGACCTGTCCAATTTCACGTACGATACCCTCAACATTATCTTCACTTCCGAGATAGATTGCTCAACCCTTACTGAAAGCTTTCTAACCTCTTTAGCTACAACATGAAAAACCTCGCCCATATTCGCCAGCTCTTGCCGCTTCAATTGCTGCATTTAATGCCAGGGAATTGGTTTGAGAAGCACTGTCTTGAATAGTTTTGACTATACCTTTAATGGATTCAGCCTGATTTTGCAACTGGGCAAGATTCCTCAGATTCTTGTGAAACTTGGCGTATTGTTTCTAGCAAACCCTCACTATTTTTATGCCCGCCTCTGAACGACTATGGAGTTGGGTAGACATTTGCTTTAAGTTGTCAGCTACATTAATAATTGCATTTTGACGTTCTGTAATATTGGTTGCAATTTTCGATACGCCAATTACTTTTTTGGCATCATTCGCAAATACAGGCATATATGTAGCCTCAAGCCGAATACCGTTTCCTTGAAATTCCTTATGATTCTTTCCTATCATTTCATTCACAGTATAACCCATTATTTTTGCAAAAATCTCGTTCACATAGGCAACTTTCCCATTCATATCGAAGCGGATAATGGCCACATTCCGTTCAATTGCTTGAACCACTAAATCATCTGTTACTTGTGCGTCTATTTTTTGCATTGTATCCACCCCAATCATTCATTTTTTGACAAATTTCCCTTTATGTACATTCGCAATTTTCATTATAATCTAACTTAGCGTGGAAACATCATAAGCTTTAATAATTATTTTTGCACAAAAAAACATGAGCAATATTTGCCCATGTCTATTCAATAATAGCCAATACTTCTTGTGGTGTCGTTGCTACCCGAATAAGTGACTTTTGCTCTGTACGGATAAATCCTTCCTCTAACATTCTATAAAAATGTTGTAGAATTGCATCATAAAAGCCATTCACATTATATAAAATAACGGGTTTTTCATGGAGCCCAATTTGTGCCCAAGTAAACACTTCAAAATATTCGTCCATTGTACCACCTCCACCTGGCAAAGCTATAAAGGCATCTGCTAATTCTACCATTTTTGCTTTACGAACATGCATGGTCTCTACGAAATGTATTTCTGTCAAAGAGGCATGAGCGACTTCTCGCTTCTGTAAATGAGTCGGCATTACACCAATTACTTCCCCACCCGCTGTTAGTACCGCATCTGCCACTTTTCCCATTAATCCTGTTTTTGAACCTCCATATACAACACCATGTCCATTTTCTGCTAATACAAATCCTAACTCTGTTGCCTTCTCTGCATAAATTGGGTTAGTGCCTAATCCAGAGCCGCAATATACCGCTATTCTCATCATCATTCCTCCTACTACAAAAGACGTGGAACAATAGGCTTTTTATTGTCGCACGTCTTTTGATCATGTTATTTTCTTAAAACATTTACTCTTGCTATTATCTCCGAAAGCCAAGCTTATTTTACACAATTTTTACGTAAATCATCTGTTTATGGCTACCACTTCGTTGTCGCACAGAACGCAAATTTTTGTTGGTTCTCCATCAGAGATTCGTATTCTACTTTACATAACTGGCTTATTTGTGCCTGCTACTCTAAGAGACTCTTATTTACGTAAATGACTTGTTTGTTTTAGCATATGACTGATGCGGCTCACAATTGATTCAATTGCGTCAGGATTTTTCAATAAATCATAATCATTAATATCTAATCGAAGCACTGGGCATGAATTAAAATTATTAATCCAACCTTCGTAGCGTTCATGCATCTCAATCCAATAATCATTTGGCGTTTGTTGCTCCATCTCACGACCACGCTCTTGTATACGTCCTATTACATCATCAATAGGTCCCTCTAAATAAACAAGTAAATCTGGGTGTGGGAAGTATGGCGTCAGCACCATTGCTTCGAATAAATTTGTATACGTCTCATAATCAGTCGGATTCATCGTTCCTTTATCGAAGTGCATCTTTGCAAAAATCCCTGTATCTTCATAGATTGACCGATCTTGGATAAAACCGCCACCATATTCAAAAATACGTTTTTGTTCCTTAAAACGTTCAGCGAGGAAGTACACTTGAAGATGAAAGCTCCATTTTTCAAAGTCCTCATAAAATTTATCTAAATACGGATTTGTATCCACCTTTTCAAAAGAAGTACGGAAGTTTAATGCCTCCGCTAGCGCCTTCGTCATAGTTGATTTTCCAACGCCAACGGTACCGGCGATTGTGATAACCGTATGTGGTGGAATATCGTATTTTTCTCTCAAATTCATTGTTGCAAGCTCCTTTGTTGTAACGTATCCTTAATTATTTTTAGAATATATTGTAAATCACTAGGGTTTTTCACGAAGTCTAGCTGATCACCGTTAAAGCGAATAACAGGAATTTGTGGATGCTTCTTCTCAAAATGCTCAATAAAAGAATGATAATCTGCCACTAGCTGCTCCATATATTCACGTGAAATCATTTTTTCAAAATCACGACCACGCTGTGCAATTCGTTTCATTAATGTATCAACACTCGCATATAAATAAACGACCACGTTTGGGACTGGCATGTCCTTCGTCAAAATTTGATAGATTTCTTCGTATTTATCATACTCAGTAGGTGGTAACGTACGTTTAGCAAATATTAGATTTTTAAAGATATGATAGTCTGCCACAACAGGGGTATCATTTGCTAAACGAAATTTTTTTATATCCGTTAATTGCTTATAACGATTACATAGAAAAAACATTTCCGTCTGGAAGCTCCATTCCTCAATGTCCTCATAAAACTTATTTAAAAAGGGGTTTTCGTCTACTATTTCTTTTAATAGATGGTAATTAAATGTCGCCGCAATCTCTTTTGACAAAGAGGTTTTACCAACACCAATCGGACCTTCTACCGTAACAAATGGGACCGTCACTAGAAGCTCCTCCTTTACATGCTATGAATAAAGTTAAAATTAATCAGTGCCTTTCATTGTATCATAGTGAGAAAGTGAAAAACAGAATCAACATATAC
Organism: Lysinibacillus parviboronicapiens; assembly: GCF_003049575.1. Taxonomy (GTDB): domain Bacteria; phylum Bacillota; class Bacilli; order Bacillales_A; family Planococcaceae; genus Lysinibacillus; species Lysinibacillus parviboronicapiens. The sequence continues at coordinate 6,511 of NZ_PYWI01000045.1, read as the reverse complement.
CCCAATTACAATAGACAGTAAAAAAGCCCACCGAAGTGGGCCGGATTCATCACTATAATTTTACTCGCTGTAAACGTAAAGCATTTAAGACAACTGATACTGAACTAAAAGCCATAGCTGCACCAGCAACCCATGGTGCCAGTAGTCCAATTGCTGCAATTGGGATACCTAGCGTATTGTAAGCAAAAGCCCAGAATAAGTTTTGTTTAATATTACGCATTGTCTTACGACTCATAATAATGGCATCAGCAATACTGTTTAAGTCACCTCGAATTAGTGTAATATCCGCTGCTTCCATAGCTACATCTGTACCTGTTCCAATTGCCATCCCAATATTGGCTGTGGCAAGTGCGGGCGCATCATTAATTCCATCACCGACCATCGCCACCTTTTTACCAGCAGCTTGTAGTTTTTTCACCTCTTCTGCTTTACCTTCAGGTAGCACCTCAGCAATAACATCATCGACTCCAACTTCTGCACCGATTGCTTTTGCTGTACGTTCATTGTCACCCGTCATCATCATGACTGTAATACCCATGTTTTGTAAACGACGAACAGCTTCTTTCGATGTATCTTTAACAGTATCTGCAACTGCTACTAGACCAGCATAGTGTCCATTAATGGCTGCTAACATTGCTGTTTTACCGTTCTCTTCTAATACTTCCATTGCTGGGAGAACTTCTTCTATATCGATGCCATATTGTTTCATTAATTTACGTGTCCCAATAATAACTCCCTGACCTGATACAGTCGCTTGAACGCCATAGCCAGGAATTGCTTCAAAAAATTGTACATCTCCAAGCTCAATGTCACGATCTACAATTCCCTGTACAATGGCTTCTGCCAGTGGATGCTCAGATTGTTTTTCTGCTGCACCAATCAACGCTAAGAATTGTTCTTCGTTTTGATTTGCTGCTACCATAACATCCGTTAGTACCGGTTTACCATGTGTAACTGTACCGGTTTTATCGACAACTACTGTATCAATGCTTTGGGTTTGCTCTAGATGCTCGCCACCTTTAAATAAAATACCAAATTCAGCTGCGCGACCTGATCCTGCCATTATAGATGTTGGTGTTGCTAAACCAAGCGCACATGGACAAGCGATAACCAGTACGGCAATTAATACTTCAAGTGCAGGTGTAACTTCACCTGGTTGAACCCAAATAATCCAAATGAGGAACGTTACAATCGCAATACCAACAACGATCGGTACAAATATGCCCGAAATTCGATCTGCTAAACGTTGAATTGGTGCTTTTGAACCCTGCGCATCTTCAACAACTTTAATAATTTGTGCAAGTGCTGTGTCACGGCCAACCTTTGTGGCTAACATTTTTATAAAACCATTCTTATTAATTGTTGAACCGAATAGTAGTTCACCTTGCTTTTTATCAACAGGTAAACTTTCCCCGGTTAACATGGATTCATCCACAGCTGTTGTCCCCTCTAATACTTCACCATCTACTGGGATTTTTTCACCTGGTTTAACTAAAATGATGTCACCAATTACCACTTCTTCTAAAGGTACTTCTTTTTCAACTCCGTCGCGCACGACAATTGCCGTTTTTGCCTGAAGACCCATTAATTTTTTAATAGCTTCAGATGAACGACCTTTGGCTTTTGCTTCAAATAATTTACCTAAAAGAATTAAGGTAATTAATACTGCACTTGTTTCAAAATATAAATGTGGCCCATGATGTGAACCTGCTGTCACAATAGCCTGATAAACACTGTAAAAATAGGCTGCTGATGTCCCCATCACTACAAGTACGTCCATATTGGCACTACCATTACGTAATGCTTTATATGCACCAACATAAAATTGTTTTCCTATCATAAATTGAACTGGAGTTGCTAGCACCATCTGCACCCATGGATTCATTAGCAATTCTGAAACATATAAAAATGAAGTAAATGAAAAATGTCCTACCATCGTCCAAAGTAATGGAAGCGATAGAATCGCCGATAAAATAAATTTGTGTTGCTGTTGCTTAATGGCTTTTTCACGATGATCTACCGTTTCTTGGTCATCCGCTTTTTGGTGTGCAACATATCCTAATTTCTCTACTTTTGCAATAATATCTGTAACTGCAACTTCAGATGGATTAAATTCAACTGTTGCTTTTTCAAGTGCCAAGTTAACATTCGCAAATGATACACCTTCAAGCTTATTTATGCCTTTTTCTATACGTGTTGCACAAGCTGCACATGTCATACCGGTTATATCTAATTCTGTTTTTTGTTTTACGACGCCGTAACCAAGCGCTTCAATTTTCTTTTGAAAATCTCCCTCAGATAGCTTCGTTGGATTATATTTAATAGATGACTTTTCAAGCGCTAAATTAACCGTTGCTTGCTCAACGCCCTCCATTTTATTCAAACCTTTTTCTATACGCGTTGCACAGGCTGCACACGTCATACCTGTAATTTGTAGATTGGCTTCTTTCAATTCAGAACTCATGTACTTTTCCACCTCTCTCCTATACCAACGGGGGGTATATAAAATTGAAAATAAGAGAGTGCTACTTGAGCACTCGCTTTTTTACTTTACCTCATAGCCTTGATCATCAATCGCTTCTTTGATTTGTTCAAGCGTTACTTGTGTTTCATTGAAAGATACATCTACTAAACCTTCTGCTAAGTTTACTTTTACTTGTTCTACACCAGCTAGAGTTCCAACACCCTTTTCCACTGAGTTTACACAGTGACCACATGACATTCCTTGCACATTTAATGTTACATTTTGCATAAAAAATCTCTCCTTTTATAGGTGTAATATTTTAGTTGAAAAATTGTTAATTTCTCAAACATTATGGTTTAAATCATCTATAAAATCTTTTATTTTTTCATTAATTTTTGAATGGTCACTATTAATTCATCTAACACTGCTTCATCACCATCTGACAGACGATCTACAACACAACCTTTTAAATGACCTTCTAATAAAATCTTCGCTACACTGTTTAAAGCCGACTGCGTAGCAGATAATTGCGTAATAATATCATCACAGTAAACGTCTTTTTCAACCATGCCTTTAATGCCTCGTATTTGACCCTCGACTCGATTTAAACGAGTAGTCAAATCTTTTTTGACACGCTCAGGGTGATGACTTTTTCGACACGACGCCCCTTCCTCTGTATGACAAGCATCTTCTTTCACTGTGTCCTCCATCATATTCACCTCCTATTTCATAATTATCATACCATACCCAAGAGGGGTATGTAAAGCAGAAAGATTTAGTACAAAAAGTCCTTTATTAATGGTGATGATCCGATTGTTCATTTTTTATCTTACATAAAATTGAATCATCATGTTTATGTGCTGCTGTCTCCAACTGTATCGTTACATGTTTTATTCCCTTATGCTCAAGATTATGTTCAATTTCACGTAATATATGCTCACTGTCCGCGATTTTTAGCTGAGCATCCACAACAGCATGGCAAGAAAGTGCATTTGTTCCACTCGTAATTGTCCAAATATGTAAATCATGGATACTTTGGACACCTCCAGTTCGCTCAATTGTTTGAATAATTTCCTCTACATTAACATTTGAAGGCGTTCCTTCCATTAGAACATGAATAGCAGCCTTTGTTACATAGTAACCGCTTCTTAGTACTAATAATGCGACAACTACACTTGCCAGTGGATCAGCCCAACCCCAACCAAAAAACATAATTAATAATGCAGCTATAATTGCTCCTACAGAACCAAGCATATCACTTAGTACATGTAAAAAGGCGCCACGCATATTTAAATTGTCCTCTGTATCACCGCCACGCATCATAATCCATGCAACTAATATATTAATTGCTAAACCAATGACGCTAATAATAAGCATGCCCGTAGTTGCTACTTCAGGTGGATTTGCAAAACGTTCAATTGCTTCATAGAAAATAAATAAAGCAATCAAAATCAATGTAACGCCATTTAACACTGCAGCCAAAATTTCGAAGCGTTTATAACCGTATGTTTTACTATAGCTAGCTGCTTTTTCTCCAAACATAAAAGCGAGGAGTGCTATTGCTAACGAGATGGAATCACTCAACATATGACCAGCATCCGATAAGAGTGCCAGACTATTTGTTAAATAGCCTCCTATCGCTTCAATAACCATATAACTCGTTATAATTATAAATGACAGTAATAATACTTTTTTATTTGCGCCATGTGTATGGTCATGGCCATGGTCGTGATTATGCCCCATGTCTATCCCTCCGTTATTTATTTTCGTCTTAGTCAATATGATTTGCGCCTCTGCTAATAAAGATTATCTAGTTGTGCGTAGCGTGTTCAATTGCTTGCTTCAATAAATTCATAATGTGATCATCGTCTTTTGAGTAATATAACGAAGTGCCCTCTCTTCTAAATTTCACTAATCGTAAATTTTTTAAAAAGCGTAGTTGATGGGACACTGTTGATTGGCTCAGGTCTAAAATTTCAGCTATGTCGTTAACCGCATGTTCGTCTGTACATAATAAGTTTAAAATACGTATTCTCGTAGGATCACTTAACGCTTTAAACGTTTGAGACACAACAAATAATGTCTCTTCGTCTAAATGTTGTTCCTTCTCAAATTGTACTTCTGCATTGTTCTTTTTAATTTCTTCAGTCATTTATACTATACCCCCTAAAATAATATTTATATATGAGCATGTGTTCATATATAAATATAAATGGTTACTTAAGGAATGTCAATTTTAAAAGAAAGAAATGGAAATCTACTCAAAATACGGATTCCACAATAGGTTATTTCTTATTCAATTTGAAAATAAATTTAAACGCATGATACACTTACTTTTAAGGAGAGATACTAGTGGATATTTTTGAAACAGATCGCACATTTATGCGAAGTGCCTTAGAAGAAGCAAAAAAAGCGGCTATGCTTGGAGAAGTACCAATAGGAGCCGTACTTGTATACGATGGAGAAATTATTGCACGTGCCCATAATTTGCGTGAAACAACTCAAAATGCGACAACTCATGCTGAATTAATGGTGATTCAAGAGGCATGTGAAAAAATAGGTAGCTGGCGTCTAGAAGAAACAACTCTTTACGTTACACTTGAACCTTGCCCTATGTGTGCAGGCGCTATCTTACAGTCTCGCGTACCTCGTGTTGTGTATGGTGCAAGAGATATGAAAGCGGGCTGTGTAGATTCCCTCTATCGCCTATTAAATGATGCTCGCTTTAACCATGAGTGTGAAGTGACAGAAGGTATTTTAGCTGAGGAATGCGGCCAAATTTTAACAGAATTTTTCCGTGCATTACGTGAACGAAAAAAGGCTGAGAAAAAGGCACGAAAAGAAATTGAACGCCAAAAATCGGAATAAATAAAAACAGCCAAAAACTCTGAAGTAGCTATAACTAAGTGATAGATTAAAAGAGTTCCTGGCTGTTTTTTGTTATGAGAAAAGCATTATATAGGTTTAAATCAAACTATTGCTTCTTGTTGGACGATGTTATTAAATTGATTCAAATAAAAAATATCTTAAAAGAACATTATTAACACAAAAAACTACTTTAGGTAACTCCGAAATAAGCACACTAAAGTAGTTATTGTATCACTTGTGAAGTTATTACTTCTTTTCGCCCATCTATACTCCTTTGATTATTACACTGCTCTCAAACTGGAGTGTGAGCTGTTCCTTGCCACTGACATTATTTAGGGGCAATAATGTCTTTTCCGCCCATATATGGTCTTAACACTTCTGGCATTACTACGCTTCCGTCAGCTTGTTGATAGTTTTCTAAAATCGCTGCTACAGTACGACCAATTGCCAGACCTGAACCGTTTAATGTGTGTACAAACTCTGGTTTTGCATTTGATTCACGACGGAATCGAATATTTGCACGACGCGCTTGGAAATCCTCAAAGTTTGAGCAAGAAGAGATTTCACGGTACATATTTTGTGCTGGAATCCATACTTCTAAATCATATTTTTTCGCAGCTGTGAAGCCTAAATCAGCAGTACACATTTTTAATTTACGATATGGTAAGCCTAATAATTGCAATACCTTCTCAGCATGACCTGTTAATAGCTCTAGTTGTTCATAAGATTCTTCTGGTTTTACAAAACGCACTAATTCCACTTTGTTAAATTGGTGCTGACGAATTAAACCACGAGTATCACGCCCTGCAGAGCCCGCTTCTGAACGGAAGCAAGCACTGTAAGCTGCAAAGCCCTGTGGTAAAGCTTCAATAGGGAGAATCTCATCTCTGTAGAAATTTGTCACTGGCACTTCAGCTGTTGGAATCATGAAATAATCTGTGTTATCTAATTTGAAGACATCCTCTTCAAATTTAGGGAGTTGCCCTGTACCTGTTAAGCTATCACGATTTACAATGACAGGTGGTAGCATTTCTTCATAACCATGCTCTTCTGCATGTAAATCCATCATAAAGCTCATTAATGCACGTTCCAAGCGAGCGCCAAGTCCACGATAGAATAAGAATCGGCTACCCGTTACTTTTGCGCCGCGTTCAAAGTCTACAATTTGAAGATCTGTAG
>NZ_PYWI01000044.1 GCF_003049575.1 Lysinibacillus parviboronicapiens | reverse complement strand
AAGCATTGATAAAAAATCATCAATTTTTAGAAGATAAATTTATGAATTTCACAGAAGTCGAACTTCAAGAGGAAGTTACTTCTTATTGGGGTGTTACATACTCACGATATGAATGGTTGTTAGAGATTATAGCTCACATTTATCATCACAGAGGGCAATTACACTCTATGCTTATTCATTGTTATGGAATAGACCCAAAAGTTCCATTGTTTGAATAGAACTTTACTATTGAACTAACGGTGCAGGTTAGTTGAAGAAGCAGGTATTTTTAGAATGGTGTTGAAGTAGTATTATGGTAAAAAAAGTGGGGGAATTAAAAATGAACATAAAACAATTAAGGAGAAAGTTAAAATGAGATTAGAGAGTGAGAGAATTTATTTAAGACCTCTTTGCGAGTTAGATGCACCTATTATATTAGAAAATACAATGGATAAAGAAATACGTTATATGACTGGAACGAATTCTAATTTTTCACTGGTTCAAATTAAGACACATATTGAAAATATTAATAATGATTCAAGTCGCTATGATTTCGCTATTTGTTTAAAAGGCACTGACAAAATGATCGGGGAGTTATCGATTTTCGATATAGATGAGGCGAACAAAAAAGCAGGATTCAGAATATCGATGGCTTCTATTTCATTAACAGGAAAAGGATATGGTACTGAAGCTACAAAAATTGTTCTAAGATTTGTTTTTGAACAACTCCAATTAAATCGTTTACAGTTAGAAGTATTTAGCCATAATTTGCGTGGAATAAGAGCGTATGAAAAGGTTGGGTTTGTAAAAGAAGGAGTCTTACGTCAATCCTTATATTATAACGATGCGTACTCAGATGAAATTATTATGGCATTACTTAAATGTGATTTTAAAAGTATGCTATTGTAATAATCCAAAATGATACAAGTGTAACGTTGATAGCTTTGAATCATTCAATTAGCAGATTGTGAAGTAATATACTTAAACTAACGACTTTAGCGAATTATTACTGAGTTGCATAAATGGTCCTTTTTTTATATTGTAGAAATAATAATGTAAAGTTTATAATTTAATTAGGTGATTAAAAGTGATGATACAACATAAAAAGATAATTAATTTCTATGATAGGCGTATACTGTTCAATAAATATCGTAAAAATACACCCAGCGTAATCTTTATTGCAGGGTTAGGCGATAGCCATGAAACATGGAAAAAGGTCCAAGACCGAATATCGGATGAAACGTCAACCTTGTCCTATGACAGGGCGGGTATTTGCAGGAGTCAAGACGTAGCTGTCCCGAGAACTTGCTGTGATCTTGTTGAGGAGCTCTTCGAATTGGTGCAAGCGCTTGACGTGGAGAAGCCTTATATATTAGTAGGCCATTCCTTTGGTGGATTGGTCGCCAGATTGTATACCAGTCTTTATCCGCTGGACATCTGTGGTATGGTTTTGGTTGACGCTGCACCGGAATATAAAGAACTTGCCTATGAAAAGGTTCTACCAGAAAAGCTACTTGCAGGAAATAGGGAATATTTCGAGAATCCTATGTTGAATAGTGAGAAAATTGATAAAATACAGAGTTATAAGCAAATTGTTGATTATTCAAAACAAAGTGACATCCCTCTCTCAATTATTACAAGAGGTTTACCCGATAATAATGAAGATGGATGGCCCTCTCAAGAAATATTAGAAATTGAACAAAGTCTACAAGCAGAATTCCAATGGCTGTCAACGTCAAGTAAGTTCCAGATTGCTAGTCGTAGTGGACATTATATACATCATGATGAGCCTGATATTGTAATAGAAGAGATTTTATTAATGTTAAAGGGGATGGGAAAGTGAGCGATATAAGGTTGAAACTTATGGAGGATTTGCAAAGAATTGAGGAGAATGATTATCAGTTAGGCGAAGGTGAGCAGCATCAAGATTTCTTACCTTTGTTACTTCAATATATTGGCGATCCTCAGCCAGAATTGCGGGATAACTTGATTTATCCGATGTTTTATATGTGGATTAAGGAAGAGAATAGGTTCAGTGAAGAGGAGTTGCGTAGTCTTTTAACCGTTCTGACGGATGAGAACCATTTGTTCTATAATATTGGCAGCGAGGATGATCAGTCAGTTTTTACAAGGTCGTTTTCTGCCTTGCCTATCGCTTTGATTATACAACGCCACAGACAGAATCCATTTTTAAATCAAGAAGAAATTGAGCAATTAATGCAAGCAATGCTCCGTTATTACAAAGAGGAGAAGGATCTGCGGGGTTACCTTTCAGTAGGAGGCTGGGCTCACAGCGCGTCTCACGGTGCAGATGTTTTTGTTGAGTTGGTGCAGTGCGAGGAGAGCAGCGTTGCAATGCTGCGTGAGGTTCTTGTCGCTATTTCTGGCTTGCTACATAATGGAATACATATTTTTAGTGATGAGGATGATGAGCGGTTGGTCAATATCGTGGATACGATGATTGACAAAGAGTTACTTCCACATCAAGAAATCGCTGATTGGATTAGCTGCTTAGCGCAATGCTGCAATTTGCCGAGAAGTCGCAGTCAGGTGATTGCTCGCGTGAACAGCAAGAATTTTTTACGCAGTCTCTATTTCAGAAGGGGACAAGATAGCCGAGGGAATGAGCTTAATACTGCCATACTTGGCACTGAGGCAAAATTAAACAGGTTTTCTATCAGTTAAAGGATTAAGGGGTTGTCCCAATCCATGAAATTGGCTGAGGGATTTACTGGTTTATTCCGCCATTAAATCGCTTTTTAATGGAGGAAAAATTATAGAAATGATCAAACTTTTTTATAAAAGAATGATTCCATAAAATATATAATGAGCATGTTTTGATTAATCTTTTTTAAAACATGCTCTTTCTTTTTGCCTGTTTATCAACGCTATTAGGTATTAATTTGAACAATCTTTATTATAAAGCAACCACGTGGTCGTTTAGTACAAGAAGAGTTAAATAAAATATTAGCAATGACATTTGGTAAATAATAGTCTATTATGGGATTTAAATACAGCAGAGGTAATACGTCAAGTACCTTTTTATTGTCATCGTGCTTAGTGTCAAGCTCTAATACCTTCAGAGACATTTTCTGAAACAAAAGAGTACAATTCTATGCTGTTGTTTTGTAATTCAGTTACAAGTTGTTCCACTTAATCGACCATGCGCTCATTAAAAGGTGAGTACCTGGTCTTTTTATGTTTATTCATCATATAGTCTAAACTTTTTTAATTTGGTTTAGCTTGCAATATGAGAGTAATACACAATAAATAAGTGCATGACTCAATCTTATCTTCTATAAATCACGCCATTACTTATTGTGTATTTATATGTTCATTTTAAAGAACGGGAAAAGTGGGACAGTCGAGCTGAGCGTAGCGAGGGAAGTGGCTCGGCCCCGCCCACTGAAAAGCGCTCGGAAGTAGTGAAAATCAACGGTTGGGTCAAATCCCTTATAGTCTTTGTACACTAATCATGTCGATAAATCCCTTATCTATGAAGTAACACGTTCTATTTCAGGATAAATGATTCATAGGAAAACAGTAAGTAATTACGCGTGTAATGGGCCTTTTCAAAAAAATGTCAACTAAAAATATTGCGAAAAACAGATAAATGAAGATATATTTGTCTATTTTTCGACAATCTACCGTGTTTTTTGCAGAACGTTGTATTAGAATAATAGATAGAAATGGATTGTGAATAGGGAGAGAGAGAAATGGATTATATACAAAAGGGGACAAAGGCATTTAATAAAGCAAACTGGGCCCTATTTTTAGCGGGTTTTATTACCTTTGCAAACTTATACGTATCACAGCCATTGTTACCGACATTTGCAGAGGAATTTCATGTATCACCCGCAGTAGCTAGTCTTTCTTTATCTGTAACGACATTTGCATTGTCTATCAGTATGATTATTGTCGGTTCCTTGTCGGAGGCTTGGGGGAGAAAGTCCCTAATGACGATTTCTATTTTTGCGGCATCTATCCTGACGCTAGCGCTTGCTTTTTCTCCGAACTTTGAAACGATTTTGGTTTTGCGAGTGATACAGGGGGTTGTTTTTGCAGGTTTACCTGCCATTGCCATGGCTTATTTAGGAGAGGAAATGGACCCTCGTAGTCTCGGCGTTGCTATGGGCCTCTATATAAGTGGTAATTCAGTCGGGGGACTTAGTGGACGTGTTATTATTGGCACATTAACTGACCTTTATAATTGGCAAGTGGGTATGATTGTGCTCGGTATGTTAAGCCTCATTATAAGTGTCCTGTTTGTATGGATGTTACCGAATTCTAGGCATTTTTCGCCACGTCCATTGCAAATAAAAGCATTAACGACATCACTCATTCAACATGTCAAAGATCCATCGATGCTTTGTCTTTTTGGCATTAGTTTTGTGTTAATGGGGAGCTTTGTTACTCTTTACAACTATATCGGCTTTAAATTAATGGCACCGCCATATAGTTTAAGTGCCACAATTGTTGGCTGGATTTTTGTTATTTATTTGGTCGGTACGTTTAGCTCGACTTGGTTTGGGAGTTTAGCAGATAAATATGGACGACAAAAAATGTTGTTACTGTCCATTGCAATTATGTTTGCGGGCGCACTTCTGACATTAAGTGGTCTACTCAGCTTGAAAATTATTGGCATTACGGTCTTTACCTTTGGCTTTTTTGCTGCGCATTCCATTGCCAGTGGTTGGGTGAGTAGACGGGCCACACATGATAAAGCACAAGCATCTTCTCTGTATTTATTTTTCTATTATTTTGGCTCCAGTGTAGGAGGAACAGCAGGGGGCATATTTTGGATGCACGATGGTTGGGGAGGTGTCATTGCAATGATTACTGTCTTTTTAGTCGTAGCTTGTTTACTTTCATTTTTATTAAACGGCATCATTGCTAAGCAAAGCATGGTGACAAGGCCATAAAATGATAATTTTAATTGTGAGGTGCTAGTTTGATAGAACTTCTGTTATTCTTTTTGCTTATCTTGTTAGCATCCGTTTTGCAAACAAGTTCGGGGTTTGGTTTTTCTATTATGGCCACTCCTTTTTTACTTATGCTATTCTCACCGCAAGAGGCAATGCAAATAAATATCCTCTTGTCGCTTGTCATTTCTTTAGCACTTATTTGGCAAATTAGAAGTGATATTGATGTTGGTTTGTTAAAAAAGATACTTTTAGGCAGTATCGTCGGAGCGCCTTTTGGTAGTTTCATCTTTGCAATTGTAGATTTAACCACCTTTAAATTAATAATCGCACTCATACTCATTGGGGTAACGATATTATTAATGAGAAATTTTTCAATTCAGCCAACCAAAAATAGAGAATATGGTGTAGGGTTTTTATCGGGATTATTAACAACTAGTATCGGCATGGCTGGACCGCCATTATTACTCTATTTTGCAGGTACACAGAAAAATAAAGAAAATACGAGAGCAACCTCAATCGCCTATTTTATTTTTATCTACGCTATTAGCTTACTGTTTCAATTAACGGTTGAAGGCACAAATAAAACGGTTTGGGTTAATAGTTTGTATGCACTGCCACTTGTCCTTATTGGTCTAGTGTTAGGGCAAATTTTATTTAAGAAGCTTAATCAAGCACTATTTACAAAGATGATTTATATGCTATTACTCATTGCAGGTGTATTCTTACTGGGACAAAGTATATTATCGCTGTTTTGATTCTAATTAAGATTAAAGTTAAATGAATCAAAAACAAAAGAAGCATGTGAGATCAATGACGATCTTACATGCTTACTGTTGTTTAACCCATAATATTATAGCCTGCGTCGATGTAGATTGTTTCTCCTGTCACACCACGTGATAGGTGAGATAGCATCACAATCGTCATATCTGCGACTTCATCTTGCTGGACATTTCGTTTTAATGGTGCAGTTTCTTCGATTTTGTGTAAAATCGTGTTGAATGAAGGAACACCTTTTGCTGCAAGTGTACGAATCGCCCCTGCAGAAATGGCATTGACACGAATATTATCTTGACCAACATCAGCAGCTAGGTAGCGCATAGATGCTTCTAATGCAGCTTTAGCGACACCCATTACGTTGTAGCCGTCTAGCACACGTTCTGCACCTAGATAGCTCATTGTTACAATAGAACCGCCTTCTGTCATGTATGGATGTGCGGCTTTTGCTGTTGAAATAAGAGAGTACGCACTTGTGTCTTGCGCAAATGCATAGCCGTCACGAGTTGTCTCTAAAAAGCGATTGTGTAAGTCTTCTGCATTGGCAAATGCTACAGAGTGTACAATGCCGTGGATAACGCCGACTTTAGCGCCAATCTCATCGAAGGCTGCTTTTGTGCTGTCGTCACTGTTGACGTCACATTGTACAATAAGGGCTTCAGGTTGACCATAATTTTCAAGTTGCTTTTGTAATTTCTTTAATGAACGTTCTTGACGATACGTGAAAATCACATTAGCGCCTACATCAAATAGACGTTTTGCGATTCCCCAAGCAATACTACGATCATTCGCTACGCCCATTACGACGATATTTTTATCTTTTAATTGTAATAAATTCTCCATCATCTATAAGAACCCCTTTGCAATATAATATCTGTTATTAGTACCAACTACTAAAATTTTATCACACATAAATTATGGTTGCAATAACAATCTGAAAAGAGTATTTAACTTTAGATAAGCGTAATTTCAAAGTTCGATTTATATAGACTCTAGTACATTATATGAGTGTGTAATACATTTATAGTTGTTCAATCTAAACGTTCTTTAAATAAATCAAAGGAAGCCTCGATTTCATTGGGACTAATATCCCGTGCACAAGCGAACAAATCAAAAATAAGCTTCATGTAGCGTAGGCAACTGTCATTGGATTTTACATGATGAAATAATTTTTATTATATATGGACAATTTGGTAACTTTTTGAATGTTGAAACGTATTAATATAATTATAAATTAAAACTTCTAAGGGGGGTTGTTCATGAAAAAATGGTCATCTTATTTATGGAAATTAATTTGGGTTATTGGATTATTTTTATTAACTATCATTAGTTATAATATTAAATATAAAATTAATGTTATCTCAGCTTCAACTTATAGTATGGTTCCTGTTTTTTGGACTAATTTTATTACTCTCTTTATGTGGGGTGTCTATTTATCACTTATTTTTATAAAAAAATGGACCATTAAAATAAATTTGCCTTTACTTATTTGCGTATTCATTCCTTGTTTTCTCTTTTCCCTATTTGTGCCATTAACAACGATTTTTTCATTATCTCTTCCCATAGGTGGTATATGGTTTAATAAAGCCTTAAGTTCTAATTTAATTGAAATTGTTGCAGGTTTAACATTCATGCTAAGCATTTTTAATAACTTAAAAAGCGAGAGTGAATAAAACAGTTTGTAAATGACTGCCATTAAATTAGTGAATCGGCTACACTAAGTTGGACATAAAAAATAAGGGCTAGTACACTTAGACTACCAACTTAAAGGAGCGTGCTACTATGTCACGTCAACGTCGAACTTTTACATCTGAATTCAAATAGCAATTAGTGAAGCTTTATAAAAATGGAAAATCTCGTGCAGATATTGCTCGAGGATACAGTGCAGGTGCAAATAAGACAGCGGAGTTGGTATATCAAGCTTTGGCAAATGTTAAAGGCAACTTGAATGATATTAAAATGTTTCATACAGACAGAGGAAAAGAGTTTGATAATAAGCTTATTTCAGCAGCCCTGGAAACATTTAGAATTCAGCGATCACTGAGTATGAAGGGATGTCCTTATGATAACGCCGTGTCTGAAGCGATGTTTAAGGTATTTAAAACAGAATTCGCTAATGGAGCTCATTTCTCTTCTCTTGAACAGCCCGCTCTTGAACTTGATTTATGTGCATTGGTTCAATAACATTCGAATTCATGGAACACTAGGCTATTTAACACCATTGGAATTCAAGCAACAGACCTTATAATTTTTGTCCAGTTTAGTTGTTGACATACCAAACATACCATCGCTTAATCATTGGATAAGAAACTTTATATAAATCTTGAATTCCCAAATAACTATGTTTCCCCTCAAGGTAAAGACGAGCAATAAATATTTTCTCTTCGGCAGTGAAATTATCCATAAAAAACACCCCTAAATTGTTAGATTTGGTGTCTAACAATTTAGGGGCAGTTCAGTTTGTCTACAGTCCAAGGCATCCAATTATGGATGCCTTTTTGTTGTAATGGTGCTTAATAAAACTATTCGAATTTTAGTGAATCGCCATCAAATGTTTCATCCGCTACTTTGATAGAATCAGTTGGGCAACCTTCGAAAGCGTCTTGCATGTCTTCTAGTAGATCTTCTGGAACTTCAGCAGTTCCCATGTTATCATCTAAAATGACGAAGGCAATACCTTCATCATCGTAATCATAAATATCAGGTGCTGCGGCTCCGCATGCGCCACAAGCGATGCATGTATCTTTATCAACAATTGTGTATTTAGCCATTTCTTTCTCTCCTTTTACAATGTTCCTACAAAGCTTCATACTCATTTTAAAGATGTTTATCTTACATTTCAACATAATACTATTAAATTGGAGGAATTTGCTACAATGTTTCATCAAATTTTATTGCAAATTTTTCACAAGCTCAATAACGAACGAACCGTTTCAGCAGCCTATCATGTCTTAAGAGGGAAACGTTCTGGCCAGACGATTCAAGACATTGGCCTCTTTCAGCTACATAACTATTTTGGATTATTGCCAAAGTTACCTCGGGCAACATTTGATGAGGCCGTTTCCACATTTTCGCAATATAGTTGGTTAAATATGCAGGAATCTGGTCACTATTCCATGAAAAAGCTAGGTTTACAGCGTGCAGAGCAGACAGCCACTTTTTTGTTTGATGGTTGGCATTATCGAGGAAATGAGCATGCGTTTTTTGCTCGATTATCCCTGATTGTCCAAAGTTTATCGTATCATCGAGCGGACATGCATTCATTTTCTCCTATTAGCAAAGATCCACAAGTACAGGCGTGGGTGCGTGCTTTCTTAGTCAACCATAACTATCAGTTAGGTCATTTGCAGCAGCAGTTATTCGAGGAATGTCAACAAGTACTGACTGCTTTGCCTCTAGCTGATCGACAGAAACAGCTAGTTCTCTATCGATTGAGTGGACATAGCTCACCAGGTTGGACATGGCAACAGCTTGCAAGTGAGCGCAATGAAAGTGTTTTGGATAGTCAATTAGCATTTATTGAATTGCTACATACACTATTGAATGAAGTGCACCAGAACAGCACTTATGCATTGCTTGGTCAAATAGCAGATGGATTACGTATTAAAGCTTTGCTGACTGATTCTGCGCAACAAACTGCCCAGTTATATGAGCAAGGCTATTCATTGGAACAAATTGTTCAACTGCGAAATTTAAAACAAAGTACGATTGAGGATCATTTAGTTGAAATAGCTATGAATGAACCGAACTTTTCCATCGGTCCCTTCGTCTCTTATGAAGAAGCGGAAAAGGTTTGGCAGGCATCAAAGCACTATCAAACTAAAAAGTTAAAGGCATTGCATGAAGTGGTGGAAGGTATGAGCTATTTCCAACTCAGACTTGTCCTGGCGAAGGGGGAAGTATAAATGGAACTAGAACAAACATTAGCGAAATATTTTGGTTACACGACTTTTCGCCCTGGCCAAAGGGAAGTGATTGAAGCCATTCTTGCAGGAAAAGATGGCATTGCATTATTACCTACAGGCATGGGTAAATCACTATGCTATCAATTACCGGGATATATTTTGCAGAAGCCTGTTTTAATTGTGTCACCATTACTATCCTTAATGCAAGATCAGGTCGAGCAATTAAAACGCATTGGGGAAAAAAGAGTGGTAGCTTTAAATTCCTTTTTATCACTCACCGAAAAACGGTATGCACTGCACTTTCTTGAGCAATATCGTTTTATTTTTACATCGCCAGAAATGCTATTGCAACAGCAGGTACAAGAAAAACTCGCGAAAATGGAGTTAAGTCTTATTGTGGTCGATGAAGCACACTGTATTTCACAGTGGGGTTTTGATTTCCGTCCAGATTATTTACGGATTGGTGAATGGTTTTCACAAGAAAAACGTCCACCCGTGTTAGCATTGTCGGCGACTGCAACACAAAAAGTTGTCAATGATATTCGAACAACATTATCACTACATGCGCCATTTGAATTTATGTATAATGTGGACCGACCAACGATATCTTTAGGGCGTGTAGTATTCGCGGATAGGGCAGATAAAGCAAAGTGGATACTGCAGCATATCAAAGAAACAGCCGGACCAGGAATTTTATATATGTCTTCACGAAAGCGTGCGGAGCAATATAGTGAAGCATTTACGCAGGCGGGGTTACGAGTGGCTGCTTATCATGCAGGCTATGGGGCTGAGGATCGTCAGTTTATTCAGCAGCAGTTTATAGATGGAGAGCTGGACTGGATTGTGGCTACCAATGCTTTTGGGATGGGGATTAATAAGTCAGATATTCGACAAGTCATTCATGAAACGATGCCAGCGAATGTTGCCAATTATATGCAAGAAATCGGGCGAGCAGGTCGTGATGGTGAGCCAGCGCTTGCGATTTTACTGTATTGTGATGGGGACGAAGAACTTGCGAAATTTGTTGTAACAGGTGATTTGCCGTCAGCTAGTCATGTAGATCGTTACCAAGAGCTTGTGAGGCAACAAGTGCAGCCATCGCAAATGCTAAAAAATGGAGAGCTGAGTGAGACGGCCTTTCGGGTACTCGCATACTGGTCCCAAAAGGAATCTGTGGAGCAAGTAAAGGCACGTCTAAATCAATTGGTACTAGAAAAATATCAAGCTGTTGATGAAATGCTAAAAATTACTCAGACAAAAGACTGTATTCGCACGCAATTAGTCGGGTATTTTGGGCAAAAATTGCAGGAAAAGCCCGAAAACTGTTGTGAAAATTGTGGAATCCATTATGATGAAATCAATACAGAACGCTTAAAGGAAGAGAAAAAAGTAGAAATGATACCATGGGAAAGTCGATTAAAACAACTCTTAATAGGCTTTTAGACTAAAATTGACGGTCATTTACTTTTTTCGCAAAATTCGTCATAATAGAATGATAGAAAGCGTAGTAAGGTTGGGGGTACGAAACGAATGAGCAAAGAAGACTATCGAGATAAAATCGAAGAACATCGTCAATCATTTGAAGAAGAACAACAAGAGCAGCAAAATTTATCCAGAGTTTCAAGAATGACCAAAAATGGAAGCACGAACAAAAAGCCAAAAAGTACAAAACGTAAAACGCCGTTAATGACCATTCTTTTAGTAATTTTCATACTAATCCCATTAACGATATTAATCTATTTGGTGAAATTCTATGAACCTGGTAAAACGATTGAGGAAGCCGAAAAGGATTCCATGGATTCTATTGTTGAGATTGACAAGTCGGGCGATGAAGCAAAAGCTTCTGCGGCATCAGATTCAAAGGATAAAGAAAATAAAGATGATAAAGCAAATGCCGAAGCACAAGAACAAGCAAAGAAAGACGCTGAGAAACTAGCAGCTCAAGAGAAGGCTACTGAGGCGAAAAAAGCACAAGAAGCCAAAAAAGCAGAAGAGGCTAAGTTAGCACAGCAACAGGCTGAGGCAGCAAGAAAAGCAGAAGAAGCTAAGAAAGCCGAGCAGGCTCGCAAAGCAGAAGAGGCAAAACAAGCTGCAGCAAAAGCAAGTACACATACAGTCAAAGAAAATGAAAATCTATATCGCATTGCATTGAATCACTACGGTAATGGTAGTGAAGCAACGCTAGCAAAAATCCGTGCAGCGAACGGTATGACTTCCAACACAGTAATGGTTGGCCAAGTTATTAAACTACCATAAGAAAAACAAGTGTCATTCATTGGCAATGATGTTTTTCTAGTATAAAATAATGGACAAACGTCAACACCAAATCAGGTTAAGGCGTACGTCTGATTTAGTGAAAAGGCGATTCTTCATAAAAACGAATCGTCTTTTTGCTTTCGTTAGGAGGAGTGAGGGAATGATTTATATTGGTGTATTTCTTTTCGTAGTCATCGCCTTCCTACTCTATATGTGGAAGGTTGCATTTGAAAACAATGTCTTACATCATCAACTGATATTAAAAGGAAAACGAGAAAACATTCGATTATTTTTTATATCTGATACGCATTTACGGAAAATTAGCCGTCACATGATTGAGCAGTTGGAAGGCTCATTTGATGCGGTCATAATAGGTGGAGACTTTGCAGATAGTCGTACGCCCATTTCACGTATCCATGAGAACCTCGATTTATTGACACCGCTAGGACCGACTTTTTTTGTTTGGGGAAATAATGACCGAGAAGTGGGCGAAGAGCAACTTCGTCGTATTTTACAGGACCACGGCGTAACCATCATAGCCAATGATGCAATTTTACTTCCCCAGAAAAATCGTTTTTGGTTAAGTGCCATTGAAGATACTTCCACAATGAAATATAGCTTTGATGCAGCATTTGAAAAAATTGATGAGCAGGATTTAGTTGTTTTTATTTCGCATAATCCAGGTGTCTTTGCTCGTATACGGGCAAAATTTAGAGCAGATTTAATGATTGGTGGACATTTACACGGTGGTCAAATTAGACTTGGTCCGTATGGAGTTCATCCAAATGGGTCTTATCGTGAGCGTGAGGGTGTGATGACACTTGTGAGTAACGGCTATGGCACAACATTATTGCCCCTACGCTTTGGTGCAAAACCACAATGCCATATAATTGACATTGAAATTTCGGGTCAATAAACAACCAAAAATGTTTGGAAGGCGTATAATGAAAGCAATAGGTCTTTTTACATTCAGCGGACGGCTATCTTTAATGTGGGCAATTAAATATTTTGTCTATGAAGTTAGAAGGTCTTGTAGAACGGCTAACGAACCACTATCGGCAACAGCATTACGCCAGTTTTAGCGAAATGACCTACTTTATGTCGTTCCCTGTGCAAGATTAAGTCCAATACAATTCACACTGTGGACGTAACGATGCCTAAATTGAAGTAATCACATTAATTAAACCCGCAGATGTCTATGTGCTCTGCGCGCAATGAAAGCTTCAGTGATAACTATGCTGATGCAAATTTGATAGGAGTGTCACACAATGCAACAAGTAGATGCAATTATTGTTGGAGGAGGCCCTTGTGGCTTAGCAGCAGCAATATCTTTGCAAAATATTGGTTTACAACCAATTGTGATTGAAAAAGGAAATATCGTAAACGCGATTTACAATTATCCAACACATCAAACTTTTTTTAGCACGAGTGAACGTTTAGCAATTGGTGATGTGCCGTTTATAATTGAAGGACGGAAACCAAAACGCAATCAAGCGCTTGTTTATTACCGTGAGGTGGTGCGTTTGAAAAATATTCAAGTAAACCGTTTTGAAACAGTCGCAAGTGTTATGAAAAATAAAGAGCTGTTTACGGTAACGACAGATAAAGATGTCTATGAGACACCTTATGTCGTGATTGCAACAGGTTACTATGATCATCCAAACTTTTTGGATATTCCGGGTGAAGATTACCCGAAAGTGTTTCACTATTTTAAAGAGGGACACGAATTTTTTGATACAGATGTCCTTGTAATCGGTGGCAAAAATTCAGCAGTAGATGCTGCGTTAGAGTTGAACAAGGCTGGTGCTCGTGTAACGGTGGTCTATCGTGGTAGCGAGTATTCATCTAGTATTAAACCTTGGGTGTTACCGGAGTTCGAAGGTATTGTACGTAACGGCGAAGTGTCGATGCGTTTTAATACAACTGTTAAGGAAATCCGTCCAAATGAGGTTGTACTGGAAGTCGATGGTCATGAAGAGATCTTACACAATGATTTCGTTTTTGCCATGACAGGTTATCACCCAGATCATTCTTTCATTAGAGCGATGGGGGTAACAATTGACGAGGAGTCAGGTCGTCCGTTCTGTCATCCTGAAACAATGGAGACAAATGTAGCGGGCTTGTTCATTGCTGGCGTTATTGCAGCGGGGAATAATGCCAATGAAATCTTTATAGAAAATGGTCGTTTCCATGGTGATTGTATTGCCAAGGCAATTGCAAAACGACAGTCATAACAAGAAGCTGTATAGGCAGAAACTGCTTATACAGCTTTCTTTAACTAAAATGACGGATAGAACGGACGAAATGATGGTTAGAACAGGGGTAATGCCGGATAGCGCTAGCCTAATAATAAATGGCGCAATGTGCCGCATGTCGAAAAGGGGGGACAAGAGTGATTGGGCTATATTGGCTGTTAAGCTACGGGATTGGCAACTTTATGACAGCTTATTTCGTTGGAAAAGGATATGGTGTTAATTTACAGGTAGAAAGAAGCAAAAATTTAGGGGCTCGTAATGCGGGCAGTGTTATAGGTAAGGCTGCTTTTCTATGGACGCTACTGGGTGATTTGCTAAAAGGTGTCGTTGTTGTGGGGGTAGGACGTTTATGGCACTTTGAAGAGTGGGTAGTTGTTGTAGGGGCGGGCCTTGTGATTATCGGTCATTTGTATCCGCTATGGCTGAAATTTAATGGTGGCAAAGGAGTAGCGACCTTTATTGGTGTGGGACTTGCATTATCTCCAAATTTATTTGCAATGATGATTGTCGGGACTGCTCTGGTGCTAGCTGTAACAAGAAGCCTGACGTTAGGTATGGTAGGTGGCTTGATTTTATATGTAGGCACAATTGTTTTGACAGGTCATTTACTAGTATACATACCGATGATAATTGCTATAATCTGTATGCTTATTAAGCATTCATCGAATATTAAAGAGTCTTTGGAACGAGGGAAGTGAGTGTATGTATTGGTGTAAAGTAGCGCAAACAGAAGCGGAGTTTGATGCTATTGCGCAGTTAAATTATGAAACTTTTGTGGAGGAAATTCCCCAACATGAGCCGAATGCGTTGAGAAGAAAGATTGATCGTTTTCATCATCAAAATACGTATTTAGTCGTTTATAAAGAAATAGAGCTCATCGGTATGCTGGCTTTTCGAGATCAACGTCCATTTTCAATTGATGAGAAAATAGGCGAGGTAGAGCAATATTTACCACAGGAAATTTGTAGTAAGCTATGTGAAATTCGCTTGCTTGCTGTGAAGAAGAAGTATCGTACTGGCCGAGTTCTACTTAAATTAACACAAGCGTTGAATGCCTTTGCCTATGAAAAAGGCTATTCAGCTGCAGTTATTTCTGGTACGACACGACAGGAGAAGCTATATAAGCAAATGGGCTTTACCCAATTTGCACCAGCAGTGGGTTCACAGGAGGCGATGTTTTTACCAATGGTATTAACAAGGCAGCAATTTGAAGAATCATTACAGCAGAGGCTCGCAAAGGAAAACTATACATTTTATCCTGGACCAGTGAAACAGAACGGAACAATTTTGTATTCGGAGCTATCACATCGTTCACAGGCTTTTGAAGCGTTGTATGAACGCATGACAAACAGACTTGTGCAATTATCGGGGGCCCCGTATGTTGCCACGCTCGTTGGTTCAGGTACATTGGCAAATGAAGTTATGCTCGGACAATTAAAGGAACAGCAATTGGGGCGAGGGCTCATTTTAACGAACGGGGAATTTGGAGAGCGTCTTCACAAGCAAGCACAGCGCTGGTCACTGGATTTTGATGTGATGGAGCAGGACTGGGGAATGGAGTTTGACAAACAACAACTAGATTCCTTCTTCCAAACAAATAGCTACAGCTGGTTACTTGCGGTGCATGGGGAAACATCTACAGGGACATGTAATGATTTAGAGACACTCGTTCAGCTTACAAAGCGTTATAACGTAAAGTTATGTGTAGACTGCATTAGTTCTTTTGGAGCCATGTCGTTTTCATTAAAAGAATGCTATCTAGCAACAGCTGTGAGTGGTAAAGCGCTTGGAGCACTCAGCGGATTAGCCTTTGTTTTTTCGCAGGCACTCGCGAAGCCGTCCACGACTTTACCCGCTTACATAGATTTGGCCAATTATCAGCGCGGCACCGTCCCATTTACAATGCCAGCAGTACTTGTTGGTAATGTAGAAGCGGCATTACAACTCTATCCCGCGCGTTACGGTTTGCTACAACAACGTTTTGATCGATTGCTGCAGCTTCCGTTTATGCACAATCAGTTAGCGACGTCACATTATCCAATGATACTAACGTTACGTTGCCCAGAGGCACTTGCAAACTTCACAACTGATTTAAAATTGAATGGCTTGTTTGTTCATGGTGATAGTAAATATTTGCGGCAACGAAATTTAATGCAACTTTCGGTAATCCAACCTGATTTTGAGGAAGCGATAATACGATTGCATGAGATTTTGCACTTTTATGAGCAAATAGTTGTTGCATAAGCTTACGTAAACCTTGAATACATTGAATTTATAGGAAAAATTCTTTTAGATTCAGTGGGGCTCCTACTTTGTTAAGACCGATTAATAATTTTAGTCTTGCTTTTTGACCGTTAATGCCTGTTGCAAACAGTGCACCTAAGTCTTCTAACATTTTACCGCCGCCATCGTAGCCATATACACCTTCTGCAATGCCGTTAAAGCAACGGGATACGAGCACGACTGGTATACCACGTTCTAATAGACTTTCGATGCCTTTTACAACTGCTGGTGGAACATTGCCTTGCCCGAGTCCTTCTAAAACGACACCATCATATTGACAGGCCAATACAACATCGAGTAAATCAACTTCCATTCCTGCATAGACCTTTAGCATGGCCACTCGTTTTGATAACGACAGTACGTCTACATAATGACGACGAATTGGGGCATGATGGAACAAAATGCGTTTCTTAGTAATGAGTCCAATAGGTCCGTACTGTGGTGACTGGAAAGTATTTACAGAACTTGTGCTCGTTTTCGTCGTGTTTACGGCAAGGTGCACTTCGTCATTCATCACAACTAACACACCTTTATCGCATGCTTCGTCATCCACAGCAACACGAACAGCTTCAACTAAATTGTAGATACCATCTGCACCTATTTCGTTGGAGGAACGCATGGCACCTGTTAAAACGATAGGAATGTGTAAATTCGTCGTTAACTCTAAAAAATAAGCCGTTTCTTCTAACGTATCTGTCCCATGTGTAATGACTACGCCATCGATTTGCGTAGCAGAAACTTTTTCCATAATTAAGTTGCGTAAACGAAGCATTTCGTTTGGCGTGATGTGTGGTGATGGGAGGTTGAAGGCCTCCATTTCTATAATGGTTGCAAGGTCATTTAGCTTATTGCTCTCTTTCATAAGCGGATTTTCTTTGTTTGGCATGACGGCTCCTTCAGCACTCATTGCCATGGATATTGTGCCACCTGTATGAATTAATAAAATCGTTTTTCTCATAAAATAAAATCTCCTTTTTAAAATCTTTTTTGTCATTACATGGTATAATAATTACAGTCTATCTTCCTACAGCAGATGTATTTCGTGACGAAAGCGCAATGTCCGCCACAGAAGACTGGATGAACATAAAGCCTCCGGCGGATGTCATAGATTTTGATAGGCTTGAAGAGAGGACGTTAGGCTAAATTCATCGCATTCATGCGATACCGGCCAACTGACCTGTTTCTCTGTTCTTGTCCATTCTTAAATCGTACACAATTAGGCCGAGGCGAAATTGATTGTTGAAAGGGGCCGGCATCATGATCATTCTCTTATCAGCTGCCATTGCTCCCGGTCTAGCGCTTTTTAGCTACTTTTATTTGCGCAATCAAATGGCAACGGAGCCAAGAAAAACTTTACTTCAAACGTTTTTATATGGTGCATTTTTAACGTTCCCGATTCTGTTTTTACAGTATGTGCTGACAGAGGAAGGGGTTTTTCGATATGTTTACTTACAAGATGTTCTTTTTTCCAGTGTCGTTGAAGAGTTTTTTAAATGGTTCATTCTCTTAATAGCAATTTACAATCATGTGGAATTTGATGATCCTTATGATGGTATTTTGTATGGTGCAAGTGTATCTCTTGGTTTTGCAACGATTGAAAATGTATTATATTTATTATCGTTCGGTCTTGATACAGCATTTATGCGCGCATTATTACCTGTTTCAAGTCATGCATTATTCGGCGTGGTAATGGGTTATTACTATGGACGTGCCAAGTTCTTGAAGCTTGCAAAGACAAAAGAAATGATTGCTATGGCGCTATGTGCACCGGTAGTTTTACACATTTTATACAATACAATATTATCATTTAAAGGACACTGGGTATATTTAATGATACCGTTTATGCTATTTTTATGGTGGTTTGGCCTCCGTAAAGTAAAGCTTGCGCACTATCACCTTGTCCAACATCTTCATATGCATAAAAAAATATAAAAGCGTAGAAATTGAAATAGATTTCTGCGCTTTTATATTTTTTTAGTATAAAATACGACGATTGCTTCAAGCTATGAAAAAAGGAGTGATGATTGTGCGTTTATTAAGCATACTTTTTTGTTTGATGTTAGCGGTTAGTATAGTTTCCATCCCGCATAATGATGCCGTTGCGTTTAGCGACCAACAGATTACTCGTGGCGCTTACGGTGATGATGTAATTGAATTACAGTCTAGGCTACAATACTTAGGATTTTACACAAGTAAAATTGATGGTAAGTTCGGCTATAACACATACTGGGCTTTACGAAATTTCCAAGAGAAATATGGTTTACCGGTAGATGGCATAGCTGGTACAAAGACGAAAAAAGCATTAGCAGGGCATTCAGATTATGATGAAAAATGGGTGAAGGCACAGCTGAAAGCAGGGAATCAATTTACCTATTATGGTGGGAAACCACTAGATCAGCAAGTGAAAAAAAATAATACCGGTGGAGGCGGAGGCGCTACAGCTAGTGGGAACAATAGCGGTAGTAGCAATAAAAGTGGAACCGATACGCAAATTCCACCGAAATATACAGAACGGGAATTACAACTTTTAGCGAATGCAGTTTACGGAGAAGCTAGAGGAGAGCCTTATGAAGGACAAGTCGCCGTAGCCGCTGTTATTTTAAACCGACTGGAGAGTCCAGAATTCCCAAATACAATTTCAGGGATAATTTTCCAACCTCTAGCGTTTACAGCTGTTGCTGACGGTCAGATTTGGCTTGAACCGAACCAACGTGCAAAAGAGGCTGTTATTGATGCTATGAACGGCTGGGATCCATCGGAAAATGCGCTTTATTATTTCAATCCGAAAACAGCAACAAGTAAATGGATTTGGTCACGACCACAAATAAAACAAATTGGTGAGCATATTTTCTGTTCATAGATAGGAGGAAAACAGATGAGAACATTGCTCGTTATCTTAACTGTCGCAGTTATCGGTTTAGGTGCATACAGCATAAATTTGCATTCTGATAAGGAAAGTCTACAACGTACCGTTCATGCGCAGTACACAGAAAAATTAACAGATGCCTCAGAAAAATTATCGTACTTACAAAGAGCTGTTTCACAGTCCTTATTATTTAAAGACGAACAAGCAATCCATAGTGAGTTGGATTCAATTTGGCGACTAAGTTCTGAGGTCCGATCATCGATTTCTAATATACCGATTGGACAAGAGCTTTCGAACGAGTGGTTAGGTTATTTAGGTAAACTTGGTGAAGAGGCGAGGAAAACTGCCAAAACAGGAGATTATGAAGCGTGGAGAGAAAAAATGCCGCAAATCTCTACAAATTTACAATCACTCTCCGACGAGTGGACGACTGCCACGGTCGATTATTATAAACAGGATGGCAATATGGATGTTTGGTTGCGACAAGTAGACAACAAAAATCCAAATACATCGTTTGATAATGTGAAAAATACGTTAAAAGATTATGGCGAAAAAGATTTCCCGCTTACATTAAGTGAATCCGACTGGCAGAAAAAAATAGAGCTAAAAGCGTTACAAGATTCAGTTATTACAGAAAAAGAAGCGTTAGAAAAAGTGAAATATTTATTCCCATTAATTAAAGATGCTACGTTTACGGTAACAAAAAGTAGTGATACTGCACCGTATCCGTTCTATCATATCCAATTCCATCAGGGTATTCGTCTTGGCTATGTTGATTTAACAGAAAAAGGTGGGCATTTACTGTCTTATTTAGTAGAGCGACCTGTCGGTGAAGCGAAACTTTCACAAGAACAAATTACTAAAAAGGCAGAAGAGCATTTACAGAGACTTGGGATGAAAGATGTTGCCTTTGTGGAATCGCGAGAGAATCATTTGGCATGGCATGTTACGTTTGCACGTGTTAACCCAAGTGACAAAGCGTTAATTTATGCGGATGGCGTACAATTAAAAATTGCAAAGGACACAGGTGAATTATTAGGTGCCAATGCAATGGAATATATTCAAGAAGAAACCATTAAACCGCAAACGGCAAAACCGATTGATTGGAAAACTTTCTTCGATGAAGACGTACAAGTAGAAGAAGTGAAAAATATTTACACGGATAATGGTCAATTCGAACAACGTCTTTGTTATGAAGTGATTGCCGTTCGAAATGGCAAGACGCAGGAAACATTCCGCGTTGTCATTGATGCTGAAAATCATAATGTTTTAAAAGTAGAATATTTAACGTAAAGTCAAGAAAATGCTTCCAGTTCATATAGCAAAATTTTGCATCTCGTGCGATAATGAAGGTATATTTTTTGTGCCGGGGAGATGCTCATGGAAATAAAAATTGGTACACAGTTACTACTTGAACCTACGTACACAGAGCACGTAGAAAAATTCCGCTGTAAAGTTGTAGAACAACAAGACAATATTATTTATATCGATTATCCCACGAATGTAGTGACAAAGAAAACTGCTTTTTTGATAGATGGTTCAGAATTTAGAGCAACCTTCCGTACAGAGGACAAACATTCCTTTGCTTTCAATACGGAAGTGATAGGGCGAAAAGCTGGCAATATCCCAATGATTATGTTGCACTGCCCAAAAGCAGAAGAGTTTATCAAAATTCAACGTCGTGAATATGTCCGTGTGGAAACACCTGTAGATGTTGCGGTTCAATTTAAGGATTATAAATATCAACTCGTAACAGTGGATATTAGCGCAGGTGGTTTAGCGCTTATCTTAAAAGGAAATTTAGCCTTTAAAGATGGTGATGATGTAAAGTTAACGATTGTCCTCCCATTTGCAAATGGGGAAGTTAACTATGTAACGACAGATGCTTCGGTTGTTCGTATTTTCGAAAAAGATAACTTGACGATTGCAACGATTCAGCTAACGGATACGGATGATGTCGATCAACAGCATATAGTACGTTTTTGCTTTGAGCGACAACTAGTCAATCGTCGTAAAGAATTGAATCCATTTGAAGTCTAATTTTTCATGAAAGCCCTCTTCTCAAAGAGGGCTTCAGACTGTAGACAAACTCAATGAATTTTGAGTTTGCCTACAGTCTTTTTTCTTTTACAATGAAATAAAGTAAAGCCGTTGATTTCCACTACGGGCGGACGCTTTCCGCGGGCGGGGTCGAGCTGCTT
>NZ_PYWI01000043.1 GCF_003049575.1 Lysinibacillus parviboronicapiens | reverse complement strand
TAAATAGTGCAGCTGTGTCAATCGAAGATGTACCTGTCTCGTTCATATAATTAAGTACATTCATTTTATAGTCAGCTGAATATTTTGTATAGGATTTTAAGAAAGCCTCTACACCATTTTTTTGATAACGGCGAATCCAATCACTGACAACTCGATCTGTCACTCCGATATCTTTCGCAATTTCACTCATGGATTCATCTCCATTTAAGTATCGTTGAACTGCTTGAATACGTTGTTCAACACTTACCTTTGCCATAAAAAAAACCCCGTAAAAGTTAGATTGGTGTCTAACTTTTACGGGGCAGATCATAGTGGGAGATGCTTTTTTCTAATCATTATCAGACTGTACTCAGTACATAATTAGATTGCAGATATTTGAGCCTGTGCAATTTTTGCGATTTGTTCCTCAACTTGCTCTTTTGTCCATTCATTTTCTTCAACGAAGAAGTTACGTTCAGCTCGACGGCAATCGTCTGAGCAGCTGCGCATATAAAATCCCTCGTGTTTTTCTTCGCATAGCAATAATTTATGGCAAGCAGGGTTAGCGCAGTTAGTATAGCGCTCTGTCGGCTCGCCTGTGAAGTAATCTTTGCCTACAACAACATGCTCCACCTGATTAATTGGTACACTGCGACGTCGGTCAAAGACAAACATTTGACCATCCCATAATTGTCCTTTTACGTCAGGGTCTTTTGCATATGTGGCAATACCGCCATGTAATTGGCCGACGCTTTCGCCATATCCTTCACGTTTTAACCAGCCAGAAAACTTTTCACAGCGGATACCCCCTGTACAATAAGTTAATATTTTCTTACCAGCAAAATCTTCCTTGTGTTCCTCCATCCAAGCGGGTAAATCTCGGAAGTTCTCGATATCAGGGCGCACTGCTCCACGGAAATGGCCTAAGTCAAATTCATAGTCATTGCGTGCATCGATGACAACCGTATTGTCCTCTTGCATACGAGTCATGAATTCCTTTGGTGTTAAATAATCCCCTGTGATTTCTATTGGATTAATGTCGTTTTCTAAGCCAAGATGCACAATTTCGCGACGAGGACGGACATGCATTTTTTTAAAGGTATGTCCTTCTACCTCATCGATTTTCCACATAATATCGTTAAAACGCGTATCAGCTTTCATATGATTCATGTAGGCCATTGTTTGCTCGACAGTACCAGAAACAGTGCCGTTTATGCCTTCTATGCCAACTAATATACGGCCAAGCAGTCCGAGTTCATTGCATAATGCTAAATGCTCTGCAGCAAATGCTTCAGGGTCTTCAATTGCAATATATTTATAAAAAAGTAATACACGATAGTCTTTTTGAGTCACAACGATTTACCACCTTTAATTCAATATTCGACATTAAATATAGCATATCAAGTGTTATTTTGCGTAGGAGAGAAGGATTTTTCATAAAAAACACGAATAGTACATAGTGAATGACTATTCATATTCGGGGGTGTAGTACATGGAATTTACAACAATTACATTAGAAAAATTAGAGCGCCGCGCTACGTTAACGCTAAATCGACCACAGGCCATGAATGCGATGGATGGTGTAATGATGCGAGAATTAGCAGAGTGTTTTGAAGCTCTTCAACAAGAGCAAGAAATACAAGTTTTAGTTATTCGTGGGGAAGGAAAAGTCTTTTCTGCTGGTGGTGATATAAAGGCCATGGTAGATCCAGATAAGCCACTTGATATTGATGAGGCTATGACCTATTTAACGCGAATTGTGAAGGCTTATTATCAACTGCCGATGCTAGTCATTGCAGCAGTTCATGGTGCGTCAGCAGGCCTAGGATTTAGCTTAACGCTAGGAGCAGATATCATTGTTGCTTGTGAAAATAGCAAACTAGCTATGAATTTTATTGGAATTGGCTTAATTCCTGATGGTGGCGGTCATTTCTTCATGAAAGAACGTGTTGGCAATGTGAAGGCAAAACAAATGATATGGGAGGGCAAAGTGCTAACAGCAACAGAAGCGCAAGAAGCGGGCTTAATTGATTATGTAGCCCCAGAGGGTACTGTTTTTGCAATGGCTGACCAACTAGTTGGTAAAATGCTGGCGTCTCCAATCGTATCCATGATTACAACGAAGAAAATACTACATGCGCAAAATTTACCGCAATTAGAGCGCATTTTAGAGATGGAAGCAGAAGGACAATCGGCTATGCGTAAAACAACCGATCACGTTGAAGGTATCCATGCATTTATAGAAAAAAGAATGCCTGTTTTTACAGGTAAATAAATAGCAAGTCATGGCAAAATGATTTCTTTTGTTGCCGCTTTACTTTCAGTTTATGAACAACATTAAAAGGCACATAGCATAGTTTGCTAGGTGCCTTTGCCTATTCCAACGCCTAAACATGAAATAGAATTAATTTTCCAGATGCATTAACAAGTCGATGTGTTTTTTCAGATACGCCTTTTTCTTCAATTTGCTGTTGACCGCTTATTTTTGCGGCTTCATCGCTTTCAAATGTCCATGTTTCATCAAATAATGTTTCTCCTGTTTTTTCAAAAGCTGTAAAGCGGTAATTCTCCATACTAAACCCCACCCTTTATTTGAAGATATTTCTATTATACATAGAAGAATTATAAACTTCACGAATAACTAGCGAATATTTTGATAATTTATAAAAAATGTGGAAATATTTTTACAATGGTGAGAAGAAATAGCGCTGAATTCTTTTTCATCTGACATGAATTATGATAAAATAGAACAAATATTCGCTTTCGGCAATGTTTAGAACAAGGACTACTTCCAAAAGTGTAGGTCTGAAAACATTAGATTAAATTCATTTAGAAGGAATCAATTGTATCAGCACAATTGAAAATTTATACTTACCATAATTACGCCAAGGCGTAATTTATCTATTACTTGAGGTGATTGGATGACAGCAATTCGTTTTTTCCATATGGCAGATTTACATTTGGATAGCCCGTTTAAGGGTTTATTTGGTTTGCCAGAGCAAAATTTTAAAAAAATACGTTCTAGTACTTTTGAGGCTTTCGAGAAAATTATTCACAAGGCAATTGATGAGAAACCTGATTTTTTACTAATAGTTGGTGATCTTTATGATGGAGAACACCGCAGCCTACAAGCGCAAAGACGTTTTCAAGAGGCGATGGAAGTACTATTTCAGCACAACATACCGGTTATTTTAAGCTATGGTAATCATGATCACTTAAATGGTTCGTGGACACGCTTTGCTCTGCCTAGCAATGTGTATGAATTACCAGCTGAGACAAGTGTTGTACAATTGAAAATACGTGGTCAAGTGGTTAAAATCTATGGCTTTAGCTATAGTGAACGACATATAAAGGAATCAATGATTGAAAGTTACCCTACTGCGAATGATCAGCATGCTATTCATATCGGCATGTTGCATGGCAGTGAATCGAGTGATACAACACATGCTGTATACGCCCCATTTAAAAAAGAACAACTTCTAGAGAAAAACTACCATTACTGGGCGCTTGGTCATATTCATAAGCGTCAGCTTTTACACAAGGAGCCGCCAATCGTATATCCAGGAAATATTCAAAGTCGCCATCGTAATGAGCAAGGGGTAAAGGGCTTTTACGATGTCACATTATCACAAATTTCGGCTGATTTGATGTTTGTGCCAACTTCTGCAGTTGTTTATAGCAAAGTAGAAGTTGACTGTACAGGAGTTTTTCACGCAAATGAATTACTAGAAAAATGTGGAGCGGCATTAGCTGATAATCGTCAAGAATACGGTGCATCTGTCGTAGAATTACATTTGAATAATATCGATGAGCAGGCAGAAGCCTTATTTGAACACGCTACAGTAGAAGCTTGGCTTGAAACCATTCGAGAGGAAGAGGAAGGTATCGAGCCGATGTGTTGGGTACAAAAACTTATGTATCATCGAACGGCAACACCTTATGAACCAACTGCGGCAACTGAATCTGTGATAAATTTAATGGAGCAATGGGACATTTCGGCGTGGAAAGATATTCTAAGGGATTTGTATCAGCATGCGGGTGGTGCACGATTTGTCGAGCCATTAACTGAGCAAGATATCGAACATTTAAAGTCTAGCGCACAAACGTTATTAGCAGATGAAATTCAAAGGGCGTGAAAGACATGCTAACAATACAAAAACTCCAAATATACGGCTTTGGCAAGCATGAAAATGTCACTATCTCTTTACAAGATGGTGTTACAATTTTTTATGGCATGAATGAAGCAGGGAAGACGACGATTCAACAGTTTATATTACAAATTCTTTTTGGTTTTCCAACAAAGCAACAAGCACAGCGAAAATATGAACCGAAAGCATCGACAAAATTTGGTGGTCAGCTGACGATAGTGCATCCGATTTATGGCCAGTGCACAATTGAACGAGTCAAAGGAAAGGCAACTGGTGATGTTACTGTTTATATGGCAGACGGTGCTAAGGGTCATGAGGAGCTCTTAGCAAAGTTATTATTTGGCTACACAAGGGCATCGTTTGAGGCTATTTTTTCCTTTTCTATTCATGAACTGCAAGGCATTGAAAAAATGTCAGAAGAAGAACTGACTCATTTATTACTGGCATCTGGGACAACGGGCATTCATCAATTATCGTCACTTGAAAAGAAATTAGACAAGGATGCTGGAGAACTATTTAAAAAGGCTGGTAAGCTACCACTCATTAACCAAAAGATTGAGCAAATGAAGCAACTTGAAAAGACAATCAAACAAGAGCAAGCAGCTATTCAAACATTTGAAGACAAGTCACGCAAATTACAACAACTGGATCACCAGCTGTTACATTTGAATAAACAACAAAAAGAACTACAACAAGATTGGCAACAACTTACGATAATGCAGCAGGCAACACCACTTATTCAGCAGCAACAGACGCTACAGCAGACCTTAACAAACTATGCACAAGTTGAATTCCCAGCTGAAGGGATAAGACGCTATGAGCAGCTAAAGGATCGACTCACACATGTAACATTACAAATGGCGCAGCTAGAAGAGCAATATCAAGCATTACAAAAAAGGCTACAACTAACGGTAGATGAGTCAGTAATTGATGAAATGGCTAGACTTATGCACCAAGAGGCAACATGGAATCAATTACTCGTCAAGGAGCAGAGTTTTATTGATGAGCTTTTCTTAATCGAACAAGATATTGAAGCACAGTTCCGCTTATTAGGTGTACAAGAACAGGAAGCACAAAAAATCCTGCTTGAGAAAACTGTCTCATTACAACAGGAAGAACAGTTCCAGCATCAGTTAAGTATCTTATTAAAAACTGAAGAAGAGCTGAAATTTCATCTGCATTCGATAGAACAAATACATGCGGAGCTAGATGGTATAGCTCGACAGAGAAAGCAACTGGAACAGGAGTCATTAACAACTGAGGAAGAACATATTTTAGCACAGTGGCCTCAACGTAAAAAACGACTTGAACAATTACGACACGTAAAGTTACAGCGTTCGAAGCAAAAACAGCCGGCATCATTACTATTTTTTGCTTTGGTTATTTGTCTGTTCGTTTTGATATTTGGTGTTTGGCAAAAAAATATGGCAGTTATCATTGGAGGCGCAGTGATGTCGCTATTTTTTGTACTGTTGTTAAAAAACGCGTGGCCAACTGACGAGCCTACAAGCGAGCAACATAGGCAATTACTACGGGAATTAGAGCAAGAGGAAAATATTGTACAAGCTTTACTTATGAAAAAGCAACGACTTGAGGATCGCCGGACGCTTATAACAGAACAACAGCAGGAAAAGGAGCGTCAATATGCACAATTAGAGCATAAAATTCAGCAGGCAGAGCAGGTGACTGTAGAAGTTACTCAAATGCTTCAAAGTTTTTTAGGGCGTTATCATTTACAAGGCAATGTGCCAAGAGCTTTATTACCTGAGCTGTTTATGCGTATTCGCGGTGTACAAGAGCTGGCAACCAAGAAAAAAAGTACTTCCCAGTTGCTTCATTCTATCCAAACTGAAAAAAGAGCGCTTTATGAACAAATACAGAAGCTATTACAGGAACATTATAGTGAGCAGGAAATTTTTATGCATCTGCGGACATTTTATCTTACTATACAACGGGAGCAACAAGATATGGCACACATCCAAGAGCAGCTTACTAACCTCGCATCAAACATGCAAGAAGCACAGCCTCTTATAGAAAATTATGAAAAGGAAATTGCTCAGTTATTGCGTGCTGCAAATGTACAATCAGAGAACGCATATTACGAGACATTTGCACAGTATGAACAACAACAACAACTAAATACTGCACTACAAGCAATTCAAAGTCAGTTAGCATCCCTACATGTAAGCAATCAAGAGACTGTTATGACCGAAGAGCAACTCAGCGAGAAAATGCATGTGTTAGAAGAACATCGCAATGGAATTCAAGTAGAAATCGATCGTTGCTTAGAAGAGAGAGCCGCACTACAAATGCAAAAAGAGTATCTTCTCAATGATGAAAAATATGGACAATTATTGCAACAATTTGAGGAAGAAAAATCGGCATTACAACAGTTAATTGAGCAATGGACTGCAAAAAAGGCGTTAGCAACAGCAATACATGACACATTATTCCAACTGCGAGAGGAAAAATTACCTCACGTCCTTTCACAGGTCAATGCTATTTTTAATTTGTTAACAGGTGGTCGTTACGACAAACTTTCAATTAGTGAAAGAGGTCATTTTGAGGCACAGGCAGTTTCAGGTGTGCGTTATCATGTAGCAGAATTATCACAAGCCACAAAGGAGCAAGCCTATATCTCATTACGAATAGCACTAGCGAAAACGCTTGCAACATCTGCGCCTTTCCCATTTATTATGGATGATCCTTTTGTCCATTTTGATCGAAACCGTACAAACAAAATGGTACAATTAATGAAAGAAGTAGGATATGAACGTCAAATTTTATATTTTACTTGCCATGAAGCGATGCTCGAGTTTTGGCAAAAAGAGCAAATTGTCGATCTAGGAGCACTAGCAAATGAAAGGGGAGTGACGTCAACATGAAAGGTATTACGACGCTCCAAGTAGGAGAATCAGTTGATCAATTTTTATTAATTAAACAGGCGACAAAGGGTGTCACGACTGTAGGAAAGCCATTTATGTCACTGTTACTACAAGATAAGAGTGGAGATATTGAGGCAAAGCTATGGGATACAAATGAAGATCATGAAAAAATGTACCATGCAGAGGCGATTGTTCGCGTAGGAGGAGAAATCCATGACTATCGTGGTAAAAATCAATTACGCATTAAGACAATTCGTGTTGCAAAACCAGAGGAGGGGATTGCTATTAATGATTTAGTTCCTTCTTCGGCAACGCCAAAAGAACAACTGTATGAGGAATTAACGCAATTCTTCTTTGATATTAAAAATCCAAACATCTCACGTATTACACGTGCAGCTATTAAAAAGCATCAGGATGCTATTTTAGTATTCCCGGCTGCGACAAAGAATCACCATGACTATGCCTCCGGTTTACTGGATCATATGGTGTCTATGCTAAAACTAGGTAAGGCGATTGCTGACTTATACCCAACGCTAAATCGTGATTTGTTATATGCGGGTATTATTTTACATGATATCGGGAAAGTCGTTGAATTATCTGGTCCTGTTGCGACCATGTACACTATTGAGGGGAATTTACTTGGTCATATTACCATTATGGTGAATGAAATTGCAAAAATCGCCGAAGAGTTAGAGATTGAGGGCGAAGAAGTTATGCTCTTGCAACATCTGGTGTTATCACATCATGGGAAAGAAGAGTGGGGTAGCCCCAAAAAACCAATGATTCAAGAAGCAGAAATATTGCATTATATTGATAATATTGATGCCAAGATGAATATGCTCACACGCGCACTTGGCAAAACTGCGCCAGGTGAATTTACTGAGAGACTATTTCCTCTTGATAACCGCTCATTTTATAAACCAACTATTGAGTAAACAAAAAGGGTTACGCCTGTATGAGCGTAACCCTTTTTCATATAGTAAATTAATTACTATTTAGATTCTTTATCAGTATCTTCAGCTTTGTCTTCATCTTCAGCCTTTTTAGCTTCATCTTCAGCAGCTTTTTTAGCTGCTTCTTCAGCAGCTTTTGCTTGCTCATCACTTGTAGTTGTGAAGAATTCTAGTGATTGTTTTAAATCTTTATCTGATGTTTTGACTTTCGCATCTTTCGTCATTTTTGCGATGATGTCTTTTAGAATTGTTTGTGCTTCACCTGTTTGGTTTAACTTGCCAAGCATTGCCGTACGAATGTTTTCTTCTTCGTCCTTGAATGAGCCAACATCTTTCACGTCACGCTTGTCCGTAATTTCGATAACGTGGTAACCAAAGCTTGATTGCACAGGTGCACTTAATGTGTTTAATTCCAGAGCATAAGCAGCATCATTGAATTCATCTACCATCATACCAACTGAGAACCAACCTAGTTCGCCCCCTTTTGCTGCAGAACTTGTATCTGTTGAGTATTCTTTTGCCACATCAGCAAATGAAGCGCCACCTTTAATTTTTTCGATGGCTTCGTTCGCTGTTTTCTCATCAGCTACTAGAATATGACGACCATTTAATTCTGTTTTCATTTGTTCATAATGTTTTTTTACGTCTTCTTCTTTAATACCTTGATCTTTTAATGCTTTTTCTTGAAGAAGTTGAACACGTAATGAATCTTTAAAGCCCTGTTCTGTTAAGCCACTTTCAGCAAGTGCTTGTGCAAAGCTATCACCAAACTGAGAGGCAGTTGTGTCATAAGCTTCTTTAAATTCTTTGTCTGTTACTTCATATTTGTCAGCTAATACTTTTTCAGTCACCATTTGTTGTAATACATATGGGCCTGTTAAGCTTTTCGCTTTTTCGTTAAAGTCAGCTACTGAAATATCGCCTACTTTAGAAGTAACTAATGCTTTGTCATCTGCTCCGCTACAAGCACCAAGGGCTAAAATAGAGGCAGCTAATGTTAAAGATAAAACAGTCTTTTTCATAATGGATATTCTCTCCTAACTTTCATTTCGTCCATTTTTTACTATAACATAAACGATTTAAAAACAAAATGGTTCCCCCCTTGAGTATAGCCTATATTTCAAAAATCGAAGCGCATAGGATATAGAAAAGAAAGGGGGTGAAGTTATGAGCAACGGAGGATACGGTGGTGGCGGTGGCTACGGCTCAGGCTTTGCTTTATTAGTTGTGCTCTTTATTTTATTAATTATTGTTGGTGCAGCGTTCCTATACTAATTAATAAAATGGCGAAAAGCTAAGGGTTCAAAGTCCTTAGCTTTTCTTATCAATTTCTAGGCATTCGCGCCGCACGTATGAGGTTGGGGCCAATAAAGTATTGGTCTATCATCATTTTAGATGTTCCCTCCGCGCGTGCGGACGGGCGCGGATGCACTTTTCTTTTTCATTATACTGCAAATAAAATTTCAACATAAAATGAGACAAGTAAAATTGTGATGAGTATATTGATAGTTCGGAATATTTTTGGTTGGTTTTCTTCGGGAATTTCACGTCGCATGCAAAGTGCATAGGTCATGCGATTAATTTGAAATAAATAGAATACCGAGAATAGAACTACAATCATTAATAGCAAGTCTATTCCTCCCCTCTTTCAGTATTAACAGCATAACAAAAAACGTCGATAGAACACAAGTACAAGCAATTTAGTTAATTGTTGGTGGCACTAAAATTTCATAACCCTTAGGCGTTTCCTCGATTTGGGCATTTTTGGGTGAATTGTATAAATATTTTACGTAAAGTATATCAATTAAACATAAACTGCAATGATACGCTAAAAGTAAGGTGCCGTAATGCGTATAGGCAGGTAAGAGCAGTGTACCTAGCACAATAATTGTATTTAGTACAAAAAACGGCGTTAATAATGCTAAAATATAGCGGTTTTTCGATAAAGGTTCACGAATACGCATATGCAAGACAGGAATAAAGTAAAATTGGACACGCACGCGTAATTTGAGATGCTGGCGTAAGTCAAATAAAGCAAGAAAGTGTAAACATTTATGGATCGGATACAGTGCGAGTACGGCAATAATGAATAGCCAGAATAAATGATCTGTAAACTGTTCTTCATGGAACAAATTGAGTGTCACATAGGACACTGAAAAAGTCGTTAAAAAAACAATTACAGCCAAGATACTAATTCGTGTAGTCCCGTAATGATGTTCGAGATTTAAAATTTTCCAACAATGCATTGATATATCAACTCCGTAATTAGGAAGGGTCCTATTTAATGTAAATTGAATTATGTGAGAATGCAAGAAAAAGGAGGTATCTCAGAATTGTTTCTGAAATGCCTCCTTTTAGCATGTTTTATCCCACGCAATAACTGTCGTTAGACGCCTACTTCCTTATGAAGCTGAGAATGAGTCAGCCAGATTGACGATAAAGCTCGACTGGTCCAATTATGACAACAGTGGATAAAAAACATGGTGAACGAAATTTCACTTTATCCTTTTACAGTTGGACGTTGTTCTATCGTGTCAAAGGAATCACGGAAGTGTTGGAAAGAACGCTCGAAAATATCGATGAAATCCTCACCATAAATATTACGTATGACAGCCATAACATCTAAAAATTCTGGGAAGCGACCGTATAAGTCTTTTAGCGCTAACGAACCCTCTAAAACAGAATGATACGTATTATGATAATTGCTATTCATCTCGATGATCAGTTCTGTACCTGTTTCTGTTAATTCAACGTAAGTATTCCGTTTGTCGTCATCACGTTTGGAAAACTTAAGGAATCCTCGTTCTTCTAATTTTTTTGAGAAGTTAAAGGCTGTTGAAACGTGCATCACACCAAATTTAGCGACATCAGAAATTGATGCTCCTTTTAAATGATATGAAATCCATAAAATATGATGCTCGTTAATGTTTAAATCGTAGGGTTTAATCCACTGTTGCCAATCTTTTTCAACCGCTTTCCATAAGGCTTTTGATAATTGTGCGATTCTTTGGCTATAAAGCATCGCTTCTTTTTGAGTGTATAATTCCTCTGACAAAGCCATCACCTACTGCTTTCTTTAACATTTTAAAAATATTATAGCAATAAAGAAAAAAAGTTTAAAGTTAGAAAAATTAAAAAATTGAAATGTGGTTAAAAAATAATAATATAATCATATATTTTGGTAGTAAAATAGTTTTTTTATCACCGATAACAAACTTTAGTCCTACTCGATTTCTTGCGGTTTTTTCTTTTTATCCGTGAATTGTGCAATATTTTTCTCGATTTCGCTAATTGAATTCTGTAACGATTCTATTTCTTGTTGCAGGTTATTCTTGGAAGGTTCGATTTCTTGTGAAAATGTAGTAATAGATTGTTTTAATTCATTTATTATTTGCGGTATATTATTTTTGGCTTCGTTTGTAAGCATGTTTACGGATTGTTTCACATTGCTAGCTTGTAATTTTATATCATGTAGTTTGTCTTTCGTACAATCGGCATTTGTCACTAATGTAGCACGAAATTGTCGTCCTGATTGAGGTGTTGAAAAAAGTACAGCAATAGTACCACCTACGATGCCAGTTGTTAGTCCGATTAAAAATGGTTTTGCTTTCATAATTAATTCCCTCATTCCTATGTTTGTTATCTTACCCTCTATTAAACCATGAAATGCGCCAATACAAAAAGAAAAAAGAAGCTAAACGAGTGATTTTGCATCACGGTTTAGCTTCTTAAAATAGTGATTACGCTAAAATGCTTATCTCACGAATCAATGTGACTGTGGAGACGAGCGTTTAACCCTGTTCCTTGTTATGCTTGGGAGATGGCTGTTTTGAATTTAGAACGCTTCACTAATTTTGTGACGATTGGATAAATAATCACAAAAGCAACAACGTTAAATGCGACAGCTGGTAACACAACACCTACAAATAGCATTGCGAATGTAGCGCCAACGTTTGCATTGAACACGAAAAGGGCAACCGATAAAAAAACTGTACCCGATAAAATAGTTCCTAAACCAACTAAAACAGCTGATCCTACAAAATTGCTAAGCACTTTTTTTAGCACCATTAGGATGGCTAAAAAGACAAAACCAGTTACAGCTTTATCAATAATGTTTGGGACTAAACCTGCCGGAAATGTTGTAAACAAACCGGAGAGCACCCCTGTGGCTAAAGACAGTAAGAACGTTTCTTTTGCTGTAGGGAATAATAAAATTCCAATAAACATCATTGTTAACATGAAGTCAGGCTTCATGCCATTTACCATACCAGGTGTGACCACATAAAGTGCAGCACCGACACCAACTAAGAGTGCCATCAAAACTAAGTTCTTTGTATTCATTTCTAATCTCTCCTCGACTATGCTAATCTAATTTGTCTCCTAACGTGTCCTCATGACCGTTAGCGAAACTTATTTGTGATTGTACGATAAAAATTATTGATTTGCAATATACTATTCTGATCATTGAATACACAATTTAGTTAATTCTTTTGCTGCGTATCAAAAAAATGAGTAGTAAAAAAAAATAGCCTATCAGTACTCATAATACAGACGAAGAAAATTAAAGGTTGGCTTTAATGCTTTCTGCAACTTCAGCTAATTGCTCAAGAGTATAGTTTTGTGTTTGCCAATTTAAGCCTAAGCCTTCTTTTTCATCGTAACGCGGAATAAAATGTAAGTGGTAGTGAAAAACAGTTTGTCCAGCAGCAGCTCCGTTGTTATTTATGGTATTCATGCCAATTGGATTAAATGCTGCCTTAATAGCATTAGCCACTTTTGGTGCTACCGCATATAAATTCCGTGCGACATCTTCTGGCATTTCGAAAAGATCTTGGCAATGATGCTTTGGAATTAATAGTGTGTGACCTTTTGCTACAGGCGCAATGTCTGCGAAAGCATATACATGGTCGTCTTCATAAACTTTTGTACTCGGAATTGATCCGTCAATAATTTTGCAAAATAGGCAATCGCTCATTCGTAAAATCCCCCTTATTTATATAGGTAAGTTTATTCTATCATACTCATAACTGAATCATTTGCTAATTTTTGATAAAATAAGAACAAGAAGAGGAGTGAGGGCATGTCGGTATTAGAGTTACAGCAAGTGACAGGTGGCTATACAAGAAAGCCTGTTATTAAAGAGTTATCATTTACGATTGAAAAAGGGGAACTAGTTGGGTTAATTGGATTAAATGGAGCAGGAAAAAGTACAACCATTAAGCATATTATTGGAACGATGTTACCAAAAGAAGGTGACATCCGTTTAAATGGTGTGACCTTACAAGAAGATACGGACAAGTATCGCTCCGCGTTCTCGTATATTCCAGAAACACCTGTTTTATATGATGAGTTAACACTACGTGAACATTTAGCGTTAACAGCGATGGCTTATGGTTTAGATGAGGCTTCACTTGCAGCACGTTCAGAAGTTTTGTTAAAGGAATTTCGTATGGAAAAACGACTCAATTGGTTTCCATCCCATTTCTCAAAAGGGATGCGGCAAAAAGTTATGATTATGTGTGCTTTTTTAGTCAATCCAAGTCTTTATATAATTGATGAGCCGTTTGTTGGTTTAGATCCACTTGGCATTCAATCATTATTAGATCAAATGGATGAAAAGAAAAAAGAGGGCGCTTCGATTTTAATGTCTACACATATCCTATCGACAGCGGAGAAGCATTGCGACCGAATTATTTTATTGCATGAAGGACGCGTGCGTGCACAGGGAACGATGGCGGATTTACGCAGGGCTTTTGGGATGCCACAAGCGACACTGGATGACCTATATATTGCGATGACAAAGGAGCGGGACCATGAAGAACTTGCGTGATGTATGGTCCTCGCGCTTCATGCATTATATAGGTGAAGTGCAAAAATATATGCAGTTTATTTTTACGGGGCATATAGCAATTGTACTTGTATTTCTTGTTGGGGCAGGGGGCTATCAATATAGTGAATGGCTGAAAATCGTAGAGGCTGATTTTCCAGCAGAGCCTTTAATTGCTTTAATAATTGGTGTGTTGCTAGCGTTTAGCCGACCAACGACATTATTGCGTGAGCCAGACCAAGTCTATTTACTACCATTAGAATCAAAAATGTCTCAGTATTTTAAGAAAGCTCTTACATGGACATTTTGGTCACAAGTATGGATTGTTGCGATCGTTTATATTGTCAGTATTCCTTTACTAAAGGCAGTTACAGAGTTAACTACTGTCGGTATTTGGGCGGTATTTTTCCTTATAGTCGTACTGAAGTATATCAGTGTGCAGGGGGAGTTCAATTATCGATATAGTGAACGAGGACATTTTATTTGGGTTGATAGACTCGTGCGTGCTGTGGTATTTGGCGTAACCATGTATTTTGCCCTTCAGACCAAGCTTATCTTAGCATTAATTGCTGCTGTAATTGGTTGTGCTTATATAGCTGTGTTCCGCAAAAAATCTGTAGGACAGCCAGTTGCTTACGAACATTTTGTAAAGTTAGAACAAAATCGAATGATGAGTTTCTACCGCTTTGCCAATTACTTTACGGATGTACCGCATTTACGTGGCAGTATTCGCCGTAGAGCGTGGTTGGATTGGCTTTATAAGTTTGTACCGTATACCAAGGGGAATACTCAGAAGTATTTGGTGTTCCGTACATTCGTGCGTACAGACGATCATTTTTATTTATGGCTCCGATTAACGGTGATTTCTGCTGTTATTGCTGCTTTTGTAGATATTCCAGTGGTTACATGGATTGTTGCAGGTGCATTAAGTTTTGCCACAACGATTCAGTTAAAGCAGGCATTATTATCAAGTGGAGAATTCCGTATGGACATGCTGTATCCACTGCCAGAGAATGCGCGTAATATAGCAGTCAAACAGGTAGTACGTATTGCCATGATTACTCAGGCCATTATTGTGGGCCTAAGTGGTGTGACACAGCCGATGTTCTATGTGACATTTATAATAGTCATTATCGTAAGTGAATTGACAGCGAAGATGTCGAAATCTTAACTAGCGTTGATAGTTTCACATAGGTGAGATAGGAGGACGCTCGGGTATCCAAGTCCGCTCAGGTCCTAGTTCTAAATTCGAAATAAAGCTCATTTTTTCCAAGTAAATTGGAGAAAATGAGCTTTACATTTTTTATTCCACGAATTGATAGTCTAGGGCAGCGGTTAACAGCACTTTCGCTGCAACAAGCATTCCTTTTTCATCGATATCGAACTTAGGATGGTGATGTGGCGCGTATTCAGTAGGCGCGGCACCTGTGAAGAAGAATGTACCTGGTTTCTCTTCTAAGTAGTAAGAAAAATCCTCACCACCCATTGTTGCTTCAATTTCAACCACTTCACAAATATCCTGTGCAATATCCCGTACAAATAATGTTTCCTTTTCATGGTTAACGATTGCTGGATAACCTCGGCGGTAATCAAGTTCAATCGTACAATCATGGGCAATTTCTGTGCCTTGCACCACCCGTTTAAATTCACGTTCCATTGTTTCACGTATATCCTTGTTGAATGTACGGATAGTCCCGTTTAAATAGGCTGTATCAGCAATAATATTGTCGGCGTTAGATGCTACAAATGAGCCGACCGTTAGAACTGCAGATTCAGTTGGGGCAACACGACGAGCAACTAGCTGTTGTAGGTTCATAACCAACTGAGAGCCGATGACAATGGCATCCTTCGTTTGGTGAGGGTGTGCACCATGCCCACCTTTACCTTGAATTTTCATTTCAAAGCTATCAACTGCTGCCATCATGGGACCTACACGATAGCCAATCATGCCAGTCGGATGGTTAGATGATAAATGTGTACCGAAAATGGCGTCAACACCATTTAACGCACCTGCTTGCACCATTCCAATTGCGCCGCCTGGATCAGCTTCCTCAGCATGTTGATGAATGAGCACATATTCTCCAGCTAATTCCTCACGCATTTCCCAAAGTAACTTACCTAAGATTAATAATGTGGCAGTATGGCCATCATGACCACAAGCATGCATAACAC
Organism: Lysinibacillus parviboronicapiens; assembly: GCF_003049575.1. Classification (GTDB taxonomy): domain Bacteria; phylum Bacillota; class Bacilli; order Bacillales_A; family Planococcaceae; genus Lysinibacillus; species Lysinibacillus parviboronicapiens. The sequence continues at coordinate 6,044 of NZ_PYWI01000043.1, read as the reverse complement.
CAGGAACTTTTGATTTGTATGGCACATCCTTTTCATCTTGAATAGGGAGTGCATCAAAATCTGCACGTAAGGCAATTGTTTTGCCTGGTTTGTTTCCTTTTATGCGTGCGATGAGTCCGAAGCCGCTGAGTTTCGGTTCAACCAGTACACCAAGTTTTTTATAAAATTGAATAATGTAGTTTGCTGTTTCTTGCTCGTGGAAACTAAGTTCTGGATGCATATGTAGATGGCGGCGAATAGCCACCATTTCATCAAAATGAGCATCGATCTTTTCAAGTAAATTTGGTTTCATCTATGAATGCTCCTTTTAAAAAGTTATGCTTCGTCTTCTTCTTTTGGTGCAACACTGTAGGTTGAAACATAGGAAGCCGCAGAGAAGATATTTTGCTGTTGTACGCCCGTAGGTTCTGTCCGCTCAGCATGTGCTGTTTTATAAGCTTGGGAATTTTTCCATGCTTCAAAAGAGTGCGGACCATGCCATTGTGTCATGACGATATATGTATCGCCATTTATTGGGCGTAGTAAACGAAATGCTACGAAACCAGGTTCGTCCTCGATAGCTCGGGCCCGATTTAAAAAACGATGTTCAAATACAGGTCGACCTTCTTCAGTAACCGGAATATTATTGAAGACAAAAAAGCCATGATCTTCTAATTCATTGACAGCATCTAAAACTTCAAATTTACGTGGTGTGGCAAAAACAGATTTCCCTTCAGTTTCATGTATGAGAACTGAGTTACCGTCACCGTGTATGAGCATCATGTGCTCGTTCGGATACTTTTTTTTCACCTGTTCCATAAATTCAGCTGTGCCAGAAGTTAAATAAATATACATAACTTTGCCCTCCTTATGAATGTTCATAATAGCGTGATTATCTCCATTTAAGTGTAACTCTAACGCTTTGTCAAAAAAGAAGACACCAGAAAGAACAATTTTATGACATTTCTCTAGGAAAACTATACAATAACAGAGGAAGCGTTTACTATTGAAAACGGATATCAATAATAATGGAATAAACAAGAGAATTTTACGGTATGAATTATATTGAGGGGAAGGAAATATTCATGACAACATTTAATGATACACTTCTTCGTGCTGCACGAGGAGAAAGAACACAACATACACCGGTCTGGTATATGCGCCAAGCAGGACGCTCTCAACCAGAATATCGTGCGATTAAAGAAAAGTATTCTTTAGAGGAAATTACACATAGACCAGAACTGTGTGCCTATGTAACAAAATTACCAGTAGATAATTACAATGTAGACGCCGCAATTTTATATAAAGACATTGTTACACCACTACCGGGTATTGGAATAGATGTGAAAATCAAAGCAGGCGTAGGTCCTGTTATTTCTAATCCAATTCGCACGGTTGCTGATGTAGAAAAACTAGGTGAGTTCAATGCAAAAGAGCATACGCCATTTGTATTAGAAACGATAAAACTATTAACAGAAGAACAATTGAATGTACCGCTCATTTGCTTTGCAGGGGCACCATTTACACTAGCGAGCTATATGATTGAAGGTGGACCTTCTAAAAACTATAATAAAACAAAATCATTTATGGTTTCGGAACCACAAGCTTGGTTTGCTTTAATGGATAAACTCGCAGATATGATTATTGCTGATGTTTCAGCTCAAGTTGAAGCGGGTGCCAAAGCGATTCAAGTATTTGACTCTTGGGTTGGAGCTTTAAGTGTCGAAGATTATCGTGTGTTCATTAAACCTGTTATGACTCGCATTTTTGGCGAGTTGAAAAAAGAAAATGTGCCAATTATTCAATTCGGAGTGGGTGCGAGCCATCTGGTAAAAGAATGGCATGATCTACCGATTGATGTCGTGGGCTTAGATTGGCGCTTGCCAATTAAAGAAGCGCGAGCAAAAGGTATTACAAAACCAGTACAAGGAAACTTAGATCCATCATTATTACTTGCTGATTGGTCTGTTATTGAAAAACGTACGAAAGATATTATCGATCAAGGTTTAGAAGTACCGGGTCACATATTTAACTTAGGTCATGGTGTGTTTCCAGAAGTCAATCCAGATGTGTTAAAACGTTTAACTACACTTATTCATGAATACAGTGCACAACAAATTCAAGCACGTTCTTAATGAAAGATGCTGCACTATAAGTAAAACAATCTTATGAGGGCAGTCTTTCATCTTTTTAAATGTTAGCGGCAGGCACTTGCATTCGTCACAATCTGTTCAATAAACATACAAAAAACATAGTTTAACTATTCTATAGAGGTGAAAAAGTTAATGAAAGAAGTTAAAGGCTTATTAGTAATGGCATATGGTACACCCTACAAAGAAGAAGATATTGAACCCTATTATACGCATATTCGACATGGACGTAGACCATCAGATGAGCACCTAGAAGATTTGCGTAGTCGTTATGAGGCAATCGGTGGTTTATCACCATTGGCAGCAGCTACGCAAGCACAGGCGGAAGCTTTATGTGCTCGTTTAAACGAGGTACAAGACGATGTAGAATATAAACTATTTATTGGTTTAAAACACATCCATCCATTCATTGAAGATGCGGTTGAAGAAATGGTTGCAGCAGGTATTAAAGAAGCGGTCTCTATCGTGCTAGCACCTCATTTCTCAACATTCTCTATCAAATCTTATAACGGTCGTGCAACAGAGGCGGCAGGCGAACGACTAACGATTACAGCTGTTGAATCTTGGTATGACGAACCAAAATTCATTGCGTATTGGCACAACAAAGTAAATGAAATATTTGATGCAATGTCCAATGAAGAACGTGAAAAAGCATGCTTAATCGTATCAGCACACTCACTTCCTACGAAAATTAAGGAAATGGGTGATCCATACGAAGACCAATTAATTGAAACAGCTCGTTTGATTCAAGAAGCCTCTGGCGTAAAAAATGTAGAGGTAGGCTGGCAATCAGCAGGACAAACGCCAGAGCCTTGGTTTGGACCAGATGTGCAAGATTTAACACGTGATCTTTATGAGCAAAAGGGTTTTCGTTCATTTGTTTACACACCAGTTGGCTTCGTAACAGAACATTTAGAAGTTTTATACGATAACGATTATGAGTGTAAAGTTGTGTGCGATGAGCTAGGGGCAAATTACTATCGCCCAGCAATGCCAAACACGCATCCATTATTTATAGATGCGATGGTAGACGCCATTCATAAAAAATTAAGCTAAGCGAAAAGAAAGTGATGATGTTGGTGACTCAAAAAAGACGTAAGGTAGTTGTAATAGGTGGTGGCATTACAGGCCTAACAGCTGCGTTCTATATGCAAAAGGAAGCGAGCGCAAAAGAATTGCCCGTAGATATTGTACTTGTCGAGTCGTCATTGCGTCTTGGCGGGAAAATCCAAACACTAAAAAAAGATGGCTTCATCATCGAGCGCGGACCAGAATCCTTTTTTGACCGTGAAAATCATGTTCATGTACTTGCACAGGATTTAGGCATTGAACAAGAGATAATCACAAGCAATTCAGGCCCAACTTACGTAGCTGTTGGTAGTCAATTATATCCTATTCCAAGTAGTCTTATGTCGGGAGCAACACCTCATATCTCCTCATTTATTACATCAGGGTTGTTTTCACTTAGCGGGAAAATTCGTGCAGCGGGAGACTTTGTCCTCCCTCGGTCTGCACAGAATGACGACCAACCTTTAGGAGAATTTTTTAGAAGAAGATTTGGAGCAGAGGTTGTAGAAAACCTGGTAGAGCCCTTACTAGCTGGGACATTTGCTGGTGATATTGAACAACTAAGTATGCGCTCAACATTTCCTCAATTGTATGAATTAGAACAAAAATATCGTAGTTTACTTATCGGTATGAAAAAATCAGGTGCGAATTTTTTAAGTGACAACAGCATTGCTAAAGATAAGGGAATATTCCAAACGTTCGAGAATGGACTAGAAACACTTATTGAAAAATTAGAAGAGTCACTGATTCCTGGGACAGTTCAAAAAGGTGTCAAAGTAGAACAGATAGAACATGGCAAGGATGGAGCTGTGCAAGTTGTGTTAAATAATTTTTCGCAAATTAAAGCAGATGCTGTCATTATTGCTACACCGTTTCATGTTGCGGAGAAAATGTTTAGTAAGTATCAAATATTGACAGAATTGAATTCTATGAAAGCTGCAACAATTGCTACGGTCACTATGGCTTTTAAAAAGGAGCAGCTTGGTGAATTGGACGCACTGTCATTTTTTGTCTCACGAAATAGTGATTTTTCTATAACTTCTTGTACATGGAGCAATCGCAAATGGCCCAATACTACACCAACGGATTATGTATTGTTACGCAGTTACATTGGACGTGTTGGCGATGAAGCCATTGTAGCTCTTTCTGACTCAGAGATTGAAAAGACGGTCTTACAAGATCTAAGGAAAACAATCGCTATCGAGGGAATGCCAATAACAACCGTTGTATCTCGTTGGAAAAATGCAATGCCTCAATATACAGTTGGACATGAAACAAAAATTGAACGTGTGAAACATGAATTGAGTGAACACTTCCCAACCGTTAAACTCTCAGGTAGCTCGTTTGAAGGGATATCAATTCCTGAATGCGTACAACAAGGGAAAAAAGTTGCTACTGAATTATTAACTGAAATGTTTACACAACAATGTATATAAAGGAATAAAGTGATAGGGTATAAACTGATGCTAATGATAAGTTCAAAAGCAGAAAGTTTGTACCTTTTCATTTTCTTCGAAGTGCACATAGATTCAGAGATTTGGGTGACAAAACTAAACCGCCTTTTATTTTTAAAGCCACCTATCATCAGAAAATTAATGATGCACAAGAAAAGAAGGAGGTTTTTACCTCCTTCTACTTCTTTGTTGCATGTGAACTAATGTGTTAGGAAATACGATGACATGACCATACTATCCCACCAGAGTCAGCTCCTCCAAGGTTAAGGGCAATAGTTAAACCATTAGCCTCATAAAATAGGTCGATGGCATCGCCAGCATTTAAATTGACTTCTCCTGCTAGTGTTACAGTACCGTTACCTAGAACTGCTCGTAAAGTTAATACGAGCGCAACATTGACATTTAGTACTGGGAATAATCCACTAATTAAATTTGTAGTAGCATTCCTGCGAATGGCAAATGAAGGGTTTATACCCGCCCCTAAACTTATGCTTAATGCAGCAACTGTTGAATAGTTGATGGTAGCTTCAAATGCGTATCTCCCTGTTGTTGGAACAGTGAATACACCAGTAGTTGGATTAAAGGCAGGTGTTGTGAAATAAGGAGATGCTACGCTCCAGTTGCTAATTGTCGTAGAGCTGTTAACATTCAAATTATTATTAAAGGCTGAGAACCCTTCAGTGAATGCTGGTCCAGTAGCCCCAGTAACACCAGTTGCTCCAGTTGCTCCAGTAGCGCCGGCAAGACCAGCAATACCAGTAGCGCCTGTTTCACCAGTAGGTCCAGTAGCCCCAGTAACACCAGTGGCCCCAGTAACACCAGTAGCTCCAGTCGCTCCGGCAAGACCGGCAATACCAGTAGCGCCTGTTTCACCAGTAGGTCCAGTAGCCCCAGTTACGCCTGTGGCCCCAGTCGCTCCAGCAAGACCGGCAATACCAGTAGCGCCTGTTTCACCAGTAGGTCCGGTAGCCCCAGTAACACCAGTAGCTCCGGCTAGACCGGCAATACCAGTAGCGCCTGTTTCACCAGTAGGTCCAGTAGCCCCAGTCGCTCCAACAAGGCCAGCAATACCAGTAGGTCCAGTAACGCCAGTTATACCAGTGGCCCCCGTAACACCAGTGGCTCCAGTAGCGCCAGCAAGACCGGCAATACCAGTAGCGCCTGTTTCACCAGTAGGTCCGGTAGCCCCAGTTACGCCTGTGGCCCCAGTAGCGCCAGCAAGACCGGCAATACCAGTAGCACCTGTAGTACCAGTAGCCCCAGTAGCCCCAGTAACACCAGTGGCCCCAGTAGCGCCAGCAAGACCGGCAATACCAGTAGCCCCTGTTTCACCAGTAGGTCCAGTAGCACCAGTAACACCAGTGGCTCCAGTAGCTGTCTCTTATACACATCT
>NZ_PYWI01000042.1 GCF_003049575.1 Lysinibacillus parviboronicapiens | reverse complement strand
AATATATTTACTTTTATAACTACCAACGCTTCCAAAAACGGCTCAACCATCTGGCACCGATAGAATATCGACACCAGATGGCTGTTTAGTCTTTTTTATAGCTGTCTACTTGACAGGGGTAAGTCCACCCCGCACAGAGGTAAGATTTTTTTTATTTAATTTCGCCATCGTAGCGAAGTGGTTCACGAAAAATAGTCATATGTATTTTTCAGTAGTAATAGAATTGTTACAACGATAAAGAGTTTACGCACATAACCACTACCACGTTTTATTGCAAACTTAGAGCCTACGATTGCACCAGCAATTTGGGCAAGACCCATTGATAAACCATACGCATAATGTATATGCCCGAGGTACATAAACATAAGAAGAGCAGCAATATTGCTACCGAAATTTAAAAATTTGGCATTACCAGCGGATTTTAAAAAGTCAAAACCGACGATTAAAAAGGCAAAAAGTAAAAATGAACCGGTACCAGGACCTAAAAAGCCATCATAAAAACCAATTAATGTAATGATAACAATGAAAAAAGCATAGCGTTTAGGTGTTAGTTTTTTATAGGTGGAAATGCCACCCCAGTCTTTTTTGAAAATCGTATAAGCGGCTACAACTGCTAACATCACAAGCATTAATGGCTTTAAGACGCTCGGGTCCATTAAATGGACAATCCATGCGCCAATCATGGAGCCGAAAAAAACAAATGGAAACAGCTTATAAACAGATTTAATATCTAGTTTCCCAGAACGATAAAACGTAATTGTACTTGTGAGAGAGCCCATCGTACCTGCTAGTTTATTTGTTGCCACAGCAGCTGAAGGAGGTAAACCGACGAACATGAGGGCTGGTAAAGAAATAAGTCCACCACCGCCGACCACCGAATCGATGAAAGCGGCTAAAAAGCCAAAAATAATAAGAATCAGTAGAATATTTAAATCTAAATCGAAAGGCAATACCGTCATCTCTTTTCTATAATAATAAACTGATATTATCGAAACGAAGAGCGGCTGTAAATAGTTTAAGATGTTTTTTACTTTCAATGGTTTGAGCTTACTAGCTTTTTACGAGTAAATAGGAAGTGGCGATTTTTGAAGAAATATAAGAAATTCTGTAAAAAACAAAAATATTCTATTTTAAGTAATTATTTTAATGTATTATGAAGAAAATAGTGTTTTTGCGTAAAGGGGACGTGATGACATTTGAGTTTAGGGAATCATTTTAGGGTTTTTGTTTGTGTTGTGTTTATGGGGGTACTTGTTGGGTATGTTTATAACACCAAAAAAGATGTAACGGATAATGAATATATTGATGCAGTTAAACAAGGTTACTTAGCAAATTTTACGGATGTAACTGTCCGAGATGCATTTAACTACGCGTTTACAGAACCTTATTGGCGTTATTACGAGGCGAAAACAGGTCAGCATGTTGTGGAATTATCGGGGGAAACTTCACACGCGGGGGAAGTGGGACACGCTGTTTTACAGTTTGTCGTGAATGAAGATGCCACGGAATTTACACTCTTTGCTATGAAGTTTAATGATTCCGTATTAGATATGGAACAAAGATGGACACTGGTAGTGACGGTTTATGAAACATGGCAGATGAAACAACTTGCCTATCAATAGTGCCTTTTACTTTTGAAAAAGAAGTCCCTATATTACAGTAGAAAGGAGAGCTACATACAGAAAGGGTGTTTCTTAATGAAATTAAGTATTTTAGATCAAATTCCTGTACCTAAAGGACATACTGCTGAGGATGCCTTCAAGCGAACAGAGCAGCTAGCGCTGTTAGGTGAAGAGCTTGGTTTCCACCGTATGTGGCTGGCAGAGCATCATAATAGTGGGTCACTTGCGAGTTCGGCACCTGAAATTACAGCTGCTTTTTTAGCCGCAAAAACACAACGCCTACGAATCGGCACAGGGGGCGTCATGATGATGCATTATTCGCCCTATAAACTGGCTGAGGTTTTTAAAACATTAAGTGCGCTTGCACCTAATCGTATAGACTTTGGTGTAGGGCGTGCTCCTGGTGGTGACCATCCATCTATTTATGCGCTTGCAGAAGGTCGTAGACAGCGTATGACAGAGCAGTATGACAAACTCGATATTATTTTGAAGCTTATGAATGAACAAAAATCGGGTGAGTATGTCTATGATCAGGTCATTGCATCACCGACAAATATCCAGTTACCCGAGGCATGGTTACTTGGCTCAAGTGGTCAAAGTGCCATGCAGGCAGGACAGCTAGGTGTTGGCTATTCATATGCACAGTTTTTTACCGGTAATATATCAAAAGATATTTTTGATACGTATAAGTCAACCTTTACACCTTCTTATTATATGGAGAAGCCACACATTATCGTCACTTATGCGACGACTGTTGCAGAAACGGTAGAGGAAGCAGAATATTTGGCCAAGCCGATTGATATTACGCGCCTTCAGCTAATGAAGGGGCAAATCATCCAATCGATGTCACCAGAAGACGCAAAAGATTACCCACTAACAGAGATGGATAAATTGACGATTGCCAATAATCGTAAGGCAAATCTTGTAGGTACACCGAAGGATATTGCCCAATATTTAGTAGCAGAGCAAGAACACTATGGTTTTGATGAAGTAATGCTAAACTGCAATCAATATGCACAGGAAAGTCGTTTGAATTGCTATAAACTATTGGCGAAAGAATTATTAAAGTAGCTAGTGTTTTAAACTTTAATATGCTATTGACATAAAAACGTCCAATGCAGCCACTGTTGACTGTATTGGACGTTTTTTGATCCCACAACAACGGGCAGTAACCTCAAGTTGAAAGAGTCAGCTTGGTTGTCGATCAACTGATCAGTAAAGCTTGCTTGGTTCAGCTATCAAAACGAGGGGCAGAAAAACCCTCATGGTTTGAAGTTTCACTTTATCCTATCGCTGAGCCACTTACAAACGGGGCATCTTTATAATACATATTTTTGACTAGAACGTTCGGACCTAAGCATTTCACTGCTGGACAGTGGCAATTGAGTGATTTTGCTAAATCAGTTTCCATCCATTTGTCGAAAATCGCTGGTAACTCGTCGTTGATGATATTGCCAAGAGCAGGGGTATCACCAAAGTCAGTAACGATGACATCGCCTGTAAAAATATTAACATTTAGGCGTGAGCGACCATCTGGATCATTGCGCAATGTAACGTTTTTCGCCTCGCGTAAGCGTTTTAATAGCTTTTGGTCCGCCTCATTTGTACTACAAGGATAAAATGGCAATGTACCGAACAGCATCCAGGTACTGTCATCACGCACATCGAGGAGATGATGTATAGCTTCGCGTGTTTCTGCTAACGAAAGTGATGACAGTGCACTTGCAAAGTCTGAGGGATACATTGGGTGTACTTCATGTCGGGCACATTGCATGTCATTAATGATTTGGTTATGGATATGCTCTAAATAGGGCAATGTCTTTTTGTTGAGCATCGTTTCTGCCGATACCATGACACCATGTTCAGCTAGCATTTTTGAGTTATCAATCATGCGTTGGAAAAGCGCTGCACGCTGGTCGTAGGTTGGTTTACGGTCCATCATTGCAAAACCTGTTTCGACGAACTCATCGACTGTGCCCCAGTTATGTGAAATATGTAGCACATCCAAATACGGTGCAATAAGTAAATAACGTTCAGGTTCTATAGTGAGGTTCGAGTTAATCTGGGTACGTACGCCTCGTGCATGTGCATATTTTAATAGTGGCAAAACATAGTTTTGCACCGATTTTTTGCTCATCATCGGTTCGCCGCCTGTAATGCTCAGTGTTTTTAAATGTGGAATTTCGTCAAGTCGTTTCGTGATTAAGTTCATTGGCAGTGCTTCTGGGTCTTTATTTTGCAATGTATAGCCGACTGCACAGTGAGCGCAGCGCATATTACAAAGGTTAGTTGTTGTAAATTCAATATTCGATAGTGTCATCTGTCCATGTTGTTCAACATCTAAATACGCTTCCCATGGATCAAATGATGGCGTAAGTTTTTGTAAGGTCGTCATAATTCGTACATCTTCCTTTCTAGCATTCTATTGTCTCATATTCGGTGATATTTTCAAATATGAAATTCTTGAAAGGGCTTTTATATGGCTAGACGAACATTTTTGTCGCCTTACTAAGGAAGTTCAGCTTATACTTTTATGCGTATTATTTTTCGGATAATTCTGTAAATAGGTAATATGGAGTGATTTTACTGCTATTTTTTGCAAAAAACGTTATGATAGAAGGAGCAAGACGGCAAGACCGTAAGGAAGGGAAGTAGGAAATAAGTTGAGTAAATATGAAATACTTTTATTTGATGTAGATGATACATTATTAGATTTTGATTTAGCTGAAAATGCAGCTCTTAGTCGATTGTTCGAACAGGAAAAAATTGCGACAACTCCGACGATGATTGCCCGCTATAAAGAAATTAATGAATCAATGTGGCGTGCCTTTGAACGTGGCGAAGTGACGAAAAATGCCCTACATAATACAAGATTTTCGATAGCGCTAAAAGAATTTGAGCTAGAAGTAGACGGTGAATATTTTGAAGCTATCTTTCAAAAGTACTTACAAGAAGCACATCATTACGTTGAGGGGGCATATGAACTAATCGCACAGCTAGCAGATAACTATCATTTATATGTCGTTTCGAATGGTAAAACGATAACGCAAAATAAACGCTTGGTAGATGCAGATTTAGCAAAATACTTTAAAGGTATTTTTATTTCGGAGCAAACAGGTTATCAAAAGCCAATGCCAGCATTTTTCGACTATGTTTTTGACCGAATTGATGGGTTAAATAAAGAAAAAGCACTAATTATTGGGGATTCTCTCACTTCTGATGTCAAGGGCGGCATACTAGCAGGGATTGATACATGTTGGTTTAATATTCACAATATCGAAAATACAAGTGATATTTTACCAAACTATGAAATTAAAAAGTTACACGAACTTTATGGTGTATTAGAAAAATAATGAATCCCCGCGAGTACAATGTTACTTTTGCGGGGATTCAAAGTATAGGCAAATAAAAGTTGGAAAATGATCGCTAAATCTGATAAAAGGTAAACTGCATTTGCCAAAATAGGACAAGAGGCAGCATACTAGTGTATGCTAAAAATACTATATTTTTACACAATTAAATCATTTATGATAGTTATAGAAGGATGAAAGGGAGGGTAATATGAAAGGAATATTCCCAAAAGCTATAATGGTTGCCCTATTAGGCGCATCATTGACGACTCCGCTACAGGCACATGCCTATCAAGAGCCAACGGATTATGTACATATGAAAACCGAAAATATGACGGTTTACTCAGCATATGGCGCTAAAATTGCCGCGTCTGAAAAACAAGGAACCTATAGTGTTAAAGCTAATATTGTCAATAATCGACAGCCACTAGAGGTTGAAATCTTTAAAAATGGACAATCTGGAGTCTTAAAGCAAATGGTTAAAAAAGGCGTAATGGAGCCAGTTGCCTATCGGGACGAAGGAGATCGAGTGGTTGCAACCATTCATAATAATGCTGAATTAAAGTTTGCATATCCTGTACAAATTTATTTTCATGATATAGCAAACTCGACATATAGCAGCTATATTACCGCATTAGCAGAGCGCGGGATTGTTCAAGGGCGTACATCTGATAACTTCGGTGTAAATGATTCCTTAACACGTGCGCAGTTTAGTGCCTTACTCGCCCGTGCATTTAGCTTCCAACAGGAACAAACAAAACAGTTTAAAGACGTCGATGCGAAAAAATCATGGTTTGGTGGTCATGTTGGAGCCTTACATTCATTAGGGATTATTAACGGAAAAGCTCCTAATACATTTGATCCAAATGGCAAAATCACTCGTCAGCAAGCCATTTTAATGCTTGGTCGAACATTAGATGCTGTAGATTTTGTACCAGAAGAATATGACACACTACCCTATCAGGATAGCAATGCGTTCCAAGGCGAATTATTACGCTATACACAAACATTGTATGGTATTGGTGCTCTTGACTACAATACAAATTTATTGCCAAACCAATATATTACACGTGGCCAATTTGCTAAAATGTTGGCGCTTTCTTTAGAAGCGGCAGGAAGATTGTAACTAAATAGCAACACAGCAAAACGAAACAGCCGAGGGCACATAAAAGTCTTCGGCTGTTTGCTATGGATTCGGTGGTAGGAGTAGCGTGTTTTAGAACGCACAATAGGTATAAAAATCTGTTTAACGGGCAAAACCTTTTATGAGACTAGTTTCATGAAGGGGAGAAAAAGCTATGAGTACAATTTTACAGGCAAAAAAACGTGATAAAGGAAGACGATCATCTTTATCACAGCTTAGAGATAATGGTGCTATTCCTGGAGTTGTTTACGGTTATCAAATGGAATCCACTTCAATCTCACTTGACGCAAGAGCATTTGCGAAAGTGCTTGCTGAAATAGGCAGTAAGAGTGTGTTCCAATTAGATGTCGAAGGAACGAAGGTAAATGCGGTATTAACAGAAATGCAGCGTAGTGCTTTAAAAGGATTTGTGAAGCATGTAGACTTTAAATCAATCAATATGTCTGAAGAGTTAGAAGTCGATATCCCAATTACAGTAGTCGGAGACGCCATTGGAGTTGCAGACGGTGGTTTCCTGTTACAGCCAAATCGTGAAGTTCGAATTAAAGTGAAGCCTGCAGAAATACCTGAAACAATAGAAGTGGATGTGACGGAAGTAGCAATTGGTACTTCACTTTATGTTGCAGATATTCGCCAAAAATGTGCTTTTGAAATTTTAAATGAAGACGACTATACATTAGTAGCGATTACACCGCCACCTGCTGAAAATGAACAACAAGAAACGGTCGATGAAACCCCCGAAGCAATAGAAGCAACCGGACAAAATACTTCTGAACCAAAAGAATAAAGGTTGATTAGAAAACGTCATAGAACAACGTGTTGATGTATGACGTTTTTCTTAAAAAGGTTATCAAAAAAATAGGGCCAACTCCAATTGAGGTGGCTCTTTTTAGCGTTTATACGTGAACAAAAAGCTCGTGAAATCGATAGGATGTCACAAGCTTTTACATATATACTATAAAGTTTTAGAAGACTTATACAACTGCGCTTTTAATGCCAGTCCATTTCATAAATAATCTCTCATTGCAGGCTAGCGCAAGTTGCACAATGGGTCCGAGCCCAAATGCCATCAATACTGTACCAACCCCGACAGGACCTCCAAGTAAGAAACCAAGTATAGCGACTGTGACTTCCATCGTTGTACGAGCACGTGTCACACTCCAATTAAATTTATGGACAAAAAGAAGCATTAATGTATCTCGTGGCCCAATACCCAAATTTGCAACCATGTACATCCCGCAGCCCCAGCCGAGTAAAACAAGCCCAGTAAGGTAGGATAATAATTGCATCCAAAATCCATCAATATCAGGCAACCAATAGTTAAAAATATCAATGAAAATACCTGCTAAGAACATATCCACAAATGTACCAGGAAGTGGCAATTTCTTTGTCACTAACATATCAAATGCTAAGATGGCTAGACCAATTAAAATAGACCAAGTACCAATAGATAAACCCAAAGTTTTTGTTAATCCAATATGTAAAACATCCCAAGAGCCGACGCCAAAAAGCTGTCCTTTTATTGTCAAGGTTATACCAAAGGATAAGACCAAGATGCCTGTAAAGAAAAATAGACATCGCGTAAAAAAAGCTTGTTTCATACTTACTACCCTCATTCTGAAAATTCATGTTCTCCAAAAGAATATTATAACAAGAGATTGCGCATATTACCGAAGACTATCATTTCTTATTTTTCAAAAAAAGGTGTTTTAGCTTAGCCTAGGAAGGGCATTATAAAAGAGAATCAAGAGAGAGGATGGGATGAAATGACTTCTGTACGTGATGAAATTTTAGAAGTATTGAATCGTGAAAAAATAGGAACGATGGCAACAGTTGAGAACGGGAAACCATACTCGCGTTATATGACCTTCCAAAATGATGAATTTGTATTGTATACAGTGACAAATAAACATTCAGAAAAACTAGAGGAGTTACAAAAGAATCCGTATACCCATATTTTATACGGCTATGAAAATGGCGGATTTGGGGATACTTTTGTTGAGATAGAAGGCAAGATGACAGAAATTCATGAGGAAGGTTTGAAAAACAAACTGGCTGAATTTTTCACAGGTATTTTTATCGGCAACAACGATGAGATGGTAACATTAAAAATTGAACCGATACGTATGCGTCTGATGAATAAAAAAGGTGAGCCCCCAAAAGAGCTAGAATTTACAGTAGAATAATTAAAACTTAAAAAAGTTCATTGAGCGGATGGTTTGTTTCAGACTGTAGATAAACTTGAACTGCACCCCGATTGTTAGACACCTATCTAACAATTGGGGTGCTTTGTTGATGTTTAGATTCTTGGCAACTGAAAAATTCCAAGATTTATGCGTGCGTGAGCCTAGCACATCTTGCAATGATTGCGCAAGTGAGTGAAACACTGGTGGTTTATTTTAGAAAAGTGAACACTAAATTATTCATGTTGTCAATACATTTAAAAATAAGGCGACTACATACAATGCTACTTGAATCTCTGCGGTAATTCATGCATGATAATTCATAAAGAAAAAGAGGGGAGTGCATAGAATGCCAATAAAACTACAACAACTTGCACAAAACATATTGACATCTCAAGGACAGGTAGAAGCAGACTTTATCTTGCGTAATGCCCTGGTAGCGGATGTTTTTACATTGACGTGGAAAAAGGCAGATATCGTTGTCAACAATGGACAAATAGTTGCACTGGACACACACAACCAATTTAAAGCTAGCTATGAGGAGGATGCAGCCGGACATTATGTTGTGCCAGGGCTAATTGATGGGCATATACATATTGAATCGTCTATGCTAACACCCGCTGAATTTAGTCGTGTGCTTGTGCCTCACGGGATAACAACAGTCATAACAGACCCACATGAAATTGCAAACGTTGCTGGTACTGAGGGAATTCAGTTTATGCTAGACGACGCTAAAAAAGCAGATATGGATATTTTCGTAATGCTACCTTCAAGTGTGCCAGGTACTAGTTTTGAAAATGCAGGAGCCACTTTAGGAGTTAGGGATTTAGCGCCATTTTTAGCTCATGAAGATGTACGAGGATTAGCGGAGGTTATGGATTTTCCAGCAGTATTGACTGGTGAAGCAAACATGCTTGAAAAGATCCTACTTGCACAGCAAGCAAACCTTGTTGTTGATGGACATTGCGCAGGCTTAAATCGTGCGCAAATTACAGGCTACCGTGCTGCTGGTATTCATACCGATCATGAATGTGTAACAGCAGAGGAAGCGCTAAATCGTGTAGAACAAGGGATGTATGTCTTAATTCGTGAAGGTTCTGCCGCAAAAAATTTACGTGATGTTTTACCCGCAGTCAATACATCGAATGCTCGTCGATTTGGTTTTTGTACGGATGATAAATACGTGGATGAGTTGATCGATGAAGGTAGCATCAACTTTGATGTGGCCATGGCTATTGAAGAAGGTATGGAGCCATTACAGGCGATTCAACTTGCAACCATCAACACAGCTGAGTGCTACCGCTTGTATGATCGAGGGGCATTAGCACCGGGATATAAAGCAGATTTTGTTTTAGTGGAAAATCTAAAGGAAATGCGTGCGAAAGCAGTTTGGAAAAATGGGGTAAAGGTTGCTGAAAATGGCGTAATGCTCACAGCTCGTCCAGAAACGGATGTACCTACGCACATCCATCAATCCGTGCATTTGCCAACAGTGACGAAAGAAATGCTAACAATACCGTTTGCAAAAGGGAATAAGGCCAATGTGATGGAAATCGTGCCAAATCAGCTTATTACCAATCATTTGGTCGTAGATGTCCCTGTTATAGATGGCGTATTTGAACCGTCAGTGGAACAGGATCTACTAAAACTTGCTGTTATTGAGCGTCACCACAATTTGCATACGACGGGGCTGGGCATTGTCACAGGCTTCGGCTTGCAAAAAGGTGCAGTAGCGACAACCGTTGCACATGATTCTCATAATGCATTAGTGGTTGGCACAAATGATGCCGATATGCTAATAGCCCTTACACGGATTCAAGAGATCCAAGGTGGTTTTGTTATCGTAGCAAATGGTGAAATTATAGCAGAAATGCCTTTAACAATAGGAGGCTTAATGACGGATGCACCAGCGGATCAGGCGAAGGCACAATTAGCAGATTTGCATAATGCCTTACATGAGTTAAATCCACACTTAGATTTCCATTTCTTGTTGACATTCTCGTTTGTCGCTTTACCTGTTATTCCAGCCTTAAAACTAACAGACACAGGTCTATTTAATGTGACAACATTCCAGCATATAACTGTGGAAGCCTAACAAAATATAACGGAGTTGTCCTATAGGTATATGTCGTAATTAGCATTCTTGAAAAGAGAGCAAGGTTTAGAGCCTTTGCTCTCTTTTTGTGTGGATGCAGTTCTTTTGAGCCATTTGTAAATTATTTGTACATAATTGAATAACAGGAAGTTCATTGGGTATATAAATAGAATAAAAAACGAGTAAAAAATAATTAGTCTGTAAAATAGAATCTTTGTTTAGATAGGAGGAGTGTGAAGATGGCAATACTTGTTGTTAAGAAGAGCATTATGCACCGCTATCAGAATATTGGGCAAGCTATTCAAGAGGCTGAGGCTGGAGATTTTATAGAAATCAGGGATGGTGTTTACGAAGAAAGCATTGATATTCCTAAAAGATTAATCCTCTATGGCGTGGGGAATGTCACCATCAAAGGTGGCGTGTTTATTCGATACCATACGCACGTGGAAATGCGAAATCTCCGTTTTAGTCAGGGTCAGGGGATTTATATTAAAGGGGACTTACAGTTAGAAAATTGCGTAATCGAGCATCAACTGGTAAGGACACAAGTCGCCGTCAGCTTTGGAAGTTTAATGATGAAAAATGTTGATTTACTAGCGAGTTCATTAAATCAATATGGATTGCGTATCGATAATGGTTCAAGTGTTGTCCTTACTGATTCAACAATACAACATCATACAAAAGCTCAAATCATAGCACAAAATAGTGAACTCGCAATGACAAATTGTATGTTATTAGAGGGACAAATGAACGCAATCTTTGCTATAGGTAATATGAAAATGGACATAGCCAATTGTGAGATTCATGGCCACCAGAAAACACAATTTGTTGCAGCTTCTAGTACGATTTCGATGAAAAATACGCTTATTCATCAAGGACAGGATTTGGGCATGCAAATGTTTGATCACTGTAAATTGATGATGGAGCTTTGTGAAGTCAAACAACATGGCGGCACCAATATGGTCGTACATGAAAGTGAGCTAAAGGTCTCAGATTGTGTTTTTGCAGAAGGTCAAGGAAATGGTATTTATGTGGGAGAACACTCGAAGGCGCTTATCTATGCCTGTCAGTTGAGTAGACACAACAAGCCGCAACTTTTTATAGAAAATAGTAAAGCTGAAGTTCATAAATGCACGATAAGAAATGGCGCAACTTCAGGACTTACTATTTTTAATGAAGCTGACGTAACTATGACTGAATGTAAGATACAGCATCATCCACAATTTCATATTATTGTGGATGCGAGTGGTCTACAGCTAAATCACGCCATTATTGAGCATGGTCAGACAGGTGGTATTTATGGAAATGAACATGCGAAGATTACTCTAAAGCATACAACAATTCAAGAGGTGGACAGTCACCACCTTTATATCAATCATGCACGCTTATTTGTGGAAAATAGTACATTTGCTCATATCATTGGCAATGGTATAACTTGTATCGATGCCATTTTTGAAATTTTAAATAGTGATTTCATAAATGCTAGACAGAGCCCATATGCAATCATTTGGTCTGATAAATCGATGGGGCGTATCGAGAATTGCGATGTCCATGAATGTGAGCGAGTAATTTTAGCGATGACCAATCAGTCACTACTAGAAATCGTTAACACAAATCTTGCCAAGGTAAAAACTGCTGCCATTGTTCAAGAAAAGAGTCAATTATATGTACGAGGTTATGCACATGGTGCAACATGGCAAGGAGATGCCTCCTCGAAAATTATCAATAGTGACTTAAAATCAACAGTATCTAATGAAAACATACAACATATTGTGAACTTGCTAAGTACTGCAAACACCCTGAATGTACAGCAATTAAATAAAGAATTACAGATACCAGCTGAAGTATTACAGGAAATATCAACAATACTACGTAGTAAAGATATTAAAAAAACAATGTGAAACCAAAACATGACTAGAACAAGTAATTTCATTTTTTGAAATTACTTTTTTCTTTTTTTGGAAAGAATAAGGATGAAAAAGCCTGGAGTTAAAGGGAGATTGAAGATCAATTCAAAAGTTGTTAGAAAAGGTTTAAAATGTTACAAGAAAGGGTAATGTTAATGAGTTTAACTGTCGATTTTGAAGTAGAGTGCTATAAGTTCCTCTCTTAGAATTAGTTTTGAAATAAAAATACCCTGTTGCATGATTTTGTTTTCTACGAATAAGTGGCACGTGTGCATGCTCGTCGATGAACGAAATGAACGGGTTTCCTGCTCATTCTTGAATGCCGCATGAGTACTGTTTGAAACAAATAGGAGGCCGGTAAGGTATATGATTGCCTAACTGTTTATCAAAAAACAACTAGCAAGGTATCCTACGTTGATGGCTTTGACTCAATCTAAAAGAAGCATTGAGGCAATGCTGGTTATCAAACTTTGTTACAATGTATAAAAGGAGTTGACAAAAGTTCTTAGAAACATCCAATGTATAAATACAAGGCTAGACATGATTATTTGCTAAAAATGAACTGGATAGTAGCCTATACAAGCTTTGATGAACAGATAGCTTCTGCAAATTTTTTGTCTTACTTTTAGACTTTGTAAACTTCTACCATAGCACCATAAAATGTGAGCGGTTTCATTTACAATTTCCGACAAATTATAGGAATGATATCGATATATAGACTAAATAAGTATGCAGTTTTCATTTTCAGGTCTATTTATAATATTATTTCAAGAAAAAAAGTCGTAATTCTAGAAGCATAATTTTTACAAACAAAAAAATTATAGCAATAAAAGTAATGCTTATTGGGTACTGCAGAAAATATTATTAGAAAATTAAGTTTTTATATTGATTAATTTTGGTGTTTTATCCTATAATTAGTATAAATGATTCAATAATAGTACTATGTTAGTAATGCTCTAGATCTTTAGATAATGATTTCGGAATAATAAAATAGGTAAGTGGAATGGAGGTGAAAAAGGTATGTTTGGGCTTTCGAAGGAAGAAATATTGCTGCTGCTCGAAAAAGTGGAGTTGGCAGATAGTCAAAAAAATGCAATAGCTGATATCTTTCATCTTAACAATATGAGAATTGAACAACAGTTAGCATTTATTATCCACTTAGTAATAGATGAGCGCGAACGAAACATAGCAAACAATACATATTTAAATTAAACGTAAAAATTTCTGTCGGAAGTTAGAGAAATTTGTCTTTGACATAGTACATATCACTTGATGTCCTAAATAATGAATGGGCATAGAAAAAAGGTGTCGTGTTATTTACGTTTTGCCGATATTCACCTTTAAAAGATAATTCGAATAGGATATTAGCAAACAATCACAGAGTTAGGGCCTTCTACTAAACCCTTGTGATTGTTTTCTTCTCTAAATACTAGTATCCCTTTTTATCATTTATGTAGTTATATTAATGAGCACGAAAAAAGGATGTCATCAGCCTTCATTAAGAAATTAATAAGGAAGAATCAAATTTTACATAGAAAAAATAACGAAATAGCTAGCAAAGTGATGAAGAAATTTTTCAGAAAATAAAAAAGTCTGTTAGCTGTGTAGGCCAACAAACTTGAAAGGGAGTAATGGCGTATTACATCATTATATTAATGATTTTGTAAAACAAATGATACGATTCACTTCTGTAAAACCAAGTTTTTGATGAACCGCCAAGCTGTCTAAATTGTGTAATTCGCAGTCACTCGCAAACTCTAGACAGCCTTTCATTTTAGCCCACTGCTCGCATGTTGCGACAAGTTGCTTGGCTAAACCATGTCCCCGATAGTCCTCTTTCACAAATAGCCCCTCTAAATAGCCGATAGGACTGGAACTTGTACCC
This sequence comes from Lysinibacillus parviboronicapiens, assembly GCF_003049575.1. GTDB lineage: Bacteria > Bacillota > Bacilli > Bacillales_A > Planococcaceae > Lysinibacillus > Lysinibacillus parviboronicapiens. The sequence goes on along the minus strand of NZ_PYWI01000042.1, from coordinate 10,588 downwards.
TCCACATAATCCGTTCGCAGTTGACATTGAGCAAAGCCGACTGCTTCTAAACCTTGATAGGCTAGGAAGATTGCCGTGTTTTCAGTGGTAGTATGTAGCGTCATTTCTTCCATAAATGCCATGAGTGTATTGTTTGGCCAAAGTAATAGTGCTAATTGTGCTGCGGTCTGTGCATCTTCATTCCTCGCTTGTCTAATCATCCAAAAACCTCCTTCTAAATATTGTATAATCGATTGAGCTGTGAAATCAATGAACAAATTATCATAAAGCAGTACCTAGTTGAGGTTTATGGTGAAAAATGAAACTAATTGAATAGTAGACCGTATAGGTAATTATTAGAAAAAGTTTAGGAAAGCATAGCGTTGAAGCTCGCCCTATGCCATTTCTTGATTTCAAAAAGCTACGTTATTGAGTCGGGAAACCCAGAACAAGGCAATAAATTGTTGCAGTAGTGAATGTATTCATATATTTGCTTACTTAAAAGAGTTGGTGAACTTTTACAACAACTGACGGAATTTTAAAGGAGTGCAGGTAACATGACATTGTTGCAAAGGTTAATTGACCAAGCAAAGAATCCTAAAGGATTTGTAGGGTCTGCGATTTTACAGATAATGAATGTTGCACATCGAGGCATGAATAAATGGTTAATTGACAGTGGCACGATTAAAGATGGAGATATTGTATTATAAAACCAAACAGAAATAAAGCACTTATTTAAAAGTGTCGGATTTCAAACGGTGAACAGCCATGAAGATACACAAAAAGGCTGGCTATGTATTAAAGGTATTAAATAGTTCAAATCATAGAACATCATTATTTTGAAATGGAGGTTGTATCGATGAAGAGATGTGCATGGGTAAAACTTGATGAGCCATTATATGTCGACTATCATGACAAGGAATGGGGTGTGCCCGTATATGACGATCAGCATTTATTTGAGATGCTATGTCTTGAGGGGGCGCAAGCAGGACTGAGTTGGTGGACAATTTTACAAAAAAGAGAAGGCTATCGTGATGCTTTCGATCAATTTGATGCGACGAAAATTGTTCTGTATACTGAGGACAAGCTGGCTGAGCTTAGAGAGAATCAGCGAATCGTTCGCAATAAACTTAAAATTGCAAGTGTTGTTACGAACGCACAAGCATTTCTTCGAATACAGCAACAATATGGTTCATTTTCGCATTATATTTGGGGCTTCGTCAATCATCAGCCCATCATCAATCATTGGTCTACCTTAGCACAAGTGCCGGTAACAACAACACTAAGTGACTGCATGAGTAAGCAATTAAAAAAAGATGGATTCAAATTCGTTGGTAGCACGATATGTTATTCCTTTATGCAGGCAACGGGAATGATAAATGATCATCTTGTTGATTGTTGTTGTCGTCAAGTGAATAGCGAGGTGCAGGGTGATGGACATTGATGAAATCAAAGCACGATTAATGACAAAGGCTACGATATTTGAAACTGGTGGCATCAGACCAACTAATAAGCTGCTTGAGAGTTGGTTTGGCGCCGTTGCCTGGTCATTGCCAGAACAGCAACAGCCAGAAGGATTTCAGCCACTGGCTACATTTTTTTTGAAAGAGTTACCTTTTGTACCTGCAGCAATCAGACATATCGAACTACTGACACTTTTTATCAGTGAAGAAATTTTTGATCATCTTGTTGAAGATGATCTTAGCCGTTTTTTTGAAATAAGAACATACCCGTCATTAAAGGGTCTAGTGCATCGTAGCTGGTATCATGACAACATACGAGCATTTCCACTAAAACCTCGTTTGGTTGACAATGATTGCCCTGCATGGGATGGTGGAGGTATACCGCTTGAGGTGGAAGAGGAAATAATACGGTACGAGAACGAAGAAGCTATGGAGTACTTTGACGATATTGTAGAGGAGATTTACGCTGTCCATAAAATTGGCGGATATCCAGCTTTTTGTCAAAGTGGCAATAATTTTGGTGAAGCCTATCCATTTGTTTTACAAATTGCCTCCGATAACAAGGCCCACTTCAATATCGTGGATAGTGGGAATTTTTATTTCTATTATAATGGTGAGAACAACGATTGGCGTGTTCACTGTGATTTCTACTAACTGTGGATTTCTAATAAAAAAAGTTTGATGGATGGACCTTTTTAGCATGATTTTTTACCAACTATAGTTGAGGCGCATGAAGGTACTATGATAAAATGAAATCAAGATTGCAGAAAAAGGCATATATTTGGCAATTTGAAGAGAAAAAGTATATACTATAGCTAATGAGCTTTTTGAAAAACATGCGGTACTTTGGCAGGTAATCGTAAGTGCCGTATATTTTAATAAAGATGAAATGCGCAGCATGGGTAATTTCATCTTTTGATTAAATATTCACTACAATTAACAATTATTTCATTAGACAAATAAAAGAAATTAGTGTATAGTAAAACTAATAAATACATTCCTTAAGTGGAAATATTGAATTCACCTATTACAAAAAGTAATCGTGTTTATTCGGTACTTTTTGTAATATGTGAATTTTTTTATTTTATAGAAGAAATTATATATTACAATTTTATTTTTTGGAGGTTTTCTTAAATGAAACAAGGTACAGTAAAATGGTTTAACGCAGAAAAAGGTTTTGGATTTATCGAAGTTGAAGGTGAAGCAGACGTATTCGCTCACTTCTCAGCGATTCAAAGCGAAGGTTTCAAATCACTTGACGAAGGTCAAAAAGTTGAGTTTGAAGTGGAAGATGGTAACCGCGGACCACAAGCTAAAAACATCGTTAAACTTTAATTAACACATGCATTTCATAAAAAAGAGGCTTCCTTAGGGAATGCTTCTTTTTTTTATGTACATCAATGTTTATACATAGAAAATCGCAGTTTGAATGACTAGGCCGATGTCAGTACGATGTGTTTGTAGAATGTAAAATACATCAATTGATATATAAGGAACACACCCATGTAAGCACCGGCTACTAAAAAGAGCGGATTCAAAAAAACGGCATGAATGGTTGTCATAAATACTGCATCATCAACAATAATTTGATAGATGGAAGTGGCTGCGATACTGCCAAAGACAATCGAGGAAATTACTGCCATAGCATTAAAAAAGTGTCGAGTTTTATCGCTGTTATGTTGTAAGTAAAGCATCAGGATAGGAACAAGCAACGTAGTTGCAATTATTATAATTTTCAAAATATCACATCCTTTGTTCCAGTATGCCCTTGAAAAATTGCGCATAATCAACAGAGAAATATCTAGAGGATAAAAATTCATGTTGGAAATAAGAAATTCGCGAAAATTAAACTACAGGGACATCCACTACAAGCTATAAATTTGTCTCCATATTGTAGGTGATGAAAAGAGTAAATTTTGATTTACCAATAAATTATTCTAGGCTTGTCACCGACAATCAGATTCTTTTGTCGGTGCCGTTTTAGCAGTGTCTGGAATCATGTGAAAATCATATTGTGTTAAAGCAAATTGAGTATGATATAAGTATTCTAGGACAAGTAACTTGCCCCCAGCTACACCGCACAAGATGCCTGAAGTCCCTTGACCGTTTGTCAATGAAATTCCAACTGGTTGGCCGATTAAATACTGAATTTTATGTTGCTATGGCATAATGGTCACTCCTTTCAATACATAATATGTTCTTAGTATCGTTAGGTGCTGATGCTCCGATAAAAACCCATGTTGCTAGCAAACGTAAAATAGGCATTGTCATAATTCCTATAAAATGAAATTCATTCAACGCCAATAAGAAAGGAGAAAACATTTGCTAAATAGACAGATGATTCAACGAAAAAAAATAAAAAGGGTGAAAAAATTGGAAAATAAAACAGTAGTGAAAAATGGCATTGGTTTTGGTGCAGTACTAGCTATCACAATATCATGGAGTGTCAATCACTCTATATTGTGGGCTATTATTCATGGATGTTTCAGTTGGCTATATGTTATTTATTATGCTTTAACAAGGTAAATTACCAAATTGCGTATTATTGTTCGCTGGACAGTAATTTGACGTCGTCAGCATATCGGATTAAGGTGCAAAAGTTTAAATGAATTTTGAAGCGGGTAAAAATAATAGAGGTTGTATTAATCGAAGAATGGAAAAAGTATATACCGTTCATATCTGAACTGAACTTGGCATAAATAACTAAGTGCTGGTTATTGCGAATTGAAATAAACAGCTCACAATATTCGGAGAAAAGGATGGGTGCCATTCACTTAATTGTGGTATATTGCAAATTTCATACAACTAAGACTGCATCATTGAAGAAAGGTTGATAAGATGACACATCAAGTTACCGCTACGAGCAATATTGATTTCGGTGCTACAGGCGTTGAGGAAATATTGCAAAATGTAGCTTATATTTTATCTACATTTGTAATTTCTTGTCCTCTATATGGTAGGAGGTCAAATACTGACGCACCTTTTTATCTTACAAAGAGACGGAATACCGCACGCATTATTGATAGCATTAGACGTTTCGAGCCACGTGCAGTTGTTATCGATGTAGATTATCTTGGAGACGTATTTGTTGGGAAATTAGAACCTGTAGTAAAAGTAATTGTGAATGAATAAAGCTTGGAGAAGAAGGGGAGTGGATAAATCTGCGGACCTTCCAAGTATACAAGTATGTTAGCGTAGCGATTGTTTAGAAGCATTGTTCCTATCCAAATATATTGGATCACGAATGGCTAGAACAATTCACTATGTATCTATAAAAATATGCCTTAAAAAGGATCTCTAAGAAGAGATCCTTTTTTTGTTATGCAACTGGATTTCTTCTGATACCGTCAATTTTTTGGCAGTCAATAACGACTGGTGTAGCCGCAGCAGCATCTCCGACTTCAAGGAAATAAGCACAGCAAGTTTTCGGATCTAATCTAATGAAAAGAACACCAAGGAAACTACCGCCACCTGATAATAGAACATCTACTAGCGTACCTGGTTCCAAGCATCTTATTAGATCACAGATACAACCTTTACATTTGTGCTCAAATTTATCATCGCATTTCTCTTTTTTGCATTTGTGTTTGTCATCTTCCTGTTTTTTCTTGCAATCACATTTATCGTGTTTACGCTCGCACTCATCGTCTTTGTGCCAGCATTTGTCGTGTTTACATTCGCACTCATCATGTTTGTGCCAGCATTTGTCGTGTTTACATTTGCACTCATCATGTTTGTGCCAGCATTTGTCGTGTTTACGTTCGCACTCATCATGTTTGTGCCAGCATTTGTCGTGTTTACGTTCGCACTCATCATGTTTGTGCCAGCATTTGTCCTTTTTCTGTTCGCAATGTCTACACTTATCATGTTTAGAATCGCACTTGTCGTGTTTATGCTTACATTTCTCCTGCTTATGTTCACATTTTTCAAATTCACAGTAACATTTATAGTGATTGCATTTGTCACCTTTATTTAAATTGTTATAATTCCAATTCATATACTTATAATATCTATTATCTTGCATTCTGTAATCTCCCTTTTATGTTAGTTTTTTAGTAATCCGCGCGCTGCCTTACACTAATAATCTATGAATGTTGGTTGAAAGGAGATTGGTAATTTGCCCTGTAAAAGATTAAAATATAAAAACTTGGTATTAAAAAATAAGTTGTATGATTACCTAAAGGCTATGAATACTATAACAATGCTATTTTAATGAAAAATTTAGATAGACTTTTGCCTTAAATCTGCAACTTTGATTTCCAGCAAAGAGTGAACGCTTCAGTAATCGGTAAAAAATATGAGATAGTAGATAAAAAATCAAGTCAGAAAATGGTATAACTTCAAATAACAATTGATAACATACAGCGGAAAATCAAGTGTTATAACATTCATTCTGTTATGCATATTTATCAACATATTCATAGGGTCTGGTTCATAATTTTTTTAGTATTTATTTGTAAAATAAAGCGTATTTTATGTAAAAGGAGAATGGAGAGAATGGATGAAGGGACTAAAAATGAGTTTTTTAATTTTATTTTTATTGATATTCATCACAGTTGTACTTATAAAAAATAACGCATCTCCAAGTGAACAATCTCTTCACAATGATATTAGAGACAATTATGCTGAGGAAATTGGTGAAAAATTACAAAGCTCAAGCTTTACGAAGGAGGTTTTACAGGCTTTAAGAGCGGAGGGCTACTTCCCCGACAGCACAGTCGGCTATTTAGTGGATTCCCCGGATAAACAATTTATCTCAATTTACTTACATAACTCAGATAAATTAGACAAAGCGTCGAAGGAAGAAATTCAAAAAATTATTAATCGTGTGGCGAAAAATAATAATTTAAATTCATTCATTGTTGATATAAAGGAAACAAATTAAGATAAATTGTAAGTATGACAAAGATTAAGGCAGCCCAAGGGATTGTCTTGGTCTTTTTTCTTGGAAATTACGCTATGGTATAATTGTTTACGAGGAGATGAAAACTGTGAAAATTTTAGTTTTAGGTGCAACGGGTCGGGTCGGTAGCCATATTGTTTCACTTGCCGTACAAGACGGTCACCGTGTTACTGCCTTAGTACGTACACCGAATAAAGTGGAAATAAAAGATACTAATTTAGACATTACTCATGGCAACGTATTAAACCAACAGGACATAGAATCTGTAATGTCTGAAATTGACATTGTAATTAGTGCATTAAATACGGATGGCACAAATACACTTACAGAAAGCATGCGAATGATTCTTGAAACAATGAAAAAAGCAAATGTGAAACGAATTATTACCGTTGGTACAGCCGGAATATTACAAAGTCGGTTAAATCCTCATTTACTCCGTTACCAGTCGAGTGAATCCAAACAGAAAACTACTTTTGCAGCACAAGAGCATCACAAAGTCTTTGACATGTTAAGCCAATCTGACGTTGATTGGACAATTGTCTGTCCTACATATTTGCCTGATGGAGAATATACTGGCGTATATCGAACAGAACGGAATTTCCTGCCTGATGGTGGAACTAAAATTTCAGTGGCGGATACTGCTGAATTTACTTATCAACAAAGTGTATGTAATGAATATTTGCAATCTCGTGTTGGCATTGCATACTAATAATTGGGGGATTTTTCTTCCCAACAGTGAATGAGATGATATTTAATTTGTAATAAACGAGCTTTTATTTACTGTATGATTACTTTCAAGAAAAAAAAGGGCAGGTTGCTCAAAGTCATTTCTTATGAATAGTACTCGAAGACATAAAAATACTCCCCTTGGAAAAACAGATTTTTAATGTTAAATCTGTCTCGCTAATGGGGAGCATTTGATAGAGGAACTTTTTATTGTATTAGCAATTATTTTTCATGATTGTTCTTGTCGCCTTTTTTATGATTTTATCGGTTGCGTTTGCTTCAGATTCTTTGCGCCATTTTTCACAGATAGTTAGTACCCAATTTGCTTGAGTTTTACTTGCGTCGTTTAACCAATTGCCCACAGAATCTTGCACATATTTTGATGGATCTGCTTTTAGTAAAGCTAAAAGGGGTAATGCTTTATGTGGTTCTTGCTTAAGGATCTCAATATGTTTTGTCCAAACTCCCCGAGGTCTCATAGATTCAACTGCAAAACGTCGAATATTTTCATTATCATCCTTAGCCCATACAGTTAACAATTCCACACTTTTATCTATATCTTCGGAAAGATCCTCTCTTATCGCCATCCAAGCAATTTCTCGTACGCCAAAATGATGATCCGCCGCAAAATGTCTAATAAATGACAGTTTTTCTTCTAGAGTTTGTTGGCGATTTTTATTCATAAAGGCTGCCCAACATCTTACACTATCAGATATATGATTGGCGCAGTATGTCAATATTTCTAACCTTTTTGCCTCATTTTCTTCAACCATTACTGTAGTTAGTAAATCACTAGTGGTACGAATCGCTTTCATCCCCGTAAAAGCATTTTGCTTGGCCATTTCGGTTAATAGTACATCCATTTTTCCCTTTTCCAAATTGAATGACGGTATTACATGCTTTAACAATACGTGATGATTGACAGCTTGCCATTCAATAAGATTTACACTCTCAATTAACCCGTGATTTAGCAAATCTAGTATTTCACTTGGGATATCACTGCTCTTCCTAGCCCCTTTTCGATTCAGAACGTGTTCATGTATCATTCGTTAGTTCATCCTTATTTCGGTATATTTGTAAAATATGAATCTATTTTAATTGTAACGTAACTATAAATCCACATCAACTTTAGAAGGAGGGGCGGGAAAGCGATTCATATTTTCTTTATACTAAAACTTCAAACAAATATTATAAAACGCGTATGACTACTTTAATTAACAAAGTAATCATACGAATTTTTAATTAGAAGTGTAATCGATACGATGATAAATAACTGTCGGACGAAACCACTTCCTCTCTTTATGGCAACCTGCGAGCCAACAATTGACCCAAATATTTGAGCAGTTCCCATTACAAGACCATAAACATAGTGAACGTGATCTAGATACATAAACATTAAAAGGGCTGCCATGTTACTGCCAAGGTTCAACAATTTTGCATTACCCGCAGCTTTTAAAAAATCGGTGCCAATCATGAGAAAAGCAAAAATAAAAAAGGAGCCAGTGCCAGGGCCGAGGAACCCATCATAAAATCCAATCGCAAAGAGCAGAAAAATAAACCCAGCCAATTGTAAAGGGGATAATTTCTTAATGGCTGAGAGGCTACCCCAGTCTTTTTTGAAAATGGTATAGACAGCAATAGCAGCGAGCATAAATAGCATCAATGGTTTTAATAACTCTGGACTGATTGATGTGACGGTCCAAGCACCAAACATAGAGCCGAAAAATGCCAATGGAAAATATTTTTTGACCGAATGAAAATCAATTTTTCCAGAACGATAAAATGAAATGGTTGAAGTAGATAACCCTATCGTACTAGCTAGTTTACTTGTAGCGATGGCTGTTGTTGGATTTAGACCAAGGAATAATAATGCAGGTAATGCAATGAGTCCACCCCCACCAACGACAGAATCAATAAACGCGGCGAGAAAGCCAAATAGTATGAGTATTAGTAATAATTGTAAATCCATCTGCATATAATCACTCTTTCATTTAGTTACTACTGAAATAGTAACTAATGTCAACTTGTTTGTAAAGTATAAGTTTTATCGCTATATAAAACGGAATATGACTATAATAAAGAAAATGGAGGGGTCCACTAATGGAATTAATTAACCAATTAAAACAGTTAGGCTATACAGAATATGAGGCGAAGGCATACATAGCATTGGTACAAAATAATCATGTGACAGCCTATCAAGTAAGTAAGCATTCAGGTATTCCACGTGCACGAATTTATGGAATACTTGATTTATTAGTTGAAAAAGGTCTTGTAATGAAAGAGGAAACACCAGAAATAACAACCTATACGGCATTAGCGGTATCCGTATTTTTACAAAAGGTAGAAAAGCATTGGCAGTCTAGTTTTAAATCCATGTCAAGTAACTTAGAATCCTTAGAACACCAGGAGCCTGTGGAGGACAATAAAGTTTTAAGTATTAAAGATAAGGATACGATTATAACTTATTGTCAGTCGATGTTAAAAAAAGCGAAAAAAAGAGTGCTGATATCGATGTGGGATGATGTCTATGAGGAACTACGAGAAGACTTGCAAAAGGTGGCACAGCAAGTGAAAGTGCATGGCATTACACTGCATGTGACGGAGCCGTTAGCTTCATTAGACCAACATCGTGTGACTGATTTTACGGAAAAGACTACTACGGACCATTGGTTTATATTATCAATCGATGGAAAAGAAATGATTTATGGACCATCTCCTGCTAACCGTGAGCTTGCGTTCTTTACAGATGATCCCATTCATATTTATTTATTAGAAGATTATATTTGGCATGATGTACTAGTTAATCGGTTAGTAAAGCGTAGCAAAGATGATTTAGGTGATTGGATTACAAAAGAACGACATGCGTTTTTCGGGGCCTAAATTACTCACTTTTTCATAAAAGTGTCGTAACGGCAACCTTGCAAATTTTTCAATGAGCAATATCGACTAAGGAAAAAAAGAACCTTGCCAATGGAATGCCCTCTGTTGCTGTACAGTGTCCTGTAAATTACTGATTGAAGTGTCGCTGTATCCCGCATTAACGGTCAGTAAGACGCTAAGGTGGAGAATTAACTGACCGTAAAAGCCCGATTGGTTCAACAACCAATCAGAAGAGCACTGATTGGAGTTTCGCTGTATCCCGCAATAACGGTCAGTAAGGCATCACCTATGAACGACCAACTGACCGTAAAAGCCCGATAGGTTCAACTACCAATCAGAAGAGCACTGATTGGAGTTTCACTGTATCCCGCATAACGGTCAGTAAGACGCTTAAGGTGGAGAATTAACTGACCGTAAAAGCCCGATAGGTTCAACTACCAATCAGAAGAGCACTGATTGGAGTTTCACTGTATCCCGCAATAACGGTCAGTAAGACGCTAAGGTGGAGAAATAACTGACCGTAAAAGCCCGATTGGTTCAACTACCAATCAGAAGAACACTGATTGGAGTTTCACTGTATCCCGCAATAACGGTCAGTAAGACGCTAAGGTGGAGAAACTGTCTCTTATACACATCT
>NZ_PYWI01000041.1 GCF_003049575.1 Lysinibacillus parviboronicapiens | reverse complement strand
AGATGTGTATAAGAGACAGGTACTATAATGTACATCTATTTTTTGGAGGAAATTAAGTGAATACACATCGTTTTTATCAAATGGCTATAGCTGCAACTTTAGCGACTAGCGCTATTGTCATTACTACCCCAGCACAAGCTGCTACATCATTCCCCGATATCAATGCATCTACAGAGGAAGGCAAAGCTATTCTTAACCTAGCACAACGAGGTATCATTTCTGGCTACCCAGATGGCACATTCAAACCAGCAAATTCGATTACTCGTACACAAGCAGCGAAAATTTTAGCTGGAATTCTACATCTTGATACTGACAATGTCACAAATCCACAATTTAAGGATATTCAACCAGGCGATGAAAACTATGGAGCGATTGCAGCATTAGCAAACGCAGGCATCATCAGTGGCTCCAATGGTTACTTCTACCCAACTAAAAATATTACACGTGGTCAAATGTCAAAAATGATAGTAAAAGGTTTTAAATTACCAATCGCTGACACTACTGATATTCCTTTTACTGATGTGAAAGCAGGAAGTGAATACGAACCTTATATTCAAACGCTATTTGCCAATCACATCACAAAAGGAACTACACCTACTACATTCGGACCGCAAAACAATGTAAAACGCTCACAATTAGCTACTTTTGTTGTTCGTGCTGAAAACACTCTAAACAACGCTACTATTTATGCTAGTACTTATAACCAAGATTATATCTTTGCCTCTTACGGTGGCATTGAGCCGGCAGAGGATATATTCACTTGGGACGAAGAACAAGATATGTCAGAGTCTATAACGATTAAGCCTTTAAAAGAAGGGACTGGTAAATTAGTTATTACTGGTTTTACTGAGGATAATGAGGAGTTTACGGATGTCTTTTTCTTAGTTCATGTTAAAAATGTAAATGGAAAATTACAAACAACTTTGCAAGAAGTTCAAGAAACAGACCACATTGAAAATCTTCCTCTAGATCTAGCGGAAAGTGATTTAAAATTCGTACCAACGGAAGTAACTATACAAACTGCTGATGGTCAAGCCCTATCCCCTGAGTTATATGCTTTAGACACAAAAAATAATGCAACAACACTGTCCATCTTTAAAAACGGACAATATCTTTTAACATTTACTAATGATACACAACAACAAACAATGGCTGCTGATGTGTATACGTATGATTTTGTTCGTAGCATCGATCTTTATGAGCTTTCAAATGATCTTACATTTACAAGCGAAGATTTATCGTTTGAGCCAGTGAATGTTGTATTAGAGGATTTAAACAATGGTTATGATTCTGCATACAAGATTCCAGTGAAGGCAACAATTGAGGGCAGTACACTAAAAGTTACTCCTCTAGCGGAAGGGACAGCTATTTTACATATAACTGGTGAAAATGGTGAAACGACTTATCTGTTTATTGAATTCCTAAAAATCGCTGGTAAATGGGCTGCTTATCATAATGTTACCACTGACGAAGATGAATTTTAAGAAATTGTAGGTGATAAAAAATGCCAGAGGAATGTTAATCTTCCTCTGGCATTTCTGTATTTGTACTTGTTAATCTCGGTTGTAACTCAGGTGTTCTCTCCAGTTGCTCGATAAATTTCTTTGTCTTAAAGCGAATTCCTGTTTGTTCCTCATAAATAGTTGTAATAATTTTTTTGATAAAATATTTTGTTTCCTTCTTCAATTCTAGTTTACCAATTTGATCAATTGGTACAGCATAAAACATTCGTATAAGCTTTAGTTGTGTAGGTGTTAAACGGATAATATATGGATCATGCCGATAACAGCGATGACATAAAAAGCCACCTTGCGCAAAGGAAAAGGCGAATTCACCGTCTACTGCACCACATGTGGCACAGGCATGTAAAATTGGCTGCACACCAGTATAAGGTAGCATTTTCCACTCTACAAACAGCGTAATTGCTTCTGGATCATAGCCGTCCTCAATCGCCTGTAATGCCTGTAACAGCACTTCAAACGCAAACGGCTCTGGCTTCCCTTCTTCCACCACACGCTCTACCAGTTCCATGATATAGCTGGCATAGGCAGTTGCCATAATATCTTCACGAATATGACGCATGGAATTCAGATGTTCGCCTTGTTGTAATGTCCCCATGCCTGTATGATGTTGTACCATAAACATGCCGTATGTGAATGGCTGCGTCACCGCAGCTAACCTACTCGAAGGCTTCTTTGCGCCCCGTGCCATAGTTGCAACCTTTCCTGCTTCACGCGTCAGTAGCGTGACAATTTTGTTGGACTCACCATATGCTCGTGCCTTTAGAACAATCCCTTCCCATTTATATAGCAAGTCGTCTCCCCCTTCCCCTGAAGCATTCACAAGAAAATAGAGCTCTCCAAATCAGTATTTGGACAGCCCCCTTCTCGCACTATATAATCATTACGTCTAAAAACAGTATTATTTTGGAGCGACTACAGTAGTGAGAATACACTACAAACTAAAATAATTGTTAATATTCGTCATCACGGAAACCAAAATCACGGAGATGTGTTGCTTTATTACGCCAATCCTTCTGCACCTTAACCCATAGTTCTAGATATACTTTTGATCCAAGAAGCATTTCAATATCTTTTCGTGCACGTATCCCAACTTCTTTTAATAATGCTCCTCGTTTACCGATGACAATTCCTTTTTGCGAATCACGTTCAACGATAATTGTCGCTGCCACATGGATTTTGTCTTCGTTTTCTTCATCACGACGGATTTTTTCGATGACCACGGCAATAGAATGTGGTATTTCTTCACGAGTTAAATGTAACACCTTTTCTCGAATAAGCTCTGAAATAATGAATCGCTCTGGGTGGTCTGTTACTTGGTCAGCTGGATAATACTGTGGACCTTCTGGCAAATATTTCGTTAATGTAGCCAATAGATTTTCAACATTATTTCCTTGTAGTGCTGAAATAGGCACTATTTCTGCAAAGTCATAGCGTTCCTTATAGCTCTCGATTATTCCCATCAATTCATCTGGATGCACCTGATCAATCTTATTGATAACTAAGAATACCGGGGTAGGGTTACCTGCTAGCAATTCTAAGATGAACTCGTCTCCCTTTCCAAGCTTCTGCTCTGCGTTAACCATGAACATAATTACATCCACTTCACGCAAGGTGTTTTTAGAGACCTTTAACATGAAGTCGCCTAACTTATGCTTTGGCTTATGAATCCCAGGCGTATCGATAAAAATCATCTGGCTTTCATCTGATGTCAGTACACCTTGTACTTTGTTTCGTGTTGTTTGTGGCTTATCACTCATAATGGCAATTTTTTGACCTATTACTCGGTTTAAAAATGTTGACTTCCCTACATTTGGTCGACCAATAATTGAGATAAAGCCTGACTTAAAGCCAGTGTTATTTTCCAGCATTCTCTAAATCCTCCGTTGTGAATGCGAACGGTAGTAATTCGCCCACCGACGTTACCGTGACATCACCTTTTAAATTTGTTAAATAGACAGGCATAGTTGGCCCGCAAAACTCCATCATCACTTGACGGCATGCTCCACACGGCGCACATGGGCCATCCGTATCAGCAACAATTGCGATTGCTTCAAAATCATATATGCCCTCTGATACTGCTTTAAAAAATGCTGTACGCTCTGCACAATTGGTCATACTATAACCTGCATTTTCAATATTACAGCCGTGAATGACATCGCCATTTTTCGTTAAAAGAGCTGCGCCCACTTTAAATTTTGAGTATGGAACATACGCCTTTTCACGCGCCAATTTTGACTCCTCTAATAATGCATGCATATCAATTGTCATCTACGCTAATTCTCCTCTACATATAAATCAATTTTGCCTCGACATACTAGTAACTGACACCGCGCTTCCAATAAAGCAATAAAGTGCAGATTGACACTAGTATGTGGCTTGTTTGTTAAACGCGTTGTATGCATCTCCATACTTTATCGCTAACATCTAATCAGATCTTCTCAACATTCATGCCCATTGTCGAAGCTTTTTTCCACTTGATGTGGGTCACACAGGCGAAGCGCCGTCCTGTCGCTTCGCCTGTGTTTCTTTCAATACGGAATGAAGTTAAAACCATTTCGGTATAAAGATTAGTAATCCGATTATAGCACTGAATATAGCAAATACAAGCACTGCACCTGCTGCTAAATCCTTTGCTTGCTTAGCAAGAGGGTGAATAGCTGGTGACGCCAAATCCACCACTCTTTCAATGGCAGTATTTATCATTTCAAGAGCAAACATCAGTGCTATTAATAATAACACAATGAACCATTCTACACGTGATAAACCAGTAAAATAGCCAACAATCAAGACAATTCCCGCACTCAGCACATGCGATTGGAAATTTTGCTCCTCGCATGCTGTTAGGATGCCTTGAAAGGCATAGACGAACGAGCGAATATATTTACGCCCATCCATTTAGTCACGTCCTAAGCCGTAAGATTGTAAAATCTCATCTTGCTTCCCGAACATCACTTTTTCATCTTCAGGTACCATATGATCATAACCAAGTAGATGCAAGAAGCCATGCACCGCTAGAAAGCCTAATTCGCGTTCGAACGTATGACCGTATTCTTCAGCCTGCTCTTTCGTACGATCCGTTGAAATAATGATATCCCCTAAAATTCGCGGCATCCCTTCAAACGTTACTTCCATTTCGCCCTCTCCTAATTCTTCTAATGCAAACGAAATTACATCTGTCGCTTGGTCCTTATCACGGTATTCTCGATTTATTTCACGTATAGCTTCATTTGTCACAAATGTAACCGACACTTCTGTTTCCGGTTCAATGTTTTCAGTTTTTGCTGCATGCTGTAAAAGCTTTTCCACCAGCTCCATATGTTCTGCAGTTACTTCGTTTGTTTCATCTGTAAAATCAATTGTTAAAATCATAGATCCTCCTACTTATCTGCCTTTGGGTATTCGATTCGTGAGTGGAAAATTCCATTCAACGTTTCACAAAGTACTCGCTCTATACATTTTAACTCTTTTATTGAAATATCGCATTCATCAAACTGATTGTCCTGTACACGATCATCAATAATTGCCTTCACAAGCTTGTGAATTTTTTCTGCATTCGGTTCCTTCATTGAACGAACAGCCGCTTCAACACTATCAGCAACACTAATAACTGCCGCTTCCTTTGTTTGTGGCTTCGGACCTGGGTAGCGGAACTTTGCTTCATCAATTACTTTGCCCTCTTCCTTCGCTTTATATAGGAAGAACTTTAACAGACTCGTCCCATGATGTTGCAAGGCAATATCAATAATTTCTTGTGGCATTTTGTAGCGTTTTAACATCTCTGCGCCATCCGTCGTATGTGCAATAATAATTTCAGCACTTGTTTCTGACGGCATCGAATCATGTGGGTTAATACCAGACATTTGATTTTCGATGAAAAAAGCAGGTCTTTTCGTTTTCCCGATATCATGATAATAACAGCCAACACGCGCAAGTAAGCCATCCGCACCTATTTCTTCACAGGCAGCCTCGGCTAAGTTTGCAACCATTACACTATGATGATATGTTCCTGGCGTTTCCATGAGTAACTTTTTCAGTAACGGATGATTGGGATTGGACAGTTCAATCAAACGCAATGTCGATAATAAGCTAAAGGCTGATTCAAAGAATGGTAATAAGCCCATTGTGAGCGCACCTGAAAGTAGGGCAGATAATATTCCGGCAATAAAGTAAAACATTAGCTCAGAAAGTCCATATGACGACTGTGTCATGAGTAAATAAAATGCAATAAAAGCCATATTTACAAGTGAAATGACGCCGACTGCTTGTAAAATATGCGAGCGTTTTTCAACACTACGCATAAAGAATAGGCTCGCAAAGCCACCAAAGATAATATACAGTGTGATTTCCATTTGCATCACTGATGAATAGCCTTCTTGGAAAACAACTCCTGCTGAAGCGGCTGTCATAACGGTGATTAGTACCGCAGCCCGATCGTCTGCCAGCAAACGTACAAGCATTGTCGCTAATGCCGTCGGGAATAAAAATGCGACGGTCACATCAAAACCATCCGCGACTAAGCTAATGAACTTCATTAAGAGAATAGATAAACTATAGACAATCACGGTAACAAGTAGTGCATTGCGCTTTTTTTGCTCTTCTGTTTCCCAGCGTTCAAATAAAATATACATGAATATCAACTGCAGGAACGTTAATATTATCAGCCCTGCAATAGGTTTCATAGAAGCTTTATTGCTTACCATCCCAAGAAGTTCCAGTTGTCGGTAAGCCTCCGTATCGATTATTTGGCCTTCCTGAACAATTATTTGTCCTTGTAAAATACGGGTAGGTTCAATTGATTCTTTCGCTTGCTCGATTCTAACTTTTGTTTGCTCTTCGTTTATCGTTTCATTTTCAATAATACTTGCACGCCCGATTAGAACGACAGCACTTAATATTTTATCGGGATAACCACGCTGCCCACGAATTTTTGTTTCCACATCATTTTGAGCAGCTAGCACATTTTCCGTACGTATTGATTTTTGTAAAAAGTCCTGTACAAGCTTTGATAGCATTGTACTCGTTCTCTTTAAATCTGTATCACTTTGCACTAGTAAACTTTCTAGCTGTGCATCTGTAAAGGATACAGACATTTGGTCAACATCAATGGATTCTACTTTTTTTCGAAGCTGCGCCACCTGGTCAACAATAGCAACAGGTTTTTCACTGCTGTCAACATCCTTCTTGACTTCAAGGACATAGTCAAATAAAGACGTCACAATAGCGGCGCGTTGTTTCGCGACGTCCTCTGAAAACTGATAGACGGGCGTTACTGCATCTGCTGCTTTTTCTCGCTCTTGTTGTGTCTTAACTGTATCTTCGATTGTTTTAGTAGACCGAACAGTTTCTGGTGCAAGCTGTAAGGGTTTAAAATCATATGTAACACCTTTAACATTGCCATACATAAATACAAACTGTAGGGCTCCTGTTAAGATGAGAACAGTAATCAAAAAATAGCGAAAACCAATAAGCTCGGTAATTTTTCGAAGTTGTTTCTCCATCTGGCACCTCCTCTATCTATCTTCTATCATACCAATTCAAAAAACATTTTTCTCGAAAAATGTATAAGAAAGCAAAAAACAGCTATACAAATTTGCATAGCTGTCACAATTTTTCCCAAAATATAACTATATTCTCATTGAAACATGTGTCTCCTGTCACGATTTGTCACTTTACTGTGGGTACTAATCCTTTGCTGTAGTCAGGTTCACCTTTTGTACAAATTGCGCTGTACCTGCAGCCTTCGCTTGCGGTACTTAAAACCAACTATTGCTACCGGCTTCACCTTTCGCGCAGACTTCGTTGTACTCATATCGGGACAGACTTTAGAATTGCACATGTGCACTTTATTACCTTGTTGCCCCTGCCGTTTCATTTTACTTACTTTCGGGGCAGACTTTAGAATTGCGCTTGTGCGCTTTATTACCTTGTTGCCCCTGCCGTTTCGTTTTTCTTCACTTTCGGGGCAGACTTTAGAATTGCGCTTGTGCGCTTTATTACCTTGTTGCCCCTGCCGTTTCGTTTTTCTTCACTTTCGGGGCAGACTTTAGAATTGCGCTTGTGCGCAATTCTAAAGTTGCTGTTCTTCGTAGGCTTGAATGATTTTTGCTACTACTGGGTGGCGAACAACATCGCCTTGTTCTAAAATTTGGAAGTGGATTGATTTGACATACTTTAACGTACGTTCTGCCACAATCAAACCAGAATCAGTATTTTTCGGTAAGTCGATTTGCGTTTTATCACCTGTGATAACCATTTTTGAGCCGAAGCCTAAACGTGTTAAAAACATTTTCATTTGCGGATGCGTTGTATTTTGCGCTTCATCTAAAATAACAAAGGCGTCATCCAATGTACGTCCACGCATATAGGCTAACGGTGCAATTTCAATGGTGCCCCGCTCAATAAGACGTTGCGTTTGCTCCGAGCCATAAATGTCATTTAACGCATCATACAGAGGGCGTAAATAGGGATCTACCTTTTCTTTTAAGTCCCCTGGAAGAAAGCCCAGAGACTCTCCTGCTTCTACAGCAGGACGCGTTAAAATAATACGCTTTACATGTCCATTTTTTAATGCTTGTGTAGCCATTACCACCGCTAGGTACGTTTTACCTGTACCTGCTGGCCCAATACCGAAAACAACGTCTTTGTGACGAATCGCTTGTATGTATTCTCGCTGACCAATTGTTTTCGCACGAATTGGTTTGCCCTTCGTCGTGCGCGCAATTTCTTCATCGTAGAGTTCTGCAAAATATTCAATTGTACCTTTTTGTGTCATTTCGATTGCTGTCGCTACATCACGCTGATCAATGTTAATGCCTTTACGAATGACTTTTAAGAGTGCCTGTAAAAGAAAAGTCGCTTGTTCCTTTGCGTCTTCTTCACCAGCAAGTTGAATTTGTTCACCACGAGTAATTATATGGACATGTAGTGCCTCTTCAATTAATTTCATATTAGCATCGGAAATACCGAGTAGCATCACTGCTTCGTTTGGATTATCCACTTGTAATACAGTTAAATGTTCAGACATAATCATTCTCCTTGTGGGCCATGTATTGGACTTGCAATGTTTTCATTGACTAAAAATAGAACTTTCCCTTCAACTGTACCATTCCCCCACTTCGCCTGTAAAAGGTTTTCTTTTTTGATAACCGTTTTAGCGGGTAGTGATCGTAACATTTTTTCATGGAGTAATGGAATAAGGAGTGAATCTACTTTCGATTCATCCAGTACTACTTCCATCTTTTTGGTTTGTTGCTCCTCAACAATTGAAACGTATGGATCCAACCAATTTGGTAATTCTTTTTTTTGAACATAGTCAACTTCTTCGCTATGAATGCCCTTTACTAATACACGCCACTGTTTCTGTTGTAGCGTTTCCATCGTTAGCTTAGTCGGAATTTTAAATGTACATTCAAGCCAATAATCTGCAAAAACCTCTCCTTTTGCACCGACAAAGACGTGATCATCCCCACTTTCAATAACTCCACTTACAAGGACATCGCCGTCATAGGCTGTATCATTTACCGAAATTTTTCGTTCGCCGTTTTGAATATTAAAGTGTGTTATAACGCCACTTTTCGTAGCCACCAAGTGTGTTGCTAATTTTTCATTCGTCTGCTCGGCTTGCTTAGGAGATTCTTGTGGCCGTAGAATTACACGACCGCCATGTTTTTCAATATGCACCCATGCTAGCTCTCGATGCTTTTCTAACAGCTCTTGCCGGATGATTGCATCTGTTGGTAGTCCTTTTTTAGACATAGGTGTTTCCATTTTGAAAGTCTCTTTGAATGTTTTTTCTACCTGCTGTTGTAATTCAGGAGAAGCTGCCTCAATATCAACGCGCCAGACTACCTGCGCACAGAATAGTGGTATTAATATCATTATAAATAAGCCGAGCAATGTCCAAAGCTGCGCTCGAAATACATGAAGTTCATCTGCATAATGTACAGTCATTTTTAGTCGGTAACGGCTACGACTGCGACGAATCTTAGATAGATAACGCATATTTGTTTCAAATATGACTTCTTGTTCCCGAAAGACTACACGTTTTAACGGGACATGTTGTGCATGCAATGTTTGAATAAAAGGATGAACATTTTCATGACGCTTTATACGTATGATGATTGGCCGATTATTCCACATTGTCGCTCACACCCATATCTTTTGTCATTTTTACATGTAGCTCTTGTAAATCATCAATTGAAAGATGAAGCATTTCTTCTTTAATAGCGTTTATATCCACGGATTTTCCACGCACAGTAATATGATAATCTGCATAGATGAACGCACATGATGTAGCATCTGCATGTAAAAAACGATATGGGCCGATGATTTTTAATGTTTCAAACTGTGATAATTCAAGTAGTGGCGTTAATTGAAATAATTTTTTCATAAAAATGCCTCCTTCTTCGGCAATATATGCGCCAAAAAAGGAGGACATGCTAGTTATTTTCTTTTTGCTTTCGGTGGGCCTAAAACTTCTGCCATCACCACAGCCTGCATTAATGCTTTTTTAGAATTTGGTAACAGAAAATCCTTATTTGTCGTCGCTACATGTACACCTGTAGTTTTACCAGCAGCCAATCGCCCTAGACTTGGACGATCACTTGTGCGACTTAATGGCTCAGTCGGAATCAGTGGTGGCGCCACATAGCTTGGCATTTGCTCCATCACTTTTTCTTCTATTCGTTTAACACGTGTCTCACGGGCTTCCACTTTAGGTTTTTCTGCATTCCTATTCCCTAAAAACTCACGTGCGAAATCTTCAAAGTTTTGTGTTTTGACAGTTGGACGTTGTGGTTTTGGCTCATCTGTCTCTATAATGACAGGAGGTTGCGGCTGCTCTTCCTTATTAAAGGGCGGCATTTGTTTTTGTTCTTTGTTGTTTTTTGATTTACCGAAAAGAGAGCTGACTATGGCAATGATCGCAAATATTATTAATTGTTCCATTTGTTAGTACTGCTCCTTTCCGTATTTTATGCGTTTGGTTCATTTGTCTCTGATTTATCCGAGCTCACCTTGGAAATGGAGTCACGCATAGCCGTATCAGCTTGTATATTACGGTAGTTCATGTAATCCATAATACCAAGATTACCAGAGCGTAGAGCTTCCGCCATCGCTTGTGGCACCTCAGCCTCTGCTTCTACTACTTTCGCCTTCATCTCTTGAACGCGAGCAATCATCTCTTGTTCGTTTGCCACGGCCATTGCACGACGTTCCTCAGCCTTCGCTTGGGCAATGTTTTTATCTGCTTGTGCTTGCTCGATTTGTAATTCAGCACCGATATTTTTACCGATATCAACATCCGCAATATCAATCGACAAGATTTCAAACGCTGTTCCAGAGTCTAAACCTTTTGAAAGTACAGTTTGTGAAATCATATCTGGATTTTCTAATACTTCTGTATGATGTGTAGCAGAACCAATTGTCGATACAATCCCTTCACCAACACGGGCAACAATTGTTTCCTCACCAGCACCACCGACTAAACGTTCGATATTGGCACGCACTGTAATACGTGCTTTTGCTTTAACTTCGATACCGTTCATCGCCACACCTGAAATAAATGGCGTTTCAATAACTTTCGGGTTAACCGACATTTGTACCGCTTCTAATACATCACGACCTGCTAAATCAATGGCTGCACAGCGCTCAAAAGATAACTCAATATTTGCTCGATGTGCTGCAATTAACGCATTGACAACACGGTCAACATTACCGCCTGCTAAATAGTGGCTTTCTAGTTGATTAATCGTAACAGGTAAGCCTGCTTTATGTGCTTTAATTAACGGATTAACAATTCGTGACGGAATTACACGACGTAAACGCATCCCGATTAATGTGAAAATACTAACACGGACACCTGCTGCTAAAGCAGAAATCCATAGTGCCACTGGTACAAAGGTAAAGAATACCGCTAGTACAATGAATAGTAAAACTAGCCCGACCACTGGCCCAATTAGAGCTAAATCAAATCCCATTTATAATTCCTCCATCTCTTTGTTTGTTGGTCTCACGACAACACGTGAGCCTTCTACTTTAATGATTTCTACATACTTACTTGCATCAACGTAGCCACCTTCTGATACTACATCAATACGTTCACCGCCAAATTGCATCGTACCTGAAGGACGGAGTGGTGTAATCGTTTTCCCCACCTTCCCAAGCAACTCAATGCGATTAACATTGGACACATAACCTTCTTCCGTTGTTGTCGCATCCATCAGGACAAGCTTGTTTAAAACATGCATTTTTTTTCCGAAAAATTTCATCAGGATCACCATTCCTATTATTGCTACTACGAGTGCAATGAAAATTGCCACAACCATTTGCATCATGTTTGCACCAGCCAGTAACAAACTAAGTAATATAAGCACACCACCTAAAATACCAACAATGCCTCCGGGGACAAAAAACTCCGCAATGACAAGTGCTAATCCAGCAATAAACAACAGTAATGTTTCATAGCCCGCAAAACCTGCCACCATATGACCGAAGAAAAATAACCCTAGAGACGATAATCCCATTATACCCGGAACACCGAAACCTGGCGAATACAGCTCCATGACAAGTCCTAAACTTGCAATCGATAGTAAAATTGGTACTATGATTGGATTTGTAATAAAACGAGCAATTTTTTCTGCAAAAGTCGGTTCAATTGATACAATGTCACTACCCTTTAAATTAGTATCGGCTAGTAGTTCTTGAAAATTCGATACAGTACCTTCGGAATAGCCTACTTCCCGCGCCTCAGATGCCGATAATGTTAATAAATTTTTGCCGCCTGCTCGGAATTCCGGTAAATCAATAGATGAATCCGCCATTGCTAGGGCATATTTAGGATTACGATTAGACGTTTCTGCTGCCGCTTGCATTTGTGCTAGCCATGCACTATGAGCCTTATAATCTGCCGCATTTCCTGCTGAGTCAATGACCGCCGCTGCTCCAATTGTTCCATTTGGCACCATATAGATTTCATCTGCATGCAAGGCTAAAAAAGCACCTGCTGAATGCGCATCTTTATTAATGTAAGCAATCGTGCGAATCGATGTGGCATCCATAAGCATGGCGATGTCACTTGCTGCATTGACGAATCCACCAGGCGTATGTATGTCTAGTATAATTGCTTCCGCATAATTACCCTCTGCCTCTTTAAAAGCTCGTTCTAAAAATGCGTGAAGTCCTCGTTCTACTTCATCATGAATAGGCACATGGTATACCTTGCTACTCGCAAAAGCAGATGTCAATGGAAACGCTAACAAAAAAGTCATCCATATGACCATCAAATAGCTAAGGATCCTCCTTTTTCGCATCTTTTTCCCTCCCTTCTAACATGCTTCTCTTCTTATATACGAATGACCTTGTAAAAAGTTTCACAATTCCTTTCATTTTATTATACAGTGAAATTTTACTCTGTGGGGTGTTTTCCAATTCCTTTCGATATCCAAAATACTTCCGCAATGAACCATAAGCGCTACGGCGATTCATTACCTTTTAAAGGTTTTTCATTCAAAGTCTTAGCAAACGCTCGAATATGATACATAAAAAGCCGAATGAAATCAAAGATGACTTCATTCGGCTTCAGCAATATGTACCGCAAAATAGAGCAACATGTAAAATACCTGAAATTAACCATAAGTATGATTAATTTCAGGTATATCATTGTCTGCTCAGTGAACCATAAAATTGCGTGTTATGAACGTAGGGATTTTTAATGGGAAATTAAATTACCACTTACGTTTACGTGCAGCTTCTGATTTCTTTTTACGTTTTACGCTAGGTTTTTCGTAGAACTCGCGCTTTCTAACTTCTTGAATTGTACCACTTTTTGATACAGTACGTTTGAAGCGGCGAAGAGCATCTTCAAGCGATTCGTTTTTGCGAACGACAGTTTTTGACATCTCTCTTTCCCTCCCTCCGAACACACGTCAATACACAAATAGGCAAATAACCAACTGTTGTGTACTAAAGAATTATACCGTATTGTCTAATAATGGTCAATAGAAAGAATTCGAATTATTTTCGAGAATTTATAGTTAGCATTTGGACAACAATAAATACATATGCTTCACCTAAAAATTAGGGGTTTACAAAAAATAGAAAATGGGCGTAGAATAATCTCATTCAATTTCATATCTGCCTAATCTCAGTATTGGGAACGGAGGAACCAATTTTTTGGGGTTAATTCTGCAAATTGTAGAAGGGATGAGAAACTCTTTCGCCATCCTACCCGTCAGCTAACTTCGTCGGCTAAAGCGAAGGAGGTCATGAAGACCACCAGTATTTAGATTGCTTATTTGTGACGCCTAAATTATCCAGCACTCTAACATACATAGACAATGGTCTTTTTCTTATGCCTATAAACAAATAAATAATATTAAGTTTACAGATTATAGAGTGGATATCTGTGTTTTACTGTCCATTCATGAGGAGATCATCATGAAAAAAATTAAAGATTTTCTTAATCCGCCGAAAGTTCTTGTGCTAGGCTTTGCAACGATTATTATTATCGGGGCACTCTTACTAATGCTTCCTATAGCTACTGAAGACGGAAAAGGTCTGTCATTTTTAAATGCTTTGTTCACAGCTACCTCTGCAACATGTGTAACGGGTCTAATCGTTGTAGACACCGGTGACACTTTTTCTACGTTTGGTGAGTTAGTTATTTTAGCCCTTATTCAAATAGGTGGCTTAGGGTTTATGACATTTGCAACATTTTTATTTTTACTATTAGGAAAAAAGATTTCATTAAAAGAAAGACTACTGTTAAAAGAGGCGTTTAATAACATCTCAATAGCTGGACTTGTAAAATTGGTTAAGAGAATAATTATTTTCACTGTTGTTATTGAAGTAATGGGTGGGATTATTTTATCCATTCGCTTTTCATTTGATATGGAATTAGCTACAGCTATTTATTTCGGCTTCTTCCACTCAATATCCAACTTTAATAATGCTGGCTTTGATTTAATGGGAGGTTTTCAAGGTCTGACTGCTTATGTTGATGACCCGTTTGTCGTTTTGACTATTTGTGCCCTTATTACCATTGGTGGGTTAGGCTTTATCGTTATGAATGAATTGTATGAATATCGCGATACGCGACGTTTATCAGTGCATTCGAAGATTGTTTTGTTTACGACGACTGTTTTAACCGTAGGAGCTACACTGTTAATCTTCTTGTTCGAATACGATAATAACAAGACAATTGGTCCTTTATCTGAATGGGGGAAAATATTAGGTTCGTTTTACCAGGCAGTTACGCCAAGAACGGCTGGATCAAATACTCTTTCTATCGGTGATTTAACTCATTCCACGTTATTTTTAATAATTTTGCTCATGTTTATCGGAGGAGGTTCTGGTTCTACGGCAGGGGGAATTAAAATTACAACCTTTGCTGTTTTAGTTGCCACGCTCTGGTCACAAATTAGAGGAAAAGAAGATGTTGTCTTATTTAGACGTAGAATTGTAGTTGAAACGATTCTAAAAGCACTGACTGTAACCATGTGTGGGATGATGATTGTTGTACTTGTCACCATAATACTCAGTATTACAGAACAAGGTCACAACTTTATCCTGTATTTATTTGAAGCAACTTCAGCATTCGGTACAGTTGGACTTTCTATGGGGTTAACTCCTGAACTAACTCCATTTGGTCGAATACTCATCATATTTACCATGTTTGCAGGTAGATTAGGGCCATTAACCATTGCTTTCGCTATTACAAAACGGAGAAAATCACAAGCTTATCGACATCCAAAAGGAAATATCATGATTGGTTAATTACATGCAAGGAGCGCTGACTATTATGACCATAAAACAATATGCTGTAATCGGTTTAGGAAGATTTGGAACAAGTGTAGCACGGAGATTACACGAAGCTGGACAGGAAGTTCTAGGTATTGATGTGAATGAAGAAAGGGTCGAGGATGCTGAATTCTTTGTGACACATGCAGTCGTAGCTGATACCACTGAAGAAAAGGCATTAACCTCCATAGGAATTACAAATTTTGATTGTGTCATCGTCGCTATTGGTAACGATATGCAATCTAGTATATTGACCGTTTCATTACTCAAAGAACTTGGTATTAAAAAAGTAATTGCAAAAGCTCTAGGAAAAAGACACGGGCAAGTGTTAGACAAAGTCGGAGCTGACTGGATTATTTACCCAGAGAGAGATATGGGTGAACGGGTTGCTAATCAGCTCCTCTCTCCCAATATGTTAAATTATATTGAATTGTCTAAGGAATATAGTGTAGAAGAAATTATGATTCCTTCTAAGATGGCTGGAAAAAACTTACGTGATTTGGACATTCGGGCTAAATACAATGTTAGTGCCATCGCCATCGTGCGAAAAGGAACAATCATCATTTCTCCATCTCCTGAACAAATTATCGAAGAGGAAGATTTATTAGTGATGATTGGACATAAGTCTGATCTCGCTTTATTTGCAAATATAGAATAAAAAGCACACATTATCTATTAAAATTGACTGCATCATTCTTTGCATAAAAAAGGGGTAGTTCATCACGAACTACCCCTTTCTTCTATATGCACATAATACTAATAATTTGAATCTGCAATTAATCCATTCATAATAGCGACACCTGAACTTGCACCGATTCGTGTTGCCCCTGCATCAATCATGCTTTGCATATCTTCCAAGCTACGTACACCGCCAGATGCCTTAACGCCTAGTTCTGGGCCAACTGTTTTACGCATTAATGCAATATCTTCTGCTGTTGCGCCACCTGTTGAAAAGCCTGTCGACGTTTTTACGTAATCAGCCCCAGCCGCAACTGCAAGCTCACATGCTTTTACTTTTTCCTCATCTGTAAGTAAACATGCTTCAATAATAACTTTAACGATAGCACTACCCTTTGCAGCTTCTACCACCGCAGCAATATCCGCTTGTACAATGTCAAAGTTTTGATTCTTCAGCGCGCCAATATTGATGACCGTGTCCACTTCTTTTGCACCATTTGCAATGGCATCCTTTGCCTCAAAAGCTTTTACAGCAGGTGTATTAGCGCCGAGAGGGAAGCCTATTACTGTACATACTAAGACATTTGAGTCTTGTAATAGCTCACTACTATATTTTACCCAAGTCGGATTTACACAAACAGATGCAAAACCAAATTGTTTCGCCTCCGCACAGAGTTTTTCAATTTGAGCCTTTGTTGCCTCAGCTTTTAATAAGGTATGATCAATCATACTTGCATAATTTATTTTCAATGTATAACACTCCTTCTACCTTAGTTGTACGTACCTCTCTGAAATGATACCATTTTTTCACGTCGCCGTCTAATTTCTTACTATTTAGTGACTGTCGGCTATTAATTATAAATCTACATACTATATGCAAAAAATGGATTTCAATATCAAAAAAAGGATTGTCCTATTGTTTAAAGATAGGCAATCCTTTGTCTTTTTATTTTACAGTTTCCAATACACGGACAAACTGCCCTTTGGAATGAGGGTAGCCCGCTTGTATAATTTTCACCTTCACTAGCTGACCAATAAGGCTTTCGGGGCCTTCAAAAACTACTTTTAAATAATTATCTGTATAACCCGTTAATAGACCTTCTGCGTCGCTACCATCATGTACATATTCTTCTGGAATTACTTCTAACACTTCATTTTCGAAGCGTGAAGCATATTCTTTTGCGAGTTGATCGTTTAATGCGATTAAGCGGTGAACACGGTCATTTTTAATGTCCTCATCGATTTGGTCCTCCATTCGTGCAGCTGGAGTACCTGTTCGTGGTGAGAATGGAAAGACATGTAGTTCAGAGAATTTATGGTCGCGAATAAAGTTATATGTTTCCATAAATTCTTGCTCTGTCTCACCTGGGAATCCAACAATTACGTCAGAAGTAACTGCTAAATCTGGCAGTGCTTCGTGTAATTTTGTTAAACGTTCACCGAAAAATTCCATTGTATATTTACGACGCATACGTTTCAATACAGTATCTGAGCCCGATTGAATCGGAATGTGTAAATGATTAACAACAATATTTGACTCACGTAACACATCAATCACTTCATCTGTTAACTGACTTGCTTCAATTGAAGAAATACGTAAGCGTTTTAACCCTTTAACATTTATCTCTAAGTCACGCAGCAATTGTGCAAGGTTGTAGTCTTTTAAATCTTGACCATAGCCCCCTGTATGAATTCCTGTTAGTACAATTTCAAGATAACCAGCATCTACTAATTGCTGAGCCTGATGAAGTACCTCTTGAGGATCTCTAGATCGCATTAAGCCACGTGCCCATGGAATAATACAAAAAGTGCAGAAGTTGTTACAACCTTCTTGGATTTTTAGTGATGCTCGTGTGCGGTCAGTAAACGCAGGTACGTCTAATTCTTCGTACACACGATTTTTCATGATGTTACGTACTGCATTAATCGGTTGGCGTTCATCGCGATATTGTTCAATATAGCCAAGCATTTTCGTGCGGTCCTGTGTTCCTACAACAATATCTACGCCAGGAATCGCCATAATTTCCGCAGGAGACGTTTGGGCATAACAACCTGTAACACAAATAACTGCATCTGGGTTTTGGCGAATTGCTCGACGAATCACTTGACGCGATTTTTTATCACCCGTATTTGTTACTGTACATGTATTAATGACATAAACGTCAGCTTGACGATCAAACTCAGTTCGTTCATAACCATCATCTTTAAATAACTGCCAAATTGCCTCTGTTTCGTAGTGATTTACTTTACAACCTAACGTATTCAGAGCTACGGTTTTCGTATGCCCTTTACTCATAGTTAATTCATCCTTTCAACTTCACATTACACTGTGTTTCTTGTTTTTTAATTATTATTTTGATGTACTTATTATAGATACGTGATTTATGATAACACAAACCTTTTAAAATCAATACTCGTAATGACTAGGTTCTCGCTCAGCGTAACCTAGTTTTTTTCCTTTTTAAATAGCCTCCCCTACAGTTTTCAGAATCTCTAAGAACAATGGGGACATCTGAATAAATATATAACCTAATCCCGCGTTCATAATCATCGACAGTTCGAGTTGATTATATGGTAAGAAAAATAAATATTTACGATGTAAGTATGTCTTCTCAAATTTCGCAATGGTTTTTTATCCTGAGGTAATCAAGCGTTGGAATTATAGAAAGTCACTCGCCAGGAACTCATTATAAATTTTGTTTGGCTGTTTTGGGCTACAGTGTGATTAATATTAACAATGCTTCTTATCAAATCCGCTATATAAAGGTAGTCTTTAATTTGGTGAATGGGGTAATATTATGTTTGAATAATGGTTCTAAAGCATAAAATAAAATCCTAAACATTCCATTAGAATTTCCCCTTTTAATAGTCCTATAAGTCATTGCCTTCGAATAAAATGCAATGACATCATATTAGTGGAGGGCTATTCATGGATTCTATATTCACCTATATCTTTTTAGGCATATCTATGGCTGCAACAATAGGACCTGTTAAGACCGTCCTATTAAATACAGGTTTTAAAAATGGTTTTTTTCATGCCTGGTTTTTTAGTCTGGGTGCTTTAACAACCGACATCATCTATATGTTCATAGTTTATTTTGGCATTGGTCAATTTATTGATTCGTTATTGTTGAAAATGATACTCTGGTCTTTCGGCTGTTTTGTTCTTCTGTATACCGGTATAGAAAATTTACTATCGTTACATAAAATTGACATGGATTTGAAAACCGGTAAAAGAACCCGACTTAGAAAATCAATAATCTCTGGTTTCTTCATGTCATTGATGAACCCACTGACCATCCTTTTTTGGTTAGGGATATATGGTTCCATACTCGCGAAAACGGCTGAAGCCTCTACAGGATATCAAATCATTTTAAATAGTATCGCCATTTTGCTTGGCATTATTTTAGTGGATTTCATTATGGCTTTTTCATCCAGTGTAGCTCGTAAATTATTATCCACCCAGCTTTTGAAAACCGTCTCCTTTATTTCATCCATAATAATGATCGGTTTCGGAATCTACTTTGGCATGCAGGCTTTTCAAGCGTTATTTTAATACACCCTCACAAGGTAAGGACCGTTTAGTAAAAGTCTATACAAAAAACATATCACGCATAAAATGTACACGACAGGAAACCATACCTTTAATAGAATAAAAAAGATTAGTCGAGGTGTGGTAATGAAACAAAGTAAGGATCAAGTAAGTGTTTGGTGTATTATAAGTTTGACTTCAATTCCTCTCATCATGACATTGGGAAATTCCATGCTTATTCCAGTACTCCCGAAACTTGAAGAAAAGGTCGGGATCACATCTTTTCAATCGAGCATGATTATTACAAGCTATTCAGTCGCGGCTATTTTTCTTATACCAGTAGCCGGCTATTTATCGGACCGCTTTGGTAGGAAAATGGTGATATTACCAAGTTTAATCTTCGCTTTAATCGGGGGTCTAATTGCCGGGTTTGCTTCATGGAAAATGGAGGACCCCTACACAATGATTATCGTTGGTAGAATTATACAAGGGATAGGGGCGGCTGGAGCCATGCCGATTGTTTTGCCACTTGTGGGTGACCTTTATAAAGATGATGATGAAAAAATAAGTTCTACTTTAGGAATTATTGAAACGTCGAACACGTTTGGAAAAGTGTTAAGTCCCATTTTAGGTTCAATATTTGCCGCTATTTTATGGTTCCTACCCTTCTTCTCCATTTCAGCGCTCAGTTTAATTTCTATTGCACTTATTTTTTTCTTTGTTAAAATTCCCAAAGAAAATGATGAACCTGTAAAGTTTAAGGAGTTTTTAAGTAATACAAAAACTGTATTCAAGACGGAAGGAAAATGGTTGTATACCGTATTCCTAAATGGAATCCTTGTTATGCTGATATTATTCAGTATGTTATTTTTCTTATCAGAAAACCTCGAAAAAGTTCATAATATAAAGGACATTAAGAAAGGCTTCGTTCTAGCCATCCCACTTTTATTACTTTGTATTGCTTCTTTTATTTCCGGTCGGAAAATTAAAGGGGACCTCGCGACTATTAAAAAAATAATGATTATCAGCTTAATTGCAATGTCTGCCAGCATCGTTTTCGTAGGGTTTACGAGGGAAAAACTGATCCTTCTCTTAGTAGTAACGAGTATAGTGGGAATAGCTATTGGCGCACTATTGCCTGCACTTGACGCTATTATTACTGAAAACATAAAAAAAGAGTTAAGAGGCACAGTTTCCTCTTTTTATAGCTCGGCGAGATTTATCGGTGTTGCAGCTGGTCCCTCTATTATGTCACTCGTCATGAAAAACTATCTCAATATTAGCTATATTACGGCAGGTGTATTCGGATTCATCCTATTGTTTATTGTCTTTAAGTACATTCAAGTCGATGAAATTGAAAAAATAAATAAAATAGCATGAAAATAAGGACATAACAGCTATTGTGGCTGAATTTGTCCTTTTTTAAAGTATGAAAATAATTAAAATTTAGCGTTTTCAGTCAGATTTTAACCTAAAAAGGATAAGAAAAATCCCACAGAAAAGACATATAATTATTGTCAATGAAACTTTTTCAGCCAGACCAAGTAATGCTATTCCTGTCGTAACAATTAAAATAACTGGACCCACTAAGGCAAGTAGAGTGTTGATATAAAAGGCCTTTTCTAGATCATTGAATTTAAACATTAAAGTGGCAGGCAGCTGTTATCTCTATACTTCCTGAAATAAGTCTTAATATAATGATAAAAAAGAGTCCCTTTTCAATAAAGGTAACCACATCCCCTGCTATTATTCATTCTTAACATATGCAACCAATCCAAGAATTATTTTAATCCTTGGAACACATTTTTAAGGTACTTTCTTTTATATTAGACCGAGGGTATGATAAAAACATTTTTCCCTCAGTAAGATTTCTCCTTTATAATTGTACAGGTTTTTCCCTTCCAAAATGATGAATAGACATCAATTAAGGAGGAACTGTTCTAGAATTCAATAGCTGCCTATATCTTTTCAAACTCTCAATAGCTTTATTATACACCCCTTTCATTCAAGACGAATTTGATACAAAGAAAAAACAGTTAACTAGGTATTTTAAGTAAAGCCACTTTTTCAAGTGGCTTTACTCGAAATTATTTTCATAAATGTGACTTATATGATTTTTTTTAATATCCGTTTAATAGTTTTATGAACTTTATCCGTCTTCACCACTTGCTTGAGCTAGTTTGGATAGATAATACTGTTCCTCTCTCCACATATGATCTGCCATTGGAGCTGTAAAAGTTCCTAATACTTCAGCACTTAGCTCCATTTCCTCTAACTCCCGTAAAAAGGTTTTAAATAATGTCATTTCTATCTCTACATCCTTATTAAAACGCGTTAATGCTGGAAATGACTGTATATTGGATCGCAAATAACCAGCTAGCTCCACTGCCTTTAGATAAAATTGTTCAAAATGTTCGGCGAAAGTATTGCTCTTTTGTTTTAATCTTTTTTCTACCCCATCTAACTCATCATTGATGGCGCCTGCATGTCCTGATGCATCTAAAAGCCAGACTAAGTGATGATGCAGTTCATGAAATATGGGAGGGACTTCACCTTTTTTTAGATAGCTGAGGACATTTTGATACTCCTCTAATTCATTTACCATATGATTAACAAAGGTAGGAGTTAAATGAATACCAATTTCGCCTGATAATTGGCGTCTGAGAATATAAAACTTAAATTGCTTGAACTGTTCAACAGCCTCATCAACAGTAAGTGAAAAGGATACAGCTACATCGGAAGTATTAAGTGTGTTTGCAAAGGCAAGTAACTGGGAAAATTGATGAATAAATGAATTCGCTCTTTTAATATCCTCCGTCTCTGATGGATACAGAGAATCATGAATAAATTGACCATGATCTTTCAATATTTCTAACCAAAACCTATGTTCAAATAATGCATGTTGTACATAATTTGACATCTATTCTCATCCCCTTTTATTCTTTACGTCCATTCATTCTATTCTCCTTTAAAATCTAATATTAATTCTCCATAAAATTATGTTTAAAATATCAGTTTGAATTATAGGTTGAAACAGGTATTCACTTTTAAAAAAGAGTACTTGGTTAATATAATTTTTTTATTTGTTTACTTATACGATGACTTCACGCTTTTTAGTAGAACTGGAACAACTGCTAAAATACATTATCAATAGTAAATGTTCGTTGATGGTAACTAAATTATCAATCCTATCCAACTCATCAGCCAATGCATCAGTATGCTTTGCGATTGCTCGTAACTTTAATTGCATTTTGTCTGTGTTCATATTAATTGAAACGGATAATGATTTACTTGGCTTTTCATTTCGTCTTTTACGT
Source organism: Lysinibacillus parviboronicapiens (assembly GCF_003049575.1). Classification (GTDB taxonomy): domain Bacteria; phylum Bacillota; class Bacilli; order Bacillales_A; family Planococcaceae; genus Lysinibacillus; species Lysinibacillus parviboronicapiens. The sequence continues at coordinate 2,255 of NZ_PYWI01000041.1, read as the reverse complement.
AATTCTGTATAAGTGGGCAGTGAGTAATGTTGAGCCATAGTAACTTTCTTAACATTCACTAAACCATTACAATCAACACAACGAGTACCATCGGCCACCTTAAACATTTGATGGTTAGGATTTACCATACAATAATTAGCTAAGTATTTCTTAGGTGTTACTGGTTTATCAGGTCTAATAGTTGAACTTGGTTTATCCATTGTTCATCCCTCTACAATTCATAGTGATTGCTCATTAGCTTTTATAGTCGGTTTAGCTTTCGACTGCATAGGACGATAGTTCACAGTGAACCACCGTTTAATATAGCTTTCGTGCATAGTGAACTAGACCCTCAAGGCATAATAAAAAGACGTCACTTGGACGTCCTTAATGTTTTATCAATATCCTCAATCAATCGGTCAACGCATTCTTTAGTGATTTTTGCGCTAATCATGGCTTTCCTGTTGTTAAGTCTATCATGCTCGCTATTTGGTGTTCTGTTAACGGGATTATTAAAATTCGTTGTAGTATCTTCACCCATAAAATCACCTCATTAACAAAATAGCACAAAATACATCATTCATCACCATAAATTTTAGGTATTATTTCACTTTGAAAAGCAAGTACCGAATAGGCTACTCACTTTTCAGACTTAACAAAAGACCGTACAGTATTCGTACGGCCTCATATGAAAGGGGGTTTTCATGGCTTGTTTGTAGAAACGCACGTACAAGTTGGACGTGCTTATTATATAAGACGCATTATTTCAATAGTTTCAGTACCTAGTAGGCGTACTCTAAAAGTGTACTATTTTACATTACTATATTCGGTTACAAATTTTATTGTACGAACAATCTCTGCATGTTTTTTTTGATGTATCCAAGGCTGTAACATAAATCATTTGCGATTGCTCCAAACGTCTTTCCTTTTATATATCGTTTGTAAACGATTTGATGCTCGATTCCCTGGAATGTATTAATGAGTTTTCGTAAATCGTGTAAATCATTCATTTTATGTGCAAGCTCGTATTCAATGACTTCTATCCGTTCTTCAAGCCTTGCACCATCTGATTTAGAGGTTAGCTTGTACTTTGCTAAATCACCTTGTACCCATCTTTTCAATTCGTTTTGGGAACGACTCAAAATATATTCAAGGTATGTGATTTCATCCTCTAGTTTTTGGTAATCTCGCAACCATTCATACATATGCAACACCTCCCTTGTTAATTTACTTAATTTTGAATTTTAGCGTATTCACAAGCTGTTTTGATGTATAACAATAGCATTTGTCCATAGTGTTCTCACACTACTCTAGACTGCAGAGACTCATAGCTGCAGCTTTTAATTTAAAAATGGTGTAACGCCTAACAGAATCTCTATTTAGTACATAAAATGAAAGTGACCTGTCGAAATGTTTTCCGTTACTCCTATTACTCTTGAGAATATATACTCATAATGTTTCTTGAGGATAATAAGCTTAACATTTGATCACTTTCTTAATTGGAAGTGATCCTTTTTTCAAAAAATTTAAGTATAATATAATTGAATCTGGTAAAGATAAATTGGTCATGAGATTTTTCTCACATACTTTTCGAAGCTGTAACGACCTCCGTTATGGCTTTTTTTATTTAATTACCACAACCCGAAAGTTGTGGTATTTTAATCATTACTTTTTTTCTTTATTAAATTGTTGTTCATTCTATTGCTCTTTTCTTGTTTTTCTTCATTTACTTCTAAATTTCTCAGGACTAAATTCAATGCCTATTTTCTCTTACTCTAATTCATTCTTTTGCTTTTCTTTTATCTCCAGTATGGATTAAAGTGTCCTTATTGCAGTGATCTATACTTTTAACCAATGTTACACGAGACGTATAAATTGACTATAAACAACCAAAATATAATTGCGTAGTGTCTCACTACTTAAAGAGCTGCAGAGATTTCACTCGCTGTGGCTTCTTGATTTTAGAACGCCTATCTTAACACGAATGTGATACATAAGATAAATGGACCCTGTCGATAAAAACATCTTGAAGGTATGTACCTGGTCACTCGGAACTGACCCCAAAAGTATAGACAAATAAAAAAAGCATCTTCGATTGAATTCGGGTTTAGATACCTAAACTTCAATTAGGAGGTGTTTTTTCTATGGAAACAAGAGTGAGTTATCCATACGAAGTAAAAATGAAGGCTATTGAGATGCGATTGACTGGTATACCTACGAAGCAGGTTTTAATTGAATTAAATATAAGGCATAAAACACAAGTGGAAACATGGATG
>NZ_PYWI01000040.1 GCF_003049575.1 Lysinibacillus parviboronicapiens | reverse complement strand
ATGCTTACTTTTGCTGCCATGAATTTAAAGAAACTGGCTACTTGGACGTGGCAGACAGCTTAAGAGAGCATCTATGCTCGAAGAGTATGTTGGATACGGCAGTAATTTACCAAATATTAAAAATGAAGAGAAAGAAAAATGACAAAAGCCATCGAGAGTGAACTTCTCGATGGCTTTTGTCTACAGTCTGAAAGGATATGACATTTGTCATATCCTTTTTATGATGTTTGCGTCTGTTGCGCGTTATAATCTTATTTTATGATGAGGTCATAAGCAAAAGGAAACGAGGGAAAATGAAATGGCTACAGATAAAGAAAAAACAAAAAAACTGCGCCAAGATGTAGCACCATTTGCAAAATCAGACACTGGTAAAAGTGTTTTTCAAATGGTGAATACAATTGTACCGTTAATTGTTCTATGGGTCGCTGGATATATGTTAGTTGATGTCTCACCTTGGTTAACTGCAGGTTTAAGTGTAATTTCCGCTGGATTTGTCGTACGAGCATTCATTATTTTCCATGATTGTACACACGGTTCATTTTTCAAAAGTAAAAAAGCAAACGACTGGGTTGGCTTATTTACTGGAGTGATAACTTCATTTCCGTATGAAAAATGGAAGCGCGAGCATACAATTCACCACGCAACAAGTTCGAACTTAGATAAGCGTGGTATCGGTGATATCGATATGATGACAGTGGAAGAATATTTAGAAGCTTCTAAAGGGCAACGTTTATGGTATCGTTTTTATCGTAATCCATTAGTAATGTTTGGCTTAGGTCCACTATATATGGTGTTAGTGTTAAATCGTTTTAACCGTAAAGATGCAAAACCAAAGGAACGCATGAATACACATATTACCAATGTTATTATTGCAGGTGTTTGTGTAGCGTTAATTTATTTCTTGGGCTGGCAGTCATTCTTGTTAGTGCAAGGTGTCACATTATTCATCGCAGGTTCACTAGGAATTTGGTTATTCTATATCCAACATACGTACGAAGATTCTTATTTTGAACATGACACTGATTGGGACTATGTAAAAGCAGCTGTTGAAGGTAGTTCTTACTATAAATTACCGAAGCTATTACAATGGGCAACTGGTAATATTGGTTTCCACCATGTTCACCATTTAGCACCTCGTGTTCCTAACTATAACCTTGAAAAAGCGCATAATGAAACACCACCTTTACAAACAGCTACAACAATTACATTGCGCACAAGTTTAGAATCATTACGCTACAAATTATATGATGAAGAACACGGGAAATTTGTATCATTTAAAGATGTTAATGAAATTATTAAGCGAAAAGCGAAAGGCAGTATAGCTGCTTAGTCGAAATTGATCAGCCATCTCTTCTGGGGATGGCTGTTTTATATAAGAGGATTTTATGGACACGATGAAGCGATAGCAATGAAAGATTTGACTATGCGAAAGCGAAGCGACAGCTATGAAAGGGGCACATATGCGCTTTTCTTGTTATAATAAAGGGAAAAGCAGGAAAGATTGTGAGGTTATGATGAGAAAGTGGCATAGTATAATTCCGAATAGTCCCATGCTAAGTATTTATTTATGGATTATTTTTTGTTTTCTACCGTTTTTCTTTATTTTTAAAAAATCTTCTTATCTTGAAATATCGATAGGCATTACTTTTTTGATGCTGTATTTTATTTTTTATCGCTTTTCCGTAAATTCGAGAAATGGGCTTGTTTATATGTGGATTAGCTTCGAAATGGTCATTAATATTATTTTGACCATATTATATGGTTATGTGTATTTATCCATATTTACAGCGTTTTTCATCGGTAATATTCGTAGACCTGTAGGCTTTTATATTATGTACGGCTTGCATATCGGCTTTACTGTTATTTCAACTGGGATTGGTTTCTTCGTGGAATTACATTTATTTTTATCGCAACTTCCATTTGTAGTACTAACGATTTTAGCGGTTGTACTTTTACCACTTACCATTTATTCGAAGAATAAACGGGAAAATCTAGAAGGACAATTGGAAACTGCGAATGAACGAATTGCAGAATTGATTATTTTTGAAGAACGTCAACGCATTGCACGTGATTTACACGATACATTGGGTCAAAAATTATCGATGATAGGATTAAAAAGTGACCTGGCCTCAAGACTCATTGCACGTGATCCACAGCAGGCATTAGTCGAGATTAGAGATATTCGCCAAACGGCGAGTATTGCCTTAAAAGAGGTTCGAGAATTAGTTTCAGATATGCGTACAGCAAAATTTGAAGATGAGCTTATGCGTATTTCTCAAATCCTTAAAGCTGCCGAAATGGAATTTGTTTTTGATGGTGATAAGGATACGCTACAGGTTCCGCCCCTTGTGGAAAATGTTTTATCCATGTGTTTGAAAGAGGCGGTAACGAATGTAGTCAAGCATAGTGGGGCGACGAAGTGTGAAATTGCTTTCCATCAAAATTTTAAAGAGGTTTACCTAGTTGTTCGTGATAATGGACAGGGTATTTCGAAAAAGCAGATTTTGAAAAGTGGTAATGGATTAAAGGGGATGCGAGAGCGTTTAGAATTTATCAATGGTTCCTTTAAGATAGAGGGCGACGAGGGCACAACATTAACCGTGTCCATTCCTGTGACCATCACACATCAAAAAGTTAAAGAAAATTTGCAGAACATATAGAGGAAAAGAGGATTGTGACATGATTCGAATTGTTATTGCTGAAGATCAAGGTATGCTGTTAGGGGCGCTTCGTTCGTTACTCAGTATGGAGGATGATATGGAGGTCGTTGGGTTAGCAAAAAATGGTGAGGAAGCATTGGCACTTGTAGAAGAGCATCAGCCAGATATTTGTATTATGGATATCGAAATGCCAGTGAAAACTGGACTAGATGCTGCTGAAGAATTGCATGGTTCGGATTGTAAAGTCATTATTTTAACAACGTTTGCTAGACCAGGTTATTTTGAACGGGCAAGGAAAGCGGGGGTTCGTGGTTATTTACTGAAGGATAGTCCAATTGAGGAATTGGTAAGTGCTATTCGTACGATTATGGACGGTAAACGAATTTATGCTCCTGAACTTGTTGATTTTGTCTATGAAGATGATAGTGAAAACCCTTTAACAGAGCGTGAAAGTCAAGTGCTGACATTGGTTGCAGAAGGTAAGACAACAAAGGAAATTGCAGCAGAGTTATTTTTATCAGCGGGCACTGTACGGAACTATATTTCGACTATTTTAGAAAAATTACATGTTGGCAATCGAATTGAGGCTATTGCACGCTTTAAGGAAAAAGGTTGGAATAAGTAAGACTTCTGAATGTACTTTTGACAGACGAATAGGTATGCTGAAAAATGGAGAATTATTCTATAAACTATTCAAAAGGGAGTAAGAGGTATGCAAACTATTTCTGGAAAAACTGCTTTAATTACTGGTGCGGGCCGAGGAATTGGACGTGCGACAGCAATCGCCTTTGCAAAAGAGGGCATAAACGTTGGACTTGTAGGACGTACAGTAGAGAATTTACAACATGTTGCTGAAGAATTGAAAGCTTACAATGTGAAAGTGGCGATTGCGGCAGCTAATGTAGCTGATTTAGAATCGATCTCATTGGCTGTTGAAAGCATCCGTGCAGAGCTAGGTCCGATAGATATTTTAGTAAATAACGCAGGTATTTCAAAATTCGGTAAGTTTTTAGAACTTTCACCGGAGGACTGGACTAATATCGTAGATGTAAATGTAAAAGGTGTGTATTACACAACACGCGCCATATTACCAGAAATGATTGAACGACAGTCAGGAGATATTATTAATATTTCATCGACAGCGGGTCAAAAAGGTGCACCAATCACAAGTGCATACAGTGCATCGAAAGCAGCGGTGATTGGTATGAGTGAATCATTAATGTTAGAGGTTCGTAAGCATAATATCCGTGTTGTAACGTTAACACCAAGTACGGTCGCAACAGATATGGCTGTGGAGTTACAATTAACAGACGGTAATCCAGAAAAAGTTATGCAGGCGGAGGACCTGGCTGACTTAATGGTGGCGCAATTAAAATTACATCCGCGTGTTGTGTTAAAACATGCTGGTTTATGGTCAACAAATCCTTAAAAATGTGGCGGGAAGCAATTCTCGCCGCTTTTTTTCTTTTATAGGCGATTATCAATAAAAGACCTTATCGCCATCATGACGATAAGGTTCGGTGGTTATTTATTGCGCTTTGTTAAGCGTCCAAGCACGAATGCACCTGCTGCAACAGCAAGGACTGTATTCGTTTTTTTCGTAAATACTTGCTTCGTTACAAGATTAATGTTTTGTGGGCGCTCCGCCAAACGACGCATAAAGTAACCATACCAATCTTCGCCAAATGGTACGTATACGCAGAAGTTATAGCCTTCTTTCGCCAGCTCTTTTTGCATGTCTGTGCGGAAGCCGTAAAGCATTTGGAATTCGAATTTATCAAGCGGAATATTATTATCAGCGACAAAGCGTTTTACGTGTGCGATGACGTTATGGTCATGTGTTGCAATTGATGTAAATTTACCGTGAAGTAAATGGTATTCAATCAACTCGATAAAGTTTAAATCGATATCTAATTTATCCTGGAAAGCTACTTCCACAGGTTCTTTATATGCACCTTTTACAATTCGTAAACGATAGTTTTGGAATTTCTCAATATCGTCCTTGGCACGATAAAAGTATGATTGAATAACTGTACCGACATTATTAAATGTTTTTGAAAGTTCTTCAACCATATCGAAAGACGTTTGGAGACGACCGTAATCTTCCATATCAAAGTTAACAAAAATATCGTAGGCAGCTGCCTTTTCAACAATCTCATATAAATTGTCATAGCAAAAATCAACGTCAATATCTAAGCCCAATTGAGATGGTTTTAGTGAAATATGGGCATTGACACCGTTTTCATGAATCGCTTCAATAACAGCAAGGATTTGTTCTTTAGCCGCAGATGCTTCTTCTTCACTAGAAACAAATTCCCCTAAATTATCTACTGTACAAGAGATATTATGGGCATTTAGCTCTTTGATGCTTGCAATCGTTTCTTCTATATTTGTACCAGCTACTACATTTTGGGCGCCTAGTTTTAAGCCGTATTTTTTAGCAGTACTGTTTAATAGTTGGTTCTCAGATAATTGGATGAAAAAATCGCGTAATAACATGGTCATTCTCCTCACAGCATTTTTCTTTCTAGTATAACATATTTGGAAACCATGTAATGGATTCCTTGAAACAATTATTTGTTTTCTATTATTTGCATACGTTCATTAAAAAGTACAGGATAGCTTAAAAAACCAATCATTATGCTCGATAATGTTGCAGTTGTTAGAAGTGCGAAAATAATTAAAAGTTGAAATTGTACCGCTTGAATGGGGTCTGCTCCGCCGATAATTTGTCCGCTCATCATGCCAGGTAATTGCACAAGTCCAATTGTTTTTTGGCTTTCAATTGTTGGAATCATACTTGCTTTAATAGCGCTAATTAGTTGACGATGAATCGCCTGTTTGGGGGTACCGCCGAGTGATAAAATGAGCTCAATTTCATCCTGATGACTCGTGATTTCTGCTGTAAAACGATTTAGAAATAATATAGATAATACCATGGAATTGCCAATTAACATACCACTAATCGGTATGATATATTGTGCTGTTGCAGGTATAATGCCAAAACCTAATAATACGCCTTGTGTCACAACTTCAACAACAACTAGGGTACTAGCTATTTTCCATGTAATCCCTCTTATTCCTGCTCCTTTTTTGCGGGCATTTAGAGTTGCTGTAAAAATCATCAATGCAACCATCAACAAAATATAGATAATGCTGCCTGTTTCGAAGACAAATTTTAAAATGTAGCCAACTGCTAATAATTGGATAATAGAGCGTATAGTCGCAATCATCGTGTCTTTTTCAAGGCCAAGCTTTAAAACTTTTGATAATAACAATGGAATTAATACAAAAATCAATGTTAGGGAAAGGGCAGTATATGTCATGCGTTTACCCCCTGTACAAATTCTGCAACACGAGGATTATTTGGAGCATCCAGTAGGGAGCTTTGCCCAGTTTCGATAAGCTCTCCATCCATCATAACCCAAGTATAATGTCCGATTGTTAGTGCTTGCTGTAAATTATGTGTAATCCAAATCATCGTGACATTATATTTTTTGTTTAATGTCACAATGAGTGCCTCGATGTCCTGTACTGATTGACGATCAAGAGCAGATGTAATTTCATCTAATAATAGGATAGAAGAGTGGTTGATAAGGGTACGTGCGATGGATACCTTTTGGCGTTGTCCACCGGATAATTCAGTTATTGAGCGTTGTAAAAAGCTGTCATCGAGTCCGACGTCCCTTAAGAATTGGCTGGCTTCTTGTTGAGTGAGTGCTTTTCCCTGTAGTGAACGGGGAAGGGCTAAATTATCAAAAACTGTACCGGCAATCATTGGCGCAGATTGAAGAGCAATACCTACTTGTCTACGTAAAGTAGTAGGTTCGTACGTGGCAATTGGCTGATCATCAATAAAAATATGCCCGTTCGTCGGTGTGAGTAGCCCATTGCACATTTTCAGTAGCGTTGTTTTACCTGCACCAGATGGGCCAACAAGTGTTGTAATTTTGCCCTTTGGGATTGAACCAGTAATTGTTTTTAAAATTGCTTTGTTATTTACTGAAAAGCTGACCTGTTGAAAGTGAATTGCGGGCTCGTATAGCGTTTTCATATAGTAGAAACTCCTTTATACTAGTAGGTAATATTAATGTAGCATAGAAATGAATGGTTGCTACAGGTATTTTCCATTTTTATAGTAAGAGTACTAGCAATACGATATGTAAGGAGAACAGGGAAAATGGATATTTTATATGTAGATACGCTAACATATGCCCAGGGAACTATGTACATCGTTGCATCGGAAGAAGGCCTTGTTTATATCGGAACACCCAATGCGCCATTTGATGAAGTAGAAGAGTGGGCAAAAAAGCCATTTAAAGGCTATACCTTTGAAGTGAGTAAAGAAAAATTAATACCATATGTTGAACAGTTAACAGCTTATTTGAACGGTCAACTTACTGAATTTGATCTACCAATTCATGTGAAGGGGACAGCTTTTCAGCTCGCTGTCTGGGATGCGTTAAAAACCCTGCCTTATGGTGCGACAACATCATACACAGCGATTGCAGAACGTATTGGAAAGCCAAAAGCGGTAAGGGCTGTTGGAAGTGCTATCGGCGCCAACCCCATATTGGCAATTATTCCATGTCATCGTGTCATCGGGAAAAATGGCAAACTAACAGGTTTTCGTAGTGGTTTAGCAATGAAAGAGTTTTTACTTCAATTAGAGAATGAGTAAAAAAAGAATCGTCTCCAAAGTACTGTGAGACGACTCTTTTTCAGCAAGTATTTTTATATATGTTCTTCTTGGACGTTTGTTGGGGATTTTCCAAAATGTGTTAGTCGTTGAGCAAATGTTTCCCCCTGTACAGCAGTGCTTTTGAAAATATCTTGATATTCGTAAGCCGGCGTACCGTGTTCGATAACATCTAGTCCAGCGACCTCTTCCTCCGCTGTTACACGTAATGGGACAAATGCTTTTATAATGAATAAACCAGCTGATACAGAGACACCAACCCAAGCAATCGTTGCGATGACACCAATTGTTTGAACACCAAGTAAAGCAAAACCACCACCGTAGAACAGACCTTGACCACCAACATCAAATAATCCAACGGCTAGAGTTCCCCAAACACCACAAATACCATGAACAGCTATCGCTCCTACAGGATCGTCAACTTTCAGCTTCCATTCAATGAAGCGGAGACCTTCGACTAATAAAGGGGCTGCAATGACACCGATTATCAGTGAACCGATAATAGTGACGTTTGCTGCACCAGCTGTAATACCTACAAGGCCTGCTAACGCGCCGTTTAGTGTTAGCGAGCCATCGATATGGCCATAGCGGAATTTAGTATAGAATGCAGTCGCTACTACACCGGCGGCAGCGGCGAAAAATGTGTTAGCGATAACACTAGGTACAAGTGTGGGATCGGCCGCTAAAGTAGATGCACCGTTAAAACCGAACCAACCGAACCAAAGTAAGAACACACCTAATGCGCCTAAAGGAATGCTATGGCCAGTAATAACATTAACGCGCCCATTTTCATATTTACCTAGTCGAGGACCAATGATTGCTGCTGCTACAAAGGCTGCTACAGCACCAGTTAAATGAACAACAGTTGATCCAGCGAAATCTACGAAACCTAAATCTGTTAGCCAGCCTTGACCGCTCCAAACCCAATGTCCTACTACAGGATAAACAAATAATGTCATTAAAACGATAACGCCAATATAGGCAAAAATATTAGTGCGTTCTGCTACAGCACCAGAAAGAATAGTGGCACCAGTTGCTGCAAACATTGTTTGGAAGATAAAGAACGAAAGATCATCTACACCATTTAAAGCGAAACCACTTGTTCCGATGAGACCACCAGCAGTGTCGCCAAACATAATGGCATAACCACATAAGAAATAAATGATACCGCCAAGTGAAATGGTTAGAAAGTTTTTCATAATAATATTGACGGCGTTTTTCGATCGAGTAAATCCTGCCTCAACCATGGCAAATCCTGCATGCATAAAAAATACTAAAACTGTTCCAAGCATAACCCATACTAAATTTACAGATAACATCACTTCATCCATTTATATCGCCCCCTTAATCTACTGCAACTGATCCGACTTCTTTAGTACGGATACGAATTGCTTGTTCCACTGGATAAATAAATATCTTACCGTCTCCAACTTTACCGGTTGCGGCATCACGTAATAGAACTTCAACTATGGCATCAACTTTTGCGTCATCGACAATCATTTCCAACTTTAATTTTGGTAAGAATTCGATTTCATATGCGTTTCCACGAAATAAACCCGTCCGGCCTAATTGGCGACCACAGCCAGCGATTTCTGAAATACTTAGACCCGCAATTCCTTCCTTTGCAAGCCCATCCCTAACAAGGCCAAAAACTTCGGGACGAATAATTGCTTCTATTTTTTTCATCAAAACCAGCTCCTTGCGTTAAGTTAATTTACATGTTAAAACGGAGAGGTCAATAACGCAATTATTTTTTTGTTATTCATGTAATGTTATGTAACATGAAATATTTCGTGTGTCGTAATAAATTGTAAAAAAGCTAATTATTTAAGGAATGAAAGCGGTGTTACGATTTGTGTCTAAAATGTGTACAGTTCGAAATTTTCTGATTATTAATGTGAAGAAATCTAACATCGGTGCTAAGGAATGTTAAACGCAAGAAATTGGGTATATAGTGTATACTAGGACTAATTATCAAAGCGGAAGAAGGTTTTTCTTATGAGATCAAACTATGTTGACGATAGTTTAGCGTTGCACACAGATTTATATCAAATCAATATGGCAGAGTCCTATTGGGCTGATGGCATACATAATAGAAAAGCAATTTTTGAATTATATTTTAGAAAATTACCGTTTGGCAATGGCTATGCCATATTTGCGGGGTTAGAGCGTATGCTTGATTATTTACGAGATTTTCGCTTTAGTGAATCGGATATTGCGTATTTACGTGAAGTGGTTGGTTATAAAGAAGACTTTATCGACTATTTAAAAAATATTCGATTTACAGGAGATATGTACTCAATGGTGGAAGGAGAGCTTGTTTTCGCGAATGAACCAATTGTTCGCATTGAAGCACCTCTAGTGGAGGCGCAATTGATTGAGACTGCGCTATTGAACATTGTGAACTATCAAACACTTATAGCTACAAAGGCAAGTCGTATTAAGCAAATCGTGAAAAATGAAACGGCCATGGAGTTTGGAACGCGGCGTGCGCAAGAAATGGATGCAGCTATCTGGGGTACTCGTGCGGCCTTTATCGGTGGCTTTGCTTCTACTAGTAACGTTCGTGCGGGTAAATTATTTAACATTCCTGTATCGGGGACACATGCACATGCCCTTGTACAGGCGTACAAAAATGATTATGACGCATTTCATGCCTATGCTAAACGTCATCGTGATTGTGTGTTTTTAGTAGATACTTACAATACATTGAAATCCGGTGTGCCAACAGCGATTAAAGTAGCAAAGGAACTTGGAGATAAAATTAATTTTATCGGTATTCGCTTAGATAGTGGTGATATTGCCTTCTTATCAAAGGAAGCACGCAAAATGTTAGATGAAGCTGGCTTCCATGACGCAAAAATTGTAGTTTCCAATGACCTTGATGAATACACAATTTTGAACTTAAAGGCGCAAAATGCCCGTGTAGATGTATGGGGAATTGGGACAAAGCTTATTACAGCTTACGACCAACCTGCTCTGGGGGCTGTTTATAAAATGGTTGCAATTGAAAATGAAGAAGGTCAATTAGAAGATACTATTAAAATTTCTGCGAATGCTGAAAAGGTATCGACACCGGGTCTCAAAAATTTATATCGCATTATTGATCGTAAGAATGGCAAAGCAGAGGGAGACTATATTACGATGCATGACGAAGACCCTCAATCTGAAGAGCGTATTAAAATGTTCCATCCTGTGCACACATTCGTATCGAAATTTGTGACGAACTTTGAAGCAAAAAATTTACATCAACACGTTATTCAAAGTGGGCATGTTGGCTATCAAAATCCTACTTTAGAAGAAATGCGTAATTACGCTGCAGATAATTTAGAATTGCTATGGGATGAATATAAGCGTTCCATGAACCCGGAGGAGTATCCAGTCGATTTAAGTCAAAAGTGCTGGGATAATAAAATGCGTAATATTGAAGAAGTTCGGGAAATGGTTAATAGAATTGTGAAAGAATAAGGAGTGGAAGTGATATGACTTTACAGCAACAAATCATTCAGGAATTACGAGTATTATCGTCAATTGATGCGCAAGAAGAAATTCGAAAATCCGTTGATTTTTTGAAAGCATATGCACGGAAATATAACTTTTTAAAAGGTTTTGTACTGGGTATCTCAGGTGGGCAAGACTCTACTTTGACAGGAAAGCTAACACAACTAGCGGTTGATGAATTAAATGCAGAGGTAGGGGAACAGAGATATTCATTTTGGGCAGTTCGTTTACCATATGGTGTACAAGCAGATGAACAAGATTGTCAGGATGCAATTGATTATATTAAACCTACGAAAACTTATTCAGTGAACATTAAAGAGGCAGTAGATGCCAGTGTCCAAGCATTAGCACATGCGGGAGTGGAGCTAAGTGATTTTGCGAAAGGTAATGAAAAAGCACGTGAACGTATGAAAGTTCAGTTTTCCATTGCCGCGATGAACAATGCTGTTGTTTTAGGAACCGATCATGCTGCGGAGGCAATCACTGGCTTCTATACGAAATTCGGTGATGGTGGAGCGGATTTAATGCCAATTTATCGTCTTAATAAACGTCAAGGTAAACAGTTATTGGTAACATTAGATTGTCCAGAGCACCTGTATTTAAAAGTGCCAACAGCTGATTTAGAAGAAAATCGCCCATCGTTACCAGACGAAGTGGCATTAGGTCTAACTTATGACCAAATTGATGATTATTTAGAAGGTAAGGAAATTCCTAGCGAGGCTCGCGAAATATTAGAAGGGCATTATTTACGGTCACAGCATAAACGCCATATGCCTATCACAATTTTTGATGATTTTTGGAAGTAAAATAAATTCATGGTAAAAGAGCTGATCTAAAGTGTGAGTTTCGCATTTTCGGAACGCTCTTTTCTACTTTTTTATGTAATTGGTTCTGAAAGCTTGATTTCGAGCATATAATGTCGATATAAATACCTATAAAGTTGATGAAAAGTAAAGGGGGGTAATTATTATGAGGACTTCTAGAGTAAGTGCGACGACAAACAGTACTTTTCGTAATGAACAACAGTATTTGCATGCGGGTGATATAAGTCATAATTTTGGACAGCACCCGAAACAAAAGTTTAAACAGAGTATGCATAAAAATAAGGACAATAAACAGACAATCGGTAAAAAACAAATGAAGCAAAACAGTCTCAATAAATTAGAGACAGCTCCTGTTGACAGCGGAAGCAATCTGCAAATACGTAACGAACTATCTGAAACTGCTGTAAAACTTAGTCGATTAAGCAAACAAAAGAAGCGTCTCAATAGTTACCGTACTTCAATATAATTGTAAAAATGACCCTCTCCACTATTTTATGGTGGAGAGGGTTTTTGTTGTCATAAAAGAATATGTGTTGCACTTTGATTGGGTTTCGCAACGCTCGGATAGCCTATGTATCGCGCGTCGGGCTGCAAACACTCAGATCTCTCACATGAAAATTGTTCAGATGAAGCGCCATATTCAGATATTCTAAACAAATGTCCATGCGCTAAATAATCTAATAAAACCTTGATTTCGAGACGTTCAATAATTAGTCAATAGGATTTTTCCAATTCTTCACAGGGATTTTCATCTTATTTCACAACTCATCTGTAATGTAATAGGTAGCAAGAAAAATAAAAATTGGAGGAATCAATTGTGAAAAAATTATGGATACCTGTACTCGCTGTTTTACTATTATTAGGAGCTTGTAGTATGGAAAAAAGTCAGGTCAAAGAAGATGAAGCTCAGCGAGAGGTAACGGCAAAAGCTTCACAAACTAAAGATAGTTCTGTGCAAGTTGCGTCACTGGTTGATTCACGTTTACAAGAGCCAAAGGAAGATACTGTATGTGAAATGTGTAATATGAAAGTGTATATGAAGGATCATGACATGGGTGTATTTTCTACACAAGCGATTAAAAAGGATGGGACGGTCGCTTTTTATGATGATATTGGATGTTTATTAAATGCAGAGGTAGCGAATGAAGAAACAAATGAAAAATTTGTTCGTGATTACAAGACAAAGGAATGGGCAAAGGTTGAGGATGTCACAATTGTCAAAACAGAGCTTAAATCTCCGATGAACTGGGGCTATATTTACTTCAGCGATAAAGCAGATGCAGATAAATATATTGTTGAAAACCCTAAAGCGTATGTAGAAGAATTACATAAAATTAAAGATGATGCTCTTGAGCGTCGTAAAAAGAAAATGCAAGAAAAAGCAACAAATGGTGATGCGGACTCAATGCATATGGAGGAAATGACGCAAGAAAAAGGACATGACCATAATCATTAATACGGGAAGGCTAGGGGGTTCCTCTAGTCTTTTTATGCTGAACTGGGAGGAAGCAGTATGATGAAGAAAGTAGGTAGTGTCTTATTGTTCCTACTATTTATGAGCCAGACAGTCTATGCAGATTTTGATATACAAAAGGCTATTGATAGAGCAAAGCCAGGAGCTACAATTACCATTCCTGCTGGACAATACAAAGGTAACTTTGTATTAACGAAAAAAATAACACTACGAGGTATACAGGGGACTGAACTTGTCGCACTAGGTAACGAGCCGGTTTTTCGTATTGACGGTGGCTCTACAGTGACGATTGAGAATATGGCATTATCGGGAAATAAACAAGCAATTGTCGCAAGTGATGTAGACGGTTTAGAGCTACGAAATCTAAACATTAAGGATAGCCATACAGGTGTGTATATTCAACGTTCCAAAAATGTGCATATACAACACATTGAAATGACTGGAAATAACTCGCACTTTTCGAAAAAGGGTAATGGACTAGCAATTTTTAAGAGTGAGGATGTTGTGGTAGAGGACACGAACATAAAACTTGTACAGGATGGGATTTACGTGGAAGAGGTGAAGAATATACTTGTACAAAATAACAGAGTAACGAATAGCCGTTATGGGACACATTTTATGTATTCGAGTAATGTACAAGCGTTTCATAATACGTATCGAAATAATGTCACGGGCTTCATGGTTATGATGACAAATGACATTTATGTCAAGGACAATCATCTAGAAAATCATAATGGTCTAAATAGCTACGGTATGTTGTTATATGATGCACAGCAAGCAGTTTTGGAACTGAACACAATTATGAACAATCGAACGGGTGTCGCATTACAAAAAAGTGTAGGTATTACAATAGCAAGTAATGATTTCCGCATGAATCAAACGGCACTTGAGGGAATCATGGTAAAGGGTAACTCGGTAGCGACGAATAATCAATTTACCGGTAATATCTTAACGGCACGCGCGGATCGCCAAGGCTTTTTACTTACAAATAATTATTATGATGATTACTCGGGCATCGATTTAAAGAATGACGGGATTGGGGACGTTCCCTATGTGGCAGTGTCAAGTTTTGGGCAGTGGATGGTACGACAGCCTGTTTATCAATATTTTGTAGCTTCGCCAAGTGTAGTTTTACTAACTTCCCTTGATCAGCAAATAAATAAAACGGAGAAGACGGTGTTGGTCGATGTTACGCCAAAATTAATGACGCACCAAATAACAAAAAAGAACGAAACAAATTTTCAACAGTTATTAATCGGTTTGCTTATTGTAACCACTAGTATGTGGTTATGGAAAAGAGGGGTGTCGTGATGAAAAGATGGATAGTGATGGTCGTTATAAGTTGTGTATTACTTGTAGGCTGTGGTGACAAAACATATGTACCGCGTGAAATTGTTGGTGAAACAGATGTTTGCAAAATTTGCAATATGAGTATAGTCCACAATGAGTATGCAGGACAAATTGCTTTAAAGAATGGTGATTTTGAGATGTTCGATGATCTAGGTTGTCTGATGGAATATATTAAGGCAAATGGCGAAAATGAAATTGGTGCTGCATTTATTAAAGATGCAAATAACGACGAGTGGATAGATGTTTTTAAGGCGACGTTTATTTACAACAAGGAGTATTGGACACCGATGAATTATGGCGTACTTGCCTTTAAAACAAAGGATGCAGCAGTTGATTGGATGGCATTGAAGGGTGAGGGACAGGTTCTTGTTTATCAGGATTTACAAAATTTTAATTGGGGGATTCACCAATGAACAGTATGCTCTTAAAGCTTGAATTGAAGCAGATGTTGAGAAGTCGGTGGATGCAACTTGTAGGCATGTTATTTACATTTATTTTTACCGCTATTATAGTCATCCAACAAATGGCACTGCCTGATGTTGAAGGCTTCACGCGTCAAACAGCTTCATTTTTAAATGTATTATTATTTTTATTACCACTATTTATTTTAACTATTGGAAGTATGAGTGTTGCTGGTGATATAGAATCGGGTTGGTTTTCTTTATTAAAGACATATCCTATGACAAGGGCACAATACATTGTCG
This sequence comes from Lysinibacillus parviboronicapiens, assembly GCF_003049575.1. Lineage (GTDB taxonomy): Bacteria > Bacillota > Bacilli > Bacillales_A > Planococcaceae > Lysinibacillus > Lysinibacillus parviboronicapiens. The sequence continues at coordinate 10,157 of NZ_PYWI01000040.1, read as the reverse complement.
GCAAGTATATGGCAACTGTTTGTGCGTTTATATTAGTTGTTGTAGTAGCGTTTGGCACTGTGCTAGCACTAGGGGGGTTTCTTGGTGGCGTACGTTTGCCATTAGTTTTTATAACCCTGACGTTATTATGTGTTGTGATATTCGCATCACTAGCCATTGCCATTGGAGCGTTTGCACAAACAAGATTATTTGCGCTGTCGCAATCACTTGTATTATGGTCATTTTTTTTATTGCTGTTATCATACGCGTTAATGGCTATTGGTACAGTAGTTGCAGGACATATTTTACAAAAACTGACGGTTATCGTCATACATATTAATCCAGCGGAATGGCTACGCTTTGGTTACTTCATTTTTTCTGACCAAGCGAGTGTGCTTGGGCCTGCGTTTTATGGTGTCACGCGATTTTACTCTTCATATATAGGCTATGTGGTCTATGGGATAGTGACATTTCTTTGGATAACGTTACCACTGCTAAGTGCAAATAAGCAACTGCAGAAAAGAGGGGTATGTTAATGTTGCTAGTGGCGAGCAATTTATCGAATGTATATGCAAACAATAGAGGCCTTAAAAACGCATCCTTTTCTGTGCGAAGTGGACGTATTTTGGCGCTAGCTGGTGGGAATGGCGCTGGTAAAAGCACGCTTCTTCGCCTATTAACTGGACAGGAAAAGCCATTATCAGGAGAGCTTATTTGGCAGGAGCGGCAGGCTATTCGTTTTATGCCGGACGATGTAGATTTTCCATCGATGCTAACAGCAGTAGAAGTTATACAGTTACTGGCTTCGTTAAAAAAAGTTGAGATACATGAAAGCTTGGAAGTTTTAAAACGTGTAGGATTATGGGATGTAAAGAAACAAAAGGTTCAGCAATTTTCAAAAGGCATGCGTCAGCGTCTAAATCTAGCGCAGAGTTTACTTGGGAATGGGCCATTGCTTATTTTAGATGAGCCAACAAATGGTCTTGATCCCTACTGGATTGCTGAGCTAAAAAAAATAATATTACAAGAAAAAGCAAAAGGGTGTACGGTAGTTTTTTCCACGCATTTATTAGCCTTTGCAGAGGAGATCGCGGATGATATATTGGTTTTACATGATGGGGAAATATTAATGTCTGGTGACTTGAAAGAAATTCTTGCGGAAGAAAATTACACTACTTTAGAAAATTTATGGTTAAAAAAATTAAATTTGTAACTTTTTGATAGGTAATATCGTTATATACTATTAACCGGGCTTGTTTGATAAAATCAGACAAGCCCTCTTTTAGCGTGCTTTTAAGGAGAGAAGTTCTCTTCATTCAGGAAAACGCACATAATGTCCAACTGATATAGCTAAATATCGACAATCCGAATGTTGGCAGTTTCACATAATTGTGTTACTAAGCAATTTTCGTTATGCTTTAATTAAGTTATCATGCAATTCACACAATTTTTTGGTGGAATAAGGAGGTATTTTTTATGAATTCACAAATACAAACTGTACTAGAAAATATAGAAAAAGTAATGATTGGTAAAAGGGAAGTGGCAGAGCTTAGTATAGTGGCCTTGCTCGCGAAGGGGCATGTGTTATTAGAAGATGTGCCGGGTGTCGGTAAGACCATGATGGTGCGTGCCCTCGCTAAATCTTTTGATGCTCAGTTTAAACGTATTCAGTTCACGCCGGATTTATTGCCGTCTGATGTTGTAGGTGTATCTATCTATAATCCTAAAACACTGGAATTTGAATTTCGACCAGGTCCAATTATGGGAGATGTCGTATTAGCAGATGAAATAAATCGAACATCCCCGAAAACACAATCAGCTTTATTGGAGGCGATGGAAGAAGCTTCAGTTACTATTGATGGCAATACACTTAAAATAGCTCAGCCATTTTTTGTGATGGCCACTCAAAATCCTATTGAACATGAAGGAACTTATCCACTGCCAGAGGCACAGTTAGACCGATTTTTACTAAAAATAAAAATGGGTTATCCTTCAAGAGGACAAGAGGTGGAAATACTACGTCGAGCAGAAAATGGTAAGCCAATTGAAAAGATTGATGCTGTACTATCATTGGCACAATTAATTGAATTACAGGTGCTTGTCCAAGGTGTTTACGTTGAAGATTCCGTGAAAAATTATATGGTTGAGCTAGCTACACAAACGAGAGAGAATAGTTATGTTCATTTAGGGGTTAGCCCTCGTGCGACAATTGCCCTAATGAAAGCTTCACAGGCCTATGCGTTTATAAAAGGGCGTAGTTTTGTGACGCCGGATGATGTACAGTATTTAGTTCCTTTCGTCTTTAGCCATCGTATAACACTGAAGCCTGATGCGCGCTATGATAATGTGACAGCCGAGGAAATTATTGAACGTATTATTGCAAAAACGCCAGTGCCTACAAAGAGGTTTGCAGAGCAATGAAAAAATGGCGAGCTCTTTTTGAGAAAAGTAAGCATTTCTTATTAGTGACCTTGCTGATACTAATAACGTTCTGTTATGCCATGTTCCAGGGGGGCTTTGTTAGTTGGTTTGTATTTTTTACTGTTAGTCCTTTTTTGCTGTATGCTTTTATTTTTTTATTAGTAAAAGAAGCGATAGTAGGGGTAGAACGCAAGATTGAACCTTCACATGTAGAAAGTGGGCAATCAGTTAAAGTAACAATAAGCTTAGAGCGAAAGACGCGTTTTCCATTTGCTTATATGCTGATGGAGGAGCTTGTTAATAGCGAATCACTGATTCAATCAAAGGTACAAGGCACTAGTGTCATTAAATTTGTTGGCTTTAGGAAAAAGTTTACTTGGAATTATACATTGGACAGTTTGCCACGTGGGGAGCATCGTTATTTAGGTGTAGCCATTGTCTTCAGTGATTTTTTTGGTTGGGCAAAGAAGCGTACAGTGATGGAAAGTGAACAAATAGTTTTAGTGTACCCAAGGGTAAGAGAAATGGTATATGCTACGCTCCAAACAAAATTCGATATGGGCTCAATGATGTCACCGTACTCGGTTGTGAAAGATACATCGATGGCTGTAGGTTTACGTGAATACGTGCCTGGTGACCGTTTTTCATGGATTCATTGGAAATCCTTTGCGAAAACGCAAACACTTCAGTCAAAAGAATTTGAAGATCGTCAGTCTCAGGAATTATTGTTAGTGCTTCATACAGGGGCTTCGCCGCTATTTGAAGAGAAAGTTGAGCTTGCTGCTTCCATGTTACAAACAATTGTGCAAGGACGTGGAGATATTTCTTTTGTGTCATCAGGAGCAAAGACGAAGGTATTTCCACTCATTCAGAGTGAAAAGCAACTAGATCAGGTGATGCGTCATTTAGCTGCCATAAAGCCTACCGAAAATGTTGAATTTCAATTACGAAATCAGCAAAGCTTTAAGCAAGTTGCTTCACTTTTACTCGTTACGACCGATGTTTCAGACCAATTACTACATAGTCTCGCTAATTTGGCGAAATACTGTATTTGTTTTGTAGTTGCAGAACGGCCGCCATCGCAGACAGAGGTAGCGAAACGTTATAAGCAAATCCAATTTGTACATGTGGATCCAACAGATTATTATCACTTATTCACGGAGGTGATGAAGCCGTGAAAAAATCACTAGGAAATTTTGTAGAATTAGTAATTGCATACGTCATTATTTTCTTTATATTACGTGAATGGCTTGTTCCGGTAATGGAGTTAACGAATACAGGTCTAATCCATTTGTTTTTAGTGTTTATCGGCTTAGCTCTTGTACTTAGCTTATTCGCTGTCCATCCGCTGTTGTCGGGACTTGTGAAACTTGGCTATATTACATGGTTCGTTGTATTTGTTTATAGCGAAAACGCTGTGTTATCTGGAGAGACAGTGCCATTTTTAATAAATGAAGTGAAATTGAATATGGCAACTATACTTTCTGGGGATTTTGGACAAGTTTCGGATTCGTTTAGAACTGTACTATTTCTAGCGCTTATTTGGATGCTGATATACCTAATTCATCATTGGATTACGGTGCATAAGAATATTTTCTATTTCTTTGTACTGACAGTTTTCTTCATCGCTACACTCGATACATTTAGTGAATATGACGGAAAAGTGGCAATTGTTAAAGTGGTTGTACTTGGTCTTATCATGACGGGCGTGCTGTTTGTGAAGCGTTTATGGCTTCAAACAGGTGCACCAAGTGAAGTGGCTGGGAAGTGGAAAATTGTTGTACCGATGCTAGTATCAGTAATGCTTGTGAGTACAGTAGCCTTCTTTTTACCAAAAGAAGGACCCACCTGGGCGGACCCAGTTCCATTTATCCAAAGTGTTACGGGACAAGGGGAATCAGGAATAGGTAAGAAATCTGTTGGTTATAGTGAGGATGATAGTCAGCTAGGAGGACCATTTAAAGGCGATGATACACTGATTTTTACCGCTAGTTCTCGTGACCGACATTATTGGCGTATTGATACAAAGGATACCTATACTTCTAAGGGGTGGATTCATTCTAACGGAAATTTTGGAGAAGAGGTTTATCAGGATAATAGTGTCATTCCTACTACGCTTCAAGTAGGCTCACCTGAAAATGAACGTGAAATTCAGATGGATATTAAGGTTCCTATGCCATTTTTAATTCAAACATACGGCATGCGATATATTGCAACAGAAGAACCTACAATATTTATTCAAAATATGCAAACGGAAAAGATATTAACAAAGCAACAAAATGGGGATACTAAATTATTATCTCATTATACGCTTGCTTATAGTGAACCAATCTATAGTATGCAACAACTTCGTTTGTCGGAGCCATCAATGCTCGAGACGTTAGATCCTTCTCTAGATCGCTTTTTACAACTGCCGAATACGCTTCCACAACGTGTTAGGGATTTAGCGGAGGACTTGATTCAAGATAAAGCTACGGTGTATGAACAAGTAAAAGCAGTAGAAAGTTATTTTTCAAGAGGTGGCTATAGCTACAATAAAACAGCTGCGGCTATACCAGCAGAAGGTCAAGATTATGTAGATCAGTTTTTATTTGATACTAAAATTGGCTATTGTGATAACTTCTCTACTTCAATGGTTGTTCTGTTGCGATCAGTGGGCATACCAGCGCGATGGGTGAAGGGTTTTGCGCCAGGAGATTTGGGACCCATCTCAAATGGTTTACGTGAGTATCGAGTAACAAATAATAATGCACATTCGTGGGTAGAGGCATATATTCCTGGGACTGGTTGGATTGAATTTGAACCGACAATTGGCTTTTCGGGAACGGTCAATATCGATTATGATTTACAACGTGAGTCACCACAGCAAGAAGAAGTGTTACAGCCAGAAGAACAGCAAGAGCAACCACAAAAGCAAAAAACGGAACCCAAAAAAGCGACGTCTAGTTCGTCATTTAGCTTAAATGATGTTTGGACATGGTTGAAGAAACATAAATACGCATGGTTAGCTGTTGTTGTGTTAGTGGCTATTGTGAGCTTAACGCTCTTTATGCAGCGGAAAACATGGATTCCTAAAATGCAGGTGCGTGCTTTTCGTAAAAAAGAAGCAGATTGGACAAATTTTGATGCTTCTTATCAAGTGCTAACAAAGCAATTAGCACGCATTGGTCTTCGTCGAAAAGATGGAGAGACATTACGGGCATTCGCGAAGCGGGTAGATGCGTCGTTAGAGACTGATGAGATGCAAAAACTAACGGCAGTCTATGAACAGCGTATTTATAGCAATGATGCTAAAGACGTTGATTTCATAAAACTGAAAGAAAGTTGGGAATATTTAATCAATCGCACAATCGGTTGATTTTAGTGGGTACAAAGAGTAAAATGAAAAAAATTATATATGATTAGGATTGCTTTCATATAAGTTCGAAAATAGGGTTCGGATGTTTCTACGAAATCACCGTAAATGATTTCTCTATGAAGGTGAATGTTTTGGTTAGGTGAGAAGTTTAGAGAATCACTTTTCTTTGCTACGCATTCGCCTTTATAAATCAAGAACTTATGGACGCGTAGGAAGTTTTTACTTTCGTACGCGTTTTTCTTTGAACGTATGAAAAAATCCTTTAAAAATAGAAGAAGAGGTGGAAATATTGTCAGCAAGCCCTTTATTAAAAGAGCAAGAAAAAATCGTTGTTTTAGACTTCGGTAGTCAATTTAACCAATTAATTACGCGTCGTATCCGTGAATTCGGTGTGTTTAGTGAATTGCATCCTCATACAATTACGGCAGAAGAGATTAAAGACATGAATGCAGCGGGTATCATCTTTTCAGGTGGTCCAAACTCTGTTTACGATGAAAAAGCCTTCCATGTAGATCCAGCTATTTTTGAACTAGGCTTACCAATCTTAGGAATTTGCTATGGTATGCAATTAATGGCTCATACGCAAGGTGGTAAAGTTGAAGGTGCTGAAACACGTGAATATGGTAAAGCAGAGGTACAAGTAACAGCTGCTAACAAATTATTCGGTGATTTACCATCTGAACAAATCGTATGGATGAGCCATGGCGACCATGTAACGGAAGTACCTGCAGGCTTTGAAGTTATTGCCACAAGTGCTGCTTGTCCGATCGCTGCAATGGCAAACGTAGAACGCAAACTATATGCCGTACAATTCCACCCAGAAGTTCGTCACTCTGTATATGGCAATGACTTACTACGTCAATTCGTGTTCGATATTTGCGAAGCTAAAGGTGATTGGTCAATGGCGAATTTTATCGAGCTTGAAATTGCTAAAATTCGTGAAACAGTTGGCGACAAAAAAGTATTATGTGCCCTATCTGGTGGTGTAGATTCTTCTGTTGTTGCGGTACTCATTCATAGAGCAATCGGTGATCAACTTACTTGTATGTTCGTAGACCATAACTTAAACCGTAAAGGTGAAGTTGAACAGGTTATGAAAACTTTCACGGAAGATTTCGATATGAACCTAATTAAAATCGATGCACGTCAACGTTTTATGGACAAACTTGCGGGTGTGTCTGATCCAGAGAAAAAACGTAAAATTATCGGTAACGAATTTATTTACGTATTCGATGAAGAAGCATCGAAACTTGAAGGAATGGACTTCCTAGCACAAGGTACGTTATATACAGACATCATTGAATCGGGTACAACAACTGCCCAAACAATTAAATCTCACCATAATGTAGGCGGTCTTCCAGAAGACATGCAGTTCAAACTAATTGAACCACTAAAAACATTATTTAAAGACGAAGTACGTGCTTTAGGTTTAGAGCTTGGTCTCGATGAAAAAATCGTATGGCGTCAACCATTCCCAGGCCCTGGTCTAGGTATCCGCGTACTTGGTGAAGTAACAGAAGAAAAACTTGAAATCGTGCGTGAATCTGATTTCATCTTACGTGAGGAGATCGCTAAAGCAGGTCTAGATCGCGATATATGGCAATACTTCACGGTATTACCTGATATCCGTTCAGTAGGCGTAATGGGCGATGCTCGTACGTATGACTACGCAATCGGTATCCGTGCGGTAACGTCTATCGACGGTATGACTTCTGACTGGGCACGTATCCCTTGGGATGTATTAGAAAAAATCTCTGTACGCCTAGTAAACGAAGTAAAACACGTTAACCGCGTGCTGTATGATATTACATCTAAGCCACCAGCAACGATTGAGTGGGAATAACAATAGGAATACTTTTTAAAATGTTCTTGAAGCCTCAATTGTCCTTGCTATAATGGCGTACAAATACTCTCTTTTATTTGCATGATTTGCAAATGAAAGGGAGTTTTTTTATGACCACTAAATTGGATGACGTGGTTTGCGATGCTGTCAATTTGTAATAAAGCTGCATCAAATAGCGAAAAGGTTATGACAACCTTTCTTGCTTACTATTCATATTAACAATTACCAGATTATGATTAACTGAATAGCTAAGATAGCGAGAGTGCCTGTCTTTATCAAACAGTACTCTACGATGCTTTTTGTTACTAAGATTACGACCTTGAAATCGCTAACTTAATGCTAAATACGAGACCTTGACTACAATAAAACGAGCATTGGAGATGCAAATGTGAGGAAAAATGAAAATTTGTGAATGTGGATTTTTCTCCATTTTTCGGCTATTTATATAAATCATGAACATTAAATTAGTATTTTACACGAACTTTCGTATTTTATTTTTATGAAATGTTCGGAAATAGGCTTGAAATCTAAAAAATGAAATGATATATTACGAATGTAAATTAAATAAGTCGTCGTATAATGTCGGGGATAAGGCCCGTGAGTTTCTACCAAGTTACCGTAAATAACTTGACTACGATTTAGTTTTATACGAATGTATAGACACTAAAAACTTTCACACAATAGATGTGATGAAATGTATCGTAGACATGCGACTAGTAGATTAGTCAGTGTGTCTTTTTTGTTTTCGATATTGAAGACGACAATACGGAGGATTTTTTTAAAATGAAAAAGTATTTCATGTTCGATGAATTAGGGACTAATTATCGCCGCGAAATTATTGGTGGTATTACAACTTTCCTTGCTATGGCTTATATCTTGGCTGTTAACCCAGAAATTCTTGGTGATGCGGGAATGGATAAAGGTGCTGTATTTGTAGCAACAGCATTAGCGGCAGCGGTCGGCTCTTTGATAATGGGTATTTTTGCGAAATTCCCTATCTCTTTGGCTCCAGGTATGGGACTGAACGCGTTCTTTGCTTATACAGTAGTATTAACATATGGTATTCCATGGCAAACTGGTTTAACTGGAGTATTCTTTTCAGGGATTATTTTCATTATCCTATCATTGACGGGTATCCGTGAAACAGTTATTAATGCAATTCCAGCACAACTTAAATATGCAGTATCAGCTGGTATTGGTTTATTTATTACATTTGTAGGTTTACAAGGCGCTGGCATAATTGTAGATAGTCCAGCAACATTATTAACATTAGGTTCGTTTACAGGTTCAACTTTACTTGCGGTATTTGGTATTATTCTTTCTGTCATCCTCATTTTAAAATTCCGTAGTATCGGAATTTTCTTAGGGATGGTTATTACAGCAATCGTGGGTATGGTTACAGGTATAATTGCACCACCGGAAGCAGTTGTGTCTGCAATTCCAAGTGTAGATTCAACATTTATGGTTGCTCTTGATCCGATTTTTGGTGATTTCAGTTCTTTACTAAATGTTAAATTTTTAGTGGTTGTCTTAACATTTTTATTCGTTGACTTCTTCGATACAGCAGGTACATTAATGGCGGTTGCAACACAAGCAGGTTTGGTAAAAGACGATAAATTACCACGCGCAAGCCGTGCCTTAATGGCTGATGCACTTGCAACAACAATTGGTTCTTTGTTTGGTACTTCAACTACTACTGCTTATGTAGAATCAACTTCAGGTGTGGCTGCAGGGGCTCGTTCAGGTTTTGCTGCAGTTGTAACGGCTGTATTATTCCTAGTAGCATTATTTTTCTCACCATTACTCGCGGTTGTGACTCCAGCAGTAACAGCCCCAGCACTTGTTATCGTAGGTGTTCTAATGGTATCGTCTTTACGTTTAATTGATTGGGATAAATTCGAAATTGCAGTACCGGCATTCTTTACAGTATTAATGATGCCTCTAGGTTATTCAATTGCAACTGGTATCGCAATTGGTTTCGTATTCTATCCAGTAACAATGCTTTTAGCTGGTCGTAAAAAAGAAATTCACCCTATGATGTACGGATTATTCTTTGTCTTCCTTGCATACTTTATCTGGGTTCGCTAATATTAATGACAGAAGTGCTACTAAACTTTCGGTTTAGTGGCGCTTTTTCGTTTACTCGATCATTTATATTTATATAGAAGAAACTCGGTTTTTTATAAACTGAATAGTTTAACTTTAAGAAAACACTTGCAAACTATATTTTGCAATGGTATATTTAATCACGTTGTTACGATAACAAACGAACAACAAAACAAAAACTAAACAAAGTGTTGACAATAAGTTAACAACATGTTAAAGTATAAAAAGTTACTTAAACAGCAACTAACAACATGAACCTTGAAAACTGAACAAGCAAAACGTAATCAATAACGTTTTTAGTAACTAACTTCGGTTAGTGAATAAAACAAAATTTTGGACATCAAAATTGATGCCAGCAAAACAATTTGAGCTAATCAAATTTCTTTTATGGAGAGTTTGATCCTGGCTCAGGACGAACGCTGGCGGCGTGCCTAATACATGCAAGTCGAG
>NZ_PYWI01000003.1 GCF_003049575.1 Lysinibacillus parviboronicapiens | reverse complement strand
GGCTGAAAAGTCTGCAAGTTCGTTACGAAACTTTGCGTTATTCATCTTAATTGAACCGCCGTATACGGAACCGTATGTACGGTGGTGTGAGAGGTCGGGAGTTAATCACTCCCTCCTACTCGATTATGGATTTTGATTAAAATAAGACATTTCCTCATCATATTCGGCAAAATCAAAATAGATCATTGGGAATAAGAAACGGTGATTGGATTTCAATTCACGTAAAATAACATGATCCCGTCCAGCAGCTTCTACTACACCTCGTACGGTCTTTGTATTCTTCCCTTGTTCTACAGCGTGCTCAAAGGAAAAGTGGAAAGTACCTGGCTTACCCCGATTTAAACGTAAAATGTTTTCAATATACGATTCCTCACGTCCAGGGGGCCGTCCGCTTGGAAGCGTCACTGGTGGAGGTGTCATTTGTGGCTGTGTTGTTGGTGTCCAATAGTAAGGCATCATAAGTAACAACCTTCTTTCAATTAAATTTGTGGACAATCACTTTCAGTTGGCGAGAAAAAGCAATGCGATTTAAAACGACCTGTATTCCATTGACCATACCATTGCGCAGGGCAGTCACCCGCAGGCATGAAAAACCAAAGAGAGCGGGTAGCTGGATGAAATCTTTCACCTTGAATAGTTCTTTTCGCTAATTTAATATCTTGTGACCGTGCACGTTGATAAAAATAGCCTTTTGTTGTTGCTTCAAAGCCCCCAGGACGCTGAAAAACCATTTGCTCAAGCGTTCGAATATCACCAAAATCAAGACAATCTGCTCGGACACGATTGACGCCAACATTGCCGACCATGAGCATACCTAATTCTCCATCACCTTCGGCTTCGGCACGCATAAGCCTAGCAAGCAGAGCTGTCTGCGCATCATTCGTTTTTATAACAGCGATTTTCATACCTCCTCGCAGACAGTATATGCAGGAAGGTATTGTAGACATGTTCAATTTTGGTGAGAAAGAAATTCACGTTTTGAAAATATTAAGCATATATTAGTATGAATGAGTAGTCTGCATACAGGCTAGAGATGTCGACAGTAAGAGATTTTTTTTAAAAAAAACTTGGGTAAATATAGGGTAAGTAGATTTTGGGGGAACCTGAGATAGATAATTTGCATGTGTATTGCATACATGTGAGGTGACAAGAGATGGGGATTGGTGTATGGGTTGGTATTTTATTAAGTGCAGTGCTGGCATTTTTGCTAGGTAGTTTTTACGGTCAGCCACTCCATTGGTATCTATTCATTTTAATCATTATCGTGGGTTTTTTCATTAATACGATTATCTTAATTTTGAAAGTAGAAGACGAAAGCTCATGAAAGACTCGCTGTAGGCAAGCGATTGAGGTCGTTATTGTTGAGACTGTGTCTCTTGGGTATTAACATCAACAAAGCAAAAAAGTGCCATCGTAGAGGGATGGCCTTTTTTGTTGTTTTTATGTGCTTAAAGTTAACGATACTTAAACTTCGCAAGTATATTGAAAAAGAATTGTGACATACTAATGTGGAAAGTTATCTTTGCTTTCATGAAGGAGTGTTACAATGCGTATTTTTGGTATGTTTGTAGCAATTTTCGTAAGTGCATTCTTGGCTATTGGAATAGCGGAGTACTATCATCAGCCATATAATTGGTATTTAATTATTCTTATGGTACTTACGGGATTTTTTATTCATACAATTATTTTAATTTTAGAATCGGAGAACGGCGAGGAGAATGAAGCCTAAAGCTAAATAAAGTGAGTCCAGTTATCTGGACTCACTTTTTCATTTGCAATATTGTCGCACAGGCACGTTCAATGTCTCTATTAACGCTCACGGCAATTACATAAGAATGAGTTGCACAAAGACATGACGTTCTTTTCGACAAGCATGTATTTTTCTAATTATACTGTTAAGAATTTCACTAATTTTTCGTTATCAAGTAAGTTACCAACGAAGAATGCACCGAATTCACCATAGCGAGCTGAAACTTCATCAAAGCGCATTTCATAGACTAATTTTTTAAATTGTAATACGTCGTCTGCGAATAATGTTACGCCCCATTCGTGATCGTCGAAACCAACAGAACCAGTAATAATTTGTTTCACCTTACCAGCATAGCCACGGCCAATCATACCGTGAGAACGCATTAACGATTTGCGATCGTCCATTGAAAGCATATACCAGTTATCATCGCCCTGACGACGCTTGTCCATTGGATAGAAGCAGACATAGTTAGCACGTGGAAGTTCAGGGTATAAGCGTGCGCGTACATGTGGATTTTGGTATGGGTCTTCATCTGAATCGCCAGCTAAATAGTTGGAAAGCTCCACAACAGATACATAAGAATATGTAGGAATTGTAAAATCAGCAATTGCTAATTTGTTAAATTCAGCTTCAATCTCTTGTAGCTCGTCCATTGTTTCACGTAATGTCATAATCATAAAGTCAGCTTTTTGACCTACAATTGCGTAAAATGCATGAGCGCCTGTTTTAGCAACGTCTGCTTCATTCAATTTGTCTAAATAAGCAATAAATTCTTCGACTGCTGCTTGACGTTCTTCAACAGAAACTAGTTTCCATGAAGCCCAGTCAATTGAGCGGAAATCGTGTAAAGCGTACCAACCATCTAAAGTAATTGCTGCTTCATTCATTATTCAAAACACTCCTTTATAAATGAAAATCATTCACATTTAGTTTATCATAGTTTGCTCTAAATCCCTAAGTTCATGATAGTGATTTCACCAATTTGACACCTTCAATAGATAATGTATGCTAAAGAGAAGAGATGTAAATAGAGGAGCTCTAGTAAATGAACAGATTTTTACAACAACCGATTTGGCGTTTTTATGATCAATCTATCAGCATGAAATATAACTCGCCCCTTGAATCTTTTGCAACAGATGATACTTTATGTCAACTAGTGGGCCAACTTCAATCCCCACCAACTATACGAACATGGGTACATGATGCGGCAGTTGTGCTAGGGATTCAAGATCATCGTTTGCCATATGTGCAACAAGGCATGAAAGTGCTGGAGGCTCGTGGCTATCATCCGATAGTCCGTAATTCTGGTGGTCTAGCAGTTGCTCTTGATACAGGTGTCCTTAATATTTCAATTGTTTTATCCGAACAAACAGAAGCACTGAGCATTGATGCTGGCTATGATGTCATGGTAGCTCTTGTAAAGGCATTATTTCCTGAAGCTGCGGATAAAATTGAAGCCTATGAAATTGTGGGCTCCTATTGCCCAGGTTCCTATGATTTAAGTATTCAAGGGAAGAAATTTGCCGGAATCTCACAGAGACGCTTACGCCAAGGCGTAGCCGTACAAATTTATTTATGTATTGAAGGAAGCGGTGCAAAACGAGCGGCCCTTATTCGCGATTTTTATGAGGTCAGCTTACAGGGAGAGGAAACAAAGTTTGCGTATCCACAAATTGTGCCATCAGTTATGGCCTCCTTAAGCGAACTCGTAGATGCTTCATTAACAGTTGACGCTGTTGTTATTCGCTTACAGCAAATACTTCACGATTTAGCCCACGAAGTTCATATGGAACCCTTCCATGATGAGGAATTAACGTTATATTCATTTTATTTACAACGTGTTTTACAACGAAATGCAAAAATGCTAGAACCAAAGTAAATTTTAAACTAGCTTGTCATCCATAAAAAAAGGCGATGCTGCTAACTTAGCACATCGCCGTTTTCATTTTGATACGGACTGCTAGTAACTAGATTGCCGTTTTTCTCCATTTTAAAAACAGGAGCAATATATTCTTCCTCTTCATCTAGTGTTACAAGTCGTCTAGCACGGTTCATAATTTGCACAAATTGCTCATAATCTCTACGAATAGATCTGTTTTCTTCTTCCAACTGTGTAATTGTCTTCTCTAGTTTTTTATTTTTCTCAGATGTTACGTGGACAAGTTGTCGCCATTTCGAAGACTCATTACCTATTTCACCAGAATGTTGTAAACGTAGTAAGTACGCTATAACAATATCAAGAGATAGTGCAGACAGTGGAATTGACTTGCTTTCTGTATGACTACCACTTACTGCAAAAATATTAGATGTACGGCGTCTTGCAGGAGCACCTAATACTCGCATTCTCTCTTTTCTCTCTTTTTTTGCTTCAGCTAATTGTTCCTCATAAGTCTTCCGAACAACAGCATTCCAACGGAAACCACATGCAGCAGCAGTACGGTTCAGTGCGTCACCAGCTTCTTCAAAGGCATTTAACTGTGTACTACCTTCCGTGACATGACGGATTACCGCCTCTGCCAATAATTCATCATTCTCTTCTAACCAAGCATCTTGTCTTACTTTACTCATTTAAAAAACCTCCCACCTTAATTTGGTACTACTTATTTATGTCTAGCATGACCAATCTTTTAACCTTTTATTCATCTATGTGGAAGGAATTATGCTTGAATACAAGGTGAAAAGTGCGATACAATACCCGTTGTAGGTTTGTGTGTATGCTACATACTTAAATATGTGAATGTCATACGTACATTAGAGTCGTTTATTATTGAAAAAATACTATATAGAAAGGGTTGTTGACAAAATGGCAAACGAATTTAAAGTTTGCGATGAATGTCAGGCCGTTAACTTAAAAACGTTAATTCCAAAATTAAAGGAAATCGATCCTGATGCAACCATCGAAATTGGCTGTCATTCTTATTGTGGCCCAGGTCGTAAAAAAACATTTACCTTTGTAAATAGTCGCCCTGTTGCTGCACTCACTGAAGAAGAGCTAATGGAAAAAGTTCTAGCGAAATTGAAAAGTAAGTAATAAAAGGCTATCTTCACATCGTTGAAGGTAGTTTTTTGTGTATTGATGACAAGATAATTCTTAATAAAGTCCTTATCTCTCATATTTTGATGTACTAGGCTTTCCTATGAGGCCGATTGAAACCTAGGTTACGTCAATAATACGTTGAATTAGGTTGATAGTCGCTATAATTACAGAGTAATGTATATGCTAGTCCTACAAGTATTGCATATAATAGAAGAAATACGAAATGGGGGTGCTGTACAAATGACACAATATGCTAACGCAAAGTTGCAAGAAGAGAAAGTATTCAAGGATCCAGTTCATCGTTATGTACACGTACGAGACCAAGTGATTTGGGATCTAGTCGGTACAAGAGAATTTCAACGATTGCGCAGAATTCGTCAGCTCGGTACAACGTTTTTAGTTTTTCATGGAGCAGAGCATAGCCGTTTTAGTCATTCACTGGGTGTTTATGAAATTGTGCGCCGCATTGTTGATGATATTTTTACAGGTCGCCCAGATTGGGATGAGAGCGAGCGATTGCTTGTGCTTTGTGCAGCCCTTTTACATGATTTAGGGCATGGTCCTTTTTCACACGCCTTCGAAAATGTATTTGAGCTAGATCATGAATTTTTTACAAGACAAATATTACTTGGTGATACAGAAGTCAATGCCGTACTAAAAAAAGTTGCAGGGGATTTTCCAGAGAAAGTATCACAAGTAATTGAAAAAACTTATCCAAATAAGCAAGTTGTGAGTTTAATTTCTAGCCAAATTGATGCTGATCGAATGGATTATTTACAACGAGATGCCTATTTTACAGGAGTGAGCTACGGACATTTCGATATGGAGCGTATTTTACGGGTCATGCGTCCACGCAAAAATCAGGTAGTGATTAAGGCAACCGGTATGCATGCGGTAGAGGATTATATTATGAGTCGCTATCAAATGTACTTACAAATTTATTTCCACCCTGTATCACGCAGTGCGGAGGTCATTTTAAATAATATTTTAAAAAGAGCTAAGCAATTAAGTATGGTAGGCTACAAATTTAAGCACGAACCTACGCACTTTTTAGCTTTCTTCCGTAACACAATAACGTTAGAGGATTATTTAGCCTTAGATGAAAGTATTCTTTTTACGTATTTTCAATTGTGGATGCAAGAGGAAGATGCTATTTTAAGTGACTTAAGTCGTCGTTTTGTCAATCGAAAGCTTTTTCAATACATTGACTTAGATCCGGGTGTGGAACTGGAAAAATATCAAAAATTACAAGAGTTATTTAAGCAAGCGGACTTAAATCCCGAATACTACCTTGTACATGATACAACCGCTGATTTACCTTATGACTTTTATCGACCAGGAGAGGAAGAAGTACGTGTCCCTATTTTTCTGGAAATGAAAAATGGAGAATTACGTGAACTATCACGAGAATCCATAATTGTTGATTCTATTTCTGGGCGTATGAAGCGCGACCATAAAGTATACTTTCCCCGCGATTTTTTAGAAGATAGCAGTACGCATTCGATTGTGAAGAAACAAATACTAACACTATTACAAGGACGATGACATAATTTGTAATCGCCAAAAAAAGTTTTAATGAATAAAGAATGTATAGTACATGTAGGGAACTAAACTTTCGCTCATACAAAAGTAACAAAAAAGCACTAATCATACTCATTTTGAGTACTGATGTAGTGCTTTTTGTATTATATAAATACATAGCGAATAGAAGTATTACAAATTACTATAGGAATTTATTAATGAAAAAGTGGAATTGTTTAGAATTTGTTCAGTGCCGTTTTCTATAATGTATCTAAAATCTAAAAGGGGGTGAGGCCCATTATTTTGGCGTCACACCAGTTAATTTGGATACATGCAACTGCCTATATACAGCATAAAAAGTCACCATGATAGTCTACCGCGTATAGGACTGTTTTTGATGTATCCGCAAGGACGACGAGTATTTGAAGGGAAGAGAGACAAACCTATTGTTTGTAGCATACCTTTCCTAGATTCAGAAAGGATGCAACGTCGTCACAAACATCAACAGGTAGCTCTCTGAACTTAAAAAGGAGAGAAACATGAAAAAATTAAATTTAGCAATCATTACATTGTTGCTCGTGTTCCAAACCGTGCTATCGCCGATTGCAGTGTTTGCGGACGAACTAAATCCTCCTCCAGCAACAACTGATCCGGTACAAAATCCTGAAGAAACACCAACAGCAACACCAGAAAGTGGAGCACCTGCACCTACTACTACCACTGAAGGTACTAGTACGAGTGAAGGGACAGTGGAAGAAGGGGCTACAGGTGAACAAACACCAGAAAAGCCGGATGATTTAACTTCAACTGATCCTGAGACAAATGGTAATGGTGAAGCAACAACTGAGGGAGAGGACACTGTAACAGAAGCGAACGACCCACCGACAGAGGGTGTGGATAATGATGCAGTTTTACCAAAACCTACAGATGTGCCGGCAATCGAGAATGCTGGTGTACCGCAAGAAATCCCTGTAACAGCAGTAGATTTTGAAATGCTAATTGATGGAGAAAAAGTCACAGCACCATCTTATGACAAAGAACTCCAACAAGGTCAAACAGGAACTATTACATTCACATTTACAGCAAACTTAGAGAATACGCATGCAGCGGGAGATTACTTTACGTTTAATTTACCAGCGTCTATTATAGACTACCAAAAAAACTTCCAGGGATTTAAGGCAGCAGGTCCAAATAATCCAGCGTTTTCTTACGCAACAGTTGGTCAAACAGTCACTGTTAAATTAGATGAAACCATTACGGATCCAAATTTAATAGGTAGTGATGTAAAGCTTATTGCCACATTTGAATCAGGCTTTAATCTACAAGGTGATAGCTTAGAGCAAGAAGTAGTTATTCCCGATGGGAAAGGTGGAGAGGAAACCGTTACAATTACATTCCTTCCATCAACAAGCAATCAGAAGATTTCAAAAGAAAGTAAAGGTGTTCAATCTGTAAACGGCGAAAGAATCATCGATTGGGAAGTTTGGGTTAACCGAGCTGGCAAGGACTTAAATGGTGCTACTCTAACGGATAATACGAGTGTTAGCAATAGCGCAATGCATGAAGTTGTACCAGGCTCTGTACAAGTGACGCAATATGAAATGGGTTTAAATGGGTATAAAGAGGATACAGCAAACCCCACTTACCTAGAAAATGCTAATTTTGATGATATTTCATTAAACGGTAAATATGCTTATAAAGTGAACTATCAAACAAAAGTAATTGAGATTAATCCAGAGGGAGAAAAATCTTTCAATAATACGGTCACATTAAATAATGGTAGTTCAGAAACATCGCCTGTTGCGACACAGAAAATCAAATACGGTGATGCGCTTGCCAAAGGTCTTATTACAGGGAATAACTATAAATCTTCATGGGAGATTAAATATAATTATAATGAAGTGAAAATTGATAACCCTGTTATTAAAGACACCCTACCAGGCTCACATAAAATTGATACAGATACTATTATAGTATACAAAGTGCAGGTAGATGAAAACGGCAACGAAATTGGAACGCCTATTGAATTTAGTAATTACTCCGTCAAGAAGATGACAGATGGCTTTGAGCTAAATTTTGATGACCCAGTAACAGAAGCCTATAAAATTACGTATGATGCGTTTTACGAGAAAGATTTTTATACTGGGAATGGCGAAAAGTTAACGAATACAGTGACAAATGGAACGATTACAAAAACAGCGCCTCACACAATGACAGAAAACATTTTAACAAAATCACGTTCCGTAAACTTTGACACAAAAGAAATTACTTGGACGATAACAGTAACGGCCGATAATAAAGCTATGAACGGATTAAAAATCGTCGATACGTTTGAAACAGCTAATAAAAAAGGGAAGCATACGCTTGTTGGTGGAGCTAACGGTATTACTGTAAGTAATATGACGGGGCACACGATTGCGCTTATCGATGAACACGATGTAAGCAAAGGGTTCACTTTAACAGGTGGTACTATTGCCAAAGGTCAAACAGCGATAATTACCTATAAAACATCTTTTGCTATTGCAGACGATGGTTCTGTTGTAGATGGTGGATACGGCAATACAGCTACAGCTGAGTGGACTAGTGACGAGCCATATGAAATAACGAAAGAAGCTGATTATACACCTACCACTACAACTCAAAATAATGGTAGCAAATCAGGGGAATTCAACTATTTAGATCAAGAATTCACTTGGGAAGTTAAAGTGAATATTAATAAGAAAGATATTAATGGAGCACTATTAACTGATGTACTGGGTGATGGGCATGAAATCGACGATACGTCATTTACTGTCTATCAGTATACACTTACAACAGGTGATGATAATGCTGGGACGAGAGGAAACATATTAGACCCTAGTAAGTATGATTTAACGGTTGCACAAGATAACAAGAGTTACACGCTAAGATTCAAAAATTTAGATGCAGCAACAAACAATAATGTGTACCTTATCGAGTATAAAACAAAGGATTCCAATCATATTTTAGGAATTGAATCGAATAATGCTAATGAAAAAGGTGACACGTATACGAATACAGCTACATTTAAAACGTTGGGCGAGACGAAAACTTATGAACTAACAGCATCAGTGAAGGTGGATGTAGCGAATAATTTATTATTGAAGAATATCACATCGGCAGGTAATAATAGTAACCAAACAATTACTTGGAAAATAGATGTAAATAAATCACATTCTACTTTAAAAAATGTCGTCTTAACAGATACACCATCTGGTAATTTAATACTTATCCCAGATTCTATTCAGATTCGACCTTATGTGTTGAATGCAACAGGTATTTCTGAAGGTTCATCTTCGACTTGGAAGAGCCCATCCGAGTTTGGTGTAACAGTAGATTACGATAAAGTGACGGGAGGCTTTTCACTTAACTTTGGTGACCTAACGAAAAAAGGCTATCAAGTCCAGTACAAAACAATTGGATTAGGCCAAAAAGGTCAAGAGTTTAGCAATAGTGCAAAAATAACATTTAATGATGCGACAAGTAAAAACCAAGAAACAGGATCAGATAAACAGAACGCTTTCAGTTTCAGTAGCTCAGATACAGATTTCCAATTAACAAAAGGAAACGCAAAATTACAGAAGGTAGGGCTTAATCCAGCAACAGGTGAAAAGCATGCACTTGCTGGCGTAGAGTTTGAATTAACCAAAAAAGTAGGAAGTAATGTATATGTCATTGCTAAAGCAATTGCTGATGCTGATGGTTACTTTGAATTCAATTCCATTAATTACGGCACATACTATGTGAGTGAGGTTGCGGCACCTAACGGTTATTCAAAAATGGACGATCAACAATTTAAACTGGATGCAACCACTGATTCCATTGTAGTACCGGATAAAGTCACTGAAGTAGAAAATGTTAAAATTGTTAATTCTGGAGAAATGTGTCCTAACTTTACACTAACTATCAAAGATGTTGATGGTGAACTTGTGGTAAATAAAGAAATCACATTACAAGACGAGAAGGGCAATGTGAAATTTACAGGAACCACTACTAGCGAGGGGAAAGTAATTATCCCACGTGAAGGTTCTAAGTCGGTTAAAGCAGGTGCATATAAAGTATTTGATGGAACTGAAGAACTTGGGTATGTGACTGTAAAATACGGTATGAACGAATGCCAGGCTGAATTACAGCCTACTAATTCATGCACACAATTCACAATTACATTAAAAGACAAGGATGATAATCCACGTACAAATGTAGCAGTGACATTAAAGGATAAGGCAGGGAAGGTGATTATCTCAACAACGACTGATGAGCATGGTAAATTCAAAGTTCTGCCAAATACGCCATCAGGAAAGTACGATCTTTATGAAGGCAAACAATTCCTTAGCGAAGTAGTAGTTAGTTATAAAAATGGTTGTGAAACAGAAGTAAAACAAGCACCTACTTGCCCTGTGTTTACATTAACTGTGAATGATGTAGATGGTAAACCACGTGAAGGTGTGACAGTTACAATTAAAAATGTAGATACAAATACTAACATTACACAAACTATTAACCCTACTGATCAAGAGGGGAAAGTGAAAATTACAAATCTGGAACCAGGAAAATATGTGGTCTATGATGGTGCAAAAATAGTTGGAGGGTTTACAGTAACTACAGATTGTGAAGCAACAGTGCAACCAGTGCCAGCATGTCCACAGTTTACATTAACGGTGAAAGATGAAAATGGTCATGTCCGCGCTAACGTTAACAATATATCGATTAAAGATACAACAGGAGCAACTATTGTAACTAACAAAACGACAAATGAATTAGGTCAAATTAATATACCTTCTACAGACATTCCTTCTGGTGAGTACAATGTATATCAAGGTGAATTATTCATTGGCCAAATAACAGTTCAGTATTCAGTAAATTGTGAGGCAGAAATAGTAGCAGCACCTACATGCCCATCTTTTACATTAACCGTACAAACGGAATTTGGAACACCACTTGTGAATGCAAAGATAACAATAAAAGATGCAGCTAATAACAGTGTTAAAGATGCAAACAACAATGAAATTCTAACAACTAGTGTAGCAGGAACAATTGTCTTACCAAACAAAACTATTAAACAAGGTACGTATCGTGTATATGAGGGAAGTCGTTTAATTGGCTCGTTTACAGTAAAAGGTACATGTTCAGCACTAGTAAAACCTACATCAACAGGTGGAGGTGGTGGTTGGACACCAGATCCAGAAAAGCCAGTGGATCCAAGTAAGCCAACACCAGATCCAGAAAAGCCAGTAGATCCAAGTAAGCCAACGCCAGATCCGGAAAAGCCAGTGGATCCAAGTAAGCCAACACCAGATCCAGAAAAGCCAGTGGATCCAAATAAGCCAACACCAGATCCAGAGAAGCCGGTGAATCCAGAAAATCCAACACCGGAACCGGAGAAGCCAGTGAATCCAGAAAATCCATCAACAAATCCGGAAGAATCTGTTGATCCAGAAAAGCAAGTGACACCTGGAAAACCACAAACGTCTAAACCATCCGTACAAGATATCATTGACCAAGGGAAAAACTTACCGCCATATAATCCTTCTACGGCAACTAAAGACACGTTAGATGAGTATAAGGATTTCCTCAATAAATTTAATAATTTATCTAAAGAGGATCAGGCAGTAGTAGCGCAGTCTCTTGATATTGACAAGATCAAAGCGACAGCTAAACAATTGGAAGCGCAATTAAACACGAAAGGCAAGCTTCCACAAACAGATGGAGCAGATCAAAAAGTGCTTACACTAATTGGTTTACTTCTTGTTTTAGGTGCAGTGTACTTCTTGCGTCGTCGCACTGCTGGAATGAAATAATTTTGCATAAGAAAACCCCAAGATTTTATAGTCTGAAGTGAGCTGCGCCCCAATTGTTAGACCATCTAACAATTGGAGGTGCAGTTTTTCTATGGCAGTTGAGCGTTACTTAAATGGAAATGAAAGTGCTAATAAAATAGCTAAATCTTTGGAGGCTGATAAAAAGGCAATTTTTAAATGGGTTAAACAATATGAATACAATGGTGTTGAAGCTTTTATTCAGCCATATACAAATTACACACTAAAGTTTAAAATGGGTGTACTAAATTTTATGATTGAAAATGGTACGTCCTTAATCGAAACGGCAGCGATTTTTAAGATACCTGCCCCTTCAACAATTAGTGTTTGGAGAAAGCAATATGAAACACAAGGATTAGGTGCCCTTCAATCAAAGAAAAAGGGGCGTCCATCCATGAAAAAAGAATTCAATAAACAATCGAAACAAGCACCAATTGAAGGTTCTACCGAAGCACTTGAAGCACGTATTAAACAACTAGAAATGGAAAATGAGTATTTAAAAAAGTTGAATGCCTTAGTTCAAAACAAGGAAAAATCACCAAACAGGACAAAGCACAAGTAGTCTATGCGTTAAGGCATAAATATTCGGTGAAAGCACGTAAAAGTCGCTGGGATTCCACGAAGTACGTACTATGATTTAGTACAACGTATGAATCAACCAGATCCAGATGCCGATTTAAAAGCAGAAATAAAGGCGATTTATGAAGAACATGAAGGGCGTTATGGCTATCGTCGTATTCGTGACGAGCTAGTGAATCATGGGCAAAAAGTAAATCATAAAAAAGTGCAACGAATCATGAAAGAACTGAGTTTAAAGTGTGTTGTACGTATGAAAAAATATAAATCTTAAAGGAAAAGTTGGCAAAATTGCGCCAAACATTTTAGACCGTCATTTTACGACTGAGGCACCTCATGAAAAATGGGTAACGGATATCACAGAGTTTAAATCATTCGGAGAAAAGCTATATTTATTTAATGGAGAAATTATCACGGATACAATTGGCTCTAGACCAACCTATTCACTTGTTTCAGACATGTTGGACAAAGCGTTGGAACGTTTACCTGAGCACCACCAGCTACTTATGCATTCCAATCAAGGCTGGCACTATCAAATGAAGAAATATCGTCGCGTCTTAGAATCAAGAGGGATTGTTCAAAGTATGTCTCGTAAAGGAAACTGTTACGACAACGCTGTTATGGAAAATTTCTTTGGAATAATGAAATCTGAATTCCTTTACATGAAGGAATTTGAAAGTAAAGAGCATTTTAAAATAGCATTAGAAAAATATATCAATTACTATAATACGAAACGGATTAAGGCAAAATTAAAAATGAGTCCAGTGCAATACCGAATTCATTTTACCTAAGCTGCCTAATGAAATAACCGTATCTAACTTTTAGGGGTCAGTCTTGGGGTTTTTTATATAGGTGTTGTCATTCACATTCAGATTATTGTCATTAGAATGTCTCTGATAGTTTTGACGATGCGTCGTCGAAAGGATATTGCTCTATAAAGTCGGCTTTAACTGCAAGTCGTTTCGTACCATTATCAGCACATGTAATGAGCGTCAAAATAGTTTTATCAGGAATATCATCGATAACGAAAATATCTGTAGCCGAGATGATTTCTTTTGTCGCTAATTTATATTCATAGATATTCGTTAAATCTGATAAAAAAATCGTATCGCCTACTTTAGCATTGTACAATGGGCTAAATAAAATGTCCTTTTCTTCAAAGTAGTGGCCTGCTAACGCATAGTTCCCTTTTCCGAGCTTTTGATGAGGCTTCATAGTTCCTGCCCCGACAGCAAGTGAGACATTACCAACACCTTTGACGATAGGTAGTTGCATACCAACACTTGGTACAGCAATGCTACCAATGACAGGCATTTTATCTAACTTCGTTTGAGCCTTTAATACCTCACCAATGGATAGAGATTGTACCGCAGCGAATTCAAAATCTGCAGCTGCATTTTTGTTTTCTTCAATATCGTCAGGGCTGTAATCGGTTGTATTTAATTGGTCACTCAAATGAGCAATAATAGCATTTTGAATAGGATTAATAAAAATAAGTAAAAAGCCAATAAGCAACATACAAATCAATAAGGTCAATTTTAGTTTTTTCATGTGCTTTGTCACCTCCTAGTGTTTAATAGAAGCAAGAGTAAATACCGGTGATAGAACGCTGGATAGTGTAGATAAAATCAAGAAAGGCACTGATAAATCTTAACTTTACGCTGCTTCCATCTCGCCGGATTGTGAAAAAAAGGATAGAGCGTTAAGTTGCTCTACCCGTATACTTTATTATTTATCGCTAAAGCGAACGCCTGCAACACCGTAATGGTTTTTAGACATTTCTTCGATGAAAACTGTTACGTTTTCAACAGGAGCGTTTACGGTGCGTGAAACGGCTTCTGTTACTTCCTTTACTAGTGCACGCTTTTGTTCCTCTGTACGGCCTTCAATCATTTTCACTGTTACGTATGGCATAATATTGCCTCCTTTAATGAATTATGTTGTATAGTTAGTTTATAAGAAATTATAAACTTCTTGCTTCGTGTTTAGGCATTCGCGTGACAAATCAAAGTTCGCTGTATTCACGGTTCTCTGGCATAAGTCAGATGGCGTGACAACAGTCATGAAAGTGCGCAAATATGCTTTACTTTATAATAGCAGAATGGAGGAAATTAAAGTATGGCAAATGAAGAAAAACCAAAACAAAAAATGGGTTTTACGATTATAAAAAATGACCCAACGGATGGCCATAAAGGCTTTGGTGTCGGATCGCTTTCACTCGAAAACGTGTCACCAGTCATTATTGATATAGAAGAGGGTAGAGCGTCAGTCGAAATTGGTGCTATGCATGCACGCAGTGATGTAGAACGAGGTATTAAATTTACGACAAATCGTGCTGATTCTGAGGGCGGAAAGCCGTACTGGTTAGTTTGGGTGACGATTGATCATAAAGCGGATGGACCTTACTATGCTGGAGTGACAGCCTGTGAAATGGTAGTAAACCGAGAAAAACGTCGTGGTTATAAAATTTTAGCTGACCATGTAAACAAAATGGATAAATCAATGAAGCGTCATATTATTGTAGAGCATATGGATACACCTTCTAAAAAAATACTTGCTTCTTTCCTTGAAGAGCTTAATCCAGAGCTTTGGGTACGTAGTGAGGAGCAATTACGTCAAGACTTATTTGTATAAACAACATGCAATGATTGAACAATCTGTGACATTTTGCAATCGCTTTCGATATAAGGTTGAAAGTAGTTATGAAAAAAAGTACACTTGATGCAGAGCTTACATTTTAGTAAGCTAGGACACTTGGTCTCGCGAATAGTGATGAGCGCTATGCGGCATTTGTACAACCCAAGCCGAATGCCCCATGATTCTCATCCTTTCCGCTGACCATAAAACAAAAAAAAGCTTTCTGTTCCCACGGACACGTCTCCGGGGAAGAGAAAGCTTTTTTTATGTCCAGTACTAATGTCACCACTTCGGCAGCAACAGGATGTTTAACATCAGTACTGATTAGTTCAACTAATAATCGGTGAAGGCTGAAGATCGCTCTTCCGATTACAGTTTTTTATATTGGTATCTTTGTCGAGAGCTTCACTGATTATAACGCATGTTATTCGTAAAAGTTCCACATTGTTGGGTACTTTTATCCTTCCCCTTTAAAAATGGAGAACGGTAGCATATTCCAAAATTCTCCCCATGTATTGCTATCAAGAATATCAAAGTTCGTGCATTTTTCTGTCGGAACATCTTGGGTATTTAGATAAACGAGACGCTGCTTAGGACAGGCGTCTGTTGCCAGTTTCCCTGTTTCAATATCGATGACGACTCCTTTAACATCTTTTGGTTTTGTAAAATCTACATTTTTTGTCCCTTTATTGACATTTTCCATAAAGTCTATCCAAATTTGCTTTGTTGCAGCCATGTCTTCTTTGGCAGATAGGTTTTTGCCCTGATCATAGCCGTTCCAGACGCCGGCAGTTAAACTTGGTGTATACCCGATCAGCCATTGGTCACTATTGGTAGAGCCTGATTTTGCTGCATACGTATGAGTCATACGAGAGCGAATGGCAATCCCTGTCGCTGGTGAATAATCACTAAAGACTGGATCGAAAATGCCTGTCATCATTTCTGTTAGCACATAGGCATCCTCTTTGGAAATCACTGTTTCTGCTTTTTTCTCGACTTCTTTATTTTCGTAGATAACATCACCATTAGCATTTTTAATGGAAATAATGGTTGTTGGTAAAGTTTTTTGACCTTGAGACGCTAGAATATTATAAGCATTTGTCATTTCATAGAGCGTTGTTTCAACTGTTCCAAGAGCAAGCGATAAGTTGTCCTTAGCACCAATATTTACACTAAAGCGGTTCGCCATATCATGGAAGTTCTTGAAGCCAATATCTTCTAGCGTTTTCACCGCATAAATGTTATCGGAAATCGCTATGGCTTGTGCCATGGTCATATCATGTTCTGCAAATTCACCGTTCACGTTTTTGGGTGCATAGGTTGCACGGCCATTATCATAGGTGAAGGTTGTTTGTCCAACATCTAAGAAAGTCAGTGGCGTATAGCCATTTTCCAGAGCAGCCGCATATAAAATCGGTTTAATGGTTGAGCCTGGCTGCCTTTTTGCTTGAGTGACCCGGTTAAAGGAACTTGTTGCATAATCCCGACCACCAACAAGCGCTGTGACAGCTCCTGTTTTAGATTCCATACTGACGAATGCGGCTTGTAGGTCGTTAGCAGGCATATTGCTTGCCACTGCTTCTTCAGCCGCCTTTTGGTGACCTTGGTTAAGTGTAGTTTGAATTGTCCAGCCACCTTCACTGATGTCTAGATTTTTTGTTTTCAGGATTTCACTAGCTTCTTGCCAAGCAACGTCTAGGAAATAGGGAGCGACTGACTTAGAAGCCACCCACATATCATTTTTTAAGACTAGCTGCTCTTCTTCAGCACGAGTCTTTTCGGCTTGTGTAATGGCACCCTGATCGGCCATCAGTTTTAAAATAACATGTTGGCGATTGGTCGCCTTATCAAGGTTAGCGATTGGTGAGTAAATACTAGGTCCTTTTGGTACGCCAGCTAACATAGAGGCTTCAGCAAGTGTCAAATCACTAGCAGACTTCCCATAGTAATACCTACTGGCTGCTTCGACCCCGTACATGCCATGCCCATAGTACACTGTATTTAAATAGCCCTCTAAAATTTCATTCTTGTCATAAAAAACTTCTAATCTATAAGCGTAAATTGCCTCATTTGCTTTCCGTGTCCATGATTTTTCATGGGATAAATACAGGTTTCGAGCGTATTGTTGGGTAATTGTACTAGCACCCTGAACTTTACTTCCTGCTTTAATATCAACTAAAATCGCGCCCGCAATACGAGAGAAATCAAAGCCGTTATGCTTATAAAAATCTTTATCTTCGACGGCAACTGCTGCTTTCACTAAATAGGGTGACATCTCGTCAAGGTCAACCCAATAGCGGCGCTCGTTTGTAAAGTGATCCCCAATCTGGTTGTCGTTTTCGTCTAAAAAGATAGAAGCTTTTGGTACGGTTAATGGTGGTGCACCAGCTACTTGCACATAGACGCGTAACGCTATGAATGCTACTACAATTGCAGATGCAAAGGCGACAAAAAGTGTAAATGCTTTGCGTGTACGTTTCACACGCTTTTGCTTACGTTGATAACTTTTTCTTTTCATCTGACTTCACCTCGTTTTCTCACAACTTAGCTTTAGTATGTGTCTGAACATTCTTATTTAATCGAAATTCTAAGCAAAAACTATTGCACTTTATTCAAAAACATCTATACTTTTTTTGTACTGTTTGAAATGATAGCATTCGACATAAGCATCACACTTTGTAGATTTTACGCGAATTTTGCTAGTCGTTCCAATAAAGTATACGAGGATGCGGGTATTGAGGTTTCATTACAAACCTGTAAGTCCATAAGTGAAATGACGATTGTAATGTATTTTTAACGGTTAAGTTCAGATATTAATGGAGGGCTAGAAATGAGATTTGATGAAGCTTATTCTGGAAATGTTTTTATAAAAAGTCATCCGACATATGAGGATGCGCAGGCAGTCATTTATGGCATGCCAATGGATTGGACAGTTAGTTATCGCCCAGGCTCTCGTTTTGGTCCACAACGTATTCGCGAAGTATCTATTGGACTTGAAGAATACAGCCCATATTTAGAGCGGGAATTGGATGAAGTAAAGTATTTTGATGCAGGGGATATTCCACTACCGTTTGGGAATGCACAACGTTCACTAGATGAAATTGAAAAATTCATTGTAAAACTTTTAGAAGATGGCAAAATTCCTGTCGGCATGGGTGGCGAGCATTTAGTATCATGGCCGGTGATGAAGGCAGTCTCTGCAAAATACGAAGATTTAGCAATCATTCACTTTGATGCACATACAGATTTACGTGTTGAATATGAAGGGGAACCACTTTCTCACTCAACGCCAATTCGTAAAATTGCAGAGCATATCGGACCAAAAAATGTGTATTCGTTTGGTATTCGTTCAGGCATGAAGGAAGAATTTGAATGGGCACAAGAAAACGGCATGCATATTTCAAAATTTGAAGTGCTAGAGCCGTTAAAAGAAGTATTACCAACACTAGCAGGACGTAATGTATACGTTACAATTGATATAGATGTGTTAGATCCAGCACATGCGCCAGGTACGGGCACAGTAGATTGTGGAGGAATTACATCAAAAGAATTACTAGCGTCAATACACGCCATTGCAGCGAGTGGTGTAAATGTAGTTGGCTTTGACCTAGTTGAAGTGGCTCCAATCTATGATTCATCTGAAATGACAGCGAACACAGCTTCAAAATTACTTAGAGAAATGATACTGGGTTGGGTAAAATAAGGTACAAAGTTACGGCTACATTTGTGCAATAAAAGTAAAGCTGTCAGTCGCAATGACAGCATCGAAGTTGCTCGCAGAAAAGCTATCTGATAGGGAAAAGTAAGTAGGTTAATAACCATATGTGCGATGAAGCTAAGCAATAATCGTAAGCAATAAAAAAGGGTATTCCATTTATGGAATACCCTTTTTTATTTTATTTATAGTTCTGCCACAGCCTCTAATTCAATTAAGCAACCGTGATTTAGTTCTTTAATAGGAATAATTGCACGTGCAGGTTTATGCTCACCAAAAAATTTAGCATAGGCTTCGTTCACTTCTCCCCATAACTCGGAAGAGGTAATATAGACTCTGCACATCACAACAGCTTCCTTTGTAAGTTCACTTGCTTGGAGCACAGCCTCCATTTTTTGGAGTGCCATTAATGTTTCGCCTTGAATACCACCTTTAGCAGGCTTGCCTGTAACCGGATCAGCTGAAGTTTGCCCAGATATATACAAATGGCCGTTACTAATCATACCTGGCGTATAATGCCCCAAAGGTTCTTTATCTAAATATACTCGCTTCATGTAATTACCTCCTACAAAGTTTGTAATTGATTTAATCCGACATTGCCACCTGAAATAAGAAAGCACACATTATCATTTTTTTTGATTGGTACAATCCCTTGAAGTGCAGCCCCAATACCTATTGAGGAGGAAGGTTCGGCAAGCTGTTTGCCGTCTAGTAGTAAATCTTCATGCCACTATAAAGAAAATCTTCCTCTACGCTCACAACTCTATCAACAAGTTTTTGCACAATAGGGAAATTGCGCTCACCAGGTTGTAAAGTTAGCAGAGCGTCTGCTAAAGATTTTTGTTCTTCTACAAGTAATCTCTCGCCGGCTTTTAGGCTTTTTGCATAACGTGAAACGACAGCGGGTTCTGCCCCGATTACTTTGACGTGAGGTGCTAAAGATTTTATAGCGGTCGCTACACCACTAATCAGTCCGCCGCCGCCCATTGGAACAACAATCGTATCGACGTGTGGCAATTGCTCTAAGATTTCTAAACCTACCGTTCCTTGACCTGCCATAATATGATAATCATCATAAGGGTGAATGATGGCATAATTGTGTGCTACGCTTAGTCTTTCAGTCACTGCATGTCTTTCGGCAAGCTTACATAACACAACATTTGCGCCAAGTGCACGTATACCCTCCACTTTAACGATTGGTGCAGTATCTGGTAAGACGATTGTTGCTTGAATGTTTAGTAACTTTGCTGCGTAGGCAACACCTTTACCATGATTACCAGAGGAAGCGGCAATAACGCCATTTTGTAATTGTTCAATTGGCATCGAAAGCATTTTATTGAGAGCACCACGTAATTTGAATGAGTTAGTTTTTTGCATATTCTCTGCTTTTATAAATACGTTGCAACCTAAAATATCGTCGAGTCCATATAGACGGATAACAGGTGTTTCATAAATATAAGGTGCAAGTTTTATTTTGGCAGCTTGAATTTTCTCAAGTGTTAACATATAGCAATCCTCATTTCTATTAGTAATTTGAAAGTTCTGAAAAAATAGTACAACTGTAGTGTTTGCGGAAATATCTGTCAATACAATATAGTAGTTTAATGTTAGAAAAACTGTATCGAAAGAGAAGCTCCATTTGAAGCATGCATTTGAAGTGCTACTTTTTATATTGTTGGTATGTAGATTTCGATAACAGGTTTAGGTTAGACTGTTACATCTGTTGCAATATCAGCGAGATAACCGATCGAGCCACCATAAACGGAGTTTTTTGGGAGTTTATCTTTAAGGATAATATTGGTTCACCAACGGCAACAACTGCTACCATTCGATTTGTTAGAATAACAGCTATTGTATTGGGCTTCCTTCCTCACAGAGTTATACAGACACTTTACAGAGATAAATCTAATGTAAATCGAGATCTTCGACACAATGGTGATCAATACAAAATAGGTAATGTATTAACAACATATGATTTAAAACGGTTTAAACCTGAGGATATTGAGAGTTTAGTGGAAAGTGGTGCAATTAACTTAGAATAGTAAGAAGTATATTGCTCTCTATTTGAAATTAGCCATAACTCTATTTATGAGTGGTCTTTTCACTAGTGGAAGGATGCGACATCAAACGAGTGACCAAGTATTTAAAACAATCAGCGGAACAGTACCAGGTGTAATTAAAGGACCAAACGACTCGCTTTAATGATTAGCAGAGAAAGAGAACAGGAAGCGACAAATAGAAATTTTAGAGAGGGCGTACGAGCGCTTTTCTTCATCTTGGATGTTTATACCCAAACAAGCTATAGAAGTGATTAAAAGAGCGAGAGAAGGTTGATTATGAGTTACTACGGGGGGGGAGTGAAAAAGTATCTTAAATTTATCGAGGCATACTATGATGCAGATACAGAAGCCGCAGAGCAACGTTCGAAAGAAATCTCTAATGATATTGAAGGGCCAGCACCAAAAGTTAAGCTGACATCGGTGCAACAACTGAAGAAGAATAAAAAGAGAGCAATGTAGCAATTGAATAAACTGTTTATATAGACACTTACCTTTGGGTAGGTGCTTTTTATTGTGTGCGGAAGACAAAAAGGAGGAAGTTAAAGTGACAAATTGGAATCCAGGTACACCAGCTATGAAAACTGAAACAGAAAACTTTATTGCACAAGCTGTTAAAGAGGGTGTTATTCAGGCTTCACATTTGAAGGATTTAAAGAATCGTACAATGACAAATGATCGCTTATATGATTAATAACAGTATAAAAATGACAGATTTGTGAAAGTGATATTCACAAATAATAAATAAAAAGAGATAGTTAAAATACAAATGTCAAACATTCTGTGACAAATACAAAAAAACAAATCTTTTGAACTATAAAAAAGAAAATATCGCGCCAAAAAATGGCGTTGTACATGGCGGGAACTGGCGTGAATTAGAATAACACCGCCAAAAATTGGCGTTCAATTTCCATTGAATTGGATGTATTGGTAATGATAGGATTAAATTAACTCGAGGGTAAGACATCTAGATTATAAATTTCACATATTATTTACGTAAATTAAAATACTTAAAAATATAAAATTTGGAGTGACATCTTATGAAATTTACAAAATTGGCAGCAGTATCTGCATTAACTTTAGCTTTAGCAGGAACTAGTATGGCATCTGCAATGGCAGATGAAAAAGAAACAATTAACACAAACATTCAGGAAAATGAAGAGAGTACTATTGATTCGAATCACGAAGAGTATTTTGGTAGTGATTCTTGGAAATGGGTAAGATCAGGAATGGCAAGCTACATTAACCAGCCATTAGTAAATGGAGAATTTAAAAATTCATTCCAAGTTGGTACAAGTAAGTATGACATAAGATATAACATTGCAAATAGAGGTTCAAATAATTTTACTTGGAAAATTTACACTCCTGGCGGTAGTATTTGGAATTCTGGTACTTTAAAACCTGGTGAATCTAAAACTTATACTGCATGGGCTGATCTAGATTCTATCCCTGTTGGTGAATATAAGATCTCAATTATTTCATCTAATGGTGGTCCAGGAGCATTTGATTTCGCTGTCAGATCATTAAACTAGACTATTAATTATTATATATTAATAATCATATGAACTATCAAAAGTCCAGGTACTCAAATTTTTGAGCCTGGTCTTTTTTAGTTACAAATTAATAAATCACTCATTTTGAGTGACTTAAGACTCGGGTGTTTTATTGGTAGTATTTATTCAACTAACGAAGCAAGTATACAGAATAAGAAAAAATTGTTAATTTTTTTGCTATAATTAATTTGAAATAAAATAAGTATTGCATAGGAGAGAATTATGAAAATATATAAATTAGCACATATATGTTCTATTTGTATTATTTTATCAGGATGTAGTATGTATTCATCTCAAACAGAAGAACCATCTTCCAATGGAGAGTCAAAAGTAATCAAAAATGAACCAGTTGCGTTGGATACTACTCAAAAGAAGAAAGAGAAAGAGTTAAAGGAAGAGCGAATTGAAGTTACTCATGAACGTATGATTGATGAACAAATAGTGTCTTCTCTTGGTGAAAGTAAATCATATTTTACAATTCACGGAGATTTGAAGGTTAAGATATATTTATTGAATACTGGCACTAAAAGCTTTCGGTATAGTATTCGAAATGCGGATGATAAAAGACAGGTTGCAGCTGGTCTCTTGAAGGAGAATGAAAGTTTTGAACAGGTATTTAATGATTTACCAGAAGGGGCTTACTTAATTTCATGTGTAGTTCAAGAAGAAACTCCTCCAGTAGATATAGCTTTGTCAGTGAAGGTTGAGTTAGGTAAGTAGAGTAGTAAATCGTTTGAATTAGTGAGTAAATGTCCTTCAACAGGAGCTATGATTGAGTAATCCATAAAAAGACCACTCAGTGATGGGGGAACAATAAATAGGCTTTATGAAAAACACTTACTTCGGTTGGTGTTTTTTATTTGTTAGAAATTGATATATAATAATTGTAAGTGGAAATCAAGGAATATAAATGAATTTTGCTCACTATATTAACGTCACAAAAACAATATATCGACTTGCTTGTAATAGACAGATCAGTAACAGTGTTGAAGCTATTCAACAATTAGGAAATTATATGTATCAACTAACATTTGATGAGATAAAGTTTATTCAAACAGTAATGCATTTAGGAAGAGATACAACAGATGAAGAACGTTTAAAATATTCTAATAAGGAATTATTTGAGAGCCAAAAACGTTATCTTGAAAGGAAATTTTGGAGTAAAAGAGAGCTAGAAGCTGACCACTAAATAAAGATAATGCAGATGTAGTAATGAGTATTCTAAAAGGTATGAATGATAGTGGTAAGACAATTATTTTAGTTACTCAGGATGAAGAAATAAAAAAAAGAGGAAAGAGAATAATTTAAATATGAAAAAAAATAAGAAAAGAATTATTATAATTTTGGCAACTGTATTTTTCCCTGTTTTTATTTTATATAATCTATTTTGGTATGGATGGATGAAAAATAAATATACTGCTTATAAAGAAGGGTTAAACGAATTTGTACCAAATAGAAGTTACGTACTATCAGAAAGTTCCTATTTGTATAATGTGAAATTCCCAAATTATTTATCGTTTGTAGGAAATTTAGGTGTTGCAACAGATGACAATAAAATTGCACTAATCATATGGCCATCATTCTTTGGAGAAAATACATATGGTGTTCAAATAAAGGACGAGAATGACCAAGTGTACTCTATAATGATTAAAAGAGATTTAAGTGTTGTTGATAATGAGAATGCTGATTTAATTAAAAATAATAAAGAACAAATTGAAATATTATTCAAGAAAGCACAAGAAAAGTGGGGCGACAGTGTTTTATAGTAAAAATTCTTACATTATATTTTAAAAACTAAAAGTGATTAATTTTCTTCTTAATCAATAAAAAATATAACTGTGTATTTACTTTAAGTAAGAAAAGTAAATACACATATTAAACATGATTTTCCGTTTGATAGTATTATAAATTGAATTTATAAAGATTATACACTGTGCGGGGAACATAATAGAATCTTTTGGTGGATGTCCCACCGCAATGTCCTACCGCTAAAATGTTGAAATCCATTAGGGGAGTAAGTCTTAAACGATGAAATTTGGAACTTAATCATTTATTCTTTTAATCTTTTAAAACATGCTCTTAATAATTAATATATATATTTAAGCAGCTGCAGAAATGTGGTTGCTTTTTATTATGGCCAAAAGAAAAACAGCCTCGTAATGAGTAGCAGTTTTTTGCTGTGTTAAATTTACTTTTTTGGCTCTGGAGTAAACTCTAATAAATCAGATAGTTTACATTCAAAGACTTCGCATAGCGTTATTAAGGTTTTTAAATTTGTCGATTTCATTTCCTCATCAGTTCCTTTATACAACCGATTAATAGCATTTCTACTAAGTCCCGACTTCTCCATTAATGCTGATATTCCATCAATACGATGTTCAGCCATTAAAATTCTTAAATTTGATTTTATAACCATTAGAAGACCTCTTTTTTAGTTTGATTATAGCACTTTTGAAGTTAAATTGTTTCCCAAAATATTAAAAAGTAACCTTGAAAGGTTAAAATGTAAATTTACATTAACTTTTTGGGATGATATATTAACCTTGTGGAGTTAATTTGTTAGAGAAGACTTGTTTATCATCAAATATTAATCAGCAAATGAACTAATCAGTTGATACAGGAAAGTGAGGTGAAAACGGTGGCCTTTGAATACTTAGCAGCATACACAAGATTTGAATCAATAGCAGATATGGATAAGAATGTGGAGGATCATATAGCAGCGCACTATTATGATTTGACTGAATCAGAGCGTGCCATTGTTTTCAAACTTGCTAGTCATTCATTGGAGTATCCAAGAGCTTGTCATTTAAAAGCTTCAACGATTGCTGCAGCATTGGAGGTCAGCACAAAGACAGTTTACCGTGCTATTTCAAAATTGGAATTGCTAGGAATCATTAAGAAACAAACAACTACGAAGGTAAAGGGAGGCCGTGATGCAAACATCTATATTATTTTGCCGTATCAATTAGAAGCATGTGGAAGCTCTGACAAACCTTTTGTGCAAGAGACGATACAAAGTGATGTTGCTCTATTAAAAGAAGTCTATAAACGGGCTCATGCTGATAGAGAAGTATGCAAAGAGTTTATGAATGAATATCAGCAAATGCTTTATGATTTTATGCATTCGTTACCTCTTCCAGACAGCTTTAAAGAAGAGCTGTATAAAGTGGTAATGGCATCTAATGTAAGTAACATTCATGAATTTATATTGGCCAAGAACATCATCTTTAAAATAGCTAATGACATTAAAGAAGGTGTGCTAACGGTCACTAGAACATTACGTGCCATATTCGTAGGGGCTCATAAAAAGGCATTACAACGGAGAGATAAGCATCCAACAACAAACACCTCATATATGAAGAAAGAATCTTCACGTGAGCGCACAGTGCCTTTCTATAACTGGTTAACTGAACGAGATGGACCAACAATAGTATTTTAATTGAAAGGAAGTGAGGACACATGAAGGTTACTGTTAAAGAATGGTGCGTCATGTCTGACCACAATAAACAATTACTTTTAAATGCGGTAGCAAACAAATAAACATATATAGAAGGGAAATGATGAACATGCAACAACAAACACAACACATATTAGAAAAAGTAGTACTAGAAAATAGCAACAATACTTATAGTTTATCTACACAGATGATTCAATTAGAGGTTGTACAACAGGCAGTAGCACATTTAATGGATAGAATTGATGAGATTGTTCATAAAGGTTGGGACAAAGACCGAGGAATGGCGTATTGTGCAATCAATGAAATAAAAGATCATTACGTTTAATTGATATGGCATTCTATCCACTGTTTACAAGAATGGCAGATGAAGTAAATACCGTTAATATTCACGCTCAGGAACTATTTGAGATAGTGATTGAAAATAAATCAGAGCTTTGTATAAAAGAGGGAAATCTATCAATGTACAAGTAAACTGATATTTAGTTTTTAGATAAGGTAAGAGTAAAATATATAGATGTAGTAACATTTGAAAATATTAAAGTTGGTGGTCTGTTATGTGGTATGATTCACAAGCTGATTTTGCTAGTGTAATTAGATTTGAAAATAGAGGATTTAATACAAAGCCATACAATTCTTCCCAAAAGGAATATGGTTCAATTGCTTATTATCACTGCTTTTCTTTTATTTTTATAGACGTAACGGATATTGATACTTGTTCCTGTATCTTACCTGTTGGTATAAAACGAGTAGAGCCTCAAATGGACGATACTGTGTGGTCAGGGTGTTTTGCTTTTTTAGAACATTATGATCCTAAAGCACTCGAAAATAGTTTGTTCATTAAAGCTAATCATAAAAAAATGTGGCTTTAATAGACCGCCAAGAGAAAGTATGGGTACGAAATATTAACTATAAGGGAAATAGACTTTTTAAATATGTAGATAATGAGCGCGGATATTATTTGTTGGAGACATGTGATGAACAAGATTGGGTAATAATGAGTGTAGAAAATGCATTAAAAAGGACCCAAAAATCGAAAGAGCATTTTGGTTATTATAGAGAAGAAATTACAGAGATTTACTTAATGGAAGAACAGGTAAAGCGTTTAATAATGTCACCTGTAAGTTGTCCTTTGATGAGTATGAAGGAGTTAATTAGTTGCTTAATAAAGAATAGAGGTGTGTAAATTAAAAAGTAACGGATAGAGCACTAACTCTAAACGTTACTTTTTGTGTTTTTATTTATCACCTGTCAATCACCAAATAAAAAATTGAATCAATTAAGCTCCAATCTTTCATACTCACCTATTCCTGTACACACGCTCGCCGTATTTTATTAGCCCCAATCTAGCCCCAATTGGCCCCAAAATCATGCTTTAATATGCCTTATTTTGCATCGTTGAGGTAACAGAGAACAATATCATAAACGCTGATTTATCAGACTTCAAAGCACTTGTGTGTTGTATTTTGCGTCATTCCTAATATATAATAAAAAGGTTATAGTAAAAAGAATAAAAGGGAGCGTCCATGATGGTGAACGAAGCAAAATCGCAGGTGAACATTAAGCTCATTTCTACGATTCGTCCGATTGATGGCGAGTCCGAAACATACGAAATGTGGTTGGATGGGCATTTATTTGAAAAAGCAGATAATCTGTATTTGAAATATGAAGAGGTGCAGGAAGATAAAACTATCCGCACAACGATGAAGCTAGGTAAGGATCGGGCACTTATTATGCGTGCTGGAGCAGTAAAAATGCGTTTACCACTCAATACTGTTGAACAACAAATGGGACATTATGAAAGTGAATTCGGTTCGATGCCACTCATGACTAGAACGAAAAACATGGCGTTTACAAGGCAAGCAGTAAGCGGAGATTTCTATGTGCAGTACGATTTACTAATGGGTGGGCAATCAGTCGGCAATTATACATTAGACATTACATTTACGGAGGTACAATGATGAACGCAGTAGAACAAGTACAGCAAGCCATTAAAGCAGCGATTGCACTTGCTGTTGAAAAAGCAGGTATAGTCGAAGCTGGCACGGAATTAAATATTCACTTAGAAACGCCAAAGGATAAGGCGAACGGTGATTATGCAACAAACATTGCCATGCAATTAACAAAATTAGCGAAAAAACCACCTCGTGCCATTGCAGATGCAATTTTAGAAAACCTTGAAATAGCAGGGACAGATATTGAAAAAATCGAAATAGCAGGCCCTGGTTTCATGAATATTACAGTTCGTAAAGATTTCTTGGCTGGTGTCGTAACAGCGGTACTAGAACAAGAGGCTGACTATGGTCGTTCGAATGCTGGTGCAGGCGAGAAAGTGCAAGTAGAATTCGTTTCAGCAAATCCGACGGGTGATCTTCACTTAGGTCATGCGCGTGGTGCATCTGTAGGGGATTCATTATGTAATGTACT
Organism: Lysinibacillus parviboronicapiens; assembly: GCF_003049575.1. Taxonomy (GTDB): domain Bacteria; phylum Bacillota; class Bacilli; order Bacillales_A; family Planococcaceae; genus Lysinibacillus; species Lysinibacillus parviboronicapiens. The sequence continues at coordinate 222,402 of NZ_PYWI01000003.1, read as the reverse complement.
AGATATGGCAGGCTATGCGGTATCTCGTGAATACTATATTAATGATGCCGGGAACCAAATTAATAACTTAGCTTACTCTTTAGAAGCACGTTACAAACAAGCTTTAGGTATGGATGCGAATATGCCAGAGGATGGCTACCACGGTCAAGATATCATTGACATCGCCGGTAAACTCGCGAATGAGCATGGCGACACAATTTTAGCGAACCCTGATGAACAACGTTTTGCTTTCTTCCGTCAACACGGTTTAGCATTAGAGTTGGATAAATTAAAAACTGACCTTGCAAATTTCCGCGTAAACTTTGACGTATGGTATTCTGAAACTTCATTATATGAAAACGGCAAAATTGAGGTAGCATTAGATAAATTAAAAGCAAATGGTCATGTCTTTGAAGAAGAAGGGGCTACTTGGTTCCGTTCGACAACGTTTGGCGATGATAAAGATCGAGTATTGATTAAAAACGATGGTTCTTTCACATACTTGACACCTGATATCGCATACCATGAAGATAAGATTGTGCGCGGTTTCGATAAGCTAATTAATATTTGGGGAGCAGACCATCACGGATATATCCCACGTATGAAAGCGGCCATCCAAGCTCTAGGGTATGATCGCGAGACACTTGAAGTAGAAATTATTCAAATGGTTCAACTGTATAAAAACGGTGAGAAGTTTAAAATGTCGAAACGTACAGGTAATGCAGTAACAATGCGTGAGCTTGTAGAAGAAGTAGGTTTGGATGCAGTGCGTTACTTCTTCGTGAAAACTGCAGGCGATTCTCATATGGACTTTGACCTTGACCTTGCTGTATCACAATCTAACGAGAATCCAGTGTACTATGCGCAATATGCACATGCACGTATTTCTTCCATTTTACGTTCAGCTAGAGAACAAGGCTTTGCCGCTTCGACTGACAATCTAAACTTATTAACGGCAGAAAAAGAAATTGATTTATTGAAAAAAGTGGGCGATTTCCCGAAAGTGGTGGCAGATGCTGCTAAGCACCGTACTCCACACCGCATCGCAAACTATATTCAAGAAACAGCAGCAGCATTCCACAGCTTCTATAATGCTGAAAAAGTACTAGATGCTTCAAACAAAGAGCTGACAGAAGCTCGTTTAGCGCTTATTACAGCTGTACGTACAACAATTGCAAATGCATTACGTTTAATTGGTGTATCGGCACCAGAAAAAATGTAACTTTAATGTTTAGCCCTCGGCACTATAATGTGTCGGGGGCTTTTTGCATGTAAGTGGCAGATAGCACGGCAAGAGTGACGGATAGAACAGACAAAGTGGCGGATAGATAGCTCACATAACTCTTACATGACTGAAATCACATCAATGGAAGTGTGATATTAATCTGCTTTGTGTAATATTTTATCTAATTATTACGGAAATTTTGTTGAAGTTTACGTTAACGTCAATGATATACTGATGGTAATAGTGAAGGGGGATTGGATTTGAAAACGATACAAGAGGTGGCAAAAGAGTTTCATGTTTCAACACGCACCATACGTTATTATGAAGAACTTGGCTTGCTTAATCCGAGTCGTTCTAATACCAATCAGCGAACCTTTTCAAAAAAGGAAATGGCCAAATTAAAGCTAATTTTTCGGGGCAAGCGATATGGCTTTTCATTGGAAGAAATAAAGGAGATGGTGTTGCTTTTTGATTTTGACCGGACAGGTATGCAGCAATTACAACGGACAGTTACGTATGGAGAACAAAAAATGCAAGAGATTGATGACAAAATAGCTGAACTTCAGCAAATGAAAAGTGAATTACAACAAATGCATGGCATATTTAGTGAAAAATTAACTACTTTAAAGGGAGAGATGCACGATGAATAGTTCGAATTTGTTAGCACGGAATGCCCGAAAGTATGCAAAAAATGAAGCGATTATTTGTCATGGACGCAGAGTGACATATCGTGATTTAGACGAGCAAGTGACACGACTCGGTCATGCATTATTAGAACAAGGCGTAAGACAAGGTGATAAAGTATTAATTTTCATGCCAAATGTAGTAGAGTTTGTTGTCAGTTATTTCGCCATTCAACGAATTGGAGCAATTGTAGTACCGGTTAATGCAAAATTGACTTTACCTGAGGTCGAATATGTCGCACAACATGCCGAGGCTAGAGCGATAATTGCCCATGAAGCAATATTCACATCCGTTGAAAACATTACCTTGGTATCCATCAAAATTAAAACAGGTCAAGTAATGGATGGTTGGTTGAACTATGAAATGCTTATCCAAAATGCAAGTACCCATACAATTGATTGCCAGCTCAACGAAGATGATGCATCTACGATTTTATATACTTCCGGTACAACAGGTAAGCCTAAAGGCGTGCTCTTTAGCTACCGCAATATTTTAACAGTGGCGCAAATGATTGCTGTAGAAATGGAAGTAAAGCCGGAAAGCCGCATACTACTGATGATGCCATTAACACATTCAGCCCCTCTACATTTATTTTTAATGGCTGGTGTGCTTGTAGGAGCAACCAATGTTCTGACACCAATATTTACACCAGATTTATTTATCGATACCATTGAGCAGGAAAAAATAACACACTTTTTTGGAGCGCCGGTGGCCTATTTATTAACTGCACAATCTTCAAGATTGAAAACAGCCGATTTATCTTCAATGAAATGGTGGGTTTATGGGGGCGCCCCGTTATCAAAACATGAAGTTAGTTTCATAGAAAAAGCATTCCAAACGGCTAACTTGACTTGTGTTTACGGCTTAACAGAGGCTGGGCCAAGTGGCTCATTAATGTTCGGAAAGGAACATGTGTTGAAGGCTGGAAGTATCGGTCAGCGAGCGCCATTAGGTACAGAGTTGCGCATTATCAACGACAACGGCGAAGACGTAGCACATGGGGAAGTAGGCGAAATTGTTTTATTTGGTGAAGGGAATATGATGGGCTATTACAAGGACGAGGTGGCTACACAGGCTGCATTCATAGATGGCTGGTTGAAAACAGGAGATTTAGCTCGCTTCGACGAGGACGGCTATATATGGATAGTTGATCGGAAGAAGGACGTTATCATATCAGGCGGTGTCAATATCTACCCGAAAGAAATTGAGGATTGTTTAGTAGGTTACGAAGGTATCTTTGAGGTTGCTGTTATCGGTGCTCCACATCCTCAGTGGGGCGAAACGGTGAAAGCGGTTTATGCCTCGAAGGTAGAAATTAAAGAAGAAATACTCATTGCTTATCTGGAAGAACATCTAGCAAAATATAAAATTCCACGTATTTTTGAACGTGTGGAAGCACTCCCGCGAAATGCATCAGGAAAAATATTGAAGCAATCTCTTAAGGGACAAGAGGTGAGATAATGATGAAGGTTTTACAACAAGAGGAGACTCGGACGTCCAATTTTTTTACAGAAAATGATACTTTGCAAAAAGTATTAGAGTTGATGCTAGATGAAGAGTTCCACGACTATGCAATGCGCGAACTAACTGATTTCGGTGAGCTTTGTGCAGGTGAGATTGATGAAAGAGCAAAGCATACCGACAAAACAGGCGAACCTAGACTACAAAGATATAATGCTTATGGTGAAGAAGTATCGGAAATATGGGTTAATGACGGTTATAAAAGAACGATTGAAGAAACATATAACACAGGGATAGTGGGCTATGTGCATAAGGAGATTCCACAGCTAGGCAGGAAAGGCAATTATGTATATAGCTTTGCACAAGGGTATTTGCTGTCTCATGCGGAGCCAGGTTTCTATTGCCCTGTAACTTTATCGATGGCAACAGCATATTTACTTGACCATTATGCGAGTGATGAAGTAAGGGAGCGCTTTCTACCACATGTTTGTGCAACGGGTGACACGAAGCTTTATGAGGGTGCGACATTTTTAACAGAGCGACAAGGGGGCTCTGATGTTGGGGCAAATGTTGTGAAAGCTGTACATGATGGCAAACAGTTTCGACTATATGGTGAGAAATATTTTGCATCGAATGCAGGGATGTGCGGCGTAGCGATGGTATTGGCACGAATGGAGGACGCACCTAAAGGATCGAAAGGTTTAACGCTATTCGCCGTACCATGGCATCAAGAGGATGGTACGATTAATCATCTACGTATTCGACGTTTAAAGGATAAGCTAGGTGTCAAGGCAGTACCATCTGGTGAAGTCGAGTTTGATGGGGCGTTTGCATATGTTGTAGGTGATCCAAATAAAGGGATTTATTATATGTTGGAGGCACTTAATTTGTCCAGAATATGTAATGCTGTTGCCTCAATTGGCATTATGCGTCGCGGTTATTTAGAAGCTAAGCACTATGTGACAAATCGATATGCGTTTGGACAGCCTTTAACACAATATCCAATGATTCAGGATACGTTAGGAAAATTTGCAGCGAAGCTACATGTAGAGGTGGCAACTGTCTTTGATGTCATTCAATTGTACGATAAGGTAACAAGCGGCCAGGGCAATAAACAAGACATCATTATGAATCGTTTAAATATTGCCATTATGAAAAAAGAAGCAGCCGAGCAAGCGCTGCATTATGCAAGTGAAGCAATTGAACTGCATGGTGGAAATGGCTATATTGAAGATTTTGTCACCCCCCGCCTTTTGAGAGATGCGCAGGTACTCACAGTTTGGGAAGGTACAGCCAATATTTTAGCATTAGAGCTTATTCGTTTAGTGGAAAAGTTTCAGGCACATGAATTGTTTGTTCAAGTTATGCAGGAGAGATTAGCTTCGTTATCTGCTAGTCCATTGCTGCAAATCGTAAGTGAGCAATTAGAAAAATTAGAAGAGAACTTGCAAATCTTCAGTCATCTAGATGAGGCAACTAAAACATTTGACGCTAAAAGGATTGCAGAGAACATGGCACATGTCTATGAAAGTGTCGTAGCCGTAGAATGGGCAGATAGATTTGGTGGTAAATATGAAAAGCTAGCAGATATCTATTTAGAGGATACATGGGCACTGCGTAAAATTGGTGCGCCAATGAAAACTGTGCAATATTTTGCGGAAATCATATAGCTATCGCGAGCCGTCTCAAAGTCCTTGAGGCGGCTTTCTCCATGCAAGACGAGTCCACCTTTTTTATCGTTATATCTTTCTAATTTCATGTATAATGAAATCAACTAAAATATTATAAAGGTTCTTTACTAAGTAAAGTGAAAAGGGAAATCGGTGTAATTCCGATGCGGTCCCGCCACTGTAAGTGCGAGTTTTTTCAATTTACGCCACTGAAAACTTTTCGGGAAGGCATGAAAAACAACTAGCGCACGAGCCAGGAGACCTGCCTTTATAGTGCAACACGTTACAGCCTACGAGGATAGGGTGGTGGATTTTGCGTATGTATTTATGTGCAAACAGCCCCTCATCTTTTGTGATGAGGGGTGTTTTCAGTTTTACAAAGTTTCTCGATAAAATACAAGATTGTGGGCGACAAATTCTCAAAGTTGGGCAATAAGATACGGAAAAGTATCGATAAATCAAGAAAACAGAGCGATTAAATGCGCACAAGCAGGTTCATTAGGGAGGATTCACAGTGAAAAAGTATTTGAAAATAGGGTTGTCTGCATTGCTCGCAATTGGCCTACTTGCGGCATGTAATAGCAAGGAAACGAAAAACGACAATCCTGCAACAGAGCAACAGGCAACTCCGCAAGGAGAGGAAGCTACATTCCCGCTTACAATGACAGACGTTACGGGCAAGGATATTACACTAGAAGCACCACCGGAAAGAATTATTTCCCTCATACCGAGTAATACGGCGGCAGATACGAACGGCTGGTATAAGATCGATGCTGAACAAATCATAGCAAAAAATCCAGATGTTATTGTTGTGACATATAATTATGTACCTGATATTTTAACGAAAATTCCCCAACGTGCAGGCTTTGACACAATTAATGCAGTGAAAAATAAAGCGATTGTACAAGTAGATGAAAATATGATAAGTCGTCAAGGTCCACGTTTAGCAGATGGTCTTGAAGAATTAGCTAAGGCCATCTATCCAGAGGCATTCGAGTGAGTAGAATAGTATTTGCCTATGTAACAGCGATAACGCTTCTAATCATTAGCATCTGGTGTGGCGTATCGATAGGCTCAGTTCATATTCCACTAGAAGTATTGTGGAATAAGGCAGCAGATGAAACGGCTGCCAATATTTTGTGGAAAATTCGAATGCCACGTGTCATGTTAGCAGGACTTGTAGGAGCATCGCTTGCGATTGCAGGTGCGGCATTCCAAGGCTTATTAAAAAATCCTTTAGCTGACCCCTATACATTAGGTGTTTCTTCTGGCGCCTCTGTAGGAGCAGTAATGACACTGTTTTTTGGGATTTCCATTCCGGTTGTAGGTCTGTACGCATTACCGATATTTAGTATGATTGGTGCAGTGTTAACAATGGTAGCTGTTATGACCTTTGCTAGGTTAGTTGACCGTTCACTGAAAATGGAAACACTTATTTTAACAGGCGTTATTTTTAGTTCATTTTTAGGTTCTCTTATTTCGTTAATGATAGCTTTAACCGGTGAGGAATTACGACAAATTATCGGTTGGTTGCTTGGTTCGGTATCAATGCGCGGGTGGCCATACGTACAAATGATTGCACCGTTTGTTGTGATTGGCTCGTTGATGCTATGGACGCAAAGAAGAGAGTTAAATGTTCTTTTATATGGAGAAGAGCGTGCGAAGCATTTAGGCGTCAATGTCAAACGAAGTAAATATTTAATTTTAGCAGGTGGCTCAATGTTAACAGGCGCAGCGGTTGCAGTTTCTGGAACGATAGGATTTGTTGGACTAGTTGTTCCGCATATGACCCGTATGATTTGGGGTTCAGACCACCGTCATCTACTGCCGTTATCTTTTTTTAATGGAGCAACTTTGCTGATTATATGTGATTTGGTGGCACGGACGATTATCATGCCGCGTGAATTGCCAATTGGTGTCATCACTGCGTTTATAGGCGCACCTGTTTTTTCGTATATATTCTATAAGCAACGAAGAAGCAAGGGGGTACGCGTATGATTGTCGTTGAACGTTTATCGGGTGGTTATGAAGGCGTACCGATTGTCAAAGATGTGAGCTTTACAGTTGAAAAGGGCAAAATACTCGGAATTTTAGGACCCAATGGTAGTGGCAAATCGACATTACTGAAGGTAATCAGTGGGATACTCCCCGCAACTACAGGTACTATTTTATTAGACGGGAAAGATATGAAAGCATATAATGCCCGTACATTGGCGAAGAAAATGGCGGTACTGCCACAGCTGCATGCCAATGCATTTTCGAATACAGTGCGTGAAGCAGTATCCCTTGGACGTTATCCTCATCAAACAGGATTCTTTTCGAGTTGGTCAGAGCTAGATGAGCGAGCTGTCCAATATGCGATGGCGCAAACAGGTGTCACACGTTATGAGCATACACCGATGGAGATTTTATCGGGTGGTGAGCAACAGCGTGTATTTGTAGCACAGGCTTTAGCACAAACAGCTGAAATTTTACTGCTAGATGAGCCGACCAATCACTTAGATATTGCCCATCAACGCCAAATTCTAGATATGGTACGAAAAGAAGCACTAGAATGTGGCTTAACGGTTATTATGGTATTACATGACATGAATTTAGCATCACTCTATTGTGATGAATTATTGTTAATGGAAAATGGTTGTATGCGTGCAATTGGTGCGCCGCATGAAGTATTGATTGCTTCGCAAATTGAGGAAGTGTATCAAGCGAGAGTTGCAACTTACGCGCATCCTGAAATTCCGAAACCTCAAATTACGATGATGCCAGCTGCAAGTAAGCATCAGCAACGAGCTGTTATCGTAAAAGAGGATTTTAAGATAACAACAGATTATATTCAATTGAAATCGAATATTCCTTTAAAAACAGTCTCCTCTGCTGTACATAATCCAGGTATTGGATGGTATGACTGCCTAGTAAATCGGTCTGTTGCTGGTGACTATATCATTAAAGATGTGAAGCGCGAGGTCGCGGAGTTTTTACAAAGGGAACACTTTTCATTGACAAGTACAGTAGTAATGTTAACAGCCGTTTCAACAGAGCTCGTTGCACTTAATGAATATAAAGCACCCTTTGGTGGCATATTTGTCGTCGTAACGGCAGGTGTTGGAAAGGCTGTGGATGTGTCACGTACGCATGAAAGACAAGATGAACCATATATTGGTACTATTAACACGTGGGTTGTGATTAATGGGTGCTTATCGGAAGAGGCGTTTTTCCAAGCCATGATGACTGCAAATGAGGCGAAAACAAAGGCCTTACAGTCAGAAAATATTCGGGATGAGCTCACCAATACCATTGCCACTGGTACTGCCACAGATAGTCTGTTAATTGCCGCAACTCAAAAGGGTGCGGAAATGTTATATGGTGGTCCGATTACAGATGTAGGAAAGATTATTGGTAAAGGTGTTTTTGAAACGACAGTGCAGGCAATTCGAAATTATAAAATGAAGCATAGGAGCTGAGTTGAATGAAACTTTACACAAAAACGGGCGATACAGGTAAAACGAGCCTTATAGGTGGACGTGTTGACAAAGATAGCTTACGTGTGGAAACATACGGTGCAATTGATGAATTAAATTCATTTATCGGTAAAGCTGTAAGTGAACTTGATCGTGAATTATTCAAAGATATTTTAGTTGATTTAGAAACGATTCAGCATGAACTTTTTGATGCAGGCGGTGATCTAGCAAATGTCATGAAGGAGCGTCATTATAAACTTGCAGAACAACCGATTGAGGTGTTGGAAACACGTATTGATGCATTGTCGGATGAAGCGCCGCCATTAGAACGCTTTATTTTACCGGGGGGTGCACCAGCAGCTGCCACATTACACATTGCACGTACCGTTGCCCGTCGAGCAGAGCGTCAAATGGTAACGCTGATGAAAGAAATTCCTGATGTACCAACAATTGTGCAAAAATATTTAAATCGCTTATCGGATTATTTATTTGCCGCTGCACGTGTTGTCAATGCACGCTTAAACGTAGCAGATATTGAATATATTCGAAGTGGTAAAGTATTTAAAAAATAGGTAATTTGTGTCAATCCTCTGAGATTCGACTTCATTTACTAGTCTTTGGCGCCCACTGAAACTGTACTTCCGCCGTTTATTTGGGCAACTATAGAGGAGTGGGGTATTTTGACTAGTCATTGTGTTCGCCATTATAAATAAAGATAAAGAGCCACTTTGAAAATTTCAGGGTGGCTTTTTTCCGTATAAAGTGTAAGAATATAAAATTATCAGAAATATTTTTGATTTGTGTTGACTGAATGCTCACTCATTTATTAGAATATGAATATAGTAACAAAATGTCGTACATTTACGCATGAGCTAGCAAATTTAACACAAAGAGAGAAATTACGACAAGCTAAGGGGGGGACCAACCATGAATCCATTACTAATTGCAAACATTATCTTAACAGTCGTGGTTGTGCTTTACGCACTAGGATTATTTTTCTATCTGTTAAAAACACGCTACACGTTTGTACAACTGGGGAAAAAGGTTGAGTTTGATGAAAGTGTTCAAGAACGTATACGTTATTTAATGGTCAATGTATTTGGTCAAAATAAGCTATTAAAGGATCCAAAAAGTGGCTTAATTCATGTCATGTTCTTTTATGGCTTCTTGATGGTACAGTTAGGTGCCATTGATTTAATTTGGAAAGGATTAGCACCAAATTCTCATTTACCACTAGGGGTTTTCTATGGTGTATTCACATTCTTCCAAGAGTTAGTAGTGCTAATGATTTTGGTAGCGGTAGTGTGGGCATTTTATCGTCGATACGTGGAAAAGCTGGTGCGTCTAAAACGCGGTTGGAAAAATGGTCTCGTATTAATTTTCATTGGCGGTTTAATGGTATCAACATTATTTGCCAATGGTATGGGCTTGATTTGGCATGGGGAAGGCTTAACTTATACGGAGCCTGTAGCATCAGCAATCGCAGCTATCTTTGGGTTTTTACCAGCATCTGTAGCAGCAGGTATTTTCTATGTAATGTGGTGGGCACATTTATTAATCCTATTAACATTCCTAATTTATGTACCACAATCGAAGCACTTCCATTTAATTGTGAGTCCGATTAATGTGTACATGAATCGTTTAGATCGTACGGGAACATTAACACCAATTGACTTTGAGGCGCTTGAAGAAGCAGGTGAAAATGCAGAAAGTGAAGATGATATTCCTGCGATAGGAGTTGGACGAATTCAGGACTTTACGCAAAAGCAAATGCTCGATTTATATTCTTGTGTAGAATGTGGTCGTTGTACAAATATGTGTCCAGCAACTGGAACTGGAAAGATGTTGTCACCAATGGACTTAATCGTCAAGCTTCGTGATCATTTAACATTTACAGGTGCGGTGGTCACAAAACAAAAACCATGGGTTCCTTATCAGTTCTTCGCCAATACAAAGGGCAATCAGTTGGCGATGGCAGCTGGTGCTGAGGGTGCCATTATTGAGGATATTTATAGTCCGTCGTTAATCGGCGAGGTGATTACCGAAGAAGAGATTTGGGCATGTACGACTTGTCGTAACTGCGAAGACCAGTGTCCAGTCATGAATGAGCATGTCGACAAAATTATTGACTTACGTCGTTATCTAACAATGACAGAAGGAAAAGTAAATCCAGATGCACAGCGCGCGATGACAAACATTGAACGACAAGGTAATCCTTGGGGACTAAACCGTAAAGAAAAAGAAAACTGGCGTGATCTTGATCCAACTATAAATATTCCAACAGTGAAAGAATTGAAAAAATCAGGCGAAGAAATGGAGTATCTATTGTGGGTAGGCTCAATGGGCGCGTTTGATAATCGTTCACAAAAAATCGCATTAGCTTTATGCCGTCTATTAAATGAAGCTGGCGTGAAGTTTGCAATTTTAGGTAATAAAGAGAAAAACTCAGGAGATACACCACGTCGTCTAGGGAATGAGTTTTTATTCCAAGAGCTGGCGACTGCAAATATCGATGAGTTCGAAAAAAATGATGTGAAGAAAATAGTTACAATTGACCCGCATGCATACAATATTTTCAAAAATGAATACCAAGATTTCGGCTGGAAGGGTGAAGTCTATCACCATACAGAGTTATTAAATCAATTGATTGAAGAAAATCGACTAGCTATGAATTACGAAGTTGATGAGACAATCGTCTTCCACGATTCTTGCTACTTAGGTCGTTATAATGATGTGTATGACGCACCGCGTGAAATTCTTCGAGGTATCCCAGGCGTTAAGCTGGTGGAAATGGAACGCAATCGTGAAACAGCAATGTGCTGTGGTGCCGGTGGCGGATTAATGTGGATGGAAGAGCATGTTGGAAATCGTATTAATGTAGCGAGAACTGAGCAAGCTTTGGCTACAAATGCATCCGTGATATCTTCTGGTTGTCCATATTGCTTAACAATGCTTGAGGATGGTACAAAGGCTAAAGAAGTAGAGGATACAATTAGTACATTCGACGTTGCAGAATTATTAGAGCGTTCGGTTTTCGGTGAAAAAGTGAAAGTTGCTGAAGTGGCAACTGAAGAGGGTACTGAAAATGTTAATGAAGATGTGCTAGAAGAAGTGGTGGCTTCTGTGGATACTATGGTAAGTGATGAGAAATAACAACTAAACGATAAAATAATATAGTTATTGTAGAAATATTTTTGTTATCTGAAAAATATAAATTGCACAATAATTAATTGTTTTGTAGAATAAGATTAAATGGAAATGGGAGTTGGTTAAGGACTCCCATTTTTCATCGAGAAGAGTCGAGCGAGCGTTCAGTCAACTATGGGGGTTGGGAAAAGAAACGAAATCGATTCCTTCATCGAGAACGTAAAACAAAAGGGGTGTTTTACTTGAATAGAGCGGTAATTTTAGCAGGAGCAAGAACGGCATTTGGAAAATTTGGAGGAGCACTAGCACCTCTCAATGCAAGTGATCTAGGGGCAATAGCCGTTAAAGGGGCACTTGAGAAGGCAAATATTACGCCAAATGAAGTGGATGAAGTAATTTTAGGCACAGTTTTACAAGGTGGTCAGGGACAAATACCATCAAGACAGGCTGCGTTAAAAGCCGGTTTACCGACAGCGGTGAAAACAGAAACGATTAATAAGGTTTGTGCGTCGGGAATGCGTGCAGTAACGTTAGCAGATCAGCTAATTCGTTTAGGGGACGAAGAAGTTATTATCGCTGGCGGTATGGAATCTATGTCAAATGCACCTTACTATTTAATGAATGGACGCACAGGTTTACGCATGGGTGATTCTACAATGATAGATGGTATGTTGTATGACGGTTTAACATGTGCCTTTGATCAGGCAAGACCGCATATGGGGAGTTATGGCAATGCGACAGCGACTACGTTCTCGTTAAGCCGTGAGGAACAGGATGCCTGGTCTGTGCGCAGCCATGAACGGGCACTCGGGGCGATTGAAAAAGGCTACTTCGCAGAGGAAATCGTACCTGTGGAAATACCACAGCGTAAAGGGGAACCACTCTCAGTGAGTACCGATGAGGCACCAAGAGTTGGAACATCAATGGAAGCGCTTGCTAAATTAAAGCCAGCCTTTGATAAGGACGGCACAATTACAGCAGGAAATGCACCTGGAGTGAACGATGGCGCCTGTGCACTTGTAGTAATGAGTGAGGAACGTGCAGCACGTGAAGGTAGAAAGCCTCTTGCCATTATCATCGGCCATGAGGCGCTCGCACTTGAGCCAGAAAATTTCCCACAAACACCAGGGCTAGTAATCAATAAATTACTAAAGAAAACTGGGAAAATAATAGCAGATATTGATTTAATCGAAATTAATGAAGCATTCGCAGCAGTAGCTCTTGTTAGCAATCAGCTAGCGGAACTAGATGCGGAGAAGGTCAATGTCAACGGCGGCGCAGTTGCGCTAGGTCATCCAATAGGAGCTTCTGGAGCACGCATTATTTTAACACTCGCATATGAATTACAACGCCGAGGCGGCGGAACCGGCATTGCTGCCATTTGCTCTGGGGGAGGGCAAGGCGATGCAATCATGATTGAAGTACCAAAAACAGGGGGACATGAATGATGGGAATTCAAAAAGTAATGGTCATTGGTGCTGGTCAAATGGGTTCAGGGATTGCACAAGTTTGTGCGCAAGCGGGCTATGAAGTCAAACTTAATGACATGAAGCAAGAGTTTTTTGAGCGTGGATACGGTGTTATTTCTAAAAATTTAACACGTGATGTTGAAAAAGGTCGTAAAACAGAGGATGAAAAAGCGGCAATTCTTGCTCGTATTACGATGTCACTAGATTTACAGGATGCGAGTGATGTAGATATTATTATCGAGGCAGCTGTTGAAAACATGGAAGTGAAGCAATCCATCTTTCAACAATTAGACAAGATTGCACCGGCACAGGCCATTTTAGCAACGAATACATCATCTCTACCGATTACTGAAATAGCAGCAGTAACGAACCGTCCTGAGCAAGTAATCGGTATGCACTTTATGAATCCAGTACCGGTTATGAAGCTTGTCGAAATTATTAGAGGTTTAGCAACGTCAGATGAGGTATACAAAGCCGCTGAAGAAATGACCGTGAAATTGGCGAAAACACCTGTCGAAGTAAATGATTTCCCAGGCTTTATTTCAAATCGAATTTTGTTACCAATGATTAATGAGGCAATTTATGCTTTATATGAAGGGGTTGCATCAAAAGAAGCAATTGATGATGTCATGAAGCTTGGAATGAATCATCCAATGGGACCATTAACATTAGCTGACTTTATTGGTCTGGATACGTGCTTGTCGATCATGGAAATTTTACATGAGGGACTAGGGGATAGTAAATACAGACCGTGTCCATTGCTACGCAAATACGTAGCAGCAGGCTGGCTAGGTAAAAAATCAGGAAGAGGCTTTTACGTTTACGAATAATCCTATGGGGATGGGATGATTCAACACAAATGTAATGCTATGCGACAACATAGAGGGGTGACATTATAGATGCATTTACAATTTACAGATGAACAAATAATGATGCGTGATATGGTGCGAGATTTCGCGCAAGAAAAGATTGCACCGTGGGTAGACAGTATGGAAGCAGGGGAGTTTCCACGAGAGCTACTTGTGCAAATGGGTGAACTTGGTTTAATGGGTATTACAACACCAGAAGAACTAGGTGGATCTGCGATGGATTTTACATCGTACATACTAGCCATAAATGAGTTATCTAAGGTCAGTGCAGTGATGGGCGTTATTTTATCAGTGCATACATCTGTTGGTACAAACCCAATTATTTACTTTGGGGACGATAAGCAGAAGCAACGCTATGTTCCTAAACTTGCTTCAGGGGAATATTTAGGAGCATTTTGTTTAACGGAGCCGAGTGCTGGATCAGATGCAGGTTCACTGCAATCTAAGGCGGTGCTTGATGGTGATGACTATGTTATTAACGGATCAAAGGTGTTCATTACGAACGGTGGTGAAGCAGATGTCTATATCGTTTTTGCCTCTACCAATCAAGCCGACAAGACGCAAGGAATTTCGGCGTTTATTGTCGAAAAGGGAACGCCTGGCTTAGTGATAGGTAAGGATGAGCACAAAATGGGCTTACATGGCTCACGTACAGTGCAACTGACATTTGATAATTGTCGTATACCAGCGACAAATCTTCTAGGCAAAGAAGGAGAAGGCTTTAAAATTGCGATGGCAAATTTAGAGGTTGGTCGTATTGGCATTGCGGCTCAAGCTTTAGGGATTGCTGAGGCAGCACTTGAAGCAGCGACAGCTTATGCAAAAGAACGTGTTCAATTTGGTAAACCAATTTCAGCCCAACAAGGGGTTGGCTTCAAGCTTGCAGACATGGCAACTGCGGTGGAAGCTGCAAAATTGCTTGTCTATCGTGCAGCTGATTTACGCGCCAAGGGCTTACCTTGCGGAGCAGAAGCCTCGATGGCTAAACTTTTTGCTTCTCGTACAGCAGTGCAAACAGCTATTGAAGCTGTGCAAATTTTCGGTGGTTATGGCTACACAGAGGATTATCCAGTAGAGCGATATTTCCGTGATGCCAAAGTGACAGAAATTTATGAAGGTACAAGTGAAATCCAAAAGCTAGTCATTAGTAAACATTTAATTTGATTCAGTAGAAGCTTCATAACTGGAGGAATTGATTTTAGTTCCATTCGCATTCAAAGGTATACGGAATCAAATGACGTAAAAGCGAAATTCATTCATATAAAAGGGGAAATGGACAATGAACTTTCAATTAACAGAAGAGCACGAACAATTACGTGAAATGATTCGCGACTTTGCTATTAACGAAGTAGCACCAACAGCAGCGGAGCGCGACGAAAATGAAGAGTTTGACCGTACAATTTTTGAAAAAATGGCTGAGCTAGGATTAACAGGTATTCCTTGGCCAGAAGAGTATGGTGGTGCAGGCTTTGATTATCTTGCTTATGTAATTGCTGTAGAAGAACTTTCACGTGTATGTGCTTCAACAGGGGTAACATTATCAGCACATACTTCCCTTGCAGGGTGGCCGTTATATAAATTCGGAACGGAAGAACAGAAACAAAAGTATCTTCGTCCAATGGCACAAGGTAAACATATTGGTGCATACGGTTTAACGGAGCCAGGATCGGGCTCAGATGCAGGCGGTATGAAAACGTATGCCAAACGTGACGGCGATGATTATATTTTAAACGGTTCGAAGATTTTCATTACCAACGGGGGTGTAGCAGATACATATATTGTATTTGCTGTAACAGATCCAGAAGCGAAAAACGGCACATCTGCTTTTATTGTTGAAGCAGGCTTTGATGGTTTCTCAGTTGGTAAAAAAGAGAAAAAGCTAGGAATCCGTTCATCACCAACGACTGAAATTATTTTCGACAACTGCCGTGTACCAAAAGAAAACTTACTTGGGGCAGAGGGAGAAGGCTTTAAAATTGCGATGACTACACTAGATGGGGGACGTAACGGTATTGCAGCCCAAGCTGTAGGGATTGCTCAAGGTGCGTTAGATGCAGCTGTAGAATATGGAAAAGAGCGCGTACAATTTGGTAAGCCAATTACTGCAAATCAAGGTGTGTCTTTCAAATTAGCGGATATGGCTACACAAATTGAAGCATCAAGACTTCTTACATACCAAGCCGCTTGGTTAGAGTCTAATGGTCTACCATATGGTAAGGCATCGGCAATGGCGAAATTAATGGCTGGTGACACAGCAATGAGTGTAACGACTGAGGCGGTTCAGGTTTTCGGTGGCTATGGTTATACAAAGGATTATCCAGTAGAGCGATTTATGCGTGATGCCAAAATTACACAAATTTACGAAGGTACGCAGGAGATTCAACGTCTCGTTATCTCGCGTATGTTGACAAAATAATTTATGACAGAAAATAGTAAAAGGCCCCAAGTTCAGTCAACTGTGAAAGATGAAAATCTGATCGCCATTCGTCGAGAACAAATGATTCAAGGTGCTATTAAATTATTTAAAGAAAAAGGTTTTCATCGTGCTACGACGAGAGAAATTGCAAAAGCTGCGGGTTTTAGTATCGGTACATTATATGAGTACATTCGTACAAAAGAAGATGTACTATACCTTGTATGTGACAGTATTTATCATCATGCAATGGAGCGGCTCTCAAGTTTCGAAATCAAGGCAGGTACTATAGACGAGTTAAGAGAAATGATTCGTGAGTATTTCTTGCAAATCGATAGTATGGTCGATGAACTGACAATTATGTATCAAGAAACGAAATCATTGTCTAGAGAAGCACAGCGCTATGTATTCAGTAAGGAATTCGAAATGGTTGCTACTTTTGAGCGACTGTTAAAACGCTGTGTGGAATCTGGAGAAATTTCAATGACTGACAAGCAGATTCATTTGGCTGCGAATAACTTAGTCGTGCAAGGTCAAAGCTGGGCATTCCGTAAGTGGGCGCTTCATCGTCAACATACACTTGACGAGTATATTGATATGCAGACAACATTATTCATTTCGGGCATTAAGGGGTTTTAATAACTTTAAGGGGTAATCGGTAATTGCATAGACGGACTTTGCAATTACCGATTTTTACTTGAGATAGTATGGCGTTTCGCTTATATGTTGCGCCTAAAGAGGTGGGAGCATCTAAACAAAGATTCCTCTGCGCTATATAGCTTTTAAGCGGTCATACACTCAGCAAGAGATTACTAAGGGGAGAAAGTGGGGATTTCATATGACAAAGGTAGAAGTATATCGTCCAAAAAATCACGTACGTTTTGTAACAGCATCCAGTCTTTTTGATGGACATGATGCTTCAGTCAATATTATGCGACGTATTTTACAATCTAGTGGTGTGGAAGTAATCCATTTGGGACATAACCGCTCTGTTGAGGAAGTCGTGAATGCTGCGATTCAAGAGGATGCGCAGGGCATTGCTGTATCCTCTTATCAAGGTGGCCATATGGAATACTTTAAATATATGTATGATTTACTGCGAGAAAAGGGAGCGCCACATATTAAAATTTATGGTGGCGGTGGTGGTGTTATTTTACCTCGTGAAATTAAAGAGCTACATTCATACGGCATTTCTGGGATTTTCTCGCCAGAAGATGGTCGAGTGCTGGGCTTACAAGGGATGATCAACGAGCAAATTAAAGGCACGGATTTTCCAACGGCGACGGGAGACTATCAACAGAAGCTAGATGCTTTAACAACAGAAACACCAGAATTACTGGCAAATTTAATTACTGCGGCAGAATCCAATGATGATGCAGAAACGAAAGCTATGTTAGTGGAAGCTCGAAAACGTTCGAAAGGTACACCAATTTTAGGGATTACAGGAACGGGTGGTGCAGGGAAATCCTCATTAACGGATGAGCTTATTCGCCGCTTCCTGAAGGAATTCCCAGATAAACGTGTGGCTATTCTTTCAGTCGATCCGACGAAGCAAAAAACAGGAGGGGCTTTACTTGGGGATCGTATTCGTATGAATGCTATTTTCAATAATCGTGTGTATATGCGAAGTCTGGCAACTCGAGGTTCACGAACAGAACTGACGGCTTCCATTGGAGATGTCTTAGATGTTGTGCGTGTTGCAGGTTATGATTTAATCATCGTAGAAACAAGTGGGATTGGTCAGGGTGACGCGGAAATTACAAAATACACTGATTTATCCATGTATGTCATGACAAGTGAATTCGGGGCACCCACACAGCTTGAAAAGATTGACATGATTGATTTTGCCGATGTTATTGCCATCAATAAATTTGAACGTAAAGGCTCAGAAGATGCACTACGTCAAGTACAAAAGCAACTACAACGTTCTCGTGAGCTGTGGGAAGAACCGATTGATAGCATGCCTGTATACGGTACGATTGCCAGTCAATTTAATGATAAAGGGACAAATACCTTATTTGCAGCGTTAGTAAATATTATTAATAATAAGACAGGCAGCAATTGGGAAACAAGCTATGAACAATTTGCTAAAACGCAAAAGCAAGATGTTATTATTCCGAATGATCGTCGTTATTACTTACGCGAGATTACTGATACAGTGCGAGGTTATCATAAAAAGGCAGAGCAACAGGTAGCGTTTGCACGTCGGTTATTCCAGCTTGAAGGTGCTATTGCTACCGTTAAGGAAAAAGCGCCAGATGACGCACTAGTCGCATCACTTACTTCTTTAGCGGAAGGTGTCCGTGATGAATTATCAGCGGAATCCAAGCGTATTCTAGAAAATTGGCAGACTTTAAAGGAAGCGTATGCTGGAGACATTCTGGTAACCAAAGTTCGTGATAAAGAAATTCGGACGATTTTAACGACAACAAGTCTTTCGGGTACAAAAATACCAAAGGTTGTCCTGCCAAAGTTCGTTGATTACGGTGAAATTTTACGCTGGGTGTATCGTGAAAATGTACCTGGTGAATTCCCATATACTGCGGGAGTGTTCCAGTTTAAACGTGAAGGTGAAGATCCAAAGCGACAATTTGCTGGTGAGGGTACACCAGAACGTACAAATAAACGCTTCCACTATTTATCAAAAGACGATGATGCAAAACGGTTATCTACGGCCTTTGATTCAGTAACATTATACGGCGAAGACCCCGACTATCGTCCGGATATTTACGGTAAAGTCGGAGAGTCAGGTGTGTCAATTTGTACGTTAGATGATATGAAGAAGCTCTATGCAGGCTTTGACCTTTGTGCGCCATCAACATCAGTATCGATGACAATTAATGGACCTGCACCAATTATTTTGGCGATGTTTATGAATACAGCCATTGATCAGCAGGTGAAACTGCGTGAGGAACAATTAGGTCGTACTTTGACAGTTGAAGAATTCACGGAGACACGTGAAAAAACATTGCAGGTTGTACGTGGGACAGTGCAGGCAGATATTTTAAAAGAAGACCAAGGGCAAAATACTTGTATTTTCTCAACGGAATTTGCACTGCGTATGATGGGTGATATCCAGCAATACTTTATTGATCAAAAAGTGCGCAATTACTACTCAGTATCTATCTCGGGCTATCATATTGCAGAAGCTGGAGCGAATCCAATTTCACAGCTAGCATTTACACTGGCGAATGGCTTTACCTATGTTGAATATTATTTAAGTCGTGGCATGAACATTGATGATTTTGCGCCGAATCTATCATTCTTCTTCTCGAACGGGCTAGATCCAGAATATACAGTGATTGGCCGTGTTGCGCGTCGTATTTGGGCAGTCGTTATGCGTGATAAATACGGTGCGAATGAGCGCGCACAGAAGCTGAAATACCATGTTCAAACATCAGGTCGAAGCTTGCACGCACAGGAGATTGACTTTAATGATATTCGTACAACTTTGCAAGCATTAATGGCACTTCAAGATAACTGTAATTCACTCCATACTAATGCGTATGATGAAGCGATTACAACGCCAACAGAAGAATCGGTGCGTCGTGCAATGGCAATTCAAATGATTATTACGAAGGAACATGGGTTAGCGAAAAATGAAAACCCGTTACAAGGTGCATTTATTGTTGAAGAGTTAACAGACTTAGTAGAAGAAGCCGTGTTAGAGGAATTTGATCGCATTAATGATCGTGGCGGCGTGTTAGGAGCAATGGAAACACAATATCAACGTGGTAAGATTCAAGAAGAATCTATGCACTATGAAATGCTAAAGCATTCGGGTGAACTACCGATTATTGGCGTAAACACGTATTTAAATCCAAACCCACCAGCAGATGATGCCATTGACAATATGGAAATTGCGCGTGCTTCCACAGAAGAAAAAGAAACACAAATACGTAATCTACAGGACTTCTGGCAGCAGCACGAAGGGGACTCAGAAGCGGCTATTGCTCGTTTACAAGAAGTTGCTGTGAACAACGGTAATATTTTTGAGGAGCTAATGGAAACCGTACAAGTAGCAAGCTTAGGACAAATTACAAAAGCATTATATGAAGTAGGTGGACAGTTCCGTCGCAATATGTAAAAAGTAAACGTGCATAATCGCTTTCTATTTACAAATTATTCTATTTTATGCGGAAAGCTTCTGAAGTTTTAAGTGTCTAGTCTTTCGATTAGGCACTTCTTTTTATTTTCGCTATAATAGAAATCACAAAGGGGGCGCAGTAGAGGATGAAATCAGTTATTCACTACATTATCATTTTAGCTTTAGTGTTAGGAGTCATTTTCCTGTATAATAAGCAAATTGGCGCTATTCCTTTACTCTTATTGTCTGTTTATTTGTTTTACTTTGGGTTTAAAATAATACGTGATATAAAAAACAGTAATTGAAGCTAGCAAAGAGACTAAAACTTTGTATATAATGGGTATTATGCTTATGGTATGGAAAGTTACTTTTGTGCGGCCTTTTTTAGTTGCGCTCGGAAAAGCAATATCGCCTTGGCGTAATTGCGTCCGGATTTTGAATTGTGCTTAGGCCTGCACGATAAAGTTAGGCTAACATCTTAAATGAAACTCTGTTCAAAATCTGCTGCTGTCACTACGCTAGCGCTACGTTTTCGCGCACAAAACATCTGTGACATCTGCCAGAGGTTTTATTTCATTCAGCAAGTGTTTGGAAAAATTACAATTGCATTCATCTCACCACCAATAGAGTTGAATGTGTTCTGCTGAATGTAGATAAAGCATCTTTTAATTTTAATACATCCGTATGTGATGAGGGAAAGGACGTGCACGAATTGAATTTTCGTGAAATGACAAAGGAACAATTAGCGGAAGAATCGTTAATTAACTTAGCTTATGCAATTTTAACTGAAAAGCGTGCCTCAGTGTCATTTAATGACCTGCTAACAATTATTAAAGAGCTTACTGGTTTTAGTGATGCTGATATTAAATCACGCTTACTACAATTTTATACTGACATGAATGTAGATGGCCGCTTCTTATACAACCAAGAATCTGGTTGGGGTTTACGAGAATGGTTTAAGGTTGAACAAATTGAAGAAGAAACAGCCCCATCTGTTAAAACTCATAAGAAAAAATCTAAGGCTACTCTAGACGATGATGATGAAATAGAAGAAGATTTAGATGAAGAAGATATCGACTTTGATGAGGATTATGAAGAATTTGTTGAAGAAGATATTGAAGAAGAAAAAGAAGAAATCGAATTTGAAGATGAAGAAGAAATCGAAGAAATTGAAGAAATCGATGAAGACTTCATTGACGAAGAAGAAGAGGAAGAAGAAGAGGAAGAAGTGTAATTTATTATTTACTCTTTGAATTTTCTTACTTTTGTACAAGTAGTAAAAAATCTTGACTTCTTTCACGGTTCCGTTTAATCTTTTACTTGGGCTCCTTTAAAGAGGAGAAAGACCGTGTATGCAATACGCTCCCCCTGCAAACCTATGCAGGAGGGGCGTTTTTTTGTTTTTACCTTTTTCAGTTATTTCTTTAATGATTATAGGCGATAGATGAATATAAAGGTTGTTAACTATTCATTATGTATAATAATCGGTGACTGAATAAAGCTAAAGTCTTAGTTGAATGTCTTTACATCTTAAAGTATCTAATGTACTCTTAAACATTTTAGATGACTGTAGACCTTAGCCGAATTTGATAAAGGAAAGTCTAAAAAGAGATAGAAACGATTACAGCTTCGAATCGACTACATTTTATGTTATGTAGGAATTCTCGGCTTTTCTTATTTTAAGGTATAAGCAAGTATAAATTCTCTAATCGATGTCAAGGCATTTGCGCTACGTTGGAGGCCGTAAGAAGCCCTCGAACGGAAAGTGAAGTATATTTAGCGGCACATCTCTCCCTGTACCCTAAGAGGTAGGTATAAAAGGGCGCGAATGCACTTTTCTTATTAGCAATTTCTAGAACAATATAAGGAGGAATTTTTTCATGACTAAGTATATTTTTGTAACAGGCGGGGTTGTGTCTTCGCTTGGTAAAGGGATTGTTGCAGCATCTTTAGGACGTTTACTTAAAAATCGTGGATTAGAAGTAACAATACAAAAGTTTGACCCATATATCAATATTGACCCAGGTACAATGAGTCCTTATCAACACGGTGAGGTATTTGTAACAGATGACGGCGCTGAAGCTGACTTAGACTTAGGCCACTATGAACGTTTCATCGACATAAATTTGGGGAAACATTCAACTGTTACTTCAGGTCGTGTCTATCAATCTGTATTACAAAAAGAGCGCCGTGGTGATTACAATGGTGGAACAGTACAAGTAATTCCTCATATTACGAATGAAATTAAAGACCGCATTCAACGTGCTGGTCGTGAAACAAATGCTGATGTTGTCATTACTGAAGTTGGTGGAACAGTTGGTGATATCGAATCACTCCCATTCCTTGAAGCGATTCGCCAAATGAAAACAAATCTTGGTCATCACAATGTAATGTACGTACACTGTACGCTAATTCCGTACATTAAAGCAGCTGGTGAGTTAAAAACAAAACCAACACAACATTCTGTAAAAGAATTACGCGCTTTAGGTATTCAGCCAAACATCATCGTGGTGCGTACAGAACAAGAAGTACCAGTTGAAATGAAAGAAAAATTAGCATTATTCTGTGATGTGCAACCACATGAGATTATCGAATCTCGTGACGCAGAGCACTTATATGAAGTACCACTTAACTTACATGCACAAGATTTTGACGATATCGTACTAGATCACTTCGGCATTGAAGCACCGGAAGCTGATATGGAAGAATGGCGCGATCTTGTAGATAAAGTGAAAAACTTACCGAACAAACGTAGAGTTGCATTAGTTGGTAAATACGTAGAGCTACAAGATGCATATATTTCTGTTGTAGAAGCATTAAAGCATGCGGGCTATGCTTTCAACTCAGATATCGATATCGACTGGATCAATGCAGAACATGTAGAAGCTGATAATGTAGCGACGCTATTAAAAGAAGCTGATGCTATATTAGTACCTGGTGGCTTCGGTGATCGTGGAGTTGAAGGGAAAATTTTAGCCACGCAATATGCACGTGAAAATAATGTTCCATTTTTAGGGATTTGCTTAGGAATGCAACTGGCAACAGTAGAATTTGCGCGTAACGTACTTGGTTTACAAGGTGCTCACTCTACAGAGCTTGATGCAGCAACTCAGTATCCAATTATTGATTTCTTACCGGATCAAAATGATAATGTAGACATTGGTGGTACATTACGTTTAGGCTTGTATCCATGTAAATTAAAAGATGGCTCTAAGGCAAGCACTGCCTATGGAAAAGAACTTGTGTATGAACGCCACCGTCACCGTTATGAATTTAACAATGAATACCGTGAAGCGATGGAAGCAGCAGGTCTTGTCTTCTCAGGGACAAGCCCAGATGGCAAATTAGTGGAAATTATCGAACTACCAGAGAACAATTTCTTTGTAGCTTGTCAATTCCACCCTGAATTAGTGTCGCGTCCAAACAGACCACAGCCATTATTCCGTGATTTTATTGGTGCAACATTTAAATAAAACGCAGAAGAGGCTGGGACAAAAGAGAAAAAGTGTTAGATTGACTGATGTCGATCTAACACTTTTTTGCTGTGAACGTTGATGTCCACTACAGCGGACGCTTTTCGGGGGCGTGGCCTGAGCCTGTAGTCTCAGGCGTCACGCTAATCCCCCAGGAGTCGCTGCCTTCGCTACCATCAACTAGTGCTCTCTTCTAACTTTTATTTATGCCAAAAGGAAGAACGTCTAAATTTTTCTTCATTTTAGATAGCAAAAATAATAATACCTTTGCTCCTCTTTCTTAAAATCTAAAGTTTTGTCCCAGCCTCTTTCTAAGTAGAAATATAGAAGCTCCCATAGAAAGGGAGCCTTTTGTTTTTAGAGCTTTCGTGTATATTTGCCCTTGTGTTAACGGTGGTGCGTATAAAGTGTTTCACGGATATTCATCCATACTACCCATTTACTAGGTACTTATAGCTCTTCTTCATCAAGTCCGAGCATTTCATCGTAAGCGATCTTCAGCGCCTCATAGATAAAAAGAGCCGCGATTGCATGTGGCACAACAATGCGTTCACCTAAGTCATTAGGTAGTAAGCCACCGCGTATACGTGTAGATATATATGTATACGCCAAATCGGCTAACGGATTTTCACTAGTAGTTACTTCGCTTGCGACTGCTGCAAAGGGAATAAAACGATTACTCAATTTTTGTGCTAATGCTAATGCATCCTTATCCTGTGCACTACGTGTAAAGATACACACGCGGTCAGCTTCACTCACTTCAGTATGTTTGGTCCATGGAAGGAGCTTAGCAAACTGTTCAACACCTTGAAGTGCATTTACTTCGATAACTTGCATTTCACCAAAGCAAGCAAAATAAACATTGCCTTCCCCGATGCCAGCTTGTGCAAGTAATCTTGCTGTTTCTTCAATAGCTTCCTCTTCGCTTTGTGTTATTCTTTGAAGAAGGCCACTTAGTTGAGTTGTTAGAATTTTTGACATGGTTCCACCTCAATCAATATTATATGGTTGAAAGAAGTATAAAGCAAAAGCAGATAATTTATAATACTAGAAGGTATTAAGATTTTAAAGGAGAATTATACATATTATAAGATGTTTTTGTGCAAGAATAATAATTCAAAAAGGGCGGAATGAAATGTGAAACGATTACTAATTGTCGATGATCAGCAAGGCATTCGTTTGCTTTTAAATGAAGTGTTAAAAAAAGAAGGTTACATTACATATTTAGCAGCGAATGGCGTGGAGGCACTACGTTATGCAGAAGAAGAAGCAATAGACTGTGTGTTACTAGACATGAAGATTCCTGGAATGGATGGTATAGAAATTTTAAAGCATTTAAAAGAAAAATGGCCACAAATACCTGTCTTTATGATGACTGCTTATGGTGAATTAGATGTTGTTCAAGAAGCCTTAGAATTAGGGGCTATTCGTTACTTTACAAAATTTTGAAGTACGTGATGAAGTCAATAAAACATTAAAAGCACAAACCAACAGGCAGTGATAAACACCGCTTGTTTTTCACTACTGTTAAAGACACAGCAGATTTCACAGGCTGTCACTAAGTTGTCACTTCGCTTACGCGCTGAAAATAGCGAACGCTGAAAATACTTTTCATTTTACACCTGTCACTCGTTAGCACTGCGCATTCGGTCCAAAAACAAAGGCGCTGTCGCTACGTGTCCACTCCACTTACGCGCTGAAAATAGCGAACGCTGAAAATACTTATCATTTTACACCTGTCACTCGTTAGCACTGCGCATTCGGTCCAAAAACAAAGGCGCTGTCGCTACGTGTCCACTCCGCTTACGCGCTGAAAATAGCGAACGCTGAAAATACTTTTCAGCGTTCGCTATTTTTGCTATGATTGAATAGCATATTTATGTATAAAGAATAGTCCTAAAAGGAGGATTTTTAGTATGGCATTAGTATCTATGAAAGAGATGTTAGTTAAGGCGAAGGCAGAAGGATATGCAGTTGGTCAATTCAACATCAACAACCTTGAATGGACGCAAGCAATTTTACAAGCAGCAGAAGAAGAGAAATCACCAGTAATCCTAGGCGTATCTGAGGGAGCTGGTAAATATATGGGCGGTTTTATCGCCGTAGTTCACATGGTAAAAGGCTTAATGGAATCTTATGGTATTACTGTTCCTGTAGCTATCCATCTTGACCACGGTTCAAGTTTTGATAAATGTAAGGAAGCGATTGATGCAGGTTTCACATCTGTTATGATTGATGCATCACATCACTCATTTGAAGAAAACATTGAAATTACTTCAAAAGTGGTTGAATACGCTCATGCCAAAGGTGTATCTGTGGAAGCTGAACTTGGAACAGTTGGTGGAGACGAAGACGGCGTAATCGGTGGTATTATGTATGCTGATCCAGAAGAATGCCGTAAAATGGTTGAATTAACTGATATCGACTGCTTAGCACCAGCTCTTGGTTCTGTACATGGTCCTTACAAAGGTGAACCTAACCTAGGCTTTAAAGAAATGGAAGAAATCTCAAATTTAGCGGATCTTCCGTTAGTATTGCATGGTGGTACAGGTATCCCAACAAAAGATATTCAACGCTCGATTTCATTAGGTACAGCAAAAATTAATGTCAATACTGAAAATCAAATCGCTGCTACAAAAGTTATCCGCGAGGTCCTTGATAATGATAAAGTTGTGTATGATCCTCGTAAATTCTTAGCACCAGCACGTGAGGCGATTAAAGCAACTGTTATAGGTAAAATTCGCGAGTTCGGCAGTTCACAAAAAGCATAATTTTTGCATCTAATTATGATACAAAATCATAGATGAATACACATAATAAGAGAAGTGTTGATGCTTGTAGTCGACCTTCTCTTGTTTTTGAAATAACAACTTTTTAACATTTATTTAATAATTTAAGAAAATAGGGTTTGGGAGGAAATAATATGAAATTTTTTATTGATACAGCTAACTTTGACGAGATTAAAGAAGCACATGCATGGGGTATTTTATCGGGTGTTACGACAAACCCTTCATTGGTTGCTAAAGAAGAAAATGTGTCATTTCACGATCGTCTGCGTGAGATTGCAGAGCTTGTAGATGGGTCAGTAAGTGGAGAAGTTATTGCACTAGATGCTGAAGGCATGATTAAAGAAGGTCTTGAGTTGGCTGCGATTGCGCCAAATATCACAGTTAAATTACCTATGACACCAGCTGGCTTAGAAGCATGTCGTTTCTTTGCAACCAAAGGTATCAAAACTAACGTAACTTTAATCTTTAGTGCAAACCAAGCGTTAATGGCCGCTCGTGCAGGTGCTACATATGTATCACCATTTATTGGTCGTTTAGATGATATTGGACAAAATGGTGTTGAGCTTATTGAAACTATTGCAGACATTTTTACAATTCATAATATCGATACGCAAATTATCGCAGCTTCGATTCGTCATCCGCAACACGTAACGGCTGCAGCACTTGCAGGTGCGCATATTTCAACAACTCCATATAAAGTATTAAAGCAACTTTTCCATCATCCATTAACGGAAAAAGGAATTGAAGGATTTTTAGCGGATTGGAATAAGAGAAAAGGCGAATAATAAGATTATAAAGTGAGCCAAACGCAAAAATTACTTTCCAATCATGAGGGAGAACGCAAAATGGATGTATACAAAATTACAGGCGAGAATCGTCTAAAAGGTACAATTAAAGTTAGTGGTGCAAAAAATAGTGCGGTCGCCTTAATTCCAGCATCAATTTTGGCGAACTCTCCAGTGACTATTGGTGGGATACCAGAAATTTCGGATGCTTGGACATTGAAGGCGTTATTAGAAGAAATAGGGGGAGAAGTGACTTTTGAAGACGGTAAAATGGTTATTGACCCGTCTGAGATGATTGCCCTTCCTTTGCCGAATGGTAACGTGAAAAAGCTTCGTGCTTCCTATTATTTGATGGGAGCAATGCTTGGTCGTTTTAAAAAGGCTGTTATTGGATTACCTGGAGGCTGTTTCCTTGGCCCACGACCAATTGATCAGCATATTAAAGGTTTTGAGGCACTCGGAGCTAAAATTACGAATGAGCATGGAGCGATCTATTTACGAGCAGATGAATTGATTGGCGCAAAAATTTATTTAGACGTTGCCAGCGTTGGAGCAACCATTAATATTATGTTAGCCGCTGTACGTGCAAAAGGGCGTACAGTTATTGAAAATGCGGCGAAAGAGCCTGAAATCATTGATGTTGCTACACTTCTTACAAACATGGGGGCCAATATTAAAGGCGCAGGTACGAGTGTTATTCGTATTGATGGTGTTGAGGAGCTTCATGGTACAGAGCATACAATTATTCCTGACCGTATTGAAGCGGCAACCTTTATGATTATGGCCGCGGCTGTTGGCGATGGTATTACAATTGATAATGTGATTCCGTTACATTTAGAGGCAATTACAGCAAAGCTTCGTGAAATGGGTGTGAAAATTGAAATAGGTGAGGAAAGTATTTATGTCCCGAAAACCGACCTTACTACATTGCAAGCAGTTGATGTCAAGACGTTAGTGTATCCTGGCTTCCCGACAGATATTCAGCAACCACTTTCTGTGTTGATGTCACAGGCACTCGGTTCTTCAAAGGTAACGGACACAATATATACTGCCCGTTTTAAACATATAGATGAACTTCGCCGTATGAATGCAAATGCACGTGTCGAAGGAAATACAGCAATTATTTCCGGCCCCAATAAATTACACGGCTCAAATGTGACAGCGACAGACCTTCGTGCTGGTGCAGCTTTAGTATTAGCTGGATTATTAGCAGAAGGTGAAACTGAAATTCACGATATCTATCACATTGAACGAGGCTATAGCTCACTTATTGAAAAATTACGTGATTTAGGCGCAGATATTCGACGTGAGACAATAATGGTAGGTGTAGCAGAGCTAAAGGAATAATGTGTGGTAAAAGTTTTGAGCCAATTATGTTA
Organism: Lysinibacillus parviboronicapiens; assembly: GCF_003049575.1. GTDB lineage: Bacteria > Bacillota > Bacilli > Bacillales_A > Planococcaceae > Lysinibacillus > Lysinibacillus parviboronicapiens. The sequence goes on along the minus strand of NZ_PYWI01000003.1, from coordinate 193,514 downwards.
CAATAGAGGTAATTTGAATGTTTCGGCAAATGAATTATGCCGATAACGGGAGGAAAAACAACAATGGAACGTAGTTTATCGATGGAAGTAGTACGAGTAACAGAGGCAGCAGCAATCGCATCCGGGAAATGGATGGGTCGCGGTTTGAAAATTGAGGCAGATGATGCAGCAACGACAGCAATGCGCTCAATGTTCGATACAATTCCAATGCATGCTACAGTAGTAATTGGTGAAGGTGAAATGGACGAAGCGCCAATGCTTTATATTGGAGAAGAGCTTGGCCTTCGTAATGGTGGTCCTCAAGTAGATATTGCAGTTGACCCGTTAGAAGGTACGAATATTGTAGCTAAAGGTACGAATGGTGCAATGACAGTACTTGCAATTGCCGATAAAGGTAATCTATTAAATGCACCTGATATGTACATGGAGAAAATTGCAGTAGGACCAGAAGCGGCAGGAAAAGTTGATATTAATGCATCTGTTACTTATAACTTGTTACAAGTAGCAAAAGCAAAAAATAAAGATATTTCTGACGTGGTAGCTACTCTATTAGATCGTCCACGCCATCAAGCAATTGTAGATGAAATTCGTGAAGCTGGAGCTCGAATTAAATTTATTCAAGATGGTGATGTCGGAGCAGCCATTAACACCGCTTTCGATGAAACTGGCATTGACATTATGTTCGGAATGGGTGGCGCACCAGAAGGTGTTATTTCTGCGGTTGCATTAAAATGCCTTGGCGGAGACTTCCAAGCGAAACTAGTGCCAGAAGATGAGGAACAGCTAGAGCGTTGCAAAAAAATGGGCGTAGATGTTGATAAAGTTCTTTATTTAGATGACCTAGTAAAAGGTGACGATGCGATTTTTGCAGCAACAGCTGTCACAGATTGCGAGTTATTAAAAGGAGTTCAGTACAAAGGTGCTTATGCATTAACACACTCAGTTGTTATGCGAGCAAAATCTGGTACTGTTCGTTTTGTAGAAGGTCGTCACGCTCTTGAGAAAAAACCTAGCTATTAATAATAATTTCTTCTAAAATATACCTAGCGCATCTTTTTGTGCTAGGTACCTTCTTCTTCATTTAAACCATCCCATAGATTTATAAGGCAAAGTTATACTTCAATGTTTTGTATGGTTGGTTGGAGAGTAACTGTAGTTCTACTCCTAAGGCATTAGCAGTGAAGCTAACATCTTGCACGGAGCAGAAGAGCGGCTTAGCCACTACTCCGAGAAACAGAGCAAATTACAGGTACGGATACCAACCTTTGTCACACAGAGCCTTTCGTAAAAAAACTTCATTGATAACCCCACAAAGCAATATATTTTGAAAAAGACTGGAGTTGTGCATATGTCTGCATTGACAATCGCTCAATTAGAAAACATGACGTTAAAAGAGCTTTACGCCCTCGCACGCCAATATAAAATTTCATATTATAGCAAGCTAACAAAAAAAGAACTGATTTTTGCTATTTTGAAAACGCGTTCAGAACAAGAGGGTTATTTCTTTATGGAAGGAGTACTTGAAATTGTATCGCAAGAGGGCTTTGGCTTCCTTCGCCCAATTAACTACTCTCCAAGTAAAGAGGATATTTATATTTCTGCTTCTCAGATTCGACGCTTTGACCTACGTAATGGGGACAAGGTATCTGGTAAGGTACGTCCACCAAAAGAGAACGAACGCTACTATGGTCTGCTACAAGTGGATGCTGTAAATGGCGAAGATCCAGAAGTAGCGAAAGAACGCGTGCATTTCCCAGCATTGACACCGTTATATCCTGATCGACAAATCAAGCTTGAAACAACGCATCAAAGTTTATCGACTCGTATTATGGATTTAGTGGCACCAGTAGGTTTTGGTCAGCGTGGTTTAATCGTTGCGCCTCCAAAAGCAGGGAAAACCTCGTTATTAAAAGAAATTGCCAATGCAATTACAACGAATTATCCAGAGGCAGAGTTAATTGTATTACTTATTGATGAACGTCCTGAGGAAGTTACAGATATTGAACGTTCTGTGAATGCAGATGTAGTTAGTTCTACTTTCGATGAGGTACCAGAAAATCACGTAAAGGTTGCAGAAATAGTTTTAGAGCGTGCACGCCGTTTAGTTGAGCATAAACGTGACGTAATTATTTTAATGGATTCTATTACTCGTTTAGCACGTGCTTATAACCTTGTTATTCCACCAAGTGGTCGTACACTATCAGGTGGTATTGACCCTGCTGCTTTCCATAGACCTAAACGTTTCTTCGGGTCTGCCCGTAATATTGAAGAAGGTGGTAGCTTAACTATTCTAGCTACGGCATTAGTCGATACTGGCTCACGAATGGATGAAGTCATTTATGAAGAATTTAAGGGTACAGGGAATCTAGAACTTCACCTAGATCGTCAATTAGCAGAGCGTCGTATTTTCCCAGCGCTTGATATCCGTCGTTCTGGTACTCGTAAAGAAGAACTACTTCTTGAACCAGAACAACTTGAAAAACTGTGGGCAATTCGTAAAACATTTTCAGATGCCCCAGATTTTGCAGAGCGTTTCTTAAAAAAGTTACGCACAACAAAATCAAACGAAGAATTTTTTGAAAAGTTAAATGAGGATATGAAGAAAGCTACAAAAGGTAAGGGTTTACTATAACAATAAAAGATCACCATTGACGAGTTTAGTTAATGGTGATTTTTTTTGTCTGAGAATCCTAATTGAAATTGATAATCGTTATCAATATAATTGAGATGAACTATTCTATTTCAAAAGGAGAAAGATATGAATTATGAGGCGTTTATGTTGCTTTGGGAGAATACATATATCAAGTTGAAGCAGTTTGATTATGTAAATAAAGCAGACATACAAATAGATACAAGAGTAAATCACAGCACATTACTTGTCATCACAGCGGGCGAGGCAGAAGTTTTAATCGGAGATCAACCTTATCAAGTACAAAGCTTTAGTATTTTTCATATAGGCAAGTTTCAAACACTACATATAAATGGAAAGGATACTATTAGCTATTACTTGATTCACTATAAAGGGGATGTTATGTACGCAGATGCCTTTTTACAGCATTTATACATGCAATATCAACCATTTCAAACGAATTTCACCTGTATACCAGCTAATGCTCTAGGTATTCATCTATTACTGCAAGACATGTACGATAAATGGAAAACTAGCTCTATCCAGGAGCATCTATCAGTAAAGGCCTCTTTTTATGAACTGATCTATCGTATTTTTCAAGAGCTGAATGAGGGACTGGGCAAGTCCCATGAAATAGATAAAGTAGAGGCAGCACGCCTCTATTTAGAACAACATATTCATGAGCCTATTTCTATACAGACACTTGCAGATGCGCTCAAAATTAGTACACGCCATCTTTTACGCACCTTCAAGCAACGTTTTGGTATTGGTCCACAAATTTATTTGCAACAATTACGAATTGAACATGCGAAACACTATCTATTGTCAAATCATTATGGCATCAGAGAGATAGCAATATCACTAGGCTATGAAGATGAATATTATTTTAGTAGAGCCTTTAAAAAGGAAACAAATATGGCGCCAAGTTTTTTTAGGCGGAAATATACATCCGATTTGTCCGATTATGCTATTACAAATGAGAATCGTTTTCAATACAATGAGAATCAGCCCGCGCAAGCAATACGTTTTGAAAGTAGGGAAAATAATTACATGATGAAATACGTAGGGATGCCTTTTTTGTTAAGTCTATTGGTATTACTTGCAGCATGTGGAGAAGATTCAGCTCAAACTAATAACAATGACGTAACTCTTAAAACTGAAGAATCTACAGTTCGAACAGTAACTGATGATAGTGGTCGAGAGGTTGAAATACCAGTGAAGGCAGAACGGATAGTGACAGATTGGTATCTTGGTCAGATTCTAGCTTTAGATATAGTGCCAGTAGGAGCTGTTACAGCTAATTTAGAGTATGCTGCATTTTTAAAACCATATTATAAAGATAAAGAAATTAATAATATTGGAACAGACGGTAATACTTCTTTGGAGAAAATTTTAGAATTAAAACCAGATTTAATTATTACATGGAATAAAGATGATGCAGAAAAATATGAAAAGATAGCACCAACCATCGTGTTTTCTGAATCAGCGCATAATTCAGCAACTGGTGAAATCAAGGCAATGGGTGAATTTCTTGGCAGACAAGCAGAGGCAGAGGCATTTGTAAAAGATTTTGATAATCGTATAACTAAAGCACAAAGCAAAATAAATGCTGCAATACCAGAAGGCGCAACCTTTACTATTTTTGATCTATTTGAAAAAAATGCAACAATCGTTGGCAATAATAGTGTGTCAGGTGGGCGAGCATTATACCAAATACTTAACATGAAGCCACAAGAAAAGGTGCAAGAGCTTTTTGATACGAAAGAATTTGGTGGCGGACGCTATGATGTCTCCTATGAAGTGGTAGGCGACTACGTTGGGGATTATGTATTTCTCATAAATTTCTTTAATAAGGGTGGAGAATTTCCATCAACATGGACAAATTTAGATGTTGTAAAAAATAATAACATAATTGATTTATCACCAGAGTATTATTTTGCTTCGGATCCGTTATCAGGATTACACCAAGCTGAAGATATGGCTAATAAAATAGTAGAATTTACAGAGTCTCAAAAAAATAAATAGTGGTAACGCGCCCAACCGTTAATTAGACAAGCATTCTGACTTACTCGTAGGAAAAGCGAAATCAAAGCAATAACCAAATATTTCGTGAGATGAGCTATCTGATTTATAGTCGGGTAGCTCATTTATTAGACTTTTAAATAGTAATCTTCATGGCTGTTATTCATATATTGCAATACTAGTAAGATTTAGTGTATATTTAATCAATAATGATAATCATTATCAATTAATTGAGTTTGTTCGAAAGAATACAATAACCAGTTATATAAGTATTTATAAATTAGGAGGTCTCATCAATGTTATTACAACGTTTTTTTTCTTATTACAGGCCATATAAGGGGTTATTTATACTAGATTTTTCCTGTGCTATAGTAGCAGCCCTCATCGAGCTAGCTTTTCCATTGGTATTAAACAAGGTGATTGATGATATTCTTCCTGATGGGGAATTAAAGTGGATTGTAATGGCGAGTTTGCTATTGCTCTTGTTATACATATTCAATTCGATTTTAGATTTTATTGTTTCCTATTGGGGACATATGTTAGGGATAAATATTGAAACAGATATGCGCAAAGAGTCGTTCAGTCATGTACAAAAACTCTCTTTTCGATATTTTGATAATAACAAAACGGGCCACCTTGTTTCACGACTGACAAATGATTTAATGGATATTGGCGAGCTTGCCCATCACGGTCCAGAGGATATGTTTATTGCTGCTATGACGATTATTGGCTCTTTCGGCGTGATGTTTTACATTGATCCCACCTTCACACTACTTATTTTCATTCTAGTGCCAATCATTCTGTTACTTACAATATTTTTTGGCAAGCTCATGTCTAAAGCATTCCGTCAAATGTTTGGAGATATCGCTGATTTTAACGCACGAGTTGAAAACAATGTAAGCGGTATCCGTGTTGTACAAGCATTTACAAATGAAGAACATGAGATTAAACGCTTTAAGGTTAATAATAATCGCTTCAGAGCAACCAAACTATTTTCTTATAAAGTGATGGCGTGGAATGTGGCAATTTCAGGTATTTTAACAAAGGTTTTATCATTATTCACACTTTTTGTAGGGGCATACTTTGTTTTGCAGGGGCAGTTAACAAATGGTGAGTTTATTGCGTTCATCTTATTATCAGGCATTCTTTTAGGTCCTATTAACAAAATTAATATGTTTATAGAAACTTATCCAAAAGGGATGGCTGGTTTTAAACGTTATATTGATTTCCTTGAAACAGCACCAGAAATTGCAGATTGCCCAGAAGCGAAGAATATTAAGGTTATTGAAGGAGACATTACATTTAATAATGTATCTTTTGGCTATACAGATAAGGAACGCACTTTAAATAATATTAATCTTAAGGTTCGTCCGGGTGAAACGGTTGCACTTGTTGGGCCATCAGGAGCAGGTAAATCAACCATTTGTAGCTTGTTGCCTCGTTTTTACGAGGTAAGTGAAGGGGCAATTAAGATTGATGGAATCGATATACGAGATTTCAAGCTACAATCTCTTCGTGCTCATATCGGGATTGTACAGCAAGATGTGTTCTTGTTTGATGGGACGGTTAGAGAAAATATTGCTTACGGTGATTTAGAAGCTAGTGAAGAGGATATTTGGCATGCAGCAAGGCGTGCCCAGTTAGAGGAGGTCATTAATGCCCTGCCGGAGGGCATGGATACCTTAATCGGTGAACGTGGAGTCAAGCTATCGGGAGGTCAAAAGCAACGACTGTCCATTGCACGTATCTTCCTGAAAAATCCAAAAATATTGATTTTGGATGAGGCAACATCTGCCTTAGATACAGAAACGGAGAAGGCGATTCAACAAGCATTAAATGAACTATCAGTTGGACGTACGACATTAGTTATTGCGCACCGTTTAGCAACAATCAAGGATGCAGATCGCATCGTTGTTGTGTCTAAGAAGGGCATTATTGAGGAAGGCACACATGATGAACTAATGAATATACAAAATGCTTATTACGGTCTTTATACAGCGCAATTTGGTTTGCAAATTTAAATTCTACAAATAGAGTATGTTCCAGCATAGTGTGGAAATGATCGGAATGCTTGTCATTTCTACACTTAATTTAATTTAAAAAGAGAAAGGGAGTTTCATATGACAGTCCTTGAAATAGAACATGTTGCTATAGGTTACTCATCTACATTGATTGTAGATGATTTAAGTGTAGCGATTCCAAAAGGGCAAATCTCTACAATTATTGGTCCAAATGGCTGTGGAAAATCTACGTTATTAAAGGCTGTGGCACGTGTCCTTAGAACACAAGATGGCGCTGTATATTTGGATGGAAAAGCGATTCATCAATTGAAGACAAAAGAGGTTGCAAAGAGGATGGCGATTCTACCACAAACAGCAACCGCTCCGGGCGGTTTGACAGTTTTTGAATTAGTATCTTACGGTCGATTTCCACATCAAACAGGTTTTGGCACGTTGCGTAAGGAGGATTATGAATATATTCATTGGGCGATTGATGTCACAGGGCTAAGAGAATTTAGTGATCGTCCAATAGAAGCATTATCAGGAGGGCAACGTCAACGAGTTTGGATTGCAATGGCGTTAGCTCAAGGGACAGATATTCTTATACTAGATGAACCAACTACCTATTTGGATTTAGCGCATCAGTTAGATATTCTTCTATTATTGCAAAAGTTAAATAAAGAAGAAGGACGCACAATTGTTATGGTATTGCACGATTTAAATCATGCTTCCCGTTTTTCTCAATTTATGATTGCGATGAGAGATGGACAACTTGTCGTAAATGGCAACCCGGATGAAGTCATGACAAAAGAAAATTTACAAAAAGTATTTAATATTGATGCGACGATGGCTCTTTGTCCGTATAGTAATAATCCAATTTGTTTATCTTACCAATTATATGAAAATGCTGAGTAGTGAACGGAAAGTTTTCATCATTGATGAGTCCTTTCTTTGCCGAAGAATAAGCAGTAACACAAGCTAAGTACGCTACACCTTGTTGATCCTGATGTGGAACAAAGGAATGCTGTGGATTTTGCTTATTAAATAGGAAATAAAGTTTTAAACGGATAGATATTAAGGAGGAAAAGCATGACTACGTCAGCAGAAGCAGTAGAAGGGCTCGGGAAATTAGAAGAGCTACAAAGACGTTCTCATCCAGTACGTGCTGTTGTGGCACTAATTGTAGGTCTTATTACATTAATATTTGCTATTGGTTTGTCTATTTCATTTGGAGCGGCAGATATTTCATTAGGCACTGTTTGGACAGCCGTTTTTCATTTTTCACCAGATTTAACGGCGCATCAAATTATACGTGATATTCGATTACCACGTGTACTTGGAGCAGCATTGGTAGGTGGGTGCTTTGCAGTGGCAGGCGCTATTATGCAAGGAATGACACGCAACCCATTAGCAGACTCTGGTTTGTTGGGATTAAACTCAGGTGCAGCATTTATGCTTGCAGTTTGCTTCGCCTTTTTCCCTGGGTTACCCTATATGTTTTTAATTTTATGGTCATTTGTAGGAGCAGGGTTAGGGGTCGTAATCGTGTATGGCATAGGTTCAATAGCAAAAGGTGGTTTAACACCAATGCGCTTAGTACTGGCGGGGGCAGCTGTTAGTGCACTTTTAGGAGCATTGGGAGAAGGGATTGCACTCTATTATCGTATTGGACAAGATTTAGCTTTTTGGTATGCAGGTGGTGTGTCCGGAACGAAATGGTATCACCTTCAGATATTGTCTCCATGGATACTTGTCGCTATGATAGGGGCACTTATATTATCACGTTCGATTACACTTCTGAGCTTAGGAGAGGAAATTGCAATTGGGCTAGGACAGCGTACAGGCGTTATAAAAGTTTGGGGTATGATTGTGGTTCTAATATTAGCAGGAGCAGCTGTATCTGTAGTAGGAGCGGTTGGCTTTGTTGGATTAATTATTCCACATATAACGAGATACATAGTAGGTCATGATTACCGTTGGATTATTTCTTGTTCGTTAGTGTATGGAGCTTTGCTTGTTGTGTTAGCAGATCTTTTTGCACGTACCATAAATCCTCCTTACGAAGTACCAATTGGAGCAATTATTGCCTTTATCGGTGTTCCATTCTTCTTATACTTAGCGCGTAAAGGAGGAAAAGAACTATGAATAATAATAGCTTTCTAACAGCCAGTCAACAAAAGGCTAGAAAGAAAAATTTCTTCATTCTAAGTATATTAGTAGTGTTCATTGTTATTACGTTTGTCATTAGTATGAATACAGGTGTGATTAAACTGACACCAATGGAAGTTATACGTACTCTATTTGGTTTTGGCGATGCTCAACAGCAGTTAATCTTATATGAGTTTAGACTGCCACGTATTATTATCGCTGTATTGGTTGGTATGGGTTTAGCTACCTCAGGTGCTATTTTACAGGGGATTTCAAAAAATGCTTTAGCGGATCCAGGTATTTTAGGAATAAATGCAGGTGCTGGTCTAGCGGTAATGCTGTTTATTTCATTCTTTCCAGCAACAACGGCAGCTCCAGTTTACTTACTTCCTGTGTTAGCTTTTGTAGGTGCTGGATTGACAGCCATTGTCATATATACACTTTCCTATAAACGTCATGAAGGTATTACACCAATGCGTCTACTATTAACAGGAATTGCGGTAGCGGCAGGTATAAGTTCAGCAATGATTGTGCTGACGCTTCGTTTGTCACCTGAAAATTATCAATTTGTTGCCACATGGTTAGCAGGGAGTATTTGGGGTTCGAATTGGAAATTCGTTTTATCTTTGCTACCGTGGTTATTGATATTATTCCCATTCGTTTATGCTAAATCACGGGTGTTAAATATTTTGAATTTAGGTGATTTAACTGCAGTTGGTTTAGGTGCTTCCATTGAAAAGGAAAGACGTTGGCTATTAGCGGCATCAGTTGGTTTAGCTGGAGCAAGTGTTTCAGTCAGTGGGGGTATTGGCTTTGTTGGATTAATTGCACCTCATTTAGCACGTCAGCTAGTTGGAGCAAAACATCAATTTTTATTGCCAGCATCAGCATTAGTAGGGGGTTTACTTGTCTTATTGGCTGATACAATTGGCCGTTCCATTTTAGAGCCTTCTGAAATTCCAGCAGGTATTGTAGTTGCTGTCTTAGGAGCGCCATATTTCTTATACTTGCTAGCGCGCGTAAAGGAATAAAGTATTATATTTTTTAAAGACACTCATTGAGAATGAATATTATTATCATTATTAGGAGAGATTTAAAATGAAAAATTTCAAAAAATTTTTTACAGGTTTTTCACTAATACTTGCCCTTTTGCTTGTAGGTTGTAGTAGCAAAGATGACGCTATTAAGGATAGCAATGCGAAAGAGGAAGAAAACACAGCTACAACAAAAAAGGTACCAACAATTAACGGAGAAATTGAAATCCCTACTAAAGTTGAACGTCTAGTTGTAGATGCATATTTACCAACATCATTATTATTAGGAGTTAAGCCAGTTGGTGCAACACAACGAGATTTAGAAAATGTCCATATTTAAAATCAAATAGAGGGCATTGCCAACACAGGAGAAAATAGTGTTGAAGCAATTTTAGCGTTGCAACCAGATTTAATACTAACAGCATCTGGTGAACCAGAAGATTACGAAAAATTTTCGAAAATTGCTCCAACGATTGTGATTCCATACGAAACATATCGTTCAGTTGAAGAAGAAGTGGTAGGGCTTGCTGAGATTTTTGGAAAACAAGCTGAAGGAGAAGCTTGGTTAAAAATGTTTGAAGAAAAAGTAAATGAGCATACAGAAAGATTAGCAACTGTTATGGATGAAAACGAAACAGTTTCTATCTTTGGCGCATTTGGCAAGGATTTTTTTATACGGTGACGGTATTTATCGTGGTGGGCAAGCAATTTATAAAAAATTGCAATTGCAAGCACCAGAGCGTATTCAAAAGGAATTAATTGATGCTGGTGAAACATATAAACAAGTGTCTTATGAAGTGTTACCCGAATATGCGGGAGACTATATTTTCCTAGATGAATCGAAGGGTGCTGAGTTAAACAAAGAAGATGCTTTATGGTTATCGCTAGATGCAGTAAAAAATAACAATGTCTTCTATTTAAATCCGGAAAGATTTTGGCCATATGATCCGATTGCTGTTCTTGCACAAGTAGAAGAAGTGACAACTATGTTGATTGATAAGAAAACTAGTGAAAAATAAGATACGCGGTAAGTACAAAATCTCCTATTAAATAAGAAATGAAATGAGGTATTTAGTATGTCGGAAGAACTGTATGATGTAACAATTGTCGGTGGAGGTCCAGCTGGACTTTATACTGCTTTTTATAGTGGCATGCGTGATTTGAAAACAAAAGTGATAGAATACAGCTCGCAACTAGGTGGTCGAATGTTAATTTATCCTGAAAAAATGATTTGGGATGTGGGTGGTGTAACACCTATATTAGGTGAACAACTAATCGAGCAATTGGTGCAACAAGCTAAAACATTTGACCCTACGATTGTGTTAAACCAAAAGGTTGAAAACTTAGAAAAGCAAGCGGATGGTACATTTATTTTGACGTCGTCAACTGGCGAGAAACATTATTCAAAGACAGTGATTCTAGCAGTTGGTTATGGTGTTCTAGCTATGCAAAAATTAGAGGTTGAAGGTGCGGATCGTTTTGAAGTAACGAATTTACATTATACGGTGCAAGAGTTAGAGGTCTTCCGTAACAAACATGTGCTAATTTCTGGTGGTGGTAATTCAGCCGTTGATTGGGCAAATGAGTTAGAGCGAATTGCAGCAAGTGTAACAATTGTCCATCGCCGCGATGAGTTTGGTGGGCATGAAAAAAATGTCTTAAGAATGCGTGAATCCACAGTAGATGTTAGAACACCCTATGAAGTGGTCCAGTTACATGGTGATGAAGACCTAATCAAATATGTCTCTATCCAGCATAAAGAAACAGGCGTAACGGAGCGTATTAAAGTAGATGCAGTAGTCGTTAATCATGGATTAAAATGTGATTATGGAGCACTAGAAAAATGGGGCATAAACATACAAGACGGAGTTGCCATTGTAAATGAAAAGCGTGAAACAAATATTGAAGGTCTTTTTGGAGCGGGTGATTTTATAGATCATCCTAGTAAAGTAAGGTTAATAGCTGGGGCTTTTACTGACGGCGTATTAGCATTAAATAGTGCAAAACTTTATCTAGAGCCGGATGCACCGAAAGTTGCGTATGTTTCGTCGCATAACATTCGTTTTAAGGAACGTAATAAAAAAATAGGTTTAGAAGATCATGATTATCGCGAAGTTCGCGGGTAAGTATTAGATTGAAATTTAAAACAATATTTATAGCAATTTTCTTTCTTGATAAAAATAAATTATTTATGTTATACTTCTAAAGTATGTAACGTGTACATATGTAGCCGACATATTCGGGCTATGTAAGGTACAGTTCGATAATACTCTGTTCCAGATGGTTCAGGGCGAGAGGAGAAAACGAATATGAAACAAGGAATTCATCCAGACTACAAAGAAGCAACAGTAACTTGCTCTTGTGGTAACACTTTCAAAACTGGTTCAGTGAAAGAAAACATCGTTGTCGAGTTCTGCAACGACTGTCACCCATTCTACACTGGCCGTCAAAAATTCGCGTCTGCTGATGGTCGCGTGGATCGTTTCAACAAAAAATACGGTCTTAAAAACTAATGTTAGTTTAATACCTGCCAAGCATGTGCTTGGCAGGTATTTTTTTCAGTATATAGTGAATGTATCAGGTCATTTTGTTCCATTGCTGACGCTTCGCTTACACACAACAATATCTGGCATCCGGATTTTAATAGTGTTTAAGCTGCATAACGGCATAAGAGCCAACACGATGACGTTTTTTTATGCCGAAGGACGTGGCATTTTACTAAGAACAGATTAATTTTTAGCAAAGCCGCTAACCCCATGGGAATTAAAGTGAGAACCCATGATCGATAGAGGAAAGGGAGAAAACAAAATGGCACAGTTATACTTTAAGCATGGCGCGATGAATAGTGGTAAATCAATTGAGATACTGAAAGTTGCGCATAACTATGAGGAACAACAAAAGCCAGTGATGATATTTACATCAGGGCTCGATACGCGAGATGAGGTAGGATATGTCTCAAGTCGAGTGGGACTACGACAACAAGCCATCCCTGTCTATGATGATACAAATATTTATGAACTTGTGAAAAACAATGTAGTGAAACCATACTGTGTACTTGTCGACGAAGTACAATTTTTAAAAAAAGCGCATGTGCTACAATTAGCGAATATTGTGGATGAGCTGGATATTCCAGTGATGGGCTTTGGTTTGAAAAATGATTTTCAAAATGAGCTGTTTGAAGGCAGTCAGTATATGCTTACATATGCAGATAAAATCGAAGAGATGAAAACGATTTGTTGGTTCTGTCATAAAAAAGCGACTATGAATTTACGGGTTGATGAAAATGGGCATCCTGTCTACACAGGTGACCAAATTCAAATTGGAGGGAATGATTCCTACTTTCCTGTATGTCGCAAATGCCACGCGCATCCCTCACTATAAAGAAAGCGCGAAAATGCCAATCATCCAGTTCGGCGCATCGCTACAGCAACAAGTGCAATACAAAAAGTGTAGCGACAAATGTGAGCCTAACTTCGTAGTTATCGATTGTGGCGGCTTTAAAGAAAGTAAAGCTTTAACCATATAAGAAAAAGTAGCATACATGTGAAATTTTCCTTATACTTAGTAATGGAATGAATGAAAATTATGATACTTCAATTACAGTGGTATTTGTCGTCTGAATGATAACAGAGCTTAGCTTCATATTAAGAGCTGACACAATGTTAGTCATTTCGATAATGCCACAAGATGTGGTCCATTTTGTCTAAGTTCCCTTCATTCGGTAGGCGTTCGCCGTTCGCTGAATAAAGGTTGAAATTTTGTATTTATGTCACCAGTATCGGTGACTACTGCTGATTAAAGCTAAAAAACTAAATAGAGGTGAAATCTATGTTTGATCGACTGCAAGCTGTAGAGGATCGCTATGAAAGGCTGAATGAACTTTTAAGTGACCCTGATATCGTGAATGACAGTAAAAAATTACGTGAATATTCGAAAGAACAGTCTGATATTCAGGAAACAGTAGATGCTTATCGTGAATATAAAGAAGTAAAAGCGCAATTATCAGATGCGCGTGAAATGTTAGATAGTGAAAAAGATCCTGACATGCACGAGATGGTAAAAGAAGAGTTCAATTCATTAAAAGAACAGCAAGAGGAATTAGAAGAACGCTTACGTGTATTATTGATTCCGAAAGATCCGAATGATAATAAAAACGTTATTATGGAGATTCGTGGTGCAGCTGGTGGTGACGAGGCGAATATTTTTGCGGGGGATTTATACCGTATGTATTCTCGTTATGCTGAAGCACAGGGCTGGAAAATCGATATTATGGAAGCGACGCCAAACCCAATGGGCGGCTATAAAGAAGTTATTTTTATGATTAATGGGCAAGGTGCTTATTCAAAATTCAAATTTGAAAATGGTGCACACCGTGTACAACGTGTGCCAGCGACAGAATCACAAGGCCGTATTCATACATCAACAGCGACAGTTGCGTGCTTACCTGAGGTAGAGGAAGTAGATGTTGAAATTCATGAAAAAGATATCCGTGTTGATACATTTGCATCTTCTGGTGCTGGTGGTCAATCAGTAAATACAACGATGTCAGCTGTTCGTATGACACATTTACCAACAGGTGTTGTCGTTTCGATGCAGGATGAACGCTCTCAAATTAAAAACCGTGAAAAGGCAATGAAAATTCTTCGCGCCCGTGTAGCTGATATGTATTTGCAAGAAGCACAAAAAGAAGTCGATGCAACACGTAAATCAGCAGTTGGTTCGGGTGACCGCTCCGAGCGTATACGCACATACAATTATCCACAAAACCGCGTGACAGACCACCGCATTGGTTTAACGATTCAAAAGCTTGATCAAATCGTCGAGGGTAGACTGGACGAAATCATTGATGCACTTATTTTAGAAGAGCAGGCATCGAAGCTTGAGCGATTAAACGATGATCTATAAAAATGTGATGGAGGCCCTTGATTGGGCTTCTTCTTTTTTAGTGGATAATGGGCGTGAAGAAACAGCTGCACGAATTGTGATGCAACATATTTTAGGCTCTACGTATGCAGGTGTCATGCTTCACTTGCAGGATACGTTAAGTGTGGAGCAAAGTAAACAATTTGTAGCGCTAATTGAGGAGCATGCTAACGGACGTCCTGTTCAATATTGTGTCGGTAGCGAGGAATTTTATGGTCGTACCTTTTTAGTGGATGAATCGGTGCTTATTCCTAGACCGGAAACTGAGGAGTTAGTACTCGGGACTGTAAATCGTATTAATAAATTATTTCATGATAAATCGTTGAAATTAGCAGATATCGGTACTGGTAGTGGTGCTATAGCTATTTCTATGAAGCTAGAATGTCCTGAAGTAGTAGTAGTAGCAACAGATTTATCGGAGGAAGCACTAGCAACAGCAAAAAAGAATGCCCAAATGTTAGCGGCGGATGTAGATTTTCGACTTGGGGATTTAACGATGCCACTTGCAGAAGAGAAATTTGATATTGTACTATCGAATCCTCCGTATATAGCATTTGATGAAGCGCAGGAAATGTCAACGATAGTTTTAGAGCATGAACCGCACAGCGCACTCTTTGCTGAAGAAGATGGGTTGATATTGTATCGTAAATTAGCTGAACAATTACCGGCACTTATGAACAAACCATCGCTAATTGGTCTTGAAATTGGTTATACACAGGGGGATCAGGTGGCAAAGTTTTTTAAGGATAGTTTTCCACAGGCTACTGTGACTGTGGAAAAAGATATTAATGGAAAACCTAGAATGATTTTTTGTGAAATTCATGTATAAAGAATCTCCTTCTTGACAACAATGTTGAGCAAGGAGGGATTTTTATGTTAAACGAATACAAGATTATTAGATTACCTAAACAAAATATTTTACTAGCTTTTGTGAGACTAGTATTAATGGCGATAGTTTTAGAATTATGTGCTTTATATATTCCAACATTAATAGGTGCTGCACAGGAAACTACGAACAGTGAGCAAGAAAACGATTTTCGTATAAGAGTGATTGCGAATAGTAATACGGCTAGCGATCAATTAGCAAAAGAGCAACTTGTGAAAGATTTAAAACCTTATTTTAATCAAGTAGTTGCTACTAATACTGTGGATAGCGAACAATTTGTAACATTAAAACAGCAAATTGAAGAAGAAATAAAAGAAAATTATCCACAAGTGCGTACAGAGGTTGTACTTGGGGATAACTTATTCCCACCAAAGAGACAAGATGCTATGTTTTATCCACAAAAAATGTACCATTCTATCGTCGTGAAAATAGGTGATGCACGCGGTGATAACTGGTGGTGTAGCATATTTCCATCCATTTGTGAACCCGAAAAAGAGGAAGTAGTGGAAGAAGAACAGGAACAGACTACGTTCTTTATTTGGGAATGGATTAAAGGTTTATTCGAATAAATTGTGCACAAATTCAGATAACTTATACACAATTTTTAGTAAGTTATAAACAAAATGTGGATAAATTCAGTAAAAACAAACAATTGAAAGAAGGTATTCGCGATGGAAACCGTTTGTAAGATTGTGGACAGTAATGTGAATAGTCAGTTAAATTATACACAGGCTGTGGATATCTTAAATGCAGGTGAGGTTGTGGCATTTCCCACTGAAACGGTTTATGGTTTAGGTGCTGTTGCAACAAATGATTATGCAGTAAAAAAAATCTTTGAAGCAAAAGGTCGCCCTTCAGATAACCCACTCATTGTCCACATTGGGACAAAAGAAGAAGTTGAGCTTTATATAGAAAATATTCCAGAAGTTGCAATGAAATGCATGGATTTATTTTGGCCAGGCCCACTTACACTCGTCATGCCGGTAAAGCCAAATGTACTGGCGAAAAGCGTGACAGCAGGACTGAACACTGTCGGAATTCGTATGCCAGATCATCCTGTGGCATTAGCATTGCTCCACCATATTAAAAAACCACTCGCTGCTCCGAGTGCAAATCGTAGTGGAAAGCCAAGTCCAACTGAAGCGATTCATGTAAAGGATGATTTACAAGGTTATATACCTTATATCTTAGACGGAGGTTCTACAGGCATTGGTCTTGAATCGACTGTACTTGATGTAACACATGAACCACCGGTCATATTACGTCCTGGCGGTATTACGAAGGAAATGCTTGAGGAAGCAATTGGTCCTGTAATCCAGCCGACAACAATAGAACAGCATATGGAATCTACACCGAAAGCACCTGGTATGAAATATACGCATTATGCTCCAAATGCACCTGTATACTTAATTCATTGTGATAAAAAGAAAGTGGAACAGGCTATACAGCAACTTCATTCACAAGGGCATAAAGTTGCACTATTAGCACCAGAAAGTTTTGTTAATATTTCAGTAGATTATTATTTTTCTATTGGTGTAGCTGCTAATAAGGAAGAGATGGGTGCGGCGTTGTACCATGCCTTACGTGCTTGTGACAAAACACAAGCTACATTGATATTAGCAACGACAACATCTACTGAAGGTGTAGGTGCAGCCATTATGAATAGACTTGAAAAAGCTGCTGGTGGAAAGTGGTATATAACATAAAATATTCAACTCATCTATTTTACAATAATAAAATAGCTGGGTTTTTTCATTTACTAATAGATTTTATAAATGTATGGGAAAAACTATGATAATACTGTATTTTCTAGCATAAAATGATAAAATATTAGGTAGCGAGGGAGTGCGTTCTTGCAGGGAATTCTTGCAGGTATTTTAACGTCTGTTGATGTAATTGGTTTATACGTATTAATACCAAATATTAGATATCGATTATTATTATCTGTGTGGACGGCGGCATTGCATATGCTTTTCCCATTGTTAGGATTTGAATTAGGGAATTATTTAGTACGTTTCTTGTTAGAGTGGGGACAATGGATTTCAAGTATTTTATTGTTTTGTATTGGCCTGCATTTACTATTATTCTCACATAAAAATGAAAAAATAACGATTTCACCGGTCCTTTTAGCTGTGACTGCCAGCCTAGACACCTTTTCAGTAAGTGTTTCTTTTGGTATGCTCAATTTAGAGAAAACCATTTTTATCATTAGTGCTGGCATAAGTGCTCTTATTTGTTCTTATGGGGCTTTAGTTATAGCGCGAAGGAGTCAGGTGTTTTTTGGAAAAAATATTCAAATTATTGCGGGAATTGTTTTTATCATAATGAGTATGCTAGCTATCCAGCAATAAATTGACTAGTGGGAGGGTGATAGGTGTGAATATACTATTTGTATGTACAGGAAATACTTGTCGCAGTCCAATGGCAGAGGTAATTTTAAAGCATAAGCAAATGAATAATGTTGAGGTTCGTTCCGCGGGTATTTATGCTATGCCTAATGCTGAAATGTCAGCACATGCGCAGCAAATATTAGCTGAAGCGAATATGACACATCAACATTTAGCCACGCAATTATCAGAAACTGAAATGGACTGGGCGGATTTAATTTTAACAATGACAACAGCTCATAGAGATACAGTCATTGCAAATTTTCCTTATGCAGAAGGAAAGGTCTTTACACTAAAAGAATATACGAGTATAGGTAGTTTAGAAAATGTTGTAGATCCGTATGGTGGCAATAAAGCAATATATGAAGAAACATTTACCGAATTAAATAAATTGGTAGATAACTTAGTAAAAAAACTTGAAAAGAATTGAGGAGCGCTATGAAAAAACAGTTTGGTTTACGCATTAAACTAGTATTATTTGTCAGCATTCTTGCACTAATCACATATAGTATCAGTTTTATATTCATTGAATTTGTACAACCTACCTTCTTCCCAGAAATTAATCGTAAACTGTTTCAAGTGTTTACTTATACATTAGGGATCACTTGGTCAGGTATCCTAGCAGCAATATTCAGTGTCATTTTAATCAAACCGTTACAACAACTTGAGTATTCGGCGTCTCGTGTAGCACAAGGCAAAATTGGACAGGATGTAAAAATGCCAAGAACAAATGATGAGATTCACTCAGTGGCAGAGGCATTCCAACAAATGGTGTTAAATTTACGACAAATGGTGGAAAGTATCGATCAAAACTTCCAACAAACAAACCAATCGATTATCCAGCTCTCCGACGAAGCTGAGGTTGCAACAAAAAAAGCGGAAGGTATCGCATCAACTGTCAAGCATATTTCCTCTGGAGCAGAGGCATCAGCAACGGCAGTACAGGATACTGCTGAGGCAATTGAGGATGTCCGAGCACTTGCAACAGAAGTGAATAGCAGAGCGGAACAGTCAGCAACGCAAACAAAAGAGATTTTACATAATTTAACGACAACAACGAAAGCTATTGAAACATTGGTCAATAGTATTCAGCAAATTGCGGCTGGTAACAATGAGGCATTGGTAAGTATTCGCGCGCTAGAAGATAATGCAGTGCAAGTTGAGCGTATTATTGGCTTAGTTGGCGACATCGCTTCACAAACAAATTTATTAGCGTTAAATGCATCCATTGAAGCAGCGCGTGCCGGAGAGCATGGAAAAGGCTTTGCAGTAGTCGCTGAAGAGGTTCGTGGGTTGGCAGATGAAAGCGCAAAAGCTGTGCAGGGAATAACATCACTTATCCAAACCATGCAACAAAACGTTGAGGTTGTCGTAAAGCAAATGAACCAACAGGTAGCCTTCGCAACAAAAGAGGCTGCACGCGTATCAGAGACAACGACAGCGGTAGAGGGTATGTCCTCGAGTGTACACGAGATGGCGACATCAATTGTGGAAATTTCTTCATTAATAGAACAACAAATGCGCAATATTGAAACAACTGCTAGACAATCACAAGAAGTAGCAGCAATTGCTCAAGAAACATCGGCGGGTGCACAAGAAGTTCGCAGTGCCGCAGAGGAGCAAGCATATGCAATCGAGCAAGTGGAGCAACTTGCACAAGGTTTGAAAAAACAATCCGAAGAACTGCATAAAATGATCCAACAATTTGATAGACAGGCATAGTTTAAAAATCGAATTCATTAGTTTCGCTAATGAATTCGATTTTTTTTGTCGTCAGGAGCTTTTACAACATTTTATAATTGTTGATAAAATATTGAAATAGTTTGTCCACGGTAACTGAAAAAGTAGAAAAACTTCAGAAGGTGGAATATTACAACAAAAGACCATAAACCGAATTTATTAACATGATATTCACATTATCCACAAATAAATTGACTTAAAAATGAACGATTTTTTATATAATAACAAGAAATGTTCGTCTTTCAGGGGAAATCAGCATAAAAATGCAAGAAAAATCGTGTTATTATTGAGAGAGAAGTGGTAAACTAGTGTTGACTATAATTCGAAATGAGGGAACCCAGTGAGAATAGCAATTTCTTCTGATCACGGAGGCAATAACTTACGTCGTGAGATTATGCAACTGTTAGATGAGCTAAATATTAGCTACGAAGATTTTGGTCCACAATCTGCGGATTCAGTAGACTATCCTGATTATGCAAAGCCAGTTTCTGACGGTGTTGCGAACGGGGAATTTGATAAAGGTATTTTAATTTGTGGCACAGGCATTGGCATGTCGATCGCAGCAAACAAAGTAAAAGGAATTCGTTGTGCGTTAGTACATGATGTATTTAGTGCAAAGGCAACACGCTGCCATAATGATTCGAACATTTTAGCGATGGGGGAACGTGTTATTGGTCCTGGCCTAGCACGTGAAATCGCAAGAACTTGGCTTGAAACTGATTTTGAAGGCGGTCGTCATACCCGTCGCGTAGAAAAAATTGCTGAATTAGAACAATGAGAAAATAGTATTTATGCCGTAAACAGAAGACTTTTACTGATGAAAGATGGTCAGAGCATCTTCAAAGTACGAGGCGTAAATACTTAGACATCTAAATAAGGGGCTGAGCTTAGTGGTTGTACAGCAGATACAAACGCAATTGACTCAGTTACTCAGTGAATTCGAAGAGCAGGTAACCTTACGACCAAATACTATTTTGGTCGTAGGCTGCTCTACGTCTGAGGTGATTGGTCAGAAAATTGGCACAGCAGGCGCGCTTGAAACCGCAGAGGCAATTTTTGAGCCGTTGCAGGCATTTGCAAAGAAACATCAATTGCATTTAGCGTTCCAAGGCTGTGAACATATTAATCGTGCTCTAACGATGGAAGCAGCAATAGCCGAGCAATTTGGCTATGAGCCAGTAGCTGTTGTACCTGTTCGAACAGCAGGTGGATCGATGTCAGCCTATGCGTATACACAATTTGTAAAGCCTGTTGTCATAGAGACAGTGCATGCGAATGCAGGTATCGACATTGGTCAAACATTAATTGGCATGCATTTGAAGGCAGTAGCTGTTCCAGTTCGTACATCTGTCCGCATGGTAGGACAAGCTGTTGTCACAGTTGCAACAACACGTCCGAAGTTAATAGGCGGCGAGCGTGCTGTATATATGTAAGACTACTTCTCTTTTAGAAGTACATTAAAATAACCATTATACTTAGGAGGCTTTTTCAAACATGGCATTCGAAAAATTAGCAGTACAAGACAAAGCAGTATTAGATGGGATTTTAGCAGAAAAAAAACGTCAACAGGCGAATATTGAGTTAATCGCATCAGAAAACTTTGTATCTGAAGCAGTTATGGAAGCTCAAGGTTCAGTTCTTACAAATAAATATGCTGAAGGCTATCCTGGTAAACGCTACTATGGTGGCTGTGAACACGTAGACGTCGTAGAAGATATCGCACGTGACCGTGTAAAAGAAATTTTCGGAGCAGAGTATGCAAACGTACAACCACACTCTGGTGCACAAGCAAATATGGCTGTATACCATACAATTTTACAACCTGGTGATACAGTTCTTGGCATGAACTTATCTCATGGTGGTCACCTAACGCACGGTTCACCTGTAAACTTCTCTGGTGTGCTTTATAACTTTGTGGAATACGGTGTAACAAACGATACACAGGTCATCGACTATGAAGATGTACGTCAAAAAGCATTAGAACATAAACCGAAACTAATTGTTGCAGGTGCATCTGCATACCCACGTGAAATTGACTTCTCTAAATTCCGTGAAATCGCTGATGAAATTGGCGCTTATTTCATGGTAGATATGGCACATATTGCAGGTCTTGTAGCTGCTGGTGAACATCAATCACCAGTACCATATGCTGATTTTGTTACTTCTACAACACATAAAACATTACGTGGTCCACGTGGAGGATTGATTCTTGCTTCTAAAGAATGGGAACAAAAGTTAAATAAATCTGTTTTCCCAGGTATCCAAGGTGGTCCATTAATGCACGTAATCGCGGCAAAAGCTGTAGCATTCGGCGAAGTATTACAACCAGAGTTCAAAGACTATGCAAAACAGATTAAAGCAAATGCGAAAGCTTTAGCTGAAGTGTTAATGGCAGAAGGTGTTGAAATCGTTTCTGGTGGAACAGATAACCACTTATTACTACTTAACGTAAAATCTCTTGGCTTAACTGGTAAAGTGGCAGAGCATGCGCTAGATGAAGTAGGTATCACAACAAACAAAAATACAATCCCTTACGATACAGAATCTCCATTCGTTACTTCTGGTATCCGTATCGGTACACCTGCTGTTACTTCTCGTGGCTTTAAAGAAGAAGACATGAAAGAAGTAGGTGCAATCATCGCTAAAGTACTTAAAAATCCAGAAGATGAAGTAGTGCAAGCAGAAGCGAAGGATCGTGTAAAAGCATTAACTGACAAACATCCTTTATATGTATAATTATTAAATATGAACAAGGCTGTACCTAAAGTGAATTAATTCACCTCGGGTACAGCCTTTCTTTTTTAGAAAATCAGGTTAAAACTGTAAGGAGTATATTATTTTCTATCAATAAAGAAAAATAATCTTATTTTTGCTTTTTTTTACATAAATTAAATAAGAAGGTATATATTATAGTGGGTGAAGGACAGATAATGTCCTAAAAGAGAAGATTTTTTTATAAAAGTGACAAATTATTGAATTTTTATGTACAATATAAATGAGAAGATGGTTAATGTGTTGCAGACGGGAGGGGTTGGATGATTGCTAAATCAATGGACATACAAAATAATAGTTTATTAACTACTATTCGTAAATTAGGTGTTAACGCTAATGAAAGCTACGTTATATTTGATGTGAAAAATAATTTTAGCATCATAGAATGTAATGATTTATTTTGTAAGCTTACGAATTCTACAAGTTCACAAATACTCAATAAAGATTATTTTTCGATGCTTGCTAAAGAACAAATGTCAACGATTGAAATGATTAAGGAAAAAGTACATAACGGAGCAATGGTGCAAGCAAAACTACACCATAATTGCTTTGGAAAGCCACCTTTTTGGTCAGAAATACAGGCACTTCCTTTTCAAAATAATAAAGGTGAAACATTATTTGTTTTACTACTTGTGAAGGATGTTACGTATCATCAGACAGAAGATTTTTTAAATTGTCTGGAAAAAGCAATGTATGAGGCGATTGAAAAGGATAATCCGTTTGATAAAAAAATGAATATTGTCTGTAGGGCTATAAATAAATTTTTCGTGCCCTATGTGAACAGCATGATACTTATAAAAACGGAAGCAAATCAATTTCAAATTTACACGGCTAGTGGTAACGGAAGTCAATTATCTGAGGTAAGTGAGTTCAATGAATTTTACCATAGAGCAATGCAGGAAGAGACGTTTTTCTTTGTTGAAAATCTTGAAGAAATTGATATACCACAAGAACATAAAAAATTTGCTTATTCATTTAATAAGCAATCAGGCTGGTTTGTTCCAATTCGCAATCAACAACGACAAGTGATAGGTTTATTTGCAATATTCCATAGCCAGTATCCTAGTGATCGTAACTTCTATGTGAAGATGTTTCAAAAAATTGAGTCTCTTGTAGCACTAGCACATACCTATGCGAAAACGCAAAAAAGAATATGGGATTTAGCCTATATGGATATCACTACTGGATTGCCCAATCGTCATAGCTTTGTAAATAGCATCGAAAAAGAGAAAGAGCGAAGACAACATGGTTTTATAAAAATATTAAAGCCAAGTGAATTTCATCAAGTTGTAGAGTTATATGGGCGTGAGGCAGGGGATGAGCTATTAAGACAAATTGCAAAAAGGCTCAATGACAATAAACATGAATATAATGAATATATCGCACGATTTACGAGTTCTAGTCTCATTATTTCATATATGACTTCCTATGAAGATTTGACGCATTATGATAGACGGATAAAAGAATTAATACGTCAGCCATTTACGATAAGTGGAAAACAAATATATATTACATTAAAAACAGGAATTGCTTCATTCGATAAGAATATTAAAATTGCTGATGCCATTCGCTTTGCGGATAACGCCTTATCCTATGCGGCCAATAAACCTGGTACCCATATGGAAGTGTTTACAAAGGAACGAAATGATGTATTAGAGCAACAAATGCTCGTTTTGAATCATTTATCGCATGCACTCAAGAACAAAGAGATTTCGGTGAATCTCCAACCTAAAGTAGATTTACGGACTGGAGAAATTCAAAGTATTGAAGCACTTGCTCGTTGGATTTCTCCGACGCTTGGTTTTGTATCACCTACTGCGTTTATTCCAGTTGCGGAGAATGCGGGAAAGGTGAGAGAAATTGATACGCAAATATTAGAACAGGTTCTTGCATGGCTAGCTAATCGACAGCAATTGGGGAAAAAGCTGGTGAAAGTTGCAGTCAATATATCACCTGATCATTTCTACTATCCCCTGTTCGTGAAAGATGTATTGAAATTAGTCCAAAAATACAATATCGAGCCAAGTTATATTATATTAGAAGTAACTGAAAATATTGGCTTAGTAGATTTCCAAACAGCACTAGCTATTATACAAGAACTTAAAAGTTATGGTTTTAATACGTCAGTGGATGACTTTGGCACAGGCTTTTCTTCCTTGAGCTATTTGCAACGACTGCCATTTACTGAATTGAAAATTGACCGAAGTTTTATTAACGATATTAATGATGCAGCTACTCTCGCTATTGTTCGTTCAATTATTCAGCTGGCTTTAAATTTGGGGATGACATCCGTAGCTGAAGGTATAGAAAACGAGGAGCAGGTTGAAATATTACGTGCGCTCGGTTGTACGGTAGGGCAAGGTTACTTCTATTATAAACCGATGTCGTTTGAGCGTCTTGATGCCATACTTGATGTATAAATCGCTTTTACATGTAGCAAACATTCTAGAAAAGGAGTCATCTTGAATTTAATTTTGAGGCGACTCCTTTTTTCTGTTATACTAGTTGAGATAAAATGAAACTTAAATCGATGGGGTATTCCATCGACTATTAGTTGAATAAATCGGGTACTTACAGATGCTTAATCCCACTGAAACGTCTTGCTTAGACTTCATTTTGAGGTGGTGTTTTAGCACCCGTTAGTACGGGATAAAAATGAAATCCGAACGGTTAGGAGAGAACCCCTTTGAGCAAAGTATACGTATTTGATCATCCACTAATCCAACATAAGTTAACTTATATTCGTGATAAGAAGACAGGAACAAAAGAATTCCGTGAGCTGGTAGACGAGGTCGCAACATTAATGGCATTTGAAATCACACGTGATATGCCAATTGAAGAGATTGAAATTGAGACACCAGTAACAATTGCAAAAACAAAAGTTCTTTCTGGGAAAAAGATTGCTATCGTACCAATTCTACGTGCAGGTATCGGCATGGTAGACGGCGTTTTAAAGCTAATTCCAGCAGCAAAAGTTGGTCATATTGGTCTATATCGTGACCCAGAAACTTTAAAACCTGTTGAGTACTATGCAAAACTCCCAGCAGATGTAGAAGAACGTGATTTCATCATTGTAGACCCAATGCTTGCAACAGGTGGTTCAGCAGTAGAGGCGATCAACTCACTGAAAAAACGTGGTGCGAAAAGCATTAAATTCATGTGCTTAATTGCGGCGCCTGAGGGTGTAAAAGTTATTCAAGAAGAGCATCCAGATGTAGACATCTATATTGCTGCACTTGATGAAAAGTTAGATGACCATGGCTATATTGTACCTGGCTTAGGAGATGCAGGGGACCGTCTATTCGGTACAAAATAATAAGTAATGCTCAAACGCATCGTTAGGTTTGACTTGAAAGCAACTTAATAACTCTTGAAACGTCCTTCTTTATTGAAGGACGTTTCATAGTATCTTTGGCAATTACACCACCACACAAGGCTGGAGGTATAGCGGTAATTGCACTGGTACAATATAACAAAGGACGGTGCACATCGTTTTGATGAAAAAATGGAAAGTGATGACGATATTCGGTACGAGACCAGAGGCGATTAAAATGGCTCCGCTCGTATTGGAATTACAAAAGCATCCTGAGCAAGTGGAATCGATTGTGACAGTGACTGCACAACATCGCCAAATGCTCGATCAAGTATTGGAAACATTTAAAATTACACCAGACTATGATTTAAATATTATGAAGGATCGTCAAACTTTAATTGACGTGACAACGAATGCTTTACAAGGCTTAGACAAAGTCATGAAGGAATCCAAACCTGATATCGTATTAGTACATGGTGATACAGCAACAACTTTTATTGCGAGTCTAGCCGCTTTTTATAATCAAATTGCAATTGGTCATGTGGAAGCAGGTCTTCGCACATGGAATAAATATTCACCTTATCCAGAAGAGATGAATCGTCAGTTGACGGGCGTTATGGCTGACCTTCACTTCGCGCCAACGGAAGTATCAAAGAAAAATCTTTTGGATGAAAACAAAAATCAAGACACTATTTTTGTGACGGGTAACACGGCTATTGATGCATTAGCAACAACAGTAAGTGAGCACTATACGCATCCTGTATTAGATAAAATAGGTAATGATCGTATGATCTTATTGACAGCGCATAGACGTGAAAATTTAGGGGAACCCATGCGCCATATGTTCCGAGCAATTACTCGTATTTTATCGGAGCATGAGGATGTACAGGTTGTCTATCCTGTGCATATGAACCCAGCAGTTCGAGAGATTGCTAATGAAATTTTAGGAGACAATAAGCGAGTGCATTTAATTGAACCACTCGAAGTATTTGACTTCCATAACTTTGCGGCAAACTCATACATGATTCTAACTGATTCAGGTGGCGTTCAAGAGGAAGCGCCGTCACTTGGTAAGCCAGTACTAGTCCTACGCGATACAACGGAGCGTCCAGAAGGAATTGCAGCAGGAACGCTGAAGCTAGCAGGAACAGATGAGGAAACAATTTATTCACTTGCAAAGCAATTATTAGAAGATACAAATGCATATGAAGCTATGGCAAAAGCATCAAATCCTTATGGAGATGGACATGCTTCAGAACGAATAGTAAAAGCTCTCTTGGAATTTTTGCATAAAAGCCAATAATATACTATTTCTGAAATAAAAAATAAGTCAAATGTACCTATTGTTACTATGAAGCTAATTTACGAACGAAATTCTGTCGTAAATTAGCTTTTTTATGCATAGATGTGAAAAATATTTCACAGTATATGATATTTCATACACAAATTTGTCAACAATTTGACAAGAGTATAGTGGCTGTGAAGTTTTTCTCCTTTACTAATTGACTTCAAATATCACCTATTGTATGCTTACAAAGGGTAAGAATGATAAGGGTTTCTAATCGTTAATAGACGTTGAAACACTTGTTATATCAAGTTTCTACTAAATTGACAGTTAAAATAAACACTGTCGATTTGCAACGTTTTGTGCGTTTCGGTTTAACACCGAGTAAGTAAGGGGTGTAAGGCATTATTAGGAATTTACACCTGTAATTTCATGATAACGCTCCCATTACTATTCCGCTGTGAGTAGTGTTTTTCACTGCTCTTTTCTGATTTCACAAAGTGGTCAGCAAACGTTTTCTTTACTCGAAAAAATGATTCAGGAGACTACAAACCAATGCTAGATTTGCATCACATTTTTGCTGTGCAGAAGAGAGCGTTATTTTTTTTGCTCGCACTTTGCGCATTAGGCTGGGGCTTGACGTCCTATCAATCTGTTTTTGCGGGCATCGCAATCGGTGCATTTTTTGGTACGTATAATTTTTGGATTTTGGTTCGCCGTATGGAGAAGTTTGATCGTTCCATTAGTGAAGGGAAGAAAATAGGCTCGCTTGGTTCAGCGCTTCGCTTCGGATCAGGTGTGGCGGCAGTCGCTATAGCCATTTCGTTGCCAAACTATTTTCACTTAATTAGCACGGTCATAGGGCTAATGATTCCGTACGTTTTTCTCTTTGTCGAGAGAATTGTATCTCATGTAAGGAACCACTAATGTGCTTTATTAGAAAGAGAGGTGAAAAATAACAATGAATCATGAAGCTCCGTTATGGACACCAGTCAGTTTCTTAACTTTTAACTTATCAACAGTTATGATGTTACTAGTTGCCGCAACAATCGTATTCTTAATCGCTTTTTTTGCAACTAGAAGCTTAAAATTGAAACCAACTGGTATGCAAAACTTTATGGAATGGATTATGGATTTCGTAAAGAATATCATTAAAAGCAACATGGACTGGAAAACTGGTGGACGTTTTCATATTTTAGGTATCACACTTATTATGTTTATCGCAGTATCTAACTTAGTAGGTCTTCCGTTCTCTATCGTTTATGGACACACACTTTGGTGGAAATCACCAACAGCTGACCCAACTGTTACTATGACACTTGCAGCAATGATTTTAGTATTAACGCAATACTATGGTATCAAAATGAAGGGGACAGGCCATTATGTTGGTACATTCTTCAAACCGATGTCATTCATGTTCCCACTTAAAATCATTGAAGAATTTGCAAACACATTAACATTAGGTCTGCGTCTTTACGGTAACATTTATGCAGGTGAAATTTTACTTGCGTTAATCGCCGGACTAGCAACATCTGGGTTTGTCGGTGCAATCGGTGCAATCGTACCAATGATGGCATGGCAAGGTTTCTCTATTTTCATTGGCTTAATCCAAGCCTTTATCTTCACAATGTTAACAATGGTTTACATGGCTCATAAAGTGAGCGATGACCATTAATATAAAGCATAAATTTTATGCTTAAAACAAAAAAACATACAATTCCAAGGAGGAAATTTTCAAATGGGTTTATTAGCAGCAGCAATCGCAATCGGTTTAGGTGCACTTGGTGCAGGTATCGGTAACGGTCTTATCGTATCAAAAACAGTAGAAGGTATCGCTCGCCAACCAGAAGCACGTGGCGTTCTTCAAACAACAATGTTCATCGGGGTTGCATTAGTTGAAGCCCTTCCGATCATCGCAGTAGTAGTAGCATTCATCGTAATGAACAAATAATTCAGTTGTTTACTGAATTTTAGTAGTGGCGAAGCAGGATTCTCCAGATGAAACTTCGCCCTTCATTTTGGAACTGATTAAAGCTATGTGCAAATATAGCTTTTTAAAATAGGTAAGTTTTCGAAACAAATTATTATGTTGAAGTCAAAGCTCTTGAAGGGAGTGAAACAATCGTGTTTTTAGATAATCTTGTACTTGGTGCAGGCGTTGGTTTTAACGGCGGTGACATCATTGCTACATTAGTGATTTTCATAGTATTAATGCTTCTACTTAAAAAGTTCGCTTGGGGTCCACTTATGGGCATCATGCAACAACGTGAAGAATTAGTAGCTAGTGAAATCGAAGCAGCTGAAAAAGCGCGCAAAGATTCTCACAAATTTTTAGAAGAACAAAAGAGCCTTCTTAAAGAAGCTCGCACAGAAGCACAATCGATTGTTGAGGGCGCTAAGAAGCAAGGCGAAATGCAAAAAGAAGAAATTCTTACTGTAGCTCGCAATGAAGCTAACCGCTTAAAAGAATCGGCTTTACGTGAAATCGAGTCTGAAAAAGAAAAAGCTATTGCAGCAGTACGTGATGAAGTCGTTTCATTATCTGTACTTGCAGCATCTAAAGTCCTTAGCAAAGAGATTTCTGAGGCAGACAACCGTGCTCTTATAGAAGAGACGATTGCGAAGGCAGGGGAAGCTCAATGAGTAATTCAACTGTAGCAAAACGTTATGCTCAAGCGCTTTTTGAACTAGCGCAGCAAAAAAATATTCTTGCAGAAGTTGGAACAGATTTAAGTGAACTTACAAAAGTTGTAAAAGAATCTCCGGATTTCTTAACGCTTTTAAGCGCACCTAAGTTCTCGATTGAACGTAAGAAACAAATGGTAGCTGAAATCTTTGCTGCTGCAACACCTGAGTTTGTACACACAATTCAACTACTTGTTGAGAAAAAACGTGTAAACGAAGTGAAACTTATTGCTGATGCATATGCTGAACTTGCCTCACAAGCACAAGGTTCTGCAGACGCAACTGTATTCTCTACTCGTGAACTTTCTGGTGAAGAAAGCGCTAAAATTTCTGCAACGTTTGCAAAACTTGTTGGAAAACAATCATTAAACATTACAAACGAAATCGATCCTTCATTATTAGGTGGTATTCGTGTTCAAATCGGTAACCATATTTATGATAGCTCAGTAGCGAACAAGCTTGAGCGTCTAAAACGTGAATTAATCGGTTAATAATTTAGAAATGTGAGAGGTGACATACATGGGCATCAAGGCTGAAGAAATCAGCAGTCTGATTAAACAACAGATTGAGAATTATGAATCTGAACTTAAAGTAAGCGAAGTTGGTACAGTTATCCGTATTGGTGACGGTATCGCTCTTGCTCATGGCCTCGACAACGCCATGGCTGGGGAACTTTTAGAGTTCTCTAACGGTGTTATGGGTATGGCTCAAAACCTAGAAGAAGGTAACGTTGGTATCGTTATCTTAGGTCCATACACAGACATCAAAGAAGGCGATGAAGTTCGTCGTACAGGTCGTATTATGGAAGTACCAGTTGGTGAAGAACTAATTGGCCGTGTTGTAAACCCACTTGGTCAACCAGTGGATGGACAAGGTCCTATCAACACTACAAAATCTCGTCCAATCGAAAGTCCAGCTTTCGGTGTAATGGCTCGTAAATCAGTACATGAACCATTACAAACTGGTATCAAAGCGATTGACGCTTTAGTACCAATCGGTCGTGGACAACGTGAGTTAATCATTGGTGACCGTCAAGTTGGTAAAACATCTGTAGCAATCGATACAATCTTAAACCAAACTGGTGAAAACATGATTTGTATCTATGTTGCAATCGGTCAAAAAGAATCAACTGTACGTGGTGTAGTTGAAACTTTACGTAAACACGGTGCATTAGATTACACAATCGTTGTAACTGCAGCTGCATCTCAACCAGCTCCATTACTATACTTAGCACCATTTGCTGGTGTTTCTATGGCAGAAGAATTCATGTTACAAGGTAAGCACGTATTAATCGTGTATGATGATCTTTCTAAACAGGCATCAGCTTACCGTGAACTTTCGCTTCTTCTACGCCGTCCTCCAGGTCGTGAAGCTTATCCTGGTGACGTATTCTACTTACACAGCCGCTTACTTGAACGTGCTGCAAAGTTAAATGAAACTTACAACTGTGGTTCTATCACAGCTCTTCCATTCGTAGAGACGCAAGCTGGGGATATCTCTGCATACATCCCAACAAACGTAATCTCAATTACTGATGGTCAAATCTTCTTACAATCTGACTTATTCAACTCAGGTGTACGTCCAGCGATTAACGCCGGTCTTTCTGTATCACGTGTAGGTGGATCAGCTCAAATTAAAGCAATGAAAAAAGTTGCGGGTACACTACGTCTTGACTTAGCTGCATTCCGTGAGCTTGAATCATTTGCTCAATTCGGTTCAGATTTAGATAAAATCACACTTGCTAAACTTGAGCGTGGTAAACGTACGGTTGAAGTGCTTAAACAAGACCTAAACAAACCACTTAAAGTTGAAAAACAAGTTGCGATCCTTTATGCATTAACTAAAGGTCATTTAGATGATATTCCAGTACAAGATATCGTTCGTTTCGAAAACGAATTCTTAAGCTGGTTAGATTCAAACCACACTAACGTTTTAGATCATGTTCGTACTACAAAAG
Organism: Lysinibacillus parviboronicapiens; assembly: GCF_003049575.1. Classification (GTDB taxonomy): domain Bacteria; phylum Bacillota; class Bacilli; order Bacillales_A; family Planococcaceae; genus Lysinibacillus; species Lysinibacillus parviboronicapiens. Next base: position 161,733 of record NZ_PYWI01000003.1, on the reverse strand, counting down.
AACTTGCATCAGACGCTGAGTATGAAGCAGCATTAACTGCATTCAAAAAAACTTTCGCTAAATCTGAATAAGCTCGAGATAGTCACTTGACTAAAAAACAAAAGGTGGTGAAATACCAGTGGTAAACTTACGCGAAATAAAAGGTCGTATTAATTCTACAAAGAGTACGAAACAAATTACGAAAGCGATGCAGATGGTTTCTTCTTCAAAGTTACGTCGTGCGGAGCAAAATGCTAAAGCGTACGTTCCTTACATGGAAAAAATCCAGGACGTAGTAGGCGCGATTGCAGCAGGTACAAAAGACAGTGGACATCCAATGTTAACTGCTCGTCCTGTAAAGAAAACAGCTTACTTAGTCATTGGTTCTGACCGTGGTCTTGCAGGTGCTTACAACTCAAGTATCCTACGTCAAGTGCAACGTACAATCAACGAGCGTCATAAATCTAAAAACGAATACGTGGTTTTAGCAGTAGGTCGTGTTGTTCGTGATTACTTTGTGAAACGTGATCATAATGTCATCAGCAGTGTTGTTGCTCTTCCTGACCAACCAACATTCGCTGATATTAAAGAAATCGCTCGTAATGCTGTTGGTATGTTCATTGACGGTACGTATGATGAACTTTATATGTACTATAATCACTTTGTCAGCGCAATTGCTAACGAAGTGACAGAGAAAAAACTTCTTCCATTAACAGATATTGCACCTGTAAACAGCAAGGCTTCTTATGAATTTGAACCATCTGGTGAAGCAATTCTTGAAGTATTACTTCCACAATACGCGGAAAGCTTAGTTTATGGCGCACTATTAGATGGAAAAGCAAGTGAACATGCTTCTCGTATGACTGCTATGAAAAATGCAACTGATAATGCATCTGATCTTATCGCAGATCTGTCGTTGCAATATAACCGTGCACGTCAAGCAGCAATTACACAAGAAATTACAGAAATCGTTGGTGGAGCTGCAGCCTTAGAATAGGCTCAGCTCACCAATGTCGTATAAGAATACGATAGGAGGGTACACAGTAATGAATAAAGGACATGTTATTCAAGTAATGGGTCCAGTTGTTGACGTAAAATTCGAAAACGGCCAATTACCAGCAATCTATAACTCATTAACAGTTAAGATTGAACGTCCTAATGAAGAACCAACAATTCTTGCATTAGAAGTTGCACTTCATTTAGGTGATGACTCTGTTCGTACAATTGCAATGTCATCTACTGATGGCTTACAACGTGGAGCAGAAGTAACAGACTCAGGAAAAGCTATCTCAGTACCAGTTGGTGAAGTTACTCTTGGTCGTGTATTCAACGTACTAGGAGAAGTAATCGACTTAGGTGAAGAGATTCCAGCTGATGTTCGTCGTGATTCAATTCACCGCGAAGCACCATCTTTCGATGAACTTTCAACTACTGTTGAAATTCTTGAAACAGGTATCAAAGTTGTAGACTTATTAGCACCATATATCAAAGGTGGTAAAATCGGTCTATTCGGTGGTGCCGGTGTAGGTAAAACAGTATTAATCCAAGAATTAATCAATAACATCGCACAAGAGCACTCAGGTATCTCTGTATTCGCTGGTGTAGGTGAGCGTACTCGTGAAGGGAACGACTTATTCTTCGAGATGAGCGATTCAGGCGTTATCAAGCAAACTGCGATGGTATTCGGTCAAATGAATGAACCACCTGGTGCACGTATGCGTGTAGCATTAACTGGTCTTACAATGGCAGAATACTTCCGTGATGAGCAAGGTGCTGACGTACTTTTATTCATCGACAATATCTTCCGTTTCACGCAAGCAGGTTCTGAGGTTTCTGCCCTATTAGGTCGTATGCCTTCTGCGGTAGGTTACCAACCAACACTTGCAACTGAAATGGGTAAACTACAAGAACGTATCACATCTACTAACAAAGGATCTGTAACTTCTATTCAAGCGATCTATGTACCAGCCGATGACTATACTGACCCGGCTCCTGCTACAACTTTCGCCCACTTAGATGCAACTACTAACCTTGAGCGTAAATTATCAGAAATGGGTATCTACCCTGCGGTTGACCCATTAGCTTCGACTTCTCGTGCATTATCACCTGAAATCGTAGGCGCTGAGCACTATGCTGTGGCTACTGGTGTACAACGTACAATTCAACGTTACCGTGAATTACAAGATATCATTGCTATCTTAGGTATGGATGAATTATCTGATGAAGATAAACAAACAGTAGAACGTGCTCGTCGTATTCAATTCTTCTTATCTCAAAACTTCCACGTTGCGGAACAATTCACTGGTCAAGTAGGTTCTTATGTGCCTGTTAAAGAAACAGTTCGTTCATTCAAGGAAATCCTTGAAGGTAAATACGATCACTTACCAGAAGATGCTTTCCGTTTAGTAGGTTCAATTGAAGAAGTAGTTGAAAAAGCGAAGAGCATGGGCGTAGAGGTTTAATACTAGGGACGAGGAGGAAAAAATATGAAGACAGTTACAGTCAATATTGTCACTCCCGACGGCCCAGTATACGATTCTGAAGTAACAATGGTAATCGCGAAAACAACTTCAGGTGAAATTGGTGTACTTGCCGGCCATATTCCAATGGTAGCTCCACTTGCAATCGGTGCAGTGAAGCTTAAAAAAGAAAATGGCTCAACTGAGCTTGTAGCTGTAAGCGGTGGTTTCATTGAAGTTCGTCCAGAAAAGATTTCAATTTTAGCTCCTTCTGCTGAAGTAGCTGAAAGTATCGATGTGCAACGTGCTAAAGAAGCCGTTAAACGTGCTGAAGGACGTCTTCAAGGTAAACAAGATAACATTGATTTCAAACGTGCTGACCTAGCATTAAAACGTGCGTTGAATCGTATCAACGTTCATGAGGGTAATATCTAATTCAATTTTTAACGGGCAGATTCAATTTCTGCCCGTTTTTTAAATGGAGGAACCAACGTGGAACTATATGAAGCAGTAGGGCAAGAAGCTTTAATGGGTATTGTATCGCATCTATTTTTTATTGCTATTACATTTTACGCTTTGCAGGCCTTCATGTTAGAAAAGCTGTTTAAGAAAAATAAAGTATTTCAAATACAGTTAATTTATATATTGTTGAGTATTGCAATTGGTACGGCCGTATCAAATTTCTTTTTACAAATTTCAAGCTGGTCTGGAAAACTGCCATACCTATTTTAAATTCTATTATGTATAAATGCTCAACTATTTTTAATGGTGTAATTATATACGTACATATTTCAAAGGGCTCCATAAAATGAAATATGAGGTCCTTTGAAATATGTACAAGTATGCTGTAATAAATTTCTTGAATTTTGGTTTTTTGTTTATAAAACTATGGGTATGTATTAGAAATTGAAGCAGTTGTTTCGGGTTATTGGTCATTCACAAAAAAAAAAATAATGCGTACAATAAATAAATAGCAAAATATCAACAAATGCCTTAAAATAGTGATTTTGATGCTTGAACGAGCGTGTGAAAAGTTGTACTATAGAGTTGTTTGTTTACTGAATATGACATTATACATCTTTTTTTAAAATAAATATTCGATAGGTTAAGAGATTGAATTCGGAGGGACGTAGGGTGGAAAAAATTATAGTGACTGGCGGCCAAAAGCTACAGGGAAAAGTTCGTGTAGAGGGCGCAAAAAATGCAGTGTTACCAATCCTAGCAGCAGCTTTACTTGCTTCTAAAGGAGAAAATGTAATTAAAGAAGTCCCTAACTTAGCAGATGTCTATACAATTAACGAAGTATTAAAAAGCCTAAATGCTGATGTTACATATATACCTGAAGAAAATACTGTATATATTGATACAACGAAAGAACTATCTAGTGAAGCTCAGTTTGAATATGTAAGTAAAATGCGTGCTTCAATTTTAGTCATGGGTTCTTTACTTGCTCGAAATGGTTTTGCACGAGTTGCTTTACCGGGAGGTTGTGCAATCGGTTCTCGTCCAATTGAATTACATTTAAAAGGTTTTGAAGCAATGGGCGCAAAGATTTCTTTTGGGCACGGTTATGTAGAAGCGAAGACTGAGGGGCGTTTAAAGGGAGCAAATGTATATTTGGACTTCCCTAGTGTTGGAGCGACAGAAAACATTATGACTGCAGCATCTTTAGCAGTTGGTACGACAGTGATTGAAAATGCTGCAAAAGAGCCTGAAATTGTAGATCTTGCGAACTTCATAAATAGTATGGGTGGTCGTGTCATCGGTGCAGGTACGAATACAATTCGTATTGAAGGTGTCGATACATTATATGGAACAGAACATCATATTATTCCTGACCGTATTGAGGCAGGTACATTTATGGTTGCAGCTGCAATTACTAAGGGTGATGTGACGATTGAAAACGCTGAACCCGAGCATATGACGGCATTAATTGCAAAAATGCGTGAAATGGGTGTAGAAATTATAGAGCTAGATGAAGGGATACGCGTACGTGTACCGAATGCTTTAAAAGCGGTAGATATTAAAACTATGCCACATCCGGGCTTCCCGACAGACATGCAATCACAAATGATGGCGTTAATGTTAACAGCAGAAGGTACGAGTATTATTACAGAAACAGTGTTTGAAAATCGCTTCATGCATGTTGAAGAGTTTCGTCGCATGAATGCTGGTGCTAAAATTGAAGGACGTTCTGTGTTTATCGAAGGGCCTGTAAACCTTCAGGGGGCTGAAGTGATGGCTACAGATTTACGAGCAGCGGCTGCACTAATTTTAGCGGGCCTTGTATCTGAGGGAGTTACGCGTGTTACAAAGCTTCATCACTTAGACCGAGGCTACGTAGATTTCCATGGCAAGCTAGCGTCACTTGGTGCAGATATTGAGCGTGTCGCAACAATGGAAGTTGTTGCAAATGAAAAATCAACAATTCATATTCCAGCCAATTAAATACAATGAAGAACCTTTTGCTAACATGGGGAGCAAAAGGTTTTTTGATGTTGTAAACTAAAATGTTCAAAATTTGTATGAAAACGTGCAGGGACGGGCTGTAAGCCATTAATGATTGAGGGCATGATAGTATTTCCATTTCCTTGCTCACATAAAGAGATAAAATCTAGCATATTATTCCTTATGAAAAAATGGATAATGAGTATAGCAGTTATTTGTTTAATTGGTGCATTATATATGTTGCCAGTGGCATTAAGTGAGAGAAAAGTGGACAATAGTCCTCAGCTAAAGACGGAGCAAGCTTGTGAAATCTATATAGAAGTGGAGGGACAGAAGGAAAAAATCCCTTTAGAAACATATATCACAGGAGTTGTAGCAGCAGAAATGCCTGTTTCGTTTAAAAAAGAGGCATTAAAAGCACAGGCAATTGCGGCAAGGACATATGCGTTAAAAACGACAAATTACGGCAAAGAAACAATCGCGCCAACTGTTGCTAGACAAGTTTTCTATGATGAGGATCAAAGAAAAGCCAATTGGACTAGCAATTTCCCGGGAAATGAAAAGAAAATTGTCGAAGCGATTACAGAAACGAAAGGACAAGTTCTTCTTTATAATAATGAATTAATCACGGCAATGTTTCATTCTACAAGTAATGGTAAAACGGAGAGTGCCTATGGTTATAGCGGCAATGACATTCCGTATTTGCAAAGTGTTGCAAGTAATTCCGATCAATCATCCCCAAAATTTACGGCAATGGAAGAATGGACATTAGCTGAGTGGAATGCTTTATGGCCAATTAAATGGCAAGCAGCTGATTTTAGTCGCTTTCAGCTGTTTTTCAATGACTCAGGGCGTGTTGAACGATTGCAATTAGGTAATAATGTATGGACAGGGCGCGAGGTGCGAACGCTATTAAATTTGCCATCTACTGACTTTACTATTTCATTTGATAAGAATACAGGCAAAGTAGGTGTAACAACCCAAGGATATGGCCATGGCGTAGGGATGAGCCAATATGGTGCAGAGGCGATGGCGAGCGAAGGAAAAAGCGCTGCAGAAATTTTACACTATTATTATCAACAAATTGAGATAAAAACAATAGATGCATGTTTAAAATAACTTCTAGTTGTTCACACTGCAACTAGAGGTGATGAAAATGAGAGAGGATAAAAATAGTAAAACTTCTCAAAAAGAACAGTTACAAAAGAAACCATGGTTTTGGCCAGCAGTGTATGCGGGCGGTGCTCTAATGCTAGCAGGTATGTTATTTGGTTACAATAGTCTCGTATCAAAAGTAGAAGAGGCTCCGTTACCAGATTTAGCACAAGTGGATCCAGGTCCAGTAGTTGAAACCAATGCACGTACTGAAAACATGAAGTATCCATTCAAGGAAACGAATCTTAGTAAAGTACAAGTTTCACAGGAATTTTATGAGCTAGAGGCCAATGAAGAGTCACGTGAGAATGCTTTAATGGTATTTAATCAAACGTTCACAACTTCTTCGGGAATTTCCCTTTCTATGAATGGAGAAGAATTTGAAGTAGTTGCTGCTATGAGTGGTAAAGTACTAGAGGTAAAACTAGATGCATTCACAGGCAATAAAATTGTACTAGAGCATGCGAATGGTATGCAAACGCACTATAGTTCTGTGAAGGACATTGCAGTGAAGGAAGGCGACGAGGTGACACAAGGTCAGGCACTAGGAAAAGCAACTGACAATGAGTGGAATCAAGCAGCTGGCGTTCATATGCATTTTGAAGTGCTAGAAAACGGAAAATATATTAATCCAAAGAAATTACTAGCGTTTTAAAAAACTACATTCGCGCCCGTTCGTTGCTGTCATAGCGCTTTCGCATTGACAAAATATCTGCACGCAAAAAGCGCTGACCTAAAAAAAGCCACGAACTGTGGCTTTTTCGGCGTGAGCACGTAATTTCTAGAGGAATTTGTTTATCGGTGCAAGACAGTTAGCTATGTCAATCATGCGACAACTACTTCATGCATAGCATCGTGGTGGCATCAATCCTTAAATATTAGCGCGCACGATCAGATTTTAATAAAAAAGTTTGCATATTAACGGAAAGTGTAAATCGTGTTCTGAATAGCTTTGTCCTTACATAAGGTGAAGAAATGCGCAGACGTGCATCTGATGCCAAAGCCATTTTGTGAAATTGTGTGGAAAGGACGAAGAACGTGCACGAGCACATTCGGAAGCGCTGCATTCGCCTCGGTGAATTATTGATTGAGACGCGTGAAACTGTGCGTGTCCTCGCGAAAATGACAGGTTATTCAAAAAGTACGGTGCACAAAGATTTAACAGAGCGATTACCTACAATTCATGAAGGATTAGCTGAGCAAGTGAAGGAAATTCTCGCCTACCATAAGGCCGTACGTCACATTCGTGGAGGAGAGGCAACGAAAAACAAGTGGAAAGAAAGAGCGAGTCAAGAGTGATTCGTTCTTTTTTTGTACTATTTTACGTCAATCTATTTAATTGAAGGAAAACATACATATTCACTAAATTTAGGTGAAATTACCAGTAGGTTATGATAAAATATTCTAGATAAACAGATAAAAATGAACGTTATGTAGTTGGAACTGGCGGGAAGGAGAAATTATAAAATGTTTTCGAAAGATATTGGCATTGACTTAGGAACTGCGAACGTATTGATCCACGTAAAAGGGAAGGGAATCGTCCTGAACGAACCATCTGTGGTGGCGATTGATAGAAAGACAAATAAGGTATTAGCGGTAGGGGAAGAAGCTCGCCAAATGGTGGGGCGCACGCCAGGAAATATATCTGCAATTCGTCCATTACGAGATGGCGTAATTGCAGATTTTGATGTTACAGAAGCAATGCTAAGACACTTCATCAATAAATTAAATTTAAAGGGTTTTTTAACAAAGCCACGTATACTAATCTGCTGTCCAACAAATATTACGAGTGTTGAACAAAAGGCTATTCGTGAAGCTGCTGAAAAATCAGGCGGTAAAAAAGTATATTTAGAAGAAGAACCAAAAGTTGCAGCTATAGGTGCAGGCATGGATATTTTCCAACCAAGTGGTAATATGGTCGTTGATATTGGTGGTGGGACAACAGATATCGCAGTCCTATCAATGGGGGATATTGTAACGAGTGAATCTATCAAGGTTGCTGGTGATGTTTTTGATAACGATATTTTGCAGTACATTAAAAAAGAATATAAACTGCTGATTGGTGAACGAACAGCAGAGGCTATTAAAATGACGATTGGTACAGTATTTAAAGGTGGTCGCAGTGACTCTATGGATATTCGTGGTCGTGACATGGTAACAGGCTTGCCTCGCACTATTACTATTCATTCAGAGGAAATTGAACGTGCATTACATGAATCGGTAGCGATGATTGTACAATCGGCAAAAAATGTATTAGAAAAAACACCACCCGAGTTATCGGCGGACATTATTGACCGTGGTGTTATAATTACTGGTGGTGGTGCTTTGCTACACGGCATGGACCAGCTATTAATAGAAGAGTTAAAGGTTCCTGTTTTCATTGCAGAACATCCAATGGATTGTGTTGCAATTGGTACAGGCATTATGCTTGAAAATATTGACCGAGTACCTGCTTCCTTATAATAATAGAATGAGGTGATTCCTTTGTTTAAAGGGTTTTATACAGTAGCAACAGGGATGATTACACAACAAAGAAGAACAGAATTATTAACGAATAACTTATCCAATGCTAATACGCCTGGATTTAAAGCTGACCAATCGACAATTCGTTCATTTCCGGACATGCTTATGTCAAGTGTGGGCAAAACGAATGCACCTGCTAATCAGCAAGCTGGTTCGCAATATATGAGTCAAGTTGGCGCATTGAACACAGGAATATATATGCAGGAAACATTGCCAAATTACATACAAGGCCAAATTTATAGCACAGATTTACCGACAGATATGGCCTTAATCGATGAATACTTACCACAAAATGAAGATGGTGTTAGTGGATCTATTTTCTTTCGTTTAGCTCATCCAGAAGGCGGAGAAGCATATACACGTAACGGAAATTTCACTTTAGATGGTCAAGGTTATTTAGTAAATTCCCAAGGACTATATGTGCTATCTGATGCAGGTCAGCGCATCCAACTACAAAATGACGATTTCCGCTTAGACCAAGACGGGGCCATTTATGTAGACAATCAACAAGTAGCACGTGTTGGTGTATCTTTTGCAGCAAATCCGAACATGCTACAAAAACAAGATAACGGTTTAATTCGTACACAAGATGGTGAAAATTTACCGACTGCTTATGGTGTGAATGGTGTATCCTTTACACTACGTCAAAATTTCCTTGAAGGTTCGAACGTTGATTCTGGTCGCACAATGACAGATTTAATGACAGCATACCGCGCGTTTGAAGCCAATCAAAAAGTATTACAGGCATATGATCGCAGTATGGAAAAGGCTGTCAATGAAATCGGAAAAGTATAACAAGCGAACTGGAGGCATTATCACATGTTACGTACAATGATTACCGCAACAAATACAATGGGTCAATTGCAAAATAAATTAGATACAATTAGTAATAATATTGCTAACAGTAATACACATGGCTATAAAACGCAGGAATCTACTTTCAATGAATTACTCTATCAGCAATTCAATAATGATAAGGAAGATCGTGCTGAGCGACAAACGCCAGTTGGTATCCGCTATGGTGTTGGGGCTATGCTTGGCCAAATTCAAACGAATCATAAACAGGGTTCATTACAAACAACAAATCGCGACCTTGATTTTGCTTTTACAAAATCAAAGCAATATTTTAATATTTTGATGCCAGATGGTGAAAATGGGTCGAAAACAGTGTATACTCGTCAGGGTGACTTTTATTTATCACCATTAAACAATGGCACGGCAATGGTTGTAAATGCTGATGGCTATCCACTTTCAGATGCATCAGGTCAAGCGATTACATTACCAGATAATGTGAGTAGCTTTGCTATCAGCAATGGAGGCGTGTTGGAGGCAACTGATGCGAATGGTAATATTATTCGTACAGATTTAGCAGTAACAGAACTCCAAAAGCCACAATTAATGGAGCATATTTCTGGCACATATATCGGTTTACCGAATAACTTAGCTGAGTTGGGGTATACGCAGGCCGAAGTATTGACAGAATTACAGGGAGCAAATCGTCAGCAAATCGGCATGCAAAGTGGTATGCTTGAAATGTCGAATGTAAATTTATCAAAAGAAATGACAGATTTAATCCAAACGCAGCGCTCGTATCAATTTAATGCCAGAGCCGTAACATTAGCAGACCAAATGCTAGGACTAATTAATGGTATTCGATAGGTTACCTATTTTAAATGCTTAGCTAGAAATGAAGGAGTACAATCTATGACAAACGATTCACGTCGCCGTTCTGTGCCGACAAAAGAAACCGAAACGCCACCAGAAGAGAAGGAACGACGCTCAAATGGAGAGCAACGAGAGGTTCGATGGGTGCAAATACGACTGATTCCGATTTGGTTACGTGTTGTACTTGTTGTTGTTTTAATCGTAATGGCTGCTATCCTAGGTGCAATGGTAGGCTACAGTGTAATAGGTGAAGGTAAAGCAATGGATGTTTTTAAACCAGAAACATGGCAGCATATATTTGACATAATGAATGGTAAAGAATAATAATATTCTTTACCATCCTTTGCGTTATACATAAATACATATTTCGAGGGGGAAAAGAAATGTTAACAGCAGAACAAATTCAAGCAATTTTACCGCATCGTTATCCTTTTTTATTTGTAGATCGTATTGTGGAACTAGAGGAAGGTAAACGTGCAGTAGGCTTAAAAAATGTATCTATTAACGAAGACTTCTTTAATGGACATTTTCCAGGTTACCCAGTAATGCCAGGCGTATTAATCGTAGAAGCATTAGCGCAAGTCGGTGGGGTCGCGTTATTAAATGCAGAGCAATTTAAAGGACGTTTAGCCTTTTTAACTGGTGTCGACAACTGCCGATTTAAACGTCAAGTAGTGCCAGGAGATCAACTTCGTTTGGAAGTGGAATTCGTCAAACTTCGCGGTGCAATGGGCAAAGGACACGGTATTGCCACTGTAGATGGTGAGCTTGTATGTGAGGCAGATATTTTATTTGCGATTGGACCTGAACAGCCAAAACAGGCTTAATTTGCAATTATAGGCTGAAAGTTATAAAATAAAATGAAGTTGAATAATTTTTTATAAATGATTTATGTTCTGAGAGCACAATGGCAAATATGCGATTGTGATTTGAAATACATGTAATTAGAGGTTTTTTAAAACGTAGGAGGATTATATAGATGTATAAGGAATTGTCTTCAGGTGTTAAAATTAGCATTACGCGTTCGATTTCAACATCTTTCGAATCATACTTGGCAAGTATTGGTTGGGATGAAGAGCGCTTTTCTATGGAAGACTTCATTGCTAGCTGGCAGTCTTATTTTCAGGAAAATGCGGCATGGATCGACAAAATCCCAGCAGATGTTTTGATGAGTACTGAATTCCATGAAGAAATGGCTCAAAAAATCGATGAGGTAATTGCCAAAATTTTAAATGAAGAACCAACAGCTAAGCAGGTCGAAACAATTGAGGCTTTGCAAAAAGAGCTAGGTACGAGCTATACATATAACTGTAAAGCAGAAGCAGCTTATATCGAACAGTTGTTAAAAGAAAAACAAAAATAGTTTGTACTAAAATCGGATAGTAACCTTCTTTCCCGGGCAATCTATGTAGGATCACAAATGCACAAGTTGTATTTGCTGACATAGTATCTAACGGAGAAAGGAGGTTTTTTTATGTGGAAAATGTCATTTTTCACCATAATGCTTGCTACTGTATTCCTTGGAGGGTGTAACTGGGGAAACAATGCAACTGAAGAGACTCCCATGGAAGATGTAGGGAACGACATTCGAAGAGGCGTTAATGATGTTGAGAATGCAGTAGACCCAGATCATCCAAATGATGTCTATAATGACCGCGATGTTAATGGTGTCGACCGTGGCACAGTTAACGATAATAATGTAATTCCAGAAGCAACAACACCTGGTTCTAATGCAGATGTAAATAGTTCAAATGGCTATGACAATGTGCCAAATGCGAACGGTGTTGAAAGAAATGACGATATGAACGGTACAAATGGCGCCAATAATAAAGACGTTATTGACGACAATGTTGACGTTCGAGACCGTGACAATAACAGATAATTACTAAAAAAGTGATTCCCATTATACGGAATCACTTTTTTTATGGAAGGAAAAGCCGATGACGATGATTTATACATTGGTAAGTATGAAATTATGGAAGCATAAAAAGATTTGTTACTATTTCATCGATTATACCGCATCAGTGCGGCGCAGTCGTTCTACTTAAGAGAACATAAAAGTAACGATACGTAAAAACTACGCATCGTTACAAAGGTGTATCAGTCATTTTTAAGTTTTGGCCGTTCTTTCATACCATGTGCGAAGCGGTCCAGTAAATCTTCTGATGAAACTCCTTCAGCAAGAAGTTCTGCAAGCAATTGCTCAGCATATTTTGAACGTTTTATCTTTAATGTCCCTTTTAAAAGCACGGAGATATGGTTACCAATCTCCTGTACGGCATGTACTGCTACACGGAAAGGTGCAGGCTCATTATCGGGAGACGAAATAACTGCACGTACGTTGAAAACGGCAGAATCCGCTAATAATTCATCAAAAACTGAGCGGAATTGTTGATCCATAAACAGTTCAAGAATCCAAGATTGATGGCTGTTTTCCTGGTTAATAATAATGCCATCGACTAAAGGAAATGGTTGTATGCCATCTTTGCTAACAAGATCAAAGGAAAGCATTTTAAATGTCTTCATTATGTATCCTCCTAAGTCGGTCATTCCTTTTAGTATAACATAATCGATTAAGCATGGTGTAATTGAGGCTGTCATTGGCCTCTGTACACCCAATTTGTAAAATCGAAAAAAATGCGAAATTTAATTTATTTGAAATTGACGTTACATACTTCGGGTATCTACGTTTGACTAAACAACAGAAGCAAAGAAGAAGAATAAATTTATATAATAATGCCAATTTATGCTTAAAAATCACTATAAATAACAAAAATCGATTTTTGCCAATAGGTGAAGCGCTCATGTAAGATAAGAGCAATTAAAAACAAAGGAGGTGAATCAATGAATCAGGTCGGACTAGTTGGAAGATTAACAAAGGATCCTGTATTACGACAATTATCTGGAAATCGTGTGCAAACACACTTTTCACTTGCCATTAGCCGCAATTATAAAAATAGTCGTGGGGAAGTGGAGGCTGACTTTATTCTTTGCACAGTATGGGGAAAACTGGCAGAGCACATCGTTAAATATTGCGGAAAAGGTTCATTAATTGGTACAAATGGCCGTATTCAGTCAAGATCATTTATAAATGAAGAAAGCTCAAAGATTTATATTACAGAAGTTGTCGTAGATGATGTCCGATTTTATAAGCTCAAGCCACGAGATAGTGATGAGGCAATTTTTCCGCCTCAAACATCCAATGAGCAAAGCAGCTTAAAAGATTTTGTATTGCCAGAAGAAGAAGAGCAGTTACCAGTAGTATAACCGAATTACGTTATACATACGGAGCAAGTTTGAACATTATCTGATCCGCCATTCTCCTATAGCACTTGCACCGTAATCATTTAATTGAAAGGACGGATGTGTACTTAAATAACAGTACCATTGTTGAAGACCGCACAACAATGAGCATTTCACACACAACTAAATATGAAATTGAAGTAAGTAGGAAAATAGTAAAAACATTGTTCACTGATATTTGCAAACTAAAAGAGCGCCAAGAACATTGTGCTCTTGGCGCGTATTATTTACGTTGAAATATTATAATCCAGTGTCATCAAATCACGAAGTTCATGATCTTCCAGTTCCGTTAACCACTGGCTAGATTGAATGAGTTCTTCCGATAATGCAGATTTCTGCGCCAGCATTTTATCAATTTTTTCTTCGATAGTACCGATTGTGACAAACTTATGCACTTGCACAAATTGTGTTTGCCCAATACGATAAGCGCGGTCTGTGGCTTGATTTTCAACCGCAGGATTCCACCAGCGATCGGCATGCAATACATGGTTGGCAGCTGTTAAATTTAGCCCTGTGCCTCCTGCCTTTAAGGAAAGGATGAAGATAGGGAATTGTCCTGCCTGAAAAGCCTCCACCAATCGGTCACGTTGTTGCTTTGGCATAGCACCTGTTAAAAACGGAGCATCAACATTATGCAATTCACTGAAGCAATGCTGTAGCAATTGCCCCATACCAATATACTGCGTGAAAATGAGGCATTGCTCGCCATTGTCCACGATTTCCGCCGCCATTTGTACGATACGTTCTAATTTAGTAGAACGTGTTAGCATCGTAGTGGCATCCTCGAACGGTTCCTTTAAATAGAGGGCAGGATGATTACATAATTGTTTCAATTTACTGAGCATTTTTAAGACACGGCCTTTTTTCTGAAAGCCTGTTAATTGCTCTAGCTGATCAAGCGTCTCTAAAATATAGCCTTCATAAAGAGATGCTTGCTCAGTTGTTAATGGGCAGTAAGCGTGGGATTCTTGCTTATCCGGTAAATTAAGCTGTAAATTAGGATCACGTTTTGTTCGGCGTAGTAAAAATGGTTGTATTTTCGCACGAAGCTTTTGTTTATGTGGCTCAGACTCATCGCGTTCAATTGGTAAAATAAAATCCTCATTAAAGCGACCGAAGCTACCTAAATAACCTTTATGGATAAAATCAAATATAGCCCACAGCTCTGATAAGCGGTTTTCAACAGGTGTACCTGTCAGTGCAATATGGTGTTTCCCGTGTAATTTGCGAATGGAGCGAGATTGTAACGTCTGCATATTTTTAATATTCTGTGCCTCATCGAGTACAACTGCTGTCCAGTCAATTTCCTGTAAAAATTCAGTATCTTGAGACACAGTACCATAGGTAGATAAAATAACATGCGGCTTCTCTTGCTCAACAAGTTGTACAAAAGTATCTTCCTTCGCTCGATTTGCTTGATAATGCGTATGCACAATTAAGGATGGCGCGAAACGGGCAAGTTCCTTTTGCCAGTTGCCGAGTACCGATGTTGGACAAATAATAATGGATGGCATAGGTGAATCTATCGTTTCATTAACATGCAGCAGGTACGAAATAAGCTGAACGGTTTTACCAAGACCCATATCGTCAGCTAAACAAGCGCCGAAACCTTGTTCACGCATAAAAATAAGCCATTCAAAGCCTTCTTGCTGATAAGGGCGTAGCTCTGCTTGCAGTGAAACTGGCAGTGGAACAGATGGCAAACCTTTTTTCTCTTGTAGCTGTTCCATATAGGATTTCAGAGATTGCTGCAATTCAAAAGCAAAGAGAGGATCATCTCGTAACGCATCATCAGCATCCTCCTCCTCTAGTGGGAGCGATAAATCCTCTGGTAACTCACGGAATAGTAACTCGCGAACAGTCCAGCTCTCATCTTCAGCTTGTTGCATCAATTCGCGCATTTCCTGCATCCAATTAGCATCTACACGAAACCATTCTGTACCAATGCGTATAAACTCACGTTTTTCATCTACCAGTTTTTTAAATTGCTCAGGAGAAATTGACTCACCGTTCATGGAGAACTGCCATTTAAATGTTAATATATCATCTAATCCAGCCACCTTTTTAGTGGATACATTACCAGTACTTACACGCACACGCATTTTTGATTGTTTTAAATCCTTTAGCCAAGCAGGTAGCACAACATCAAAGCCAAGTGCCTGTATCCTAGCTAAATCTTCACGTAAAAAAGTGCGAACCTCTAAATCTTCAAGGGTCTCATGTATAAAAATATCGCTTCGTATATCGTCAATTGACAGGAGTTCCACGATTTGTGTTTGTTGCTGTACAATATCATGCGCAAATTCCTGCCACTTTGTCGGTAACGCATCTACGATTGGTAGTGATTGCTTGCGAATAGCAGGTGTCCAATAATTTTTTGTCGTAGCCGTGCTAAGGACTGTTTCTAACAACCATACGTCGGAGTCTTCCTCAGGCTCACTTAAACGGAGTGACGCCATAACAGTGCCTGTCTGACGGTCCTGCTCAATTGGCCAGCCTCCGCGCATGAAGAATGGTAATAACTTTGGTAAATCTGATAACAATAATCCTGCATGCATAAGCTTTTGCTGTACTGCTGTTTCAAGTAGGTGCGTATCAACCCCGTCTATAGGAAATGACAGAGAAGAAAAATCATCAGCAATACTGGCATGCTCCCACAGTGTAGAATCTTGCCAGTACACCTGCAATGCAGACACTTTTTCTAATAATAAGTGACTCTCTTCATTTATCCCATGCCATTCAATAAAGGGATGCTGATAGCGAGTAGAAAAGATATCGAGTAGCTCTGCAGTAGAAACCTCGAGGGAAAGATCTGTACGATTGGCCAGTAAGCCATAGACATTTGTTTCATAGTTAAAAAACAATGCAGAAACAAGTGAGCTTGCTTCCATTGCTACACCACCAGCAGTAAAGCCCTGTAACGCAAAGTAACCATCTTGAGTTGTCTCAATACGGAGCTGTATTTTTTTCATAAACGGAGAGGTAGCATTTAAAGTCATTATACTAAGTTTCCTTTCTCAATCTCTTCCTGTAATGCACGCAGTCGTTTAAACTCTGCACGTATTGTTTGCATATAGGTTTCAAAATAACCAGCTTTGCCGGCACGTTTTGCAGCACTACGCATACTTTTCCAGATACGAACCGCCTGTTTATAATTCATACGTGATTTTTGGGTAATCTCTGCCATTGCATACACATGATACAGAGGTAGTACAGTCGCCGGAGATACCTGTAGCACATCTTTTAATCCGCACATTTCTAAATAAGAAAGGGAAGAAAGGTTTAATTGATGCAAGGCTGCCCATTCACGATAACGCTCTTTTTTAATAAGGAAGAACGAAAATGGCTGAAGACCATATACACCAAAGGCACTGTATAGTGAAGTCTCTTCTTCGTCAGTCAGTTGGATGTCTTCGTATAATAATTGAAACTGGCGTACATATTGGGCTCGTTGTACAACTGGCACAGTGTCCTGTAAAAAACCTTCTGCAAAGGGTAGCATCGCACGTAAGATGGCTGCTTGTGCATGTGGCTCTCCAGCACGCTTTGCGAAAGTAGCAAGCTCAAATAAGTCGTTCATGTTCTCATGGTTAACATGTGCAATGTTTTTTTCTAATAGCTGTTCTTTTTGTAAAAGGACGTAAAACAGGAGCTTCAACGATTGTAAAGATATCTCAGACGAAGTATGTCCAAGTTCGTTGAGAAGTGCTAGTTCTTGTTCACGTCGAGGCTTCTCATAAAAAAGCACAGCCCATAGCAGCATGTAGATTTGTAGTCGACTGGCAAATAATTCGCGCCGTTCTAATAAAAAGTCCCGTACAATTTGTTGGAGCGCATCATAAAAAGGATCCGTCGCAAAAAGGCGTGAGCGTCCATTAAGCTCCGTCATTGTACTTTCAAAAGATTGAATACTTTGATCAATAAAATATTTCATATAGGGTGAATCAAGTGAATGACCTGGTGTTTCATTTAAATGACGCCATATTGTATTGAAGATTGTCAACTCCATAAAAAGTTTATAAAGTGGCTGCCATTCACGTTCAAAGGGCATATGCTTGCGAAGACGCTCCAGTGCATCTGTGCGAATAGCAGATAGAGCATAGCCATCGAGTATACGACCAGGTGGCAATATCCGTTTCATTACCTCATTGGCCATTAATTGCCAACTTTCTGGACTACGTTCATCGGCAAGCGTTTTTAACTGTACGGATTTTTGTGCGCGCCAAGCACTTGACCAATTCTGCACGGAATCAAAGTACTGATAAAGTGCAAGTAATGCACCAAGCTGATGGCGACACCATTTTAGCTGGGGGCAATTACAGAATAATGTTTCGTGTACAAAATCAATTTCTACGGAAGCGGGTCTGACATCCTGTACACTTGCATATAATATAGAACTTGCGCTATTAAAACGTTCAAATGCAATAGATTTATTACGTACTGAAAAAACTGCGCGACGCACAAGCTCCTCATCTTCGGTTGAGGAAGGATGTAAATCCTGCTCAGCCTCTTTTAATTTTGCAAGTACAAATTGCTGATGTTCCTTAGCTAGTTGCGAAATAGACAAAGCCATAACTCCACTCCTCTCAATTAAATCTGTTGCTCGTTAAAGTTTTATTTTAGATGATTTTTCATTGTCACTGTTTATCAGGTAAAAAAGACTGTCCTCCCATTATACGATTAAATTGGGGACATGATAAGCTGAATGATTATAAAGAAAAAATTTGAAGTAAAGAATAGTTAACAAGTGGATTTATTTATGTTAAAATCTGAATAATCAGATAATTTAGGAGGGGATGAAAGATGATGCAAGTTCAATACATGAAGCCATTTTACACAAAAATTACTGGAGATAAATTGCGTCTCGTATTTGCTTATCAATATTTCTCTATTTTAAAAGAGAATGAGATTTTCCATTTCATACCCATCGAAGGAAAAGAAATGATCATCAACTTGCATACACAACAAATCGAAAATTTATCTGAGGTATTCGTTTTCCAAAAAGGAAATCGATTCATTCGTTTACCACTCTATCAATTATTACTCATTACTAATGTACATGAGCATCTAGCACCCATCCTTGAAAGCGCTACACCGAA
Source organism: Lysinibacillus parviboronicapiens (assembly GCF_003049575.1). Classification (GTDB taxonomy): domain Bacteria; phylum Bacillota; class Bacilli; order Bacillales_A; family Planococcaceae; genus Lysinibacillus; species Lysinibacillus parviboronicapiens. The sequence goes on along the minus strand of NZ_PYWI01000003.1, from coordinate 143,102 downwards.
ACCGCAAATACCCCTTGTTTCTTCTGTAACAGTGGGTGAGGTGGAGCAACTAATAATCGAAATAGAGCAAAAAAACTTTGATTATTTAATCGATATGGCACTGTTAGATCACAATGAGGATCTCTTTTATAAACTACTACAACAAAAGAGCAATCAACTCGGAGGTTTCAAACCTTGAATACTTGGCACATGGAATGAGCACCCACTTTCATTGAAAAGAAATGGGTGTTTTTATATTTCTTTTATAGAACTAAGGTCAATCGCCACTAAAAGAATGATGACACACTTAACAGAAATTACCTTAGACCGATATTAATACAAAGACAATTCATGGAGGTGGTAAAGTAATGCTTGGCAAGTGGTCAGCTACAGGAATGTCGATACTACGCAATATGAACCAACATTACAATGCAATGAGCAAATCGATGTTGCGTATTTCCTCAGGATACCGCATAAATAGTGCAGCTGATGATCCAGCGGGACTAGCAATTTCTGAAAAGATGCGTGCGCAAATTCGAGGATTGAATATGGCATCGAAAAATATTCAGGATGGTATTTCACTTGTTCAAACGGCAGAAGGCGCACTGAATGAAACCCATGCCATGGTTCAGCGCATGCGTGAGCTAGCAGTCCAGGCCGCTAATGATACATTGACGGATAGTGATCGTCAGCAGCTTGATTTGGAATTTCAGGAATTAAAAAAGGAAATACAACGTCTCTCTAAAGATACCGAGTTTAATACAAAGACATTACTAAATGGTGACTACACAACGAACGGCATTAAAATTCAGGCAGGTGCGAATGCTGGCCAAAATATTGAGTTGCATATTAATGATATGGGAGCAGGAGCGCTTGGTTTGGATGGGACAACCTCTATTGCTACGCGAGAAGACGCGGACAAGGCTATTGCTACGTTGGATGAATCTTTAAAGCGAGTATCCAACGAGCGTTCACGGCTAGGTGCCTACCAAAATCGACTTGAGCATGCCTATAATGCGAACATGAACACGGCCGAAAATTTAACAGCAGCTGAGTCACGTATTCGTGATGCAGATATTGCAAAAGAAATGATGAGCATGGTAAAAGCACAAATTTTATTACAGGCAGGTCAATATGTATTGGCGCTTCATATGCAACAGGCGCAATCTATCTTAAAATTGTTAGATAGCGGAAAGATAAGGAATCCCCGATACTAATGGCGGTTCCTTTTTTCATGGAGAAATCGCCGGTAAAAGTGTGAATATCGCTGATAAAAAGTGCAAACAACGCCGGTAAACCCTGAAAAACTGCTGCTAAAAGTGCAAGTAGCACCAATAGACCATCAAACTTTGCACATTTACACTTAGAAAACGGGGCAAATTTTTAATTTGAAGCAACTAGTATTTTTCCATTCCTATTCTTGCTATAGTTTGTAGAAAAGGAGTGATGTCTGTGATTGTTAAACCATTTGCGCCTTCACCACATTCACACTTGGACTGCAAGCACTCGTAGCTCGTCTACCGTCAACACATCCACAGTACCAAAAATTACAAAGGGAACTAAAAAAGAAGAAAGCGGGTGATTTTGGCGAGCAATATATACTGAACGAGCTTCAAAAATTACAACCACTCAGCGATTGCCACATATTCCACAATGTTATAATTCCTACTATTCTCCCGATGCAAATCGATATTTTGATTATTACCCCAAGCGGCATCATTATTTTAGAAATAAAAAATATTCGAGGAACCTTACATTTCAAAAATAATCCTCGTCAGCTTATCCGTACCACGGAAACAGGAGAAGTTCATACTTTTACACATCCTGAAATTCAACTTCAGCAGTATATGCAAGCAATGCTGCATTTCTTAGACACTTATCACATTACTATGCCCGTATATGGCGCAATAGTTTTTCCTTTCAATAATGTAGATGTTCATGGAGAGGGAAACGGATTGCCAATCGTCATGGGGAAAGAGCTGCCATTGTATATCTATAAGTTCATAACACAGAAACTTGATATTGCTATGGACGATATACTGCACATCATTTTGTCACAGTTGCAGCAAAAGAATCCGTTTCCACTTTGCCGATACTATCATATTGAACCGTCTGTTTTGCAAAGGGGTGTTTATTGTGAAAATTGCGGTCAGTTTGGCATGCAGAAATTAAAAGCAACATGGTTTTGTCAGAAGTGTGAACATCGATGTAAAGAGGCACATGTGTCGGCGCTCAAGGATTTTTATATGCTTGTGGGCGATACGATGACGAACAGAGAATGTCGCGATTTTTTGAAAATCGATAGCCCATATGTAACAAAACGCTTAATGCAAAGATTATTACTAACCCGTAGTGGCAATGGTAAAAGTACAAAATACAATCTTTCGCTTTTAAATGGAAATCGCTGATAAAAGAACAAAAACCGCTGATATCCCCGCAAAAAATGCTGATAAAACACAAATACAACTAGCCGACACCCCAACCTAAGTAAATAGAGCACATAAAACGCTCCAAAATGACAAATTGATTCACACTTTCCCTTGAAAGATGTATACTATTATGCAGAACAAAAATGCGATTGCATTTACACAACATATATAAAATTAATGACTACTCGTTTTTGAAACGGAAGGAAGAATAGAGAATGACTAAATCAATTTGTGTCGTTGGACTTGGCTATATCGGTTTACCAACGGCTGTAATGTTCGCCAACCACGGCATAAAAGTACATGGGGTGGACGTAAACCCAGCAGCAGTAAAAAGTATACAAGAGAAAAAACTTCATATAGAAGAAAACGGTTTACAGGAGCGTCTGAACAAAGCCGTAGATGAAGGATTTTTAACAGCATCAACTACACCGCAGGAAGCGGACGTATTCATCGTCGCTGTTCCATCACCGATTAATCCTGACAATACAGCTAATTTAGAATATGTGCGTCAAGCAACTGCTTCCATAGTACCTTTTGTGAAAAAAGGAAATCTTGTAATTCTTGAATCAACAGTACCACCGAAAACAGTGGAACATGTGATGTTACCAGAGCTGATTAAAGCAAACCTTGAATTCGGTGTTGATTTATTTGTAGCCCATTCACCAGAGCGTGTAATTCCAGGTCGTATTTTTGAAGAATTAGTGAACAACGACCGTATTGTTGGTGGGATCGATGAGAAATCATCACAAATGACAAAAGAGCTTTACCAAACCTTTGTGAATGGCACAATCCACCTTACAGATGCAACAACTGCTGAATTAGTAAAAGTAATGGAAAACACATATCGTGATGTCAATATTGCCTTTGCCAACGAGTTAGCGAAAATGGCAGAGAAACTGGACGTAAATATTTGGGAAGCGATTAAATTTGCGAACTACCACCCACGCGTAAATGTCCATTTCCCTGGCCCTGGTGTTGGCGGTCACTGTATAGCAGTTGACCCTTGGTTCCTTGTGGAGCTAGGTGGCGAGCAAGCACAAATCATTCACCTGTCTCGTAATACCAATGACAGTATGCCAAGCCATACAGCGCAAAAAACACAAGCTATCTTAAATCAACACAAAATTGCGGGTGGCAAAGTAGCAGTTCTTGGACTAGCCTTCAAAGGAAATGTTGATGATATGCGCGAAAGTCCATCAACAATTGTGATTGATGAACTACAAAATTTAGGCTTAGATGTAATTTCATATGATCCACACATTAAAGAAAACAAACATGCTACACAAACGCAAAGCCTAGAGGAAGCAACGAAAGACGCTGACATCATTGTTGTGTTAACAGACCACAATGAATTCAAAGCACTAAATGCAGCTGACATTACAGCAAAAACAAAAATTGTCTTCGATACGAAAAACTGCTTAAACCGTGAAAATTGGCAAGAAGCGTGCTTTGAATTCCATCTACTAGGGGATGCGAAGAACCGATGAAAGAAACAGTACTTGGCATAAACGTCAATACCGAGGGCTACGATGAATTAATGGATATGGCATTTGAGCGCATTGAACAAAAACAAAAAGCGCTCGTCGTTGCCATCAATCCAGAAAAAATTATCAAGGCAAAAGAAGACCCTGCTCTAAAGAAACTATTAAATGAAGCGGAATTTCAAATTCCGGATGGCATTGGTGTCATCTTAGCGTCAAAAATACAAAAAGGGCAAATTCGTCAACGCGTGACGGGCGTCGATATGATGATGAAGCTTTGCGAAGAAGCGGCAAAACGTGGTAAGCCTATTTTCCTTTATGGGGGCAAGCCAGGTGTAGCAGATGCGGCGAAAGCAAAGCTCGAATCATTATTTCCTTCTATTAAAATAGTCGGCATACAGGACGGCTATGAAAAAGACGAGCAGAAGGTCATTGACCGTATTAACGAAGCACAGCCTGATTTACTTTTTGTAGCAATGGGCAGTCCTAAGCAAGAAAATTGGATTAATGCCAATCGTAATCAATTGCATCCAACGATTTATCAAGGCGTGGGTGGTTCATTCGATGTACTTGCGGGTACAGTGAAGCGGGCACCAGAAATTTTCCAGAAATTTGGCCTTGAATGGTTTTACCGTTTACTTAAAGAACCTAAGCGTATCAAGCGTCAAGTGGCACTTCCGTTATTTTTACTGGAAGTGGCTAGACAGAAACGGCAGTAATTTTTAAAAAATGGTATTGTCGTTTTAAATTGAAAGTGTTAGACTGTAGGTGTATAGGAATTTCCTCTATGAAATATATAGAATTCCCTGCAAGGAAACAACGGTTGGTAGCCCAAGCGAAAAAAGCTCAAGCATATTATATGCTTGAGCTTTTTTCGTTTTTTAATTTTAAAATATAGACACACGGAAGATATTTTGAGCCATAGATATAAAATTCTACTGTCACTAACCACTAAAGTTTATAAACATACAAATATGCGTTAATCTCAGCAGGATTATAGTAAAATTGAACATTTATCCATAGAAAGAAAGATTTTGTTGGGAAAATTACGTGATTTTACTTGAAAAATAACCTTAGATAGCTGACAATGGTAAAAGAGAGTTAGACGTCCTATTTTTTCCGGAAATGAATTAGAAACTTTCCCAAAATATGATTGACAACTTTTAGGGATACAACTATACTTTTATGTGTAGTTGTTTATTTACTGCATATCTATGTGGTATAAACATAATTTTTGAACTTAGAGGAGGAAATTTTTCTATGGCTAACCAACCAAAGAAATACAAAAAATTCGTAGCTACGGCTGCAACAGCTACTTTAGTAGCTTCTGCTATCGTACCAGTGGCTTCTGCAGCAGGATTCTCAGATGTAGCAGGTAACGACCACGAGGTAGCAATCAACGCATTAGTTGAAGCAGGTATCATCAATGGATATGCTGATGGCACATTCAAACCAAACCAATCTATTAACCGCGGTCAAGTGGTTAAATTATTAGGTCGTTGGTTAGAAGCTCAAGGCCAAGAAATTCCAGCAGACTGGGAAACTAAAGAACGTTTCACAGATCTACCAGTAACAGCTGAAGCTGAATTAGTTAAATATGCTGCACTTGCTAAAGATGCAGGCGTATTCGCTGGTTCAAACGGTAACTTAAACCATACGCAAACTATGCAACGTCAACAAATGGCAGTTGTTTTAGTACGTGCAATCAAAGAAATTTCTGGCGTAGATTTAGTAGCTGACTACAAAAAAGCTGGTTTCGTAACAGAAATCTCTGATCTTGAAGCTGCATTCTCTGCAGAACAACGCAATGCAATCGTTGCTTTAGAATACGCTGGTATCACTAACGTATCTAAATTCAACCCAGCTAACAGCATTACTCGCGGTCAATTCGCTTCATTCTTATACCGTACAATCAACAATGTAATGGAACCTGAAGCAGGCGTTTCAACTGTTAAAGCTATTAACAACACAACTGTTGAAGTAACATTCGATACAGAAGTGGACAACGTACAAGCTCTTAACTTCTTAATCTCTGATCTTGAAGTTAAAAACGCAGCTGTAAAACAAACAAACAAAAAAGTTGTTGTTTTAACAACTGCTGCTCAAACAGCTGACAAAGAGTACACTGTATCTCTTGGCGAAGACAAAATCGGTACATTCAAAGGTATCGCTGCTGTAAATCCAACTAAAGTTGAAATGGTTTCTTCTGCTGCTCAAGGTAAACTTGGACAACAAGTTACTGTGAAAGCACAAGTTACTGTAGCTGAAGGACAATCTAAAGCTGGTATTCCAGTTACTTTCTATATTCCAGGTAAAAACGATGCAGTTTATCCAACAATTACTGGTGAAGCATATACAGATGAGAATGGTGTAGCTTCATATTCTTACACTCGTTATGCTGCTGGTACTGATGCAGTAACTGCTTATGCAACTGGTGATCGTTCTAAATTCGCAACTGGTCATGTATTCTGGGGTGTTGACACAATCCTAGCGATTGAAGAAGTAACAACAGGTGCTACAATCAATAACGGCGCTAACAAAACATATAAAATTGTTTACAAAAATGCTACAACTGGTAAACCAGAAGCAAACAAAACATTTAATGTTTCTTTCTTAGAAAACATTGATGTAACTTCTAATAAATTAGCTAACGCTACAGTAAATGGTGTTGCTGTATCACAATTAAGCAATGCTTCAGTAGTTAAAGCAGCACAAATTACTACTGACTCTAAAGGTGAAGCAACATTTACAGTTTCAGGTACAAATGCAGAAGTTACTCCTGTAGTATTTGAAGCAGAACCGATTGTTACTTCTGGAGCTACTACAGTTACAGGATATAGCCAAAAATATACAGCTTCAGCTTTACAAACAACAGCTGCTAAAGTAAAATTCGGAGCACTTCAAGCAGATTACACTATCGATGTTACACGTGAAGGTGGCGAAGTAGCTGCTCGTGGCGTAGATAATGGTCGTGAGTACAAAATTACTGTTAAAGATAAAGATGGTAAATTAGCTAAAAATGAAATCGTAAACGTTGCATTCAACGAAGATTTAGACCGTGTAATTAGTACAGAAACAAAAGCTTACTTCATTGACGTTGATAAAGATGATAAACAATCAATCTCTTCAACACCAAGCAAAATTTCTGTTAAAACTAATGACAAAGGTGAAGCTACGTTTGTAATTGGTTCAGATAAAGAAAATGATTACGCAACTCCAGTAGCTTGGATTGACATTAATAGTTCAAACGCTAAAGATGGTCAACTTGATGAAGGCGAACCAAAAACTATTGCTCAAATTTCTCACTTCCAAGATGCATATCTTGATGGTGGAGCAGTTAAAGCATTCTTAGCACCTAAGTTCGACAAATCAGTTACTGATTTCAAAGGTAACGAAACTGCTACATTCAGAGCTTCATTAGTAAACCAAAGTGGTAAAGATATGCCTAATACAAGCATCAAAAATGTAACGTATACAATCTTTAACACTGGTTCTAATGATGTGCAAGTAAATGGTCAGGTTATTTCACCGAACCGTAGCTATACTGTAAGCTCAGACACTCTAAAAACTACTGATTTAACAGTAACTTCAGTAAATGGTAAAACTACTTCAGTAAAAGTAGTTGCTACAGGTGTTGCTAAAAACACTGATGGTAAAGATTACGCATTTACTTCTAAAGAAGCAACTGCTAAATTCACTTCACTTACAGATGTAGGCACTCAAATTACTGCAGATGTTGTAGAAGTTAACGATAAAGAGCTAGTGTTTGCTGGTAAAGATCCAATTTCGTTAAAAGATGCTAAATTCTACAACATTTACGGTGCTGAACTTGTTGGTGTAGATGCATTTAAAGATGACTTAGTAAATAATACTGCTTACGCAGGTGGTGTTGTTGTAACATTTACTGAAGATAAAGATGGCAAGAAAGCTTTCCGTGTAGCACGTGCTGGTTCTGAAGGTAAAGTAAATGTTGGCGCATTAAAATTAACAAATGCTGATATTACTGTTGCTTCTTCACCTGCAGCAACAACAACAGCTGCAACAGCTTCAATTACATTCACTGTTGGTGAAACTGTAGTGATTAACAACCAATCTTACACTTATAATGCAAGTGCAGGCACTGCTGATGCTAAATACTATAATTCTTTAGTTGATTTAGCTGGCAAAATCTCTGCTGATTCAACAAATGGTGGAGTAACAGCAGTTGTTAATGGTACATCTCTTGATTTAACAGGTAACACAAAAGGTGAAAACTTCACATATAAAATTGGCGCATTAACTCCTGTAACAACTATTAATGGTGTTGTAGGTAAAGATGCAGTTGATCAACAAATTACATTTACTTTCACTTCAGCTGTTAATGTAAAAGCTAATGACAATGTTCTAGTTAATGGAACAGTAGCTGGTACAGTAGCTAGCGTCTCTGGCTCAAAAGTTGTTGTGAAAATTGCACAAGCTAGCGCAATTCCAACTGCTACTGCAATTACTGCATTCACTGTAAATGGAACTGTACTAAAATCTAAACTTACTAATAGTGATGTAACTATTGGTTCAATAACTTTAAAATAATTTACAAAATACTAAGAAAGAACTAAGAACTTTTACTTAGTACTATTCTTAGAACAAAAATGCTATGTGGGATATTCCACATAGCATTTTTTGATTTTTTTAGTTGTATATATAATACTTTCCATCAAATCTAAGAATTGATACGTAAGTTATTTTTATTTTTAAAGCTAATTTATTTGTTAAGTTGTAGAGCAAGTACACTCAGTTATATCTAAGTAACACAACATATAAGAGGCAATTTATAGTATAATATCAATATGTGAAAAAAATGGCATAAGTTAAGGAAGGTAGGGCGAAATGGAATTTACTGATAAGGTTAGAACATATATATTCGCTAGTCTGGTTGCATTTGTCGTAATTGGATTGATTGTTGCGAATGTGATGGCTAGTAAACAGGACGACAATTTTGCGATGAATGAGGCTTTATATAATCAGGCTGTTCAGTTACAAACAGACGGTAATTATGAAGGGGCTTGGGAAGCTATTTCAAAAGTTTTAAAAAAGACTCCGAAATCTGAGATAGCTAACTACTTAGCAGCTATAATTGAAGCCAATAGAGGAAATGTAAAGCAATCAGCAAATTATATGCAAAAAACTTTAGATATAAATCCATATAAGGCAGAAGATGGGATGTTTATGATTCAGTTAGGAGAGATATTCGTAGCTGCTGAAAGATACGAAGATGCGAAAATTGTACTTCTACGTTGTCAAGAATGGGGATGGGCCCCAGAGGAAATACCAAATTATCAAGAGCATGTTGCTACACTATTAGCACAAATCGAAAATTTGCAATAAAGGAAGGTACATAAAAAATGAGTAAGTTCTACGAAAAAGTAGCTTATCGTGATGTAGAAGAAGATATAAAATCTCAAAAATCTATGGACAAATGGATTTTTAGAATACTTCTAATTGTAATTGGCTTCGTACCATTAATCGTTATGGCAAGCGTAATAGATGTGCAAACCCCTCTTATTACAAATGTAGATGCCCTAACAGGTGGCGTAAAAGGTGATCTATTTACGCATTATAAAGCATTAGCTGTGTTGATACTTACTTTAATAGCAGGTATTTTGTTTATGACTAAGATTTTGTTTATGAATGGTGAAATTCGTAAAACAAAACTGAATTATGCAATAGGAGCATTCGCTGTTGCTATTGTATTATCAACAATTTTATCACCAAACATCTCAATTGCAATACATGGAACGTATAACCAATCAGAGGGAGCAATTAGCTGGTTATGTTATTTGTCTATATTCTTCATTGCAATGAATATTGAGTATCCAAAAAAAGCTTTAAACTATATCTTATATTCACTCTATCCATTTGTGCTCATTAACTTATTTATTATTTCAATGAATTTTTACGGGCATGATTTATTACAAAATAGTGCTGTTAGTAAATTTGTAAAGTTGTTTTTACCTGAAGGGGCAGATATTACTGAAGGTTCTATTTTAGTGGGAACTTTAAATCAATGGAACTATATGAGTGGAATGTTTGCAATTATGACAGTAATGTACCTAACAGCTGCTGTTTTAGAGAGAACTATTGGTCGAGCTATCGGACATTTAGTTGTTGCTATAATGTCGATTGCAGTTATGTTTATGTCTATTTCGACAAGTGGTTTTTTGACAGTTTGTGTAATGATGATGGTCGTATTGTTTGTAGCATTTAGATCAGAAAAGAAAGTGCAAAGCTTTACAATGATTGCGGTGTTTTTAGTCGTGAGTGCACCTGTGTTTCATGTGCTGGCTAGTAAGGATGCTCGTGTTTGGACTGAATCAATTGGTTTTGTGGTAAAGTCCAATCCTTACTTGAAGGAAGAGCCTGCACCAGTAACTAGTATGAAAAAGGATATAGAGTTTGAATGGATGACAAAAGCTTATGCTGCTGAGAAGTTTGAATTGCCTGTGTTGCCGGAGCGAGCGTATGCCGCTGGTTCAGGACGTGCTTATATTTGGGAGAAATCGATAGAATTAGTGAAAGAACGCCCTTTGTTTGGCTATGGATTAGATACTTTTATGTACAATTTCCCACAATATAGTATTGATGCACGCTCGGGATTATACTATGAAAATATTATTACAGATAAGCCGCATAACATGTATGTGGGCTGGTTGTATGGAACTGGGATAATGGGCTTTTTAAGTGTAATAGTCTTAATAGCGCTCTCATTAATTAATCCATTAAAAATAACTATAAAAAATAATAGTTCAATTGTTTGGATTTTAGGGATAGCTTGGGGCTCTTATTTAATACAGGGAATATTTAATGATAGCTTACCAGGAACTTCTGAATCGATGTGGGCTATTGCAGGGATATTACTAGCAATGACATTCAAAAATAAGGAGCAGTTAGATGGAAGAGACAATTGAGCTACGAGAGTTAATAGAGATTGTTTGGAAGGGTAAAGCTATAATTGCTATTTGTACAGTGGTTTGTATGTTGCTAGCCGGGATAGTTAGTTGGTTTGTTTTAGAAGAAAAATATGAATCAAAGGCAGTTGTACAAGTAGCAAGTGGTATACAGGACACAGGTATTATATCAAACTATATTGCTGCTGAATTCACACCAAGTATATATGCACAGCGTATCCAGAATAAACCGATCATGAAACAAGCTTTAAAAGATGCAGACATAAAAGATGTCTACAGTGAAAAAAATATGGTGGCTACTGTCGATGCAGATCCTGCTAAGAATTTAGTCGAATTAAAATATAAAGCAAAGTCGGCACAGGATGCTCAACAACAACTTCAAATCTTGATGGATGTAACAAAGCAAAAAATGAATGAATCTGTTCAGGCAACGTTAAAGGAATTAGAAACAACTTACAAGACAGAGTCAGTATCCTTATCAAAAGAAATAGAAAATATCATCGAGCAGTATAATAAGATAATTAAAGATAATAAGTTACCTGAAATTTTAATTTTACAAACAGTATTAAACTCTGAAATTGTACTAAATATTTCAGATGACCAAACGACAACACTTTCTAATGTAAACGGAGATTTGCAAAATCAATTACTACAAATGCAAGCACAAATTAATACAAAATCCGTGGAATATCAAAAAACCTTAGCCAACTATCAATCTGTAAAAACAGGATTAGATAGTTTTAAACCAGATCCATTTATTCGTGTGATTGCAGAGCCCACTTTAGCTGAAAAATCAGCTTCACCAAATAAACTGTTAAATTTAGCAATTGGCTTAGTGATTGGTATGATGTTCGGGGTAGGCACCGTATTTTTCCGTCAATATTGGAAAAATAGTTCAATTAAGAAATAGAAATAAGAGAGGGTTACTAGGTATGAGTTATAAAATGCGTTATATGCTATTTTTTATAATTGACTCTTGTATAGTCCTTTCAGCTATATTTTTTAGCTATTGGTTATTGCACCCAACTATCAATGGCTATTCCGATAAGGTTATTTTAGTTAGTGCTGTAACGCTATTATTTAGTCATCACATTGCGGCATATTTCTTTCATCTTTATGATCGTATGTGGAGCGTTGCTTCTGTCCGAGAGCTACTAACAATTGGCTATGCGGTTACGATTTCTATTGCAACGGCTAGTCTTATGCAATACATAATCAAAAATGATATATATTTCCGTATTATGGCAATCACATGGATGCTCCATATTATTATGATTGGAGGATCACGCTTCTTACTGCGTGTATTAAATGATAGAGATTCATTTCGAAATACAGCTAATTTAAAGCGAGTGTTAATTGTGGGAGCTGGTCAAGGTGGCACAATGCTTGCAAGAAATTTAGTACATGCTCCAAATCCAGATCGAATGCCTGTTGTATTTGTAGATGATGATTTGAGCAAGCAACAGCTTAAAGTGATGAATGTCACGGTATGTGGTACGACAAAGGATATCCCAGGACTTGTAGCAAAGCATGGTATTGATGAGATCATCATAGCGATTCCATCTTTAGGTCGTGTTGGTATAAAAAGTATATATGAGAGTTGTGCAGTAATAAATATTCCTGTAAGAGTAATGCCAAGTATTGAAGATGTTATGACAGGTAAAGTTGCTGTAAACGAGATGAAAGAGGTCCAAATTGAGGATTTACTTGGTCGTGATGAAGTAAAATTGGATATGATTGCTATTTCGAATAAGTTAACAGATAGAGTTATACTTGTTACGGGGGCAGGAGGATCCATTGGTTCTGAAATTTGTCGTCAGGTGATGAACTTCCGTCCAAAGCAACTTATTCTTTTAGGGCATGGCGAAAATTCGATTTATACCATTCATATGGAGCTTCAACAAAGAAGTTCGGGATTCACAAAATTAGTGCCAATTATTGCGGATATTCAAGACAGAGAGAGAATTTTTGAAGTTGTAAAACAGTATAAACCTGATGTGATTTATCACGCTGCTGCACATAAACATGTTCCGCTAATGGAATATAACCCATGTGAGGCAGTGAAAAATAATATATTTGGTACTAAAAACATTGCTGAGGCTGCACATGAATTTTGTGTTGGAAAGTTTGTAATGATTTCTACCGATAAGGCTGTCAATCCACCGAATGTAATGGGTGCAACAAAACGAATTGCTGAAATGGTTGTACAGACATTAGCAAAGGGAAGTAGTACAAATTTTGCAGCAGTTCGCTTTGGAAATGTTTTAGGCTCAAGAGGGTCTGTAATACCACTTTTTAAAAAGCAAATAGCTGCAGGTGGGCCAGTGACAGTAACACATCCTGATATGACACGTTATTTTATGACAATCCCAGAAGCTTCTAGACTTGTCTTACAAGCAGGTACATTAGGAGGGAACGGAGAAATTTTTGTACTTGATATGGGAGAGCCTGTGAAGATTGTAGATTTAGCACGTAATTTAATTCATTTATCTGGTTTTACAGAGGATGAAATAAAAATTGTATTTACAGGTTTGCGTCCAGGCGAAAAAATGTATGAGGAACTATTGAATACAGAAGAAATCCAAGAAGAACATGTATTTCCAGGCATTCATATTGGTCGAGCTAATCCAATGTTGAAATTGGAACTAAATTTTTTAGTAGAGAATTTACTTGAGATGACAGTAGAAGAAATGAAAAATGCTTTATTAAAAGCAGCTAACAATAATAATGAAATAAATCGAAGACAGGTGAGTAAAGTATGAAAGGGATAATTTTAGCAGGGGGTAGTGGCACTCGATTATACCCATTAACAAAATCAATTTCAAAACAAATACTTCCAATATATGACAAACCGATGATTTATTATCCTCTTTCAGTTCTTATGTTTGCAGGGGTTAAAGATATTTTGATTATTTCAACACCACAGGATTTGTCCATGTTTCAGAAATTATTAGGAGATGGGAAAGAAATTGGATTGTCTTTACAATATGCTATACAGCAGCATCCTAATGGTTTGGCAGAGGCTTTTATTATTGGCGAAGAGTTTATTGGTGACGATTCAGTTGCATTAATTTTGGGTGATAACATCTTCTTTGGACAAGGATTCCCAGCTATTTTGCAAAAAGTTGCAAATAGAGAGAGGGGAGCTACTGTATTCGGTTATCGAGTTAAGGATCCCGAACGGTTTGGTGTCATAGAATTTGATAGTGAACAGAGGGTTCTTTCAATTGAAGAAAAGCCTCAAAAGCCTAAATCAAACTTTGCAGCAACAGGTTTATATTTTTACGATAATGATGTCATTGAAATTGCGAAATCTATTAAACCCTCTAGCCGTGGTGAATTAGAGATTACGGATATTAATAAAGTATACTTGCAAAGAGAGAAGCTACAAGTTGAACTTCTAGGTAGAGGCTTTGCATGGCTTGATACTGGAACGCATGAGTCATTATTAGAGGCATCAGTATTTATAGAAACTGTTGAAAAAAGACAGGGTTTTAAAGTCGCATGTTTAGAAGAAATTGCTTATCGGATGGGCTATATTTCAAAAGAACAGCTTATTGCATTAGCTCAGCCACTTCTTAAAAATGAGTATGGTCAATATTTGTTAGATATTGCAGAAGAAACGTTTAATAACGAGGAGTTATAAGCATGAAGAAAAACATTCTAGTAACAGGTGGACTTGGTTTTATAGGTTCAAACTTTATTCAATATATGAACGAACGCTACCAAGACTATAACATTATTAATGTAGATAGTATTACGTATGCAGCAGATGAAAAAAATCTTGATGATTTAATTCATTTAGAGAATTATGAGTTTGTTAAAGGCGATATTAGAGATAAAGAGATTGTACAGCGTATTTTTAAGCAACATAATATTACGGATGTTATTCATTTTGCAGCAGAATCACATGTAGATAATTCAATAAAAAATCCAAGCATTTTTGCAGAGACTAATGTAATTGGGACATTAAATCTATTAGAAAGCGCTCGTGATTTTTGGATGAATACTCCATTTAATTATAAAGAACAATTTAAAAGTTCTAGATTTCACCATGTTTCAACGGATGAGGTATACGGAACTTTAGGGGATACAGGATTTTTTACGGAGCAAACACCATATGCCCCGAATAGTCCATACAGTGCAAGTAAGGCAGCATCGGATATGTTAGTTAGAAGCTATTATCATACCTATGGATTAAATGTAGTAACGACTAATTGTTCTAATAATTATGGACCGAAGCAACATGATGAAAAACTAATTCCTAAATTGATTCGTAATGCATTACAAGGAAATACTTTACCTATTTATGGAAATGGTAAAAATGTACGTGACTGGCTTTATGTTAAGGATCATTGTACAGGGATTGATGCCGTGTTTCATCAAGGCAAAGCGGGAGACACGTATTTAATTGGGGGACATAATGAAAAAACGAATATCGATATTGCTTATATCATTTGTGATTATTTAGACCAATGTGTACCCAAAGAAAAAAGCTATCGACAGCAAATACAATTTGTGGAAGATAGACACGGACATGATTTTCGATATGCGATTGATTCAAATAAAATTCAAAGTGAGTTAAATTGGCAACCCCAAGAAACATTTGCAACAGGTATTGTGAAAACGATTGATTGGTATATTGTAAAATATTTTAAAGGTGGGTTGAAAAATGAAGAATGATTTAATTGATTTTCAAGCTATAGGAGATGAAAGAGGTTATTTAGTTTCGTTTGAAGCAAAGCGTAACATTCCATTTGATATTAAACGAGTATACTATATTTATGGTATGAATGATAAGCCAAGAGGATTTCATGCTCATAAGAAGTTACAACAGTTTTTAGTATGTGTTAGTGGTTCATGTAAAGTGTTATTAGATAATGGACAGGATAAGAAAGAATATGTTTTAAATCAACGGAATCAAGGCTTAATAGTAAAAGAAATGATCTGGCATGAAATGTATGAATTTAGCGAAGATTGTGTTTTGATGGTATTGGCGAGTGATTTTTATGATGAGTCAGATTATATTAGGCAATATGAAGTTTTTAAATCTTTGATTGAAAGAGAAACTTTAGAATTTAGAGAATATGACCGGGCTACGTTGGAGTGCTCTTATAGTTGGCTGAACGATCCAGAAATTAAATTCCTAACTATGACCCCTGATTTTACAAAAGAATCTCAAGAGAATTGGTTTGTTTCATTAAAAAATATAAATAATTATTATATAAAAAGTATTTATCTTGATAATGAACCTATAGGTGCTTTAGGGATAAAAAATATAAACGAAAACTGTGGAGAATATTGGGGTTATATTGCTGAAAAAAAATTCTGGGGAAAAGGTTATGGGAAATATTTATTGGATTATGCAATAAGATATGCAATGAATATAAATCTAACTTATTTATATTTAAGGGTAGTTAAAGATAATATAAGAGCAATAAAATTATATGAAAAAATAGGATTTGTACATCAATTTGAAAAAGATAATGTATGTTATATGATATACAAATTATAGGGTGAGATAAATGGAACTTTCAAAGTTTACAGTGGAGCAATTGGATTATCGGTATACGGATGAATGGAATGATTTTGTTGAAAAATCAAAAAATGCTACATTTTTACATAATGCAGGCTATATGCATTACCATTCGGATAGATTTAATGACTGTTCGTTAATATTAAAAGAAGATGATAAAATTGTAGCGTTATTACCAGGGAATATAGATGAAAATTCAGTTTTTTATTCTCATCAAGGGTTGACATACGGAGGATTACTAATAAAAAATGAGACTAAATTGACAGAGGTATTGGAGTATTTTGAGATACTTAACCGATACTTATATAATAAAAAGAATGTATCAAAAATAATCTATAAGCCTATTCCGTATATTTACAGTGAAATACCTTCTCAGGAAGATGAATATGCTTTATTTAGATTAGGTGCAAAAAAAATCGCTTGTGGTGCTTCCTCAACTATAATATTGAACAAAAAAATAAAGATGAGTTCTTCTAGAAAAAAAAGTATAAAAAAATCTCAACGTTACTCTTTTCAAATTTTAACCGATTTTAATTATAATGATTTTTGGGATATTTTAAAAGATAATCTAGGAAATAGATACGATACTCATCCAGTTCATACTTTGGATGAAATAACAATGTTAAAAAACCGATTTCCAAATCAAATAAAACTATTTTCTATATATTTGGATGATAAATGTGTAGCAGGTGCATTATTGTATTTTGTGGGAAAAGTGGTGCATGTACAGTATATTGCATCCAATGATATAGGAAAGCAAACATCAGCTTTAGATTATTTGTTTAATTACTTAATACAAGATGATATTTTTAGTAATATGGAATATTTTGATTTTGGAACTTCCGTTGAGCAAAATGGTTATAAATTAAATGAAGGATTGATTTTCCAAAAGGAAGGTTTTGGTGCAAGAACAGTTCTATATAATCAATACGAATATAATATACATGAGGTATTAAGATGATTTCATTTCTAGATATAAAAAAGATAAATAATCAATATGAAGAAGAATTAAAGCAAGCGGCGGCTCGTGTTATTGATAGCGGCTGGTATATTTCTGGTGAAGAAGTTGAGGCTTTTGAGCAAGAATTTGCTGCATACTGTGGTACAAAGCATTGTATCGGTGTAAGTAATGGTTTAGATGCATTGAAATTAATATTACAAGCATATGAAATTGGTGAAGGCGATGAAGTCATTGTGCCTTCAAATACATATATAGCCTCTATACTTGCTATTTCTCAAGTAGGAGCAACACCAATTTTAGTTGAACCGAGTCTAGAAACATGTAATATTAATCCGATGTTAATAGAAGAAAAAATTTCTCCAAATACGAAAGCAATCTTAGTTGTTCATCTTTATGGTCGTGTTGTAGAGATGTCACATGTATTAGAGTTAGCCACTAAATACAATTTGAAAGTTATTGAGGATGCAGCTCAAGCGCATGGGGCAAAGTATAATGAGAAACGCGTAGGGAATTTAGGTGATGCAGCCGGCTTTAGCTTTTACCCAGGAAAGAATTTAGGTGCTTTAGGGGACGCTGGAGCGATTACAACAAATGATGATGCTTTAGCAGAAACATTAAGAGCATACCGAAACTATGGCTCACATAAGAAATATGAAAATATTTATAAGGGCTTTAATCACAGATTAGATGAGATGCAGGCCGCTTTTCTACGAGTTAAATTACCCAATTTAGAACAAGAAAATATAATGCGTCGTCATTTAGCCGAAATGTATTTAGAGTACATCAAAAATCCCCTCATTAAATTACCAAGTATTCCGCAACATAAAGCAGAGTGTGTTTGGCATGTATTTACAGTTAGAGTTGAAAATAGAGGGAAATTTCAACAATTTCTATCAGATAAAGGTATCCAAACGATTATTCATTATCCAATTCCACCACATCAACAGGTCGCCTATAGTGAATGGAATAAGTTAAGTTATCCAAAATCAGAGCAAATTCATTCTGAAATTATCAGTCTCCCAATTTCTCCTGTGCAATCAGAGGAAGAAATGTGGAAAGTAATTAAAATTGTAAATAGTTACGAAGGATAGTTGGTAATATTATGAATTTTTTGAAAACAAGTTTATTATCAGCTATTTCAACTTTTATCAAACTAGCATCAAATCTTGTTATAAATAAAGTAATTGCAATTTATATAGGTCCCGCTGGTATTGCTTTAATAGGACAGTTTCAAAATTTTTTAACTGTCGTAACCACACTCGGTAATGGTGCTATTAACGCAGGTGTTACAAAATATGTTGCTGAATATAATGAAAAAGATTCTCAAAAAAGAGATGCGTATATTAGTGTTGCTATAAAAATTACTTTACTCGTTTCAATAATAATAGGTTTAGTACTTATTATAGGAAGTCATTTTATTTCTGAAAAGATGTTTCAAACAGAACAATATCATGTTTTATTTAAGGTATTAGGTGGGACTTTATGGCTTATTGGATTAAATACAATCATTTTATCAATTATTAATGGGCTAAAAGAAATCAGGTTATTTATAACTGTTAATATTACCGGAAGTATATTATCACTTGTTTTCACAACAATTTTAACTGTGAAATATAATCTTTGGGGTGCCTTACTAGCAATGATTGTTGTACAGGCACTATTGTTATTTATTTCATTACCGACTGCAGTGAAAAAGTTAAATATTCAATTTAAATGGCAAAAAAACAGTTCAAGTGAATATTATAAAACACTTTTAGCATTTTCTATAATGTCAATTGTTTCGGTTATTTGTGTTTCCGCTACACAGATAGCTATAAGAAATCATTTAACTGAGGGGTTCTCATTAAAAGAAGCTGGCTATTGGCAATCAGTGTGGATGATTTCGACAATGTATTTAATGGTTATAACTACAGCTCTTTCAACGTACTACTTACCAAGACTATCTGAGCTAACGGATAAAGCTGAAATACGTAAAGAAATACTATCGGGTTATAAAATAATTATTCCATTTGTATTGGTAACTGCTTTTGCAATATATTTATTGAGAGATTTTATTGTTGCAATTCTTTTTACAAAAGATTTCTATCCAATGAGAGAGTTATTCTTTTATCAACTACTCGGAGATTTCTTTAAAATGTGTAGTTGGACACTAGCTTATCTAATGATTGCAAAAAGTATGACTAAGACGTTTATAATTACTGAGGTAATTTTTTCTCTATTATTTTATCTACTTACCCTGTTTCTTACAATGTGTAATGGACTGCAAGGAGTGGTACAGGCCTATGCACTAAATTATTTTGTATACTTAATAGTAATGCTAATACTATTTAGACGATTTGTTTTTCTTAAACATTAAGAATTCTTCTTGGGATAACTATATTAATGAAATGCAATCACTGGAGGACTCATGAAAAAGATATTACTATTTGGAGAATTTAGTGGGTTACACACTAATTTAAAAGAAGGTTTAGAAGAATTAGGATATGAGGTTACAATTGTCTCAGCGGGGGATGGGAAAAAAAGTATTGCTCGGGATGTAGATATTTCCCTTCAGACCGATAGTTTTTTTAATTTAATTAAGTCACTAGTAAATAATAGGAAGAAGATAAAGAAATTAATGGATTTTGATATAGTTCAATTTATAAATCCCTATATTAAACCAAAATCCACATTATTAAACTATCCATTGCTCTTTAAAAATAATAATAAATTTGTTTGTTTAGCTGCAGGGGATGATACAGTTTTTAGTCAATTTATAAGAGAAGGGGGAATGAAAAAATATTCCCCCTTTGATGATGAATTAAAGACAGGGAAAAAACTTCCTTATGAAGAACATTATCATAAGTTTTTACAAAAAAAAATTTTAAGTAAATTTAATTTAATTATACCTAATGCTTATGAATATGCTGAAGCATATAGGAAAAGTTCATGGAGTTTTAAAATATGTGAAACAATTCCTTTCCCTATAAATACTAAGAAAATCATATGTGAACAATTGTGTTTAGATGGGAAAATAGTGATTTATCATGCATCCAATAGACCAATTGGTAAAGGAAGTGAGTTTATTAATGAGGCTCTTAATATCATTAGTAAGCGTTATCCGAATGAGGTAGAAGTGATAAGTGCAGAATTTCTACCTTTAGAAGAATATTTAGAGGCTATAAAAAGAACCCACATAGTAATAGATCAGTGCCGCTCTTATTCATATGCTATGAATGCTCTATATTCATTAGCTCAAGGGAAAATTGTATTAAGTGGATGTGAAGATGAGTGTATACGGGAATGGAATTTAAAAGAATCCCCCGTTATAAACATTGAACCGAATGTAGAAGATATAGTTACAAAATTAGAACTGTTAATTTTAAATAAAAATAAAATTAAAGAAATAAGCTTAGAATCTAGAAGATATGTGGAAGAACAACATAATCATATTTTGATAGCTGAAAAATTTGTTGAAAAATGGGAAGGCATATAAGATTTCATTTTATATGTTGATTTGATTACTAGCGTTATTTAAATGTTAAAAAACTAATTAAGTACAATTATATGAATTGGGTTTTATAAGAGCTATACTAGAAAATCTAGAAAGGTTTAAAGTATGAATAAAAATGCAAGTCAAACAATTGTTTTAATATGTGGGTATAGTCTTATGTATTTTGGCCTTACTACAATTATCTATTTCTTAGGTTTATTACAAAATACTGGTGGTATAAACCTTCCGTTATTTGGTGGAGGGGACGATGGTATATTTTATTATGAACAAGCTACTAATATAGCAAATGATTTATCATATATATACACTTCCGTTCATACTGTAATATTAGGATGGATATTGAAATATTTTAATACTGATAGCGTATATTTATTACGTATTTTTAATTATTTTGCTAATCTAGGTCTTGTGATTGTCTCATTATTAATACTAAAAAAAATTATAAAAAGAAAAGCAATATATTGGATTTCCTCGTGGATTTTACTGATTTTACTTACATTTTACCCTAGTTTAATTTTGAACACGACAATTTCCTTGTATCGTGATATTTGGATTTATTTTTATTTCCTTTGGTGTATGTATTTATTTATTAATATTTTTATTGAAAACGGAAAATATCCGAAAATAATAAATATCATATTATTTATATTAACTATGTTTATGTTGGGGGGATATCGAAAATATGCTTTACTTAGTTTTTTACTAGGATCAACAGTTTACTTACTAATAAAATTAACCAATAAAAATAAAATTAGATTAAAAAAGTATACTTATATTTTCATATTTGGTTTTACCATATTTTATATATTTTTAAAGAATGTAAAATTCCCAATAGTGAACCTTTCTCTTAGTGATGCTTTATTATACAGACAATCTTCTCTCGATGCAGGGGGGAGTCAAATGGGAATCTCTTTAGATCAATCTAATATGATAATGTTTTATGTTAACTATCTGTATAGTTTTATAAGTAATTTTATTGGACCTTTGCCATGGCAGATTACTGGAGGATCAACTTTAATACTTATGTTGACAGAAGGATCTGTATTTTTGGTAATTAGCATTTTTTTATTTAGAAGAAGAAAAATGTTTTCGAACATAGAAAAATATCTAATTATACAGAGTGTAATTTGGTTTCTGTTAATAAGTATTTCTAACGATAATATAGGCACTTCATCAAGATTAAGAATCGTTGGTTGGCTGCCACTACTTATTGTTTTTTCAAAGTATTATGGTGAGTATTTATTTGCTATCAGGAAAAGAAAACAAATGAATTTAAAACAAATTTAAAATTCATTCACTAGGAAGTGTTATATAAATTGAAAAAAATCTTATTTGGAGCATCAGTTTATCAACATTTAACAGCATTTCATAGACCTTTCATGAAATGGTTTCAGGAAAAAGGTTATGAAGTACATGCGGTTGGAAGCAATAGCTTGGGAAGGAAAGCTGAAATAGAAGAGATGGGCGTTATCTGTCACGATATTGATTTTGAACGTCTACCATTATCACGTAGAAATATTAACGCCTATAAACAACTGAAAAAGTTATTTTCTACTCATTATTTCGATTTGATTCATGTACATACGCCAACTGCTTCTTTTTTGATTAGATATGCTGCTAAGAAAGCTCAACAAGGAAAAATTGTCTATACTGCTCATGGATTTCATTTTTTTAAAGGATCTAGTACAAAAAATTGGTTAGCTTTTTATCCTGCTGAGAAACTAGCGGCAAAATGGACAGATGCACTTATTGTTATGAATAAGGAAGATTTCATATCAGGTGAGAGGCTAGGTTTCAAGAAAAATGAAGATTTATTTTTTGTGAATGGTGTAGGTGTAGATTTAAAAGAGTATAAAGTGAATAATCCTGAAGGTGATAACTTCTTAAAAACTGAGCTGAAGCTAGAAAATGATGCTGTATTAATTACTTGCGTAGCAGAACTTAGCAAGAGAAAAAACCAATTTTTTTTATTGGAAAATTGGGGAAGTATTATATCAAAAGCTCAAAATGTTCATTTGGTGTTTGTTGGTAAAGGTCCAGATGAAGAAAAAATTAAAACTTTTATAAATGAACATGACATATCAAATGTACATTTATTAGGATATAGAACGGATGTACCTAAAATAATTAGTGCTTCAGATATAATAACTCTTGTTTCGAAACAAGAAGGGTTACCCCGCTGTTTAATGGAAGGAATGGCAGTAGGTAAGCCGATTATTAGTACAAATATAAGAGGATCTGCAGATTTAGTATCGAATGAGCAAACTGGGTTTCTAGTAGATCTTGACGATAGCGAGAATTTAATAAAAAGCATAATTGAGTTAGCTGAAAATGAAGAAATGCGATATGAATTTGGACATAATGCCAAAATAAAAATTGAAAAATATAGTATTAATAATGTTTTGAAGGATATGGAAAACATATATTCTAAATTATTGTAGTTTAATAATTTTGGCGGAAAGAGAAGGTTGATATAATTCAATGAAACGACTAATAGATTTTTGTATTAGTTTTTTTCTACTTATTGTTTTTAGCTGGGTCATCTTAATTATATGGGTTTGTGTAAGAGTAAGACTAGGTTCTCCTGCGATCTTTAAACAACCTAGACCAGGTTTAAATGGAACAGTTTTTTATGTTTATAAATTTCGTACAATGACCGATGAAAGAGACGGAAATGGAGAACTTTTATCAGATGAAATCCGCTTAACGTCATTCGGTAAACTATTACGAAAGTTAAGCTTAGATGAATTACCACAATTATGGAATGTACTTAAGGGGGATATGAGCTTTGTTGGTCCACGTCCACTTTTAGTAGAATATTTGCCACTTTATAATGAAAGACAAGCACAGAGGCATGAAGTACGCCCAGGAATAACAGGTTGGGCGCAGGTGAATGGACGTAACGCAATATCATGGGAGCAAAAGTTTGAATATGATGTATGGTATGTGGAAAATCAATCAATAAGGTTAGATTTTAAAATACTATTACTGACAGTGAAAAAAGTATTTGTCTCAGAAGGTATTAGCCAAGAAGGTCAAGCAACCATGACAAAATTCAAGGGTAGTGATTCGTTATGAAAATTGTACTTATTGGGGATAGCGGTCATGCTAAAGTAATTAAAGATATTATCTTAGCTAATGGTGACCATATTGTAGGTATCTTAGATGATAAATATATTGATGTATTTACAGAGAATAAAATTATCAAGGGACCTATTATGTATTTAAATGAACTTTTGAAAGATAAGAAAGTAAAAGTTATTATTGCAATTGGTAATAATAAGGTTCGCAAAGAAGTGGTTTCAAGATTAAATATTTCAAAAGATAGATATATTACATGCCTTCATCCATCTGCTTTAGTAAGTCCAAGTGCTGTAATAGAAAATGGGACTGTAGTAATGCCTGGTGCAATTATAAATGCAGATGTTTGTGTAGGTATGCATAGTATTATTAATACGAATGCTGTGATAGAACATGATTGTCTAGTAGAAAAGTTTGTGCATATTTCACCAGCAAGTGTTATTACTGGTGGTGTAAAAATAGCCGAGGGTGTGCATTTGGGAGCAAGTAGTTCTGTAATCCCTTTGGTGAAAATTGAATGCTGGACAACTGTTGGTGCTGGCGCTGTGGTAGTAAAAGATTTACCAGCTAATTGTACAGCAGTTGGTACACCAGCGATACCAATTAAATTTCATGAATGAAAATCTTTGAGAGAAGGCATGTAGCATGACACAACGAATTTTATTATCATCCCCTCATATGAGTGGACATGAGCAAAAATATGTTCAAGAGGCTTTTGATACGAACTGGATTGCCCCACTTGGTGCAAATGTGGATGGATTTGAACAAGAACTTGCTAAATATGTGGAGGTAAATGGAGCGGCAGCAGTTAGTTCGGGAACAGCAGCAATTGACTTGGCATTAAACTTAGTTGGTGTTGAACGTGATGATACTGTTTTTTGTTCGACATTAACGTTTATTGCAAGTGCGAATCCAATTTTGTATCGAGGAGCAAAGCCAGTCTTTATCGACTCTGAATGGGATACTTGGAATATGTCTCCGCAAGCTTTAGCAAGAGCGTTTGAAGATGCACAAGCTGAAGGAAAATTGCCTAAAGCCGTCATTATTGTTAATTTATATGGTCAAAGTGCAAAGATGGATGAACTTTTAGCGATTTGTGATTCTTATGGAGTTCCTGTAGTGGAAGATGCTGCTGAATCACTTGGTTCATCCTATAAAGGGAAGAAAAGTGGGACATTTGGTCAATTTAGTATTTTCTCATTTAACGGTAATAAAATTATTACTACTTCTGGTGGCGGTATGCTAGTATCAAATAATGTTGAAGCTTTGAATCGTGCGAGATTTCTTGCTACTCAAGCTCGTGATGCAGCAAAGCATTACCAACATAGTGTTGTTGGTTACAATTACCGTATGAGTAATGTTGTTGCTGGTATTGGTCGCGGACAACTGGAGGTACTGGATGAACGTGTGGCACAAAAACGTGCAATCTTTGAACATTACGCAAAGGCTTTCTCAGAATTCGACGGCTTAACAATGATGCCAGAGCTTGAAGGTACATTTTCAAATCGTTGGTTATCTACATTGACTTTAAATCCAGAGAAAATAGCCATTTCACCATATGATTTAATTGATAAGCTGAATGAGGCAAATATTGAAGCACGTCCTGTATGGAAACCACTCCATTTACAACCATTGTTTGAGGGATGTCAATTCTATTCTCACGGTGAAAATGAAATTGTGAGTGAGCAATTATTTGAAAAAGGTATTTGTTTGCCTTCGGATACTAAAATGACCGTGGAAGAGCAAAGACGTGTGATCGATCTTATTTTAGCAAATATCTAATAATTCTAAGTCTACTTAAATTTAATAAGTAGACTTTCATTTTATAAGGGAGTGAAACAACATGAAAAAAATCCGAAAAGCCATTATTCCAGCTGCAGGGCTTGGTACACGTTTTCTTCCCGCTACAAAAGCAATGCCTAAAGAAATGCTACCAATAGTAGATAAACCAACTATCCAATATATTGTAGAAGAAGCGATTGACTCTGGTATTGAGGATATTATTATTGTGACGGGCAAGGGAAAACGTGCAATCGAGGACCATTTTGATAATGCTGTTGAGCTTGAGACGAACTTAATTGAAAAAGGGAAGCTTGATATGCTCGAAAAGGTGCAAGAATCTGCGAATGTAGAAATCCATTATATTCGTCAAAAAGAACCACTTGGACTAGGGCATGCGATTTGGTGTGCGCGTAAATTTATTGGTGATGAGCCGTTTGCTGTATTGCTTGGTGATGATATTGTGAAAAGCGAAGAGCCTTGTTTAAAACAATTAATGAATCAATATGAGAAAACATTGTCAAGTGTCATTGGCGTGCTAGAAGTGCCAGATGAGGATGTGCATCGTTATGGTGTTATTGATCCAGTAAACAGTAATACTCGATTAATGCAGGTTACACAATTTGTTGAAAAGCCTAAATTAGAGGATGCACCATCAAATTATGCAATTATTGGACGTTATGTATTAACACCTGAAATCTTTCGTTTCTTAGACGAGAAGAAAAAAGGCAAGGGTGGCGAAATACAATTAACGGATGCTATTGAATCTTTAAATGGTATTCAACGAGTATTTGCCTATGAGTTTGAGGGTCGCCGCTATGATGTAGGTGAACAATTAGGGTTTATCGAAACAACGATTGATTTTGCCTTAGAACGTGAAGATTTAAGTGAAGGTGTAAAAGAAATCATCTTAAAAAAAGCAAAACAGTTAAGTGGTGAAACTTTATGATATTAGTTGTTGGTGGTGCTGGTTATATTGGTAGTCATTTTGTTAAAGAGTTAGTGAAGACTCATGAGGTAGTAGTGCTCGATAATCTAAGCACGGGTCACCAATGGGCTGTAGATGCAAGAGCTACTTTCGTACAAGGTGATTTAGGCGATTCTTCTTCCGTTCAACAGATTTTTGATACATACAATATTGAAGCGGTATTGCATTTTGCTGCATTTAGCTTAGTAGGTGAGTCTGTGATTGATCCTATGAAGTACTATGAAAATAATGTAACTGCTACTTTGAATTTATTAAAAGTAATGAAGGAAAACAAAATTGATAAGTTTATCTTTTCTTCTACTGCTGCAACGTATGGGATGCCAACTGTTGATTTCATTGATGAAAAAACGCCTACTAATCCTATTAATCCATATGGGCGCTCTAAATTAATGGTGGAGCAAATGCTTGCAGATTTTGCGGAAAGCTATCAGATGAGATATGTAGTATTACGATACTTTAACGCTGCTGGTGCGTATGAAACAGCTGAAATTGGTGAAAGTCATTCTCCAGAAACACATTTAATTCCAATTATTCTTCAGCATTTTTTAGGGCAAAGAGAATCCATTTCAGTATTTGGTACTGACTATGATACACCTGACGGTACTTGTATTCGTGATTATATCCATGTTACAGATTTAGCAAATGCCCATTTACTGGCTCTTGAAGGTTTGCTAAATGGTACTATTGAAACGGCAACTTATAATTTAGGAAATGGGAACGGCTACTCTGTAAAAGAAGTTATTGAAACATGTGAGCGTATTACAGGAAAAAAAGCCATTGTGCAATATGTAGAACGAAGAGCAGGTGATCCTGCTAAGTTAGTTGCCAATGCTGATAAAATCTATTGTGAATTAGGATGGAAGGCTCAATTTGGTATCACGGATATTGTAAAAAGCGCATGGAATTGGCATAAGAAATAATGGCATTAAATAACCAACTCGACAAGGCTCGAGTTGGTTTTCTTTCTGTAATATGGCATAATATACATATCAAATTCTACCTAAAGAAGTGAGGATTCTATAGTGCTAACAGAAATTGTTAAAACAACATTGCTGAATTGTTCACTAGACGATAGTGATATATTACGGTATAAAGATCGCGTAAAAAGGATTCATTACGCTTTACCACAATATCCATTAACAGGGTGGATGGATTCACCGTTACAAAAGCAAGAAGCACTGCTTACTTCTATTGAACGAGTAGCTAGTGAGGTACGCGCTTGTGCGGACGTACTTGTCGTTGTTGGAGTTGGTGGATCATTTTTAGGTGCACGAGCAATTCAAGAGGCGTTAATGCCGTATTTTGGTCTGGCCAAGGATGGCATTGAGGTTGTTTATGTTGGCCTTAATATGAGCGGTGCATATATTAAAGAACTACTTGAGTATTTAGATACAAAGCAAGTATATGTTAATGTGATCTCAAAGTCAGGTGGCACGATGGAGCCTGCACTGGCGTTTCGTGTAATGCGTTTATATATGGAAGAACGTTATGGTGATAAGGCCATTGAGCGCATTATTGTGACTACTGATGCTGAAAAAGGGATATTGAAGGGGATTGCCGATAAAGCTGGCTATCGCCAATTCGTGATTCCGAATAATATTGGTGGACGTTATTCCGTGTTGACCCCTGTAGGTTTATTACCGGTTGCAGTAGCGGGAGTTGATATTCGTGCTTTAATGGATGGTGCGCGACATGCAGCTAAAGAGCTAGCGGAATCGGATTTAACACATAACGATGCA
This sequence comes from Lysinibacillus parviboronicapiens, assembly GCF_003049575.1. Lineage (GTDB taxonomy): Bacteria > Bacillota > Bacilli > Bacillales_A > Planococcaceae > Lysinibacillus > Lysinibacillus parviboronicapiens. The sequence goes on along the minus strand of NZ_PYWI01000003.1, from coordinate 114,692 downwards.
TACAAATATGCGGTCATGCGACATATGCTTTATGAGAAAGGCTTTACGATTGAGTTGCTTGCTTCCTTTGAGCCAGGTTTAAATAAGTTCCATGAATGGTGGAAGCAGCTATTTGGTGAGAGTGAAGGGAAAGAACAAAAAGGGCTGTATCCTTCAACGGTCAATTTCTCGACAGATTTACATGCCATTGGACAGTTTATTCAAGAGGGTAGTCGCGTGATGTTTGAAACATTGCTACACTTTCATGAAATTGAAGGCGATTTAGCGGTGCCATTTGATACTCGTAATGAAGACGGTCTGAATTATTTATCGAATCGTACATTTAATGAGATTAATGCCATCTCCAAACAGGGAACAGCACTTGCGCATGCAGAGGGAAAGGTGCCTGTTATTCAGCTTGAATTACCGAAGCTTGATGCGTACCACCTAGGTTACTTGATTTATTTCTTTATGAAAGCTTGTGCGATGAGTGCGTGTTTGCTTGAGGTTAATCCATTTGATCAGCCTGGAGTTGAAGCGTATAAACGCAAAATGCTAGAGTTGTTGAAAGAAGAGAAGGTGTTAAAGTAATGGTAAATATTCGTGAATTATATAATCGATGGATAGAGACGAATCTTCCAAATTATTTAGCAGAGGACCTTGCATCTATTGCTGAAGATAATAGTTTAATAGAAGATCGCTTTTATCAATACGTATCTTTTGGCACTGGTGGAATGCGTGGTGTTTTAGGTGCTGGAACAAACCGTATGAACCTTTATACCATTCGTCGTGTTGCAGAAGGACTTGCTCGTTATATCGAATCGAATGGCGAAGCCGCTAAAAAAAGAGGTGTTGTCATTGCTTATGATACACGTCACTTTTCTTATGAATTTGCTTGTGAGACGGCTCGTGTGCTGGGAGCACATGGCATTTATTCATATGTCTATAATGAAGCACGACCAACACCGCAGTTATCATTTACAGTGCGCCAATTACATGCCTATGCAGGTGTTGTCATAACGGCAAGTCATAACCCTAAACAGTATAATGGCTTTAAGGTGTATGGCGAGGACGGTGCACAACTAACACCTCAATTTGCGAATGACATCGTGGCACATATGGAAAATATCGAGGATATATTTTCTATTAAGGTATCTGAACTTGAGCAACTAGAACAGCAAGGGTTCTTGACATGGCTTGGAAGTAATATGGATACCACATATTTAGATCATCTTTTAACATTAAAGGACAATGAAAATATTGCTCTAGATATGAAGCTTGTTTATACGCCATTGCATGGTGCAGGCTTAGTGCCTGTTCTTGAAGGCTTGCAGGTGTTTGGTTTTCAACAGGTACATATTGTGGAGCAACAAGCTATACAGGATGGCGATTTTCCAACTGTTTCTTACCCTAACCCAGAGGAGCCCGCTGCCTTTGCGTTAGCAATGGAGCTGGGGAAGGAAGTAGGAGCGGACCTTTTGCTGGCAACAGATCCAGATGCAGACCGTTTAGGCGTGGCAGTGAAAAACGGGGAAGATTATGAACTATTAACGGGGAATCAGCTTGGTGCATTATTGCTTCATTATTTATTGTCAACAAAACAGTTGAATGGTACGCTTCCTGATAATGGAGTTGTGTTGAAAACAATTGTAACCTCCGAATTAGGAGCAATGATTGCCAAACAGTTTGGTGTAGCAACTGTGAATACGTTAACAGGCTTTAAATATATCGCAGAAAAAATTGCAGAGTATGAAAAAACAGGGGCTTATTCATATCTATTTGGTTATGAAGAAAGCTACGGTTATTTAATCGAAACATTTGTGCGTGACAAAGATGCAGTACAAGTTGCGTTAAAGGTAGCAGAGATGGCTGCCTTCTATGCGAAGAATGAGCAGACTTTATTAGATGGCCTGCATAATTTGTATCGTGAGTATGGCTTTTTTAAAGAAGCACTTGTATCTCAAGTGTTTGAAGGAAAGAACGGTCAAGAAGAAATGAAGAAGATTTTAAATAATCTTCGACAAGATGTACCTCAATCGATAGGTGGAGTAGCTTTGAGAGGTTTTGAGGATTATTTAACAGGTCTTTCAACTTTAGCTGATGGAACTACTAAGCCTATTGTATTACCAAAGGAAAACGTATTGAAATTTGTACTAGATGACGGATCTTGGATTGCTATTCGCCCATCAGGTACAGAGCCAAAATGCAAGTTCTATTTTGGCGTTGTTGGGGAGACGGAAGAAGAGGCAAGCGAGAAATTGAAGCGTCTTCAAGCTGTTTTTGTGTAAGTACTAACATACTAATATAAACTTTGCAAAATTAATAACCGCCCTCATAGAAGAGGGCGGTTTCTTATTGGATTCTTTTTAATTCTGCTTCATGCTGGATGGAGCGAGCTGATAGTAATTCGATAATGCGGTGTTGGCTTTCTTGAATGGCTTCTAGTCGGTTCACTTTTTCATTTGTTTCCAAAACAGCTTGTTTGATTTGTTGCTGTTCTGATTCAAGTATTTCAAGTCGGTTTCCAATTGAATCAAGGCGTGATTCAATATTGTTGATGTGTTGATTAATTTGTTGTAGTTGTCCTAAAATTTGCGTTAATGCTTTCTCCATCTCATCCACCTCACATTTCTTTTAATTTATTTCCTCTATTTTTATTATCATATCTGTCTATTAAAAATCTCCTTCATTATAGCATAGAAAAGTAGCTTACAAGTATCGCCATTGCATTCATCGACATTATATGACATGCTTACTAGAGAGAAAAAATACTAGGAGAATGTTGTCGTGATTAAAGAGTGGGATTACCTACGTGTGGTGGCGTGTTTATCCATTTTACTATTGCACACGTCTTCATGGGTTATTATGGAGGTCGGTGTAGAGCCGGAGCAGACGATTTATTTGTTTTTACGTATTGCGCTGTGCTATGCTACGCCAACATTTATTGTATTGTCGATTTTAATATTGGCGAATCGTTATCGTGAGCAAATACCAACTAACTTTTGGTCGAGTAGAATTCACTATATTTTAGTGCCTTTTTTAGTGTGGGCATTTATAGATGCGTTCCTTGTGGAGTCGATTTATCGCAAGGGTTTGTTGTGGGAAAAGTATGTGAACAATGTAGTTTTTGGGGAGTTTGTTGGCTGGTTTGTCGTTGTGATTATGCAGCTATATGTAGTATTTGCGCTGATGAAGCGTTTTAAGTGGTCGTTCACATGGTTTTTACCAGTATGTGTGCTGATTACGTTCATTCATCATACGGTTATTTTGTTGCCGTATCCTATTTTTACAGACAATGCCATGGTGCTTCGTTTATTGTTTACGGGTTGGCTTGGTTATTTCGCAGTGGCCTATGCAATAGGGATGTATTATTCGCAAATTGCGGAGTTGGCAAAGAAGTATCGCGTTGCGACGATTGTGTTGGTACTGTTATCTGCTGTATTTTTGTACATGTGTTTGCTACTCGGATATACGGAAGTGCATTCGAGACGACTCGATTTAGTGCCACTAGTGGTGAGTGTGGTGCTGTTTGTGATTGCTTGGGGGCAGTCGGTGCCACACACGAAAGTTGTTCGCATCATCAGTCAATATGCATTTATGATTTATCTCATGCATTGGGAAATTTTGCGCTTATCGACTGGATGGTTTGTAGCGCATTTTGATAGCACACTTGTCCGCGTGCCATTGTTAATGCTGTGGACGTTAGTCGTTTGCATCGTGCTGACGAAGTTGATTTCATTGTTACCATTCAGTCAATGGATCGTCGGGAAAATCAGAAAGCGTGTCTCATAAAAATGAAAAAGCAGTGATTTCTCATTTAAAAGAAATCACTGCTTTTTTGTATGGATGAAAATCGCCGCTAGAAGTACGACTTTCACTCACATTACGATCACTCCGGCATTAATTTTAGGTTTCGATCATTGTAGGCAAGCACGACATAGTCTGGTTGCATGCTTTGTAAATAAGAAATTACATTTTTCTCTAGATAACGTAAGTCTAAAATGGTTACTGTTTTAAAGTGACTGGCTACATGAAATTGGATGGTGTTAAAGTAAGAATCCTTGATGACTACAAGATGTTTGTCACTATCATAGGTGTCGTTTACAATCGTGAGTTCGGCAAAGTCTCGGCTATAGGCGTCAGCATAATTCACTAACGCATCAGGGTTCATTTGCTTGGCACGTCCATACACTGCCTCATATGGAGCAGTGACGCCCTCTTCGATTGTCCCGTCGTAAATGGTGAACTGTGTCGCAAATGAAGCAGGCTCGTTATAGCAAATTTGTTCATTGTTATCCACAGTCATGTATAGGATTTTATTCCATGAGCCGGCGAACTGATTAGGTAAGCAAAATGTATTAGCTTCATCGAATGGAATTGGCTTAATGGTTTCACCAAGTCGTGCGCTTATTGTTTTTAACAGTGCCTCATAACCTGAGTAGGCACCGCGCATTGTCCAGTGATGATCCGTTTTAAAGAAGCTTCGTTCTGCAGAAAAGTCTTCCTTCATTTCATCATAGAGACGCACATTGTCTACACCGGCAGCTGTGACAAGCCCATGTAATTTTTTATTGTTGGCGATACCTGCATCATCGGGCATATAGCTCGGATTTGGCTCGCGTGAGTAGGTCGCTTTAGCTGGTAGTGAATAAAACGTGAAAGGTATGTTTTTTTCAGCTAGCCCTTCACTTAGCTTCTGTAAATCTGTAGCAAAGGAGGCAAGCTCCTCTTCAGATTTTGCTGCGGCTGGCTTAGAAATAATCCAACCACTTTCATCATCAACAGCATACTTATCGTTTAAATATGTTTTGCCTATGGCACGTTGGAACAAGACGTAGTCGCGCATCCATGTATCACGTGCGGGGAATTGATCTGAAATATAGGATTCTACCTGTTTTGACCATTGCCCAGAAAAGATCTCCTGGGGGCTCGGAGAAATATTTGCTGATTCTAACGGACGGTTCTCCATTTCTGATTGCGGGCGATCCACCGTTAACACATGCACGACGAAGCCACCGAAAATGATGCAAAAAAAGGTAATTGGTAAAAGGTACGTTTGAATTTTTCGCATGATGTCCCACCTAGAATCTAAAGTAAATGAATGGATTATGGGTTGCGTTCACTAAAAACATCGTGATAAATAGTAACAGCGCGCCATAGTAAATTGTTTGCGTAAGGCGTAATCCCCAGTCGAAAGCAAGGGAAGTAGCAGCCTTTTGCTCACTCCAATGTTGATAAAGTCGATAAATTGGTACCGCAAAAATAATGGCTACAATCAAGTAAATAGCATAATCTTTTGCCAGTAAAATGGTTTCATAATTATAAAGCGGTACATCTGATAGCCCAAACATCGTTTTGATAAATGTGAAAGCATATGTAAAGTCATTCGCTCTAAAGAATACCCAGCCAATCATGACGATAATGAGTATGTAAATATGGCGTAATAAGCGTGGAATACGTTCCAACCATTTTAACAGCACCCATTTTTCCAGGCAGATTAGTATGCCGTAATAAAAGCCCCAAGCCATAAAGGTCCAACTTGCTCCGTGCCAAAAGCCTGTTAACGTCCAGACGATAAGCAAGTTTCGATAGAGTTTCCATTCATGACTAACGCGACTACCCCCGAGTGGGAAGTAGACGTAATCTCTAAACCAGCTGCTGAGTGAAATATGCCAGCGACGCCAAAAGTCTGTTACGGATTGCGCAATGTATGGATAGTTGAAGTTTTCTTCAAACTTAAAGCCAAAAATACGTGCTAAACCAATGGCCATGTCACTATAGCCCGAGAAGTCGAAATAAATTTGTAGGGAGTACGCTAAAATCCCTATCCATGCAGTTCCGGTTGTTAAGTCACCGCCCGATAAACTAAAGACATGATCGGCTACTTCGCCCATTGGATTGGCAATCAGCACCTTTTTCGCTAAACCTTGCACGAAACGTCGAGTACCAATCAGCCAATCTTCTGCTGTGGAAAGACGTTTTTTAATCTGCTCGGCTACCGTTTGATAGCGAACGATAGGTCCAGCTACAAGCTGTGGAAATAATGTAATAAAAAGTGATAAGTCTAAAATATTGCGTTGTGCCTTTACATCCTTACGATAGACATCAATAACATAGCTTAGTGCTTGGAACGTGTAAAATGAAATACCGATTGGCAGCGGTACGGCTTGCCATTCAATAGGCTGCTCCAAGTAATTGTTAAGGATGTCAACAAAAAAGCCAGCATATTTGTAATAGCCTAAGATTGCTAAATTACTCACGATGACTAACCAAAGGAGTGTTTTTCGTTTGGACTGTGACACCGTATTTTCTATGACGATCCCGAGTACGTAGTTGAGCAAAATCGAAAGCATCATTAACAGTACATATTTCGGTTCGCCCCATGCATAAAAGAACAAGCTGGCCAACAGTAAAATCGTGTTACGTAGCATCTTCGGAGAGATGAAGTACACAATGAGCACTAATGGCAAAAAGACATATAAAAAAATAAGGCTACTAAAAACCATTCCTTCAAATCCCCATCCCTATTAAATTAAAAAACAAGTTGTTGTTATTGTTGATAGTTAAGTTTGCTGAGAGCCGTCGTAATCGCTGATAGAATCACGACAATCGCTGATAGCCCGACAAAATCGCTGATAGCACCCCGACAAAATCGCTGATAGCACCCCGACAATCGCTGATAGAATCTCGACAATTACCAATTGCATCATCAAAATCACTGATTGAACTCTAAAAATTGCTAATAGTACATGATTTCTACTAGCTAGATTACTAATTTCAGGAATACTAAGCTAATATCTAAAGGTAATTCATGAATAAATTACCTATCTTATTGTAACGTAAATTCACTATTTGTTCACTAATGATTGTCCAGTGAATTTTTTTTACAAAGAAGATGGAAAAACTTTATTGGTCATATAGGAGGATATTTCATTGTTATTTATGTGAAATAGGTATTGTTTATTGGAAAAATAACGAGTGTGTATTGTGCAGATGCACATATTTTGAATCCAAAATGAGGGTATAAACCCTTTAAAAATCTAGTTTTACCACATCTTTCATTCCATATATTGCACTTTGAAATGTGCATTCTACTGGACTTATAATAGAGTCGTAGTCACAGAAGTGGCTAATTTATCTAGGAGGTATTTGCACATGAAACAAAAATATAGTAAATGGGTTGTCGGCGCAGCATCAGCGGCCCTAGTAGCATCAGCAATCGTACCAGTAGCAAGCGCAGCAAGCTTTTCTGATATTGAAGACAATGACCATAAGGATGCCATTTTAGCATTAGCAGACGCTAAAATCGTAGGGGGTTACCCAGACGGTACGTTCAAACCTAACGCAGTTGTTACTCGTGGCAATGTAACGAAATTCTTAGGGAAATGGTTAGTTTCTGAAAACTACGAAATTCCTACAGATTACGCAACAGAAGCTCGTTTCACTGACTTACCGACAACAGCACCAGACAAAGAATTATTACAATATGCAGCACTTGTGAAAGATGCAGGCGTTTTCAAAGGCTCTAACAACAAATTAATGCATACAAATAACATGTCTCGTGAACAAATGGCAGTTGTTTTAGTACGTGCCATTAAAACTGTTTACAACGTAGATTTAGTGGCAGATTACAAAGAATCAGATTTCAAATCTACAATCACAGACTTAGAGAATGCTACAGCTGAAGAAAATCGTGAAGCAATCATCGCCTTAGAGTATGCAGGTCTTACAAACGTGAAAGCGTTCAACCCTAAAAATTCTTTAACACGCGGTCAATTTGCATCATTCTTAAACCGTACAATTACAAATCTTGCTGAAGAAACTTTATCTGTGAAAGCAGTAAAAGTTGTAGATGCAAAAACTTTAGAAGTAACTTTATCTGATGATTCAAAACATACGGTAACATTAGAAACTGCTCTTCCAGAAAATGAAGAGACAAAAGTAGACTTCGTTATCGATGGTAAATCTTACTCAGCTGTGGTTACATATGAAGTAGCCGAGTTAAATGTAAAATCTGTTGATGCAGTTAATGCAAAAACTTTAGCAGTAACATTCAATAAAGCTGTTGACACTGAAAAAGCTAAATTTGAACTTAAAAAAGATGGCTTTAAATCTAACTTCTCTGCTATTACTTGGAACGAAGATAAAACAGTTGCAACAATTGAATTAACAAGTAAAATCACTAAAGGTGAATTTACAGTTAGCGTAACTGGTCTTTCAGAACAAGCAGTAACTGGTTCTGTGAAAACAGAAGACGAAAAAGTAGCTGGTATTGAAATTCTTGGTGAAGTAGCGCCATCAACTGGTACTTCAACTGCAACAATTGGTTACCATGTTACAAACCAATACGGTGAAGATATCACTAAATTAAATTCTTCCTCGTTAACTCTTTCTGCAGCAGGTGCTGATTCAGCAGTAGCAAATGCAGACGGTTCAATCACAATGACAAAAGCTGCTGGACTTAAAGAAGGCGACAAAGTTGTCCTTACAGTTATTCACGGTTCAACTGCAACTACTACTACAAAAACAGTAACAGTTTCAGCTAAAACTGTTGTTTCTGAAGCAACGATTGGTACTCTTTACAACAAAGATGGCAAAACGTTAACTGAAGATACTAATTTAGCAAAAGATAAATTCTATCTTCCAGTTACTGTGAAAGACCAATATGGTAAAGAAATTACTGATTTAAATCGTTTAAATGGTGCTAACGCTGAAGTTCTTGTGACTAACACAAACCAAGCTGTTGCAACATTTGGTGCGTTTGAAAAACAAACAATCGACGGTAAAGAAGTAATCGTTCTTCCTGTTGCTAGCATTGTAGCTTCAGGTGATACAAACGTAATTGTGATCGCTAAAGCAACAGGTAAAAATGCACAAGCTGCAGTAAAAGTTGCTGAAGGTGTACGTGCTGATTCAGTTACATTAGGAGCACCAACAAAAGTTATTACTGCTGGAGCGGATATTTTATTCCCATTATCTGTATTAGATAAACAAGGTAATGCTATTAAAGAAACTGTTGCGTTAAACGGTTCTAAAGGTATTACGATTACAGGTGGTACATTATTCGAAAAAGACGGCGAACTTTTTGCGAAAGTAGCTGCTGGTAGCGTAGTAGAAAACTCACCAGTAACAGTTGTTGTTACTTCTTCAACTGGTAAAGTTGCTACTCAAACAGTTATCCCTAAAGCTGCAACTGCACCAAAAGTAATCACTGGTTTAGATAGCAAAGTTAGCACATCTATCCGTGAATTAACTGATGCTAAAGTTGACATTACTGCAAAAGACATCGTAGTTGAAGACCAATTCGGTCAAGTAATCTCTACTGATGAACTTCTTGCGAAACTTGGTACAGCTGGTTACACAATCCAACCATTCACAGATGCTGATGCACCATTCACTGTATCTGGTGAAATCAAAGATGCTGCTACAAACAAAATCACTGTAACTTACAAAGCTGGTGCAACAAAAACAGCTGCTAATGTTACATTCAAACTTGTAAAAACAGCTGACAACACTGCTGTAGAAGCAAGCTCTTATTCAAAACAATTCTCAGTTGTCAAAGATAGTTCATTTGCTTCTTATAAAGTAGAAGATATCAAACCTATCTATGTAACTGGTGATAATACTACTGGCTATACAATTCCAGCTGGTTACGGCAAAGATATTGTTGTGAAAGCAGTAACAGGTAATGGTGGAGAAGTTACGCTTAAAGCAGGTTCTGATTACACTGTTAAATCTACAGTTCTTTCAAACGTAGCAGATGGCGATGTTACTACAAATGATGCAGCAAATGTTGATTTTGATAAAGATGCAAAAACTGCAACTGCAAAAGTAACAATCACAATCAATGCTACAGGTGAAGAAATCGTTAAAGATGTAACATTCTCTAACGTTGCTCCTGCAGTAGAAAAAGTAGCAGTTGTTGAGAATAACAAAGCTGCTGCATACATTGCTGGCGAAACAGTTAACTTTGTAACGACAAACTCTTACAATGTAGCTACTGACTTCAACCTTGATGCATTCTTCCAATTAGCTGATGTAGTTGTAACTGACCAATACGGTGTAATGGCAACAGTTGCAGAAGCTGATGCTGCTGGAGTTGTTAAAGGTCAAGCGAAATTTAACGACGTTGCAACAGCTACAACAACATTAACATTCTCTAAAGTTTCTGGTGATGTGGTGTTCAGCGCAAACGGTACAACTGATGCATTTGCAAAAGGTAAAGCAAACGATGTATTTAATGCTCGTGTAAACATCGGTGGTCAAAGTGCAACACCTGTAAAAGTTACAGCAAAAGTTGACTTTTAATTCCTGATTTTAACATGAGGTTATAAAGTATTTAAACAGTGGAAAGTTCGATGTAATCGAACTCTCCACTGTTTTTTGTTTTGAAGGCACGAATGTGAAAAATTTATTTTATGTGGAAAATCCTGAATCTTTTGGTGCTATTTAAATGTATAATTATAGTATGATGGATAAAATGGGTTGAGGGGTTGAGCAGGTGAAAAAACATACACTGTTTCAGGGTGCTTTAATTGCAGCGCTAGCGACGAGTGCCATTGTAGTAGTACCGACTGTACAGGCTGCAGATAGTTTTAGTGATGTTGATGTTTCAAAGGAATACGGTGCTGCAGTGAAGGATTTAGCTGAACGTGGTATTATCAATGGCTATACAGATGGCACATTTAAGCCATTTGCTGATGTGACACGTGGACAAGCAGCCAAAATCTTGGCAGGATTATTGCAATTAGATACAACAAAAGTGGAAAATCCAAACTTCACCGATTTAAAGCCAAGTGATGAATTTTACGGTGCAGTTGCTGCACTATATAATGAAGGAATTGCGACAGGCTTTGCAGATGGTAGTTTTGGTGTCAATCAACCTATCACACGTGAGCAATTGGCAAATATGCTAACAAAAGCTTATCAATTAGATAATTACGATTATGATCAGACATTACCATTTACCGATGTGGTTAAATATTCCGAGGCTTACTATGCAGTGGCTCCTTTATATAACAATCAAATTACCAAGGGTGTCACTGAGACTACATTTGGTTTAAAAGAAACAGTAAAGCGTTCCCAACTCGCTCTATTTGTACATCGTATCGAGTCAATGCAGGCCAGTCGTGTCTTCCAAGAGTTTAAAACACATGACTTTGGAGCCGATTATCTCGAGGCATTCTCTTACAATAATTGGACGGAAGATCAGGAGCAGGAATTTTTCCGTATTTATTCTATGAATGATGGTGTGAAATTTGAAGCGTTAAGTGAGGGGTCTGGTTACTTTGTCCTGACAGGTTATACAATTGATGACGAAGGAAATTATGAAGTAGTCGAATCTCAAAAATATAAGATTGTGATTACAAAAGTAGATGGAAAGTTACAGATGACTTGCCAGCAAACAGATGAAATAGCACCGAGCACATCGCTGTTTTTTGAAGAAGACTTAGGTTTTAATCCTAAGCATATCAAGTTAACAACTGCGGCGGGTCACACAGTAAGTGATAAAGTATATGCCTATCAGCCATTCGAATTCGAAGGTTGGGATGAAGAAAGTATTCCCAAAGGGGCTAGCTACGCGCTGAAGTTAATGCAGGCGGGTGATTATATTGCTACATTCTCTGATGATGCTGGGAAATCAGTACGTGTAGGTATTCATGCAGAAACAGACGGTTATGATTTATATACATCACATGCAGTAGAGATGAGCAGTGTATTCATTCCGACCAGTGAGGTAGGTTTTGCTGTAACGGATTATAAAATTGAGCAATACACTGGTGCTGTTCATGATCATAAAATCATTGACGTGACATCTTCACCAGACGGTGTAATCGTAAACAGAGCAGGCAAGGGTGATGCCATTTTTGCGATTCGTTTGATGGGAGCAAATGGTGAAAAGCTATACATGCATGGCATGATTTACGAGCTAAGTGGCGTAACGTCGATGTACTATGAATTGTCTACAGAGAAGGAAATGAATGGATCATTCAGATAACTAATAGGAAAATGCTGATAGATTCCGATAACAATAGAAGTATCTATAAGTATCCTTGATTTCCGCTAAGGTCGATGCATTTCGTGGGCATGGCTTCAGTCTCCTCGTTGCTACGTTCCTGCGGGGCCTTAAGCTCATGCTATTCCCCAGGAAGCTTTGCTCCGTAACAAATGCGAATGCAGTCAGTACACTCGCCGCCTGTGCTCCAATCAACTCGTACGTTTATAAATGAAGTGATGTATTTCTGATAAATTTTCAAAAGGTATTTGCAATGTAATTATTCTGAATACCTTTTGGCGTTTTTGAAGGTGCATTTCAAGTTGTTCACGTGCATTATTCGACGTCCTGCTTATTATGCCTCAAGTATTTTTAGCAGAATAGGCTATCAATAGGCATGTTGATTGGAGTGGAAGGCGTGACACTCCTGCAGGAACAGCACGAGCGGAAAATCCATTTATGCGGCCAAGCAGCCGCATAAATTAGTTGGAGCCGTGCCTGCGGAAAGGGAGCGCCTGGAACGGAAATCAACGGTTTCTTACAATTTAGGGCAGTTCAGTTTGTCTAAAATTAATAAAAACCTCCCCACAAACACGGGGAGGTTTTCATATTTTAGAAGATGATGTACTTTACATAGTCTTTCCAGCCAATTTCTTTGAAATGTTGCCATTCAATTTTTTCAAGGGGCATTGTACGGAATGAACGCGCTAATATATTGCGCTGTTCATTTGTTATGATTGGCGTCCCTTCATCCATATAGCCAGTAAAGATAGTGGCGTTTGCTGTTTTGAATGCAACATCAATGTCCTCAAGTCGAATTTTGCCGTCTCTATCAATAATATAAACACGGTGAACATCATTTTTTGCTGTTCTCACCCAAGCGGAATTGACCTGATAAGCATCAAATGCTTCATTCACAATAATAGAAGCTTTACCGACGGTTGAGAAGGGAAAGTCTACTAGCAAATCATCCGGTTGTAGCGTTACTTCATAGCTTGAAGGCTGTGGTAGCTTGACAGATTTAGCTAATTCATGTGCCCATGTAGTTTCATTATTTGTGGCAATCATTTGTTTTTCAAGTACGATACCCGAAAGATCATCCTCAAAATGTTGTAAGTCAAAATTAACAGTTTGTCCAGCTACGACCTGTTGCCATTCTTCCTGTGATAAGTAGGCAATCATAGCTTTTTCTGAAGAGTAAATTTCAAAAGTCATTGTGCCGGCATCTTCAGTAATTTTGGAAATAACACCGTCAACAGGGCTAATAACACCTTGGCGTGCCTGAATTTGAGCAATTTGAGCGTCCATTAGCGCTACTTGACGAGCCGCCTCAGCAATATGACGATTTAAAATGGCCACAGCTGTTGAAGGAGAGTTTTGTTGGGCCAATTCTAATTTGACATTGACATTTAATTTGTCACTAATCTGATCGGTGTTGATAGAGCTTTTCGGATCAGAAGCTCCACCGAATTCGGATTCAATTTGAGCTAAGGCGGATTCTAAGTCGCTTAGTTCCGTTTCATAAGCAGAGCGCTCAGCCTCCAACTTCGTCAATTCATCATCAACTTCCTCTGTCTTATATGTAGCCAATACATCTGTTGCATGTACTTCCTGACCACGTTTTACGTTAACCGCTGATAAGCTTTTCGCTTCTGCAGAAATTGTATAGGTCTCTGCTGGTGCTACTATAGCATCCTTCTTGACTGTTTCTACACGGTCGCTAGTAGTGGCTCTTTGAAATTCATCGATAAAGTATGAACGAGCCACCTTGCTATCAGCCTTGAAAACAAAATACGCATTTACGCCAATTAACAGCGCTATCACAATGATACTCAAGCTTGTCCAAGGTCTGGATTTAATAAAGCGCATCATCCTAACCCCCTTGTAATCCATTCCTGTAGTGGTAAAACGCTAATCATGCCAACAATTACCGCCATTAACACTTGTATTACGATAATTTTCGCCAATAACGCTTTACGATCTGCTGCTTCTTCCCATTTAGAAAGAAATGTGAATTGTACAATTATCGTGAGTACAGTTGCTGCCGTTAACTGATTAATAACAAATAGTACAACATCTGCATCAATGAATAGCTGTGCAATAGGTGCAAGTGAAAAGAAAGAGAATGTTGTAGAATAGCCGACTCCGTAGAATACAGCAAATAAAATTGCCTTTTCAATAAGTAAAAACGCCATTACATAGAGTTGTACTTTTTGAATCCATTTGTATGGAATATCCGTTAATAGATATAACATGTATGTAACGCCGAAGTATTGGAAGCAATAATAAATGATTCCCCATATAAAGGCCCCCACCATTGAGAGAAGTCGAGCGGTATAATATTCATCCTGATTATTCATTGCAAATAACGTTGTTAAGCTTTCTGTCCCCATACCCCAAAACTCTCTTATGACGAATAGTAGGATAAAGAGTAGAAACACAACTAATGATCTTTTTTTATAGCCTCGTATTTCGCCTCCCTCGAGTGCTTGTGTGAAGGTAACGGGATGCGTTAAGCTGTGCCAAAACTTATAGTGATAAAACATATATAGCTCCCTTTCTAGTAATGCATATTAAAGATGTAGTATACACCTAATTACTGGTAAATAACATAGTATAATTGCTGACTTTTTCAAGTAATTCTCTCGATAACGTAAATCTTTAATGAGCACTTAAGAGGTTCTTAGTTCTACTTGCACGACCTGCTTTCTTTATGTGCTTTAGTCATTAAAAAACGGGATACATGCACATAAAACAATTATATAGTATCCTAACAATAACTTCCTATAAAAAGCCTATTCCATCTAAAAATAACAATAAACTGTAAGTTAGTAAAGGATGTGAGTGACTTTAAGAGAATAGCTTGAAATCAAGTAAATAGTACCGATACTAAAGTAAGTACATGCAAATAAATGATACATATCTATATTCCTATATAACACAAATAAGAAAGGGTGGATATTTTTGAAAAAACCATTAAAAGTTGGTGTATTAACAAGTTTATTATTAACGCCGGCAGCGATTGCCAATGCACAAGAAGTTGCCCAGCAACCTCAGACACAGCAAGTAGAGCAAGCCGCCTATATCAATGCAGTAGCGGCCACTGACACAAGGGAAAAAACAATTACTCAATTCGGTAAACTATCTGAAACATCAAGTGCCAATGACATGGTCATCGCAAAGGGAGATGTCGCGGTTTTAAGTACAACAGATTTCAATGCAGAAGAAATTAAATTTATTACAGCGAAATATAATTATATTGAGAGCCAACGAGCTTTATTAGAAGAACTAAAGGTAATCGGTAAGCGTATTAGTGCATTGTCTTATACAAGTAAAACATTTGTTGCTGAAGTGACAAATGTTCAAAAGGACTACACTACATTTTTAGGTTCAGGGACAAGCCCAGATGCAGGTAGCTATTTACATGTCCAAGCAATTTTTGAGAATGCCGTTAATACAGCCCTCGCCTCTCCGGATGCAACTGGCATTGTGTCGTCAGTACGTGGCACAGCCCTACAATATGGCTATAATGAAGCTCAACGAAATGATCATTTTAAAAAGAACGGTACAGATATTGTGAAGCTTGTAAAAATGAATGAAGATGTTACGACAGCAAGTGTAACCATTAACAATTTAGAGGGTTTTATCACGATGTTAGAAAATACGGCATCATCTTCCACTCAAATTGCGGAAGCGGCAGCGAAAGTAACGACTAGTTTTAGCACACTTACGACGGATCAAAAGAAAATTATCACAGCCCATAACCCAAATAATGCAGCGGTGACGCCCTATAAAAAATATACAGAGGTGTTAGCTAACTTATCAGCAGCTGACCAAGTAGTTGCTAGTATTACGCAGCTAACTACTAAGAAACCAGAAGACTTTACTTCTGCAACAAGCTTCATTGGTGCTATAACAACAATTGAAACAGCTTATAACAAATTAGATGCAGACTCAAAACGTTTAGTAACAAATTACGATGCACTTAAGCCATATCAAGATGCTGCAAGTATTTCTAAACAAATTACAGCACTGCGTATTTCAAATGATGCTGCTTATCGTAAAGCAGTGAAAGATGCTAGAGCAGCACTTAATAACCTAGTTGTAGATAAAAAAGATTTTGTCAGAAATATCGCAGATTTAGAATTGGCAGAAGAAAATATTGCTGCAGCAGAGGTGATTGAGGGACTGATTTCTGGCATTGCCACAGCTACAGATAAACTTACACAAATTGAGCAGGCTCGTACGACATACATTACACCCGTAGCTCCAGAAGGAAAAAAAATTGATGCGGCAAGTGTGAAGAAAATCGTTAATAATTTATCAGAGTTAACGAGTTGGGAAAACTCACATAAAGCAGTGTTAAATGTCATTGCGCTTGTCGAAAAGCTTGATCCAGCAGCTAAGGATTATACCAAAAAAGCGAAGACTGCGAATACAGCTTACTTAAAGCTCGATGTGACAAAACGAGAATATGTGAAAAACTATAAAAACTTGAAAGACCAAGTGGAAGCAATGAATGTCGTTACGCAAATTATGGCCTTAAACACTTCGCAGAAAACGTATAAAGATACAGTTGAAACATTGAAACTAAGCTTTGAAGGTTTATCTGACGAAGCCAAAAAACTAGTAACGAATTCTCGAGACCTTGAAACGGCGAAAGGCTATATCGCAACAGCAAAAGCGTTTGATGATCGTGTACTTGCGTTAGCAAATGAACCTGATACTACATTTGTAGCCAAAGTAGCGGCACTTACTGCAGAATATAAAACAATGGACAAAAATGCGAAGAAATTAGTGACGCAATATAAAACACTATCGACATACGAGAAAAACAATGCCAATGTTGTGAAAGTCATTAATTTAATTGCCGCATTAAATCCATCGAATAAAGACTATACAAAAAAGGTTTTAGCAGCACGTAAAGCTTACAATGCATTAGATGCAGCATCGCAAAAACGTGTGACGAACTATGCACAGTTAACAGCAGTTGAAGATGTGGCCACATTAATTGGTTTAATTGAAACATTGAAACCTACAAGTAAGACGTTTTTAAATGATTTAAAAACAGCGCGCACAAATTATGATGCTTTGCCTCCAGAGAAGCAACAGGCTGTCAT
This sequence comes from Lysinibacillus parviboronicapiens, assembly GCF_003049575.1. Classification (GTDB taxonomy): domain Bacteria; phylum Bacillota; class Bacilli; order Bacillales_A; family Planococcaceae; genus Lysinibacillus; species Lysinibacillus parviboronicapiens. The sequence continues at coordinate 97,598 of NZ_PYWI01000003.1, read as the reverse complement.
TAACTATGAAAAGCTTGTAACAGCGGAAACTGAGCTATCATCTGCACATACAGTGATCACAATGATAGATGCAGCATTACCGGAGGATGCAGACTATTTAACAAAGCTTATGAATGCTCGAGTAGCTTACGATAAACTATCATCAGGGCAAAAAAAGCTTGTAGCCAATATAAAAACATTAACGGATCGTGAAAAACAAGTGAAGCCCATTTTAACTGTCATGGTGCAAATTGATGGTTTAGAGCCAGGGGCAAGTAACTTCGTCAGTAAAGTGAATGCTGCACGTAAAGCCTACGATAAGTTAACAAAGGACCATAAGAGTTATGTTCATAATATCGCAACATTACAAAGCTATGAACCAACTGCCAAGGTCATTGAGTTGATTGGTAAGTTAAAATCGTCTAGCAAAACATTCCATACAGATACTACACAAGCACGTGCATTATATGATGCGTTAAGCAAGGACATGCAGCAATATGTCACGAACTACCATTTATTACAAGCTGCTGAAACAAGTATATTAGGTGCAGGTAATGTCCAACGAATGATTGATGAACTATCTTCGATTGAACCTCATCAATATGTTAAACGTATTGAAGAGATTCGCGCAGCCTATAATGCACTGCCAAGAGATCAGCAAATGGCTGTGGAAAATTATAAGACTTTACAAGAGCAAGAAAAAATTATCAAGCCTGTTATTAGCATTGTGCAAGAGATTGACAAGCTTATGACATCTAAAAATATGGACAGTCAATATCAAAAGATTTTAAATGCTTATGATAAACTTTCTGCCACTCAACGTAGATATGTCTATAATGAGCAACTTCTTTTATCATTAGATAATGTCATTAAAGTTTATAAAAGTATTGCTGCGTTAAAACCAAGTGACAAAATGTACTTTGGAATGGTTGAGTCCGTGCGTAGAGATTACGATAGCTTAAGTACAACAGACAAGCAAAGGGTGTCTAATTATTCTATCTTGCTAGATGCTGAGAAAAACATGAGTGAAGTAAAGAAAGTAGTCGAGTTAATAGCTAGTCTGTCCCCAACATCTAGCACGTATATACAAGATGTTGCCAATGCTGTTGCTGCTTATAAGGCATTAGATTCAAAAGTAAGGGGACAAGTTCTTAACTATGACGCACTGAAGAAGGCAGAAAAAGATATCGCAGCAGTTTTAAAAGTTGTCAATGCGATTGCGGAATTAGATCCAGACAGTAAAACATTTGAAAAGAAAGTAATTGCTGCACAAAAACTGTATAGCGCACTTACTCTTGAACAACAGGATTTAGTATATAATTATCGTATTTTGCAAGATCATATAAATGCATTAGGATTAAACTAATTAGAGAAGAGGGGGGAAACCCTCTTTTCATTTTTTTAGCAGTCAGTAAAGTTAAAGAGAAGGGGGCGGAGAGAATGAACAAAAAGCATTCACGACGAGCATGGGCGCTCATAACTGCTGCAGTGGTGGCACCCTGTGTTGCAGTGTTACCGACAGAAGCAGCTACAATGCCATTTACAGATATTAAAAATAGTGGTAGCGAGGCCGAACTTTACAAAGCAGTTAGCGAATTATATGGCTTGGGAATTGTATTTGGTACAACTTCTACGACGTTCAGCCCTTATCAACAGTTAACAAGAGGGGAAGCAGCCTATTTTTTAGCTGAAGCGCTGAAATTAGATACCAAAAATGTAGAAAATCCTGGCTTCAATGACGTACCGACATCTCATACATATTATGGGCATATTGCAGCCCTTGCCACACAGGGCATTATCCAAAAAGGAACAAATTATAATCCGAATAATTATATGAAGCGCAGTCAAATGGCGAAGATTTTAACATTAGGGTTTAATTTACAGCAGGCAACAACATTATCGGCACCTTTTGCAGATTTTACGGAAGATGTTGAAACCAACCAGTACATTCAAACGTTATTAAATTATGGTATTACGGAAGGCACCAGTTCGACAACTTTTTCACCGTATATGGATATTGGCCGTGGACAAATGGCTTTATTCCTTTATCGCACCTTACAAAAAAATGATAATCACCTATATATTATTAGTGTAGAATAGTACGTTAAAAAACACTCTTTGGTATTAACTTACCTTTAGAGTGTTTTTTAAAAATATTATAGGAAAAATTCGGTAATAATGGTATGTTTATATATGGTCTTGAAGGGTATGGACTACCACAGAGGTAGGGGAGTTTTGGAATGTTAGCATCTAAATAGGTTTACAATTAATCTATAAATCTCTCTCCATCTTTCTGAACATACAACAACACTATGTATTTACATAATGGGAGGTAGCGATGTTAAAAAAAGTATCTAGTATTGTCATATTATCACTTATTTTTCAGGCTACACCGTATGCTGAATCTTTGATGAGTACAACAGAGGTAGCATTAGCGGCGGAAGTCGCAAAGGATGTCCCAGTAACACATTGGGCAAGTAACTCGATTCAGCATATGTTAGGTGAGCAATATATGACAACATATGAAGATGGATCTTTTAAGCCCGATCAGTCGATCACAAGGGCGGAGGCAGCCGCTGCGATTGCACGCTCGATGCAGCTAAAAATGGATAGTTCTTTTTCGCCTGACTTTAAAGATTTACCTGCCAATCATCAGTATTACAAAGAGATTTGCGCATTAGTTGAATTAGGCATTTTGCAAAATGGTGATTGCTTCAATCCTGATTCTCCTTTAAAGCGTATGCAGATTGCGAAAATGCTAACTCTTTCCTATAATATCGAAGTTGATTCAACCAATAACAGCAAATTTAATGATATTAACGAAGCACATTGGGCGAAGGACTATATTGAATCATTAGCTGATGTGGGGATTATTCAAGGGGTAAAGTCACAGCAATTTGCACCGAATCTCATGGTTACACGTGCACAATTTGCCACGTTAATTGAGCGTAGCCTTACTTTTACGAATAAGGTGAAAAATTTTGAAGTTGCCTATGATTATTTATCAAAGACATATATCCCGACTGTTAATTTTTCATCGACTATGTCTAATGAGGTGGTTCGTTTAATTAACATAGAACGACACAAGAATAAACTGCAACCACTTAGCTTAGATGCAGCACTAACACAAGTCGCTGTTATCAAGGCACAGGATATGGTGAATCGACATTATTTTGAGCATGAATCCCCTTACTACGGGGCACCATGGGATTTAGCGACATTATTCGATTATCCATATACAAGCTTAGGAGAAAACATTGGCAGAAATATCCCAACTCCTCAAGCGGCTGTGAAAGCATGGATGGCTTCTCCATCGCACCGTGAAAACATACTGCGCGAACATTACACAAACACGGGTGTAGCCATTGCAGAAGATAGCAAAGGAAATTACTATTGGGTGCAATTATTTTCTAGCCAATAAGTTTATTATTTGATTTAGTTAACTATTATGCAACTGAATCGAATTACATAGAAGTGTAATTGTCTGTAACAAACCATCTCTAATATTACAGGAATGTTACAAAAGACCGGAATAACCATAATTTAATACCCAATTATTAGTGCTGATAAACCTCGAAACGTTGGTATATCAGCACTTTTTTCTGTTTTTAAAACCGTTACACAATTGAAAAATTAAAATACTAACATTTGTGATAGTCTATGTATAGGCAAAAAAGTTCTTCGAGAGGGGTATAACAAAAGTATGAATAAGAAATGGTTATTACCGATTTTTGCATCTTTTATGATATTTTCAGCGACTCCAATAGATAACGCTGAGGCGGCGACTGCATCAGAAGTCACTGATACAGCGACTAAATATTTAGGTATTCCATATTCATATGGAGGTACAACTACAAGCGGACTAGATTGTTCAGGCTTTACTTCTAAAGTCTTTTCAGATTTAGGTATTAAACTTAACCGTACGTCAGGCTCACAATATCAGCAAGGCACTGCGGTAGCCAAAAGCGATCTTCAAGTAGGAGATTTACTTTTCTTTAACACGAGTGGTAGTGGTATCTCACATGTAGCTATATACATAGGTGACGGTAAAATGATTCACTCTCAAACAGGCAAAGGTGTTAGTTATTCTAGTGTAGACGATCCATATTATTGGGCTTCTCGATACATTGGCGCAAAACGCGTTGCAACATTTGATACAGAGCAACAAGCAGAAGTAACAAAAGTAGCGACGGCTGAAGTAAAGGATGCTGCAATTGATTTTACAGTGTATGCATCACGTGCTGAAGTAGCTGTGCAACTTGCTCAAGCTTTAGACTTAGATACATCTGATAAAAACACAAAATTCACAGATGTAAAACCAACATATGCGCATGCTGGTGCGATTGCAGCTGTAGCGAAGTTAGGTATCTTTGAAGGTGATGACAATGGGAAGTTTAACCCATCTTCACCAATGACACGTGCACAAATTGCAAAAGTATTAGTACTTGCTTTTGGTCTTGAGCATCAAGGTGAAGTTGTCACATTTGCAGATGTTCCTGAAAACTACTGGGCAACTGAGTATATTTCAATTATTGCAACAAATGGCATCACAGCTGGTAAAGATAACGGTAACTTCGGTTATAATGAAATGCTAAAAATTTCTCAGCTTGAAACTTTTATTGAACGCGCAAAACAATTAAAGAAATAATATATATTTCCACTTCACATAAAACAAGGGCTACGTTTCATTTGAAGTATTGCAAGGAAGTTCTTTTAAATAATGTATAAATGGATGAGAGTTTGCACTTGCAGGCTCTCTTCTTTTTATGAAATAGTTGTCCCATCTGATTGGGTCAACTTTTCATCGTTTGTAAGTGGTGAAAGTCACTGCAACGATTAATTCCACTTTATAGAAAAGGGAGGGGATATGTAAAAAACAGTAGAAAAGTTACATTCGTATGATAGTTTTGGCTGTGTATTTTTGTTAAAATGAAACACGAGAACAGGAAGGGAGGAAATAAGACATTGTACCTCAAAAAAATCAGTCTTATATTATGCGTCTTATTCATTTCAGCTTCTATGTTTACTATACATAGTGCAAATGCAAGTGGTGGTTTTGATGATGTTTCCCCAAAGCATGAAGCTTATGAAGAGATTAATTATTTAGTTAGTTTAGGTGTTATTAAAGGTTATAAGGAAAACGGCAAAACGTTATATAAACCATATAATAATGTAACACGTGGACAAGTAGCAAAAATGGTTGTAGTTGCCTCTGGGAACAAACCATTAGTTGTTAGCAAGTCAAACTTTTCAGATGTAGCAGTTGGTACTGAGCTTTCAGGCTACGTCGAACGCGCCGTTCAGTTAGGTCTCTTTGCAACCAATACAAAAGGGCAATTTTTACCGAACAAGCCTTTAACACGTGACGAAATGAGTTATGTACTAACAAAGGCATTTAAGCTCGATGCTAGTGCTTATGACAATATAGATTCTCCATTTGTGGACGTTGGCATTACGCATCCTTACGTTCAATATGTTAATACTATTTACTATAACGGTATTACAAAAGGTAGCGGTCAGAATTATAATCCAAATAGTCAAGTAACACGTGCGCAATTTGCATTATTTGTAGCGCGTGCTAAAAGTGAAAAATATCGTTTAGAACTACCTGTAAAAGGTGATGCTGTTCCAGATACAAAGCAGGTTATTGGTTTAATTCAAGTAACGACAGATGGATTAAATATTCGTAAGTCAAAAGATTCTAATTCTAGTACGAATGTTGTAGGGACAGTCAATAAAGGCGGTAAACTATCAGTCTATGCTGTTGAAGGAGACTGGTTAAAAGTAACGTATAAAGGTGCCTATGCTTATATTTATAAAACGTATGCACAGTTTTTAGACGCGGACGGTAATGCTTTAGGTAGTATCCAAAAACAAGTTACAACTACACAAGGTATTAATGTTTATGTGAAAGCAACATCTTCATCTAAAATTATTGCAACCGTAAATAGTAAAGTGAAATTGCCTGTCTATAAGACGGTTAGTGGTTACTATTTAACGGTAGTAAATGGTTTGCCAGGATATATTGTAGCAAACAGTACAGAGGATGTAGAAGTGGAACAACCTAAACCAGATCCGAATCCAGATCCACCAACTCCACCTGTATCAGGGGATTTACTAGGACGTACAACTGTTGATAGTTTGAATGTACGAAAAGAAGCAAATTCGACTTCTACGGTATTAGGTAAGCTAAGCAAAGGCGAATACGTGCATGTTAACAGTATAAATGGTTACTGGGCACAAATTACTTTTAAAGGCCAAACAGGTTATGTGCACAAATCGTACTTAAAGCTATTAAACCAAGGTAATCCGTTGAAAAACCGTATTATCATTCTTGATGCTGGACATGGTGGTAAGGACCCAGGTGCTGTAGTGGGTTCAACTTCAGAAAAGTCTATTACATTAAAAGTGACTACACTTGTCAAGCAAAAACTTGAAGCAGCAGGTGCACAGGTAAAGATGACACGTACAGGTGATACGTACCCATCATTACAAGATCGTGTGGATTTTACGGATGCAAACTTCGGTGAAATCTTTGTTAGTATCCATGTCAACTCAGCATCGAGCACTTCTGCACAAGGTACTGAAACATATTATGCTGTGACAACAGGAGATATGTATCAAGAGGATATAGATTTAGCTACTTTTGTAAACAATCAAATTGTGACAAACTTAAATATGAAAAATCGTGGTGTGAAAGAGCAACAATACTATGTCATTCGTAACACTTTAATTCCAGCGATTTTAGTCGAACTAGGCTTCCTCACAAATAGTGAAGATCGTGGTAAAATGACAGATGATCAATATGTTGAGCTATTTGCAGAATCTATTTATAAAGGTATTTCTCAATATTACGCAAAACAATAATTTAAAAGAGCTACATAGTTCATTGTGAACTGTGTAGCTCTTTTCTTGTCTTATTAGTAGCAGTCGCTGATATGAATGTTGTAGTTCAACATTCTACCAGTAAGGACAGTGTAATAAGTGACAAAGCGGAAACTATTTAGCATTCGCGTACAATGTACGATTAACGAATTGTGCAAAGTTTTGACGTGTAACCGTACCACTAGGCTTAAATGAATTATCTGCGTAACCCGTTGTAATGCCTAGAGCGTATAGTGCTTGGATATCTTTGTAATAAGTATGAGAAGGGGGCACGTCTGAAAAAGTATTAGTCGAAAAGCCTTGTAGTTTAAAGCCATTGACAAGAGCATGTGCCATATCAGCACGTGTCATTGGCTGATGAGCATTAATTTTACCGTTTTCTAATGAAATAATTCCGTAGCGTATGCCCGTTGCTAACTGTGCGTAGCCATAATCACCGTGTTTTGCGTCACTTGCTTTCATGGAAGCTGAGCTTGACGCAGTAATACCAAGCGCACGTAAAACCATTTCAGTGGCTTGCATACGTGTTAATGTTCCCTGTGGATTAAATTTGCCATTACTCCCATTAATAATACCAAGGGCCTGTAAATTTTTAACATCATAGTAGCCACTATTTGAAGTTGTTATATCTTGGAACATGGAAGCCACAGCAATTGTTGCCTTATTGGAACCTTTTGGGCGTGTGAGCGTTTTAATTTCTGCAATCGTTGCGAATTTTTCGTCAACATTTTTACGATCATCACGGCCTTCAATAAAGGATGTACGAATAGTATACGTACCGGCAGCTAAATTACCAGGCATAAATATTTGATATTTTTCCGAATGGGTACTAATATCTTTACGATCAGCATTATCTGTTGTCGCGTCAGCCGCTAGACCCGGAATATAGCGCTCATGTCCTTGACCAACAACATAACCATTTGTATCTAAAATCTCTACTTTTAATGTGCCACGCGCAGGTACATTCCCGTTATTCTTCACAGTCACTGTGGAATAGAACACAAATTGACCAGAAGGAGCTACATAGCTTTGCACGCCGTCAGAATACAGTGAAAGATTATAGCGGCGTGGTGTATTGCCTTTATGATTCTCTGCCGTCCACTTTAAAGCGTGTTTCATAAATACTTTTGCATCATTGTCACCACTTGTTGTTGTGTAGGCAACTCCGTTTTCGTTGTCCTGCCAATCTGCTTTTGCATCAATATTAATATAATCAAAGATTTTAAAACCAATTTGAACGACACGACCTTTACCGTATTCAATGGCGTGAGCAGCACCGAATTCATTTTTCTTCATTGTTTGTGGCTTACTTGTGTAATCGTAATTTGAGAAATACAAAATAGGTGTTGCTGAGCCACCTTGCCAAGGCTTGATGATTTCAACCCATTCTTGATCTGTTTTAGTCAGATTCAGTTTGCTTTTACCAAGCTCTTTTGTCGCGTTCTGCATGATAGGGTGTACAGTATTTGTGTTGCTGACAGTAGCGTTCCCCAACACAACATCGTCTATAAAGCGCGCATTGAATACTTCAGTTAGGTTATCCCATTCCATTACCCAAGAATCGACATCATAGATCAATGGGGACAAATCCATTTGGCCTGCTTTAGGAAATTTTGTTGCCTCGTTACGAGCTGTTTGGAAGGCGAAAATTGCCCCACCACCATTCCGTACGTACATTTTGACATTTTCGCGTTGTTGATGATTCATCATCACTGTATATGGAAAAACGATTGCGTCGTACTGGCTTAAAGCTTCTAAGCTGTTTAAGTCCTTTTCATAAATTTTTTCTACATTGAAGCCCTGTTGTTGATAGAGAAGGTATGCTTTAAGCTCTTTATTGTATGTTGAGCTATAGTCGACCTTTGGCGATACAGTTTGTCCTTGATAGGTACCACCAGGGTGTGTCGTATTAGCATATTTCTCGCTACTTTCAGAGAAAACAACACCGATTCTTTGTGTTGCTGCTTGGGCTTGTGAAGAGGATAACTCTGTTACAAGCAAGAAAGCACAGGTTGCCAATAGTGAAAAGAATATTTTTTTCAAAAGATTCACATCCTTGTTTAGTATTGTTGCAAAAAATAGTACTACTACACATATTACAACTAAATAATGGATGATTCGTAGAGATTTAGGTAAAAAAAGAAATTATTGCGTTTTTTTATGTTAAATCTATTAAATCCATTCTATAAGTCTATCTATATTTATGATATAATAACCTTTGTTTTGTAGGGAAAACTAAAGAATATAATAGTAGTTAGTGACTATTGATTCATGATAGAGGAGGGCAATAACATCTAATAAGATAAATTAGATGTATTACATGTATGAATAAACTGAAACAAGTTTTTACAAAGGTTAACAAGATAGATACGTTTTCACCGTATTTCTTTTTACCTTTTATATTAGTGCTTTATTTCTTCACAAGTCTGTTCGATTTTCATCGATTCGATTTATTTAATGTGCGCGTTTCCATTTTACCAGCTGTACTAGTAGCGCTTGTGTGCTATTACATCGGTGTCTATATCATTGATAAATTACAATGGACAATCCCATCATTCGGATTATCCTTTTTAGGGAAATATGTGATTCACTTTGTTGTGCTATTAACATTAATCGGCTTAGCTTCTTATTTAATGATGATTTTTGGTGGAGGTTTGGGGATTTCGGATGAATCTAACCGACGTAATCTTGATCCAAAACTTAACTTCTTTAGCCAATTACTATGGTATGGAATTCTGCTATTATTATCATACAAAATGATTTTAGAAAAACATATGACATGGAAAAAAGCATTAGTTTATGGTTCGATTTTTGCGGTTGTCATGTTTTTATTCTTATTAATGGGCTATCGTACACCATTAATCATTATGCTATTTACAGGTATTATTATTTTCCACTATGTTGTAAAACGTGTGAAATTAACTTGGTTCCTTACAGCCTTATTAGTGATAGGTGTAGCGTTTTCAATGTTTGGTTTCCTGCGCGTTATGACAGAGGATACATCAAAGGAATTCAATAATCGCGATCAACCAGATGTTGAGTTATCGGAAACCGATAAAGAAAAACTTTTGACAGTAGAGCAAAAGGTAAATTTAACACCTAAATGGATGCGTTCATTGAATGGTGAAAGTGTTACGGGTCATATTGTTTTAAGTAAAATTATAGAGTATACACAAGAGGAAGGTTACCTAAAAGGAGAGATTCATGGCGGTATCTTCAATACTATTTTACCTGGTGAGCAAATTTCACCGCGTATGAAGGTTACTGAGGTTGTAAACTCTTTAAGTGTAGAAGAAGGTAAGTATATTACACGTCCAACGAGAACAACAACACCTACCTTTATAGGGCAGCTGTTCCTAGATGGTGGCTATGCGCTTGTAGCAATTGGCTTCTTGTTATACGGTATCTTAATTTCTCTCATCTATAATAAAGTGAAGCAAGGTGGTATTCGCAGCTTCCACTCTGTTGCCTATGCGTTTGTAATTACTTTATTTACAGTATCAATGCATACAGGTTTACTGGATTTAATCTTTATATTAATGCTCGGTTTTGTCGTAATTGCGTCTGCGATTATTAAAACCGATGGAAAAAAAGTTCAATATTAACCGTAAAGGACTGTCCTACATAGGATAGTCCTTTTTCGATAAAGGAATAAATATGGTCGATAAACTAAAAAAAAGTGATCGATAAATCAGAAAATGTTGGGGATAAAAGTGAAAGTTTAACGTGAAAATATGTAAGCAAATAACTGCTTTGACCGTGTGCGAGTGAAGCTGACGGCATTCGCCTTTCGCTACAGAGCAAAGCTTCCTGTGGGAATAGCATGAGCTGAAGTTTCCGCAGGAGTGTAGCGACAACGAGACTTAAGCCATGCCCGCACAAAGCGTCCGCCTTAGCGGAAATCAATGGGTCCATATAGATAATTCTATCTTTTAAAAAAAGATGGTAGACAAACTCAATCTTTTGAGTTTGTCTACCGCCTAAAAGAGGCTAGGACAAAACTTTAAATTTTAAGAAAGAAAAGCAAAGGTATTATTAAATTTTCGCTATCAAAAATGAATGAAGAAAAATTTAGACGTTCTTCCTTTTGAATAAATAAAATTTAGAATGGTAGCGAAGGCGGCGACTCCTGGAGGATTAGCGTGACGCCTGAGACTACAGGCTCAGGCCACGCCCCCGGAAAGCGTTCACCATAGTGGACATCAACGTTCACAGCAAAAAAGTGTTAGATCGACATCAGTCAATCTAACACTTTTTCTCTTTTGTCCCAGTCTCATTTTTTATTTTACTGTATTAATAACTTGGATATAATCTTTGCTAATATATGCCGTACCTGAATGGAGCTTGTCAGAAAGCACTTCATACCAGCCGTTTGTGCCAGTGTTTGTGACAATGACAGGCATACCACTTCGTGCGTACGTGAACAGTGGGCTATTGCTAGTTGATGCGTCAGTACGCACATTTAAGCCATTTGAAGTTGTTAGACCGATTGTATAAGGATTGTTTGCATCCTTAAAGCCTAGAACTTTTTCTGCGCGGTAGTAGTGTCCGGCGATTTTAGCGCCCCAATATGGATCTGAAGCGTATTTAACGTTAAAGCCGAGCGCTTTTGAACCAACTACTGCACCGTTAGCATAGTTTCTGCCTGATGAGCCACCTGGTGTAATGTAGTTTGGCTGTAGGAACTTCTCAACTAGTTCATTAATATTGGCAGCAACACTTTCAAACTCTTTGTTAAGAGGGTTTGTGTCATATACATATAAACCGAAGAGGTTATTTAACTTTTGTGCATGATCGCTCATACCATAAGCACTTTCATGTTGGGCAAGTGCTAAAATCAGCATCGCATTGATTTTAGAATTTGCTTCAACTTCTTTTAATGTTTGGCCTAAGCCAATCAATTTACTTTTCGTTGTTGCATCTTTATACAATGTAATACCCGTACTTTCAATCTCAGCCAGTTTATTCATAATATAGGCATCCAGTTCTTCAGCCGTATATTGCGTTGTTGCACGTGCAGGTAAAAATTGATAATAGTTATAGGCATCACCCTTAGATGAACCATTGCCATTTGTAAAATAAATACCGTTCCAGCTAAAATATTTTTCGCCTTGCTTCATGAAGGCAGGCGCTTTTCCGTATACGTAGCTAGAAGAATATTTATTTGTATTGTAATCGTATAATGTGTGCTTAATTTCTCCATTTTCGTTTGAATAGTAAGAGCGTCCTTTACTCAATGAAAATGGGATTAGTGTAACATCTGCTTGCTTCAAATAACCAATTTGACCGGCTAATTGTACTTTAACTTGCGTCGCGTCACTGCTGATGTATTCCATTTCCGTATTTCCTGCAACAGAAATTTGGTCTTTAATTGTTTCGGAATTCAATGCTACATAATTATTTGTAACAACATAGCCTGAAGTCATCTTGACGATTTTATCTTTTTGAACGATGACCTGAGTATTTTTCGTTAGGGCTTTATCAGCTGCATCAAAACTAGAGTAGCCTTGATTACCAACAAGAGCACCATTAGCAATTTCCTTGATAGCGTAAGTAGATGTGTCGACAGTTGAATCATCAGAAAGAAGCATTAAACGTTGAATGAACGTCGCAGCTTGTCCGATTGTGGCATTCTTTTCTGGCATAAAGTAGCCATTAGAGCCGTTTATAATGCCTAAATGAGCACCAACTGCCACCGCTGGGCGGTAGTCCTTAATAATCGCTGCATTATCCTTAAACGTAATCGAAGAAGTACCCTTAGGGATTTTTAAAAAGTCAATGGCTCTTTCCAACATAATCGCCATATGCTGTCTTGAAATAGCGGCATCGGGTTTAAAAGTACCATCAGCGTATCCTGTGATAATGCCAGCTGTCGCAGCAAGCTGAATATCTGCCAAATACATATATGTATCTGGGACATCTGTAAATATTTTTCCGTCGTTCGCTCCAAGTTTTAGCACCTTTGATAAATAAGAAGCAAATTCGCCACGTGTCACATTGTCGTTTGGTCGATAGCTTCCGTTTGCATCTTGCACGATAGCGTCTTTCGAAATTAAATAACGAAGACCTGTTTCATGGGCATGCCCTGTTAGTTCATCAGCAGATGCTATTTGGGGTTGCCATAATAGCGAGGCTACTAATGTTAAAAGAAATGCAATAATTGATAGTTTTCTCATATTTTACCCTCCTAAACTTCAACACCATTTTAACAAAGATAGAGAGCTGAGATAAGGGTCAAATGTTAGAAATATCGTAAAATGCGTCAATTTAAATAGTTTTCATGACGATTATACGAAACTGGAAAATAGCTTAAATGTTCCATAGCAATTTTGACATATTTTTGCTAATGTTATAGAGGTAAAACATAAGAAGGGAAGGTGAGGGCTCTACATTACTGAGGAGCGCAAATAAAATGAAGAAAATAGCAAAAAAATTACTGTTTTTAGTTGTCATGATGTCAATGGTTATTAGTCCATTAAATGCTTATGCATTTCAAACAATAAAGAAGGATTATCCGCTTTCAAAAGGTGTGCAGTATAAACAGTATACATACAGCAATACCTATACAAATTCTATTAATCATCTATCGATTAATGTAGGTGAACAAGCAACAGAAGTACAATTAGGCATGCCTGCAACAGTGAATGGGAAAGAATCGACTGTAGCGAATGCTAATCGTCATTCACGTGAGGGAAATCGTGTAGTGGGTGCTATTAATGCAAGTTTTTATAATATGTCAGAAGGCTACCCATTATTTTTATTAGCTAAAAATAATGTGATTTTAAATGGTGGGGCAGTTTCAAATGGCTCAGATCAATACATGAATGTGCCAACAGCATTTGGGATGACAGCAGATGGTCGTGGCGCTATCGATTATTTTGATTTTGATGTGTCACTTTCACATAAAGGCACGAATTACGAAATGTCCGGTTTAAATCGTGATCGTAATATTTATGAAGCGATTATTTACACACCACAGTTCTATAGTAAAACAACAAATACCAATGAATATGGTTTTGAAATTGTGGTAGATACAGGTTCACCGATTACTGAAAATACGTTCGGTCAAACATTAACAGGGAAAGTAACACAAATTAAAGCTTACGGCTCGAAAGAAAAATTAACTATTCCATCAACTGGCTTTGTTGTATCCTTACAAGGTGGCGAATGGCATAGTAAACTAAGCCAAGTAGCCGTTGGCGATGAGATGAGTGTCAACTTCTCTATTGATAAACTTTGGCAAAATGCTCAGTTTATACTGGCGAGCGGTCCATACTTAGTAAAAGACGGTAAACCATATATTATGATGAGCACATCAAGCTCTCGTGCCAAAGAAGTTGCACCACGTACAGTTGTAGCGACAAGTAATAACGGACAAACTGTGCATTTCATAACAGTCGATGGCCGTCAAAGCCATAGTAAAGGTATGAATATGGTTCAGCTGGCAAATTATTTAGTTGCACTTGGTGTCGATAGAGCTATTAACTTAGACGGTGGAGGCTCAACAACAATGGGCATTCGCAATTATGGCAGCAATAATGTCGTTTTAGCAAATCTTCCCTCTAATTCAGGCAATACACAACGCCTTGTGTCTGCAACATTACAAGCAGTAAGTACGGCACCAACAGGCAAAGCAACACATATAAAATTCTCAAACAGCACAAATTATGCAACACTTTTAGTAGGTGCTTCGTCTAGCGTAGCAGTTCAATATGTATTAGATGATAATTATACGACACTTCCACTAGATGGACATTTATCACTAGCGTCACAAAATGAAACATTAAAAATTAATGGCTTAAACTATACGGCAACACAGGCTGGCGAGGAAAGAATTTATATCGGTTATGATGGTGCAGCGGTGCAATCATTCCCAGTCAAAATAGTAGATGCACCAACAACAATGACCATTGCACCAAGTTCTAAAACTGTGAGTGCTGGAGAAACTGTTAACTTTACAGTAGATGCCAAGGATGAGAGTGGTAAAGCTATTGTCTATGATCCATCTCAAGTGAAATGGTCAGTGGAGGGCAACATCGGTACAATTACTAAGGATGGGAAGTTTACTGCACAAAATGCAGGTACTACTGGTAAAGTAATTGCAACGTTAGGAACAGAAAGTAAATCTGCTACCGTGTCTGTAGCGAAGGCAGCCTTGTTTAAGGATATTCCAAATAATTATGTGTATTATAAAGAAATTGAGTATTTAACGGCTAATAATATCATTACTGGACAAGCGGATGGTACATTTAGACCAAATGACAAGTTAACACGTGCTCATGCAGCGGTCATCATTAGTCGTGCCTTAGGCTTAAATACAGCGAATGTGAAAAATCCAAGTTTTAAAGATATTCCAGCCAACCATATGTACTATAAACAAATTGCAGCTGTTGTGGAAGCCGGCATTATGAGTGGTCGAGAAAATAATACATTTGACCCGAATGCGACATTAACACGTGCTCAAATGGCGAAAATTGTAGCGTTGGCTTATGACTTAAAAGGTACAAGTAGCATTGCATTTAAAGATGTACCAAAAAACCATTGGGCCTACACATATGTCCAGCAACTAGCAGCGAATAAAATTACAACAGGCTATGATGGAAATATTTATAAACCAAACGATGCGATTAGTCGAGCGCACTTCGGTCTATTCCTTTATAGAGCAATACATCAATAAATAGGTAGAAATAGAAGAGGCTAAAGGTTAGTAATTAATATCATTCTAGAGGATACTTTTAGCACTTTTTAACCACTACCCTACTGAAATTTCACAGTAGAAAAGGGGCGTTTCGAAGACTTTCGAGACTCGCCCCTTTTTTTTACTATTTTTAAAAAGATAGAAAATGTACAATTGTGGTATAATCTCAGTATTAAAAAGTAAAAGGATGTTTTTTAATGAAAATAGGCATTGTGGGGAATTACGGCAATGATAATAATGGTGATGAATCAATATTATACGGCATTCTTCAACAAGTAAAACAAACATTTTCGGTAACAAGCGACGACATTACCGTTTTTAGTAATAACACACAACAAACATCCGAGCGTTATGGGGTACATAGCTATCCATTGTATTACAGAAAGAGCAATTTAGTTAAAACGTTTATCCATACTTATAATAACAATAAACAATATGTTTCAACATTTGACCTCCTCATTATTGGTGGTGGTGGCATTTTAATGGATTTTTATAAACGTGAGGCTCACCTGTATGGAGCGTATGCAATGATGGCCAAACAAAGTAATATTCCCTACATTATTTACGGATGTGGCGCAGGGCCACTTGATACGTTTTCAGGAAAAATTAGTATTAGAGTGATGTGCAAATACGCAGCTAATATTTCTGTGCGTGATCCTCAGTCTAAAGAGCTTTTACAAAGTATTGGCGTAAAAAAGCCAATAGAAATTATCGGTGATCCTGCTTTTACATTAAAAGGGATTCGTGATAGCTACGCTGAAAAACCGTTAAAAATAGGTGTGTCAGCGGTTCCATTTTATAATGCGAACTACTGGCCAGAGGGTGACCTTGAAAAATACGATGCCTACGTTACAAGCATGGCGAAAAATTTAGATAACCTCATCTCGGAACACAATGTTCGTATTACTTTTTTTGCTACGAAATTTCCGCAAGATGTTACGGTGACGAAAGATATTCAGAAAAAGATGCTACAGCATGGGCAGACAGAGATTATTGAAGAAAATTTGGTGCCGGAGCGACTTCTTGAAGTTACTGGAGAGCAGGATATTATCATTGGAACACGTCTACACTCGCTTATTTTGGCAACGAATGCGGAAACTCCGATTATTGCGATATCTTATCACACAAAAGTACAGGATTTTATGTCTTTTGTAGGCGCTTCAGAGCGATGTGTTCAAATGCAAGATATAGCGGATGATGAGAAAGCTCTATCCACATTAGTTGGCAGGCTAAGTAGCAATTGGGAGCAATCAATTGCTGAGACGAAACAAATTGCTACACATATTCATAAAGAGGCCATGTATGGTCAGGAATTAATGAAAAAGGCAGTGACACGTCTATGAAAAAAATACTCGTCATTAGTAATATGTATCCAACATCTGATCATTTATCATTCGGTATTTTTGTGAAAAATCAAGTCACAGCACTAGAAAAAGCTGGACTAGACGTTGAAATAGCAGTTAATGCAAACCCAGCAACTGGCAAGAAAAACACCATTATGAAATATGCTAAATGGGGTATTTCTACGCTGATGAAGGGCTTGAAAAATCGAAAATCAATCGATGTTACACATGCACACTATGTTTTTCCGTCTGGTATGCTGTCGCTACTTTTAAAGAAAATGTTTGGAATACCGTACATTGTTACAGCTCATGGCGGTGACATCGAGCGCATGGCGAAGAAGAATGCTAGAATCCGCAATTGGACGGCCAGCATTTTACGTGAAAGTGATCATGTTATTGCGGTAGGTCCGGTTTTAGCACAACAAATTGAACAAGATTTTAACATCGCACCTGACAAGATCTCGGTTGTTAGCATGGGAGTCAATCGCGAAGTATTCACAAAAGGTAAACAAGCTCTAGTACGTCAGGAGCTACAAGTAGCTTCGGAGCCATTTGTATTCTTATTTGTTGGAAATGTCATTAAGCAAAAAGGTGTCGAGGAGCTTTTACAAGCGTTCCAAATGTTAAAAACAAAAGTAAATCGTCCAATAGAGTTAATTATCGTTGGTTCTAGAAGAGATGAAGGATTTTTCCATTCCTTGCAACCATTAGTCAGTGAAGACGTCAAATTTATAGAGCCGCTAAAACAACAAGAACTAGTAAAGTGGTTCCAAGCAAGTGATGTCTTTGTGTTACCTTCCCATTTAGAAGGTTTCGGACTTGTGGCATTAGAGGCATTAGCGACAGATACGCCTGTTATTGCTTCTAACGTAGGTGGACTTGTATCACTGCTTGGTGAAGGCGCAGGGCATTTAGTAGAGCCCGAAAACGCCATGGACTTGTCCGAGGAGATGCTGCGTGCAGTGAACACGCCAAAAGATCAATATATGAATCGTGAAGCGGTTGATAACGTCTTAGCTATTCACGATGAAAAAAATATAACAGCAAGATGTATAGCGATTTATAAGTCGGCCATCAAAGGTAGGGATGACTTATGAATAAATTTATAAAAATTATAGGAGCCGTTGCGATTATTAATATTGTGGCTCGTGTATTTGGCTTTTTACGTGAGATGATTGTTGGTTACCAATATGGTAGTGGGCATACTTCCGACAGTATTTTCACAGCATATATGATTCCTAACTTCTTATATTTAGTGGTTGGTGGAGCATTTACAACTGTTGTCATTTCCATTTATAACAGGGAAACAACAGATCGTGCATTATTCGTCAAACAGTCATTT
Source organism: Lysinibacillus parviboronicapiens (assembly GCF_003049575.1). GTDB lineage: Bacteria > Bacillota > Bacilli > Bacillales_A > Planococcaceae > Lysinibacillus > Lysinibacillus parviboronicapiens. The sequence goes on along the minus strand of NZ_PYWI01000003.1, from coordinate 79,351 downwards.
ACAATTGTCCTTTTGACAGCTTCGGTCATGACTTTAATAGGGATTGCCTTTGCAAATCCGATTTTAGAAAGTTTTAATCAGGGTAAAATCGTTAGTGAAAGTGACATAAAATTAACGAAAGATCTTTATTTCTGGATGATGCCGTCATCTATTTTACTTGTTTTATCTTCATGGTATAGTGGCTTACTAAATGTAAATCAAAAATTTCATTTATCGAGTTTTGCGATTTTAATTTACAATGCCATATTCTTAGTGATTGCCGTTGTGTTATCGAATTTTATCGGGCCAATTGGCTACGGGATTAGTGCCTTAGCAAGTGCGGCATTGATGGTATATTTCTTAATTATTGGCTACCGTAAATTAGATACGTACAAGGTAGGTTTTTCGTTAGAACGAAATTTATCATCAAAAGAGTTATGGATTATGGTAGTACCAATTATGCTTGGCGGCGCAACTATTCAGCTCTATGCATTATTACAGCGTTATATTGCTGGGTTATTATCATTAGAAGGTGCTGTATCATCTGTTAACTTTGCTTCAAAATTGATGCAATTTCCGCAGGCTATTTTAATTACGGCCGTAACAACGGTTATTTATCCAATTTTAAGTCAAAAAGAAGCCAACAATGATCATGCTTCTATAAAAAGCTTATACTCTAAAGGATTGCATTATTTACTCTTATTGCTGGTTCCGGTGACAATTTACTCTTACTTCTATGCGGAAAATCTCATACAGGTTGTTTTCGAATATAACAAGTTTGATGTAGAGTCAACGGCTAAAACAGCGCCAGTACTTGCTGTCTTCGTACTTTCCATGTATTTTCTTGCAGCGAACACATATATTACACGCTTTTACTATGCCAAGGGAGACTCGATGGCACCAGTAGTATTTAGTCTACTTAATGTTTTTGCTGTTAATATAGCAGTGATCTTTTTATTGGTAGATTCTACAGGTGTGGTGTCTATTGCATGGGGTACGTTAATCAGTGCTATTGTGAATTTTTTCATGCTGATTATATATGCAAGTTTCAAGTACGATCTGAAAATGGGTATTTTCAGCAAAGAGCTCCAATTTTTCCGAGCGCTGCCACCGATGATTATAATTACAATTGTCATGTACTTTTCAAGCCATTATTTAGTGTTTGACTATAAGTGGATTACTTTTATAGTTGGGCTTGTTATCTTTAGTGCAGTACTTGTAGGTTCTTATTTATTATTCGGTGTCAGGGAAGTAAAAGAATTTGCTGATAAGCTAAGAAGAAAATTATTAAAGCAATAATAAAGAAGGGGGTATCTTAGTGGCGAATCTGAGATACCCCTTTTAGGTTATAATCGAATTCAATAGTGCGTGTGCCTCGAATAAGTGAAAAAAGCAAGCTATCTACAAAGGGTTGAACTGCTATAAAAAAATTGTCATATTAATCATAATTTATAGTAAAAAATTAGGGGTTGTATTATAATAAATTTTATGAAACCAGTGTTGAATGGTGGAAGTTTTATGTGTAAATGGCTATTTCGGTATTATTGATGCATTGCATGTCGGAGCAAAGCGACGGCTATCATGAATCGAGTGCATCATGAATATTTCTACTATAGAATGAAATAAGGTGGGAAATATGGCAAGAGGCAGAAAGATTAATTCAAATGGTGAACGAAGTAAACAATTATTGCTCAATAAAGCTGTAGACCTATTTTCTGAAAAAGGTTATCATGATACAAAAATTAGTGATATTGTAAAAGCCGCTAATTTAACACAGCCTACCTTTTATTTATATTTTAAAAGCAAACAATCTCTTTATAATGATTTGAATAAGAGCTTTCACAAAGGCTTTACCGAAATCATGACTATAAATTCTGAATATTCAGATGAAATGGTGAGAGGTATAGAAGGCTTTATTAAAACGCTGGAGCAAAAGCTATGTTTGTTATTCGTTTATATCATTGAAAATCCAAAGTTAACGAAAATTGGCCTTTTTGAATCCGAACAGTCATACCAAATTAAATCACAACTTTCACAGCAGTTTATTCATCTTATTTATCGACATGATTGTGAACGTTTTTTTCAATTAATCGAAGTTGATGTAAAAACGTTGGCAGATAGCTTAGTGGGCTCATTTGAGCGTCTGATCTTCACAAATTTGCTCGAACAAAAAAGAAAGCCAAGCGAGCTAGCAGAAGATTTAGTAAAATTATATTTTATAAGAAACGATAAGTACGATATGATACAACGACAATTTCAACTTGAGAATTGAAAATTCTTAATAAAAAAATCCCTTCCCCTTAAAAGTACAAGCTTTTTAAAGGGGAGAGGGATTTTTAGCTTTCCACGACTATATGAAGATAAATACCATTTTTAAGCTTGTTTCCTGATGGTTTTTGCACAGTTGGATGAACAACAAGCATATACTCTTGCCCTTTGATTAAAGGCTGTGTAGGAGTAACCAGTAAGGAGCTTCCTTGATCGACTATTGTGGTAATCGGAATTTCATTTCCGCCTAAGGCGACAAGTTGTACGCTGCCTTCAGGGATGGATGTTGACAAGGCTTGTGAGAATTTAACTGTAAATGTTTTCGTAGTAGGTACATTTTTTAAACTAGTTAACTCTTGATAGTCTATATATTGTGCTTTGATGGCATCATAATGCGCCTGAAAAATAGGTGCAGAGTTTGTTTGAATGTTGGGCTTAACGCCAATTTCATTTATGACATTGCCAGCAGGACCTGTAAATTTACCGACAGTAAGTTTTAAATAGCTACCATCTTGCAATTCGTAGAACCCTTGCATCGCACCTTTACCGTAAGTAGTTTCGCCATATAAAATAGCCGCTTGTTGATCTTGTAAGGAAGCTGCAAGCATTTCGGATGCACTTGCGCTATACCGATTGACAAGAATACGTGTATCTGCTGGGAATTTCACATTTTGATGAGTAGCACGCACTTCATAAGAGGCATGAGCTTCTTGTAATAAGTAGGCGATTCTTGCTTTAGGAAATAAGCCTGTAAGTTGTTCAGCAGTGGTCACATATCCGCCACCATTGCTTTGTAAATCCAATATAAAGGAAGTAGCACCACGTTGCTTTAGCTGGATAAGGGCATCCTTCACTAATTGTGCACCGTCTTCAGAAAAAGATGACATGCCAATATAGCCGACATCTCCAAATAGTAACGCAGATTCTACATTTGGTAGTGTAAACTTTTTACGAGTTACTGTTTTTGTTGAAGTAGTGCCATCCTCATGTAAGAGTGTCATAGTTACTTGTGATCCTTCCTGACCAATCAGCAGTGAAGAGACTTCCTGTGTAGAACGACCAACAATAGAGTGATTGTTGATAGCGATTATGATATCGCCAGCCACAACACCAGCGGCAAAAGCCCCGCCATCGTCAATTACTTGTAAAATATGAATGCCATCTTCATGTTCTTCGATCACTACACCAATTCCAATCGTAGATAAGTTGATGCTATTCATGAAATCTTCAAATTCCTGCTTTGTGAAATATGTTGAATATGGATCTAGCATGTCGATGATTTCTGGGATTGTTTTTGCATTTTGTAAATTACCACTCATAGTACCAACATAGTTTTCTGCGATAATTTCCTTTATTTCTTCTACAAGCGGTTCACTGTTGGCGGCAGAAGCATTAGCCAATGGAAAGATGAAAAAGCTAACAATGAAAAGCATAGACCACAATGCTTTTTTCATAAGACACCTCATTTCTAATACCCTTTATTATACATGAATTTCCATATATCTGCGAATAAGAAAAAGACACGTCTGTAAAAGAAAGACGTATCTTTTAAGCTTTTATTATTTTTTGGAAATTTTATGAATGATAAAGCCAACGATTGCGCCAACGATTGCTGGTACAAGCCAGCCTAGGCTCTGCTCATACAATGGCAAGGCATTTAAGAAATTTTCATAAGGAACTATTTCGATTTTCATCAGTTTTAAGCCATCGTAAAGACTAACCATAAACGTTGGGATTAATGCTAAAATATAAACTATTTGTCCACCTTTAAAGAAGTTATCTAAAAGCGACAACACCATCAATACCATTGCTAATGGATAGATGATCAAAAGTACAGGAAGAGATGTGTTAATAATTGTAGATAAGCCAACGTTTGTAATCGCTAAACTGAAAATCGTGAAAACGATTAAAAATGTTCTATATGAAATTTTGGGGAAGAGTTTATTGAAAAACTGTGCATTGGCTGTCAGCAAACCGACAGCAGTCGAGATGCAAGCTAGTAAAATGGTAATTGATAAAATAACACTTCCTAGATTACCAAAAAGTACGTCAGCTGACTTAGCAATGATGATACCACCATTATCTGATACACCAATGGCATCAACACTTGTATTTCCGATATAGCCAAGTGAGATATATACAAATGCTAAACCAATTGCTGCAACGATTCCTGCAAAAATCGTTGTTTTGACTTGTTTTTTAGTATCAGACATACCCATGCCTCGTAAAGCCTGTAAAATAACAATACCAAAAACAAGTGCACTAAGCACATCCATCGTTAAGTAGCCTTGAATAAAGCCTTCAGTAAAAGGCGAAGTTGTATATTTTCCAACAGCTAAACTAGATTCACCCATTGGCGTTACAAAGCTTTTAATTGCTAGTAATAAAATAACAATCAGTAGTGCAGGGGTTAATATTTTTCCCACGCGATCTACAAGTTTAGAAGGGTTTATGGCTAAATAAAGTATTAATGCAAAAAATATAACAGAAGTTATGAATAGTGGAGCCCAGTGATTTGCTGCTGTTTCTGAAAGAAACGGTGCAATGCCGATTTCATAGGACACAGAGCCTGTACGTGGTACTGCGAAAAATGGCCCGATTGCTAGATAAACAATCGATGTGAAAATGATACCGAAAACTGGGTTAACACGATTAGCAAGTAGTTGTAAATCGCCTCCTGCTTTGGCAACAGCGACGATAGCAAGTAGTGGTAAACCTACACCAGTTATTAAGAAACCAATCATTGCTACTGTTATATGTTCTCCTGCTTGTTGACCTAATAATGGTGGGAAGATAATATTTCCTGCTCCTAGGAATAAGGCGAAAAGTAGTAATCCTACAGCTAGATTCTCTTTGATGAATTTCATAAAAATTAAAAACTCCTTTATTAGTGAAAAGATTAAACTTTCTAAAAATTTTAAATACAGAAGTGTATGTTATCATATGATTGATAATCATGCAACGAGTTAAACGTTGTAAAGTAGTCGGATTCTGTAGTATTTTATAAGATTGATAATTTGTTTGAAAAATAGTCAGTATTTCCGATTTCTGAATACACAAATTTTTAGTATGATAGACACACAAGGAAATATTCTAGCATGAACGGAGGCAATTTGATATGCAAAAGTCAAAAAAATGGAGAATTCTTGCTTTAAGTACTATTGCGACTTCATTTTTCGCAATACAAACGGCAGAAGCGGCGACATATACAGTACAAAAAGGGGATACATTATCCAAAATCGCCCAAAATCATCAAGTAACCATTCAAGATATAAAAAAATGGAACAATCTATCACATGATACGATTTACGTTGCACAAAAACTAGAAATTACTAAACAGACGAATGGTGAAACAGTAAAGCCTTCGAAACCATCAACACCTGCACAACCAACAATTGCCGCTCATACAGTAATGAAGGGCGATACGCTATCGAAAATTGCTAAACAGTATAATGTAGCACTAAATGACATTAAAATGTGGAATGGACTAGAAAAAGATACAATTTATATTGGACAAGTGTTAAAGATTTCTCCAGTAGCTGTCATCCCCGACGAGGATACAATACATAACAATGTGACTTCAGGTGCGGGTACATCAACAACAGTAACAACAAAAGATCCTACGGCTAGTGGACAAGCTATTTATAAGAAAACAGTAGAAATAGCTAATAAGCTAGTTGGGACACCCTATCTATATGGAGGTAACACACCAGATGGTCTAGATTGCAGTGGGTTTATTTTCTATACATTTAACCAGGGTGGTTTAAAGATTGGAAGAGATAGTAGTGAAGGTTACTATTCTAGTAGTACCACTAATGTGAAGAATCCAATAGCTGGAGACTTAGTATTCTTTGAAAATACTTATAAAGAAGGCATTTCTCATATGGGTATCTATCTTGGGAATAATAAGTTTGTTCATGCAGGTACAGAAGGTGTTGAAATTTCTGATGTTACCTATTCTTACTGGTCAAGTAGATTAGTAGCTTATAAACGATTTGATTTAATGAAATAATTCAAAAACGATCTCAGCTAAATGTTGGGATTGTTTTTTTATGATTATATACATACAGTTATTCGGATTCGCTGATAGAGAGGAAAGGAGATTCTCTTTGGTAGAATGCTACAATTTTTAATAGATATAAAAAAACTCCCCCTTAAGGAAGAAGAGAGGGGGAGTTTTAATTTATTGTGTTACACGAGCTGTCCAGCGAGAAAGGTCAGCCCCTTTGGGATTCACTAATTGCGATGGGAAAATAAACGTCCAAGGTTTCGTAGAGTTTGGTTGCACTGTTAAAACAGGTTCCATTTTAAATGAGCCTTTAGCTATTTGTATGCCTCTAGCATCAATAATTTCTATAGGTAGCTGTTCTAGGTTGATAGCTTTACTATGTCCATTACGAATAAAAATAGAAACATTTAAACTTCCGTTATTCGCGAATTTGGCTTGTAGGCCTGTGAAATTAACTTCTGTTTCACCTAGTTTTGGTAGAGTTTTTACGATTTTCGCAAGCTCCTCTTTCTGTTCAGCAGGTAATTGCTCTTCCCAAGTTGGATCTAATTCTAATTGGTGGTCACGTAAAGATACAAGGTTAAATGCGATTTTCCAACCTTCTTCAGGAACTTCATCAACTTTTATTGTTGATTTTTCAAATTCAAATACCCAAGGGCGAGTACTTTCAGCTGGAATTGTCCCAAGTGCTTTAAAATCAAATTTCTTGGATGCGACAAGCTCATCATTTTTATCCATAATGAATAATTCAATTTCTCCAAGCTCAATTGCTTCGGGTAAAGATGAGCGGAAAAAAGCACGAACGAGCCAATTTCCAGAACTTAGGTCTTCATCAATACTAATAGAAGAAAGCGATAATTGATTCGGTTTTAATGGTTCTAGTTCATTAGCAAGGAAATTGAAAATGTATTTTTGCTCTTGTGGAACATCCCATTCAGGATGGAATGATAATTTTGTTACGACATCACGGTTATCCCCGTTATTAGTAGAATCAGTTCCTAATAATTCGTTAGAGTCGATTGTGTTCTCTTGAACAACTTTGTCGGATTTTTTAAAGAATGAAAATAAGCCCATTAATGTTAGTCCTCCTGTTCAGCTTCAATCATTTTCATGAAGCCTGTGATTTCGATAATTATAGAACGACGTAGTTCTTGGAAATTTTTAGCGAATAATTCTAGACCTTCCCGTTGATAAATACGCATTGGATCCTCTTGTTGGTAATGGCGTAAGCCGATACCTTCTTTTAAATGAGCCATTGCTTCTAAATGTTTCACCCAGCCACTATCCAAATAGCTAAGCATTACTTGGGGAATAACTGCCATAACACGGTCATTTTTAGCGAATTTTTCCATTTTTGCGGTTAGCTCATCAACTGGCTCTTGTAGTGAATCTAGTATAGGAATTACTTTTCCTACTTCTCTATCAATTGTGACGGGAGATAGGAAAAGACTATTTAAAGATCGCTCCATCCCATCATAATCCCATTCTACAGAAGGCAATTCATCTGGCGCTGCATCTCGTACCGCAAAATCAACAGTTTCGTAAAACATTTGCTTCAATTGTTCTAATAAATCTTCACCAGCTAAAATTTTGTCACGTAGCCCATAAATTACTGTACGTTGATCATTGATGACATCATCTAATTTTAAATTGTATTCTCGCATGCCGTATTGTGAGCCTTCAACGATGCGTTGTGTGCGATCAATAAGCTCTTGTACATCTTTGTTTTGGATGACATCATTTTCATCGGTAATCATTTTTGCAGAGAACTTTTCAACGTCTTCTTTTGCGTAGCGACGGAACATATCATCTTCAATAGAGAGAATAAAGCAGCTTTCACCGATATCGCCTTGACGACCTGAACGACCGCGAAGCTGATTGTCCACTCGGCGGCTTTCATGTTTTTCAGTACCGATGACATATAGACCACCAAGTGCATGCACATCTTCACCTAGCACGATATCTGTACCACGTCCAGCCATATTTGTTGCTACTGTAATACGTCCTTTTTGACCTGCTCCAGAGATAAGTTCTACTTCTTGTTCAACTGTTTTTGCATTTAATAACTGGAACTTTAATCCTTCTTTTTTTAAATAATCTGCCACAGTTTCAGATTGTAGAATAGAAGTCGTCCCAATTAAAATAGGCTGGCCTTTTTCATGTCGACGTTTAGCCTCTGCGGCAACGTGTTTATATTTAGCCTCTTGTGTTTTGAAAATCATGTCAGGTTGATCGACACGTTGACGTGGACGGTTTGTTGGAATTTGAATAACTTCCATACCGTACACTTCTCGAATTTCCTTTTCCTGTGTTTTCGCCGTACCCGTCATCCCAGAAAGCTTCGGATACATGCGGAAATAGTTTTGAATCGTAATTTGTGCTTGTGCTTTGTTTTCTTCAGTAATGGTTACACCTTCTTTAGCCTCAATCGCTTGGTGCAAGCCATCCGAAAGTGAACGACCTTCTAAAATACGACCTGTGAACATATCGACAAGTTCAATTTTGTCATCTTTAACGATGTAGTCAACGTCGCGCTTGAACATAACGTGAGCACGAACAGCTTGGATAACATAGTGATAAAGTGTTTGGTGTTCAAGGTCATATAGATTATCAACATTGAAGGCAGCTTCTACCTTTTCAATACCTTTATCTGTTAAAGATGTAGCTTTTGTTTCATCGTCAAAATCATAGTCTTCTTCTTCTTTGAAGCGTTTAGCTAGCATGGATGCAATGCGGTGTAGTTCATCGTTCGCAGGCATTTTACCAGCAATAATTAGTGGTGTTTTTGCTTCATCGATTAGTACGCTATCCACTTCATCAATAATTGCGAAGTGGTAGGCACGTTGAACTTTATCAGCCAGGCTATGTGCCATGTTATCACGCAAGTAGTCGAAACCAAATTCTGTACCGACACCGTATGTAATATCTGCGTTGTAGGCTTGTTTTTTTGCTTCCGGCTCCATCATTGGCACGTTTAGGCCAACCGTTAGGCCAAGGAAACGATGTATTTGTCCAACAAGCTCAAAGTCACGCTTGGCAAGATAATCATTTACTGTAATAACGTGAACACCTTTGCCTTCTAATGCACGTACATACGATGGAAGTGAAGCGACAAGCGTTTTCCCTTCACCTGTAGGCATTTCGGCAATATTTCCTTCAGTTAGTACAAGACCACCAATAAGTTGTACATCAAAATGACGCATACCTAATACACGTTTTGAGGCTTCGCGTACGACAGCAAATGCGTCTGGGATGATTGATGTAATTGGTTCACCTTGTTCTAAACGATCCTTGAAAATAAAAGTCATTTCTTTTAATTCATCATCTGACTTGTTGACATAATTTTCTTCAAGATTATTAATCTGCGCTACTATTTTATAATAGCGTTTTAATTGACGAGCACTTGTTTGCTCGTTAGTACGTTTAAAAATTGAGAACATGAATTTACGCTCCTTTAAAGTTGTCTAAATGCTAGACACTTCATTATTCTATCAAATTTTACGAATGGTGACTACATTTGACATAAAGCATACGGACATAATAATAGGGAAATATGTCATTTGTGAAATGGTGGAAAATAAATAGAAAAAGTATATTTCACTGCTTGTTCGTGCTATAATCAAAATGGTTGAAAATGTAGATTATTTTTTTTGAGGAGGAGAGACATGCTTTACGTGTCTTTAATAGCAACGTTTGTTGCTTCCATTTTGTTAACTCCACTAGTTAAACGTTTAGCGTTCAGAATAGGTGCTGTTGACGCGCCGAACTATCGAAAAGTACATGCAAAAATTATGCCGAGACTTGGCGGATTGGCAATTTTCCTTGCGTTTTTAATTGGAGTGGCTATGCTATATCCGTTTTTAATAAACGCACTACCTAGGTTGAAGATTAGTGAATATGGTTTAATTGCAATTATTATCGGAGCTGCCATTATCGTAGCTACAGGTGTTGTTGATGATATGCGTGAAATATCAGCAAAAGCGAAAATGCTTGGCCAACTGATTGCTGCACTGATTGTTATCTTTGTTGGCGGTATTCAAATTGACTATATTAACCTACCATTTATTGGCGAATTGGATTTTGGCTTCTTAAGTATTCCTTTAACGATCCTGTGGATTGTTGGTATCACCAACGCCATTAATTTAATTGATGGTCTAGATGGTCTAGCTGCAGGTGTTTCATCGATTGCCCTTATTACATTAGCTGGTATGGCCATTATTATGAACAATATGTTTGTATTAGCGATTGCAGCCATTTTAGCTGCAGCAACAATTGGCTTCCTATTTTATAATTTCCATCCGGCGAAAATTTTTATGGGCGATACTGGCGCATTATTCCTTGGTTTTATGATATCGGTATTAGCATTACTAGGTTTTAAAAACGTCACATTTATTTCGTTAATTATCCCAGTTATTATGCTAGGTGTTCCAATTTCTGATACATTCTTTGCCATTGTTCGTCGTGTGCGTATGAAGAAAAAATGGTCAGATCCAGATAAATCCCATCTACATCATCGATTATTGGACATGGGTTTTACGCATCGTCAAACAGTACTCATTATTTATGGCATTGCCATGATGTTTGGGTTAGCTGCTATCATCTTCTCGATGGCAAAATTATGGGGTGCTATTTTACTCATCGCAGTTATTTTAACGGCCATTGAAATTTTTGTTGAAGTCATCGGACTTGCAGGTAAAAACTATAAACCGCTCTTAAATTTTGTGCGGATATTTAATAAATAAAAACGCAGAAAGCAATCTTGCACATAGTGTAGGATTGCTTTTTTTGTGGTTCGGGTAGCCAGTTAGACGTTTTAGGGACTCAGAATGGATCTCAGGAAAAGGAGCTAAATCAGATGGACAAGCAAACAGCTCAGGTGAAGGGAGCAAGCGCTCAGGTAACCAAGAGAACCGCTCAGCGGCAAGGAACGACCGCTCAGGTAATCAAGAGAACTGGGGTTAGTATAAATAATGGACACGTTAAAATGAGCGTATGTATGATAGTCATAATTACATTAGAGGACGTGTCCACTATGAATAAAAGACCGACACCAGAGTATAGAGCGTATGTTGTCAAGCTAGTAGTAGAAGAAGGTCGTAAAGCGACTCAATTAGCTTTTGAATTAGGTATTGGAGAATCAACTATCCGTCGTTGGGTAAAAGAGTATCGGGAGCAAAAAGCAGCCGAAACACAAGGGATCCAATATGTCACACCGACAGAGTTCAAGCGAATGCAAAACGATTATGACAAGAGATTGCGTGCCCTCGAGGAGGAAAATGCCATCTTAAAAAAGGCGATGCACATCTTTGCGAAAAACCGGCCGTAATCTATGCGTTATTCAAGCACATATAGATGAATTTACAATTGTAAAGATGTGTGAAGTTCTATGTGTCTCCAAAAGTGGCTATTATAACTGGCTTCAGAAACAAGTAGCTCCTCTGACAGAAAGAGAAGAACAAGAAATACAAATAGCTCAAAAAGTGTATCAATCTTTCCATGAAAGTTATAGGACTTATGGTAGTCCACGTATCCATAAGGATTTACAGAATGCAGGGTACGAATTATCTCAAAAGAAAGTAGCGAATACTATGCGTGAACTGGGTTTATACGCTGTAATGCCAAAACAGTATCAACAAACAACAGATTCTAATCATAGCCATTTCGTTTATCCAAACTTAGTAAGGCGTCAATTCAATATAGAAGCGCCCAACCAAGTGTGGGTGGCGGATATTACCTATATTCGTACAATGGAGGGCTGGCTTTATTTAGCGAGTATTATGGATCTTTATTCCAGAAAAATAATTGGTTGGTCGATTGCGGATCATATGAAGGAGGAGCTGGTGTTAGAAGCACTGGAGAATGCCTTAACGACAAGAAAACCACCAGCAGGTTGTGTGCATCATTCAGATCGAGGTGTGCAATATTGTTCAACTAGATATATCAATCGATTAAAGGAACACAACATGAAGATAAGTATGAGTAAAAAAGGAGATCCGTATGATAATGCATGTATAGAATCCTTCCACTCAAGCATGAAAAAAGAGTGCGTTTATCGCCAACGCTTCCAAACAAAACGGGACGCCAAAAAAGCCATTCAGGACTATATTGTCCATTTTTATAATGAAAAGAGACGTCATTCCACACTAGATTATGTATCACCCAATCAGTATGAACGTATAAATGCCAAAAAAGATAAATCTGTACGCTCATTATCCGCTTAAAGGTCTTTCTATCTCCGGGCTCCAATTTGGAGGGTGTCGATAGAAAGAGCAGACCAACCAAGGGGCGGTAGGAAGGATACGCTCGATTTTTTGTGTCCATTTTATTGACGTAAGACCAATATCGCTCAATGAGCCAGGGCAAACACTTCAAGTAGTAGACCGCAGAAAAAAGAATGACAGCAATCAAAACATTAAAAAGCCTTTCCGCCATCGAGATTGATGTTGGAAAGGCTTTGGATGTTTATTGTACTGTTGAAGGGTTGTCTTCGGCAGCTGCGCTATCTTTACCAGTATTACCGCTTGTTAGGCTGGATGAAGAACTATTTAAGTTGAGATGGTTTTTCAGTGTATTTGTTACTTCATCTACTGATTCTTGATTTAATTGATAGTAGTAGACGCCTGTAGACATATCATCCGCACCATCTAGCGTTAACGAGTCTATGCGCGGCATACCTTGTGTTAAATACGATAAGAACGATTTCATTTCACTAAATGTCATATCAGTCTTCATATTATCACCGATTGCTTTAATAACATCATCATATTTAGAAATGGCACCCACTGACGCCACTTGTTTAATAATCGCCGATAAAATTTCTTGTTGACGTTTACCACGTTCGATATCATTGTCTTGCTTACGTGTACGAGCAAGTGCTAGTGCTTCACTACCGTTCAAATGTTGTAAGCCAGGCTGAAGGTTGATTGTATTGCGATCGAATTCATCCTTCTCATGTAAAGCATATGGCACCTCAACTTCGACGCCACCTAATGCATCAACGACATCAATAAAGGCATTGAAATTCATACGTACATAGTAGTCGATTGGTATATCGAATAGACCTTCGACCGTTTCGATTGTTGATAATGTACCACCTAATGCATGTGCATGTGTAATTTTATCTTTATAGCCTACTGAAGGAATATTAACATAAGAATCACGTGGGATACTTAGCATTTTAATGGTCTTTGTTTTATTGTTTAAAGTTGCTAAAATGAGCGCATCTGAACGCGAGTTTTCGGAACCTTGGCCACGATTTTCACTATCATCAACACCAACAAATAAAATGGAAACATTATCATGCACCGGTTTTACTTTTTCTTCACGTAGTGTAGAAACTTCACGGCCTTCTAATACCTCATGCGCTGAGTCTGCCGCATGTTCAGCTTGCTTCGTGATATAGACACCGTAAGCAGTGACACAAATTAGTAAACTAGCAACGAGCAGTAAAGCCACTTTGATCATTAAGGAAGCTTTAGACGACCTCTTTTTCTTTTTATAATTGTTTCTTTTCATAATTTATATATTCTCCTCTAAATTTTGGGAATAATGAAGCGTTTAATATAACTTGAGTTCTACTGTAATACATTGGGGACAACGCGAAAAAATTTATTCAGCTAAGCCTTTAGTGGATGCCACATAAGTTTATTGTTAGTACAAGCGACATGGCAAATTAATAAGAGCTAAAACTAATCGCAAGTTTGCGTCTATGTGATAATTACTAACTGGGTTATATCACGTTACATAAAACTAGTTCGAAATTACGCTTATCTTATGACTATAAAATAGCTCAATATTAAAATTATACTATGGATATTCAGTGTTCGACAATTAAAACTATTTTATTTCACAACAGATTCGATAAATTGTGCATTCTCGAATGTAATATTTGCTTGACCGTTAGTAATTTCTGTTACCCACTTTCGGAACGAATCTTCTTGCTCTTTTAGCACAGAAACGATGATGTCGACACCTTCTTGGTAACGAATTTCTTCTAATGTATAGGAAGAACTGCGAATCTCGTTTTCTACTTTTCCTAGCCATGTGTAGTCGATGGCAATTTTCATAATATGATGTAACTTGCGTTCGACAACTTGTGCAGCTAGTAAGCCTTCAGTTGTAGCTTTTCCATAGGCACGAATAAGACCGCCGCCGCCTAGCTTTATGCCACCGAAGTAGCGTGTAACGACAACGACCGTATCTTTCAAGCCTTGCTTTTTTAATACTTCTAACATTGGGACGCCAGCTGTGCCACTAGGTTCCCCGTCATCATTCGCCTTTTGAATATGATCATGCTCCCCGATTATATAGGCTGAGCAATTATGTGTGGCATTATGATGTAGTTTTTTTATACGTTCAATAAAAGTAATTGCATCCTCTTCTGTCTCTGCACGTTCTATATAAGTGAGGAAGCGTGATTTAGAAATAATAATTTCGCTTTCTCCATATCCTTTAACAGTTAAATAGTTTTCTCTCATATGTGTCATTCTCCTTCCAAATAGGGTTATATTCTATAATTTTCATTAAGAAAAAGCATTAAATTTTATGATTGTGATGCTATAATAGGTGTAGACTTATGAAAATTGGTCTTTCAAAATAGTATGTAATCATAAGGACATTAGACTGGAGAGTACACAATGTTTTCAAATGATACCTTCGATTTAGAGTCGCTTGATGACGTATTTAATCGAATGTTGGATACAATAATGAGCTCCAAAGATGATATTTTCATTATAAGCGAACAAAGTCGTTTAAGCTTCGAAGATATGCAAAAAGAGCTAGAAATTGTACGAAAACAAATATCAGTTGTCATCGATGAAGGCGATGCTTTAGAAAAAAGTACGCAGCTTGCAAAGCAAAGACTTGTGTTAGTGAGTAAAGCATTTGATAATTATACCGAAGAACAAGTTAGAGATGCATACGAAACGGCACATGATTTTCAAGTGAAGCTATCAGTCATTAAAACACAAGAAAAGCAACTACGCGACAAAAGAGATGACTTAGAGAGAAGATTAAGAGGATTACTCGATACGATTGAACGTGCTGATCATATTGTCAATCAAGTGAATGTCGTTTTAAATTATTTAACATCTGATTTAAAAAATGTTGGATTAGCGCTTGAACAAGCAAAAATGAAGCAAGATTTTGGAATCCGTATAATCGCTGCACAAGAAGAGGAGCGTAAACGGTTATCAAGGGAAATTCATGATGGCCCTGCTCAAATGTTGGCAAATGTATTAATGCGCACAGATTTAATTGAGAGAACGTATCGTGAAAAGGGCATTGAAAATGCTTTGGCAGAAATAGCTGATTTAAAGAAAACGGTGCGTAATGCATTATCTGAAGTGCGTCGTATTATTTACGATTTACGACCAATGGCGCTCGATGATTTGGGGATTATTCCGACATTAAAGAAATATTTGTCGACAGTGACTGAATATAATCCAGGTGTCGAAATTCATTTCCAATCAAGAAGCACTGAACAACGTATTCCTTCAAACTATGAAGTATCCATTTTCCGATTAGTGCAAGAATGTGTAACCAACGCCATGAAGCACGGGAAATGTAAGGATATATGGGTTAAGCTAGAATGGTTGAGCAATGCGGTAAATATCGTCGTCAAAGATGATGGCGTAGGATTTGATCCACGCGGCGTCAAAGACCATTCATTTGGTATATTAGGCATGCGTGAACGAATTGAAATATTAGATGGTACAATCTCAATTGATAGTGAGATAAATCGAGGCACAACGGTCCTATTTAAAATTCCGTTAGAAGTAGAGTGAAGCAATTTGTTGCAGAAATTTAGGGGGTAAAAGACTTATGACGAAGATTATTATTGTAGACGATCACCAGCTATTCCGTGAAGGGGTAAAACGTATTTTAGATTTTGAAGATACGTTTGATGTAGTTGCTGAAGGTGACGATGGCACAGATGTTGTAAATTTATATGCAGAAAATCAACCAGATGTGGTATTAATGGATATTAATATGCCAGGTAGAAATGGTGTAGAAGCAACGGCAGACTTAATTTCAGAATTTCCAGATGCAAAAGTAATTATGTTATCCATCCATGATGATGAAACTTACGTTACACATGCATTGAAATCAGGTGCGCTTGGTTATATGTTAAAAGAAATGGATGCTGATGAAATTGTCGAAGCAATTAAAGTAGTGGCGAACGGCGGTTCTTACCTCCATCCAAAAGTAACAAAAAATTTAGTAGCAGAATTCCGTCGTCTTTCTGAGCATGAAAACAAGGGTAACTTCCATCAAACAGAAATTCGCCGTCCATTCCATCTATTAACAAAACGTGAATGTGAAGTATTGCAACTACTGACTGATGGACAATCAAACCGTACAATTGGTGAGACGTTGTTTATTTCGGAAAAAACTGTTAAAAACCACGTTTCAAGCATTTTACAAAAAATGAACGTAAATGACCGTACACAAGCTGTTGTAACAGCTATCAAAAACGGCTGGGTTGAAGTTCGATAATTGTATAGCAATAACAATAAAAGCTGTTTTTAAAAGCTACTTTAAAGATGAAGTAGTTTTTAAAGCAGTTTTTTTACATTCAGCAAATATGTCTGAAGGCATAAAGCCTCCGAACGCAATTTTTGCTAGAGGCATAATTGATTGTGCAACATTTTAGAGCTTATAGCGTCATAAGAAAGATGTAACAACTAAAAGTTGAAAATGCGCAACAAAATTCCTACGAAAGCATTTATATGCTACAATATTGCGCGGGAGGTTTTATGATGTTAAAGAAAAGTTTTCTAGCAGTTTTAACCTTATTCGTGTTGACTGCCTGTGGTAATAAAGATGACGATTTAAGTGTGGAAGAGCGCGACCAAGTCATTGAGGACGGTACAGTAGGCTTTGAAATGATGGGAGAAGACATAGAAAAGGCTGAAAACGTGCCAGCAGAAGACGAAAGAGCAATTATAGCGGCATTTGATGAATATATTGCAGCTCTAAATGCGGAAGAAATAAATCGTTATATGCAAACAATATCGAAAGACCCAAAAGGTTTTAATTATGATGAAGAGAAAACGTATGCAACTGACGTTTTCAACCAATTTGATATTAAGCGTGACGTGGCAAATGTAACGATCGCGAAATATGATGAAAAAGAAGCGCAAGTTTTCGCTAACATGACAATGCACTCTCTACAGCTTGAGACGAAAGTTGAACATGAAAGCGCTGGGCGTCAGGTAACAGTTTTCGTCAAAGAGGATGAAGATTGGAAGGTAACAAGCGTCTTTTATATTGGAGACGACACAAAATCAAGCACGGGTAAATAGAACAAGGGGAATTTAATTCCCTTTAGCATACATAGGTAATGAATGTGAAATTTCGGTTTTATTCGACAAAGTTTCTTGTTGAATAAAGTTAAACCTCTAGTAAATGTCACAAATTTTGAGTGGTGTGAAGTGTACAAGCCAAATCAAAGTCTGAACAAGATTAGAGGTAAAATTGATTTCACATTCATTTCTTTTTACTGTAAACTATGGAACATAGGAGAGTGGACATCGATGAGGACGGCAATCGTTACAGACAGTACTGCATATATTACGCCTGAGGAACGTGCACGCTTAAACATTCGTATGATTCCGTTAAGTGTAAATATCGCAGGTGAATTATTTGCAGAAGAAATTGATATTACTGCATCTGAATTTTATGATAAAGTACGTGGTGCAAAGGAATTCCCAAAAACAACGCAGCCGCCGGTAGGAGAGTTTGCGTCACTCTTTGAACAACTGGCAAAAGATTATGACGAGGTAGTATCCATACACTTATCGAGTGGCATAAGTGGTACATATCAAGGCGCAGTCCAAGCAGGCGAAATGGTGGATAACATTGATGTGTACTCATTTGATAGCGAGATTTCTTGCGCTGTCCAAGGGTTTTATGTATTACGCGCAGCAGAAATGGCTGCAGAGGGCTTTTCAGCAAAGGACATACTTGCGGCATTAGCGGACATGCAGCAGTATATTCGTGCTTACTTCATTGTAGATGACTTAGCGCACTTACAACGTGGAGGGCGTCTGTCTGCAGCAGCAGCCTTAATTGGTGGCTTATTACAAGTGAAACCAGTTCTACATTTTGTGGACAAGGTAATTGTACCATTTGAAAAAATTCGCACACGCAAAAAGGCCCTAAAGCGTGCCGAAGAATTGCTAGCTCAAGATGCTAGCAAGTACGAGGCAATGGATGCTGCAGTCATTCACGGCAATTGTCAAACAGAAGCCGAAGAATGGATGGCCCAGCTTGCTGCAAGCTACCCGAACGTAAACTTTAAATTAAGCTATTTCGGCCCAGTTATCGGCACTCACTTAGGTGAAGGTGCAATGGGGCTCGGCTGGACCAAAAAATAACGTTTATATGTAAACAGTCTCTACAGATTATTGTAGGGACTGTTTTTTGTTTGGATCGCAGACAATGCTGATAGGATGACGACCACCGCTGGTAGCAGAGAGAATCGCCAGTGGAAAGGTGAAAATTGCTGATAATATAACAAGAATCGTCACTATAATAGCGAACATCGCCGGTAACAATGTAGGAACCGCTGATAAAATCGACAATCAACGATAACAACTGAAATACTGATAGAAAGATAATTACAAGGTGAAAGGAGCTAAATAATATGAAATACAAAGGATGGTTATTACCACCTGCATTACGAGATTTTCATGAGGGACGCATTTGGCTAAGAGAGCATTCACCAATTGCAGAACAAGATCTAAACCAGGCAATCGAACGAAACTACTTTAATATAATAGAAGGTATTCAACAAACACCTCATTTAAAATGCAATCGATGTCATAATGACAATCCCCAGCAATTTACAACGTTCGACTGTTCAAAATGTCGGCAGCTATGTGTTTATTGTAGACATTGCCTTGCTATGGGCAGAGTTAGTAGTTGTACACAATTAGTAGTTTGGAGGGGTCCACGCGCAATAAGGCCAACAAGGCATTTATTAGCATGGACAGGACAATTTACCGAACTTCAACAGCAGGCTACAGATGAAATGCTAGAAAGTGTAAAAGTCAAACGATCGCATTTAGTACATGCCGTGTGTGGAGCTGGTAAAACGGAGTTACTTTTTCCAGTTGTCCATTTTGCATTGCAAGAAGGCTTACGGGTATGTATTGCGACGCCGCGAACAGATGTGGTGTTAGAATTATTTCCTCGCTTTCACAAAGTTTTCCCACGAACGACTATCCATGCATTATATGGGGGCGCTCCTCAGCAACAAGGTTACGCCCAGCTTATCATGGCAACTACCCATCAGCTATACCGTTTTGAGCAGGCTTTTGATGTCATGATTGTCGATGAAGCTGATGCATTTCCCTATATATTTGATGAAACATTAAAAAGAGCTGTGCACAAAGCTAAAACAGCCGAGGCGCCGATACTTTTTGTCACAGCAACCCCATCGCAAAAGTTACTGAATCAGTACCAAAACAGTAGCTATTCTTTTATTCCGAAGCGCTATCATAATCATCCATTACCTGTACCGCGCTATAGTTCGTTATGGGGTTATGAAAAAAAGCTGAAAAAAGGAGTAATTCCGTTGAAGCTGAAAAAGTGGACAGAGGATCGTCTTACGCAAAAAGAGCCATTCCTAATTTTTTTACCAAAAGTGGAGTTAGTAGATATAGCTGTATCAATTTTTCAAGCATTACATTCGGATATATTAGCGGTACATGCTGAGGATCCTGAACGAAAAGAAAAGGTACTCAAGCTACGCAATGAAGAAATTCCTGGATTATTAACGACGACCATTTTAGAAAGAGGTATTACCATAAAAAATGTTCAGGTTGCTGTTGTCGGGGCAGAATCTTCTATTTATACGTCAAGCGCACTGATTCAAATAGCAGGTCGTGTTGGGCGAAATATAGCTTTTGCAGACGGCGATGTTGTATTTTTTCATCACGGCATTACAGTGGAAATGGATGAGGCACGAGCTAAGATACAATACAACAATAAGATAGGATTCTCACTATGAATAAAAAGGAAACACATTGCTTACTATGTGCTCAGCTTCTGCAATCAGAACCTTCATGGAAAACACTTTTAACCAAACAATTCCCCCCATGCATATGCAAGAAATGTGCATCTCGATTCGAACATGCCCCGTCCCCTACAGCATTGTACCAATATAATGACGCCATGAAAGACTATTTGCATCAATATAAATTCCTTCAAGACGTGGCGCTGGCCAAAGTATTTCGTCAGGAGCTACAGGATCAATTCAAACATGAAAAATCGCCTATTATCCCAATACCGATGCATCCCTTAAAACAAAAAGAGCGTACCTTTTCCCATATGGAGGAACTACTAAAAGCCGCAAAGATTCCCTATATTCAACTATTAGAAAAAACAACGGCCGAAACACAAAGCTCGAAAAATAGAGAGGAACGATTACAAACGGCGTCACTTTTTCAGTTATTACCTAGCGTAACTGTAGCGTATAAAGAATATGTCCTTTTTGACGATATACAAACTACAGGAACTACATTACGACATGCCACAGAAATTCTACTACAAGCTGGTGCCAAAAATGTTCGTAGTTTCACGTTAATTAATGGATGAAAATGAAAAAGCATCATGTATAATAGATAGAGCAAATTGTATAGTATAATTTAGCCAATTTATCCCGCAGTAACGGTCAATAAGACGCCTACTTTCAGTGGAAAGATTAGAGGGGCGATCAACTGACCGTAAAAGCCCGATTGATTCAACTAACAATCAGTGGGGATGAAGAACCCCCCCACTGATTGAAGTTTCACTTTATCCCGCAGTAACGGTCAGTAAGACGCCCACCTTTAGTGGGAAGAGTAGGCGATCAATCAACTAACCGTAAAAACCTGATTGATTCAACTAACAATCAGTGAGGGATGAAGGACACCCCCACTGAATCTGACTGAAGTTTCACTTTATATAATGATTATCATGCAAGAGGAGGAAGAGTAGATGGCAGAGGTTCGCAATTGTCCAAAATGTAATGAATTTTTTAATTATATAGGGGTAAGAGAAGTTTGTCATAAATGCGCTCAATCTGAAGAAGAATTATATCAAATCGTTTATCGCTTTTTGCGTAAACGGGAAAACCGGGCAGCAACTGTTGAGCGTATTGTGGAAGCTACAGGAGCAGAAGAAGAACTATTATATAGATGGGTTCGAAAAGGTCGTTTACAACCTGCGATGTTCCCAAACTTAGGTTATCCATGTGATAACTGTGGTCATTTAACGACAACGGGAAAACTCTGTACAAAATGCCAGAACGAATTAAAGTCAGATCTTCGCACATTTGATGCGGCAAAGGAATTCCGTGATGGTGTTGCACAACGTGACCGTGTAACATATCATTCTGATCGCAAAAGATGAAGACGGAGGAGACGAACTTTAACTATGTGTAGCAAAAGCTTCTCTCACTATAGTTGATAAAAATACAGTTTTAATAGCTCACTCTTCAACTAAAGACACCATTTTGCTGTTACCAGTTCGAGTAGTGAACTGTGTCAAAAGTAAAAATAGTATGCTAGGAGTACTCCCCTAGGCATACTATTTTTACTTTAAGGTAAAAAATAACACGACACCCGGAAGGAAACGTAAACAAGTTACGGGGCTCATGCACAGAAAACTTAGCGGGATTTTTACCCATATAAAAAGATGGTATTTATTATTTAAGATATTTTTTAGATAGCACCTTCTCTTTTTTTATGTTTGAAACTTAACATTGTGTGAGAAAGTCCGAAATAATAGGAAGATAAGCTTTTTAGATAAGGGGGGCAGACATGAAAATTACATCTTATGGTGTGAATGCGGTAAACGCCTATAAAAATCAAGTGCGCAATGTAAAAGCAGGTGACAACAAAGCATCTTTCGCCGATAAAATTGAAATTTCAAAAACAGCGCAGGAAATGCAAGGTGTATCAACATATAGCGCCGAGCGTGCGGAGCGCGTGCAACAATTAAAAGCAGATATTGCTTCTGGTGATTACAAAGTAAATGCACGCCAAGTTGCAGAAGATATGCTGAAATATTATCGTTTCTAGGGAATAACAGAAAGGGTGTTTAGCAATATGTCTGTAGAAGCGATTTGTTCTACATTAACAAAGCTAGAAAGAATGCATAAAAGCTTACTTGAACTAGCTTTTAAAAAAACTGAAATCATTAAATCCGGCAATATCGAAGCACTGGACCAAATGCTCAAGGATGAGCAGGCACATGTAGCGGCCATCGATAAGCTCGAGCAACAGCGTCAAATACAGGTAACGGACTACCTTGAAGCAAAAGGATTTGCTTCTACTGACAAAATGACTGTCGCTGATGTCATCGAGGCTGCTGAACAACAAACTGAAAAAGACACACTCTCATCAGTGCGCAATCGATTAATGCTAATCATAGAAGACTTACGTAAACAAAATGATTTAAATCAAAAGCTAGTGTTTCAATCACTACAATTTGTCAACCTGACACTAGATACACTACGTCCGCGTCCTGAGCAAATGAACTACTCGGGCAGTGAGGTACGCGGCACAAATACAGTGGCCAAAAAATCATATTTCGATTCGCAAGCATAGGTTTTTACGCCTGCGCAATGATTAATACTATGCTTGCTTATTTTTGTCATGAACCAATTAGAGGAGGAAATTCACATGCGTTCTACATTTATGGGTTTAGAAGCAAGTAAACGTGGTTTATTCACACAGCAAACAGCGTTATATACAACAGGACACAATATATCGAATGCCAACACGCTTGGCTATTCTCGTCAACGAGTTAATATGCAAGCAACACCAGGTTTCCCAACAGCCGGCTTAAACCAACCTATTTATCCAGGACATCTTGGGACAGGGGTAGAAGCGGGATCAATTCAACGCATTCGTGATGAATTTATTGATCGTCAATTCCGCCAAGAAACAAATAAGTTTGGCTATTGGGAATCGAGAACAAAAGCCATTTCTCAAATGGAAGATATTATGAGTGAACCTTCTGAATTTGGTTTAGATAAAGCATTTGAGCAGTTTTGGAAGGGACTAGAAGACGTTGGTTCAAAGCCAGCAGATGCGGCTTCACGTAAGGTTGCCATTAGACGTGCTGAACATTTAGCTGAATCATTTAATTATATGGATACACAGTTAAAAATGATTCAAGGTAACTTAGGTAAAGAGATTGACGTTTCTACTACTCAGATTAATACGATACTTAAACAAATTGCAGCCCTTAATAAACAAATTCAAGAGGTTGAGCCGAATGGTCATGTTCCAAATGACTTATACGATGTACGTGATGTTTTAGTAGACAAGTTAAATGAGTATATCCCAGTGTCTATTGAGCGCATGCCTTCTGGCGGAAAAGCCTCAGATGTAGCTGAGGGTAGTCTGAAAATTACTTTTAAAGGTGCTGACGGTGTTGTAAGAGATTTAGTGGATGGAAAAGATTTTGCTCAATTCACTGTCATGGGGACAAATGGTCAGGTTACAGGGGATGATATTACAAATATTTTCTCTGAAATGCAGTTAACAGGTGTAGAATCTTTAGAGGCACATGAAGCAGGTACTGTAAATAGTACACAACAAGCGATTAAACAAGAAGACTTCGAAGCTTCGAAAGGGAAATTATTATCTTTAATTAATTCCTACGGCTACCAAAGTGCAAATGGTGATATTAAGGGCTATTATCCAGAAACGTTAAAAAAGTTAGACCAATTAGCCGATGCATTTATCAAAGAATTCAATGCACTTCATGCACAAGGCTATACGCTTGAAGAAAAGGACTCAGCAGGAAATATTATAAATCCATCAGCTAACGGTGGTCAGTTCTTTGAAGGTAGTGGTGCAGGCGGTATTAAAGTAACTGACGCCATTTCAAATAATCCAAATCTTATCGCCGCAGCTTCAGGTGCAGCAGAAGAAGGTGATGGTAAGCATGCGTTCGAGCTTGCCAATATGCAACATAAACTGTTTGCGGATATTGGTAATGCTACTATGCAAACATTTTATCAAGGGGTTATTGGACAGATTGGTGTAGATGGTGAGGAAGCACTGCGTTTATTTTCAAGTTTTGAATCACAACGTCTTATGGTTTCAAATAGCCGTGACGCCATGAGCGCAGTATCTCTAGATGAAGAAATGACGAATATGATTACCTTCCAACAAGCCTATAATGCCAATGCACGTATGATTACTGTTGTTGATGAAACGTTAGACAAGATTATCAACGGTATGGGTCGTGTAGGGCTATAAGATTTATTTTTTAATATAGTATTAGTGAATCGGAGACACACCTCTCCAACTTAAAGAAGGGGGTTTTTGCAAGATGCGTGTAACACAATCAATGCTTTCAAATAATATGTTACGAAATTTAAACAACAGTTATGGTAAGATGTCCAAACTACAAGATCAAATAAACTCAGGCTCTAAAATTACTCGACCGTCAGATGATCCTGTAATCGCAGTAAAGGGGATGGGCTATCGCCGTGATTTAGCTAAAGTTGAGCAATATTCTCGAAATATGATCACGGCAAATAGCTGGTTAGATTCAACAGATGAATCACTTAATCAGGTTGGCGAACAAATGAAACGTGTTCGTGAACTAGTTATTCAAGCTGCAAATGATACAAATACACCAGAAGAACGTGAAAAAATTAAAATGGAGATTGACCAAATCCGTCAGCAACTTCAGGATGTGGCAAACACAAACGTAGCAGGTAGCTATCTTTTTAGTGGAACGAATACAAATCAACCATTATTTACGCCAGCGGCCGGTGGTGGAAAAGAGATTAATCCAGCGCTTAACGGTGCGAATAATTCTGTAAACATAGAAGTTTATGATGGTATTCAAATCCAAGTGAATACACCTGGGAAGGATCTATTTAAAAGTATAGATGATTTGATGGGGAAAATTTCTACTGTGCTAGGCGATCCAACCAAAACTGGCGCAGAAATTGGAGATACACTTGGTGGTGTTACATCGTCAAGCACTGATGATGACATTACAACTATGCATAACAAAGTGCTTGAAGCACAGGCTGATGTCGGTGCACGTCAAAACCGTGTAGAGATTATGGAAAATCGTCTTGGTATACGTGAGGTCAATGTAACGAAGCAATTGCGAGATAACGAGTCTGTTGATTATTCAAAAGCTATTACTGAAATGGTCACACATGAATCAATTCATCAGGCTGCTTTATCGGTGGGTTCTAAAATTATTCAACAAACATTAGTTGACTTTATCAGATAATTATTCAAAAGCGTTTGGACATTTGTTCAGACGCTTTTCTTGAAAGGAGAGGAGTAAATGAGACTCCCACAAATTCAAATTCGTACGACCGATGCGCAAAGGGATCTTGATATTTCCAAACCGAAGCAGTACATTAAACAACCCAGAGCAACGCAACATATCGAACAGCCAGCAGCAATTCTTGAAATACATACGACGCGTGGTGCGCTTCGTATTGATTCTTCACAGGCAAGACGGGACTTAGGTTTAATAGGTCCACTTGAATCAAGTGCCAATTATGCACAAAAAGGTAAACAAGAGGCTCTACAAGGGATGGCACGTAGAGCAAGAGAGGGACGTCAAATGATGGAAAGCGCCGGTAAAGACCAAGGACGTGCAACTATCCAAAATATCGCGAAACAAAATCACGGTCCCCATCGCGTCCAATTCAACATTAAATTTGTGCCATCAATTGGCTCAGTAAAAATTGATTATACACCAGGTACAACTGATATCAATATTCAAAGAAGAGAACCAAAAATTGACGCAAAAGTGAACAAACCAATTCATGAATACACACCTGGAAAAGTAACTGGTACAATGGTACAAAGACCATCTGTTCAAACTGACGTGATTGTATAAAGGAGCACATTAACAATATGAAAATCATAACGAAATTTTTAGGAGAAGTAGAAATAACGAACGAGGATGTTATAACATTTCCAGAAGGTATTCCAGGTTTTCCGGATGTTACGAAGTTTGTGTTATTACCTCTTGATCAAGACTTACCACTTGCGCTATTACAAGGTACTGAAAATCCTGAACTCGGTTTCATTGTCGCTTACCCATTTGTTTTCAAACCTGATTATGCATTTGATCTTTCAATGGAAGATAGCGAAGTTCTCGCTGTAGAGCATGAAGAGGACCTTGTTACATATTCAATCGTGACATTAAAAGAAAAATTAAGTGACTCTACAATGAATCTACTTGCACCAGTTGTCATTAATATGAAGAAGAAAGTGGGCAAGCAGATTATATTAAGTGACAGTAAGGCTTATCCGTTACGCTTTTCGCTAAGTGCTCTTGAAGGAAGTGTTAAATAATGCTTGTACTTTCAAGGAAAAAGAACGAATCAATAATGATAGGTGACCATGTAGAGGTGAAAATTCTATCGGTTGAAGGCGACCAAGTGAAGCTCGGCATTGTGGCCCCGAAAACAGTAACGGTTCATCGTGCAGAAGTATTCGAAGCAATTCAACAACAAAACAAGGAAGCGTTAAACGTAGCTTCAAACTTATTAGAACAATTAAAGAGAAAATAAAATCTGAGCCTATAATCTCTTTTGAGTAATAGGCGTTTTTGTTTTTCTTTTAAGACTTGCTTTTCAAGAGCTCTTATAAGAATTGAAAAGTAAGTTTTTATTTTTTCTTGAAAATAAATAAAATTTCGCTAAAAACTATTAAACATTTCTATATAGGTACGATATAGATAGTGTAAGGCAGTGGAAGTACATAATACGACCAAAGCCAACAGCATTCCACAAGGATGTGGAATGACAAAAAAACATTCAGGGAGGAATTCCAAATGAGAATTCAACATAACATTTCAGCTTTAAACACACACCGTAACTTAGGCTTCAACAACGCACAATCTGCAAAAAACCTTGAGAAATTATCTTCTGGTTACAAAATCAACCGTGCTGGCGATGACGCTGCTGGTTTAGCAATCTCAGAAAAAATGCGTGGACAAATCCGCGGTCTTGACATGGCAACTAAAAATGCTCAAGATTCAGTTTCTTTAATCCAAACAGCTGAGGGTGCACTTAACGAAACACACGCAATCCTACAACGTATGCGTGAATTAGCAGTACAATCTGCAAACGATACAAACGTTACTGGTGACCGTAAAGCACTTCAATTAGAAATCGAATCTTTATCAAAAGAAATCACTCGTATATCTACTGATACTGAATTCAATACACAAAAGTTATTAAATGGTGATTTTGGTGCTACTATTGAGAATGCGGGATCAGCTACAGATGCTGGTGGTAAAGTATTCCACATTGGAGCAAACTCTGGTCAAAATATTAACTTAAGTATCGGTAATATGGGTGCTACAGCTCTAGGAGTCGACGCAATTGCAGGTAGTGCGGCTGAATTGGCAGCAAATGCTAGTAAAGGTGCTGGTATCAACATCACAACTCAAGAAAGTGCTGATAATTCAATTTCAATTATTGACAAAGCATTAACAAAAGTATCTGAAACACGTGCATCTCTAGGTGCTGTACAAAACCGTCTAGAGCACACTATTAACAATTTAGGTACAACTTCTGAAAACTTAACAGCTGCAGAATCACGTATCCGTGACACTGATATGGCTAAAGAGATGATGAACTTCACGAAGAACAATATCTTAACACAAGCTGCACAATCTATGCTTGCGCAAGCAAACCAACAACCACAAGGCGTTCTTCAATTATTACAATAATTGATAACTTTAACCCTGTTTCTTAAAAAAGAAACAGGGTTTTTTTGTATGCTTTGAAAACCCCCTGCTGTGCAGGGGGTTCCGGAAAGCTTTTAGCTATGGACAATAAAAAAACTCCGATCGTACAATAAAGTCAGGTCTGGTCAACCGACTTCGTACGAAAGGAGCCTCCAAAAATGGATAATAAGAGTTTAGCACATACAACATGGAATTGTAAGTATCACATTGTCTTCGCACCGAAATACAGAAGACAAGTAATTTAGTGTCAAATCAAGGCGGATGTAGGAAGAATTCTACGTCAGTTGTGTGAAAGAAAAGGTGTAGAAATTATTGAAGCAACAGCGTGTCCGGATCATATACATATGTTGGTGAGTATACCGCCGAAACTAAGTGTATCTTCGTTCATGGGCTATATAAAAGGGAAGAGTAGCTTAATGATTTTCGACCGACATGCCAATTTAAAATATCGATATGGAAATCGGCAATTTTGGTGTAGAGGATACTATGTGGATACAGTCGGTCGAAATCGGAAAGTGATTCAAGAGTATATCAAAAACCAATTACAGGAAGATATCCTACATGATCAAATGACAATGAAAGAATTCATTGACCCGTTCACGGCAGAAGAAATCAAGAGAAAGAAAAATAAGTAAGCCGCTTTAGCGGTTCGTGTGGAAACGAAGTGCGGTTGGCAGACCTTTCAGGATGTCTTTAGACATGGGCCAGTACCCCAGCGTTTCACGCGCAGAGCAAACCACCAGTTATACTGGTGGTTCTGATTTAATAAAAAAATCTACAAACTGAAATAAAGGTTATTGATTATTTATAATACTAGTCGATATATATAAAGAGGTGTACTTATGCAGAATCAATTTATTATTGAAACATTTGAAACAAAATTAGGGAATATGACGTTAAAAGTCAATGATTATTTTTTACATAGTAAATACAATCCTATAATAGAGGCAGATAGATTCGCAGAAAACCACTATGAACCACATCATATACATATCTTATTTGGGTATGGATTAGGCTATATTGTAGATAGTTTAAAAGAGAAATTTAAATATAATGAGCTGTTAATCATCATTGATCCTTTATTTGATGATTCTCTATTAGAGGTGCAAGCTGAACATAGTGAAAAAGGGCTAGATAAATTTTTGTATAATAGTAAGTATATTAATAAGTTAGACAATATAATAGATAATATTAAATCAGTAGATTTTCAAAATACCTTTAAAATTATCTGTTCACCAAACTATGAAAAATTATTTCCAGAGTTTTATTTGCAGATTTTAAAAAAGGTGAAAGATATACAAAAATCAAACATGGTCAATGAAGTTACAATTTTTAGTTATTCCGAAATATGGCAGAAAAACTTCAGTGAAAATCTGATTTCTTTGTTTGAAGATCGGAACCTAGTAAAATTAGAGCAAGCGTATTCATGTCCGGTTATTATTGCCTCGGGCGGTCCGTCTCTTACAAAGCAATTACCGTTACTAAAAAAAATTCAAGATAATGTCATAATTATTGCAGCCGGATCAACAATTAACTCTGTCCTTCATTATGGAATTGAACCTGACTATGTAGCTTCAATTGACGGAGCTGAAGAAAGTTATGATCAATTTAGGGAATTGGAATTAAATGGATCTAAGTTATTCTATTCAGTTTTTAATCATCCGGGAATTAGAAAGAAGTTTGGGAATAGAGGTTATGCCTTTACGGCTAACTCCGATAAAGCTATTCATCGTTATTTAACTGAAAAGATAGGTCTGAATTTACCTACCATAGTTGGTGGAGGTAGTATTGCACAGTATGCTTATAGTCTCGCACAATATATATCTAGTGGTCCAATTGCTTTAATTGGTCAAGATTTAGCTTATACGAATAATCAAACACATGCTGCCAATAACAAACAAGCTGAACGTATTGAAGAGAGTTGGAAGAAAAGTGACAACATGTTTACAGTAGATGGCTTTGATGGTGAGGCAGTTTGGACAAGCTCAGTGTTTAATTCTATGAGGATAACGTTCGAGCAAATGATTGAGAATTATCCTCCTAAAAATATTGTCTTCAATTGTACAGAGGGGGGAGTTCGATTGAAAGGCTTTGAACAAAAATCATTTAAGGATTTTTGTGAAGAATATGTTCAAGAAGAACTTCCGAAAAAAGTGAAAAGAATTGAAGATCATGCCTATAAAGTTTCTCAAGATGAATGGGAAAAATTGAAGGAATTGTTAGAAGCTGAGCTAGAAGATTACGTTCAAATAATAAAATATTTATCAAAGGGATTAACAGCGTTGGAAAACAATGGATCCAATACGGTTTTTAATAATAAAACGCTAAAAAAGCTGAATAAAGTGGATAAAGAAATTGCTAATCGTTTTTCAAAAGTGCAGATGGATTTTATTGTAACCCCAATTACCTTAGAGGTGTTAAAAGGTTTTTTAGAAAAAGAGAATGAAACAGCTACTGAAAAATATACTAGAGTATTTAATCAAACGAAGACACTCTATAGTAAATTGTTAGAGGCAACAAATAAATCAAAAATCTATACTGAAAATGTTGTTAAACGAATAGGTAATGAAAAATTAATAAAATGAAGAGTGAGGATTAATAATGACAGAAATCTTAATGGATACGATTCAAAGTTTTAATGAATATTTACCAAGAGTAGCTATTGGAAGCCAAGAAATAGCTGGATATTTAAGAACGGACCAAATAGCTAGCGCATTGAAAATGGTCTTGGAATTTTCTGAAGGCATGTCATGGCTATTAGAGGTTAGTGAACTATTAAAATTAAATGATATAAAAGTTGATATACAAATTGAAAAGATTCGAGAGTTTTTAGAAGAAATTAATTCAGGCCTTGAAATGCAGGATTATGTATTAGTAGCAGATATTTTTGAATATGAGATTACCCCTTTCTTTGAAGAAGCAATAGTAATTGAGGTACAACCAAATTAATGGATTGGATAGTAGAATATGCAAAAGATGGGTCATACACGCTTCGACTTAATGGGATTTACCTTTATAGTAAATATCACCCAAAACAAGATGTAGAGAAATTTATTGAAAAAGAACTTGAAATACAGTCTAAACAATTTATTTTATTCGGTCTTGGCCTTGGTTATCATGTAGAGGCACTTCTAATTAGTAATCCGACTTCTACTATTTATGTTGTTCTTGCGGATAAGGAAGAACTAGAATTATGTAGAGAGTTTGGTGCTACAAATATTTTAGATGATAAACGTATAAATATTATTAGTGACAAAGACTATCTAAAAAATATTATATTGAATGAAACACAGTTTATTATTCCGTTGCAATGGCTAAAGGCAATAGGCACAGCCCATCCATTGTTTACGTCTTTGGAAGATATTAAATTAAGACAAATGTCCTTTCAAAGTGATAGTGAAATTATGCAAAAGAATTTCTTAGCCAATCTAACGAATTCACATTTTTTTATGAGAAAATTTGAAGGAATAGCGAAAAGTGAAGAAGCGGTATTAGTATCAGCTGGACCATCACTTAATCAAACAATCAAATCTTTAAAAGAAGTTAGCGATTCCTGCTTTATTTTAGCGGTTGGTTCAGCCTTAAAGACATTGTTAAAAGAAGGCATTATGCCAGATGCAATCATTATTACTGACCCCACGCACTTAGTACAGGAACAAATAGAGCACACTGAATATAATGGTTTACTATTTTATATGGCTACAGCTAATCATGGGATGACGAAAATTCACAAAGGTAAAAAAATAATCTTATTTCAAGAGGGTTATTTTTTATCTGAGGAGTTTTCAGTGTCCAATGCTGTACCTTTAATAGAAACAGGAGGATCAGTTGCAACTACAGGCATATCTCTTTTAGAGTTCATGGGCTTTAAAATAATTTATCTATTTGGTCAAGATCTGGGCTTTAAAAATAATCAAACTCATGCGAATTTATCAACATCTTCCAATACATTTGAAACAAACATAAAGTTTCAAAAAGTCCTTTCAAATAGTGGAAATTATATAAATACATACAGTAGTTTTAATATTTTTCGCCGTTGGTTTGAGCAAAAAGCTGCAAATTCTTCAATGCAAATATTCAATACAGCATGGGACGGTGCTAAAATAG
Organism: Lysinibacillus parviboronicapiens; assembly: GCF_003049575.1. Classification (GTDB taxonomy): domain Bacteria; phylum Bacillota; class Bacilli; order Bacillales_A; family Planococcaceae; genus Lysinibacillus; species Lysinibacillus parviboronicapiens. The sequence continues at coordinate 47,244 of NZ_PYWI01000003.1, read as the reverse complement.
AGGGTATACCTTATCTATGTGTTGATGAGCTGGAAAGGCAATTGAAAAATACTCCAAGTATTAATTACAAAGAGATTTTAGCAGAAATCGTATCAAGTAAATAATTTGAAAAGGTGTTACAGAAATGACTAAAAAAATCTTAGTAACGGGCGCTGACGGATTTATTGGCTCCCACTTAACAGAAGAACTTGTAAGACAAGGTCACGATGTGCGTGCATTTGTCTACTATAATTCATTCAATTCATGGGGATGGTTAGACCAATCTACTAAAGAGATTAAAGATTCTTTGAATATTTTCTCTGGAGATATTCGTGATCCATTTGGGGTAAAGGAAGCGATGAAGGGTTGTACACATGTACTGCACTTAGCCTCACTTATTGCAATACCTTACTCATACCATTCTCCGGCTACTTATATTGATACAAATGTAAATGGTACTCTTAATATTGTACAAGCTGCGCAGGAATTAGGCGTGGAAAAGGTTGTGCATACGTCGACAAGTGAGGTATATGGCACAGCTCAATATGTGCCAATTGATGAGAGCCATCCGTTGCAAGGGCAGTCCCCTTATTCGGCCTCTAAAATTGGTGCTGACCAAATGGCGTTATCATTTTATCGTTCATTCGAGACACCGGTTGCGGTTATTCGTCCGTTTAATACATATGGTCCACGTCAATCAGCGCGTGCGGTTATTCCGACAATTATTAGCCAATTAGCAAGTGGCCAAACAACAATTAAACTAGGTGCTATTAGTCCAACACGTGATTTCAATTATGTACAAGACACAGTTGGAGGTTTTGTTTCTGTCATGAACTCAGAAAAATCATTAGGTGAAGTCATTAATGTTGGTTCTAATTATGAAGTATCAATTGGTGAAACTGCTGAAATGATTGCAGAGATTATGGGTGTAAACTTAACAATTGAAACCGATGAACAGCGCTTGCGTCCAGAAAAAAGTGAAGTCAATCGTCTATGGGCGGAAAATAAAAAAGCAAAAGAATTGATTGGTTGGCAACCTCATTATGGCGGTAAAGATGGTTTTCGTCGAGGGTTAGAAGAAACAATTGAATGGTTCTCTAATTCAAAGAATTTAGCTCAATATAAGGCAGATGTTTATAATATATGAATACACAATGGATAGAGTTTATAGATCAGATTAAAGCACACTATCAAAAGGACTTTGTGCCATTGCACGAACCAACCTTTACTGGTAAAGAGTTGGAGTATGTAACAGATTGTATTCAAACAGGGTGGGTATCTTCTGTAGGTGCTTATGTTACCCGTTTTGAAGAAGATTTAGCACAATTTGCAGGGGTGAAACGTGCTGTTGCCGTTATGAATGGGACTGCCGCATTACATATCGCGATGAAGGTTGCAGGCGTACAAGCAAATGAAGAAGTGTTTATGCCGGCTTTAACATTTGTTGCCACGGCCAATGCAGCTTCGTATATTGGTGCTGTTCCCCATTTTGTGGATGTATCTGAAAAAACACTGGGTCTTGATCCGCAAAAGTTAGAAGCACATATTTTGGACATTGGCGATGTGCAAAATAATCAATTGATCAATAAAAAGACAGGCCGCGTCATACGTGCAGTTGTTCCGATGCATACTTTTGGGCATGCTGTTGAACTAGAAGAATTACAAATGATTTGCAAAAAGTATCACTTAGTATTAGTGGAAGATGCTGCAGAATCATTAGGGACGTACTATAAAGGGAAGCATACAGGTGGCTTTGGTAAAGTGAGTGCGATTAGCTTTAATGGCAATAAGATTATCACTACAGGTGGTGGTGGTGCCATTTTAACCGATGACGAAGAGTTAGCAAGCTATGCTAAGCATATTACAACAACAGCTAAAATACCACATCGTTGGGAATATGAACATGATGAGGTTGCATTTAACTACCGCTTGCCCAATATAAACGCGGCATTAGGATGTGCTCAACTAGAAAATATGCCAGAATTTATAAAAAGAAAACGTGCATTAACAGCTTTTTATGCAGAACTAGTTGGATCATTAGAAGGTGTTACTCTTTTTAAAGAGCCAGCGAATACATCCAGCAACTATTGGCTGCAAACATTAATTTTAGATGATACATTAGAGCGAGATGAAGTTTTGACATTTTTAAATAATAACGGTGTAATGAGTCGTCCAATTTGGACGCCGATGCACGATTTAAAACCGTTTAGAGAATGTCCACGAGCAAATTTATCTACAATTGAAAGATTAAATAAGAAAATTATTAATATTCCAAGCACACCAATAAAAGAGGGATAGCCATTGAAACGAAAAATATGTGTTGTTACAGGGACACGAGCCGAATATGGGTTACTTGCGAATTTAATGCATGCTATTAAACAATCAGCTGATTTTGAGCTACAACTAGTTGTGACAGGCATGCATTTATCCTCTGAATTTGGCTTAACATATAAACAAATTGAAGCGGATGGTTTTGTCATAGATGCAAAGGTAGAAATGTTATTGTCCTCTGATACAGCAACAGGTGTTGCAAAATCTATCGGATTGGCGACAATTGGATTCTCAGATGCTTTTGAAAAAGTTAAACCAGATTTACTTTTAATCTTAGGGGATCGCTTTGAAATGTTAGCTGCAGCACAAACTGCACTTGTGATGCAAATACCGATTGCTCATATTCATGGAGGAGAATGTACATTTGGCGCTTATGATGATGCTATCCGTCATTCGATTACTAAAATGGCTTCATGGCATTTCACGAGTACAGACACACATCGTAATAGAGTTATTCAGCTTGGTGAAGAACCTTCATCTGTATGGAATGTGGGGGCAATTGGGATTGAAAATATATTAAAGTTGCCATTACTTAAGAAGGAAAAGTTGTATACAGACCTTCAACTAAATATAGATCAACCAATGTTTTTAATAACATATCATCCAGAAACGAATCTCCAAACAGATGGGATTTATTCATTATTAGAAGCTTTGAATAATTACCCAAGTGTCAATTTAGTGTTTACAAAAGCAAATGCGGATAATGGTGGACGGGAAATTAATAAGGCTATCGAAGAATTTGTTTCGCAACGACAAAATGCAAAAGTGTTTGATTCGCTAGGTCAGCTAAGATATTTAAGTACAGTGAAATATGCAGATGTGGTATTGGGGAACTCTTCTAGTGGTTTGATTGAAGTGCCATATTTACACACGCCTACTGTAAATTGTGGTGATAGACAGGCAGGCCGTCAAAAACCTAGCTCGATATTCGACTGTACTTTAGAGCCATCAACAATAGAAAAAGCGATTGAGGATGCTTTAATGTACAAAGGACCATATGATCAAATTTTTGGAGATGGACAAGTCTCTGAGAAAATAATAAGACAATTACAACAAATTACATCATTCGCTAGACAAAAGGAGTTTTACGATTTATGAGCCAATCAACATATATAATAGCCGAAGCAGGAGTGAATCATAACGGCTCCTTTGAAATGGCGAAAAAATTAGTAAAAGTTGCGAAGGTAGCTGGTGCCGATGCTATTAAATTTCAAACATTCCGTGCGAAGAATTTAGTGACAAAAGAAGCAATGCAAGCTGATTATCAAGTAGAAAATTTAGGTGAAGTATCATCTCAATATGAAATGCTTGAAAAGCTTGAACTGTCTTTTGAAGAATTTACATCATTAAAAAATTATTGTGATGAATTAGGAATCGAATTTTTATCTACGCCATTTGATCATGATAGCGTGGATTTTTTAGTTGATGAATTACAAATGCATACTGTTAAGATTCCTTCTGGTGAGTTGACTAATTCCCCGTTCATTCATTATATTGCAACGAAGCAAAAGAAAATGATTATTTCAACGGGAATGGCGACTATCGATGAAATACATGAAGCCTTGTCCTTGGTAGCTTATGGCTTAGCAAGACCAGACGCTGATGTTTCAATTGAAAGTGTGCATTCATTCTACAAAACAAATGAGGCTAAGGATATTTTACAAAGATTCGTAACCGTTCTTCATTGTACAACGGAATATCCAGCACCTTTTGAAACGATTAATTTAAAAGCTATGAATCATTTATCTGAAGAACTGGCATTATCCATAGGTTTTTCCGATCATTCGCAAGGAATTGTAATTCCAATTGCCGCGACTAGCATGGGGGCAACTGTTATAGAGAAACATTTTACATTAGACCGAACATTGCCAGGCCCAGACCATGTAGCGTCATTGGAACCATCGGAGTTAATTGCTATGGTAGAGGGTATTCGTCAGGTTGAACGTGCTTTAGGGAGTGGTGTAAAAGAACCGACAGTAGCTGAGGTGAAAAACCGAGTAGTGGCGAGAAAGAGCATAGTGGCAAGAACAGATATCAAACCAGGTGAAATCTTTAAAATTTCTAATCTCGATATTAAAAGACCTGGTAATGGCATATCTCCAGCAAAGTATTGGTCTCTACTAGGTGAAAAAGCCACTAAATTTTATCAAAAGGATGAACTGATTGATGAATAAGCCGATAATAATATTAGGAAATGGGGGTCATGCTTCAGTTTTAACGGAGATATTATTACTTCAGAATCGAAAAATTCTAGGTTTTACAGCACCAGAAGAACAAACAAATTCGTATGGCTTAAAGTATCTTGGTACGGATGTAATATTGGAAGAATACAACCCATTGGAAGTGGAACTTGTTTTAGGTTTAGGAACTGTAGGTATTTCAAATGTTCGTCATAGCCTGTTTAAGAAACTGAAAAGTCAAGGATATACATTTGCTATATGTGCTCACCCGAGGGCAATAATATCTAGTACAGCAACGTTAGATGAGGGTACTCAAATAATGGCAGGTGCAATTGTACAGTCGCATGCGCAAATTGGGAAAAATACAATTATTAATACAGGCGCAATTATTGAACATGATTGTGTGATAGGGGCCTATGTACATGTAGCACCAGGCACAACGCTTTCAGGGAATATTCAAATCGGTGACTTTACACATATAGGAACTGGTGCGAAAATCATACAAGGAATTACAATCGGATCTCACAGTCTAATAGGGGCTGGAGCAGTTGTAGTTAATAATATTTCTTCGAATCAAAAAGTAATTGGAGTACCAGCAAAATCACATGAAATTTTAAAATAGGAGCTACTAAATATGAAATTTTGTAATAAATGCACAATGCCTAATACTAGACCAGGAATTTATTTTGATGAAGAAGGTGTTTGTCAGGCATGTAGAGCTGAAGAACAAAAAAACTATACAGATTGGGATTCACGTCATCAAGAATTAGAAGAATTATGTGCTAAGTATAGAAGTACAAATGAAACTGAATACGATTGTATTATTGCTGTAAGTGGAGGAAAAGATAGTCACTTTCAAGTACATTTCTTTAAAGAAGTAATGAATATGAATCCATTATTAGTTTCGGTTGAAGATAACTTCGAAATGACTAAAGCTGGTGAACATAATTTGAAAAATATTTCTGAGCGATTTGGATGCCATTTAGTCACGTTAAAACCAAATATAAAAGCTCAAAAAGCTATTATGAAAAAAACATTCGAAAAATATGGAAAGCCAACTTGGTATATTGACCGTTTAATTTATACATATCCTCTACATATAGCTTCAAAATTTAATATTCCCTTAATTATTTATGGGGAAAATATTAGTTATGAATATGGTGGCACGGATAGAATTGAAACGTATTCTGCAAAAAATCAGATTAATAATGGGGTCGCATCAGATATTCCCTATGAAGAATTACTGGACGACAAAATCACAGAAAAAGATCTAATCTTCTGTAACCCACCAGACAATCAGCAACTAGAGAACTTAAATCCAATCTACTTAAGTTACTTTGTTAGATGGAATAGTTATGCTAACTATATTTTTGCTAAGAAGAATGGATTTAAAGATTTGGCACATGAATGGACGAGAGAGCATACTTTTGAAAATTTTGATCAAGTAGATTCAATTCCTTATTTGGTACACCCTTGGTTGAAGTATCCAAAGTTTGGACATGCTTCTGCTACTGACTATGCTTCAAAGTTTATTCGGTATGGATTAATTACAAGAGAACAAGGTATAGAACTTGTTAAACAATATGACCATAAAATCGATCAAAAAGCAGTTCAATCATTTATAGATTTTCTTGGATACACTCATACAGAATTTTATAATATTATTGAAAAACTGTATAATCCAGATTTATTTGAAAGAGATAGATTTGGAGAGTGGGTATTGAAACATCCAATTTGGAAAAAATAATAGGATTAAAGGAAGAAGGGGGATTATGATGAAAAATTGGAGGGAAATAGTGGTGCATCCGAACACAACATTATTGGAAACCATGAAAATAATTGATGATACCTCCCTTCAATTTGCGATTGTCATGGATGACAGTCAGACACTACTAGGGACGGTAACAGATGGAGATATTCGTAGAGGTATTTTAAGAGGAGAAGGATTAGATGTATATATTGAAAGTGTAATGAATGTAAATCCTATTACAGCCGGTCTCGATAATACATATAGTGACTATCTAAATATATTAAAAAAACATAAATTAAATCAATTACCAATCGTAGATAATGATAATAAAATTATAGATATTATTTTTGCTGGCCAGCAACAGCTAGTAACAGATAAAAATAATCTAGTTGTATTAATGGCGGGTGGCCTTGGGACACGTTTACGCCCATTAACAGAAAAAATTCCAAAGCCAATGCTAAATGTAGGGAACAGGCCGATTTTAGAAACGATTATCGAGGGCTTCATGCAATATGGATTTACTAATTTTGTCTTATCAGTGAATTATAAAAAAGAGGTAATTCAAGATTATTTCCAAGATGGATCAGCTTTAGGCGTGAACATTTCTTATATAGAAGAAGATAAAAGAATGGGAACAGCAGGTGCTTTGTCTCTGTTGAAGAAAAATCTGGATAGCCCTATCTTAGTTATGAATGGTGATTTGCTGACACAGGTGAATTTTGAACAGCTATTGCAATTTCATGAAGAAACAGAAGCATCTGCAACAATGTGTGTGCGTGAATACGAATATCAAATACCGTATGGTGTCATTGAAACGGAAGGTCAGCAACTACTTTCGATTAAAGAAAAACCAATGCATAGAAGCTTTGTAAATGCAGGGATTTATGTATTAAGTCCGGATGTATTTGAGTATATTCCACAGGGTGAATTTTACGATATGCCAGATTTGTTTAAACAATTAATGGATGAACAAAAAAATGTATCGGCATTCCCCGTGCGTGAATATTGGCTAGATATTGGGCGTATGGCTGATTTTGAACGTGCTGATGATGAGTATAGTAGCTATTTCAATAAGGTAGGTTGTAAATGATGAGTGTGCGAAAGGCTGTTGTTATAGGCTACGGATCTATTGGACAAAGACATATTAGATTGTTAAATAGCTTAGGTATTGCGACAGTAGTTGTTTCTAAGCATCAGATTGATGTTGAAAAAAGCTATTCAACCATTGAAGAAGCTATTGAAAGTGAGTATCCAGAGTATATTGTTGTAGCAAATGAGACTTACTTACATGAAGAAATGCTTACTCGTATACAAGATACAGGGTATGATCAGAGGATTTTAGTGGAAAAGCCACTATTTGCGAAAATGACTTCTAAGAACTATCACTTTTCTTCGTTGTACGTTGGATACAATTTAAGATTTCATCCAATTATACAGAAATTGTTTGAGCTATTAAAGAGTGAGCAAATTATATCGGTCAATGCATATGTTGGTCAATATTTACCTACGTGGAGACCAAATACAGATTATACTAAAGGTTATTCTGCAGATGTTACAAAGGGTGGCGGAGTTATTAGAGATTTAAGCCACGAATTGGATTACTTAAATTTCTTATTTGGAAATTGGGCTGAAATGACAGCAAGCGGTGGGCAAATAAGTGATTTGTCCATTCAATCAGATGATTATTTCTCAGTATTGTACCAAACACAGACGGGGATTAATGTTTCAGTAGAAATGAATTATTTGGATCGGATTATACAAAGACAGCTAGTTATACAAACGAATGAACATACATTTAAAGCTGATTTAATTGGACAAAAGATACAAATTGATAGTGAAATTATACGATTTAAAGTGGATCGAGACGAAACGTATTTAAATCAACATATCGCATTATTAAATAATCATGTCGATATGCTTTGTGATTTACAAGGCGGACTAGATATTGTTCGTATGATTGAAGTTGCTGAACAATGTTCGAAAGAAAAGGTGTGGATAAAAAATGCATAGAATTTGTACAATCTGTGCTCGTGGAGGTTCTAAAGGGGTCAAAAATAAAAACATAAAATTGATATTAGGGAAACCGTTAATCGCTCATAGTATTTTACAAGCAAAAGCAAGTGAATTATTCGATGTCATTGCAGTTAGTAGTGACAGTAGAGAGATTTTACAAGTTGCTAAGGATTATGGTGCAGATATTATTGTTAAACGACCAGCTGAGTTAGCAACAGACACATCGGCAAAGTTACCAGTTATTCAACATTGTGTAACAGAAGCTGAGAAGGTTTCGGGCTTAGTTTTTGATATCATGGCAGATATTGATGCGACATCGCCATTACGTAATGTGCAAGATTTGAAGAAGAGTATTGAATTACTTGAAGATCACAAGCACGCAACAAATTTAATTACCGGTGCTCCTTCAAGAAGAAGCCCATATTTTAACTTGGTAGAAGAAAATTCAAAGGGTTTTGTCGAGTTATCTAAAAAATTGCCTGCAGCGGTAGTAAGAAGACAAGATGCGCCAAGAAGCTTTGATATGAATGCTTCTATTTATGTTTGGAAGCGGAATGCATTTTTTGATGATGTATCCATATTTACACCTAATACAATTTTATATGAGATGCCAGAAGAACGTTCAATTGATATAGATTCAGAGCTAGATTTTGAATTTGTATCATTTTTAGCTGAGAAAAGAGGTAGTTTGTTATGAGTGTAAACTATTTTGAACGTTTTAGCTTAAAAGGGAAAAATGCCATTGTTACTGGTGGTGCTGGGATTTTAGGGAGCCATTTTTGTAAAGGGTTAGCCGATGCCGGTGCAAAAGTAGCCGTTGTTGATATTAATATTGAAGAGGCAACTAAAGTTGCGGAGCAAATAATAGCCGATTATAACACAACTGCAAAAGCATTTTATTGCGATTTAACATCTGAGAAGTCTGTGAAACAAATGGTACAAACTGTTGTTGAAGAGTTTGGAACAATTGATATACTCCATAATAACGCTGCGGGCAAATCGAGTGATTTAAATGCATTCTTCGCACCCTTTGAAGAATATGATTTAAATCAATGGAAAGAAATTATGAGTACAAATTTAGATAGTATGTTCCTTGTCGCTAAATATGTTGGAAAAGTAATGAAGAAGCAAGGCAAAGGTGGGTCTATTATCCAAACATCATCAATTTATGGTGTATTGGGACCAGATAATCGCATTTATGAAGGATCATATTATTTAGATCGTCAAATTAATACACCAGCTATTTATTCAGCTTCAAAGGGTGGCGTCGTTGCATTAACAAAATATCTTGCTACATACTGGGCAAAAGATGGTATCCGTGTGAACACGATTACACCTGGTGGGGTAGAGAGCGGTCAAAATGAAACGTTTAAACAAAATTATGGAAACCGTATTCCTTTAGGAAGAATGGCACAACCAGAAGAAATGGTTGGCGCATTAATTTTTTTAGCTTCTGATGCATCGAGCTATGTAACAGGTCAAAATATTTTAATTGATGGTGGCTTGAGTGCTTGGTAGGTAACTCTTAGTAATTGAAATACTTTTCATTAAAAGGTACGCTGGTAATCATTTTTTAGGGATTACTTATTTGATAGCATGTTACAGTAGATTTCAATTGGATGCTATCATCTATATGAAAAATGACCGATTTACAGCTTGAATATCCCTTGTGGGCGAAAATAATGAAATATGGATCAGTTGAATACCGTGAAATTTTGACTAAATAATATTCGACTAGACTAACACGAAATCATCAATTAGAACAGGTCTCAAAAATTGAGTTTCAATTTTTTACAATTTCATACAATGCTCGACAAGCTTTCTTTGAACTAAGTATGTAAGGTCAAGGGAAATATCTGCGGTAAATGATTACTAACACAATAAATATTATATGATTATCAATTGATTAAGAACGGGGCAATATACATGGCTGAAAATCAAAGTATTAAAATTCCTGCACATCATAATATCTATAATGGCTCTTCGAATAGAGAATTGCGAATTGAATTCTCATTTCCTGAAAAAGAAACGGATGAAAATCTTGGAATTGCTATTTTTGTTCCAGGATTCGGTGGTAAAATTGATTCGAATGTATATAAAAAGATGAGAGAAACATTTGCAGATACATACAATGTAGTTACGGTACAGTGTGATTTTTTTGGTAGTGAATTTATGCAAAGTGCATCTTCATTTAATCTAAATTGCGATATCAATGAATTGTTAGCATCCTTTTCTCTTGAAGAAAGAAGTACAATAAATGGAGACTATTCTAATTTGCTTGAGATATTATCTGCTAGAAATATTACCATTCCTGTGGTAGCAAAGATAGATGAAACAGGAGACCACTTTAATGATATGGGTTTTATGCAGGCAATTGACATTATTACAGCTATTGAGGCAGTACGAATTATATTTAAGGAGAACAGTATAAAGTTTAACGAAAAAAGAGTTATTGGATATGGACATTCACATGGTGCGTATTTACTTCATTTAAGTAACTGTTTGGCTCCTCATTTATTTTCTTATATAATTGATAATTCAGCTTGGATAGAACCAGTTTATTTAAGTGCAAATCGCTTGTTATTTCAGGGGTTCGGACAAATGACATTACAAATGGAATTTGACTACATAGCCAAAAAATACATTGAAGATAAGCAAGCACTTTCTTTAGATACTTTCTATAATCAATTTGATAATGCTGCAAAGATTATTTCATTTCAAGGGAATGAGGATAATTTTGTATGTCAACACTAAACCGGACAAAAATTATAAGGTCTGTTGCTTGAATTCCACAGGTGTTAAATAGCCTAGTGTTCCGTGAATTCGAATGTTATTGAACCAATGAACATAATCATCAAGTTCAAGAGCGAGCTTTTCAAGAGTAAAGAAATGTGCCCCGTTAGCGAATTCTGTTTTAAATACCTTAAACATCGCTTCAGCCACGGCGTTATCATAAGGGCATCCCTTCATGCTTAAGGATCGCTGGATTCCGAATGTTTCTAGGGCTTTTGAAATGAGCTTATTATCAAACTCTTTTCCTCGGTCTGTATGAAACATTTGAATGTCGTTCAAGTTACCTCTAATACTTACTAGCGCTTGATAAACCAGCTCTGCTGTCTTATTTGCGCCAGCACTACAGCCAATAATTTCACGATTGAAAAGGTCGACAAATAAGCATACATAATGCCATTTTGTTCCGACACGGACATATGTTAAATCACTCACGATGACAGCCAACGGCTTTTCTTGCTCAAATTGACGCTGTAACTCATTTTTTACCGGCGCTTCATTACATGTTGATTTATACGGCTTATACTGTGCTACTGTATAGTTTGAAACTAGTCCAATACCTTTCATTAAACGACCAATTCGACGACGTGATACGTGCTTTGGCTCTGGTAATTTACTTAGTTCTTTCTTGATTTTACGCGTACCATAATTGTTACGGCTTTCTTTGAAAATACGAACAATCTCTTTGGAAATCTCTTTATCTTCAGTTTTTAGCGCACATTTGCTACAAACATCGACATGATAGTAATACGTACTTTTCGGAATATCAAGGACGTCACACATTGCTGATACTGAATATTTGTGAGCGTTATTTCGAATCACATCTATTTTCGTCCCATGATCAGCGCTGCTTGCTTTAAAATATCATTCTCCATCAGTAAACGTTGGTTTTCTTTGCGTAATCGAGCTAGTTCGTTATCTTCTTCAGAGCGATTATCTTTGGCAGCGAATGAACCGGTTTCTTGATGGTTTTTAATCCAGCGGTCTAAAGCCGAAGGCGTTATATCGTATTCTCGGGCAATATCAGCACGAGATTTTCCATTTTCATAAAGCTTCACTAATTGTAATTTAAATTCAGATGTAAAAGTTCGACGTTGACGTGACATAGTAGCACGCTCCTTTAAGTTGGTAGTCTAAGTGTACTAGCCCTTATTTTTTATGTCCAACTTAGTGTAGCCGATTCAATTTAATAAATCATATTGACAAGGGGAATTTAGTAAATAATATCCCTTTTGCAGAATTTTTTTTAGTAGATGAAAATACAGTAGATGGAGTAATATTCAAATCAAATCAACATGGATTAGATGCTGATTTTTTTAAAATGTTTGAATACGGTTTAGCAGTTAGGGCATCATGAAAACAATACTGAAGCTAGCTTAACGTACGAGATTAAACTATCACAAACAATAATAAGCGTGGACTATTCTTCTGGGCTCCCTGTCTTTTTCCGAGAAGTTTTGTTGTAGTATTAATTCGCTTATATTACGTTCCTGAATGTAATATAGTAAATCTTGAAAATCTCTTTCTTTTCCGATGTAATGGTCCATGTATATTATATAAATTACTTTTGGCGCTCGGCTCAAACATTCTCTTTGAGTTAAGGCGCCTTTTTTCTTTGGAAATTTTAGATTTTAGGATGTTAGCCGATATATAATAGAAAGTGGGTAATATTCTTTAAGTACATAAAAGTTGAATTGAGGTATTTAATATAGAATGGAAACAATTAAAAATAAAACGGTACTTGTCACTGGCGGAACAGGATCTTTCGGGAAGAAATTTATTCGTGTAATTTTAACTTTAGGTGTAAAAAAGGTGATCGTTTTTAGCCGTGACGAGTTGAAACAATATGAAATGAAACAGGAGTTTATCGATTCTCGTTTGCGTTTCTTTATCGGCGATGTTCGCGATAAAGAGCGGTTACATCGAGCATTTGATGGTGTTGATATTGTCATTCATGCGGCGGCGATGAAGCATGTAGATGCATGTGAATATAATCCATTTGAGGCAGTCAAAACAAATATTAACGGTGCCCAGAATATAATTGAAGCCGCAATTGATTGCGGTGTGGGAAAAGTGATTGCACTTTCAACAGATAAGGCATGTAGCCCAGTAAACCTTTACGGAGCGACTAAGCTTGCTTCCGATAAGCTTTTTGTAGCAGCTAATGCGTATGTCGGAGAAAAGAAAACGAGTTTCTCGGTAGTACGCTACGGTAATGTAGTCGGGAGTCGAGGAAGTGTTATACCTTTCTTTAAAAAGATAAGAGAAACGGGTACATTGCCCGTTACAGATGAGCGTATGACACGCTTTTGGATAACACTTGAGAAAGGTGTACAGTTTGTACTTGATAATTTGGAGCGTATGCTTGGCGGCGAAATTTTTGTACCTAAAATACCAAGTATGAAGGTAATGGATTTAGCTAAAGCGATTGCGCCCGATTGTGATATAGAAATAGTAGGTATTCGACCTGGAGAAAAGCTACACGAGGCAATGATTATGGAGGATGATGCCCGACATACTGTAGAGTTTGATGATCATTATGTCATTCAACCAGAATTTCCTTGGTGGTCTAAAAAATTTGCGGAAGGTGGGAAGACACTGCCTGAAGGATTCTCGTATACGAGTGATAATAATACGGAGTGGCTATCTATTGAACAATTGGAAAAGCTGTCGGAGGATTTGTAATGATTGCAGTAATAGGGGGAGCAGGATATATAGGCTCACATACAGTGAAATATTTAATGCAGCAGGGCAAAGATGTAGTGGTGTTTGATAATTTAAGCACGGGTCATGAAGAGTTTATCCCTTCAAATGTTCCTTTAGTCAAGGGAGATTTAGCAAATAAAGAGGATTTACAAGGCTTGTTTACTCAATATCCTTCAATCGATACAGTTGTTCATTTTGCTGCTTTTGCATATGTTGGCGAATCTGTTGAAAAACCAGCTATGTACTATCAAAATAATGTTGTCAATACGATTCATTTATTGGATATGATGTTGCTCTATGAAGTGAAAAATATTGTGTTTTCTTCTACTTGTGCAACTTATGGGAACCCTATAGAGTGGCCGATAACAGAGACGCATCCACAAAATCCGATTAACCCATATGGCCGTACAAAATTAATGATGGAACATATTATAGAAGATTACTCATATGCGTACGGCTTTAAATTAGTGGCACTTAGATATTTTAACGCAGCTGGTGCTGATGTTGAATGTGAAATTGGCGAATGGCATGATCCAGAGTCACACTTAATCCCACTTGTGTTAGATGTTGCAATTGGAAAAAGACCCTCTATCTCGATATTCGGCGGAGATTTCGACACATTGGATGGTACCTGTGTTCGTGACTATATTCATGTAACTGACTTAGCAGATGCGCATAGCAAGGCTGTTGATTATTTAAAGGGGCATGGTGAAAATCTTACGCTAAATTTAGGTAATGGCTTGGGTTATTCTGTGCTAGAGATTATTCAAATGATTGAGAAAGTTACAGAATGTAGCATTTCAACTGTTATTACAGAGCGTCGTTCAGGAGATCCAGCGAAACTTATTGGCTCGGCAGTAAAAGCTGGGGAATTACTAGGTTGGCAGCCACAATATGACTTGGAAAAAATTATTGAAACGGCTTGGCAGTGGCATGTGAAGAAATTTGGAGGCACAAAATGAAACGTATATTAGTGGCTGGTGGAGCAGGTTTCTTAGGCTCGCATTTAATCGATAGACTAGTAGAACAAGGGCATACAGTTATCTGTATGGATAATTTACAAACAGGTGCAATGGCTAATATTAGCCATGTACTCGATAAAATTCAGTTTGTTCAGCATGATATTATAGAACCTTTTCCTGAATTAGGACAGTTTGATGAGATTTATAATTTAGCTTGTCCTGCTAGTCCTATACATTATCAGACAGATCCTGTTCATACATTTAAAACAAGTGTATTAGGTGCTCTGAATATATTAGAGCTTGCTCGTAAAACGGGTGCAAAGGTATTCCAGGCATCTACGTCTGAGGTTTATGGAGACCCTTTAGTACATCCTCAGCCTGAGCATTATTGGGGGCATGTCAATCCGATTGGCATCCGCAGTTGCTATGATGAAGGAAAGCGCGGTGCCGAAACGTTATTTTTTGATTATGCACGTATGTATGATATCGAAATTAAAGTGGTCCGCATTTTTAATACATATGGCCCAAGAATGGATTCTAAAGACGGACGTGTTGTTAGTAATTTTATCGTTCAGTCATTACTAAAGAAACCTTTAACGGTATATGGTGATGGCAAACAAACACGCTCTTTCTGCTATGTAGACGATTTGATAGAAGGATTTTTACGATTAATGGCAACAACAAAAGAAGTAACAGGCCCTGTAAATCTTGGAAACCCAAATGAATTTACAATGCTTGAACTCGCAGAAAAAGTTGTGAAATGGACAGGGAATGATACACCATTACAATTTGAAGAACTTCCACAAGATGACCCGAAACAACGACGACCGGTCATTGCTGAAGCACAACGTATCCTAGATTGGGAGCCAAAAGTCATGTTAGATGAAGGACTTCAGAAAACAATCGCTTATTTTGCGAGTAAAGTGCAGGAGAGATGAATGATGCAAAGAGTACGTAAGGCAGTAATTCCAGCAGCTGGTTTGGGAACAAGATTCCTACCTGCAACTAAAGCACAACCAAAGGAAATGTTACCAATTGTGGACAAGCCTACAATTCAGTATATTGTAGAAGAAGCAGTGGCATCGGGTATTGAGGATATTATTATCATTAGCGGACGCAACAAGCGTTCAATTGAAGACCATTTCGATACGAACTATGAATTAGAACATACATTGGAAATGAAAGATAAGCTGGATGATTTAAAAGAAATCGAAGCCATCTCAAATCTAGCAAACATACATTATATACGCCAAAAAGAAGCAAAGGGCCTTGGAGATGCCATTTATTGCGCGCATCGTTTTATTGGAGATGAGCCATTCGCCGTATTACTAGGTGATATTATATTGCAAGCACACACACCTGCGTTAAAACAATTAATCGATACATACGACCGTGAGAAGGTTTCTGTCATCGGTGTCCAACAAGTACCGATGGAGAGTGTCCATAAATATGGTGTTATTGATCCAGTTACAGAGGTGCAGAATTGTAAGGCAATTGAAGTAAAGGGTTTTATTGAAAAGCCGTCGAAAGAAGCTGCTCCTTCTAACTACGCTATTATGGGGCGTTATGTTCTAACACCTTCGATTTTTGAAAAGTTAGAAGCTACTGAACCTGGTGCGGGTGGAGAAATCCAATTAACGGATGCGATTCAATTGTTAAACCAAGAAGAACGGGTAGTTGCGCAAGATGTTCTAGGACAATTATATGATATCGGTAGTAAAATCGGATTTGTCCAAGCGACGATAGACTTTGCATTACAACGTGAGGATTTAAAAGATGATATTCAAGCTTACATCAATACGAAAGCAGAGGTAACAAAATGAACGTTGGCATCATAGGCACAGGATATGTAGGCTTAGTAACAGGCGCCGTGTTATCAGAAATCGGGCATGTTGTTACTTGTTTAGATATAAACGATGAAAAGATCAATACACTTAAAAAAGGGCAATCACCAATATATGAACCTGGATTAGATGAGATACTAGCACGTAATATTGCGGCAAGTCGTTTATGCTTCACAACAAATGCTCAAGAAGCATTTGCTCAGGCAGATATTATCTTTATAGCTGTAGGTACACCTCAAGGAGAAGATGGGGCAGCGGATTTGTCTTATATTGAACAAGCAGCTAAAGATATTGCGGAAAATGTAGAGCATGATGTGATTGTTGTTGTGAAAAGTACGGTTCCTGTAGGTACGAATGATAGGATTGAAGAAATCATTCATGCGAATATGACAGCCAGTTTACAAATTCACGTAGTATCTAATCCGGAGTTTTTACGAGAAGGACATGCGATAAATGATACATTTTATGGAGATCGTATCGTAGTAGGAGCAGAGAATACAATTGCTAGAGGTAAGGTAGAAAACCTATTTAAGCCACTAAACATTCCAATTTTGCATACGAATCGTCGCAGTGCAGAAATGATTAAGTATGCATCAAATGCCTTTCTAGCAGTGAAAATTAGCTACATCAATCAAATTTCTAATTTATGTGAAGCCCTAGGGGCAGATGTAAATGCAGTAGCAGATGGCATGGGCATGGATCATCGTATAGGACGTGCTTTTTTAAATGCTGGATTAGGTTATGGAGGATCATGTTTTCCGAAGGATACGGAAGCATTAGCATATTTGGCACGTGAAAATGATGTGAACCTAAGCATCGTACAATCAGCTATACAAGCTAACGAAGAACAACGACATATATTTGTTCAAAAAGTAATCAATCACTTTAATGGCAAGGTTGTAGGGAAAAAAATTGCATTATTAGGATTAGCCTTTAAGCCAAATACAGATGATATGCGAGAAGCTCCCTCAACTATGATTATTAAAGAGTTAGTTGCAAGAGGTGCTGTAATTTCAGCGTATGACCCAGTTATAAAAAAGCCCTCGTATTTGGAAGGGGTAGAGCTATCTTATGCTACTACCAAGGAAGAATGTGTGTCGGGATCAGATGCAATCTTGCTCGTTACAGAATGGTCAGAGTTTATCGAGGCAGATTGGGCTGAGTTAATGACTTATTCTAATAATGCGGTTGTCTTTGATGGAAGGCATATACTTAAGGTTTAATGGTTACTGGAGGTGGATGAAGTGAGCAAAATTCGAGTTGAAGTACTTGAAAGTAAAATAGGGGTTCCGGCTTTACAAGTGGAGATAAATGATAAAAAAATGATGCTTCATAGTAAGTATAACCCTGTACAAGAAGCTGAACGTTTTATCAATTCTTTAAGAGAAAAGATTGAGGAAGCAGATCACATTTTATTTTACGGAATTGGACTTGGCTATCATGTAAAGTATTTTTCTACAGCTTATCCAGAGAAATTGATTTCTGCATATGAACCGATTGAAGAAATAGCTACAAATTCTTTAAAGGAGCGCGCTATAACCGAATTTCCCAAAGATAAATTATCGCATTACATTGTAGAAGATAGTCAACATCCATTAGTTCAAAATATGGAGTTACTCGGTGAGCTTATTCATCAAAAAATGCTGTTGATTGTGTTGCCTGTTTACGAAAGATTATTTTCAAAACAAACAAAGGAATTCGGAGAAACATTAAAATCCTTTTTAATGACTAAAGGATCCAATATACTAGCAGCTACCCTTTTTTCTAAAAGATGGACAATCAATGCGTTGATGAATTTACCAGGAACATTTAAACATGAAAATATAATCTTACATAAGAAAAAGTTCTTTAAAAATAAGCCAGTTATTTTAGTAAGTGCTGGCCCCTCTCTAGATGAAGATTTAGAAAACTTACGCATTATTAAAGAACAAGGCTTGGCATATATTTTCGCTGTTGGTTCTGCAGCTAAGGTATTAATACTTAATAATATTTTTCCAGATGCAATGTGTACATATGATCCGCAACCACATAATCACACTGTATTTAAAGAAATATATGAGCAAGGAATTACTGATATTCCAATGATTTATGGTACTACGGTAGGTTTTGAAACTTTACAATTTTATCAAGGACCAAAGCTATACTTTGTAACATCTCAGGATCATATTACCCCACAGTTCCATAAAGAACAAATACCTGTTATTTCTGATGCACCAACAATTGCATTAATTATGCTACAAATTTTCCACGCTCTAGAAGTAAAACAAGTATATCTTGTTGGTCAAAATTTAGCATTTAAAAAGAATAAGTATTATTCAGAAGAAATAAAAAGATACGATTACGAGAAAAAGGAACTAACAAATAGTTTAATACAGAAGCTTGATTTAATTAATTCATTTGAAGTGAAAGATGTTCATGGTGGCAAAGTCATGACAAACGATAGTTTAAATAGAATGAGACTAGATATAGAGAAGTATATAGATTTTGTAAATATGTCTGTCATTAATACTACTAATGGCGGTGCAGCTATTAAAGGCGCAAATTTCAAACCTCTGCAACAGATAATCGAAGAATTATCGGGAAAAGTTGTAGTAGATGAATGGTGGAAGTCAATACCACTAGATGGATTTAACGAGTTAAATCAAGCATTTAAAAAGAAATATAGAAAAGAATTTGAGCTATTTATTCAATTAGATAAAGAATTGGAGAACTATTTAAATGACTTTAATGAGTCTTTGATAAGTATAAAAGAAAATCAAATTAAGCAAAAACTTGAGGAGTTGGAGAGACTTTTCGAAAAATATCAAAGAAACATATTCTTTCTGACGACTATTTCACTAATAGCAAAGCTTGCATTTGAAAAATTGAATGCGGAAAAACAAATTATAAGTAAGATGGATAGTTCGATAAAAAAAGTTGAGAGTACCATTCAAATGTACAATGGCTATCTGAATAATTGCCGAGCTTTTTATCGAGATCTTGCTCCAATCATTACTAATCTAACGTTGTTGGAATTAGAGAAACAATTAGAAACAAAAGGCTATAATAGTACTTCAGGTGTTTTTCATTATGTAGGAGGTTGGAAGAAAAAATATCATACCTTGAATGAGAATGATGTATCCAATTATAGTATTTATACATCAGGAGTAGAAACAAAAGAAAAAGGGGCACAAATAAATTTCCGATTTTATGGAGAAACATTAAAAGTGTTCGGGACAGTGCATTCTAAGAATGCGCTAAAGCTTCAAGTTATGATTGATGATAAAGTGGACACAATCATACTGACCGATGGTGTTAATGAAGATAAGTATGGCTCATTTATGCGTCAGAAACTATTTGAAACATCAGGTCTAGATGGCAAAATGCATGATGTTGAAATTTGTATTCTATCAGATAATCCTTCAATTGTTTTTGAAGGAATTGAAATTTGTTCAACTGGTAGGGCGTATCACATAGATGAAGTAATTTCTGTAGGAGAGCTTGAAATTGGGAAACGGATTCGTTGTCATTATAAAGCAATCTATAATCAAGTTGGAGAATTTTCAGGTCTTGGAGATGAAATAAGTAATCATTTACCAGTTATTTCAACTGCATATCCGAATGGAGATTTTTATTTTATTATGGTGGATGAAATTGATAGAGAGAAGAAGTTGATTGCAGATCGGGTTCTTCAAAATTATGTTAGTTGGAATGAACTTACTGTACATCTGAAAAATAGTATAAATCTAATGGAAATTGCCTTACCAACAGGTAATAGTACATATAGTAATGAAACAGATATTGATAAACTTCAGGATTTAGATTCGAAATTTATTAGCCAAAATAAAAATAATATTATGTGGAATTATGATAGTAATTCATCAACTTGGATTAATGAAAATATGTGGTGTGATGTAAAAGAGAAGTTAAACTATGTTGGTTTTAGAGGAAGTAACATTGGAACTAAAGATAAAGATTTTAACACACTATATATCAGGCGGGAGAACACAATAGGAGCACATGTCGGTTTTCGCCCTTTATTAATCTTGTGAGGAGTTGTTAAGTTTGAGAGCGGCCATATATGGAGCTAGTTCATCAGGGTACTATGCAAGTGAAATTTTAAAACTACAAGGTTATACAATTATGTTTTATATAGATCAGACTGGTACAGTTACAGATGCAAGAAATTTTGATAATGTAATCGTTTATAAGAGTGTTGCTGAAATTCAAGATGAAAGCATAAATAGTATAGACTTCCTTCTAATTGCTCTTGGTAATAAAGATGAGTCAAGATTGCTTCAACAAAAATTATCTTCAGTAATTCATAAACCTATTAAAACAATACATGATGAACCGTATTATTTAATCTATAAGCAATTAAAAAAACAAAAATACAATTATTTAGAGGAATGTGGCTTTTATAGAAGTATTAATGAAATGAAATCTGTAGATAAAAATGGAGAACCTATTCCTTGGATTACATATCCTTGTATTGAATTTTTATCGAGTAGAATAAATAAAAATATGAAAGTTTTTGAATATGGATCAGGTAATAGTACATTGTGGTGGTCTAAAAGAGTCAATAAAATTTTTGCTGTTGAACATGACAAAGAATGGTATATGCAGGTTGAAAGTCAAACTAAAGATACTAATGTCGGAATAGTTCATAGAGAATTAATTTATAATGGAAATTATTCGAAAGAAATTTTGAAACATAAAGATATCGATATTGTGATTATAGATGGTCGAGATAGAGTGAATTGTGCCATCAATAGTCTACATTCTTTGAGTAAAAGCGGAGTTATAATTTGGGATAACACGGATAGAGAATGTTATAAAGCAGGATATGAATATTTGAATAAGAGGGGATTTAAACAAATTGAATTTATTGGAATGATTCCAATTTATGATTTTAAATCACAGACGAGTATTTTTTATAAAAACGATAATTGTTTAGGTTTATGAAAGAGTTGTAATTGTCCAAAATACGAATCGCCCTATTCAAGCAATATTATAAATTGTCAGAGATACATAATTAAGTTTAGGGGCTTTTATATCTTAATAAAAAAGTATCAAGAATCTATTATATTCATATGAATTGAATTTAATATAGAAGATAAAATCAGGGGCATTTAACGGAGTGCAAAATGGAAATATTTAATTCCAAATGTGTGGTCTAACTCCACCGTATTTAGACGGTATCAGCTTTTAGTCTTTCCCGTATCGATCCATACTTCAATTGAGAGGTGGAGGTATGGACGATTATAGAAAAAATAGTCATGCAATACAGGATATAAAGTACCTTGTGATATGAGTAACAAAATATAGATGTAAAATATTGAGGGGTCCAATAGCAATTCGAACAAGAGAATTAGTAAGACAGGGGTGTGAAGCAGGGCTGATAATGATTATGCAAGGTAGTGTAGGGAAAGATCATATTTATTTATTACTATTACGTCCAGTAAGTTAAGCACCCAGCAAAATCATGCAATACCAAAAAGAAGGTCGTCGAGATTACTGCAAGACGAGTTTTCTGAGCTAATAAAAAAGTATTGTGACAATATTTGTTGGAGAGAGGGTACTTTTGTGCGACTGTTTGAACAGTTACAAAGGAAATCATAAGAAACTATATAGCTAATCAATTCAGCGAAGAAAAGAATGATATCTTCAATATTGAATAAAGGGTTTAGTCAGTATTCAGTGTGCAAAAGTACAAGAGCTTTAAGAAAGCCTTCGAGATGCTTAAATTATAGGGTAGGGATATGAAATTTTATTTTATATAGATCAAACAGGAATGATTTGTGACACGATATATTTGAAAAAGAACGTTTTTTATCAAAGCGTTGAAGAAAGTAGTCCTGTTGATAAGAATGGAAAACCATTATCGTGGATTACATATCCTTTATTGAATCTATTAAAGATAGAGTAAATGAAACTATGAAAAATTTTGAATATGGCTCTGGAGTAGTACTTTATGGTGGTCTGAAAAAGTTGATAGTATTATATCAGTAGAACAGGATAAACAATGGTTTGAAAAGGTTAGTAATAATTAGTGTGGAAAAAATATCAATTTATAAAGAGTTATTTTATAATGGAGAGTATTCAAAAGAAGTATTAAATCATAAAAATCTCGGTGGTAATAGATGAAAGATATAGAGTGAATTGGGTAGTTAGTAGTTTAAGTTCAATAAATGAAGACAAAGGTTTTGATAATTTAATAAAACGCGGCTTTAGAAAGATAGATTTTGTTGAAATGGCTTCGATGTGCGATTTTAAAACACAGACAAGTATTTTTATAGAATTAATAATGATTTTGGTATCTAATAACAAAAAGAAATTCAGAGGTGTATTATGCTCGATCTAATAGATAAAAAATTAATCTTTTGGGGTACGGGATCTTTAAGTAAAAAAAAATATTGTAATATTTTGCTAAATAGTCTACCCGTTGATATAGAATGTTTTATTGATAATGATAAAACAAAGGTTGGTCTTATGTTATTTGATAAGAAAATTCATCATTCTGAAGAAATTCATAATCTAATGACTAGTGAGCATTGTATCGTTATTTGTAGCTCTTTTGAAAAGGAAATTATAAATCAATTAGGGCATATGAGATTTAAACAGCAGATAGATTTCATCACATATAGGGAGTTCGACGATTATTTAGGATATTTAACTGCGTCTGAGCAGATTAAGTATTATGACAAACTAAAGGTTATTATCGGTGCATCTCAAACAAATCAGAAAGGGTGGATTTCTACAGATATACCTTATTTGGATGTATTAAAGCAGGAAGATTGGAAGAATTTATTTGGAGGAAGGGAAATAAATTCTATTGTCGCAGAGCACGTTTGGGAACACTTAACTTATGAGCAAGGAGTAATAGCAGCCAAAAATTGCTTTCATTACTTAGAAAAAGGTGGTCGTTTAAGGATTGCAGTTCCAGATGGGAATCATCCGAATCCACACTATATTAGTTGGATAAAGCCAGGTGGATTTGGTGATGGAGCTGAGGATCATAAAGTTTTGTACACCGTTGATATGATAACAGGTTTATTAAAGAATGCTGGTTTTAGTACTGTTGATATAATCGAATACTTTGATGAAAGTGGTAATTTTCATCAAAGCGATTGGAAGCTAGAGCATGGTTTTATTAGTAGAAGTAAGGATAATGATTCGCGAAATTGGCATGGTAATAATGTCTACTCGTCTTTGATTGTAGATGGAATAAAATAAAATCTAAGTTGAGGGATGCAAAATGAAAAAACCTGTAGCATTTATCATATTCAATCGTCCAGATACAACAGCTATCGTTTTTGAGGAAATTCGCAAATATTCGCCGAAGCAGTTATTTGTTATTGCCGATGGTCCGAGAGCGTATAGAGAGGGCGAAGCGCAGTTATGTGCAGATACACGCGAACTTATACAGGTGGATTGGGATTGTAATGTGACATATATTTACTCAGACGAAAATCAGGGATGTAAAAGAAGGATTTCTTCAGGATTGGATGAGGTGTTTTCGTATGTAGAAGATGCGATAATCTTAGAAGATGATTGTTTACCTCATACAGATTTCTTTAGCTTTTGTGAGGAATTATTAGAGTACTATCGAGAAGAAGAAAGAGTTATGACAATAGCAGGTAATAATTTTCAATTACCGTCATTTCAAATAGATGAAAGCTATTATTTTTCTGTATATCCAGAGTGTTGGGGATGGGCAACGTGGAAACGTGCGTGGGAAAAGATTGATATTAGTTTGGCGGAATGGTCTAAATATAAAGAATCGAATGAATTTGATGAAATTTATTACGATGTCTTCGTTAAAGAATTCTGGGAAAAAACATTTGATGATGTCGCCAATGGTCTTATAGATTCTTGGGCGTATCCATGGGTTTTTACTTCATTTATTAACAAAGGGTATACAATATTGCCTAAAAAAAATTTGGTTAGTAATATTGGTTTTTCGAAGGAAGCAACCCATACTAAAGAATATAATGATTTATTAGCTGAATTACCAGTTTATCCAATTGATTACCCTTTAATTCATCCCCAAAAAATTGTATCTAATTTTGAAGCGGATTTTTATACAACAGAAAATATCTTTAATGTGAAGTTTTTGAAAGAAAAAGCATCTACCACCGTTCTGAAAATGAAGTTTATAGAGAACTCTGTTGAAGAAATGAGTCCTATTAATTTTGAAATAGGAGAATTGTATATATTTGGATCAGGGGAATGGGGAGAGTTTTTACAAGGTTATATGGATGAAAGAGGATATCGTATTAAAAACTTCTTAGTAATGGAGTCTAATAATGTAGGGAAAGTATTAAATGGCATAAAAATCAAAGATATTCGAGATATAAGATTTAAAGCTGAAGATATAATTTTGGTAAGTATAGAGGGACATCATGATAGAAAAGTAATTTCTTTAATTAATGATTTAATACCGGAAGGTGTAAAAATAATTAATTGGAAAGATTTAATTGGGAATAAAAGCGGATAATATAAAAAATGGTAACAGGTGGTTTGGGTTTATAGGAACTAGAGGGAGAGGGAGGCCATGATTTTAAATAAATTATTAAAATTCGATGGTGATATTTATATTTTTGGAACAGGTGCAATGGGGGTGAATGTTCTAAAAGAGTTGAACAAGAAAAAAATTAATATTAAGGGGTTTATAGATAATGATATTCTAAAACGTGGGAAAGTATTACAAGGGCTCAGAATTAATAAACCAGAAATTATAAATAAAGAGTCCTATATTGTAATTGCCTCATCGTGGTATTTAGAAATAGAGACACAACTCAAAAAAATAGGGCTAAAAAAATTTGACAACTATTTATATTGGGAAGATTTTTTTGGTATTTATGGGGATTTCGATAATTGGCAAGAAGCAGAAAGTTTAAGTAGAGGTTATAATTCAGAAATTATACTTAATAAGGTTAAGAGTTCCTTATTAAAGGTTAAACAGGGTGAAGCTGCATATGAAAGGGACTCCGTTTTATTTGATAAACCAGATTATTCTTTTCCATTGATTGCATCATTATTATTTATAGCAAATAGTAATGAAGGGGATTTAAACGTTCTTGATTTTGGAGGATCTTTAGGGTCAACCTACTATGAGTGTAAGAAATTTTTTGATTTTAGAAAAATAAATTGGAATGTTGTGGAACAGGAAGAGTTTGTTCGTGTAGGTAAAGAACATTTTGAAGATGATACACTTAAATTTTACGATAATATCCAAAAATGTATGCAGACAAAGAATATTGATGTGATAATTTTTTCAAGTGTTTTACAGTATCTTGAGGACCCATATCTAATATTAGAAGAGGTTATTGGAGAAAAGGTACCATTTATTTTGTTCGATAAGATGCCATTTAATAACAAAAAAGAAGATAGATTATCTGTACAATACGTTCCTCCCAATATTTATGACGCAGATTACCCTGTTTGGATAATGAGTAAAGAAAAGTTAATAAATTTTTTTTATGGGAAGTATAATATCTTTCTTGAATTTGAATCACATCTTAAAATTAAAATTGATGGAGAATGGAAATCTTATGAAGGATTTTTAATGAAGAGAGGATAAAAATTAGAGATTGTTTAAAAATATTCTTGTCACTGGAGGCCTAGGGTTTATTGGGAGCAACCTAACTATTAAATTAGTAGAACTTGTTGCGAATGTTACAGTGTAGATTCTTTAATCCCGAATTGTGATCCAAACTGGCATTTATGCGTTATAATTCTTGACGATACAAATATCAGAAACAGTTTAAATCATTATTTAGAAGAAAGAGGTATAGGTGCTTTAATCCATTATCCAACACCTCTTCATTTACAGAGTGCATTTAATCAGTATGCTAAACTAGGTAATTTACTTAGTACAGAAAACCTTTGCGATAGAATTCTGAGTATTCCTTTAAATGTTACATTAATGAATAGAGAGCAAGAAGAAATTATAAAGAGCATAGTGTAGTTTTTTGAAGTTGGAAAGGAGTAATAGTTTGCATAATTTTTGTACTTTATTTGATTCGAATTATTTATCAAGAGGTATGGCATTGTATGAGTCTTTAGAAAAAACGGGAGATAATTTTCTATTATACATTATTTGTATGGATGACTTATGCTTTGAAATCTTAGATGATTTGTCTTTACAGCATGCAGTTTTAATACCTTTAGCAAGTTTTGAGAGCGAGAGATTATTATCAGTTAAAGAAAGTCGATCTAAAGGAGAGTATTGTTGGACAAGTACACCATATGCAATTTCTTATGTATTAGATAATTATGATGTAAAAGAATGTACATACTTAGATGCTGATTTGTATTTTTATAATTCACCGTCTATTTTACTTGATGAATTTGATAAATCTAGAAAATCAGTTTTGATAACGGAACATCGCTATACAAAAGAATACGATCAATCAAGTACATCAGGTATTTATTGTGTACAATTTATGACTTTCAAGAACAATTTTGAAGGTAAGAAAATATTAAACTGGTGGCAAGAACGTTGTATAGAGTGGTGTTTTAATCGTTATGAAGACGGGAAATTTGGAGACCAAAAATATTTAGATGACTGGTTAACTAGATTTGAAGGAAGCGTTCATGTACTTGAACATTTAGGTGGTGGAGTTGCTCCGTGGAATGTTCAACAATATGATTTATCTAAGGGTATCGATACTGAAGAATCTCTAATAGTTTTTTACCATTTCCATCAATTTGAAATATATATCAATAATAGATTTGAGGCGGGGCGTTATCGTTTAAATAAAGATATTATAAATGCTATATATATTCCATACTTAAAAAGCATAAGTAGTCAGAATGAAAAATTGAAATCGTATAATCTATTAGAATCAACTGTTTATGATGAAAAAAAAGATAATAACAAAGAAATATTGCTCAAATGGTTAGAAATTAAAATAAATCAAGATAAATCTGTGTGTTCAAATTTCCAATACTTTAATGGTAAAGATATTATGTTGTTTGGAAAAAATCGAATTACACCTCTAATTCTGAATGAACTCGAAAAAGCAAATATTCGAGTTCAAGCTTTAATCGAAAGTAATCCTCAAGAAGTAACAACAGATGACGGCGTTCCTATTTATGGTAAATGTTATTTGAATGATTATAAACATGATGCAATTATTATAGTATGTTTAGAGGGGAGTCATGATTTAAATTTAATTAAAGAGTTAGAAGAACTTAAAGTTACTAAAGGACGGTTGTTAATAATAAGTTGGAAAGAAATTGTTGAACAATTTAAAGGGGATTTATTTATTCACAAGGACCAGCAAACTTATAGTTTTATACATTTTAATTCAAAAGAATAGGGAGTTAATGTGGAAATATTAAAGAGAATTTTAAAAAGGAAAGAATTTATTGATAATCCACCTGTTTTATTAGATATAGGAGCATCGGGTGATTTGAATCAGAAGTGGGAGATACTTGCCCCCTATTCAATTGGAGTAGCATTTGATGCTGATGATAGGGATTTTGAGTACATAAATAAAAAAGATTCTACATTTAAACAATTATATGTATTTAATAGCATTGTCTCGAATATAGAATCTGAAAAAGTGTATTTTCATTTGACTAAATCTCCGCATTGTTCTAGTGTACTTGAACCAAATAAAAGTCAATTAGAAAATTGGTCATTTGCAGAGTTGTTTGATGTAGATAATAAAACTGAGTTACGCAACATTACATTAAAAAAAGCTTTACAAAGTATAGGTATTGAGTATGTAGATTGGTTTAAGTCGGATTCGCAAGGGACCGATTTAAGATTATTTACTAGCTTAGATCAACAGATTCAAAATAAAGTATTATTAGCAGAATTTGAACCAGGGATATTGGATGCATATAAGTATGAGGATAAACTTTTTTCAATTATACAGTATTTTGATCAAAAAAATTTTTGGTTATCTAAAATGAATGTTAAAAGCACATTAAGGTTTAATAAAAAGGTTGAGGCACGATATTTTTCTAGAACAGAACAAATGTTTTTAGAAAAAAACTTAACTAAAGCACCCGGATGGGCTGAAATTACATATTTAAATGACTTTAGTAATGAAAAATATTTTACAAAGCGAGATTATTTATTAGGTTGGGTTTTTTCTATTATAGAGGAACAATTAGGGTTTGCTCTAGAAATTGCAACTTGCGGGTTTGAAAGATATTCTGATGGTGTTTTTCAAGAGATGAAAGAATATACTTTATTAGAAATAAATTTTCGATTAGAAGATGATGAGTTTTATTATTATTTAAAACATGATGCCGTCTATACATTAGATGATGAAAAACTATTCGATAATCTATCCATGTGTACAAATGAAAAAGAGATATTTATATTTGGTGCAGGTTCGTTTGGAGAAAGAGTTTTAGAACATTTAAATAATCATTCAATAAAGTTGAGTGCTTTTATTGATAATGATATTAATAAACGAGGTCAGCTTTTAAGAAATGTAAAGATTGTCTCACTTGATGATTTGCCAACCAATGTGTTTATTATTATAGCGTCTACTTGGCATAAAGAAATTAAGCAGCAATTAACAGATAAAGGTTTGAAAATAGGGAAAGATTTTTTAGTTGTATATATTTAATCAAAAGATTGATATGAAATTAGGAGATTAAAAATGTTAAGAGCTCTGATTACAGGTATCACTGGTCAGGATGGTGCCTATTTAACAAAATTCCTTTTAGAAAAAGGATACGAGGTGCACGGGTTAGTCCGTAGATCTTCAATTGAACGCTATGATCGTATTGAGGAATATTTAAGCGATGTGCACCTTCATTATGGCGATATGACAGACTCAGCTAATTTAATTCGTCTAATGTCTGAAATTCGCCCAGATGAGGTGTATAATTTAGCTGCAATGAGTCATGTGAAAGTTTCATTTGAGATGCCTGAGTACACGGCGAATGCTGATGGAGTGGGTACACTTAGATTGCTTGAAGCAATTAGAATCTTAGGGCTTGAAAAAAAAACACATATTTATCAGGCATCTACAAGTGAACTTTATGGGAAAGTGCAAGAAACACCACAATCTGAAACAACGCCCTTTTATCCACGTAGTCCATATGCTGCTGCAAAAATTTATGCATATTGGATTACGGTCAATTATCGAGAGGCATATAATATATTTGCATGTAACGGTATTTTGTTTAACCATGAATCACCATTACGCGGCGAAACCTTTGTTACACGTAAAATAACACTTGCAGTTGCCAATATTAAGCATGGTAAGCAAGAATGCTTGTATTTAGGGAATCTAGATGCTAAACGTGATTGGGGCTTTGCAGGGGATTACGTTGAAGCAATGTGGCTTATATTACAACAAGACAAGCCAGATGATTTTGTGATTGCGACAGGTGAAACAAGAACTGTTAGAGAATTTGTTGAACGTGCATTTGCAGAGGCGGATATTACAATTGAGTGGCATGGTAAGGGAATTAATGAAAAGGGTATTAATAGGGAAACCGGAAAAGTAATTGTCGCTGTTGACCCGCAATTTTTCCGCCCAACTGAAGTGGAATTATTGCTAGGGAATTCAACAAAGGCAAGGGAAGTATTAGGGTGGCAGCCAAAAACGAGCTTTAATGAATTAGTGAAAATAATGGTTCATGAAGATTTAAAAAGAGTCTAATTTAAGAAAGGTGCGATATGAATTTTAAATATAAATCTCATATCGCTCTTTTTAATATGATTTGATGAAAGAGTGACATTGAAGATACAGAAATTATAGAAATTCAAGAAGCAGTTAATGAAGAAGATATAGTGTGTTTTAAGTATGATTGGAATGAAATAATCGCAATAATTTGAGAATCTATGAAAGGAACTGTAGCTATTCAGTTCTATTCTTTTTTACCGATAATAAAAATAAGAGAATTTATAACAAGGTGTTGTCGAATGGATAAACAAAGTAAAATTTATGTAGCGGGACATAGAGGTCTAGTTGGATCTGCTATTATGCGTAATTTAAAATCAAAAGGGTATGAACAAATTATATATAGAACGAGCAATGAGTTAGATTTACGTAATCAGCAAGGTGTTCAACATTTGTTTGAACAAGAAAGACCCGACTATGTGTTTTTAGCTGCTGCAAAGGTAGGAGGAATTTTAGCCAATTCTGGTTTTCCAGCTCAATTTTTATACGATAATTTAATGATTCAATCGAATATTATTGAAGCTGCTCGCCAATATGGAGTTAAGAAGCTATTGTTTTTAGGAAGCACATGTATTTATCCCAAAATGGCCCCCCAACCCCTAAAAGAAGAGTATTTACTAACAGGTGAATTAGAATGTACAAACGAGGCATATGCAATAGCTAAAATTGCAGGTATTAAAATGTGTAATGCTTATAACAAGGAATTTTGTACAAATTTTATTAGTGTGATGCCAACCAATTTATATGGACCAAATGATAATTTTGATTTGCAAAGTTCGCATGTATTACCGGCACTTATTAGGAAAATCCATGAGGCAAAAGTGAATAACGAGTCGACAGTTTCTGTTTGGGGATCGGGGAGGCCACTCCGTGAGTTTTTGCATGCTGATGATTTAGCTGATGCTTGTGTTCATTTAATGAAGCATTGCGATGCTGAGCAAGTTGGGGAATTTGTTAATATCGGAACAGGCAAAGAAGTGTCTATAGAAAAATTAGCTTTACTATTATCTGATGCAATAGGCTATAAGGGCAAGCTAGTATTTGACATTAGTAAACCAGATGGCACACCAAGAAAGCTAACAGATGTATCTAAGTTACATCATCTTGGCTGGAAACATTCAATTGAATTAAAGGAAGGAATTCAAGATGTATATAATTGGTATCTTGATAATGTCATAAAGTCATGAATAATGGACCAAAAATTAGTATAATAACTGCTTGTTATAATGCAGAAAATACAATTGAGCAAACGATTCAAAGTGTACTCGGGCAAACGTATGAAAACATTGAGTACATTATTATTGATGGGGCTTCCACTGATGGAACGATGGAGATTGTGGAGAAGTATCGAGACAAAGTAGATATAGTGGTCTCAGAGTCGGACAAAGGAGTATATGATGCGTTTAATAAAGGTGTAGGGTTAGCAACAGGTGATTTTATAAATTTTATGAATGCTGATGATTATTTCAAAGATATTTTAGTAGTAGAAAAAATTGCTCGAATCTTAAATGAGAAAAAGCCAAAAATATTATATGGGAAAGTAAGAGCAATTGATGAGATAAGTGGAGAGTGGCAATTTAGAGGTAAATCATTAACTCTTAATGATTTTAAAAAGGGGGAAATGTGTCCGCATCAAGGAGTATTTACTGAGAGAAATATCTTTAGTCAATTTGGTGGATTTAATTTGAAATATAAAATACTTTCAGATGTGGATTTTACAATTAAATGTTTTAAAAAATACGAGTTCGAGACTTTATTTGTAAATGAAGAAATTGCTATTTTTAGAATAGGGGGATTAAGCACAAATTTAAAATACATGAATCGTTTTCATGAGGAAAATAAAGAAATACATCTAGAACACTTTAATTATATTCCTATTCATAGCAAAAAATATTTGGATAATAAAGATATTCATATTTCTAATGATCATTATAGAGAGTTATTTATGTTATCAATTTTAGATAATGATTCATTACTTAAAGGATTAAAAAAAACAAATCGGTCTGCTGCCATTTTCGGTTCAAGAAGACTTGCTGTTTTACTTTATCACTATCTGAATAAAAATGGATTTAAAATAAGTGGATTTATTGACAATAATAAGGAAATGCAAGGGGGATATTTGTTAGGAAAAGAGATAGTTTCTGCTGATAATGTAGATTTGTTACAGGTAGACATAATAATAGTTTCAGTTGAGAGATTTGTAGGTGCTAATGAAGTTAAGCTTCAATTAGAAAAGTTATATCCAAAAATAAAAATAATAACTTGGCATGAATTGGTAGATTCTACTTCTAATCTTTAAATTACTTAGGAGGTAACTATGTTAGTATCGGTTCTAATAAACAACTATAATTATGCCCCTTATTTGACTGAATGTATACAATCAGTTATAGACCAATCCTATTCAGATATTGAAATAATCGTTTATGATGATGGTTCAACGGATAATTCATTAGAAATTTTATCAAAATTTAAAAACATAAAAGTAATTTCTAATAATAATTATGGTAAAGGCCACAATTTGAATCAAATGAATGCAGTTAATAAAGCATTTGCAGAATCTACTGGTGATATTATTTTCTTATTAGATAGTGATGATTTCTTTAAGAATGATAAAGTAGAAAAAACTATTAACCTATTTAAAGAAAGTCCACATATTGAAGTTATTCAACATCCTCTCGAAGAAGTGGATGAAGACAATAATCTTCTACACACGGTTGTACCAGTACTAAAAAAAGTTAAAAATTATAAAGAATATATTTATGAAACAGAGAGTATCTATCATTTGTTTTCTATGACGAGTGCGTTAGCATTCAGACGGAGATTTTTAGAAAAAGTACTTCCTTTAGATGAAGATGATTTTTCTTATATGTGCGTTGATACTCGACTTATGCTAGTCGCTGCTCTACAATCAAATATTTTAAATATTAGAGATTCATTAACTTATTATCGTAAACATGGAAGTAATGCTTGGGGAAAACTTGGTGATTTAAATAATCATGAGGATTATCTACAAGATTTATATGGTTTTTTTAACAAAATAGCTATGGAGAATGGACAGCGACCGATTAGTTATTCTTATAAAAAGTACTTAGAAACTACTTATTTTTACAATCAAGTTGATAGTAAAAAGTGTATGCATTTTATACAAAAACAGTGTGCAAAAGAATATTATATTTGGGGTGCAGGTGAGGCAGGTCAAAGTGTGTATCATGTGTTAAAAAATAGTGACTTGAATTTTCAAGGCTTTGTTGATAGCGATGCACGAAAACAAAACTGTTTAGTTATGGATAAGCTTGTATTGAGCCCTTCCAGTTTATATAGTAAAAAAAATATTCGTATATTAGTTTCCCCTTTTCATGCTTATGAAACGATTGCTAAAACTTTAAAGAATCAAAATTATATTGAGAATGAGCATTTCATATCTCCTTATATGGAGGATTGACAAGTGAATGATATTAAAATTTCAGCTGTAATACCAACATTTAATGCAGAATTATATATAGAAAAAGCTATTCAAAGCATACTGAAGCAAACTGTACATGTGAATGAAATTATTATTATCGATGATGGCAGTGTCGATCAAACCTGTAAAGTAGTTCAAAAGATTCAAAATGACGAACCGAATATAGTTTTGCATACACAAAAAAATACTGGAGCTTCAACAGCAAGAAATAATGGTATTCATGAGGCAACAGGTAACTGGATATTATTTTTAGATGCTGATGATGAATGTTCTGAAGATTTAATTGAAACTTATTTGGCTAAAATAAATGAAGTAACAGAAGATATTTCAGCAATTTATACTGCTTGTTATCAAATTGACGAACATTCTCAAGTGATTTCCTCGCAACTAAGAGGTAAGCGATTAAGCGGAACGGAAGGTTTTTGCGATATTTTGATAAGAAATCCTATTATTTCTCCTTCAGGTGTATTAGTGAATAAAAAACAATTAAATGAATTGCATGGTTTTAATACGCAGATTAAGTATGTAGAAGATGTTGATTTATGGGTGCGTCTATTAGATAGGGATTATTCAATTGAATATATTGATAGACCTCTTTCTTTTATAAGACGTCATTCAAATAATACAACTTCTAGCATGAGGACTTCACATAATGCAGAAAAACTAATAATGGATCAATATGGTTTGGATTATATTAAAGAAAAGCTCTATAAACGAAGGTATACAATGGAGAAAAATAGTTTAGATTTTGCTTTGTTTTTAATTCGTTATAAGCAATGGAAACAATGTAAAGTACTATTAGAGAATACTCGGGTTTTAGAAGATTCATCGCAATATGTGACCTATTGTTTCTTGAAATCTATTGTTTATATTGAAGATAAACAATTTGATGAAGCGTTGGCTGAGTATGAAAAAATACTTGCTGCAGATGTAACCCATGGGGCAGCATTAAATAATTCAGGTGTTATTTATGCGATGAATGGCAATAAAGAAAAAGCGATTACTAATATAGAACAAGCTATGTTGCTATTTCCAGGTTATTTAGATGCACAGCATAATAAGATGCTGATAGAGAATAGTGAAACAGATGAATCACTTTTTAGATTTACTTTGCGTGAGTTAAGACCAGTGTTGCTATCATATAGTACAGATTAAAGAAATGTGGTGAAGTAAAGTGAAGCTTATTCTACTTTCAGGTGGATCGGGTACAAGACTATGGCCACTATCAAATGATTCACGTGCAAAGCAGTTTCTTAAAGTGTTAAAAAACGAGCAAACTGGTGAATTAGAGTCGATGGTGCAACGTGTGTATCGTCAATTGTCCGAGGTTGTTGCTGCGGAAGACATGATTGTGACAACGAATGCTTCACAAGTAGATATGTTGCACAATCAGTTAGGTGATATTCCAATTGTCGTAGAGCCAGAAAGACGTGATACATTTCCGGCAATCGCACTAGCATGTACATATCTTTATTCAGCTTTAGGGATGAAGGAAGATGAAGTCGTTGGAGTAGTTTCAGTGGACGCCTTTGTCGATGTTGCTTTTTATCAACAGGTGAAGGAACTTGAAAAGCTTGTTATGACCACCAATGCTGATATTGGTTTATTAGGGATAAAACCTACATATCCTTCTTCTAAATATGGTTATTTAATACCAAAGCAATATACGGAATACATGCAAGTTGCTCGTTTTGTCGAAAAACCATCTGAAGAAGTTGCGGAAGCGTTAATTGGTAAAGGTGCTTATTGGAATAGTGGTGTATTCGCTTTCCCTTTAAATTTAATATTAAATAAACTAAGCAGAGATGGATTTTCTAATTCATATAAAGAATTATTGGAACAGTTTTCAATATTGCCGAAAAATAGTTTTGATTATGAAGTAGTAGAAAAGCTAAATGAAATAACTGCTTTAACTTATGATGGATATTGGAAAGACTTAGGCACCTGGAATACGTTAACGGAAGAGATGTCACAACAGGTTATTGGGAATGGAGGGTTCAGTGAGGATAGCTATAATACCCATATTGTAAATGAGCTTGATTTACCTGTTAAAGTACTTGGGATTTCAAATGCGGTAGTTGCTGTTAGCGCGGACGGTATTTTAGTAACAGATAAACCAGCAAGTTCGCGGATGAAAGATATGCTACATGATGGTTTGTTTTCAAGACCAATGTACGAGGAACGTCGATGGGGCTGGTATCGAGTACTTGATATTACTAAAAAAGAAGGACGCGAGGTTTTAACGAAAAGACTTTGTGTTGAAGCGGGGAAAAACTTAAGTTATCAATTTCATAATAATCGTTCGGAGGTGTGGACCATTATTTCAGGAGATGCGATTTTTATCCAAGATGGTGAAACAAAAATGGTTTTGCCTGGAGATGTATTAAGTATTCCAATTGGTTCGAAGCATTGTCTCTATGCATTGACTGATACAGAGCTAATTGAAGTACAAATGGGCGACTCTATAGTAGAAGAAGATATTGTGAGACTAGAAAAAGATTGGCCTGCGATAATGGAATCCATTCGTTAATAAAAAGAAAAAAAGAGAAAAGCGACTTTCAATAATCAACTGAAGGTCGTTTTTTCTGTTATGCTAAAGATATGGAAAAAGCGTTTATTTTACCGATAAAGTAACTATAATTATATGTGGAAAACCGAATACTTATGGAGGTTCTAAATGATTCGCTTTATTAAACTTAGAGAAAAACATCTTGAACAAGTTCTGGAATGGAGAACGCAGGAAGATGTCACTCAATTTATGAACACAGATATTGAAAAAGATATGGATAAACAGAGAGTGTGGTATAGAAGGGTTTCAAATTCTGAAACTGATGCTTATTGGATAATAGAAATAAAGGAAAAACCAGTAGGCGTAATTTCTTTAAATAATATAGATCATGTGAATAAAAGAACGAGCTGGGGCTTTTATATTGGCGAAGAAAAGTATCGTTTATATGGAGGCATTATACCACCATATTTTTATAATTATATATTTTCAACTTATGACTTTCACAAAATCACGGCAGAAGTGATGAAAGGGAATAGTAATGTCATTAAGTTGAATTTATTGCATGGTTATCGAATGGTTGGTGTATATAAAGATCATATTTTTAAAAATGGTTCGTATACGGATTTGAATTTATTGGAGCTTTTAAAGGAAGATTGGCTAAAGCTAAATAAATTCCAAAAGTATGTATGCGAATTTGAAAAGTGAAACTTAGAATTGGAGAATAAATACATGAATAAATTACTATTAATCATTAATGAAATGCGAGAAGAAGCGGGGCATGAGTCTATTGAATCTTTGGAAGCCTCTATGGATTTAAGAGAGGATTTAACTTTAGATTCTTTCATGTTAGCGGAATTAACAGTTCGAATTGAAGATGAGTTTGATGTAGATATTTTCGAAGACGGTATTGTTCAAACAATTGGTGAAATCATTGCTAAAATCGAAGGCGTATAATATGGAGAAAGTTTTTTTAGTACATAATAAGATTGCCTATACCTATGAGAAATTGCTATTGGATTTGAACAACAAGGAAAATGAATCTCCTTATCTATATGTGAAGGACAATCACCCATATGATATTTTCTTAGGAATTGTTCACAGTTTGCTTTTTGACTATCCAATTGAAGTGTTAGATGGGGATTTTTCTGAAAATGAGATAAGTGAATTGGGTATTAATGTAAATTCGTTAACGTTGAAGACAAAAATGAAAGAACGTCTCAATTTCCAAAAGCTAGATGAAATCATGCAACGAGTGAAAGATATAGAAAACTGGCAATTAACTCTTTATACATCGGGTACGACAGGTCGCCCTAAAAAGATGAGTCATACTTTCCATACACTCACAAGAAACGTAAAAATCCATAAGAAGTTTGACAATGATATTTGGGCTTTTGCCTATAATCCTACTCATATGGCTGGGTTGCAAGTGTTTTTCCAAGCATTTCTCAACCAAAACACATTAATTTATATTTTTGATGAGTCAATGAAAAAGGTGCCAGCTTTAATTGAGGAATTTCAGATAACTCATATTTCATCTACGGCAACATTTTATAGAAATGTTCTTCCTTATTTACATGGAAATACGTATGCAATGGTCAAAAGAGTGACGTTTGGTGGGGAAAAATTCGATTTGCTTTTAGAAGATAAGTTAAAAGCTGTCTTTCCCAATGCTAAGATGATTAATATATATGCATCGACAGAGGCAGGTAGTTTATTTACAGCACAGCATGATACTTTTGAAATTAGCCCGGAACATCAACAGTGGGTGAAAATTACTGCACAACAGGAATTATGTATTCATCACTCTTTACTCGGACATTCAGAGTCACTATCACTGGTTAATGATTGGTTTCACACGGGAGACCTTATTGAAATGGTTGATGATACACATTTTAAATTCCAATCACGTCAATCGGATATGATTAATGTAGGAGGCTACAAAGTGAATCCACTCGAAGTAGAAAATATATTAATGCAAGTTCCGGGTGTTATCGATATTCTTGTGAAGTCTAAAAAGAATAGTGTTACGGGCGAGCTACTTGTCGCGGACGTTATCAAAAATCAGGAAATAGATGAAAGAGAGTTTAAAAAAGAATTAAAACAATATGCATCTATACATTTACAAGAGTGGAAAGTTCCACGGATTATTAAGTTCGTAGATGAACTTCCTAGTACACGAACTGGAAAGAAGGTCAGAAAATGAAATGGATTATTGTGACTGGTGATTCAAGAGGAGTCGGGAGAGAGATTGTTCATCAAATATTGGCAGAAACAGACTTTGGCGTTATTGGCATTAGCCGTTCAAGTGAAGATGCTGCGGGCGAGCTGTTAGCAATATACCCAGACCGTTTCAAACCACTTTCTTATGATTTAACAGATGTGGATGGTATAAAGCCATTATATATGGAAAAGATTCGTAAAATAGGTCCGATTTACGGACTCGTTAATAATTCAGCAATGGCATATGACGATATTGTTTCTAACCTAAATGTTCAACAATTGCAGACAATGTTCCAAGTGAATGTATTTTCAGCTATGCATCTATCGAAGTATGCGATTAGAGATATGTTATTGCATAAAACGCAGGGCTCAATCGTGCATATATCCTCTATCAGTGCTCATACGGGATATAAAGGTTTGAGCATGTACGCAGCATCTAAGGGAGCAATGGAGGCATTTTCTAAAAATACTGCTAGGGAATGGGGGAGCAAAGGAATCCGTTCTAACTGTGTTGTACCAGGTTTTATGGAAACAAGTATGAGTACAACATTGACAGAAGATCAAAAAGCACGTATTTACAAAAGAACATCTTTGAAAAAGGAAACGGATATTTCAAGCGTAGCAAGCACAGTCCTTTTTTTACTTTCGGATCAAGCAAAGTCGATTACAGGTACAACTATACATGTCGATAATGGAACAATATAGGAGAAATTTCTAAGTGAACGTAGGGTGTGATTATTTGAAAACAATCGTGATTATTCAAGCAAGAATGGGGTC
Source organism: Lysinibacillus parviboronicapiens (assembly GCF_003049575.1). Taxonomy (GTDB): domain Bacteria; phylum Bacillota; class Bacilli; order Bacillales_A; family Planococcaceae; genus Lysinibacillus; species Lysinibacillus parviboronicapiens. The sequence continues at coordinate 8,077 of NZ_PYWI01000003.1, read as the reverse complement.
AACCAGACTTCCGGGTAAGATTTTAAAACCACTAGGGGAGTCAGATGTACTGACGTATGTAACAAAGCGCTGTTTGCAAATTAACGGCGTGCAAGAAGTCATTGTTGCAACTTCATTATCGCCACAAGATGATGCAATTGCTTCTTGGTGCTTAGAACATAATATTCAATGTTTCCGTGGTTCAGAGAACGATGTATTATCTCGCTTTGTAGATTGTGCGAATGAATATGAGCCTGATTATGTAATGCGTGTGACATCGGATTGTCCGTTTATAGACTATGAAATGGCCTCTGAAATGATAGCTATTATGGCAAATGAGCGAAAGGATATTGTGTTAGTAGATGGTGATTTACCACGAGGTTTAGCTGTTGAGTTAATTTCATATGACTCGCTACTGAAAATAAATGAAATAGGTCAAGAACAGCGTCATCGTGAACATGTAACGTACTATGCCTATGAATTTAAGGAACAGTTTGCAGCAATCACATATAAAGTTCCAGAGAACCGACGAGCACCAGATTTTCGTATTACATTGGATACAGATCCTGACTATGAGCTAATTCGAGTAGTGGCAGAATATTTTAATAATCCACTTGTCTCAAGTGCAGCTATTATTGATTACTTAAAACGTACACCTGAAGTTGCAAAGCTAAATGCACATATTGAACAAAAGCCGGTGATATAAATTGAATATTGTCATTCGCACAGATGCTTCTTTTAAGATTGGTAGTGGTCATGTGATGCGCTGCCTTACCATTGCAACTGAGCTTAGAAAAAAAGGTCATGAAGTGTTCTTTTGGATGAAAGAGTTACCAGGTGATATGCGAGTATTTGTTCAATCTAAAGGTTTTGTAGTAATTACTGAAATGACAAAGGCAGATATTTGTATTATCGATCATTATGATATTGATAGAGAATGGGAAAGGAAAATACGACCATTCGTAAAAAAAATTGTTGTCATTGATGATTTGGCCAATCGTATACATGACTGTGATCTATTATTAGATCAAAATGTTGTTCCAAACTATGAGCATCGTTATGATGACTTAGTTCCAGCACATTGTGTGAAATTACTAGGGCCGAGATATTTAATTATGCGAGAAGAATTTATTCGAGAAAGAAAAAGCCTACCGAATAAAATGAGTGGAGTTAACCGCATTCTTATTTTTATGGGTGGTAGTGATCCAACAAGTGAAACATTGAAAGTTTTAACAGCATTAACACAACATCAAATTTTCCAATGCGTTGATGTTGTTGTTGGTAATAGTAATCCTCATAAAACTAAAATTAAAGATATTTGCATGAAGGAAGGTTATCATTTTCATTGCCAAATAGATTATTTGGCTTCGTTGATGGCAAAAGCAGATTTTTCTATAGGCGCTGGCGGTAGTGCTACTTGGGAACGTTGCTTCGTTGGTTTACCTTCATCAAGTTCAATTGTTGCAGAAAATCAACGTATTTCAACAGAAACTGCAGAAGAGTTAGGCGTAATATGGAACTTAGGATGGCATGAACAAGTAACTGCGGATACGTATAAAGATTTACTTTGGTCCTTAAAAGGTAAAAAAGAATTATTGATAAACATGCGCAATGCCGGTTTAAAGTTAACGGAGCAATCAGGAGGGGCGAGATCTTGGTTGGATGCAATTTTGGAGGTAACGGAATGATTCAAATAGGTGATAAAAAGATTGGACGTACGGAAAAACCATTTATAATAGCTGAAATGTCAGGTAATCACAATCAATCACTTGAGCGTGCATTAAAAATAGTGGATCTAGCAGCAGAGGCTGGGGCAGATGCAGTAAAATTACAAACATATACACCAGATACGATGACTTTGGATATCCATACAGGTGAATTTTTTATCGAAAGCGATATAAACCTGTGGAAAGGACAATCTCTCTATAATTTATATAAAGAGGCATATACTCCTTGGGAATGGCATGAAGCTATTTTTAATCGATGTAAGGAACTTGGGATGGTTGCTTTTAGTTCACCATTTGATGAAACGGCTGTAGATTTTTTAGAAACTTTAAACGTGCCTGCGTATAAAATTGCTTCTTTTGAAAATGTAGATATTCCTTTAATTAAAAAAGTAGCAGCAACTGGCAAGCCCATTATTATCTCAACAGGAATGGCATCAATTGCTGAATTGGATGAAGCTGTACGAGCAGTTAAATCTCAAGGAAACGAACAAATTGTTTTATTGAAATGTACAAGTACATACCCTGCAACACCGGAAAACTCAAATATATCTACCATCCGTCATATGAAAGAATTGTTTGGAACAGAAATTGGGTTATCTGACCATACGATGGGGATTGGTGTATCTATTGCTGCAGTGACATTAGGTGCCGTTGTTATAGAGAAGCATTTTACAACATCGCGTGCTGATGGTGGTGTAGATTCAACATTTTCTTTAGAACCACATGAACTTAAAATGCTAGTGGAGGAGACAGAGCGAGCATGGAGAAGTTTAGGAACGATTTCCTACGGGCCTACAAACGTCGAAAAACCATCGCTTGAATATCGCAGATCGCTCTACATAGGAGAAGAGTTAAAAGCTGGTGATGTATTAACGAAAGAAAATGTCCGTGTTGTACGCCCAGGATATGGACTTGCACCAAAATATTTCGAGTTGGTGGTAGGAAAGAAAGTAAAAATAGATGTATTAAAAGGGACACCTTTAACTTTTGATATATTACTATAAGGACTGATAGCATGAATAAGCGCTCAACATTTTTATCATATGGAAAACAGTCAATTGATGAAGCTGACATTGAGGCTGTAGTAGAAACATTACGGTCGCCTTTTTTAACGCAAGGACCTAAAGTTGAGGAATTTGAACAATCAGTAGCAGATTACATAGGTGCAAAGTATGCAGTAGCATTTTCTAATGGCACTGCTGCCTTACACGGCGCTTGTTATGCTGCAGGTATTGGGGCAGGTGATGAAGTTATTACAACGCCAATAACTTTTGCTGCGACATCGAATGCAGTTTTGTATTGCGGTGGAACACCTGTATTTGCAGATATAGACTCACAAACTTATAATATTGATCCAAAGGAAATCAAGAAGAACATTACCTCTAAGACAAAGGCTATTATACCCGTGGATTTTACTGGACAACCGGTAAACTTAGACGAAATAATGACTATTGCAGAGGAACATAAACTTATTGTAATAGAAGACGGCGCCCATTCATTTGGAGCTAGCTATAAAGGTCGTAAAGTTGGTTCACAAGCACATATGACGATGTTTAGTTTTCATCCAGTGAAACCAATTACCACTGCAGAAGGCGGAGTAATCACTACTAACTCTGAAGAATATTATGAAAAATTAAAGATTTTCCGTAGTCATGGAATATCTAAAACACCTTATGCAGAGGAACTAGGTGATTGGTATTATGAGATGACTGACCTTGGTTTCAATTATCGTATGACAGATATGCAAGCAGCATTAGGGTTATCGCAAATGAAAAAAATAGATAAATTTATTAATAGTCGCCGTGAAATAGCTGAGATGTACAATGATGCACTAGATCAATTTTCTGGTGTAATAATACCAAAACAGTTAGATGAAACAAAATCAGGTTGGCATTTGTACATGATTCAGCTGGACCAAACCGTATTAAAAAAAACTCGAAAAGAAATATTTAATGAAATGCGAACATGTAATATTGGCGTCCATGTGCATTATATCCCTGTTTATTGGCATCCTTATTACCAACAGCTCGGGTATGGTAAACAAATATGTAAAGTAGCGGAGAATTGGTATCAAGGTGCATTAACATTACCGATATTTCCTGATATGGAGAAATCTGATGTTAATGATGTAATTGAAATATTAAAAAATATATTACATAAATAAAGTATAGAAAAGTAATATATAAAATAAAGAGACAATAAATTTTCAAGCATTTAGACTTTTTATATAAATAATTCAAATTCAATGATACCGAGGTATATTTCAATATAAAACTAATATTTTACATTTTTCTTATTAAATAGAAATGTTTTCCTTAATTTTGTTTCGTTGTGAAAAGCATTTTTATATAAAAGCGACATTCCGTTATCGTAAACGGAATGTCGCTTTTTAGTGGATAAAAAGAATTTTTCAAAATCTAGTAGACTATAATTTTTATTCGATTTTCTTTAAAAGTGAAATTTCACAAAATACTTCCGATAATACACATAAGTACATGAAATGTTTAGGGGGTTGGATAGGATGCGTATTGCAACGCAAGGACAAACAATAGAGACATCTACTGCTTCAAATAATATGAGGGTGGCAAGCTTAGAAGTGACAACAGAGCCTACTGTCACTAAGCAAAAAGTTGAAAAACAAAATATTGCACCAGAAGAGCAAGAAATATCAAAAGAAAAATTACAACAAGCTGTAGAAATAGTGAACGAATTTTTGCAAATAAATCATAGTTCTTCGAAATTCGTACTGCATGATGGCTTAGATCGTTATTTTGTACAAGTGGTAGATGCGCAAACAGAACAAGTTGTGAAAGAAATACCACCTAGAAAACTATTAGATGCATTTTATGAAATGCAAAAACTTTTAGGTATGATTGTAGACGAAAAAATTTAAGGATAAATTAGGAGGAACAAGATATGGTAAACAGAATTGGCGGTTTAGCCTCAGGGATGGATATTGATGCTTTAGTAGCAAAGTTAATGCAAGCTGAAAAATCACCTCTTATCAAATTACAACAGAAAAAAACTATGTATGAATGGCAACGAGATGCGTATCGAGGAATTAATACAAAACTTCAAACATTTGATAAGTATATTGCAGACAATTTAATTTTAAAAAGTATGAAATCAAAAACAGCTGCAGTTTCCAACAGCACATATGCTTCTGCTACAGCAACACCCAGTGCTTCTGGCACGCTAGCACTTGAAGGTGTATCACAACTTGCATCTGCAGCGCGAGGCCTCGGTGATCAAATTAATGCTACTGCCAATACGAAGTTAAGTGAACTTGGCATCAGCAACGGTGTAATAAAGCTAAACGCTATTAAACCAGACGGAACAATGCCAACAGAGGGTACTGATATTGTTATTGATGAATCCATGACAATATCGAAGTTTGTGGAAAAAATTAACGATAGTAATGCGGGTGTTAGTGCATTATTTGAAAATGGTCGCCTATCTATTACTGCAAAGAATACAGGTGATAATAAAAATGGAGCTGAGGTTCAAGTAACTGCTGGAGCAGATATTTTTGGTAAGCTTGGATATACATCGCTTAATGGAAAGACTTCTGGTGATTTAGCAAGTGGCGGTAAAAATGCGATGTTCCAAGTGAATGGTATAGCGACTGAACGTTCTTCAAATACATTTACTATTTCTGGCTACAATGTCACGTTAAAAGAAACGTTTAACGCGGGTGGTACGATAAATTCTTTGTTAACGTTGTCATTTAATGAAAGAAAAAATGCTGCAACCGATTTATCTGCCAAAGAATCAACTTTTGATACAAAAAAGCAGGCTCATGCTGACGCTACAGATGTTTATAATCTAGCAAAAGCTAGCTTATCGAGTAGTTTAAATGATGCTCAAAAGGTACTTTATTCGGAACTGGCTTTGGAAACTAGACCACTTCTAGCAGAACTAAATTACAATCAAGTTACGAAGCTGGCAGAAATAGATTTCACGGATGAAGAAGCTGCAAGAACAGCAATTGCAAATCTTACTGAAGCAGATGGTTTCCCTCCAGCTTTAAAAGATGCACTAGGCAAAATAGAATTTGGTGATTTAAAAGAAATTTCCGAGTTAACAGAGGCAGATTTTAATGCAATATCTGATGTTGCAAAATTAGAAAAAACTTTTAATGTTTTGAATAAGCAAGTTTTAAAAGACCTTTCCGGTTTAGGTGCAGATATTGCAACTGCACTTACAGGTCGGGATTTATCAGTAGAAGATCCATTTGCTGATTTACCAGAAGGGCCTTTAAAAGAGAAGTTAAAGTCATTAGACAAGGGAACACTTGAGGCTTTACAAAGTTTAAGTGGACCTGAAATCGAGAACTTATCAGTAGTAGCCGATGCGCAAATCAAATTAACAACAGCTAGAACTGAGATGGACCAAGCCGATTCTGCCTATAAAGCTGCTATAACAAGAAATGCCAATGCAGAAGCAAACTATAAACAATTATATAAAGAAAATATTTATAAGGAAAGTGATGGAGACTTTGAGGCAGCCTATTTAAATCATGTAGCAACTGCAACAGCGCCCCCACAAATAACTGCTGATCCATCGACAGTTTCTCCAGTTACCATTACATCTACTACCAACGTTGATGAAATGATGAATAAAATTAAAGAATTTGTTACTACTTACAATGGCTTAATTAAGGATTTGAGCGAACAAACTAAAGAAACAAAATATCGTTCCTTTGCACCTTTAACTGATGAACAAAGAAAAGATATGTCAGAAAACGAGATTAAGCTTTGGGAAGAAAAGGCAAAAAGTGGATTATTACGTAGCGATACTATTTTAAGAAGTGGACTTGCTAGTATGCGTGCATTGGTTTACGAAGCAAATCCAGCCGTTTCAAATCAAAAATTTAATACACTCTTTAATGTAGGCATTACGACAACTAAGAACTATAATGATGGTGGTCAATTAGAAATTGACGAAAAGAAACTACAAAAGGCTCTTGAAGAAGATCCAGATGCAGTAGCAGCATTATTCTCAAATCTCGACGGTAAACAAAAAGATACGATTACAGTAACTGATAAAGACGGGAACATTTCCACTAAAGAAGCAGATACACGAGGCTACTTGCAAAAACTACGTAGTACTATGGATAGTTTTAAGATTGATATAGAGAAAAAAGCGGGGCGTACGTCAGCTACAGAGCAAACCTACTCAATCGGTAAAAACATAGTAGATACAAATAAACGCATAGATACTTGGCAAGAAAAACTTAAAAATATTGAAGCACGCTACTGGAAGCAATTCTCAGCCATGGAACAAGCTATAAATAAAGCAAATTCGCAATCAAGTATGTTCATGCAAGGATTAGGAGCATAAGGCTTTTAATAAAGCTAGAGTAGGAGAATTATATGCAACCAACAGAACAACTATTGCAGGTTTCTGCTAATCTATATAAACTTTTAGGGGAAATCCCAAATAGTGAAGAACGTGATAGCTACATTGACAACATTAATGTAATGTTGGATAAGCGTGGAATTATTATTAAACGCTTGCAGGAAGAGAACTTTAAGTTCGATGCTCAAAATCGTGTTCATAACACCTTGCTTGAATTAGACAAAGGTATTAAACAACGATTGGCTGTTGTCATGGACGCTGTAAAGCAGGATATGGCAAATCTACAAAAAACGAAAAAAAGTGAAGAACAATACTTTAATCCATATAGCAATGTTCGCACAATGGACGGAATGTATTATGACAAAAAGAATTAACAAATACCTATTAGCTTTTCTTCGATAAATGGTTTAAAATAGTAAATAAGTAACCTTTAAAAGGAGTTGTCCTTTATTGGCAGCAAATTTAACAGCCCAAAACGCGTACAAGCAAAACAGTGTTACTACTGCGTCACCTGGTGAGCTTACGTTAATGCTTTATAATGGATGTTTAAAGTTCTTGCACAAAGCAAAACTTGCAATACAAGAAAAAGATGTCCAAGAAAAAAATACAAATCTACTAAAAGCACAGGCCATCATTAGCGAGCTCATGGCAACACTCAATATGGACATAGAAGTGTCAAAAAATATGTTTGCCCTCTATGAATATATGAATCGCCGTTTAATAGAGGCCAATATTCAAAGTGATGTAGCTATTATTGAAGAAGTTGAAGGTTTGGTGACGGAATTCCGCGATACTTGGAAAGAAGTTATCCGTATTAATCGACAACAACAATTCGGAAATGGCAATAGCGGACAAATTTAAGGAAAATAGAGACCATCAATTGGGTGCTGCACCCCAAAAGTTAGAGTAATAAATCTAACTTTTGGGGTGTTTTTGTATGGCGAAATATAGCCAAGGTTTTAAATTAAAGATTGTTCAAGAGTATTTAAAAGGGAATTTGGGGTACTTAT
>NZ_PYWI01000039.1 GCF_003049575.1 Lysinibacillus parviboronicapiens | reverse complement strand
GCAGTTGGTGTATTTGGCCTTCATAGTGGCGTAGCATTCGCCGCTGTTATCGGTCCTCTTGTAGAAGTACCCGTACTCATAGGACTTGTGTGGGTTGCCTTACGTTGGCAGAAAAAATACTTTAAAATCATTAAATTATAAGGAGCAATACTTATGACAAATACACTTTATTTCTTGTGTACAGGGAACTCATGCCGTAGTCAAATGGCTGAAGGATGGGCTAGAAAATTATTGCCTGCTAATTGGATTGTACAAAGTGCTGGGATTGAGGCACATGGAGTAAATCCAAATGCTATTAAAGCGATGGCGGAGGTAGAGGTTGATATTTCAAATCATACATCAGATTTAATTGAATTTGAGACATTAAACAATGCAACATTAGTCGTTACGTTATGCGGGGATGCCGCTGATAAATGTCCGATGACGCCACCTCATATTCGTCGTGAACATTGGGGATTTGAAGATCCAGCGAAAGCGTCCGGTTCAGAAGAAGAAAAGTGGGCAGTTTTCCAAAACGTTCGTGATGCTATAGGAAAACGTATTGAAAAATTTGTAGCCGAGGAGCTGAAGTAAATTGAAAAAAATTCATATCTATGAGCCAGCAATGTGCTGTTCTACAGGCTTATGTGGACCTTCTATAGACCCAGAATTATTGCGTATGTCATTTATAATGAATAATTTAAAGAAAACCAACTTTGAAGCTGAACGATTTAATCTGACTGACGAACCAAATACTTTTGTAGAAAACGAAACAATCAATCAACTTTTAATGGCAGAAGGAATGGATGCCTTACCTGCAACGTTTGTGGATGGAGAATTGCTTTGTAAAGGGCAATATCCAACAAATGAGCAATTTTCACAGTGGTCAGGGCTTTCAGAAAAAGAACTATTACAAAAGCCGAAAGTACGTTTGTCACTAAAAGGAGATGCCTAAAATGGAACGCTTTACAAGAAGTCAATTCCCTAACACCCCGTTCCTGTTTTTTACGGGGAAGGGAGGCGTAGGAAAAACATCTGTTGCATGTAGCCTATCAATAGCCATTGCAAGTGAGGGGAAAAAGGTACTTTTAATTAGTACAGATCCCGCATCCAACTTACAAGATATTTTTGGTCAAACGCTTTCTAATAGTCCAACAAAGATTGAAGGCATAGACAATTTATTTGCGATAAATTTAGACCCTGAACAAGCAGCACAACATTACAAAGAGCAAATGGTAGGTCCGTACCGTGGGAAACTCCCTGATGTAGTACTACAAAATATGGAGGAACAGCTTTCTGGAGCATGTACAGTAGAAATTGCTGCTTTTAATGAATTCGCAACACTATTGACTGATACTTCAGTGATTGGAAATTTTGACACTGTCGTGTTTGATACAGCACCAACAGGACATACGTTACGCTTATTACAACTACCTTCTGCATGGTCTACGTTTCTAGATGAAAACACGACTGGCACTTCATGTTTAGGACCTTTAAAAGGGCTAGAACCACAACGAGAAGTCTATAAAGAGGCTGTTGATCGTTTAAAAGATGCTAACCAAACAACGTTAATGTTAGTGACACGCCCTGAAGAAAATCCTTTAAAAGAAGCAGCACGTGCCTCTCACGAGTTATTTGAAATTGGTATTCAAAATCAGACTTTATTAATTAATGGATATATGCGTAATGTCAATTCTACTGATCATATTGAAGAGGCTTTCATTGCGCGTCAATCGGATGCATTAGCCAGAATTCCAGAAGAACTAAATCGATTTGAACATTTCTACTTACCGTTTGTACCGTACTCATTATCAAGTATTCCGCGTATGCAAGCATGGATGACCAATCAAGAAATTACACATACAAATGAATCAAGCGAAGGAACTAAGATTTCTGAAGTGGAAGAAATGATTGCTGATTATTTAGAACGTAAACCGAAACTGATTTTTACGATGGGTAAAGGCGGGGTTGGTAAAACAACGGTTGCTTCTTATATTGCCTTACGATTAGCGGAAGAGGGTACTCCTGTACATTTAACTACAACAGATCCTGCTGCGCATTTAAATTGGACATTCGGTGACGAACAAGTCAAAAATTTAACGATAAGTCGAATAGATCCGAAAGTAGAAGTTGCAAACTATGAAGCTGAAGTCCTTGCACAGGCAAGTAAAACGATGAACGAAGAAGGTTTAGCATTTGTGAAAGAGGATTTGGCTTCTCCTTGTACAGAGGAAATAGCTGTATTCCGAGCATTTGCTAACGTTGTAGAAAATCATCAAGATGAAGTCATTATTATTGATACTGCACCAACAGGGCATACGTTGCTGTTATTAGATGCAACAGAAGCTTATCATCGGGAAATAAGCCGTTCACAAGGGGATATTCCTCTAGCTGTTTCTAACCTGTTACCAAGGTTGCGTGATGCCTCTTATACGAGTGTTGCCATTGTAACTCTTCCTGAAGCAACACCTGTTTATGAAGCTTCGCGCTTACAAGAAGATTTACAGCGTGCTGGATTATCAGTTGATTGGTGGGTAGTCAACCAGACATTTTCATCTATCTACACAACAAGTCCAACATTAATTCAAAAACAACAAGCTGAAACGAAATGGCTAGTCGAAGTTAAATCCATCAGCAATAATCAATTCGTGGCCATTCCATGGGTAAAAACGCCACCGGTTGGAACACAAGGCTTACATGAATTAAAAGGAGAGAAAATCAAATGAAAATGAGTCCAGAAGGTAAAAATTATTTAGAACAGGTATTAGCTGATTCAGAGGTTAAAACGCTTCGTTTCTTTGGTATTGCAGGCTGCTGTGGTGTTAATTTAGGTGTAGGCTTAGAAGCACCAGCAGCAGAAGATGCAATTCAAACAATTGAAGGTATCGAAGTCGCAATTCATCCTGATATTGCACCACAATTAACAGATGTTACGATCCATGCAGAAGAAGAGAATGGTGAACTCGGGTTAGTACTGGTAGGATACTCTCCGACATCTTGCTAACGAGTGATCCTAAATATACTGTCTGTCTTAGCAATTATTCAATCCGTTGAATGGAGGATACAATAATGACAGTAAATCATGCTAGCGCATTAACTAAAGAATACTTTATCGCTTACTTAAAGTTAATTATGAATAGTAGAGAGTATACAATAAAACAGGCTAAAGAATATACTTTTGATTTCTTCTTTAAAGGGGATATGAAGCGCTACGGCCCTTCTACATGGTTACAATTCGAAAAAGCTATAAAAGAAATTGATAAAACAATGTGTGATATGGAAGTATGTTAATTACATTCACAAAACTTAAATACATTACGTCTAGCTTACTGCTAGACGTAAAAAATACATTTTATATAAGTGAATGCTTATATAAAGAATAAAAGAGGAGAAGTTAATATGAAAACACTAAAAGTAATCAAACAAACTGATTCTTGTTGTACTACTGCTAAGGACATTGAAACACAGGAGACTGTCAGCAATTCAAATAAGAATTTACCGATTGTCATTATTGGTGCAGGTCCAATCGGGTTAGCTGCTGCTGCTCATTTAGTAGAGCAAAACCAGACATTTATTTTACTTGAAGCTGGCAATGAAATAGCACACAATATTCGTACTTGGGGGCATGTCACATTATTTTCCCCATGGCGTTATAACATCAATAAAGCTGCTAAATCATTATTAGAGGGGTCTGATTGGGTAGAACCTAACTTAGAAACAATACCTACAGGGCATGAGTTAATTGATCTTTATTTAAAACCTTTGTCAGAGTTAATACAAATAAAATCAAGTATCCGATTGAACTCAAAAGTAGTAGGTATTTCACGACAATTAAATGATAAAATGAAATCAAAAAATCGATTAAATCAGTCCTTTAATATTTATGTTGAAAAAGAGGATGACATCGATATTATTGAGGCAAAAGCAGTTATTGATGCAGCAGGAACATGGGGGAACCCAAACCCAGCAAATTCTACAGGTGTTTGGCTGAAAAATGAGAAAGCATTAGCAGATCACATTGAGTATGGTATTCCAGATATAAATACGAATCCTAAGAGATATGCAAATAAGAAGATTGCTGTTATTGGTGGTGGCCATTCAGCTATCAATACCTTATTAGCTCTGGCTGAATTACAAAAAGAAAATCCTTCAACAAAGCTCGTGTGGATTATGCGTAAAAGATCTGTAGAAGAAGCCTATGGTGGCGAAGAAAAAGATGCATTGGCAGCACGTGGAGCGCTCGGTAAACGCATTCATGAATTAGTAGATACAGGTAAGGTTGAGGTAGTAACACCTTTCTATATTTCGCAGGTTAAAAAAGAAGAAAACATTAATATTGTTGGCACTTTAAAAGGAGAACAGAAAGTATTAACTGGATTCGATGAACTTATTGTTAATGCAGGAAATCGTCCTGATTTTACAATGAACAGTGAATTGCGTCTATCCATTGATACAGCAACAGAAAGTGTGCAAGCATTAGCACCACTAATTGACCCTAATGAGCATAGTTGCGGAACAGTAAGAGCGCATGGAGAAGAAATACTACGACAACCAGAAAAGGACTTCTATATTGTCGGTGCAAAAAGTTATGGACGCGCACCAACATTTTTAATGGCAACAGGCTATGAACAAATCCGTTCAATAACAGCTTATTTATCTGGCGATGAAGAAGCATCGAAACGTGTGGAATTGGAATTGCCAGAAACAGGCGTATGTAGTATTAATCTTGTTAATCAATCAAATACATGTTGTTAATTGGAATGGGGGATATGTTTGTTTGATCAGCTATTTATAGTGGGAATATATTTATTAATTATTTTAATGCTTTCATATTTTACACTTGAATATCTGAAAAATAAAATTAGTAAGCAACATTTTTTAATATGGTTAATTTTTGTTTTTTTAACTGGACCTATAGCATTTATCATATATGTTATTTGGGATAAGAAAAAAGAAGTATAATTAAGGTTTATTTAATTGACTGTTAGCGAAAGCTAGCAGTCCTTTTGAACATAGTAAGGGGGAATTGAATGAACACATTATTTATTCGTAAGATGGAACGAAAAGATTTAGCAGAGGTATTAAAGATCTATAAAGAAGGAATCGAAACTGGAATGGCCACTTTTGAAACAAATGTACCAAGTGAACGAGTATGGGATGAAGCACATCATGCAATTTTACGCTTTGTAGCAGAAGTGACAATAGAGTAGTTGGTTGGATTTCAATTTCACCTGTATCTGAGCGAGAGGTTTATAGTGGAGTTGGCGAAGTAAGTATATATATATCGAATGATAGTAAAGGAAAAGGGATTGCATCAAAGTTGTTTGGCAAGTTATTTGAGGAGAGTGAAAATGTAGGTTTTTGGACGCTCCAATCATCTATTTTTGCAATCAATACCTCAAGTATTCAATTACATAAAAAGATGGGCTTTAGAGAAGTTGGTATGAGAGAAAAAATAGCTCAGTTACATGGGAAATGGCATGATACAATTTTAATGGAAAAAAGAAGTTAGCAAATTAAATTTTAGTGGAATGTAGATTAGAGCAATATTTCAAGAATTATCTTCTAAAACATTTATATTTATACATCTCAATAGTACGAGTGAGATAGTTTAGCAAAAAATATTACTAGAGGTTAAAAACATGATCGTATATTTCCCAGAACCATATGAAAATGAATTGTATTATAGTTTGTTAGCACGATATCACTCTTACAGTACCGATATAGCTGCTTCAAGTACCTTAAGAGAACTTTCAGGAACGACTAAGCGTATTAATTTTGACGTACCAATGGGAATAGACAATTTAATATCTAAAATAAAAAAATTTTCAAATCTTTATTCAAAAGATTACTTTATCCAATATCATACGATAATTCCCATTATAAAACCTTTCCGAAAGTTAGAATGGATTGAGAACTTAAAAAAGAGTGATTTTAAGGGACAAAAAAGTAACTTGTTCGGAAACACAGAAAAGGATGTAAAATCAAAGGAACATTTATACTATTGTTCCGAATGTTTAAAAGAACAATTGGAAGAGTATGGTGAGGGGTATTGGAATAGAGTTCATCAAATGCCAGGTATATATGTCTGTACGTATCATCGTAAAGCTTTAAGTGAACATTTTATTAATATACGGAATAATAAAGAAATTAATTTTTACTTGCCGAAAATAGAAGAAAGTTACAAAATGCAAAAAAATTATAATGAATATGTTTTAACCTCGTTATTAAATTTAGCAGAGGATGTAGAATACTTATTAGAAAAAAATTTTGATGCTTTTCCTGAAGAGTACTATTACGAAAAATATGTAACTCTAATGGAAATCAAAGGAATAGCTTATCCTGTTTTACAAAGAGAAAATAGATTAAAAAGTTTAATGACGAGTTATTATCCACCTGAGTTTCTAGAAATATTGAATTCTGATTTGAATAACTCTTCTTGGCTACCTAAATTTACTAGTAATAAAATTGTTAACAATTTGCATCCAATAAGGCATTTATTATTAATGCGGCTTTTATCGGGATCTGCTCGAGACTTTTATGAAAATGAATACTTGTACAAGCCTTTCGGAACTGGTCCCTGGATATGTATGAATCCTTTAGCAGACCATTATCTAAAGAAGGTTGTAAAAAAAGTAGATGTAAGTGTGCATGGATTAAATAGAACTATTCAGGGTGATATGAAGTGCAGTTGCGGATTCATTTACCGAGTACGTGCATGGGAACAATCACCCTTAGACATTAAGTATTTTAACAATAGAATAATGCAGAAAGGTCATATATGGGAACAAAAATTTAATGACTTAATTGAACATAAACTAACAATAACAGAAATTTCCAATATCATAAAAATGTCGAGACCAACGGTTAGTAAGATTTTAAGAGATCGAAAAAAGCTCACTAAAACCGATTTAAAGGAAGAAGAGAAAAATAAAAAGGTAAATAAAAAAACTAGTGAGTATAAGGAAATCTGGCTAGATTTACGAGCGAAACATCCAAAATATTATCGAAATGAATTAAATAATACAAATAGGGCAGTATATACGTGGCTTAGAAAGTATGATAATGAATGGTTAGAAGCAAACTCACCAAAAATTAAAAAAAGGAATTATGTTAGAAAGATTATTCTATAGAAGAAGATTATGACTTATTAAATAAAACAAAGAAAATCATTTCTAACTGGTTAGATTTCGAAAAAGGTAGAAATAAGTTATTAAGAAAAACAAAAACCAAATTACTTACCAAGTTAGGTTTATGGGGTGACTTTGGTTATTTTAAAGAAAAATACCCATTAACTTCAACTTATATAGAATCAATCGAAGAGTCTACTAATGAATTTAGAAAGCGAAAAGTTAGAAATGTTCTCGATGTAAAATTTAAAGACGAGGAAGTTTCATTTTTTAAGTTAGCAGATGCTGCACATCTTAGAAATTATATTAGAGTGGGGGGGAAAGGAGGAGTAGAAGAAATAAAACAGTACATACAAAAATTGGTTGATGAACATAACATATAGTTACCTCCTTTACTAAGATTATTATGACAATAAATTTGATATTCAATTCAAACCAATAATTACGGGTGTAGCGATGATTTTGTCCGGCATGGATAGCTAACGGGTGATTCAGTTGAGGAACGCACCAAAAAAAATTTTTTAAATTTTAAAAAAGCAATAGTTGAGTTGATAAAGAAAGAGTCCATTTGAGGAATTTAATTCAAATGAACTCTTTTTGTTTTATAAATAATTAAACAAAACCAACATATTATTTTTAATAAAGTTAAAAAATATTTTACATTATTTATATTTATGTTAAGCTTATATTAACAAAAATAAATGGAGGGCATAACCGTGGATATTAACAATATTCCAAACTGGATTTTAGTCTTGGAAAATGAGGATTTAGAGTTTGTTAAAAACTTAGTACTTCATTCAGGTTCTTTAAAAGAGATTGCAAAGGTTTATGAGGTATCGTATCCAACAGTAAGACTTAAACTTGATAGATTAATCAATAAAATAAAAATGAATGATGCCGTAGAAAACGAGGGATTTATTAAATTTATCAAGAGCCTGTCGATTGATGATCGCATAAGTGTAGAAGATGCAAAATTGATTATTGAAAAATATAAACAAGAAAGAGATGAGAAGTAATGTCATTTGGTATTTACGGGGTTTTTATAATTGCTGGTATTTTAGCTGTTCAATTCTTCTTTTCAACTAGGAACAATATCTATTGGGGAGCAATCTTACCAGTAGCATATACTGTATTTTTGACATGGCTGTTTATAACGAATCATATTGAAAGTAATATGGGCTTTATCCTTTATCTATTATTAGGGATACTTTTCCTATGTGCAGAATGGAATGGAGGTAGAAAGTATCTACACGAGAAAAGAAAAAAGGAACTGGATAAAATGAAAACCCACGATATGAAATAGAGAAAATGGGAAGTTGTTAATTATTCGCATAAATCGTACTAATATTTAATAGGTAGAGTCAAAATGAAATTTCTTAATTTAGGCTATAAGAGTTTTTGTGAAGTAATAATGCAGTTTATTTCACTAACAGGGGCTTTACTTGAAGATTGTTGAGCTGCTTAGACAGCTCTTTTTTTCTTATTGTGCTAACGGGGCAGTTTAGTTGAAGAAGCGTATCCTTCAAATCATCATTATCAGTTAATTTTAAGGTGCAAATGAAAACTGCGATATAAAAAAATTTTAAATTAGAGGTGTAGATATGGGCGTGAAATTAAAAAAGTTATAAAATAATTGAAATCTCAAAGGATGAAATCGGAAGGTATCTCAAATTGTAATTTCAACTTCCAGATGCTTTTTATTAAGCAACAAGAGGGATAAAAATATAAACTAATAGATAGGAAGATAGAAATTGGTAAATAACATTGATATTATTATTAATAATCATCTACCCGAATGGGAACAAATTATCAAAGAACATAATTTAGACATTGAAATTAGAATAAACAATGCTTTAGAGTTTAACGCCAGTGCGAAGTACATGAAGTCAGAAAAAAAATCTATTATTTCCATCAATAAAGGTGTATTCATAAAAATATACGATTTTTATCATTCCGTTTTAACAGAGAAGAATCCTAGATTCGTTCAAATGGCTAAATATCCAGTAGAATATGTAGAAGATTGTGTATATGACGAAAATGAGGCAAAGACATTAGCTGATTTTTATGTGTACTTATCATTGAAATTTGTTTTTTTACATGAGTTAGGACACATCATGAGCGGTCACTCAGCATATCTACAATCCGTTAATTCAAAACATGACGAATTTAGCTTAAATATGAATTTGAATGAAGGAGAGATTGTTAACGGTATAACTGCTCAACAGTACCAAATGTTGGAAATTGATGCCGACTCTTTTGCAGCAACGAATATGCTTAGTGCATTGTTAAACTGCTACACTATGGATAAAACATATATAGACCGCTTTAAGTCAGTAATTCCAACAACACATCATTTACCTTTATTATCGATAACTTCTAATATTATTTCAATGTCACTTCAAGGAATAGGTGCAAAGAGACAACAAAAAGATCTGTCAAAAGCAAAATATATCCCTATGAGAATGCGCCTAAATGAAATACTACGTGTTTATATCAAAGTCTATAATACTTATTATGGTCAACAGATTACACTTGAAGAAATATTGAAATTAGTAAAACCATTTGAAATATTGATTAATCAATATTTAGTAGAAACTGGATACTTCGATGAAAGTATCTTATCTGAAGAAAATAACTTAGGGGAATTAAGCGAAGAGATACATTCTCATACCAAACACTTATATAATGATATTTGGCCAAAATTAAGAAGTGAATTAATTTATTTTGCATGTATTCAGCTTGCTTAATAGTTTTAATATAGCTTTTAAGATAAAGTAATCTAGTTCGATTAAAATTATCTCACTTCTATAGACTTCATAGAGGTGAGATGATTTGTTTATTGGATATTTATGTTAATATTACTAAGAAGATTGTGAAAAATGTACTTTAACTAAAAGAGCGTTCTGACCAATTAATACTATTCTCCCATGAAAGAACGTAATAATCTTTCATTTTCTGTGGTGTAGTGTTGATTGTACGCGACATGGATGGCTAACGGGGCAGTTTAGTAGAACAAGAAAGGCTATTGAATGACGTTTCTTTTTGTATCGGAATTGGATGGAAATTATACAACTTTAAAGAGCCTTACTACAATAAAATGTAGCAAGGCTCTCATATTTTAATATCAAAATTAAATAACTTTATTATCATTAACTATGCCTTCTTTTATTTTCATAGTGTTAAATAGTTGTGGATTTATTTATATTAAGATCAGTATTAGGATTATTGGTAATTCGTAGAACGCGATGCTTTTTAATTTTATACATATCATTTAAATGTATTTGTTAGAAGTGGGGCATCGTTACATACCAAAGCAAACATTAAATGTGAGGTGATAGTTGTTGGAGAAATATGATGGATTAGTATGGTCAGATTATTTTTATCTTGAAGAGTCGAAGGACTTAGAGTATCTTTATTTTTCACATAGCGACCTTTCACAATTTGTAATAATAGAGGAAGAAATGAAGGACCTTAATGACTATTGTGTGTTATGTCTATCATCAGTAAAAGACAAACTAAATAATTTAGATCAAGAACTCAGAGATTTCAAAGCAGGAAAAAGTAATGTTAAAGTGCCGGAGGAATTTAGAGAGTTTTATGATCCCCAGGATGTCGTAATGGGACTTGAGGAATTCGAAATTCCCAAATGGGATTACATACAATGTTCAATGTCCAAATCAACTGTGTTATTTTGATATTCTCTTTTCTTGAAAAAAGCCTTAAGTCATTATGTTTAGCATATAAAGACAACCAAGTTGAGTTGAGAATACCTAAGAGAGAGAAAATTGGTGCATACATAAAATATTTGAGAGACGAATGCAATATTAACTTTACAATTGAATTCGAAATTTTAGATTTAATCAAGAGATACAAAAAAATTCGCAATGCTTTTGCTCATGGAGACTGGGATTATGTTGATAAATATACATATGATTTTAGTTTGTCTGAATTATTTGCAACAATATCCGAAATCTTCTCTACTATTGAAAAAGCTTGTGAAGGTAAAAGTAATGTTGGTACATGAAATTTAGAAAAATGAAGAAATATTAAGACAAAACAGAAGAACCTATTTTGATCAAAATGAGTTCTTTTTGTTTACAGCAAACTCAATGTTATGTATTGCCATATCATTCCTGTACTCCAACTGCTACTAAAATTGAATTTAGTAATGTACATTTTAATAATGTGTGTAACATTATAAACAAGTTATGATGAAATAAAACATCATTTACAATTACTTGTCTTTAATGTTACAGAGTAACCTTAAATACGATTTTTTATTTTCAGTGGTGTAGTATAAATAGTCTGAAAAAATTTATTTAAGCGCTCCAATATTCCTCAGTTTACAACTTTATTATTTATAATTGGTTTTAAGTAAAGGGAATTATTGTATTTTTAGTTTATAACATTATTATTACTTTATTAATCATTTAGTTCATAAATGTGCTTTTATTCAAGAATCAGTTCACAACTTTATTAACTTTTCACACTATGTGTAGTTTTGAAATAAAGTTGCGATGTTTATAAAAAAGATGCGATGTTTAAAATAAAGTCGCGACGATTGTAAAAAAGTTGCGATGAAATATCCCTTTAGATTAATTTAATTAGTGAGTGTAACCCAGATATAGTGTCAATGGAAAATGTACCCCATTTAATTAAGGAAAAGGTATTTGATGATTTTGTTACAAATTTAAAGAAAATGGATATTTTGTAGATTGGAAAGTAGTGTATTGCCCTGATTATGGTATACCGCAAAATCGTAAACGCTTATTACTTCTTGCCTCAAAATTAGGTGAAATTTCACTAATTAAAGAGACACATAGTCCAGAGAATTATTTAACAGTCAGGGATGCTATAGGGGATCTTCCAAAAATAGAAGCTGGTGAAATTTCAACAGCGGATCAATTACATCGTTCAAGTAAACTATCTCCTATAAATAAAAAAGAATTAAGCAGTCAAGACCTGGTGGTACTTGGAGGGATTGGGATCCAGAATTAATTACAGAATGCCACAGAAAAAATACTGGAACGACCTATCTGTCTGTATATGGAAGAATGGAGCGGGACAAACCTAGTCCAACAATAACTACTCAGTTTTATGGATATGGAAATGGAAGATTTGGTCACCCTGAACAGGACAGGGCTTTATCGTTAAGAGAAGGTGCTGTTTTACAAACTTTCCCATCGGATTATCAATTTATTGAGCCAGGGAAAGATGTTGTGACAAGAATATTTGGAACACAAATTGGAAATGCAGTTCCAGTTAAATTGGGAGAGGTTATAGGTTTAAGCATTTTAAGACACTTAGAAAAGAAAAAATATCTTAATAAATAAAAACTTTCGGTTTACAAAGAAAGAATCCTCTTTGAGAAAACGATGGACTCTTTCTATATGTTGTATCTTATAAAAGATCACGATAGCTTTTAATCAAACTTTTTATAAAAACTAAATCTATATCATAATAAAACCCACTTATTTTGATCAAACTTTGTTCAAAACGAGTGGGTCTCTTTTTGGTATGAAATCAATGTCCACAGCATGTTTTTGATCAACCTTTATTCCAAAGCAACAAAGAGAAAAGGACAGACTCTCTAAGGGGAGAAGTCCGTCCAAAATCAAAAAGAATTCTTCCATCAACTGTTTGGATTAGTTGCTTAAGACCAGGGGTCACTAAAAATCGGTCGCTTTTTTATATTTTCTTCAAGTGTTTACACCAAAACCATCAGCCTTATTTCTAATTTCCAGTAATATTCTACTGGTCTTGAAGATTTAATTGCTTTGTTATCAGTAACCTTGCAATTAAATAAGCAGAGAAAGTTCTACTACTCCCCCATAAGAGCTACAGCTATCATTTAATTTTTTTGTTATATACGATTGCAGTAATTACATTAAGTACAATAGTCACTACAGCAAGTAAGAAAGAAAGGCGAACTACAGCTTTAGAAGTGTCCATAAGGGCCGCCCAATCCTCTATCTTGATTAAATAATCGTTATATAAAATTTGAAAACATAGCGAGATTACACAAGCACTAATACTTGCAATCGAAAACAAGATCCATTTTTTGTTATTATCTTTATTATGCATTGCTAGACTCGCAATAGGCAATATCCATGCAATCAAACCCAGCACAAGGCTTCCTATATTCAACCAACCATACATTATAATGTCCCCTTTCTAAATCTAATTCATATGCTCTCTGTTTTTAAAAGAACAATTAGCCCATCTTTCTCCATTTTGGATAAAGTGGTATAAACCGAAAAGCAAATAGTATATAAAAACCAGTTTTTGTCATTGGAATATAAAATCTCCGTCTCTTTTGTCCTTCAAACACCACCTTTGACATAGCATATTTCGATACAAATGATTATAGCAAAGTATGATATATATTTGTCAAAACCTAATTTTAGTCTTGTTCTTTAGAGATAAGCGAAAACAATGGCATTTATGATGGCTCAATTTCAGTTGTATAATAAAATAATATCGCTATTTATTTCCAAAAACCATCATTTTTAGAAATAAAATGGAAATCAACCCTAATACCTATTGGAATTGTAAAAATTAACCACTAAACTAAAACATACAGGGCTGTTGCTTAGCTGTTTTACTATTGGGTACGCCCTAGTAAAAATGAATGGAGTGATACCATGGACAAGAAAATTTTTCTGCTTTCAAAGAAGTTTGTAGGAACAATTTCCGACACTGGCACTTATTCTCGCAGTGTACTTCATCGAGGCCACATGCTTCTTCTGCTTGCACCATCCTGATAGGAAGAAGGAGTTGCTGTGAGCAGTTGACCTACACATCTAGAAAATAGTTCGAATATATGGTGGCTAATCACCATGCTTATAACGTCGGTGATTATTTCTGCTTCTGCAACCGAGCCAAAGTATACTTAAAAGCACTTTGATTTGGATGTGGTAGGACTAGTAGTACATAAAAACTTACATCGACAAGTTGTACAAACTATCTTATTGACTTCCACTATATTAAAGAAAGCTTTAAAACATTTCTTATGCAATTGAACTAAAAATGCTATGTTAGTCGAATTAGAGAGGAGAAAACTATAATGAAAAATAAAATGAAACTGGTTTCCCTTGGTGCAATAACTACCCTAATGTTTATGGGCAATTTTGCTCCAGCATCCGCAGCAACTCCAACAACAAATGAATCAACAAATGAATTAACAAATGAATTAACAAATAAATTAACAAATGAATTTGAGTATTTAAGGGACGCGATCGAAACAATTGACGCTGTACCTTCTGAGGAAAGAAGTCAATACCTCGAAGATAACCGTGAATGGATTGATGAAATTGGAGTGAGACTGGAAGATTATTTAGAAACCATTCCAGAAGAGCAGCAAAATGATATAGTTAAGAGTCTTTTAAGCGATAACTTTTTGATAAATACCTTATCTCTTAGCGGAAATCTTGGTGAATACTTTGATGACGTATGGTTTCATAAACGTGATGGTTGGGACACATATTCAATGGAACCAAAGTGGTCCGTCAGACTTTGGAAGTCAACAATGGAGGCTGCTTGGGCTGAATTAGGAAAAAATTATAGTGGTATCCGCAACGACAACGGAAGTTTATGGAACCAATATAAATGCCATTGGAATTATGATGCAGGAGGTCTATTAGCGGGAAGCTGGGATTTAGAGGTGGGTAGACCGATTGTATCTGAATTCGAAATGATTAAGACACGCTGCAATCCGAAATGATTAGGACAAGCTGCAATCCGGTGTAACTACACAATCTAATTAGTGAACCCATAAAGTTTTGACACGTTTATTAAGCAGCAGCCTTTGGGCATGAGTTCGGTATTGTACCGGACTCATGCCTTTTAGCTTAAAAATATTCAGATTTTACAAAATAGTTCTAATCTATTTTGTTTTAGGAGAAATGTTATTATGAAGAAAATGTTAGGGATATTTATTGTTATTATGTGTGTATTTATTGCTTTTATTATTTTGGAAAAGAAAATTAATACTGAACAAAATGTTAATCAAAAGATTAATGAAAATCAAGAGATTAATGAAAATTCTCTTACTTTAGATGAATTAGTTGGTTTAGTAAATAATGGGCAAGATATATTAGTATATTTCTACCAACCAAATTGTATTTATTGTCAGCAAGCAAAGCCTATTATTAGTTCTTTAGTTAATGAGATGGATATAGATTTGAAGGTTTTTAATTTACAAAAATATAAGAATGGCTGGGGAGAGTTTAATGTTGAAGGAACTCCTACGTTAATACATTTTAAAGGTAAGGAAGAGATTTCTAGACTGGATTATTTGGGTTCAGAGGTAGAGTATAGGGAATGGTTTGAACACGAATTAATAAGTAAGCAACAGGGAATGAAGTAAAATCATTTAAATTAGACACAGTAATTTCGTTAGGCGTTAGGAATGAGTTCGATATGTTACTGTAGATTTGAAATAAAGTCACGATATTTATAAAAAAGATGCGAAGTTTAAAATAAAGTCGAAAAGATTTGATTAAAAATCCTGTGTTGATATGCAGGGTTTTTTTTTTTTGTTCAACAAACGGGCCAGATTGTGGAATAACGAATTTAAATAATTTGAGGGAATTATGTTAAAATAGGGGTCATTGTGTTCAACCAATTAATACCTACATAAGAAGGAGTAAGATAATGCGTTCTACGAAATTAATGTTATTTGGTATCTCAATAATGATAATCTCATTATTTATTCAAAATGAAGAAGGAATTAGATTTTATGGTAACGAGATATTTATATTAGCTTTTGGTTTTATCTTGACACTAATTGGATTCTTTATTAAAGGGAAAAGTAATAACAGTTAAAGTATATATCCTAAAACGAGAATTAAATAATGAACTTCCACAATCGGGCGCTTTTCTGGAATAAGGAAAGTGCTTTTTCCACTAAAGGGCCATTTTGCGGAATAAGGATTGATAGTGTTAGACCTGTTTGTAATAATTTATTTATAAACACTAAGTGAAATATTTGAAAGGATAGTATTATGTATACGATAGGAAAATTATCTAAAATATGTGATTTACCCATAAAAACATTGCGGTATTATGATGATATTGGTTTACTAAAACCCTCATACATAGACTCTGAAACTAATTATCGCTATTATGACTATGACAAAATTGAAGCTATTAAAATAATACTGCTTTTAAAAAGTTTGCATATTCCATTAGCCGATATTAAGCAAATTATTGAGAGTGCGGATCATGTACAGTGGAATAGCATAATCGAACAAAAAATTTCTGAACTTGCAAAGCAAAAACAACAAATCACTAAAAAAATAGAAGAAATGGAACAATTGAAAATAAAAATAGCAGCCGGCGTTCCAATGATTCAGGGTCCGATTTTGTCTGATTGTTATTTTGAAAATCGGGAGGATACATTGGTATATACTCTCCGTAAAAAAGTTCAGTTAAAATTTATAGATATACTTGTGAAAAATTTATTCGACCAAGTTTATGCTTATAATCTTAAGGTTAATGGAAAACTCATGGCTATTTTCCATGATAGAGATTTGAAGGATAATGAGGTGGATGTTGAAGTGCTTATACCAGTAAAAAATTCGAATGATATAGATGGCTGCAAAATATTAGTCAATGGAAAATACGCCTGCATTACTGTTAAAGGACCTTACACAGACTTGGCCGCAGGATATGAAGTGCTGAAAATGTGGATTGCTCAAAAGAATCTGACTCAAAATGGAGATATGATGGAGGTATATGAAAAGGGACTTATTCCTGCCAATTTGGATTTGAGGAATTTACGGCCAAATTTAAGTAGACATCCATCAGACTTTCTTACCAAAATATGTGTGCCTGTTATCTAGAATTGTTTTTAAAAATTTTTAATAAAATCCGGGTAAACTCTCCATCTACTGGAGGGTTTATTATTTTTATATAGAGAGATTTTGTTAACAAAGGAGGAAATGAATATGTATCATCCGAGATTAAAAGGGGACCCATACCGAAAAATAATTATATTCATTGCACGAACCATCATGTAGGTGTATCTGTTTCAGAAAGCTGGAATTGGAGCAAATCAAAAGATCGTTTTGAAACATTAGATATACGTCTTAAAGAAAACGTCATTTAAAATGACTCTTTCCATTGCACAATCAATTATGTCAGAAATCAAGGGACATGTTTGTTTAAATTTAAAAGAACATAATTTTGGTACGCTCTTCTCTGTTGTAGCAAACTTAAATACATTAGATATAAACAGAGCTGAGGGACAACCAAACAGAGCAAAATATGTAACAGATAGACGATTGATAGATGCCGTTTTAAAAGAGACACCTCATGTATAACCAAGATATTAATCATTAATTTAGACTGGAGATGACAAATATGAAGGATTTAATTCAAGCTTATTTTTCTTTTCTTGAAGGCAACAGCTACGAGATTGGTAAAAGGCAAGGAGAGGAAATAAAAAAGATTCCTAATGCAATGAATGTAATTTTATCATCTGAATCAATAGGTGAAACAAAGTTTAAGGATACGAAAAAACTAATTGACCAATACTGTCCTGGTTTAAACGAAGAGCTACAAGGATTTGCAGATTCATTAAATGTAAATCCGAGTTATCTAAACTTTTTTGATGAAACTTTGCTACAACCAGGTGGATGTAGTTTGGGTGCTATTTTACCGTCTAAAACAAATAATAGTAAAACCTATGTCCTTAGAAACTACGACTTATCACCAGCAATATCTGATATGAGACTCTGTACAACAAAAGTAAAGGGTAAATACAGTCATACCGGATTCTCCGTTTCTTACTTTGGTCGAAGTGAAGGCTTAAATGAAAAGGGATTCTGTGTAGCTTTTGCCTCTTGCGGTATGCCAGTTGGAAAACATCTAGGAATGAAAAAGCCTAGCATAAAAGGACTACAGTTTATGGTAATAGTCAGAGCTTTACTTGAAAATTGTAAAGACGTTGAGGAAGGAATTTCTTATTTAGAAGATATGCCTATTGGAACAAATATGAATTTGCTTCTGGCAGATGCAAATGGTAACGCAGCTTTAATAGAAACTTATGATGGGGAAAGAGCTGTAGAAAGAGTCAATAACAAATCAGAATTCATTATTGCAACTAACCATGCGCTTTTTCCCAATATTTCAAGAAAAGAGAATGGAATGTTGGAACAGTCCAGAGTACGTTATGACTTAATGGAAAACAATTTAAAAAGCAATGATTTTATTTCGAAGAACCACCTACGAAGTTTAACATTAAAAGAGTATCCTGAGGGATTAACTGTGCACAATTATAAACAAAATTTTGGAACCGTTCATTCTATATTGTTTGATTTAGATGCCAAACAACTAGAGTTCTCCTTTGGTTCTCCTATACACAACAAGTTATGTAAGTTAACAGTTGGAGAAGCCTTACCTTACTTTGATTTAAATGTTTTTATTGAGAATACTGATTATGGGCCAAATTTTTGGAGGATTATTGGTGAATAATAATAGGGTTTAGAAAGAATAAAGATGAGAATGAAAAATTATGGTGGAGAATTAAACAACTTTATTGTTATTCGTTTTTCATGAAAAAAATAGTTCCTGCTAAAATTAAACAACTATTATTTTAAACCGTTCAGTTTTTCGAACTGTTTTATGCGTATTTGCGGCTTCAAAATTAAACAACTTTATTGTTACGTAACAATTTTTGTAGTTTTATAAAAAAGATTGATCATTTATAACAAAGTTCGATTATTTAAAAAGATTGATTAAAGATCCTGTGTTGATATGCAGGATCTTTTCTTATTCCACAATAGGGCCATATTGTTGCAGATATAAAAAGAGGTTGATATTACATCAACCTCTTTTTAATGATTTTTAGGATGCAGCGATTACTTCGCAAGATATATCAAAAAACGAATGAAGAACCTTGATATCCTATATTTAAAGGAGATGCCTTTGTTGTATAACCATGAAATTATAATTAAGAAAATTATTTTGTATGTGGAAGAAAACCTACATGAACCACTTACTTTGGGAAATATTGCAGCACAATCAAATTTTTCAAAGTATCACTTTCATCGAATATTCCAATTCACGGTTGGCATGACGGTAACTGAATATATTCGGTTAAGAAGATTGGCTAATGCTTCTTCCGCATTGCTTTACACAAGTGAACGCATTCTTGATATCGCTTTATATTATCAGTTTGAATCACAAGAATCATTTACAAGAGCATTTAAAGAGATTTATAAGCTACCACCTGGCAAATATCGCAGAATGATATCAGACGTGATTAAAATTAAGGAGGAAACAAATATGGATACAAGGGTGAAAGGTTGGTTTTTAAGTGGATCAAATCCATTTAATTACGAAATGGGAATTGATCATGAAGTTGTTCATCAGGGGAAAGCATCAGGTTATTTAAAATCCAAAACAGTGTTAGATTCAACTGAATTCGCTACCATGATGCAAACATTTAAGGCTAATCAGTTTGTTGGAAATATCAATATTTTTTTAGTTTGTTGAATATCCTTGTATGAAAAAATCTTTCATTGAACATAATAGAATTTAGAATTAATAGATTTATAGGTAGGAGAGTGAAAGACACATGTTATTATCCGAAGCGTGGAAAAAGTATCAACAGGATAAGAAAATCGAGGGATATTCATCACTTACATTAAAAACATACTGTTTTCAATACAATCTATTATTACGATTTTTTGGTGATATTGATATGAACGAATTTAATACAGATAGATTAAAAGAATATTTAATACGATCAGGAGACCACTTAAAACCTTCTAGCTTAGGACATAGGGTTCGTTGTGTTAAATCACTCTTTAGATGGTCACATGAAGAAGGTTATATTCTGAAAAATCCTGCAGCTAAATTAAAAGAGCCGAAATTAGGTAAAAGGATTCCTAAGTTTCTCTCAGAATTAGAGATAGAACATCTAAGGGAAGCTTGTCAAACAACGATGGAGAAAGCACTATTTGAGTTTATGTATTCAACCGGCTGCCGTATTGGTGAAGTTGTAAAATTAAATCGAGAAGATATCGATTTTCAATCGAATTCAGTAATTGTACAAGGGAAAGGTGATAAAGAAAGGGAAGTGTACTTTAATACCCGCTGTTCCATTTGGTTAAAAAGGTATTTAGATGAACGAGAGGATAAGGAACCTTGTTTGTTTATTACGGACAGAAGACCGAAAAGGCGAATGAGCATTGATAATTTAAGATATATTATCAAGCGCATCTCAAATCGGGCTGGTATAAAAAAAAGCATACATCCGCATCAATTACGACACAGCTATGCAACGCATATGATTAATAACGGTGCGCCAATTGATGTCATTCAAAGTTTACTGGGTTATGAAAAGAGTGAGACTACAAAGATATACGCTCAGCTAAGCGGAAAGCTAAGGCAGGATTTTTACAGTAAATACTTCTAATTTAAACTTTAATTCAATTAAGACACTCATGTAGAAATGGGTGTTTTTTTATTGTAGGTACAGTTTAGTGGAGGAAGAAGGTTATGATAGGGGCATTGAGAGTGAAGTGTTTAATTATAGGTATAGCAGTAATTTGGTTGATTTTATTAGCAATGTGGTTTTTAACTTCAGCGTCACCAAGTTAGATTGTTATTGGATTATTAAATTAATGGTGCGTTAGTTGAATAACGAGCTGGTTGTTCTTTTGAGGAGCGAAAAATCCCAATTTCTCAATTTTAATACTGAGAAATTGGGGTTTTTTCTTTTGATGTCTCCTTAACGTTGTAAATTCGCGTTTTATTGGTGGTAACTCTAGTAGAAAACTATAGAATCTTCTCTAGTAATATCCCTAATTCTTATGTCATGATATTAGGCGGAGAAAGCATTTCGTTCTAAGGAACGATATTAGTAGCATAGTGTCCTCAAGTGTAAAGGTGTCAATATATCTTTTTAGGCAGTGTAATCATAAACGTTGTTCCTTTAGAAGGTTCACTCTGTATGGAGATAGTGCCTTTATGAGCTTGAACAAGGTTATGAACAATTGCCATACCTAGTCCAGTACCTTCAGAAGAAGAATCTGTTGTCGTTCCACGATAATATTGCTGGAATATATTTTCTAACATGTGTGGAGACATACCTATTCCGTTATCAACAATGTGGATATCTACATGTTCATTGTTATCGAAAATCTGTGTATAAATATTTGTGTTAGCTGGATTGTGAATAATAGAATTCATAAGAATGTTTTGCAATATTCTTTGCATGAATTTAGTATCAAATTCAGTGTTTATGACAGGTGTATCTGTTTTAAAATGCAATTTATAGTCTTTGCCTTGTGGATTATTACTAATAGTAGCTACAACTCTTTTGGTGAATTCCACAATATCCTGTTTTGATTTGTGCAATGGTAACTGACCATCTGTACTATTAAGCTGAATAACGAGACTTAGATCTTGTATAAGCTCCTCCATATGCTTACCTTTATCTGCAATTTCTTGAATAAAGGAACGGGCTTCTTCCTTGGACCATTCGTATTGATCGTTTAATAATAGAGTAGAGTAGCCTGTAATATACGTTAATGGTGTTTTTAAATCATGTGAAATACCAGCAATCCATTCTTGTTTTGCTTGTTCAACTTTTTCGCGTTCTGTTTCAGCAGCCTTCAATTTTTCTGATAAAGATTGTAGGTATTGAAGTACTTCTTGATATAACATATAACGCATACGGAGCTTTCCCTTGCGGGCATAGATTTTTGAAAGTCCAGCAGGCTGTGTATAGTTTTCCTGTGATAGCTGATGAATCCAAGACATGATAAATCCAAGAGGACCTCCAAAATACCATCCAAATACAGCTATACAAACAATGGTACTAAACCCAAAAATCCATACTACGATTAAATTCTCATACTCTTCACTAACAGATTTTTTAATGAGTGGAAGAATACACTCGAGTCCGATAACAATACAAATACCACTCAAAAGCATCCACAGAATAATCCCCAGTGCAAGATGTAACGTAAATCGAGTGTTTATTCGCATAGTGAATCCTCTTTTGGTGGTATAAATTTATATCCAATTCCCCTTAAATTTACGATGATTTTTGGTTTACGCGTATCATCCCCAAGCTTTTTCCTTAGCTTTGAAATATGAATCGTTACGGTTTTCTCCTCGCCATACACATCATTTCCCCACACGAATTCATAGAGCTGTGAAGTTGTAAAAATGCGATTTGGATTTTTACAAAAGAAATGTAGTAGCTCTAGCTCCTTAGCTGTACAGTCGACGAGCTGATTGTTAACGATTAATGTAGCAGATTCAGGATTAAGGGAAAAGTAACTGAAATCAAATTTTGAACTCTGCTGTTGGTGAGAACTCTCATACATTTTTTGACGTCGAAGGATGACCTTTATTCGAGCAACGACTTCTAAAGGATTAAAAGGCTTTGTAATATAATCATCTCCACCAATACCTAATCCCGTTAATTTGTCAAAATCTGTAGAGCGAGCACTGACAAAAATAATGGGTGTATTTGTATGCTTACGTATTTCTGAGCAAAGTTCAAAGCCACTTATATCTGGTAGCATTATATCGAGCAAAATAATATCGTAATGATTTTCTTTTACAAGCTGTAGTGTATCCTTGCCTGTTGAGGCCGCATCAATATTTATAAAGTTTTCTTTACGCAACGTAATTTCTAATAATTTTAAAATACCAATCTCATCATCTACGATTAGGATTTTTTCTGTAGATTCCATTTTTATCCCTCATTTCAATCTTTATCATAACAGCTTCTAATCTTCATATCCTTAATCTCTAGAAAAAATTACTGTCATTTTCCATCGAGTTTACTTTGTTTTTACTTTCGTGTATTAAGCTTAATGTAACGAATTCAAAATGGTGAGGAGTAAACAAACATGGAAACCGTTATTCAAATACATCAATTAAGTAAGAGCTTTAAAGGAGTCGAAACCGTCTCGAAGGTCAATATGAACGTTAAGAAGGGTGAGATTTATGGGTTTTTGGGTCCGAATGGGGCTGGGAAAACGACGATTATGAAGATGATTTTAAATTTAGTAAAACCAACGTCAGGTGAAATTAAAATATTGAATCAACCTATTTCTACTACTTCATATCAATACTTGAGCAAAATAGGCAGTATTATCGAGTACCCAGAATTTTACGAAAGGCTGACAGCAAAAGAAAATTTAGAGCTTCACTGCGATTATATTGGGGTTTATGAAAAAGGAGCAGTTGAGGAGGCACTTGATATAGTAGGTCTCAAGGGTGTTGAACATAAAAAAATACATGAATTTTCGCTAGGGATGAAGCAAAGATTAGGCATTGCACGGGCAATTGTTACAAAACCAGAGATTCTGATTCTTGATGAGCCGATTAATGGTCTTGATCCTATAGGCATTAAAGATATACGTGAGCTTTTAATACTTTTAAAAGAAGAGCACGGGATCACTATTTTAATATCAAGTCATATCGTGTCAGAAGTGGAATCAATAGCAGATACTATTGGCATCCTTCATCATGGGGAATTATTGAAAGAGGTAAGAATGGAGGATATTCGAAAAGAGAATATGGAGTATCTAGAGATTAAAATAGACGATGTAAAAAAAACGATTCATGTGTTAGAGAACAAGCTAGGTATCCGAAAATATGAAATTGTTAATCAGCATTGTATTCGAATTTTTGAACATGATATTTCTCAATCTCAAATTAATAAAGAACTTATTTTAAATAACATTGCTGTCAATGGCATTGAAAAACAGCAACAACATTTAGAAGGGTATTTCTTAAACCTTATTAATGGAGGGAATCAATTTGCTTAAACTATTAAGACTTGAATGGAAAAAGAATCGTATGGCTAGCTATTTTAAAGGCTTAATCATTTGTATTGTTGGGATTTTAGTAGCAGTTGTACTTATGGCCGTTGGTTCTGGAGATGAACAGATGTTTCAGGATTATACAGATTTTATGTCTTTAACAAATATTTTAATTCGAATTGTTTTTATCATTTTTTCGAGTGTGATTTTATCTCGCTTAGTCATAGATGAATACAAAAATAAGACGGTTCAATTATTATTTACGTATCCGTTAAAAAGGAAAAAAGTTATGCTTGCTAAGCTATCTCTAGTCTTCGGATTCTGTTTCTTTAGCATTATAATTGCGACTTTAACGATTAATATCGCTGTTTATTTCTTAAATCCAATGATGAGCTTGTTTGAAACACCTGTTAAGATACAGGGGATGATAGCTACAATACCGTCCACTTTTATCAATACTTTTATGATGGCTGGGGTAAGCTTAATTCCTTTGTACTTTGGCATGCGAAAAAAATCAACAGCTTCGACAATTACATCAGCTGTGTTAATTGGATTTCTTATTAATGCAACCGTCGGGGATACATCTGCCAGTTTATTTCAATTTATCATTGTCCCAATAATAATGTGTCTACTAGGGCTTATGATCGGCTATCTGTCCTATTATAAAGTCGACAAAGTAGATTTAACCTAAAACGAGAAATGAGGATGTAAAGTGAAAAAAGCGATCATGGCTTTGATATTCGTTATTGCGATAGGAGGAATTATCTTCACCCTTAAAATAAATGGTGAAAAGAGCATCAATGAAGAACAGTCCTTTGATGTTAAGCAAATTGAAGAACTAGAAATAAACATAGAGTCTTGGAATATAGCATTAGAAAATACAGAATCTGAAAAACTAACAATTGAATTTGAAGGTAAGCAACAAAAAAAGCAGCAAAACAATCCTGTTGAAATTAAAAAAGACGGAAATAAAGTAAAGGTACTTCAACAAGACGCTGAAGAAGGAGTTATGAAAAACTTTAGTTTTGGAAAAAAAGATACTATTCATATTTCTATTCCAAAAAATGCAGTGAAGAAGATTGTATTAAAAAACAGCTATGGTGATGTCAAAATTAACAACATTGAAACAAAAGAAATTTCTATTTCTACGGATTCTGGCAATAAAACTATTAAAGGACTATCGGCAAATGAAGGTATAGTCACAACAAAAGATGGTGAGTTGGTTATTGTAGACAGTTCTTTAAATGAACTAATGATAAAATCTACAAATGGTGATAGCTATATGACTAGAGTCAACAGTCCGAAAACGAAAATTACTTCGACTAGCGGTGAAGTATTTATGAAAGAAATCATCGAAGGAAAAGCACTATTTGTAGAAACTGCTTCAGGAGATATTACAATAGCATATAAAGAAACACCCAAATCATTAGAGCTTACAGCGAACAGTGAATCATCCGACATAAGCGTAAATTTAGAAGGTTATCAGAAAGAAAAACATACAGATAAATTAAAAAAAGGAAAGATTGGAGAAGCCTCAAACAAATTAGAATTAATTAGCAAAGGAGGTGTAATAACTGTAAAATAAAAACTTACAATCTGTGTGGTTAATAAATAATGTTAAGACGAGAACTTGAACAACAGGGACCACATTTATCTACTGGGATTGATATTTGTGAGAGCCATTCTATCTGTCGTTATATAAAAAAACAATTGCAATTGCTGAATTAAGAAGTTGAAAAAAATCAATAAAAGGACGGTCAGGCATTTGAATTCAAATAATATAAAGTTAACAAATCGCATGTTAAGAATAATAAAGAATGCGGAAAAAGAAGCTTCCCCTTCACAGCATTAATTGTTTGAAATAAGGGACTTTCCTAATTTGTTTTGTAGGCTTCATAATTTTAACTTATTCCTTATGATACCGAAATTGAAGTTTATTTTGTTATAGACACAGATAGAATTTACAGACCCTCTTATTAAACTAAACCAGCTAATAGAATGTCAAGAAAAACATTTTTAATCGAAAAACACTTCATGTTATACTAAAAATGCGCAAGACAAATAACCCTCCTCGTTCAGTGTGGAAGGTTTTTGTTTTATTTGAAAATGCTGTTACTAAATAGTTTCTTGGAATGGTGTTTTCGTTTTTAAAATCGCATAAATCCAGTGTAAAAGCTTATTAGCACAAGCAATAATGGCTACTTTATATGGCTTTCCTTCCTCACGTTTTAAATCGTAG
>NZ_PYWI01000038.1 GCF_003049575.1 Lysinibacillus parviboronicapiens | reverse complement strand
GATTTTTTGTGTTGTTAATCATTTGATCGACTCTCCCTTTCTCTCTATAAAGTCATCATTACGCTGTGGTCTTTGACACGAGATATTAATAAACATCTTAGGATATGGCATGAAACCATCTCATAAACCTTATTTAATTAGCACTATTATAAAGTTGTTAAACTTATTTAACAATTTAATTTTTAAAAGAATAATAAAAAAGCCACATCTGGTTAGATGTGACTCTGTAGTGTTGACGTTCCACAAACGTCTATTTAGTTGTATACTTGTTTACAAATTTGTACGTTATCATCTTATTACAGATATTCAATAGAAAACAGGAAGCGTACTACACTTAACCTTTTGTTAACTTAACCTTTGTGCATAGTCCATCATTCTTAACATCTGTTAATGTTTATTATAAATATATCGTGGACTATACCCCAGTTCTTCCGCTATCTTCTCAATTGTTTTAACCTCTACATATTTCCGATAAAGAATCTTATATTCCAAGCCACTAAAAGTACATATCAATCTTTTTAAATCATATAGATCGTTTTGTTTGTGAGCTAACTCATACACTATAGCTTCAATTTGTTCCTCTAATTTTGCTCCGTCGCTCTCTGATGTCAGCTTTACATCTGATAGATCGCCTAAGGTCCAGCGTCCTAACTCCTTCTTTGTTCGTTTCAGATTAAATTCAAGGTACGCTATTTCTTCCTCGAGTTTACGATAATCCTTCAACCATTCGTACATTTGCAGCACCTACCTTATTTGTTAATTTACTTAATTGTGAGTTGTGGCGTATCACGCTCTGTTTTGATGTATAAATAAGATAAAATCTGGACAAAATAAGAGTGTCTATAGTGTTCTCACGCTATTTAAGGCTGCAGAGATTTCGCTCGCTGCAGCTTTATTTATAATGGAGTAACGCCTAACATAATCTCTATTTAGTACATAAAATGAAAAGTGACCTGTCGAAATATTTTCCGTTATTTCTTGAGGATAATAAGCTTAACACCTGATCACTTTCTAAAATGGAAGTGATCCTTTTTTGAATTGCAACTTTTACATCTCCTTATTAAAAAAATGTTAGTATAAATTCTCATGAATCTGTAAATACTCTTTGTATAACCGCTATGAATACGCTCGGTGAACTACAACGCCGACCGGAAACCCACACACTACTCATAGCGGTTATTCCCCTCTACCAACCAGTTATTAAAATCAGATATACTACATATTTTCTTTTAAATAATCTTTGCATAATTTGTCAGAATAGTTACACTGTTTATACAACCTTCAGTAATGCCTGGAGCAATGTAGAGTCTGACATGCATGCTCGAGGCTTTTTTATTTTTTAATCATTTCAAGGCAATTCACTATGCAAACATAGCTATAACTTCATATTAATAATAATGTAAAGCTAATTTAGCCTTACAAGATACCAAGATCACTCAAGATCACTCCTTTTTTGAACATTGGGTCACTCCCACACGTGACCCTTGTTTACCGTAGTGTGTAATAACGCTACGGTTTTTTTACTTTTTATCTATTTAAAGGCAATGAACTATACAAACCTAGTTATCCAATCATATAAATAGTAGTGTTAAGCTAATTTCGCTTAGCTTGGCACCTCCTGAATTGTTAGTTCAGGGTCACTTTCCTACGAGTGACCCTATAATATTTGTTTAGTAATCCCATTTGTCACTTAGAAATTCTTTTCATACAGTTGGAATGGTATTAAACCCCATTACATATATTAGTTTCGGGATAGCTGCTTTTGCATCGCCCCAAACTGTAATTGCTTTTTGCTATCCCATCATTCCAAATCTTGCGATTAATCCTCATATTGTGCAGTATCAGATTGTTTAACAAGTTCTTTCGTATTCAGAGTCAAATGCCCACATAAAAATACATACCACATCATAATAATAGTAGGGTATAAAGCTAATCCATTTCTTTATATCTCTATTTTTTTGGGTCACTGATGATGCCACAGTGGCCCTTTTATAATTTTCTCAAAATGTTCAGTAGCAAATATTGCGAATATATTCATCTGCAACAACTAATACAGAATTTTCGTCACAATCATATATATACACTTTATTATTCTCTTTTATTGGCTTGCGTAAATCCTCCCCAACTAATAAATCCCCTTCAATTTCTATGTGATAATAAATACCGCCAATTTCGAGTAATGTTACTTCTTTTACATAAACTTTCGTATTTTTCCTTTTATGAAACGAAGCCATGTAACCTTTGATTTTTCTCACCTTCCTACTACAAATCTTTTTACTAATACATATATTTTTCCATAATGGCCCAAACTCGAAGGCATGCTGTATCACACCGATATCGATTAGGTGTTTTGCCACGTCTAACTAAACGAAATCCCCTTTTCTCAAGGTCAGCAATAGCAACATCTAACTCAGAGTCATTTTTTCGTTGTATTGGTGGTAATCTAAATACGCCATTATGTGCTAATGAACGATTGAACATTAAATCCATCCCCTTTAGAAAATATTCAGCTTATCGTGAGCAACATGTCCATATTTTATTCTGTGAATATCTAGGGATTTTTGGTTATTAAATATAGTTTGTTGATTCCAGCAATTTTTCAAATTTGAAAAAAATATAAGGATAATAAAACATGTTCTGAACAGACTAAATTCAGGAGGTGAAACCCATGCCAAATAATAACAACAATCAATACGTTAACCAAATCAAACAACAAATCCAACAAGCCGAAGCTAACAAAAATCAAGCTTCAGGTCGTTTTGCAACTCCGAATGCAATGAACTCAATGAACGAAGAATTCGGGACTGAGACTGATGTTAACCAAGTTAAACAACAAATTCAGCAAGCAGAAGCTAAGAAAATACAAGCTTCTGGTCGTAACGCAAATAATGGTTACGGAAACAATACAAATTAAGTTGATAATAAGCCCAAACCGGCAATCTTTTTTCTGCTGGTTTTTTATTATCCCCTGCTAAATAAAATCCTCATATTGTTCAGTAATTAAAGATTAGACATATCATCTTTTAACCACTCAGTTTCACACGTTCTTCTTGTGTGGAGTGTATGTGGCAACACAAAAATGTTGGTGGGTTTAAGTAATTAGCTAGGTCTTTGCTATAGTTTTTAGTTTATCTTTTTACACAGTTTTTTCTTCAAATCAAGCCCCCATTAGCGTGACAAACACATAATAATGATGTTAAAGGAGATAATAAATAAAGATTTAACGGGAAAGGATGTATCATTGTGGATTTCTTTCATGGGCAAGAATCACTTACAGCAATACAATGGGTTCTAAGAGCGATTGTTACTTTTTTCTTTTTACTTTTTGCGACAAAAATTATGGGGCAACGTTCAATTGCTCAATTGGGGTTACTCGATTTTGTTATGGCAATAACTCTTGGTAATATCATTGCTCATCCCTTGTCTGATGAAGGATTAGGATTAAAAGGTTCCATGATTACCATGTCGGTTTTAATTATTTTATATTTACTCGGGGTATTATTGAGTATGAAATGGATTTCGTTTCGACATTTTATGGACCCACCTCCGATTCCACTTATTAAAAACGGGAAAATTGTTTCCGCAAACTTACGAAAGGCAAGGATTTCTGTTGATTTTCTTTTATCAGAGTTAAGAAAAGAAAAGGTAGAAGATATTCAAAAAATCGCTCTCGCTTTATGGGAACCAGACGGATCTATTTCAAGTTTTATTCATCCGCAACACCAAACTCCAACGCGAGCAGATTTAAAGATAGTACCTAAACCTTTTTCCCTCCCTTCTGTCCTCATTCAAGAAGGAAAAATTGATTACCATGAATTAAACAAATCTAAGTTTACTGAGGATTGGCTAAAAAATAATCTTACATCAACATATAACGTAGACATTAAAGATGTCATATTAGCGACAATCGACCAAAATGATAACTTGCAAGTTTTCCTGTACAAATAAAGGCAGCACCTACCTCGTTTATTAATTTCCTAATATTGTTCATTAAGGTCTAGCAATTCCCATAACTATATATCCTTCCTTTTGTTCGTAATCTGTAATATAAGTAATGACTCTTTCCGTCCAACGTCCAGTCGTTTTCACACCATCAAATTCATTAAGAAAGATAGTGTCACCAACTGAAAAATTGCGGTCATTTTTACGTATTTCGAACGTTTTAGAGCCATTTACAACTGATTCAAGATATTCAGGAAGTATTTTAAGTTCATGTTTAGCCATTTCCATGCCCCCTTTCTATTGGACATTTTTTTCTGACACAATCATCAGATTGTTTAACAAGTTCATTCTTCTTCACAGTCAAACGCCCACATAAAATTACATATCACATCATAATAATAGTAGTGTATAAAGCTAATCCATTTGCTTTATACCTCCAATTTCTGGGGTCACTGATGATTGCCACAGTGACCCTTTTATAATTTCCTACTTTGTTATTAGAACTATCCAAAATACTTAATGTTTTGTTATTTCAACTTTTTGGTAGAACCTGCCACCCGGCGAGGGAGTTTGGAGGTCGCTACTTTTCATGAGGGAATGCTTTTTATCTTTATCTAAAATCAAAACAAGTAATTGATAACAATAAAAAAACAATTAACAATAACTATTTATTGAAAAACGATAAGAAATAAACTATAATCAATACTTGCCAATCAAAAAAATAAAGAGGTGTATTCCATGAAAACAGATAAAAAAGTAAAGTTTTTGAAAATTTATGCAATAATAGCAAGTATCTTATACGCTCTATCAGGCATGTCACTTTTCATCCTTTTGTCAGAATTAGATGACGCTCCAGGTCTTGTAATTATGGGGCTAGTCATAATTTTCGCTCCAATGATTATCGTCTGGAAATATATAAATCAAACCGACAAGAACGAGGTATAGCCGTCTAAAGAGTCGGCTTTTTTTAATCTCTAAAAAGACTTAAGAGGTATATTAGTAGGAATTAGAAAAGATTCAAACTAGGGTAGAAGTAGCCATCCTGAATGCTGCGCTTGCACCTTTGTTTATTGCCTCAGCACAACCAAAACACGGATGTTCCTTTCGTGTTGTTACCATTCGCTTGTTTGTAATACTCAGCATTGGCTAATATCCTCCTTTTACCCTTTTCATTTTTTCAATTTGTTTACGATTCAGTTTTGACACACCTTTAGGAAACCCATATTGCTTGCGAACTTCTTCGCGAGTCATTCCATGCACTATGCGACAATGCGCTTTCGTAATAACAATACCTATATGATTACATTCCTTTACAGGACACTTGAGATACCCTCCATGTTTAGCATTCCAATATGGTTCTGTCATCACGCACCCCCTCTACTGCTTCTAAATAATGCACCGCATATATGCCCGATTTGATTCGAACGCAATGATCTCTGAAAAATTGAAGCGGTAGCATGACTTCTTGAATACTGGCGTTTACGTTTCTCATTATTCCCCCTCCAAAGTGGCCCGCATTTTATCCATCAATTTATGAATAGCGTTTGTATATTTAGATTGGGTGACACTATCGCCTATTTCACTAAGCACTTCTAAAGTTGAATTAAATTCATTCACTAAGGATTCAAATCGAATTTTGAATTTTACTTCTGCCGGATCCGTCGCTTCATTCATTTTACTTCGCAGCTGGTCCAACTCTTTTTGAACAGATTCAGGTACTATTTCAACTGTTGCCGCTTCAATAGGCTTGGCTTTCAAATTTTCTTCTAACTGTTTAGCCCTGGACTCAGCAACCGCTAATTCTTGTGTTAATCTATTAATCTCTTTTTCAGAAACTTCGTTGTCACTGGACTGTTCCCGAGCATCTTCTAACTGTTGTTCAAGGTCCTGAATATCCTTTTCTAATAAACTCTTTTCTTTTGTGGCATCTGCTTCTTGTTGAGCAATTTGTTTTTCAAGTTTCTGTTTCTCCTTAATCACCTTTTGTAGTTCCGACTAGATAGCTCTTCCACATTATTTTCTTGAACAAAGGCTTCTCGTTCTTCAGCATCGATACCTAAAAGAGCCACTGCTTTTGTATAACTCAAATTCCCAAGCACTTGGGAATTTGCGCTATACTCCGTATGAATTTGCATTAAGTTGTTTGCTGTGGATTGACTGTACTCCACGTTTTCTTTCAACCATTTACCCCAGTCTCCATGTTGAAGTTGTCCTTTCGCTTCAATAAGCCGCTTTCCGATTTCAGATGAAGCCTGGAGCATCATAGTTTGTGTTTGAAATTTAATGGCATTGATTTCTGCTGCTATTACATCCGTGGACCGTTCTGTGATTAATTGCGTCATACCGCTTTCCTCGCTTTCTTAGTAAGTTTTTGTTTTTTGAATGTATCGATGAAAGCTTGCACGTCCTCTGTTGAAGGATTATTTTCAAAACCGCGCACTTGGACTACTTCATTTCCCCTTAATTCCACTGTATAAAATGGAACAGATGGAGCATTTGCATTTCGTATAAGGAGCAACGTACACTCCCCTTTGCTGTAGCGCTCAGCATAAGTGCCAACACAATGTTTTAGTCGCTTACCTTCGTCTACAATTTCCTTAAATGTCTCAGGTGGTCTGATTATCAATCCATTCGATTCAAGCACCAGGTGTTTAAGTTCTCATAACGCTTTTGGATTTTTAAATTAGCAACCTCATCGTTCTTGATTTTGATTAATTTAATTGTCCTTGCATGAGCTTTTTTCAAATTCTTCGGATACAAAACCACTTCATCATCCAAATTTAATTCAAGCTTCTGACAATCTCCGATATAATCAGACCAGGTAACTAATACTTGCGAAGGTGATGCATAATGTTTACTACTTAGTTCGAATTGTTTTTGTGCATAATTAAAAATACGGTGAATGGTGCAATATTTTTTTATTTTTTTAAACTAAATATCCGTGCACATGTTACACCCTTTAATCATTTGTTCGTAGGGCATTTTCAACTCCTCTTTCCGCGCTTGCTGCCACAACCATAAACCGATTGTAAAACTCGGTGCGTACATGACATGCATACCTGTAGCATCCGTCCGCTTCATCATTAAGTAATCTTGTTTAGATATTTTGAAAAAATCATGTAACTTAAAAGCTTTCCAGTTAATCGTTCTGTGTAGTGGTTTACCGTGAATTTTTGCTTCTACAACATTTTTAAAACCGTTTTTGCTCAACACTTCGATATTCGGCATTTCTGAAAATAAAGCAAAATATTTCAATAAAGTGTAATGACCATAATTTTCCCATCCTGAAAATTCGAATGGCGTACCTAGCGTTGCATCTATTAAGCTTTGAATAGAAATCTTGTCTGGTAAGCTACCAGTATCATAGCTATACACGGAACTGCATTTACTAAGCTCGTTATTTCTCCATGTATAAACTTTATACATCTCACTCTGCCCTATTTCGAACGTATAAAGCGCTGTTCTTTTACATGTTGTCTTAACATTTTCGTAAAACACGCTATAGCTTCTACTGCAATGCACCCAACTCGCTACAATCATTTTGGGATTTACTAATGACTTTTCAAACCATAGAAAATAAGCTGAATCTGTTAAGTATTTACGACCTAACCAATCCTTTTTGTAAGTACATTTAGAATTGCACTTAGGACAAGTAGCTGATGCATTTTGCTTTACAGCTTCTTCTACATAAAATTTAGCGTGACAATGCGTACAGTACCCTTTTTTTACCTTTCCGCTTGATACAAAAATGTACTTACTTTCTTTAAGCGCTTCATTCGTTGCGTAATAATCATTTTTTTATCAATCTCCGAAAAGTGATCCCGCACTTGTTGTTCTTCTGCTTTAGTTAAACTATTCACCTCAGTACACCCCTCTATCATAGAAATTCATCTAGCGAAGCTTCAAAACGTGGTGCAGCTCCACTCGATATAGTTGCTGGTTTAGTTGTTTTTGGTACATCCATTTGGCTAGTTGAAGATAAAACCACGGTAGGTACTGTACATGTTTTTTTAATGCCAAAATATTTAAGAACAATCTCGAAACCTCGATCACTTGTTAAAACCCCACAATTTTCTACCTGTACCTTTTGAGCTTCTTTACGCATTTCCTTCATGCTACCGACTATTGTTTTGTTTTCAGTAAGAATCTTTTCTGCTGTCGATGGATTAGCCTTTACATAGTCCATTAGAAAATTCCCTATCGTTAACAAGTAAGGATGTACTTTGTTAACTTGCATTTCTTGTTGTAGCTTTGCGATTGCTTGTTCAATCATCTTTAACGCCTCCTGTTCCTTTGCTTGATAATCCGCTTCAAAAATATTCAATTGCCCTTCCTGAATCATTTCAATGTGGTGATTCTTCTTCTCCATCCTTATCGCCTCCGCGATTTTATTTTCTTTTGATAGGACTATCAATCCGCTTCATTCGTACATACATATACGCCCCACTTACAAAATCAGAAAACTTCACTTGCATGTCTTTGAAATGATAATCCTTGTGCCATTTTTCAAATATTTCTTGCGCCGATATTTCTTCCTTAGCGATTTTTTCCGCACGGGTTACGAACTTTCCAGATAGAAACGTAGCGGAAGAATTATGGAATGGAACTGTAACGGTTGGTTGCTTCAAATTGCGTGAAGGTGTATAGCGCTTCCTACGTGTTAACTTTGTGTCTGCTCATTAATAAGCCT
This sequence comes from Lysinibacillus parviboronicapiens, assembly GCF_003049575.1. Lineage (GTDB taxonomy): Bacteria > Bacillota > Bacilli > Bacillales_A > Planococcaceae > Lysinibacillus > Lysinibacillus parviboronicapiens. Next base: position 19,702 of record NZ_PYWI01000038.1, on the reverse strand, counting down.
TGTTACATGCTTCTTAGTGTTTTTATCATTCAAATTCTTCTGTGCATGACTACTCTCGTCGCCACTTTTTTTTCGTGGCCCCTGTGGAATTTTCCAAAATGGGTATGCTTCGACTTCCAGCATCGGGCCACTCTTAATTGTTTTCACACGATACCCTGCTAATGATTCAGCACGCAAATTCTCAAAATGAACTTCTCTACTATTCTTTTTTTCTATTGCAAACGATTCCTCATATGCTGCTAATACATATTTAATTTGGTTCTTTCTTTTCTTCATGGCAATTCTCTCCCGATGATATTAATAATCTATTAGCCTTGTTAATTTTGGTGCATCGTCGTAAACCTAATATCCATTACAAGGACGTAATTGACTGATTGCCATGAAGGTTGCTATACTAGCGTTAAGGAATTTGGCAATAGTCAAATGAGCCGTGCTTACTGGTCAGAGTTTGTAAGGCATTTTTTATTGTTTAATATCAAAGCCTTTGCGACTTGTCACAAAGGCTTTTCTTTATGGCGCTGGGATTGTCCGTAATCTACCTGTTAAACGATGAATAATCAACCACTCATCAGCTGACTTTTTACTAATCTTCCGGTTATCTGTTTAAACGATAACTCGCTATGTGTATCTTTTGTATCTTGTTAAATTGTGACCCTGTTTCATGGAATCCCCCCTTATTTAATGGATGATAATAGCTAGACACTTGTCCCGCTTCTTGGTATAATTCCAGTAAGTCAAATTTCGTTTTAGATGCTGTTTAATCGTTCGTGTGATTAAGCAGTTTTTTTATGGCTTTAATTTGGTTTTGTATTAACCTTCACTACTTTCATTGAGTTCCCTTGCATGTCTAGTTGACTAGCAATCTCAAAAAATTTATTTCGACGTTGTTCTTTAACCTGTTTTTCCAAGCGATCAATGTAATTGATTCTGCTTGTTAAAACATCCATTCGTTCCTTCACCGAATCAAAATCCCCGTCTAGAAAATGCCGATTAATCGCTATTATTAAGTCGTTGCAGCAGGCTTTTTCTTTCGACAGTTCCAACCCCAAGTTGTCACTAACTCCTATAACTTTCTTACTTTCAAAATCTACGAATACTAGATTTCTTAAGCCTGTTTCGTAGACTTGTTGTAGTTGTTCAATCATTCTTGTTCCTCCCCTAATTAAATGTCATCTTGGATACTTACTTTTTTGATGGAACAGGAGAAACCAAACATCTGATATTTAAAGGTTCCATCTTTTTTATCGCTTATTAATTGTTCTTCCGTGTAAATACCATATTTAGCTAACGCCTTTTTTAATTTTTCTATTTGCACAAATTTATAAATTTGTTTTTCCCCTTTGCTTTTTCTAGCTTAGGGGATTTTTTATTTTCTCCCACCCCTCTTACCACCTTTCGATTTTGAATGAAGTTGCTAGCGTCATATCAGCTATAAGTCCGAAAATGCCGTTATCCTCACATTCCATTACCTGCATTAGAACAACGGGAAAGCGCAACTTGCTTTTGGTCACTTGTCATTGCTAGCCACTGCTTGTTGGTCGTTTTCATTTTGTGCCTCCTTCGCAAGCATTCTTGGAACGCTTGTCTTGAGTAAAAAGCGAAGCATGTTTTTTAAAGCTTCATCTGAGGGTTGATTAGTCTTAATCATTTCTTTCACCTCCCTTCATTGATAAAAATAAAGGTTATAAATTTTTAAGCGGTATTTTCTTCATCCTGTTTTTCGTTCGCTATGCGTATGCCCATTTGAATCCCCTCAAACAACGCCATAAATCGCTGTTTATCTTTCTCGGACATCATTTTCAAAGTTGTAGCCATTGCATCAAAAATCTTTTCATCTTTAATGTCATAAACAACCTTCATTTGCTTCACCACCTCAAAAAAAATAATTCTTGTATGTGAACATAATATTCCACAAACAAGAATAAATCAACACGTAAAGTTTACAAACAAGACTTTTTATAATAATATTGTCTACAAGGAGGTGAAATTATTTGAAAGATAGGTTATTAAAATTACGAAATGAGCTGAAATTGAATCAAGCTGAATTTGGGGAAAAAATAGGACTAAGTAAAGCAAGTATCTCGGCATTAGAAAGTGGTTCAAGGAATATAACTGATAGACATATTATGTTGCTTAGTTCTGAATTTAACGTAAATGAGAATTGGTTACGTTCAGGAGAAGGAGAAATGTTTGTGCAACAAGAAACATTTTCTCTAGATGAAAAAGCACAAAAATACCAACTATCTCCTTTAGAAATCGATATTATGAAGGGATACATGGAGCTTGATCCGTACGTAAGAAATGAAATCATTAAGATGGTTGGAGAAGTATATGTAAAACATACAGAAATAGCTGCTACTACTGTAGAAGATGAAATTGAGGATGAACTAGAGCGCTATCGCTATGAATTAAAAGCTGAGAAAAAAGCGGGAACGTCATTAGTTTCAGAAGAGCGCGGAACAAGTTGAGACTGAGGAATTAAATGTGATAGCAACTATTTAAACGTTTGGCCAAACGTTTAGCAAAAAAAGAAAGAGCAGACTCATTCGTCTAGCTCTTTTCTTATATAGAAAGGATTGATATTAATGAGAACGGCTATCTATGTACGAGTTTCTACACAAGAACAAGCAGAAGAAGGTTACTCTATCAAGGCCCAACTAGAACGTCTTCAAGCCTATGCACATCCCAAGATTGGAAAGTCGTTAAAACCTATATTGACGACGGACAGAGTGCTAAGGATATGAACAGACAACAGAATTATCAAGAATGCTGGAAGATATGAAAGAAAACATGTTTGATTGCGTACTCGTTTATCGTCTGGATAGATTGACACGATCTGTGCTTGATTTATACACAATGCTCAATAAGTTTGATAAATATAATGTCAAATTTAAGTCGGCCACTGAAGTATACGACACAACCAATGCAATGGGCCGTTTATTCATTACGTTAGTCGCTGCCCTTGCACAGTGGGAACGCGAGAACCTAGCTGAACGTGTACGCATGGGCATGAATCAGAAAGCGAAAGAAGGAAAATGGACAGTAAGCCTCACACCTCTTGGCTTCGATAAAGAAGGCGACTATTTAGTTATTAACGAAAAGGAAGCTGCAATAGTAAGAGAGTTATTTGATTTGTATTTAACGGGAAAATACGGTGTTGGTAAAGTAGCAAAAATATTAAATCAACGAGGTATCAAGACAAAATCCGGGGCTATGTGGCATTTTAACTCCGTACGTTACGTATTAATGAATATGATTTATATGGGAACTATGCGTTATAACTACCGCGTTAACAAAGAGCAATACTTTGAAATTGAAAACGTTGTACCTGCTATTATAGACAAAAAAGATTTTGAAGAAGTCCAACGTTTACTTTCCACTCGTTCACAAATACATCCGAGAAAAGCAACTAGTCCTTATATATTTACGAGTGTAATTAAATGTGCTCGCTGTGGTTCTTCCATGTCAAGTAAACAATCATCTGGGAAAGCTCGTGGTTATATAAGCCACAGTTACTACTGTGTAGGTAAACGAAACGGATTATGTGATTTACCTGGTATTTCTCAAAATTTCTTAGAAGTACAATTTCTAAATTTGATTAAAGATTGGAATTATAATGAGCTAATAAATGATGAAGTGAATTCCGATACCCCTCCTGTCAATGTGGAAGACAAAGTGAAAATGTTAAAGAAAGAACTATCTGATATTGAAAGTAGGCGCTCAAAATGGCAATATGCTTGGCTAAATAATTTAATCAGTGATGACGATTTAAAGAATCGAAAACATGAGGAAGACTCCAACGAAGAACGGGTAAAGCAAGAGTTATCAAAATTAACTCAGAATGAACAAGCCAATAAGAGTAAAGAACAATTAGCGTTATCTTTAAAAAAGCTATATGATAACTGGATACTATTAGAAGTATACGAAAAGAAAAAGCTAGTTGGAATGTTAGTGAGTAAAATGAGTGTTGATAAGAAAATGAATGTAAGAAGGCCCGAATCTGTTGCAATTACTGAAATTGAATTTTTATAAACACTAATGTGCCTATCATCCTAACAAGATGGCTAAAGTATTCATCAGTCTTTTCCCAACGCACTACTCTAATTTTATCTTTGGCCAACAATCTCTTAGCGTTGTAACATCTTGTGATATGTCGTCGAAAAGCTTATCAAGTATAGGCAAATATATTTTGCTCATTTTAAGGTTTTCAATCACCTTGTAGTCTCGCTGTAATGATTGAACCGCCATATCATAAACCACAAATTTATGAAGTAGTCGCCTTTGCTCAAAGCTAATCATACTACTTTACGCTTTTTATGAAGGGCTGGAACAACCACTAAAACCTGTGTTTCGGATCATCTCTATTAATAAGCATGAGTGCCACTTTTGTTGGTAAAGAAAGTACCTTTGAACAAAAAGCCATCACCATCTGATTAAGCACTTTTTCAACTTCCTCTGAGCGATGCATTTCTTTTTTTATATGAGCCAGTTCAATCTCTGCTTTCTCACGCTTTGCTTTTTCATGCAGCCACTTTTCATAATCTAATGATTCAACAACGTCATTTTCATCGATGCCCTCTGAAGACACTTTCAGAAACGTGACATATTTGCTGACTGTATCGATTAAATCAAAACGCCCATATCCAGCACGACTTATTACACCTTCTTCAACAAGTTGGCAGACACGTCTTTCAGTCAAATTAAACATTTTAGCAATAGCTGCTGTATTTACAACGATCTCTGATATATCCGTTTTGCCCGCTGACATAACATCACCTCATTTATCTTGGCTGTTTTCTCAAAGTTTGTTGCTGTAAAACATAAAGACAGAGTTAATCTACCAAAAATATGTAGAATCAACTCTGTCTATATGTTTTGACTTATGTAAATCTTGAATATTTAACTAAAGCACCCGTTCAACAAGAAAAAAAGATGCTTAAGCAACTCCATCGGCTTTAACGTATATTCACTTAAATACAGGACGCATAAAACTTCTCTCATAACTTAAAATACATTTAGTATCTTCTGCAAATTTATATGCTATTTGGCATTCTTCATCCAATGCCATTTTTGCTCGGTACTCTTCATATGCTGCTAAACTTGGAAAAGTGAATAAGGCATAAGCAATATGATTAGCACCCTCATGCGGAAGGAAATAACCATGATGTGTTCCACCTAGTTTATTTACAAGAGGAATCCACATTTTACCGTATTCTTCAAACTCTTTTGCTTTATAAGGGTCAATAACATACTTCAAATAACATGTAACCATTTTCTTCCTCCTATACTCTTTTTTTCATCATAACATATACTTCAACTAAACTACGACGTTAGGTGAATAACAACAATCTTTTGAGAAAACAGCCTTAACTAAAGCCCCTGTTTAAGGATTATTCTTCACAAGCTTTTAGTAGGTTTAGTTAAAAGTCTTTTTTATATAAATAAAAGAACTAAGCAAGAAATAATGCTCAGTTCTTTTGCAGATATCTAGTTTCATAAATGTGCGATTGTATTATTTTCGTATAGCTTCAAATGTAATGAGTTGGCATTCTTTTGATGGTTGCTTTTTGTAAGTATAATCGGCAGAACAAGTAATATCAGAAAAACCAATGCTTTCTAATATAAGTTTAAATTCTTCGATTCCGTACCATCTCATTGCAAACTTTTGTAATTCTGTGTCTACTAGCTTACCTTTTCTCCATTTCTCGTATTTTAAATAAGATAAGGTATATTGGTCGACCCAGTTGATTTCAATTGATTTGTTTTCTAATAAAATGCCTTCTTCGTTAGAAAGAGGAAAGGTTGATGTAGTAATTTCTCCTGTACGCCAATTATTTGGGATCTGTAGATCAACTATTACGCGTCCTCCTGGAATAAGATGATCATAAAAGCATTTCAAAGCATCTGTTGCATTCTCTATCAAGCAAAAGGAGCCTGTAGGTATAACAATAGCTTCATATTTTGATTCTAAAGAAAAACTACTTAAGTTACCTTCATATAGCTTCGGATTTAAGCCTTTTTCTCTGCATCTTTTCCGACAAGAATCTAACATTTCAGGTGAATAGTCAAAGCCATCAACAATTAATCCCTTTTCAAGTAAAGGGATTAAGAATCGTCCTGACCCGACACAAGCTTCAAGTATCTTTCCTCTAGTCCCTTTTAATCTTTCAAGATAATATTCAATATCACCATCAATTGAATACCCCTCTGGCTTGGTAATATCATATACTTCTGTACATAATGCACCGTAATAACTAAACATTTCTTTCCCTCCGATTTTATATGCGGAAGAACTTTAATTGAATTATTAAACCTTCCGCACCTCAAATTTGTTAGATGTAGATAAAGAGCTGACTATCATATTAAATCACTCACTTTCTATACAATATATTAACATTATATACCTTTCATGGATTTAATACACTTATTTCAATGTGTATTAAGTCCATAAATAACTTCTTCAACTAACCTGCGTCGTTTGTTGAATAGCGGCAAACTTTTTTTAACAGGATGGAAGGAACACCTTTTTTCACCCTGTATCTAGACAGAAGAACCTACACTTTTTAAATTGCTTCTCATTTACATACAATTCAAAAGCTCCTCTGATGGGATTTCACCGTCGGCACTTGAACATAAAAAAGCGACACCTCAACATTAAATCGAAGCTTTGCTTTGGTCTTGCGCATATCCATTTATCACACAATATCATCTTACACATCTAAAAACCAAATCTCTGTCAAAAGTCTCCCATTTTTCAGTCATGTTTCTTTCAGGAAGATTATTTTCTAAAAAATGTTTCTATTTTATGGTTTATTCAATTTAAAATCTCTGCTACTTTAATAATCGTTTTGTGATGAAGTACTTTTTACCTTCCTCTGAGCGATGCATTTCTTTTTTAATATGACCAGTTCAATCTCTGCTTTTTCTTGTAGCCCATGAATATAGGTCTAACATTAATTCTTCTTCAAAACTTGAGTGAAGTATGATTAGCATTCATCACTTAAATCAGCGGTTTTTTGTTATCTGGTTAACTATTAAATTCAACTTTATAAAACATCCCCTAAAAAACATAGTTATAGGTTGACATAAAAAAGTTTGAAATTTATAATCATAATTATTAACCGGTTAACAATAATAAAATTACAATGAAGATAGGTGAAACAAATGGATAGAAAAAATGATGCTATAGAAGCCTTGCAGCAATTAATTACAGAAAGAGAATCGGCTGTTAGAAGAAGAAAAGGAATGAAAGTAAGTCAGGAAGAAGCAATTGTTTCAGATTGGACACTGACACAATTACACATCGTTGCAGCAATTAAAGAGAAAGGAAAGGCGAATAACACTACGCTCTCGGAAGTTTTAAAAGTAACTAAACCAGCGATTACAAAAGCAGTAAAGAAGCTCTTAGAACATAATGTCCTTGAAAAAACACAACACGGAGATAATAAAAAAGAAGTTTATTATTTTCTCACTAAATCAGGAGAGATGCTTGCACTTATTCATGATCAATTACATGAGCAGGCAAAAAATCGTTATTTGCGTATCTTTAAAGAGTTTAATCCAACGGAATTAGAGACCATTATTCGATTTTTAAACGCAATTACTGAAAACATTAAGTCACATTAAAGCTATAAAAGGAGAATATGTATGTCTCGAAAACTATCTCTATCTCAAACGAAAATACTAGCGTTGTATTTGTTAAGTATAAGCAGTTTCTTCGCTTCTTTAAATCAAAATATTTATACACCGGTAATTCCGCTTATTCGAGATTCCTTTAGCGTATCAATTAATTGGGTGAATTTTACTGTCAGTAGCTTTATTATTATTATCGCGATGGTTCAAATCTTTTTAGGAACGGTGGTAGATACAAAGAATCAAAAACGGTTGTTAATCTTTAGTTTCTTTTTAATTTGTATTTCGACCATCATCTGCGCGTTCACAACCAACTTTATGCTCTTTATGGTTTTTAGAATTGTTCAAGCAATAGGTGCTGGTATTATTCCCTTGGTTACGATAAATATGATTTCACATTTATTTGAAGGAGAAGCAAGAGGGAGCGCAATGGGTACTTATCAAATAGTACTTACCCTTGCCCCAGCAGTTTCTCCAATATTAGGAGGAATATTAGGGGAACATTATGGCTACCAAGGGATTTTTCTATTTCTTTTTCTTATTGCGGTCATATTGCTTATGTTTATTATGTATGCATTTCCTAACAACGGAAAAAGAAAAGACAGAAAAGAAAAGTCTAGTAGCTTTACCCAAATCTATCGAGCTATTTTTTTGAATCGTGTAGGTTTTATTACGATGACGGTAAGCTTTTTTATCTTTTTCATTTACTTTGCCATTCTTGTCTTTTTACCGCTATTACTCAACGATCATTATCATGTATCGATGCAAAACATTGGTTTATTGTACTTACCTTTAACTGTTAGTATGATTTTGGGGAGTGTTATCTTTAAAAAAATACAAAAGAAAGTGGCATTGAACAAGCTGTTTATCACTGTTTTATTTTTCATGCCCTTGTTAATTATAGCCTTTGGTTTTCTGCATACCAAATCAATAATCGGACTTAGTATCCTGTTGTTTATGTATGGCTTAACAGTTGGATTTGCCCCTCCACTATTTTCAACTGTAATAAGTAATGCATATAGCGAACATAGAGGAGCTGCCTTAGGACTGTTTAATTTCATCCGGTATGCAGGTATGGCCATCGGTGGGATGTTTACCGGATTAAGTCTAGTTCTGCCAAGTACCCTCATCTTTATTTTTTTGGGCGTTTTGCTTTTGCTTATTTCTCTATTCCAGTATCCGAGTTTAAAGAATAGAACGATGTAACAAAAATGTTTATATCACTGTAATAGTTTTAACAAGAGCAGCAGTAAATGACATTTTCATCTCGTCTCCCCTAGATAGAACATTTTGCCTTAATTTCTCTTTGGCTCATCTTCTTAACGGGTTGACGTCCTTGACGCTGCCCTTGTCATACTTACCAAATCCCTTCTGCATTAGCGTCTTGCAGAATCGTAAATTTAGCTTATTCATTCATACTATCACAAGTATTAAGAATGTAATTCATACATTGGATTGTGTCTTCAATACGTTGTTTTTTCGACTTACAATAACGTCTATTTATACCTTCTTGAATATTTACTGCTTCGTTTATAATGTTATGCCATCTTTCAGGTATATGATTGATTGCATAACTGCTAGCATCTATTTTTGAAGCGATGTTATGTTCTCTTAGAGTATAAAATTGCCGTAACATTCCCGTAATAGACCACGCTACTTCCCTATCAATAAATTTGTTGGGTATCAGAAACGCTATGGTTTTATATTTTTTCATTGTTTTCAATCGATTTAACCAATAGGTATTCATATTTTCTTTTACATAATCAACTAGAATACTTTCATCCACATTAAAATCTAATGTGGTTACATCGGGACCCATTATGGTGATCCCATTGTTTTTTAAAATCCACCAAGTAACCGGGTTAATGCCATCATTACTCCATTTTATTTTGCCTTCATTTACGTATAAACAATTTTTCACCTCAGCTTGTTTCTTACCGACACTATCAACTGGTAGATAACTCCCGTCCATTGCTATTTTCTTATATTTTTGATTTAAATCTTTATGAAGCACAGCTATTACTTTCACATCTGATTCAGTTAAAGAGCGATTCATAACTGCTATAAAATCAATATCACTAGAGCCGTCAGTGTAAGCATTAAGGGCAATTGAACCGTGTAAATATAGCGCTTCTAGTGTATGAGGAATTTGCTTTTGAAAATTAGATATATAGTCATTTAAAATATTTTGAACTGGGGTAGGAACTCTCACATTCATAGAAACTCTCCTTTTTAATTTGCATAAAAACTTATAATACATTTTACCATTTATGGTAACCAGTCGGTTAATTTTAATTTAAAAGTAATAAGGGGCAAGAAGCTCTGTTTTTCACTTTATTGTGCTTTATACGCCCAATACTTGGAGGATAAGGCCATATGTTGATCTATCTAACGCCGCCTTGAACTCCCTTCACGGGAGATCTTCCAAGGCCAAACCCCAAGTAGAAATGGTGGAACACTGAATGTAACGCCTTCCCCAGAAGGATTCCCGGTGCCAGTTATGCCAGAGATGCCAAATGAACACAACCCAGGGCTTAAAGATATGAATAATTAGAAAAATGCTCCCCATTTTAAAATCGGGGTTTTCTACGTATTTATAGTGGTAATGTTGTTATACTCTTTAACATATATTAGTTTTGGGATAGTTCCTCTAACATCGCCCCAAGATGTTTTTGTTCAACGCTATCCCACTACCGATTATTTTCCTTAAATTGTTGAATTTTGGATAAACCCAATCATTTAAGTAGTTCTTTTCTTCAACTGTAAGATCAGCGAGTCTTTTTATGTTAAAATTTACATAAATCACATAATGAAGTGATGTTATGGAAAATAATTTAAATATCTGTAAGGCCTGTGGTAACGACTCATTTGCTACTGGACAACTTGGTCATAGTAGTTTTACTACAGATAGTAACGTTAGACCCATAGGATCTTTAATAGCTTCTGGTTCCCCACTTATTTTGTCATTTTGCAAAAATTGTGGGGAAGTGACTTCCTTGAAAGTAGCCAAACCTGAAAAATTCAAATAGTCTCTCCTAGTTATTCCTAGGGTCACTTTGCCGAGTGACCTTTAACTGGTTTCACTTCTTAAAAAAATCATAATCTCATTCAAATAAAGAAATTATTGCTATAATCCATATTCCTATCACAAGTAATAAACACCACCAGCCCATAAACTTTAGGAACTTTGTTAAAATTGGTTTCCTAGAGAGTTGTTCTGAAAAGGAACTCACCGTTAAAACACTCTCAGGATGCTTCAACAACATGTAGGAAAAGCTACCGAAAATAAAAGTAACCACTATAGCCATTATTAACATTTCCAAAGTACCCACTCCTGAACTATAAGTTTTAAAACTTCACTTAATCATTATATTATTTAGTAGCTTTTACTGTTTACTTAATGAATGTTTTGCATTAGTTAAATTATACTGATTATGGATAAAATTAAACTTTTTGTAACAAAATATAATTTAATTGTGCTTCATGGAGAGTATAATTGAACAAACGATGCATAAAAACTTACTTTTAGGAGGTTCTTTATGTTCCAAACCTTAGAGCATTTTATGAAATCTTGGGAGTTCGAAGCGGGTGCTACACAAAGACTACTCAACAATTTAACTGATGAATCACTTGAACAGGAAATAACATTACAAAATTGGTCTTTAGGACGCATTGCTTGGCATACCGTTACTGCTATACGCATTATCACTTCAAATACAAACATAACGTTCGAAGCCCCAACGAAAGATTATCCCGTTCCTACTTCGGCTCAATTTATTGCAGACAGCTATCACAAAGTTTGTAAGGCATTTGTACAGGCATTACAAACCCAATGGACTGACAGTACAATGAATGAAAGTATCGACTTTCTAGGTCAACAGATACCAAATGGTTCACTTTTAATGTTTTTAATCCAACACCAATGCCATCATCGAGGACAAATGACTGTTCTTATGCGACAGGCAGGATTAGTTGTTCCAGGTATTTATGGACCGTCAAAAGAGGAATGGACAAAGTTTGGTATGGAAGCTCCGCAAATGTAGTTCAATAAAATAAACTAAAGTGATGAAACTTTTTTAGAATCTGTTTTGATAGAATTTTTTTCAAAATAGATTCTTTTTTCATTCTATAAAATGGTTTAGCTGAGTATTAATTACCTCGTGCAGCTGCTGCTTTGTCAAAAGCCCAATCAAGATAACTCTGTAATCCCCAACATTAAAGTGGTGTTAGTTTACGGATACAGTAGTTGTCTAGTGATTTCATGATAATGGTGATGAAAGAGCCCCATATACTTTTCTGTTATGCAAGATTTGCTTAGGATGTTTGATGGAATCACCTTAAGCAGTGTCATAACTTTGTATTGTCGCTCCTTTTATCGCTATAATAGTGCTCTTGTGCATAACAGGATTATTTTCCTCGTTCAGTTTAACTGAGCCGCTAGCCATTCATGAAGTGCAAAAAAACTGCACCTCCAATTGTTAGATTGTGTCTAACAATTGGGGTGCAGTTCAAAAAATATAGCAGCAACTGCTTCTTTTTAAAATTAAATAACCAAACCAACAATTGTAGCCGTTAGGATACTAACAAGTGTGGCGCCATACAACAACTTTAAGCCAAAACGAGCAACTACATTCCCTTGTTTTTCATTCAACCCTTTTACTGCTCCGGCAATAATACCGATAGATGAGAAGTTTGCAAAGGATACAAGAAATACAGAAATAATGCCCAGTGTATGTGCACTCATAGAATTCGCTACTTCTCCAAGGCTTATCATTGCCACAAATTCATTCGTTACTAATTTGGTTGCCATAATTCCTCCGGCAGTAATAGCATCTGCCCAAGGTACACCCATTAGGAAAGCAATTGGTGCAAAGATATAACCTAAAATGTCTTGGAAAGATATACCGAAAATCATATCAAATAGTGAATTGATTAAATCCATTAATGCTACGAAACCGATAAGCATAGCGCCAACAATGATGGCTACTTTAAATCCATCCATAATATATTCCCCAAGCATTTGGAAGAAAGATTGCTTATGCTCATCTTCAATTTTTAAAATATCTTCGCTTTCTTCCACTGTATACGGATTAATGATCGAAACAATAATAAATCCGCCAAACAAGTTTAAGACAATCGCTGTTACAACATATTTTGGTTCAATCATAGTCATATATGCTCCAACAACTGACATCGAAACGGTCGACATTGCTGATGCGCATAATGTATACATTCGCTGTGGGCTAATCTTATCTAATTGTTTTTTCACAGTAATGAATACTTCAGATTGACCTACCATTGCAGAAGCAACTGCATTATAGGATTCCAATTTCCCCATACCATTTACTTTACTTAAAAGTAAACCTATCCATCTCATGACGAAAGGAAGAATTTTAAAATGCTGCAAGATCCCTATCAATACAGATATAAAAACAATTGGTAACAACACATTTAGGAAGAAGGAATACTCACCTTCATTCGCTAAACCACCAAAAACAAAGGTTATGCCCGTACTTGCGTAAGATAATAAATGATCAAATACTTTTGTAAATCCTTTGATAAGAATATAACCAAACTTTGTATTTAGCAGTAATACGGCCAATAGAAATTGGATGATTAACATAATCATTATGTTTTTATATTTTATTTCTTTTTTGTTTTTACTCATCAGCAGAGCTAAAGCAAAAACAAGTAACAATCCACAAAGGGATATTAAGTATCTCATAAGTTCCTCCATAAATAGATATGATAATTTTTGGGCGTTCGAACCCAAGACTACAAAGACATTCTTTCGTTCATTATGTTCCAATATTGAAATTTGAAGTACAGCCAAATATCTTAAGAAGAAAATAACTAGTCAGACGTCAGACAAACAATTTCACTATAACAGTTTTTTGACTAGCTATTCAATAGTAAAAAGAAAAAAAAGTATGCCTCAAGGCATACGTATACCACAAATACCTAAAAATAGGCGGAGAAATGTTTTTCTATTTGAAGACTTCGTTCTTCTCTTTTACATTTTTTATAGCAGGAATCATAAAAGTAGCCCCTAAATTACCTCTCGAAATTCTATATCCGCAAAAGTCCTTTTATCCATAACTCATTCCCAAAAATATTGCCTTATAATCGTGTTTGATATGGTAAACTACAGATCCTTCGTCATTTTCTCCTTGTTGTAGTTCATTTTTTCTGCAATGAAAACTAAGATAAATAAAGAAGGAATCCTTTTTAAAAAACATGGTCCATAATAGAAACTCTTTTTTTATTGTGTGAGGTTTTTGATATATTATGTCCATCGTTTTGAAAAAACCTAAATTAAGAAAACAAACCTGCTGCGTTATTTGAATAACAACAATCTTTAAAAGAGTTACTTTTATTGAAAAAGGGCATTATGCCTCCATCTTCATTTGTATAAATATACAGTCACATATGCAAATTTGAAAGATTTAAAAGTGCAGTAAAAAGACCACAACTAAAAATCGGTTGAGGTCAAAATATAAATAAATTATGTTATTTTTTAACACTTAAGATACTGTATTTGAATAATAGTGTAACTCCTAAATTCATAAAAAATGTACACGAAATAGGTATAAAAATATTGTTTGTTGCAAAATATAGCAAACCAATAGTCAAACTCTTCTAATCTCTTATTGAGATAACAGTCTGTCATTGACGTACTTACATAAATTATGGTAAATATCCTCTTCATAATCTTTCTGACCACGGATAAACTTTTCCTTTAGATTGTAATAGCAAATTTGAAGATATTCAATGTCGTGATGATTGTTAAAGGGTTTAACCTTCTTAACTGACGCCAAATCTTCAAAGTATTTATTCATTTTCTCGTATGTTCTAATTTTATAACCACGCTTCTTCATTTCATCCATTACTTTTTCTGTATAAACATACAAATCATCTTTAGGATATTCGTATATATAATTAATTAATATGTGTTTATCTTCTTTGGCAAATATACTATTTAATTCTCTCCACTGGGAAAGTAGTTGTCCTTTTGGTAGATACTCTAATAAATCCACATGCCATAATCTCATTCTTTATTTCTCCTTATTTGCATACTGCTGTTACAGTTATTAATTAACAAAAAAACTCAGGTTCCTCTGGTTACCTGAGTTTTTTATGCGTGTTCGTTTGTTACCGATTGACAATGATAGGATACATATTATTTACAGATACAATAAAAGCTACTCCCTTGAGCGGTCTAACACTAAACATGTTGAATGTAAACTACACTTATTATCGGTGCACTAAAAATCATGTCCCCATTTGTATCGTATAAAAAGTATGGATAGGCTACACTTAGTTGGACATTTTTTATAAAGGATAAGGAGCAATAACTAAGTCCTTTAACGAAGAAGAGCTTTATATGGAGCAATGGGCATGATAGCCTCGTTTGGCTAAGCCAGCCCTATTTTAGCTGGCTACTTGGCGCAACGAATCATGCCCATAGAGGCTCCATGTCAAGCAACTTGTGCGCCCCTTATGCTTTAAGAGAGCCATCTAACCACCTTAAAAAAGTTGTCCAAATCTGTTGCCACTCCAGTATGCCTCATCTTCTACAACGATTTCATCTACACCATTTACATTTTTTTTAATTAAACCTTCATTCCCATAAGCAACTGCCACTTCATAATTCACTATTATGCCCCCTTACTACCTATCAAATAAAGTAAATTATACCATTTGATATATCACTAGGTACATCTCTATATTTCTAACCAGATAAGCTTTTACAAGGCACTAGGAATACTTGCAGAAAACCTTCCACCGACACTTCTCACCTAGTATCGTCCGCGGTTACATTTGTTCCTTTTAAGGCTTAGCCTATTGTTATCTTCCCTTTATCTTTTAATACGATTATTAACATATATAGGCTAAATAATAGAATAACTGAAATTGTTATTGCAAAAGAGTATGTATCGTTAATATTAAAGTAAAAAGTATTTATAGAATTTATTAATCCAATTATCACCAACAATGCCCAAAAAGTATTTTGTCTTTTGTTGTTATCTCTTTTTGATTTATTCAAATAACTAGCAGCAAGCCAGATAAAGAAAGGTAGATAACATACAATTGCAAAAGTAAGAATCATCCATCCACCAAACGTCATAGTATACACCTCCTTTAACCTTTGTACGAATAGCAAGTTAAATAGTTTCATTTTATTATTCTAAAAAACAATTATTTATTTGATCAATATTTCTTTAATTTAACCATTCAACTATATTCTTCACCAACAGTAATAAATATTCTATGGCTTTGCCCTGTTTCTTAGGTTTACCCTCCTAAATGTTATAATGCTGTATAAATTTAGTTAACAAAATAGTAAGAGCGATTCCAATACGTGTGTTCGTAGCTTTTACCTTGCCATGGCAGCAACAGTTATTGCGTTACTGACATGAAGATTAAAAATTAGAAAAACGCATCGAAGAACTTAAAAGGAACTAGAAATTTTCTATAAATTTTTTATCCTCAAACTCTACAAGTAACTCGATCATCCAGTACGCCGCCTTCGACGACGCTTTTTCTAAAATTTTGGTATTCCATCATCTTCACCGTTCACACAACCATAATCCAATAGAGACTAGATTGGCACAATTTTCTCCAATAAAATAAACCTCCATCCCCGCTCGGGATAAAGGCTCGTCTATTATGATAAACCTATATAATTAGTAGAAGTTTTGCATAATGTCTAAATATGGCCGGCCATGGATTCCGAAAATCACACTAATTCCATTAAATTATAGGATTGTCCATAACAATTCCAGAAGAAACAACATTTACTGTATTAGCAATCGTATCCCCTACAGGGCAATGGGCTACAATGAATTTTTTAAATTCCTCTACCTTTTCGTGTGATGCATTCGTTTCGATATGAAAAGTATATCGAATTGCTAAAAACCCAGGCCTCACATCGGATTTTCCTAAAAAGCCATCTGTATCAAGGTCTCCTTCTAATTCAACCCATAAATTTTGAAGGTCTATATCAAATTTATGTGCAAAAGTTCTCGCTACTATTGATTGACATGCACCTAAAGCAGCAAGAAGGAGTTCTACAGGGTTTGCACCTTGATTATCCCCACCTAATTCCTTTGGTTCATCAATAATAATTTTATGTCCTCTTACATCTGCTTCTACCAAAACCTTTTCTTTTAAATATGTGTTTGCCTTAAACGTTGTAATTGCCATCTAAAAAACCTCCCTATTATTGCTAATTTTACATTTATATTACTTTTAACTCTTGCTTTAGTCAACTACTCATGATCTAATTTTAATAATTGATGTGAACTTAACGTGCCATTTTGAGTTGAACTTGTACATTGGTAGATTACCACCGTATTTTGCGTGTTGCAGTTGGTTATTGCATCAAACTCCCCTTCATTCTTATGTACTTACATATTTTGTCGCGGGACTACTTGTTTGCCTAGTGTAGTTAACGAGTTAATTCTTTTACATCTTTTTTGCCGATATAGGTTAAGTTTACCCTGTGCCCTGCTAAGATGAGGAATTACTGACGAACCGTCAACAGGACATGAACCATACTAAGCTGTGGCGTCAGAAATGCTGCGACTTTTTTAATTTATTTCTCAGGCAATTAACTATACAAAAATAGCTATCACATCATATTAATAATAGGGTGGCAATGCTAATATAGCTTTCCGCACTTTTTATATGGAGGGTTACTTTCGTCCGAGTGACCCTTTTCCTATTCTGTTTTCCTCGTCCAGCGCAATATTAAAATGCCGAAACTTTTTCCAATGTCATTCGTAGATTAACTAGCATTGGTTTTCCTTTGTCACTCTAATTATCTTTTTTAGAAAACACTTTCACTTGTCGCTTTTTCTTTTGCTTATTTTTTGGTATTTGCCAATCTTCTGATCCTAAGATTAAAAAGTTAAAAAAACAAACGGGTTGAAGAACCTGAAGGAAAACAAGTAATCATCTTAAAAATACATAATGAGGTCATGCTATGGACATCTTTTCATGGATTTCAGTGGTTGGAAGTCTGCTATATTTAATACCACCGATGATTCTGCTACCTATTGTAATGGTAGTTTGTGTGGTCATCTACAAGCTACTATTCGGGAAAATCTTACCGACAAAGATTTATAATTTTTTTATTGGTCCTGTCGCCCTTGTTGGTTTCTTCGTGTGGGCTCTACCAATGAATATGGGGTTTTACGAATTTTTTAGAGCGATATTTTAATCGCTCTTTTTTCGTTTAACCCTCAAATTGTGCAGTCATTAAACTACGATAGATACATTAAATTTTTACATTTCTTTATTTACAACTTCAACCGACTTGGACTTCAGCTTACTCCACTACTATAATGAGTATTTTTCCAACTTTATTTTTTCTAAAATAACGGCATAAATCCTTTTTACGTGCATATGTTCTAATAAGGAAATAAAGAAATTAAATCTCAACGATTGTACAAATAATACTTATTTATGTTTTTTTGTCATTCTTAACAAATAATTATCTTTTTATGGTAATATATAGAATATATTATTAAAATCGACTATATAATTCCAGAGGTGAAAAATGAATACAATTAAATCTTTGATTTTCCCCCAGGACTTGAATAGGTTAAACAAAGCACTACTAAAAGAAGTCTGTAATGGCATGACTTTAGAATCAACAGGGAATATAAATGAATTAACAAGTAGAGTGTGGACCGCTTTTGAGCATATTGAAGGTGATGCGCTGGAAGTAATAAGTAATAACATTTTTTCTGGAGTCGTTTCTTTAGTTTGGTATCAAACTACAAATCAAGCTGGTTTAACAGGGCTTAAACAATGTATTATTAATAAAATGCCATTTAATCCTTTTGAAACAGTAATTACTCCAGATAGCGAGAATATTCCGGATGAACCTACAATTATTGCAGCTGCCGAAATTGACGGGTCACAAGCTTATTATTTAAGGTTTATTCATAGAACAGGGGTAAATGTTGATTACTTTTTAGCTAACCGTAGAGAATACATTAGACACGAAATAACAACAGTTTATATTGATGAAGTTAAGGGAATAATCGAAGTACGAGCAAGTTCTGCTGTTGCTAAGAAAGTTATTGCTGGGTTAGCTAAAATAGTGGATAAGGAATATGAATTCAAACAGTATGATTTCTTAGAGAGATACGGTGGTACTCTTGATTCTTTAGTTGATGTACTTGAAGGAAAGCTTATTGATGCTATAGGAAGACCAGCAGGGATAGTAAATACATTTGAAGAAACACATGGTCAATCATTTGTAAGTATACTTTCTGCCATTGATGAATACTATACTAAGGGTGAATTATCCATTCTTGAGCAAAACTTGAATAGTGAGGATATTATCGGTACATTAGAAACAACACCTTTTACGATGTTACTTTTAAGTGGTCTTGAAACCATAGGATTAGGTAGTATTAGAGAACTTAGAGGATTACCATTATATGATTATTTAGAACCTTACCTAGCCAAACAAAAAGGATCTATAATATTTGAGCATAGTGTTGGTGGCGTGGTCCAAGAATATTCTATAAAAATTGGTTTAACAACAAAGACATTTAAATTTAATGTATTCGCATCTGAGCATGTATTGCATTATATTAGGGAAAAATTGATTTAACAAAAATTATTCTGTGAGGTAAAAGTTGTGAGCAATTTAAAACCATGGGAAATTTCTCAAAAAATTAATAATGCACTTGAGGCAATTGCTAAAAGTAAAATTGAAAAATTTTACCATAGTTATATTGTAAAAATAACTGACTTACCTCTTGGAGTAGTTATTGATAAATTATCTGAATTAGAAAAACAAGAAGCGCTTATCATAAAATTAGAGTTCCTCTGTGAAGAATGCAATCGAAACATTTTAACTGTTGCTAAATATGAACTGGATAGTATTGATCCTGAAATTACTTGTAAGTATTGCGGATCCGAAAATTGTGTTAATCCTTTAGACACGATTCCAATAATTGAATTAAGTGAGGATTTTAAAGAAAATTTATCAAAAAAAAAAACAATAACAAAGCGCATTATGTTGGTTTAAAACAGCAAAATAAACCAG
>NZ_PYWI01000037.1 GCF_003049575.1 Lysinibacillus parviboronicapiens | reverse complement strand
AGTCTGGGCCGTGTCTCAGTCCCAGTGTGGCCGATCACCCTCTCAGGTCGGCTACGCATCGTTGCCTTGGTGAGCCGTTACCTCACCAACTAGCTAATGCGCCGCGGGCCCATCCTATAGCGACAGCGAGATGCCGTCTTTCAGTCTTTCACCATGAAGCAAAAGAGATTATTTGGTATTAGCCCCGGTTTCCCGGAGTTATCCCAAACTATAAGGTAGGTTGCCCACGTGTTACTCACCCGTCCGCCGCTAAATCAGAGGAAGCAAGCTTCCTCGTCATTCGCTCGACTTGCATGTATTAGGCACGCCGCCAGCGTTCGTCCTGAGCCAGGATCAAACTCTCCATAAAAGAAATTTGATAAGCTCAAATTGTTTTGCTGGCATCAATTTTGATGTCCAAAATTTTGTTTCGTTCACTTATCGAAGTTAGCTACTAAAAACTATATTGATTACGTTTTGCTTGTTCAGTTTTCAAGGTTCATTTTTAATTGCCGTCCAGCGACAAGAATTAATACTATCAAAATGTGAAACAATAGTCAATAACTATTTTTAAATATTTTAATACTGTCGAAGTGACAGGTTTTACGATATAACATAATAACTTTTTATAAGTCAACACTTTTAATCAAATACTTCAAATGATGAACACTACGAATCGCCGCTCCGATTGCGTTCGTTAGTTGAATAAGAATTAAACAACTTTAACCTTACTAAACAATAGGATTTGTTTATCTTTAAAAGCCTCTTTATCGATATACTTTTTTTATTGGGCTATTTTTTTACAGTTGGATGGAATTAATTAATTCCTTAAAATTTATTATTTAGTACGGACTACATGTTATTAGACATAAAATCAGAGTACGCTCAGATAACTATACGCACTCTTTAAGATTATGTTTTATTATTCACCATTAATATTTATTTAGTAACCAATTATGATGATGGTTTACAACAAAAGCTTGATTTTGCCATAGCTTTATTAAAGAGTTCAATTGAACGTAAAACAGTTTCTTTTTCGAAGTCATTCAATTGCGAAAAAACTTCGTTTAAATAATTGTTTATCATTTCATCTATTGTATTAGCGACAAGTGTACCCTCCACAGTTAGTGATAAGATGTACACTCTTTTATCTGATGTTAGAGGAGTTTTTTTGACAAGATTCATCTTAATAAGAGTTTGAATCTGTCTACTAAATGTAGTAATATCCATTCCTATTGCATCTGCTATTTGTTGCATAGAAGGATTATTTTGTTTGTCTATCTCATATAGAATATGGCTCTGTATTGGTGTGATGTCAATTGTTCCTACAGTACAACATGTTTTATTTAGTAAAGCAAACTTTTGGGTTAAAACTTGAAAAAGTTCACGTTTATTTTCCATTTAATCATCTCCTCCTATAAAGACATATATATTATCTATTTGTAATATACAACTAAAATATATTTAATTTTTATTTGAAGGAGTTTTAAATGTTCTCACTACTTCAAAAGTCTCTACTTTTCAAATAGTGAAGTAACCTTTTTACAACATACTTAGAATCCCCTCCCACACCTCTTAAAGTTGCAGAAGCAAATGAACGTTGTCCTTCTAGTCCCACAAAATACAATCCGGGGATAATGCTAATACCTGCCTTTTGTAAAGGCATTCCTTCCTCATCTAATGCACCAAGTAATTTCATATAGGGTAGATGTGGTCTGAATCCTGTGGCATAGATAATGGTATCTACTGGCTCCTTTTCTCCATTAGGCCAGATAACTCCATCTTCATAGAAAGACGTAAACATCAAATCCTGTTTAGGATTTCCCTTACTAATTCGTTCTTTATATCCACCTGTGTCATTCACGGCATTTGATCTGGGTGCAGTTTTTCCAAAGCGCCAGAAAGGAAAGGTATCAAAACCAATTATTTTCAACCAGTAATGTATATCCAATCCAAGTAAACGTTGTTTTACAAATTTTATTGGTTGTCGTACTGAAAGAGTAGTTTTGCTAACCTCAGACAATTCAACAGCAATTTGCACTGCCGAATTACCTCCTCCAATTACGATTACCCTTTGGTTGTTGTGAAATGGCTTTGTATTTCGATACTCTGAAGAGTGAAGTGTCTTCCCTTGAAAAACTTCTCCCCCTTGGATTTTAGGAATATAAGGATTATTAAATGAGCCTGTAGCGTTAATGATCGTTAGAGCTTGAAATGTATCGCCTGTGGCAGTTCGAACAGTAAAACCTACTTTACTTTTCTCTATCAGATCTACTCTCTGATTAATTAAAACAGGCAATTGAAACTTATTTTTGTACTCCTGCAAATATCGAATGACTTCATCTCTTGTCGGATAGCGATTCAGATTTCCAGAAAACTTCATACCAGGCATAGAGGAAAAACCTGCTGGAGAAAACAATTTAAGACTGTCATAATAACTTGGCCAAGATCCCCCAATCTGATTACTTGCATCCAATATTAAAAAACGCAGACCTTTTTTCTGTAAATGGTAACCTGATGCAAGTCCAGCCTGCCCTCCCCCAATAACGATTGTATCAAGCATCTCTTTCATTTTTATTCCCCCTTAATTATTTGCATTTCGCAAGTATTTAATCACAATAATATACTAAATTTTTTTTATCAGGCATTAATATTTGGATTAATGGATGCCTATATAAATCTTATTTAACTTATCGACCTAATGAATAGTGATTTTTATGAATTTAAACCGAAAATCTTTCATGAGATAGTTATACTTCTTTTATTTGCAATTTGCAAGTAAATTCACAAAAAATGAAAACCACTCTAATAAGTGGTTTTAGGATAGAATACAGTTCATGTCATGTTGGATGATTCAAATAAATCATTATTTCTTCAGTTAAATCAGGATAATAACTTTCTCTTATACCAGCTTTGCGTACTATCTTCCAAAATTCAAGTTCCTCGTCCCTTAGCTGTTTCACTGACCAATTTATTCGCCTCTTCTGAAAGTCATTTACACTTTCTTTAACGCTTTCAATATAAGCCATAGTTCGTGGCAACTTATCTGCTTTTTGTTCAAGGAGAGATAACTGATTAATCTTTTTACCAATACTGCTTATCGTTATTTTTACAGGCTTTTCTCGGGTATTTAAATCTTCAACAGCCATTTTTACTTTAGCCAACATTTGAAGATCTTGCTTCACCCAATCCACCCTTTTGTTAGTAACAACATTAGTCCTAACGAACGGTGGATGTTTTTTTAACCATTCCTTATCATGCCTATAAATTCGCATATAAAACGAAGGGGCTTTTTTTCTAAGTTCTGTTCTTGAAAAAGTGGGGTATTGAGTGATTAAATCTAGCCAACTTTGTTTCAAATCACTTTTAATATTATTTTTCTTATTAATAGGCTTACTATTTCTTGGCCTTGAATACTTAATAATTGTTTTCGTATCAACTTTTAATATTCTTGAACAAGCTTTATAACTCATCTTTTCACTTTCAATCAATTGATGGAGTTTGTTCATCCACGTCTCACCAAACGCCTTAATACGCCCAATTCTTGTTTTATCGTTTTCGGTTTTATCTGGACCCTTACGGGAATAGACGAAACCACATACACAAGAGAAGGTTCCTATGGGGCTTTTAGTATCATTGCAACGTGAAACTTTCAAATTAGTAATAACAGGCTGAAGATAGTGTTCAGCTGCAGGATTTAAACATAAATATGGTCCTTCACCAAATGGAGTGTAATATTTATTTGCATGCTGTTTAATTGTATCTACTGATTCACCTAAAAAATGAATAAGCAGTAAATGCCGTACAGGATGAAAAGACTTCCGATGTTTTCTTGTTATTGCCCTTAACCAACACTGTCCATCTACACCACTCGGAAATGATTGCATCAATAATAAAAAATCAGTTTTATACTTCTTAATAAAGTCTTCTTCTAATCGCCTTTGGTCGATTGTGCCGCTTGATTTTACATACCCTTCACGATGCAAGAGGTAATGATAAATCTCTAATAAATTTAACTGTTCAAATTTATAATCCTTTTGATTTAAATTGCTACTTTCTACTGCAAAATGTCGTAACATATCAAAGTTTACTTTTGAAAAATCACTTTTATCGTCATTCTTTAAACTGTTTTCAATGTTTGAATAAAAATACGAAGAATTTCCTTGCCTTATTAAGATTGAGCTATCTTCAAGCAAGACAGAATGCTTTAAGCAAATAAATACACTTGATAATTGGTGATATGTCCGCCAATATGGTTCTCCATTCATTTGAATATCTTCATTAAAGCAGTTTGGACAATATCGAAAATACATAGGTTCTTTTACTGTCCCAGCCATTTGACCTGTTGAATAGTGCAAGGAATTATTGCCACAGCCATTTAACATTTTATCTCGAACATTCTGTTTTATTTCATTTGAAGTAAAATTCGTATAGTAGTTATACAATGTATGATAATTTATCCATTCATCAATACTTGAATTTAAAAAAGGATTTACTCTTGCAAATAATATCTCTAAATCAGTAGTTAAATCAGGAATAATATATGCTTTCTTTTTCCCAAACAAATCGATAGTTGAATCTTTATTGCTTAAATTCCCTGAACGTTTATGGTATCTAGCCAACACACTATAAAATAGTTCATCTTTAAACATTGAAGGAAAAAAAGCTAACATCTTTTTTATTTACACACCCTTACATTATTAAGTCATCTAAAGGATTTTTAATATATCCTTCTCCACATAATGCCTCATAAGCAGAGCGTTTATTCTTCTTTCCTTTATCGATTATTGATTTAAGTTTATTCGCTAAAACATCGCTTTTCACTTCACTTTTCTTTTCTTTCTTTTCCTCAATATATTGAAGCGATAAAGTCATTAGTTGTGGAATTGTTGAATCAGGTGACGTTTTCAATGCATATTTAGCAGCACTTTCAGCAATTTTTTCATTAACATCTAAATTGATTAAAGATATGATTAATTTCTCTAGTATTGGAAGTTCTTTATTTGTACGATCTTGTGCAATCTTTTCTTTTTTTGCTAGCACTCTTGCCTTAAGATCCATTACTGGCATTCTATTTTGTATATATTCTTCAATATCAATTGGAACAATATCTTCGTATTTTGCAATATCACTTGGGTTTCCAGATTTAAGAGCCTCCAACATAGGTTGAAGAAGTTTCAAATCTTCTTTCGCTACCTTTTGTATAAGTTGTGGAGTTATTTTTTCAAGACCAGATTCGATTGCCCTCGCTTGTGCGAGTAGATATAACTTTACAGCAACATCTACAATCCCCTGACTCTCTTCGTAAATGGTGTTTAATAATTCTTTAGTCAGTTCCGTATATTGCTTTGTCCACTGATAATCCCACATACTTGTGATGAGTACTTCCCAGTCATCATCTTGTTTCATTTGCTGCCATACCATATCACCTTGACCACTACTTCTACGTGCCTGTCGGAAATCTTTTTGTAATAATGCCTTTGCTTTCATAGTACCAATGAACATTACCGGTACTCCAATTTCATTCACTAACGTTACAAAAAAATTCATCATCATTTCTGATGCTGCGCCTGTTGTAGATAATAAGTGCTGAATTTCATCAATAATTAGAGCACCTATTGAGTGTAGACGAGCAACTTGTCCCATCCGAGTTACCATTGAACTAACAGAATTTGATCGTTTACCGTACTTCTCAAAATAATTAGTACCTATCAATAAATCGATTTTTTGGAAAAAGTCCATGCAAAGGGTTTTTAATGAACCATCATGGGGACAATTCAATTTTAACCATACAATTTGAATCATATTGATCGGGCTTTGATGCAATATTACTTGTGGATAAAGAGATAGCACCCTTTCTATTGCAGATGTCTTACCTATTCCCGGAAATCCTATTAGAGTGAAACTTGACGCAGAAGAGCGTATATCAGGCGGTAATCCAAATTCCTCTTTAGTAATAAGCTTGTTGTGTAATTCATGTAGCGCTTGAACATGTTTTTTGTGTAATGGATTTCGATTTACGTATCCATACCTAATAAAACCTGAAAATCGCTGTTCTAAATTTAATGTTTGATTTATAGGCTGATAAAAACGAGATAAACGTAGCAATGAATGATATCGATGATGATTTGATAAATACCTTTCACTTTCATGATATAAAGGTAAAAAGCTAAGTTGTTCAAATGCTTCTTCCTTAGAGAGAATTGGGGGTAATGCTTCAATAAGCGGATTCCCAACATATTCTATAATTTTTTGTTCAAGGTACTCAGCTTTTTGTACCACCATACCGTTTTCTAATTCAATGATTATTCTACTGTTCATTCCTTTTTCATTCCTCGTCGTTTATTAAATAATTCCTTAATTAAAGAGGTTTCTGATGTATTTGTATTAAGCTCACTAGGATTAAAATCTATAATATTTTCATGATTATTGCTTTGCTGGATACCTAATTGAAAAGACTCCTGCTCTCTTTGTAAGGCTTTTTCAACGTGTCTATTTTCTCTAATACTTTTAGTCTTTTGCGTTTTAGTAATATTCTTACTTTGTGTTTGATTAGCGATTTGTATAGACTCCTTAACAATGGCTTCAATGTTACCGAAAAGATTAATATCCTCTTGAAGTATTGTATGTCCATTTTTTTTGTAATCATCTCGTTCATTTCTTGTTAACTGTTCGATTTCATCTATAACTTTCCCTTTATATCTCTCTTGGTGTTCTAAAAGTGAACACATTTCAAACAAAGATTCCTCATTTGTATGAAGATAAATATTATCCATATTCCGAGGGTCATATGATATATCGACTTTCCAACTTTTGTTCATTCTAGCATTAACAAACCAAGATTCTTTTATTGCCATTTCACAACTATATAACATTCCTTTAAATTTTATTCCTTTAGAAGTTACAGTAGCTTTATCCCTCGGCATTAGATAGAACTTTATAGTATCAGAATCTACCTTCCTTAACTTTCCTGCTCTATTGTTAATTCCCCATTTCCAAAGTTCAATTGGAGTTGGTTTAACATTATCTTCAATCATTCCTGTATCTCTTGTATAGTTTTTCATATAGTAATTCTTGTTATAATGTAAAACAAAATTAATAATAATTTTTGTATATTGTTCAAGTGTTAACTTAGCTTGCAGTCGATAATCTTTAGCTCCTCTTTCTCCAAAATCAGTTTGTATGTATCCAGGTAAGAAAGGCTTTACTTTTTCTTGGGTAGTATCGAATAATTTTTCAACAATACCTTTCCAGTCAGGTCGAAATGAAGGTGTATTTTCAATAGAAACATTTAATCCGCTTATTAAGCTGTTAACGCTATAACCCTCTAACTCACCTCTATCACCTATAATAATTTCTGGTAAATGAGCTGATGGCCACGATTCATCCGAGATATTAATACCATAACTGCTACAGAATTCTTTCTTACCCGAAGCTGCATTTGCTATAGCCATCATCATCCCTGCCCACGATGGTCCTTCAAATCCAATATACATACCAGTTATTAAGTGTGAATATACATCTATAACAAAGTAGATAATGGGTCTTCCTACTATCCAATCTGAGTTAAAGCTTGAAATTAAGTATATATTAGCTACAGTAGCATCAATCTGATATCGTGATCCGGGTCCAATTGTTTCATATGTTGAAGAACCCAATACCGCTCTACTGTTACGCTCAAAACTTTTTATACCTTCACGTTTTTTGACAATTTGTTCGATATTAAATTCTTTCTCATACCAATATTTAAATTGAGTCATAGTAGGTATACTATTCTCGTCTAATATTGATACGTATTTTACTCCGTTTTCATATCTTACTTCTCCTGCAAAAAATTCTTTAATCATCATCTTATATGCAAATACTAACGTATTTCTCTTGTCTGACAGGTAATATTTTTTTATAGCTTTTCGAAAAATATCTTGTATTTCGTTAGTAACATTAATACCTACGGTATCTCCTAATCTTGGGCGTCCTCTCTTTTTATCACCACTCTTTCTTGACGTCCCTCCCGCACCCGAATTTCTATAATTAGGAATAAGACAATTAATTGTCATCCCACCTTGCCAATATCTTCTTAAATATTTATATAATGTTGCTTTTGAAAATTGCTTTTCACTAGCTAATTTCTGCACTTCTTTACCACGTAATTCGCTTATAAATATTGACGGCTCATTTTGTACTACATCTTTGATCAATTCCCAAGCATTATCCCTAATTTCTCTCTCCTTATCAGTTAAATCATCCTTAACTATTTGGTGATTACCATTCGGTGTTTCTAACTTAACGTATATGCCCTCTAACAACCCTTGAATTAAATTATTAATTTTCATTAACATAGGTAATGCTTTTGAGGATTCTATATCTATAACATAGGAGGCGGTATTTGTTTCATCAATCCACAATAGACGATAAATTTTATTATTTGTTAAATCCTCTATTAGTTCATTAACTGCTAATGTAATCAAATTTCTCCCCTCCGCTATCCTTTATAGTTATTTCACTTATTTTTATTTTTCGAATGTCTAACTTCTCTACCATATTAATGGCAATCAATTTTCTTGCAATCAAGTGTTTAACATACGTAAGTGCTGTTCCTACTTCTAAATTGTAATCCTCATCAAATCTATTACAAAAATTAATTATCTTTAAATTCTGACTATTTTTGTTAGTTAGGGTCTTTAATAACTCAAAAGCTAATATTTCATCTTCTTTGGAATCTAAGAAATAAAATTTATGTACCCACTGAACATTTTTAACAAACCACACTGGTAATTCTTTCTCTGTAACAATTCCCCAATCAATACCTTTTTTCTCCCAATATTCTCGTTCAATTTCAAACTTCTCAATTACCCTTGGATCGTCTAAATCTTTACTCGGCTTTACTGTTCGAGCTAGATAGATTCTTTGCTTATTTTTTATGAAGGTAATTAAAAAATCCGTTGTCATTGGAATAATTGTGTTACTGCTATTATCGATAGAATGAAGAATGCCTTTTTCTTCTGCAATTTTAAAAGTTAATTCTCTATCTATTGGAAATTGTTCTCTAATATCTAATACGTTATCTGACCAATCCAATAAAAAAAATAACTTCTCTCCAAATTTGAAAAGAATTCATGCTGCCTTGTAGTCTTCCAGCCTTTTATTCTTGTTACATTTCCATTTGAAGAAAAGTCTTGAACATTTAACCACGGAATATACTCACTTAACTCTCCCTGACCTCTGCCTTCCTTTAAATATCGTGCAAATTTCTCTTCCGTCCACCTACTCTTTCTTTTTTCCATATTTAACATATCCTCCTTCTAATTGAAATAAAAAATCGTATTTAAGGTAATAATTACCTTAAATACGATTATAAACAAACATCTTCAATAGTATACAACTTTATTATTCAGTTTAGAACTTTATTATATTTAAACACATAGTGTTGGTTTGGAATAAAGTTTGATTAAAAGTGTGCTGCAAACGTTGATTTTATAATAGAAAAAACCCATACATTTTGAAAAAAGATTGATCAAAATGTGTAGGTTTTATTTTGACGTAATGAAAGTTTTTATAAAAAAGATTGATCGAAATATTTCTATAGGTAATTATTTTAGCCTTTCTAAATGTTTTATTCGCTATGACATATGTTAAAAGCATGCTGTGAACATTGACTTTATATAGAAGAAACCCATAAATTATGAACAAAAATTGATCAAAATTTGTGGGTTTGATTTTTGAGTTATGTGGTTTTTATAAAAATGACTAAAGTACATGTAAAATTAAATTTGAAAATACCCTTATCTACTCTTCTTCATCATTAATGTCTAGTATAGTCTTTAATAATACATCTATATTTAAGTTTGGTTGCCCTTGTCTCGCAAAATAATTTGAAAATCTAGCACCAATATCTTTCGAAAATTTACCTGAGATAGAGGCGAATCTTTCCATCTCATTTAACTCTTCTTTAGTTTTAGAATAGATTTTTTGGAAATTTATCAATCCCCCTGGGAATTCCATATATTTAGGTAAATAATGATATTTATCACTGTGATTATTAGTAAGAAATTCAACAACTTTTTTCCTTGCACTTTCTTTTTTACCTTTAGATTGACTTTCGTTATATCTTTGTTGATGCTCTATAAAAGGTGTTATTGCATCTAATGAATCAATTTGGGCAATTATTATCTTCTCATACTTTTCTTGAGCCATATCGCAGGCTGGAGATAGAATAATATAGTAGTTAACATCATCATATAATATGTCCCCAAAAAAATAATTGCTCTTTATCGGTGGGCTGATAAACACCTCGAAAGGATGATAGTCTGAAAAATCCCCACCATTTTCTTCTATTTCTAAGTGCTCTTGTAATAATGCTAAGCAGTACCTTACCAATGATTTTTCATATTCATTATTATCTAATAACTCTTTGTCCCACAAATGAACATTTTTAGAAAAACTGCCCCAAAATATTTTGTTCAAATACTTTTCGACTTTTCCTTTGGTACCTATAGTAGCTGTTATTCCATTATTATGAAATTTAATAATTTCCGAGATGATAGAATCCACTTTATCTGTCTTTTTAAACACTTTAACAAACTCATGTTCAGAGCTTAAAAATTCAACTTTCTCAGGAAATCCTGATCGAACAAATATAGGAAAGCGTAATCTATCAATAATGATTTCAATTAAGCTAACTCCTTCATCATTCCCAGATGTTCCATTAAGTTTCAAATCAATAATAGCTGCATCAAATTCATCTTTAAGAAGAGCGAATATCGCGTCTGAAAATGTTTTAACAGCTTTTTTTTGTATCTTTATACCATCAATTTTCCCTGTTTTTCTATTGAAATCATTAATAGCATCTTCAATCTGCTCTATTTGTCCATTTTCATCCTCTATAATCAATAAATTAATAATTGTATTAATAGTTTCTCCTTCTAATGTGCTAGTTTGTAGAATACTTGTTTCACTACTCAATTTCTATATCCCCCAGTTCAATTCGTAAATGTGCACCTTTATCAGAGTATAGGGCTTTTAAGTTACCTTTATTTCTTTTTAAAGCCTCCCCGGAAATAGCCAATCCCAAGCCTGTTCCTGATTCTTTGGCACTGAATCCAGGAGAAAAAATTGCCTCATTTTCTATAAATTCTTTTTTTATACCTGGCCCATTATCAATTATGTCAATTAAAAGGGAACCATCTATAATTTCTGAAGAAATACTTATACTTTTATTTGTATTCTCTACGTCCATTTTCAACCAGTAAATACTATTCTCGATGAGGTTAGTAAATACCATTCTAAAATCCTTTTCAATTCCATTCCAAGTGATTTTGTCTTCTTTAAAGTCTTTAATTACTGTTATTTGGTTTTCTATTAATTCATTTTTAAAAACATTTTCGATATGGTCAATAATCATAGAAAGATCCACTTCTGTTATCTTTCCTTTTTTAGTCATTGTTAAGGGGTCTAATTTATCAAAAAGTTCTAATAAAGCAATTGTTTCGTCATTAGCTTTACCTAGCCTGTCAATTGAAATGTTTAAGAGCTCTTCTTCCCTCTCCTCCCTAAATTCTTTTAACCACTCAAATACTCTAGGAAGAGTATTTGAAAACCAACTAGTGTGCTTTCTTCCCTCATGAAGAACAACAGTTGTGATACTACCTAGTGTAGCTTGTCCTTGATATAAAGCAATAATCTGTTTTATTTCTTCATATTCTTTTTCTTTTTCCTTTTTAATTTCATTCAAACTTTCGTTGAACACCTTAAAAAACTCTTCTGTAGCTTCTCCTTTACTTTTCCCTTTAGATACCTCGTCAAATTTCCTCTCAATACTTTTACTTACTTCATCTTGAAACGCAGAAAAATCAAATAGATTTTCCATTTTTTGATAAATGGTTTTCTTCTTTGTTTGATCCATAGATCTTCTAAAATCAAATCTTCTATTTTCTAATTCTCTTAATGCAGCAATAACTTGCTCATTAAGCCCCTCAAAGTAAGCATTTTCCTTAAGACCATCTCGAGCACTTTTTTCTTCTAATTTAGAAGCCTCTTCTGGTTGAATAGAAACAAATCCAATGATTTGGTCTACACCTATCCTTAATGATGGATTTTGAACTCTTCGACTATCTAAACCAAGCCAATCAAATCCTTTGTCTCCATGTGGCCTAATTCTAAATCCTCCCCGATATATCCCGACACCAGTCAATTCCTTCAATTTCGATGTAACTTCTCTTCTATTAAAAGCCAAATCTACAGTCTTTGAAAGTTTTTGTTGTAAAGATTCTAAACTAGCTGTATCAAGATCGAACACCCTTAAGTCTATTTCTATTCTTCCACAATATTTTTCTTTTTCAGGATCTAAATTAACTTTAAACGGGTCAATTACTTTATGTTGCTTTACATCCAATGAATTATTTTCAAAATTCAAATTTGCAATACCCTGATCTGTTATATGTCCAAACAGTCGATAGTTGTACATTTCTACTATTGGAAGTGGCTCAATAATGGTCTCATAGGTGTTATATGTATCAGAATCATCAATAAAATTAGTAGTTTTAAATTTTATTTCAAACCTATCATTTTTAAAAGCATTTTGAAATGGTGACACTAATTTTCTTAATTCTTTTTCTAATTTTTTGAGCTCTTTTTTATTCCATAAATCAAAGTATTCATTATCTCCAATAATTCTTAATAAAGTGCCATTTGGTTCATCTACACTAGTAGTTTCAACTTCAACTCTAACATCTTCTAAGTATTCTTTCTCTTCGAAATCATCCCAATTCACATATACAATGGTTTTGATTTTATCGTGCACGGTTTCCATTTGTAAATAATTACCTAATATTGCTACAGCGTACCTACCAATTCCTTTTCTCCCTTGTAATGGCCTTTTCTTAAATATACTGTGTTGTAGATTTAATTTATTTGGTGTTGCTGGAACAAGCCATGCATTTGTGATAGTATTTAAATCCATTCCATGTCCATTATCTTTAATCTCGATAGAAATTTTGGTTTCTTCACCTTCTGTATACTTTGAAAAATTAATTTCTACATCTTCGGCATCTGCATCGTAGGAATTTTTCACTAATTCTACTATTGATGCCGGTATATCTTTTATAAGATCTTTTCCAATAGTCGTAATCATTCTCGCGGCTGGTCTTAAAGGTAATTCTTGCACTTTAACATCCTCTCTTTCTCAATAAAATTATATCCTATTAATATTAATTAAATCTAATTAATACTTTTATAGAAATAATATACATGGTCTACAGTTTCATAAATATTAGTACGTTTAAAGCAGTACCCATATATTTGAATTAATTTTACTACAAAATGTTATTTTGGTAACTAACCTCTATTAATAACCTAAAAATTATTTTTTCATAAGAATAAGAATCACTAAAATTAATTGCTTCTCTAGACTAGTTTTTCCTTCACTAACCTGGTATATTTCATAGAGAGGTGAACAAGATGAGGGTACTAGATTTATTTGCTGGGGCAGGGGGTTTATCAGAAGGATTTATCCAAGAGGGTTTTGAAATTATTGCAAAAATAGAAAAAAGTAAGCCGGCTTGTGAAACATTAATCACACGGAATTGTTATCACTTTCTTAAAAATACCCCTGACTTTTATCAATATGAAAATTACATAAAAGGCCTCATTGATAAACAAGCATTAATTCGTTATGCAAAAAAGTATGGTTTTGATGAAAATACAATTATTAATCTAGAAATTGGTGAAAAGACGATTGATTTAGCCATAGAAAAGGTAAAAGAAATATTAAATAATTTGAATTTGGATGGAATCATTGGTGGTCCACCTTGCCAAGCTTATTCTTTAATAGGTAGATCAGCTAATGACAAAAAGAAGGAAAATGATGAAAGAATATATCTATACGAGTACTACATCAAATTCTTAAATGAATTTAGGCCTAATTTTTTTATATTCGAAAATGTTAAAGGATTGCTTTCTTATAAGGATATTGATAACACGTTATTACTTCCAAAAATCATTAAAGCTTTTGAAAACTGCGGATATCGTATAGATTACAAGTTATTAGATGCATCAAAATTTGGTATTCCGCAAAAAAGAGAAAGGCTATTTATTTATGGTTATAAACATGAACATATTGATTTTTTCAGACAATTTGAAGATGAATATTCTGAAAATGATATTTTTATCACAATTAATCAGTTGTTCTCAGATCTGCCTAAAATAAAAGCTGGCCAAAATTACAGTCAATTCAACTATCTATCAACACCTATAGAATACCTTAATAATACACTAATTCGCCCTAGAGAATGGATGGTTTTAACACAACATTTATCGAGACCAAATAATGAAAATGATTTAGAAATTTATAAACTTGTTGCCGAAAGTAAACAACAAGGGGTTAATATACCATATTCTGAATTACCTAAAAAGCTAATAAAGCATAATAATACGGTTTCATTTCTAGATAGATTTAAGGCACTTAACGGTAATTCCATCTCACATACCATAGTCGCACATATTGCAAAAGATGGTCATTACTATATTCACCAAGATTCAGAACAAAATAGATCAATATCTGTACGAGAAGCAGCAAGAATACAAACCTTCCCAGACTCTTTTTATTTTGAAACGTCAAGAACAGCAGCCTATACTCAAATAGGAAATGCCGTTCCACCACTTCTAGCAAGAAAATTAGCAAATAAAATAAGAACAATCCATCAATGACTATGGATTGTTCTTATTTTATTTCTCAACAAAAATATTCTATTTATTTTTGTTTTTGAGTATACTTATTAGCCTCTAGTGGATAATTCTTTAAAGAGGCTAGTATTAACAATTTATATAATTAGATTAATGTCATCAGTCATCCAGCCACTCCCTCCATTTGTTTGCATATACACAATCAGAATCAATCCCACTTGAGGATACAAATTTACTAATTTGACTAAAATTCGTACCAAGACAGCCTAAAACAACCCAACGGTTCATAAAGTCTATAAAATTCGTACCAAGAAGAAGCATTTTTTCAATCTCTTCTTTTTTAGTTTCTTCAGAGTAGATTACAGGTGAATCTTTAATTGACAAATCTAACGCAAGAATTCCACCATCAGCAAATCTATGAAAAATCATCTTATTATTATTGATTTTTTTATTTACACCATTATTAAGTTCAAGTAATATATCTAAATCCCAACCAAAATCGCAACTTAAGCCAATATACTCATCCGGTATTACGATAAGAGGATTATCACTTTTAATTTCCCAGAATATGTGTAGTTTTGAAGAAAAATTTAGTATAGTTTCACGAAATGAATCTGGAAGTTTATATCCCAATTTCTCTTCAACTTTTTCTACCCTTTCTATTTCTGCGCAATCACCGCTTAAAAAGCTGTCATTATCAATACAGTTCTCCCAAAGATTATCTAATATTTCAACTAATCTTTTATTCCAATTTTTCCAAATCAACTGACTTGATACCGCCAATATATCCAATCCCTTTCAATTTTAAGTGACTGTTCTTATTAGATTTTACTCATTATTAACCTAGCTCTATGCATGTATTCTCTCTTACCATGTCTTAATGTTAAAAAACTTCCTTCATTAATTTTTAATCTTTCATCTCTCCAAATTCCAGCAGTATTAATTAATTCTTTTAAAATCCTACGATACACCGATGTTATATTTCTTTGATTTTGTAAAAAATATATACACGTTGAAATCGCCTTATCTTCTCTTTCTATTTCAATCACACTAATTTCTCTTCCAAAAAGTAATTTAACTTCGGCAATCACATACTTTCTCTCAGTTACACCATCACTCAAATACACAAAACGTTTCGTACTAGAAAATTCCTTTAAGCTACCTTGAATAATATTAATGGACTGTACTTCAGGAAAATCCTGCAACACTCTCATTACTTTAATAAACTCACCCAATTCACCATCAATGTTTACATCTGATAATACTTGCTTCTCTAATCCTCTTGTAACTTGATTTCCACCAACATCAGCTGTTGACCGATGTAAAGAGTCATTAATAAATCGTTTCTTAGTATGCTCATCCTCAAAATCACGCTTCTTATTGGAATTTCTACGAAGCTTAATTATTTTAGGCATCTGAATATATTCATGCTTTTGATTATCCATTTCTACAACATCAAAGTCTTCGCTTGTTCCTTGCATTTCTTCATCTAATAATAATTCATCATGTGGACCACTTAGCTTTTTCTTATTATGTAATGTATATTTCTTAGGCTCACTTGATTTTTCAGATTGAACTACTTCAGGATGCTCAAATGAGATTTCATTATAAGGAATATGTTTATTCTTCACATTTACAACACGTAAAATTGTGCCACCGTTCACATTAGGTTTCACTATCGCTTTAATACTAATTGGCTGTTTAAATGACCAATCAAACTTTAAAATCCCAGTGTTGTTAAATGTAAATGCTACATTCTCAAATACATTTCTTAAATCTTGATTTGTAAGCATCCATACAAGTTGGTACAGAAAATTTGATTGCGTATATTTTGAGTGATATTGCGACGAAAAATGCAAATGAATTTTATTACTCTCATAGTTCTCTATAAAATATTGAGGAAAGGAATTCGCCTCAAAGAGCCTATATAATAAAAAACGATTCGGTGCTAAAATACTACGAACCACTTCAATTAAGGGCAAGATATAACTCTGACTCCCTTGCTTTACAATAAAGCTCCTTGAAACATCTTTATCATTAGTCCCTTGCACACGCCATTCCTTTTCATACATAGCAACATTATTTGGATAAATGGTGATTTCTACTTCCTCTGTTTCTTCAGGGGGCGTACTTTTTCTAATATCACCATCAGTATAATAATGTTGAATGGCCAGTGCTGGAAGTGTTCCCCAATCAACTAATAATTCTTCTGTTTTTCCATCTGCTCTAAAGTAGGCATACATCATTACTTTCTTTTCATAGTGGAAAGGAGAGCTAATCCAGATTAATTGTGCTTTTTCTCCATCTTTAAATGGCCAATTTTTTAGTTTAACTTGTTGTTCGCTCATTTTCGGTTCACTTCCTGCTTCATTTCAATATAACGTTTTAATCGAGGTTTTATTTCATGAAAATGATGTGATTTAATTGCTGCAACTCCCTGGATTCGCCATAAATCAATTGTGCTGTTCTGCTTTAATAATTCATCAATAATCTTATAACACCGACGTAATTGAAACTCTGGGACAGACTCGGTAATATCGTGCAATAACTTATTTGTTTTTGGTAGCTTATCTAAATGACGCTCTAAATTGGCTAATATACCTAATCGTCTGCCTAAAACGGATTTTGTTATTCTAATAGGCTTAGGTTCTTGTATTAGTTTCAGATATAATCTTTTTATTCGCTGAACATATTGCTGATCGCGTTTCGACCAGTTCACAGATGTTGTTGGTTTATTCTGCCTCTGTACTTTAGGTAACATGCTTTCTAAATAGCTTTTTTCATTACGATATAAATACATGTATTGCTTTGGAAATTTTTCTCGTAATTCAGTACGGGATAGTCCTGGATTCTGTCGAATTTCATTTAACAACTCTTTTTTGTATTGACTCAATTTATTAACACTGTGTTCATGGCTTGCTGTTTGTTTTAATTCGACACTTCCACTTAAATACCTTTTGATTGTTTTAGAATCTACCCCTAAAATTTTTGCCACCGCTCGAATGCTCAATTTTTCTTGTGCAAGAGTTTTTAATTTTTCTATCCATACACCACCAAATGCCTTTACTCGACCTATTTCAAACATATCCGTTGTTTGCTTCCTTGCATAAATAAAACCACATGAACATGTAAATGTACCAATCAAATTTTTGGATTTATAGTCTCTGGTCACTTCTACCTTTTGAATTATTAGTTGCTTGTAATGCGATGCAGCCTTATTCAAACAAGGGAATGGTCCTTTACCAAAAGCACCAAAGTCTTTTGTAAGCACAACAAGTTCCTCTATATCGTGCTTTAAAAAATAAAGAAAGAGCAAATGACGAAATGGATGTACGTGACGCTTCATATTACGGGTTAATACCTTTAGCCAATTATATTCATCTTCCTCACTTAACTCGCTTTGATAGCATTTTAAAAAGTCCCTTGAAAATGTAATTTTAAAAGCTTGATACAACTCATGCTGACGAACCCGATTCGAAGCTGTTATTAATTTATGCTTTCGTAACAATGCTTTATATTTAGAAATAATGTCTTCCCTTGAAAGTGAGTGCAACGGTAAATGAAGCAATTTGTAGGCCTGCTTTGCTAAATATACTGACATTTCTTTATGTGGATCAATTTCATATAACTCTGATAAATTCATATGGTTTAATTCGAAACGAATATACTCAATGCGACTATCTTTGATTACGGGGTATTTTCTTAATAGAACTTCATGGTGAGGACAATAATCTATTCCTTGTAGTTGATGTTCCCGATGAATATACGGCTCTCCATATTGCTCTGTATCTGATCTTGCACAAATAGCACAATAATAGATACCGTTTTTAATACAAATGCTTCCAGCGACCATTCCTAGCCTTGTATAAAGTGCCTTACCATCTTCTTTTACATCGTTTAATATTTCTTGTTGACGCTGCTTCGACAAAAATGAAGCATAATAAGGATAAATTGTGTGGTTAGCCAATAGTGATTCTATAGAATATTGAGCACCTAGTTTTTCTGCTAATACAGAAAAATAGCTACCCATTCCTATACTCGGTATCACAGAACGATTGTCAAACAACTCTTCCAACGTATCTTTACAATCAATATTGCCACTATAAAAATGATACCTGGCAATTGCTGAATATATTAATTCATTTGGATAAGGATTTGTAAAAAATGGTAACATCTAATGTCCCCCTAGGAATACTCGACTTATTTCTATAATGCCGATATAACTAGTTTTTTAGACATGAGACGTTACCATTAGTTATGAAAAGTATCATAAAAAAATTAATTAATAAACTCCTCTAAAAACGGTTTTATATATCCACTTGCTTTAAATAATTCATACGGATGCTTTTTTCTATCTAACGATTTTGCTCTTAACTTTACTAAAGGCAACAATTCATCTTTATGTGTAAGATTTAATTTCTGTTCTTTTTTCTTTTGATTTAAAGTCATTGCATTCTGTATAGCTTCTAACTTTAAATTGTTATATTCACTTTCAATTGGCTGGTTATCTACAACTTTGGAAACTAACTTTCTTATATCGTTAGGATTTAAGGTATCGAAAATTCCTAATGAAGCTATCTCATAACTTAGATTTTTAGTTATCTCTAGTCGTCTGTACTGAAGAGTATTTTGACGCTCTGTCATAGCTTCCTTGACTTTACCTTCATATTCGGTATTCTTCTTATGATTAATCATAAGATCATCTAGATTAATCATAATATCCTCATACTTATACATTGCCTTTAGGTCATTTGCACGTAACGCATTCATCATTGGTTGGATAATTTTCATATCTTCTCTTGCTGTTTTCTTTATTACTTTCGGTGTAATTCTTTCTTCTCCATTTGCTTCATCAAATAGGGCTCTTTCTTGAGCTAAAATGAACAAGTTAACTGCTACTGAGGTAATTCCTTGGCATTCCTCATAAAATGTTTTTTTCAGCTCTTCTGTTAGTTCTGAATGAATCTTTAAACATTGAAATGCCCATAGAGTTTCTAAGAAGAAATCCCTCACTATCTTCTTCCATACGATCCCAGATAATTGAACCATCACTTGCTGCACGACGAGCTTGTCGGAAGTTTCCTTTAAATAGTTGTTGTGCTTTTGAGGTACCAATTAATACTGTTGGTATACCTACTGTATTTGATAATGTCACAAAGAAATTTAGCATTTCTTCCTGGTCATTTTTTGAATGTAGCAAATGTTGAATTTCATCAATGACAAGAACGCCAATCCCATACATACTCGCTAGTGATGTCATGTGTAATAACATTGTTGAGGTAACACGATTTAAATAGCCAAATTTCTCTAAATAACGTGTACCTAATAAATCATCAATTGCTTTGAAAAAACTTTTACATAAAGTCGATAAACTACCATCATACGGACAGTCTATTTTAAGCCAAACGATCTGTGTACGATTAAAAGGCTGTCCTTCATACAATTCATGCTTAATGGCTTGCGGATACATTAACAACAAACGTTCAATTGCGGTTGTTTTACCGATACCTGAGATGCCAATAATCGATAGACTATCTGCTGTTGAACGAATATGGTTTAAGCGTTCATCAATATATTGATGTGCCTGCTCTTCATCCTCTCGTAGGTGATGCAATATTCGAATCCGTTCAAGGAATAATTTATCTAACGGATTACGGGCTAAATAACCACGACGAATCAAAGTCGATAACCGACGCTCTACTTCAAAATGGATTGGCAACGGCTGAATGAAATTTTTCACACGTTTTAAAACATGATAACGAATATTCGCTGCACTCTTCTTCTCTTGTTCACTAATACGTGGCGTCACCATAAAACGATCCAACACATCATCTTCATCAAAGATTGGCGGTAGGGCTTCAATAAAAGGATTATGAGCATATTCAGTAAGCATCTGAGTCTTATAACTTGCTTCTTCCATATCTCCTTTTAAGACTACATTATTCATCTTTTCCAAATTCCTCATCTCGCTTCCTCTTTAATTTTTCCATAAGACGTGAAGGTGATTTCTTTTGTGGTTGCTCTTCTAGTTTTATTCTTGATGTAAAATCTATGATTTCTGTTGATTGTTCAGCTACATTGGGTGACAAATCAAATTTTTCTTCCTCGCGATTAGCTTGTTTTTCATTCGCTTTATTATCTCGAATCGCAGCTAGTTTTTGTTTTTTACTTGTTGGTTGATGTAAGGCTTGTTTTTTCTTTTGCTCTGCTGCCTTAATAATTTGATCCATCATCGTATCTGTATTAATTGTCAGTTGCACTTGCTTAGAGCGTTCCTCTTCCTCTAATTCATTTCGTAGTTGTTGCTGGAAAACGACTTCTTCTAGAAAATCCATTTTGTATTGCTGACTTGGCTCTAATAAAATGCACGTTTCATAATCTAATCCGTTATCATTCGGAATATAAATTTTGTCTAAATGACGTGGATCATACGCAATATCAATACTTTTGTTTTTCAACTTTGCATACCATTGTTCTTCAATCGCTCGCTTTGAACCATACAGTAAATTTTTAAATTTAATGCCTGCTCTCGAAATAGTTGCTTTACCACGGGGTAGCACATTTAAGCGCAAAATATTTCTATCTACTGTACGAAGACGACCTTTTCGATTGTGGATGCCCCAATTCCAGAGGTTAATAGGCGTTGGTACTAAACTATCTGTAATCATTTCTTTTTCCATTGGATATTTATCGATGATTTTATGGTTGTGATGCAATACCATTGTAATGATTAATGCAGTAAACTCTTTTAAGTTGAACGTAGCATCTAGCCTGTAATCCCTGTCTCCTCGCTCTCGATATTCTTTTTGGATAGCACCTGGCGCTTTTTGTTTCACTTTGCCATTAATCGTACGGAATTTGCGCTCAACAATACCTTTTAAATCTCCTCGATAAGCTGTTGTATTTTCAATTTTGATATTTAGATTATTAATAAGACCAGCTACTGCATAACCTTCAAATTCGCCTCGATCTGCAATAATAATTTCCGGTAGATGATTGGTCGGCCATTGCTCCTTGGTAACCTCAATATCATATTGCTTACAAAATTCAACCTTATCGGCAACCATATTATCTAAAGCCATCATTGCACCTAACCATGATGGGCCTTCTAAACCTACATATATTCCTGTGACGATTCGTGAATATACATCAACTATTGCGTAAACAACAGGTCTTCCAATAATTCGATTTACATCAAAAGAGCTAACTAAATATATATCTGCAATTGTTGCATCAACTTGAAAACGCGTCCCTGGTCCATTCGTTTCTACTTTGGAATTACTTATAATTGGACGGTGCTTTAACTCATATTCCTTAGCACTTTTACGGAATTCTATATCTTTCTTTGGATCTTCAATCTTTTTGAACCAGTAGTAAAATTGATGATAGGATGGAATACGATTTGATTCCCAAATACGATATTGTATCTCTCCGTTTTCTTTGTAGCGATCTGAATAAAAATCTCGCAAAATAAAATGATACACATCTTTTAAAGAATAATTATTAGATTTGCGGTAATATTTATTAATGGCATGATCAAACTGTGTTTTAATCTCATCAGTTATATTAATGCCACTTCGATATTCACCGTTTATAGTTACTCTACGTGGACGACCAACTTTATCATGACTTAGCTTTTTAGTTTTTCCTCGACCGCCTGAGTTTGCATAATCGGGTAACATTGCATTTTTATTCATGCCACGCTGCCAATAACGACTAAGTAATTTTTTGACCTTCGTTGGTGTAACATTCAATTCTTCAGCTATCTCTTTAATTTTTACTTCTCTACCATTCTTCTGAAGCAAACTATTCATATGTTCTAGGCAATACGTTTGAATGATTTCCCAGTCTTTATCTCGCTTTTGAATTTGTACCTTAGTTAAGTCTTCTTCCGCTACACCACGCGCAAAAGGATCAGTTATAATAAGCCATTCTTTTTGTTCTATATCCGTTATTAGCGAAGAATACAGCTCCTTTTTAGGCATCGATGTGTTGGCGTCGATATTAACGATATATACATAAGATTCTTCAATTTCTATAATACGAATACGTGTTGAATCTTTTACAGATTGAAGCACTTGGTTAATATAAATCATCCGTATTTCACCTTCTTCAACTTGCTTTCATCAATTGATTGGATAACAATAGGTTGTTCTACGTTTAACAGCTCTAGCATATCTACCCGAATAATTTTCTGCGAAAGTAAATGATAAAATAGCGTCATACCACTTCCCAAAGGCATATGTGTCTCTTTATCAAATACATTTGTAATTTCTCTAATACATTGGCTTTCGTTTAATATTCTTTGTAACAATGCCATTGCTAAATCTTCAATATGCTGAGAACTTATATTTTGAAAAGCATCATATTGTTGAATATCGTAATAGTCATGAATATAACTAATATTCCGAGCCATTTCTTTAGAAATCTCTAACTCGGTTACAATGCCCCAATCAACTTGTCGACGTTCCCAGTAAACCCGTTCTATTTCAAATTTCTCAATAACTCGCTCCTTTAAAAGCTCGTCTTTCATCTTGAGGGTTCTTGCGATTTCTGCTAAACCTTCACCTTTATCTACTGTTAATAAAAAATCCGTTGTCATCACAACTGGCTCATTTGTTTTTGGGTCTGTAGGATGTTTAAGACCTAATTCATCTGCAATGACAATTGTTTCTTCCAACGGCAATAAAGGAAATTGTTCTCTAATATCAACAACAGAATCCGAATATTCAGTTAAATAAAAGTAATTTCGTTCCAAATCTGATAGAAATTCATGCTGTCTATTTGTTTTAATACCTTTTAAACGTGTAGACCGACCTTTCGAAGACACATCTTGAATGTTTAACCATGGTTTATAATCCACTCCAACTCCAGAGCCACGACCTTCTTTAATCCACTTTTCGGCTTTAGATGTTCTAGTTCGTTTTGACATAAAAACACCCCTTTAGATTAATATTATCCAAAGGGGTAAAACGGTGCAACTTTTTTACAAACGGTATAACTTTATTTTAAACGGTACATCTTTTTTATAAACGGTACGACTTTATTTCAAATCAACACATAGCTTATTTAATCACTACAAGCTTATTCCACAGTCACTGATTTAGCTAAGTTACGAGGTTTATCAACGTCACAACGACGGTGTAAAGCTGCATAATAGCTAATTAGTTGTAAAGGCACTACCGATACAAGCGGTGTTAATAATTCATTTACTTGAGGAATGACTAATCGGTCACCGTCTTCGTCTACCCCAGCCATAGCGATAATACATGGATATGCTCCACGTGCCGCTACCTCTTTGACATTCCCACGAATGTTTAGCGATACCGCTTCTTGCGTTACAAGAGCAAACACTGGCGTGCCTTCTTCAATCAAAGCAATTGTACCATGTTTTAGCTCGCCACCTGCAAAACCTTCCGCTTGGATATAGGAGATTTCTTTTAGTTTCAAAGCACCTTCAAGACTAACACAGAAGTCAATGTT
This sequence comes from Lysinibacillus parviboronicapiens, assembly GCF_003049575.1. Lineage (GTDB taxonomy): Bacteria > Bacillota > Bacilli > Bacillales_A > Planococcaceae > Lysinibacillus > Lysinibacillus parviboronicapiens. The sequence continues at coordinate 11,786 of NZ_PYWI01000037.1, read as the reverse complement.
ACGGCCGATGAAGAAAGCATTACGTGCAATTTTTAAGTAATCTTCTGCAATATCCTCTAACACATCTTTCGAATCAATAATTGTTTGGATACCGTTTGCTGCAATCGCAAGCTCTTGTTTTAAATCAAATTCTACTCCTTGGCCATTCGCCTTCGCAGTGACATATGCTGCTACAGCAAGTACAGCGACCTGTGCTACGTAAGCTTTTGTTGAAGCGACCGCAATTTCTGGGCCTGCGTGTAGTAGCAAAGTGTGATCTGCTTCACGTGATAATGTTGAACCCGGTACATTGGTAACTGTTAACGTTGGGTAGCCAAGCTCTTTAATCTTCACAAGCACTTGACGGCTGTCTGCTGTTTCACCTGATTGGGTAATGAAGATAAACAATGGTTTCTCAGAAAGTAAAGGCATATTGTAGCCAAATTCACTCGAAATGTGAACTTCGACTGGAATGCCTGCCATTTTTTCGAAATATTGTTTACCAATTAATCCTGCATGATAGCTTGTGCCAGCTGCAATAATATATAAGCGATCCGCGTCTTGTAATGCTTGTAAAATATCTGCATCAATTGTTAAGTCCCCAGTTTCGCTTTCATACGCTTGAATGATTTTACGAATGACAGTTGGTTGTTCATCCATTTCCTTTAGCATGTAGTGAGGATACGTACCTTTTTCAATATCACTCATATCAAGCTCTGCTGTATAGGGTGCACGCTCTACTACTGTGCCATCTAGAGTCGTAATTTGAACACTTTCTTTGTGTACAATCACGACTTCTTTATCGTGTAATTCTACGTACTGATCCGTTACTTGTAGCATTGCCATAGCATCTGATGCCACAACATTGAAGCCCTCGCCCACACCTACAAGAAGTGGTGATTTGTTTTTCGCTACAAAAATTGTGTCAGCCGCTTCTGCATCTAGTAGCGCAAGTGCGTAAGAGCCGTGTAATAGAGATAATGTTTTACGGAATGCTTCAGCAGTTTCCAGCCCATCTTTCACAAATAACTCTACTAATTGCACGATAACCTCTGTATCTGTATCAGATTTCATCGGAATGCCTTTTAAATACGTTTTTTGTAATAGATGATAGTTTTCAATTACGCCGTTATGCACAAGTGTAAAGCGACCTGATGCACTTTGATGAGGGTGTGCATTTAAACGATTTGGTACACCATGTGTTGCCCAACGTGTATGGCCAATACCAATTTTAGCAGCCACATCTTCGTCTACTGCTTCACGCAAGTCTGCGATACGTCCTTTTTCCTTGAAGATTGTAACGCCCTCTTCATTGCGTACAGCAATACCTGCTGAGTCATAACCACGGTATTCTAGTTTCTCTAAGCCTTTTAATAAAATTTCCTTTGCATCTGTTTCACCAATATATCCTACAATTCCACACATAATTCATTATTCCTCCGATATTGTCAATTTAACGCAATGACAAACTAGACCTCAACCTATCGATTTTTTAGTGGACGTAAATGTTATACTTAATTTTCTATAAAATAAGCATACAACTATGTGCACGTTATGGTACTATTTCAGCCAACTGAATAGTGCTCCATTCCGATATGTGAAGTTTTCCTATTTATCTACTGCTCTAACTATACCTTCTCCATTCTCTGTACATTCAATCACTCAAATGCTTTCAAAATGAAAAATGACAATCGGGTATGTCGATCGGGAGGCATCCGCCGAATTTTCGATAAACCTCCACCTCGTCTGCTGAAGTTGCATCCGTCCAATTTCTTCAGCTCAGGCGCTATAATTGTTTTCCGATTTTGCGCTTCCTTCCCTCCTTATACGCTCGTTAAATGATAAGGTCGGACCTCATCTTCAACTTCTCCATAATACTCAATCATATGCTATCAGTCAAATTTTCGTTATAAAAAATTCCTACTCACGTTCTTTTTTCGTGACAAAAATGTAGACAAACCATATGCTATAAAGAAATTATTATATACGCTCATTAAAAATATATCGCTGAAAATCTGTACTTGGTCAATGATTTCCTTTAGATAAGCCACTATGCCCACTTTAGCAATCTAGTAAGAAATAGCATTTCCTAAAGCGGTGCTAGAAATGAACTCTATAACTTTCGTTCTCAGCCACAAGAAAAAGGCACAAGCAAATTGCTTGTACCTCGTTTAACTTAGTTTTCTTTACTGGCAAGTAATTTTACAATTTCTCGATTAAAGGCAGGTAAATCATCTGGTGTGCGGCTTGTTACTAATTGCTTTTGGCAAACAAATACTTCTTCATCGTGGAAGATTGCACCTGCATTTTCTAAATCCACTCGAATGGACTTATAGCCTGTTGCGTCACGGCCATTTAATGTTTTAGCCGTAATAAGTAACTGCGGTCCATGACAAATGGCAAAGGTTGGCTTCATGTCATCCATAAACTCCTTAACAAATGCCACTATGCGATCATCTGCTCGTAATATATCAGGTGAAAAACCACCTGGGATGAACAATGCATCGAATTCAGAGGCTTTTGCCTCATCAATTCCTTTGTCAATTTTCACCTTTTCTCCGTGCTTGCCTTTAACTTCTTTACCGGCTTCCATATCAATCGTTATGAGCTCATGACCTGCCGCTTCTAATGCCGCTTTAGGGCTCGTATATTCACTATCTTCGAACATATCCGTAATTACTGTAGCAATTTTAGCCATATCAATACAACACTCCTTGTTATTGTGACTCCTTACTACTGTTCCCTTTATCCTGTATTTCAAACGTTGTTATTGTTAAATTGGAATTGCATCATGGAGCTGTTCCACCATTTATTAGAAAAAACTCGATTTCCTATTAACGGGAATCGAGCCTCTATGTTTAATTTATTCTGTTAAACCCATTTCAGTGCGTACAACATCTGCAATGCGCTCTACATAACGCTCGCAATCTGCTTCTGTAGCAGCTTCCACCATTACACGAACAAGTGGTTCTGTACCAGAAGGACGTACTAAAATTCGACCGTTGCCAGCCATTTCAGCTTCAACTTCAGCAATAATGGTAGCAACTTTAGCGTTGTCAGTAACAGCATGCTTGTCTGTTACACGCACGTTTACTAAACGTTGTGGGAAAATGGTCATTTCAGATGCAAGCTCAGAAAGCTTTTTACCAGTAGCTTTCATAATATTCACGAGTTGAATGCCTGTTAATAAGCCATCACCAGTTGTATTAAAGTCTAGGAAAACAATATGACCTGATTGTTCGCCACCTAAATTATAATCATTAGCACGCATTTCTTCTACGACATAACGGTCTCCTACAGCTGTTTGTACACTTTGCATGCCATTTTCACCAACCGCTTTATAGAAGCCCATATTACTCATAACCGTTGACACAATTGTTTGCTTTTTAAGGCGACCTACTGCATTTAAATGCTTACCGATGATGAACATAATTTGGTCACCATCTACGATATGACCGTTTTCATCGACTGCAATTAAACGGTCACCGTCACCATCAAAGGCTAATCCAACATCAGCACCCTTTTCAGTGACAAATGCAGCTAAGCCTTCTGGATGTGTTGAACCCACGCCTTCATTTATATTTAAGCCTGTTGGTGAAGCACCCATTGTTGAAATGTCTGCTTCTAAATCTGCAAACAAGTGTGTTGCAAGTGAAGATGTTGCACCATGCGCACAGTCTAATGCCACATGAATACCATCAAATTCTTCATCTACCGTTTGTTTTAAGTATTGGATATATTTTTGTCCGCCTTCGAAGTAGTCACTTACAGAGCCCAAGTCTGCCCCTATTGGACGTGGCAATGTATCCACTTCAGCATCAAGAATTGCTTCGATTTCGGCTTCTTGCGCATCTGTTAGCTTAAAGCCATCAGGACCGAAAAATTTAATGCCATTGTCGGCAACTGGGTTATGTGAAGCTGAAATCATGACGCCTGCATCTGCACTCATAATACGAGTAAGATAAGCGACACCCGGTGTCGAAATAACACCAAGACGCATCACCTCTACACCAATCGATAAAAGACCAGCAACAAGTGCACCTTCAAGCATCTCACCTGAAATACGTGTGTCACGACCAATTAATACCTTTGGACGTTGTGTTGCATCTTTCGTTAAAACATAGCCACCTATGCGACCTAGTTTAAATGCAAATTCCGGTGTTAATTCACTATTCGCGACGCCACGGACGCCATCTGTTCCAAAATATTTACCCATTCTAATTGTTCTCTCCTTCAATGCAAGACGACCTAAATCATGCTTGTCTCTTGTAGACAATTGGACGGCTCGTCTGCTTACTTTTGGAAAAGTCTATTTTCGTTCATTTTAGTAACTATTATTTACACTCTACTCCTACGTAATTGTACCTGAGCTTTCGTGCGTAGAACACTTTGTCGCATTTTGAACAAACCCTAACATTGCCCTAGGGACTCGGCCAACATGGAACTGATTGCTCAAGGTTGTACTGAATCAAGTTAAAATTATAGTCAGTTCTTGTTTAAGAATCAACATCTTCTTCTGTAATCGTTGTCGGTTCGGTCTCCTCTGGAGTCGTCGTAGTTTCCTCTGGAGTCTTCGATGTATCCTCTGGAGTCGTTGTAGTTTGCTCTTCTACCTTCGTAATATCTGCTTTAACTTTTATTTTTTGTTCAGATACTTTTGTCGCTCCTTCGGGTAATTTCACATCAAATTCATATGTTTTTGATTCAGTAATTTTTGACAGATCAACATCTACCAATATTTCAGTTAAGACATCAATAATTGATTTTCTACCATATACTCTTAATGCTGTAGTATCAAGCGTCAATTTATTGATTGTAATACCATCTTGTACTTTACCTGTCTCATTCATCGTAATAGGTAGTTCTTTACTGAATTCTCCGATATCCACATGTACCTTAACACTTTCTGGCTCAATGGTCACGTCCAGTTTATTTAAATCACGGTCTAATACTTTCACTGCAGCTTCTTGAGAGAAAGGTTGCTTCAAGCCTTGCTCACCCGTTACAGTTGCTTTTACATAGCTGATGCTCTCAATGGCACTCTTTGCTCCTGTAACATACACTGTTGCTGGGTTCGCAGTCATGCCCTTCAGTATATAGCCTTCATCAATCAAACGATTATTCATTTCCGGATCAACACGGAATTCCTGCGTCACTTTTTCCTCGATATTCACATCGATTGTTGCTGGGTCTAAAGTAACCTGCAGCTTATCAGATATATTTTCATATTGCAGCTTAACGTTGTGCTCACCCATTAATAAATGGTTTAAGTCCACAAATATAGAGAAATCCTTTACTGCTTTTGTTCGTAAAACGATTTGCATCGGTCCCTTAATTGTGACATTAACCGTTTTTGGTATACCCGTAACAATAAGACTATCATCATCATAAAAAACGTCTACAGGTACATCACGAATCACTTCCATCTGTTCGTTCGTCGTCGTTTTATTCGTTGAAGAAAGCTCTGTGCGAACGGAGAAAAACAGTAGACATGCAAGAAAAAGCGCAATGATTCGTAACACCCAAGGACTATCCATCATTTTATCCATTCTTTTTCCCCCTCCAAGTCAACTTAGAGGCTGTATTCGATTCTTGTACTGATCCGAACCACATTTTACGTAACAGTGTTTCGAATTCCTCTAGAGAAAGGTTGCGATGTAGATTACCGTTTAATGTAATACTAATTGCTCCTGTTTCTTCCGATACGACAATCGTAATGGCGTCTGTTACTTCACTTAAGCCAAGCGCAGCACGGTGTCGTGTTCCAAGTTCTTTTGAAATAAATGGGCTTTCAGAAAGAGGTAAATAACATGCCGCTGCCGTTACCTTATCCTTTTGCATAATAACCGCTCCATCGTGAAGTGGTGTATTCGGTATAAAAATGTTGATAAGTAATTCAGATGAAATTTCAGCATTTAGGCCTATTCCAGTTTCAATATATTCATTCAAGCCTGTTTCTTTTTCAATAGAAATCAATGCCCCAATACGACGTTTAGCCATATAACTTACGGATTTCTTCATCGCTTCAATGAGCCTTGTCTGCTCTTCTTCTTCTTGACTTGTCGAACGTTGGAATAACTTCCCTCGTCCAATTTGTTCAAGTCCACGTCGGATTTCAGGTTGGAAAATGATAATAATCGCCAAGAAACCAAATTCAATCACTTGTTTTAGCATCCAACCCAATGTTTCTAACCCTAAAAAGTCCGTTGCGATGCGCGCAATAATAATTACGAAAATTCCCTTTACTAATTGGACAGCCTTCGTTCCTTTAATGAGGGTTAAAATTTTATAAACAACGTACCAAACGAGCAGTACATCTATGAAGTTAATAACAATGTTCACTGGCGTCAAATCCGTGAATTGTTCGATAATTTGCACGTGGCATCCCCCACTTTTCATTGCGAATCCATACACATTTAAGTATAGCACATTCTTATCAAATGTAACTTTTTTCAAATAAAAAGTCTACTCATAAGAGTAGACTTTTCAGCCTCTCACGTGCACTATCATGTAGGACGTATAGAGTGTTATTTAGTTTCTTTATCTTCAAATGCCATAGCATCTTTGAATGAATTTTTTATAGTATACCAAAGCCATTCAAATGCTTGGTCAATTTCTTCAATTTGGCCTGTAACCACTGCCGAGGATGCCATGTACTGTCCATTAATAACAGTAACATTACCATCTACTTGCCCCTCAACAATTAAATCACCATTTTTTACAACGATATCCCCATTTACAACTTCACCTTTCGGCACGATGACTGTTTGCCCTTCAACAACTAGATTCGGCTGTTTAGTAACAGAAAAATGTTGGTCATCCATGAAACTTCCAAGTAAAGTAGCACTCATAAATAGGCAAAAAACCGCTGCAGCCACAAAGAACGGGTGACGGCGAATCCATTTTTGCATGCCCATACGACTTTTAGGTTTGGGTAAACGAGCCATCACTGCAGCTTCAAAATGCGGAGGTGCTGTAATATGGGAAGCACTCTTCACAAAGGCGATCGTCTCACTCAATTCCTGCATCAGTTGCTTGCAATCACCACACGAATGCAAATGTTGCTTCAACTCTTGCTCATGCTCACGACTAATGTCACCGTCTAAATAATCATGCATATAGTCTATAATATGCTCTGGACAAATATTCATGATGCTCCCCCTCCTACAGATTGTTTAATTGCTTTCGTAATGCTTCACGTCCGCGGTGAATTCTCGTTTTCACCGTTCCAAGAGGCATATCCAAAATATCACTAATTTCCTGTAACGATAATTCTTCAATATATTTCAATACTATAACTGAACGATATTTATCCGGCAAACGTCCAATCTCATATTGAATACGATCTTGTAACTCCATCTGCTCTAGCTGTTCTTCTGGTAACTGGTCATCTGCTGCGATTTGGGAATACATATCAAGCCCTTCAGTACCAGCTACCTCCGCATCTAAGTAATAATCCGGCTTTTTCTTGCGAATACGGTCTATACAGAGGTTGGTAGCTATGCGATAAAGCCACGTCGAAAATTTTCTTTTCTGATCAAATGTATGCAGGTTCATGTAGGCACGTACGAACGCTTCTTGTGCAATGTCCTCTGATTCTTGTTTATTGCCTAACATCCGGTAGCATACTTGGTACAGTTTGTGCTGATAGAGACTCACAATATCGGCAAATGCGTTTTGATCGCCTTTAAGCACTTGTTTTATTCTCTTATTTACTAACGCATCCATTGTGTTAATTTCTCCACCTTTACAACTGTCTTATACTATACGACCCATCGATAAGAAAAGTTTCATTTTAATTAATTATAACAAAAGATTTTTATTCGATGCGACAATAGGCATTTTTTTGACAATTTTAATTATACTAGGGTCTCACCAAATAATGAACCCATTAATGCTACTGCAACATCTGCAGTTTTGTTCTTTTCATCTAATATCGGGTTAACCTCTACAAACTCCGCCGATGTAAGCATACCTGATTCCTGTAACATCTCCATCGCTAAATGACTTTCACGATATGTTATCCCACCAGGTACTGGCGTTCCTACTCCTGGAGTATAAAGCGGATCTAGACCATCTAAATCGAGCGATAAATGTAAACCATCTACCTTACGTTCCTTTAAATAGGAAAGTGCATCCTCCATAACACGAGTCATACCTAATCGGTCTACCTCATGCATTGTATAAACTTTTATACCTTGTTGACGAATCAGTTCACGTTCTCCAGGATCTACTGAACGAGCTCCGATAATAATAACATTCTCAGGTTTAATTTTTGGTGCATAGTTTCGAATTTGTACAAGTCGTTCATGTCCTAGTCCAATACTAACAGCTAGTGGCATCCCATGAATATTACCTGAAGGCGTTGTATCTGGTGTGTTTAAATCTGCATGTGCATCAAACCAAATAACACCTAAGTTTTTATAATGTTCACCAAGTCCTGCCAGTGTGCCGATTGCAATGCTGTGATCACCACCAAATACAAGTGGAAACTTTTTCTGCTCTACGGCTTCATATACTCTATTTGCCAAAGTAGTACTTATATCGACAACTTCTTCTAAATTCAATAATTGTTTATCAACAATTGCATTTTCTTGCTTTTGATTAACGCGGATATCTCCCTGATCCTGTACCTCATGACCGATTGCCTCTAAACGATCAACAATGCCCGCATAGCGAATGGCACTTGGCCCCATATCTACCCCTCTACGTGTTTGTCCATAATCTGTCGGAACTCCAATAATTGAAACACTAAGTTTATTCATTGTTTTATACCCCCTATGTGTTATATAACTATTGTAAATCCTACAATACCTTTGGCTCAACCCAACATATTTATGTATTTTTATACAATTCGAAAGGCAAAAAAAATCTCCTACTGTTTTCAGTAAGAGATTAGTATATGTAGTTAATGTTACACTTTTAAATATTTATTATAGAAAAGTGAGCCATGAAGGACTCGAACCTTCGACCCTCTGATTAAAAGTCAGATGCTCTACCAACTGAGCTAATGGCTCATAAAAGAAAATGGCTGGGGTACCTGGATTCGAACCAGGGCATGACGGAATCAAAATCCGTTGCCTTACCGCTTGGCTATACCCCAAACATTCAAAATAAAACTGGTGGAGGGGGACGGATTCGAACCGCCGAACCCTAAGGAGCGGATTTACAGTCCGCCGCGTTTAGCCACTTCGCTACCCCTCCGAAATAAACACTATATGGTGGAGGATGACGGGCTCGAACCGCCGACCCTCTGCTTGTAAGGCAGATGCTCTCCCAGCTGAGCTAATCCTCCATAAAAACAGGTGTAATTTCTTCACAGTTTATTTATTCTTTTTAAGCCTCGGCATTTTACTACAACGCTAAGGAAATGGTGACCCCTACGGGATTCGAACCCGTGTTACCGCCGTGAAAGGGCGGTGTCTTAACCGCTTGACCAAGGGGCCCTTTTATTAATGTCTCAAACAAGACAAGATTTATATTAACATCTTTTCTTTTATGACGCAACCCTTTTTTAATATTTTATTTTATAAATTTATTTTTTCTTAAAATTGGGCAAAAAAATGGCTCCGAAGGCAGGACTCGAACCTGCGACAACCTGATTAACAGTCAGGTGCTACTACCAACTGAGCTACTTCGGAACAATACTATTCAATTGAGTTGTTTTTAACAACCTCTTAAGCACATTTATTATTATAGCAAGGATTGTAAATTATGCAATAACTTTTTATGAAAATTTTCATATTAGATATATAGTTTTTGTTTTCTACTTCATAAAGACCTGATAGTTCTCTATTAAATCTAATATTTCTATTTTATGTACTAATTATTCTTGCTGTATATTATTTCAATTGTTAAAATATAAATAGTTTAAAGAATTTTCAATTAAATTAGTTTTGGGGAGGACTGTTCATATGCTAACAAATGATTTAATTGCACCAGAACTTTATAACATTACAGAGGAATTAGAAAAATTTTCCCAAGATAGTGACCGCCAAGCAATACGCTGGCTAGATGCACAACAACAACGCCGCGGAATTTCTTATGCTGAACTTATCCAAAAAATGAATCAATACGCAAATGCTTTCACGAAGAAGGGGCTTCAAAAAGGCGATCGCGCATTGGTTATTATTCCACGTCTACCAGAAGCATATTTTGTGTTTCTTGGTTGTTTAAAAGCGGGAATCGTTCCTATTTCGTGTTCAGAGATGTTACGTGCAAGTGATTTAGAATATCGTATGGAACACTCTTCTGCAAGAGCAGTTATTGCCTATGAAGCATTTACTAGTGAGGTAGACCGTATTACTTCAACAGTGGATGCGTTAAATAACAAGTTAGTCATTGGCAATGCTAATGGTAATTGGACTTCTTTAGATGAATTAGCTAGCACACAACCTGTAACATTTACAGCAGTTGCAACAAAACGTGACGATATGGCATTTCTTTCTTATACTTCAGGTACAACAGGGAAGCCAAAAGGCGTAGTTCACTCACACGGGTGGGGATATGCACATATTAGAACAGCAGCTTCTAAATGGCTTTGTGTACGCGAAGGCGACTTAGTATGGGCCACTGCGGCACCAGGCTGGCAAAAGTGGATTTGGAGCCCGTTCTTATCGACAATTATGCTTGGTGCGACCGCCTTCGTCTATCACGGTGGTTTTGATCCAAAAACGTATCTTCAACTCATACAAGATGAAAAGGTTAATGTCCTTTGCTGTACTCCAACTGAATATCGCATAATGGCCAAGATTGATAGTCTGAAAGATTATGACTTATCTGCTTTACGAAGTGCAGTTTCTGCAGGGGAACCATTAAATCGTCCAGTAATTGAAACATTTATGCAAAACTTTGGGCTTAAAGTACGTGATGGCTATGGTCAAACAGAAAACACGCTACTAATTGGCACCCTCGAAAATACCGAGTTACGACCAGGTTCAATGGGTGTTCCAACACCTGGTAATCTTGTGCGTATTGTTGACCAAGAAGGTAATGAGGCGCCCGTAGGGGAAGTTGGAGATATTGCTGTGCATAAATCTTCTCCCGCGTTATTTAAAGAATATTATCGTGAGCCTGAACGTACACATGCAGCCTTTCGTGGTGATTGGTATATTACAGGTGACCAAGCAAAATGCGATGAGGACGGTTACTTTTGGTTTGAAGGTCGTGGTGATGATATTATTATATCTTCAGGTTATACAATTGGTCCATTTGAAGTAGAAGATGCTTTAAATAAACATGAGGCTGTCCAGGAATGTGCTGTTGTTGCAGCACCAGATGAAATTAGAGGGCATATTGTCAAAGCCTTTGTAATCTTACGTGAAGGGTTCCGAAACCGCGACGAGGATGAGTTAACGAAAGAGCTACAAGAGCATGTTAAAACGTTAACAGCGCCTTATAAATACCCTCGTAGTATTGTCTTTTTAGACGAACTTCCAAAAACAACGTCCGGCAAAATTCGACGTGTTGAACTACGAGCAACTGTTTAAAATAATTAAGGAGACATCTCAACAAAATCCAAGTTGAGATGTCTCCTTTTTAAAGGTTATGGCTAAAATTCAACCTTATTGTAATAGAAAAGTCCTAATATAAAAATTCCCCAAAAATAAAAAAAGCCACTACTGAGTGTATCAGCAGCGACTTTTTGCGCCTAGCGATGTCCTACTCTCACAGGGGGAAGCCCCCAACTACCATCGGCGCTAAAGAGCTTAACTTCCGTGTTCGGTATGGGAACGGGTGTGACCTCTTTGCCATCATCACTAGACTATTGTCGGCTTCCAATATACGTCGTCTTTCTTTGTCAGCTT
>NZ_PYWI01000036.1 GCF_003049575.1 Lysinibacillus parviboronicapiens | reverse complement strand
CTTTTGGTCAGTCGATGTTATATCTTTCAAGCATCATGGATTTATACAACGGTGAAATCATTGCCTATACAGTCGGTGGTACACAAGATACATCGTTTATCTTAGATACGCTCGCTCAATTGAAACAACTGCCTGAGGATATCATTCTGCATAGCGATCAGGGCTCTGTGTATACATCATATGACTATCAAGCAGCAGTAAAAGAAAAAGGAATTACCATGAGCATGTCCCGCAAAGGCACGCCCGCTGATAATTCCCCAATCGAAACGTTCTACCTCGACGGAATACACAGCACGTCTAATGCTTGTGTGATTCGAATCGCCGAAGAATATATACACTATTATAACAATATTCGTATCCAAACGAAACTAAACAACCAGTCACCGGTAAAATACCGTCAACTGGCAGTTTAAAAGGTGTTTTCTTACTGTCTCAAAAAAGGTAGTCAGTGCCGTTTTTCTGATAGCTCTTTATTTTTAAGCATTATATAAATCATTTAACAGTTCGATTTTTTTTGCTGTTGCTTCTTCAAATGTCATGATATAGGCTGCAGGATCCTTAGGATTATGGAACTGTGTAATCTTCCCTGTTTCTGGATGTACAAATTTCGAAGATGCCCCACAACCAATTCCTAAAATGGTCTGTACTTCCTCCATTATAACGATATTATAGATACTTTCCTCTCCCGCTTTGCTATAGCCGACATTTTCCAAATTCCCTAATATATTTTTTTGACGATATAAATAGTAAGGTACATAATCATTATCCTTCGCCCACACCTGCGCCATCTGCATCATTTCGGCGACAGTATCACGGTCTGCTACCTTGTATTTATCTTTATTGCGTGTCATTTCTGATGCTCGCTTAAATGATAGCGTATGAACTGTTAACGACTCTGGTTGCATTTTTTCTGATTCATCCAATGAATGCTGGAATTCGTAAATCCCCTCATTCGGCAAGCCAATAATTAAATCCATATTAATGTTATTCATACCTGATTCACGTGCTAGCCAAAACTTATCAATGGTTTCCTGCACCGTATGATGACGACCAATTGCCTTTAACGTTTCATCCGTATACGACTGAGGATTGACACTGATGCGATCAATGCCCCATTTTTTCAGCACAGCTAATTTTTCTGGTGTAATTGTATCAGGTCGTCCTGCTTCAACTGTCACCTCACGAATGGTTTCAGGATGAGGGAAAGTTTCATACATCGTTTGATACAATGCATCCATTTCATCGGCCTCTATAGAAGTTGGTGTACCTCCCCCCCAATAAATCGAAGTAATTTTCATCTTATTTTCCGTCAACCATTTCCCCATTTCACGCAGTTCAATATGGAGTCCGTCTAAAAATGTAGCTACACGACCTTGCTTGCGGTTACTGCCAATTGCATAAGCTGGGAATGTGCAGTATGCACATTTCGTCGGGCAAAATGGAATGCCGATATAAACGCTAATTTCTTTACCGATGTTATCTAAGTCGGGAATTGTCACTAGCTGACGATCCACTATTTCCTTTAAAAGCTCAACCTTTTCCTGTGACAGGCGGAAATCTCGTATAAGTACCTCAGCAATTTCTGCATCGTTCATGCCAGCCTTTCGGAATTTATGATACAGTTTTGTTGGTCGCACGCCTGTTAATATTCCCCATTGTTGATGCATACCCGAATACTGTTCTAATACATCTAAAAATACATGTGATAATGCACGCTTCATCCGTATATTTAGCTCACGTCCCACAGCTTCAGTATCGTATTTAATATGATAATCATTCGTATATCGTTTGCCATCTACCTCTAGGATAGCATTCGTATATACAGAGAAATCTGCTTCAACGTGGTATGTAAAAGTAACCGCCATATCAGCTCCATGTGCTTCAACTTTTAGCTTGGAATCCTCAAAAAATAAATTCGCAATATGATTTAAAACTCGAATCCAATCCTCAGGATATTTTTGATCTATGTGAATAATTTTCATCTTTTTCGCTCTCTTCTTTCAATATTCCATTTTTACCGAAATGACCGATAATTGATTGCATCAATAGTTTAACAAATTTTGATAAGCTTACGCAAAGCTACTATGTTAACCACCTATAAAGACTGAATATTCTGAATAAAAATAGACATAAAGGTGGTGTTGATAATGGTCCTTATGAAAAAACATTATTTATCTTCCGTTTCAAGCTTCACCCACAAAATAGAAGTAACTTTCCATTATTTCGATTTACAATATTGTGATGAAAGAACATTTTTTATAACAGTTATACTAAAATATCAAACTCATCAGGTTCTTTGTGATTTTATATATATTTTAGATCATCCAGAGGTTTACGGTGCCATCTCTATCAACGAGCATTATGCAAATGCAAAAAAGTTTTTTGAACAGCATGTCCATCACACGCTACTGTATTCTGATGAATTACTATTAGCTCAAAACTTTACGGATACACATTCCTTCAAAAAAACATCCGACAATTATCATTTGTTTTTGCCAAAAAAATAAAAAGCACACTACTAAAATTAATTAGTAATGTGCTTTGCCACATAAAATATTGAGCACTATAAACGGACTTTAAACAATCTAGCTTACTTTCAGATATAATGCTTATTAATTACTTCTCGTAAAAACTCCATGGGCAATGATTTAAATTATTTTAAATAAGTCTCTACAAATTCAACAGGTACATATGTTTTTTGATCCTCTAACAATGCTGGTGCTACCTCTAAAGGAAACAATGCTTTATTATAACCAAACATTTTTTCTCCACGAGTAATTGTGTACGATAAATTACCTTTTGAAATAATTGCGCCTTTCCCTGTTGACTCTACAGTGTAGCCAAGCTTTTCTGCAATCACACGTAATGGCACCATCTTCGTTCCATCTACTTCATAATAATCAGTCGCTAGTATTTCTGCGATTTCTGCTTGTACATTTGGAATTTCCGTAGTATTTTGTTTCTCATCATCAAGAACTATTACTTTCGAAGGCGTTGTTTGAGCTGGGATACTTTTTGTTGATGCTGTATAGAACACAACTAAATGTTTCTCTGCTAAGTCATCCGCCGTTACTTTATCTCCCTTTATATTTAAAAGCTCAGTATTTTCAGCAATATTTAATTTTAAAATATCGTAAGTATTTGTTAAGTTTTCAAAGAAATAATCGACTTCTACAAAACCTGCTTCCTCTGTTTCAACTATGATAACATCAGGATTGAATTGTGGTGGGTAAATGGCTTTTTGAGGCTTGTTTGCAAATGTGTAAGCTACTACTTTATCGCCTTTTTGAAGTTCCACTTTTTTCCCTGTATTATCAAAAACAAGTGTATTTTTTGTTACCTCAAGAATATTCGATTGTTCACCGTCTTTTAACGTGTAATATGTAATGTTTTCACTCACATTTACATGATCGATTGTTCCATACGTGTTGTTGAAAATATGGACTGGATCAATTTGAATCTGTGGAATTTGCTGTTCTGCATTTGTCGGACTTCCTTCATTAGCTGAAGCAACTGGTGTTACTACTGCGCTTCCAAATAACAACGCTGTCATAGCTACGGGTACGAATTTTTTCATCTTCATCATAATCTCTCCTCATTTTTAAGTTCATGGAAGTAGTAGCTTTAAAATGGAAAAAGTTACAGCTTGCACAGGAAAATTTATGATGAAAAAGAAAAATACCAATTACCTAACACATTTAGATTTATAGGTATATTCACGTAAAAGGAGACGACTCAAATTTTGAGAAGTCTCCCATTACATATACTCTGCGCAACTTATTCTTTAACAAGTTCGCTCAAACCTGTAATATCAATGCCTTTTAAAGCTTGCGTTGCCAGTCGATCCGCTTCTGAATTATCTTTTCGCGATACTGGCTTGTATTCAGGCTGGATCCCTAGTTCGTTTAACTTTGCGTCAATTTTATCTGCCCAATTTGCTAGGTCTTTTTCTAGTGCTGGCCATTCTCCACTTAATTGATTGATAGCAACTTGCGAATCACCCACAAAGCTAATAGGTAGATGATGTACATTTAATAATTCTAGCTCCACTAAACTTAAATAGAGCGCTGCATATTCTGCTTCGTTATTTGATTTGAGTTCAGCGGAAGAGGCATTTCTTCTTAATCTGTATGGCCTACCATTCTGTTCATAATAAATGACACATCCTAAACCTGACTGTTTTGTCGTACGGTCAAATCCCCCATCAAAATAGACCGTAATGTTATGTGGCTCAGTATCAACTTCTTTTAAGTATGCCTTTAACTCTTTAATCGACCATATTACATCTTGGCGATCGTTGAAGTGTAGTGACTTCACGCGACCTGTACGCTCCATATCCTCTGCTAATAATAAGGCTTGGGCTGCCGGCATTTCATAAGAGTGCAAAACTGTCCCCGCACCTTTTGGCGTTTTATAGGTCCATTCAATTGATATATGCATAACATTCCCTCCATTAATTCAAATAATTATACGTGCTCAATCATGGGCATGAATGGCATTGAATGATCATTACTCGTTAACTTTAAATACGCCAACAATCAGACCTGTTGAAGTTGTAGAAACAACTACTACATAAAGTTAAAACGTGTCTCGATTTACTGAGACACGTTTTTCTACTTACCTGTTATATGTGCAAATATCCTTATAATTATTCCTATAAAAGCGATTTAGCTAAATGCCAAGCTGACAATGGCTTAAGCTGATAGCATTTACAATATCGCCGGTCGAACCATCATTTTCGACGATTGATGAGAAAACCTAGTTACTTTTATTTATTGAATACCCTCATACAATGACTGTATTGGTTTTACTAAAATGCGGTTTACCTCTTCAATAACTTTGCTTAGCTTCATCTCTGCTTCAAGCATAGCGGAGATTTTTTCATTTTGCTGTGCAAGCTGTGCTGCTTTTTGCGCATAGATAAGTTCATCTTCTAGCAAATCTTCACCTGCTAATTGCTTTTTCTGTAATTCAATTTGAATTTTACGGAAATTTTTAAAAACATTTAACGCTTCTTCGTCTGCCTTGACAACTGCTACAGCCTCTTTTAAAGTTTCAAATTCAGGTGTTTTACGGAAAGTACCCTCTAAAGCATTAATTTCATTATAAATATTAATCATCAACATAATCTCCTTTTTAAATAAAATGAACAATTAAACCTTGCACAACCCCAATCAAACCACCAAGTACTGCACCAAGAACGGTAATCATTTTGAATTCCCGCTTGGAAATACCTAATACAAGCTCTTCCAGCTTGGCTACAGGGAAAGAATCCACCTGCTCGCGAACAACTTCCTGTAAGTTTAAACGCTTCAACACATCTTCTAATTTGTCTTCAGCCTGGATGAACGCTTTTTCGATTAATCGTGGAACAACACTTTCTTGCATCCATGAACTACCCTCAGGCCAATAATACGATATTGGATGATTTAATCGTTCTGCTACTGCTAATTGCTCTTTTACATAACTTTGTAAATTCGCTAAAATCGGTTCAAAGTTAATATCCTCTAAATAATCCATAGCTGGACGATCCTTTAGTTTTTCCCATTCCTGCATGAAAATTTTAGTTAACAGTGTATTCGTACCAGGAGTCTGTAAGAACTTCACAAGTTCACGTTGAACCTTGCCTACTAGCGATGAGGAATCGCCCAAAAACATATTAATCATGCCACCTAGAGATCCCTTAGAAGATAAGAAGTCATCGATCATAGCCTTTATTGTCAATTCACCTTCTGCTGATAAAAAATACTCTTCGCCCTTTTCCAAAATATGTCCAACTGCTACTGGAATTTTCGCATCAATTGTATTTTGAATGTCCGCTGATAACAGTGTACGAATTGATCTCGTTGATAATGTATTCTTGACTGATTCAAATTGTCCCACAACAATTGCTTCTACTTTTTGTTCAATTGTTGTTGGCATGTTAGAAAAGCCAGCTAAATTCAACCAATCTTGAATCGTTTTATCCTCAGTAAAAATAGTTTCTTGTACTTTTGCTTGTACGAACTGCTCTACCTTGTCTTGAATATCCTTTGAGAAAAATTTCTTTCTAAAAGTTTCAGGCGTTAATAAATAATTTACAACCGTTAAGCCTAGCTGCTTTGCTAATTCATCGCGTCGTTTCGGAATAAGACCCGGTGTAAATGGCACTCGCCAATTTTTAATATATTTAGCTTCATGGGGTCGAAATAGCATTTTTATTGCTAAGTGATTCGTAACACCACCAATTGCTGCCCCGATGATTGCCATAAATAATAATGTCCCTAGTAAATTGTCCATTAGCATCCTCTCATTCCAATCGTATTCACTTTGGCGTATTTTGTCGCCTGCTGCACTCATTATAGCAGAGCAATGAAATTCCACGAAAGAAATACCCCAAAAAAAGTGAATAGTTGCAAATTAACCACTATCCTTGAATAATGATAAATAAATACAGATGGAAATGAGGATGTCTATGATTCAGCATTTTAGCTTTAAGCCTCTTTTTGAACACACACAGCTCCCAGGCTGGGCAATATCGTTCTTCTACCTTCGCGAACGCTATGTTGCAGAATATTTAAAAGATGGTGAAATTCAATGGATTGGACCTATACCGCCAAATGAAGACGATGTTAAAAAAATGATACATGAGCTAATGCTTTACCATGTTTACGATTAAATAAACAACAATTTTTTACTCCTACATCTCATAAATATGCAGAAATTTCCCTACTATTCGGACTCTTATTTTGCAAATATTGCTTATTTATATTGAAATTCCTGTATTATTCTTATACATTTATTAAATAAGGTTATTTTTAAATGTTTTTATATGCAGGGGGCTATTTCAATGAGTAAAGTCACACTTTCAGATGACTTAAACAGTTACAATTCAAAAGTATTAATACGTGCTAAGGTAAAGGAACTTTTTTCTGAATTTTCCGCTAAAATTTTCGAATTAGCCAGTGATACAGGCACTATTGATAGTAAAGAATTTGAGATTCTTACTGGTTTTAGCAGTAATTTTTATAATGAATATTGCAGCCAATTAAAAGCTTTCTTTGATTCATCTACTAGCACATTGGGAAAACGTTCGATAAAGAATATGTATTTATCATATAACGGAAATAATTATGTTTTAACACAACAAGGGCTTACAGATAAAGCCCCTATTACAATCTCTGCGTTTTCCGGTGTACTTCCTTTAAAAGAGACTGTACACGATGTGGAAAAGGCTTGTCTTAAATTACGTTTCCAACAACAATAAAAACGTATGAAAGGTAAAGAACTATAAAAGGTTTTGTCACTTTGTAGCGCTATATTCACGTTCGTACAGAAAAAGAGGTTATCTCACATGAGACAACCTCTTTTTTGTTGCATATTGAAAATAATTCATTTAAAAAAATCCGCAAGTAAAACTCTCTTGAGATTTTTGACGTGTCGTTTTATATGAGATATAACTGCTTCTTTCTCTAAACAAACTATCCTTGCTCCATATAAAGTTAGCATATTGTATTTTAATTTTCAATCATTTGTCATTTGAAATAAAGCTTTTTTCACCATGAAATGTCTTCTTTAATTCCATCGAAAAAGTGGTTGTCAATATTTGTGTTTTGCTACTAAATAATTTATGATTGAAACATCCAACAATTTTTTAAATCATAGGAGGTGTACACTTTGTTTACTTCCCTCATTTGGGCGGGGGCAAAGGAATTATTTGGACGGAGACATATTGGAAATAACCATAAGGTTGGCGGCATTCGCCCTACTAATTGTAATGACAGGATTTTTTGTTGCAACAGAGTTTGCTATCGTTAAAGTGAGAGCTACCCGGATTGATCAATTGCTTGCAGAAGGACATAAAAAAGCCAAAAATGCAAAACGGGTTATTTCAGATTTAGATGAATACTTATCTGCATGTCAGTTAGGTATTACCATTACTGCACTTGGTCTTGGTTGGCTTGGTGAACCTACATTTGAAATCATTTTACATCCAGTGTTTGAATTCTTAAATTTGAACGGTAGTGTAACATCTATCCTTTCATTCATACTTGCATTTTCAATTGTAACTTTTATGCATGTAGTTATTGGGGAATTGGCGCCAAAAACTTTAGCCATCCAAAAAGCAGAATTTGTCACATTAAACCTTTCTGGCGCATTAATTTTATTCCACAACATTACGTATCCCATCATTAAATTGTTAAACGGTTCTGCACGTGCTTTAACAGGAATGTTTGGGCTTAAGATGATGTCAGAATCAGAAGTAGCACATACTGAAGAAGAGCTACGAATGATTTTGTCAGATAGTTTAAAGGGTGGAGAAATTAATAACTCAGAATATGAATATGTTAACAGTATTTTCGAGTTCTCAGATCGTCTTGCAAAAGAAATTATGGTACCGCGTACAGAAATCGTTGGCATCGAGAAAGAACTGACGATTAAAGAAGTATTTGATTTAATGGGTGTAGAGCAATATACTCGTTACCCAATTATCGATGGCGATAAAGACCATATAATCGGCTTAGTAAACATGAAACACTTATTAACGGCTTACATTAAAGATCCTGCAAATGGTGATAAACCTGTGCTTGACTATATGCAACCGATTATACGTGTTATGGAAACAACGCAAATTAATGATTTATTACTAAAAATACAGCGAGAACGTATTCATATGGCTATTTTAATGGATGAATATGGAGGAACGTCAGGTTTAGTAACGATTGAAGATATTATCGAGGAAATTGTCGGAGATATTCAAGATGAATTCGATGAAGATGAAATCCCTGAAGTACAAGAAATTGCAGATAATCATTTCATTTTAGATGCAAAAATGCTACTAGAAAACGTCAATGATATGCTAGGTACTGACATAGAAGATGATGATATCGATACAATAGGTGGTTGGTTCATGACGAAACGTTTTGATGCTGTTGAAGGTGATAGCATCGAGGTACAAGGTTATGAATTCACAGCTAAAGAATTAGATGGTCACCATATACTATACTTAGAAGTTCTGAAATTACCTGAACGTGATTTAGCAAATGAATTCGAAGAATTAAAAGACTCTAAATAAACATGCTAACACGACTCCCTTTCATATAAGGGGGTCGTTTTATAATGTCCTAAAGTTTTGCGAGGAGGAAACAAAATGGAGCTCTATACAAATTTACGTCAAGGGGAAAAAGGTGCTTGGTTATCCATCGGTACTTATTTAATACTGAGCTCAACTAAGCTGACAATTGGTTATTTAGGGACATCTGAAGCATTAAAAGCAGATGGACTGAACAATACAACTGACATCATCGCATCAATTGCTGTATTAATCGGCTTACGTATCGCGCAAAGACCACCCGATTCTAATCACCAATATGGCCATTTACGCGCTGAAACCATTGCATCACTAGTTGCTTCATTTATTATGCTGATTGTCGGCTTACAGGTGCTTATCAATTCTTTAAAGAGTCTCTGGGAGCCTAGTGGTACAACACCATCTTTATTAACTGCCTATGTTGCAATAGGCAGTGCCATTGTTATGTATGTCGTCTATCGCTATAATTTAGCATTAGCTAAAAAGATTCGCAGTGCTGCTGTAAAGGCTGCCGCTTACGACAATCGTTCAGATGCCCTCGTTAGTATTGGAACAGCAATCGGGATTTTCGGCGCTATTTTCGGCTTTCCGATTATCGATACACTGACAGCATTAGTAGTCGCCTTTCTTATTATTAAGACAGCCGTTGAAATCTTTTGGGAAGCGGTTCAAAGCCTAACAGATGCCTTTAATATTGATGAAGTGGAAACATTATCCGTATTAATACGTAATGTGGAGGGTGTGATTGAACTCTTGGATTTCAAAGGGCGTGCTCATGGCAATATGTACTTTATCGATGTAACGGTCACTGTGAATCCTTATTTAAATGTCTTTGAAAGTCACCGTATCACAGAAGAAATCGAACACACTGTGATGCGCGAAAATCCATTTTGCCAGGTACTCGTGCATATTGAACCACATATTGAGATTAATACTCCAGCAGACAACAAGGGGTTGTCTAAAAAGTCCTTCAAACAATAACGTCCACCTTTCTATATGGTAAAAATCCGTTTCACTTTCCGCAGGCAAGGCATGAGCTGCATCACTCGCTAACGCTTCCTGCTGGGTCTCATACTCTTGGTTTTCCCGCAGGAGTCTACGCGGATTTTTACCTTTGCATCAAAAACATAGCATAGTTGGATATCTCTAAGCATGTTGTTTTACTTTTGGGACAGCCCCTTGTTTTATGTTGTTCTTTTTTGAACAATGTGATTAAAGGCTTTTACTTAATCGCAATATAGATATCAACTTGCGCCTCATTTGGATTGGCGCATCGTTCATCATACTTTTCGAAATCGCCAGTATACGTTCTTTCTACCGCAGAGTTGGCAAACCATGCCCAAATATCTTGCCATGCTTTAATGACAACCTCAGTAACTGGGCCTATTTCCGATGTAAAGACAAGATACTTTGCGGCTGGGACTATCTTTGCCGCCATGCCTTTAGGAACTTCATCAATTGCTGAAACTTCCATACCAAGTGACAATGAATAAATCCCATTGACATCACTCTCGTAGTCACAATACAAACCATATGTTACGGCATGGTTCACATGATTTGCTATTTGTTGCCCGACATTTTGTTCATAAAATGCAGACCACAGTTGAGGTATTTTTGCTTGTGCTGTTAGCTCATTAGCATTACTTGTCCGCGTTGTAATTCCTATCACGTTAAAAGAATCTTTCTCAATGACAACCGGTTCAATCCTTTCACTCTTTCTCCATCTCTTTAAGCTTGGTAAAAAGGTAGCTAACATTTGGCGTGCTCCCTCTTCTGTCATCCCCTCCTCTTTCAAATGGGGCACACATATTTCAATCATTTCTTTCATTGTCAGATCAGGTTGCTTAAATTCACCTTCTCCATAACAATATGTACAATACTCTACACTCACTTGTCCCTCTTTTTCGGTACCAAATAATGCTGCTTCCACTAATGGCATTCCACAACTTTGACAACAACTTTGCATGTTTAAATCCACCTTTCGTCTATTTGACATTACTTTAACAAACCAAACATGACATCTGTATGTCATCTATTGAAAGGAAATATTTTAATTTTCATTGTCTTTATATAATTTCACAATTTCTAGAGCTCGTTGTTGCACAATCTCACCTATATATGTTGGGTTAAGAATTTTTATTCGATTACCAAAGCTAAGTAAGAAACCGTATAGCCATTCATCTTCTGGTAGAGAGATTTGAACACTTAAATTATCGATATTTACATTTTCAGTGCCAAACGTCTCTTCCATCAATGTCGCAACTTTAGGATCAAATGACAATGTAAGATCAACTAAGTTTTGAGGCTGAAACCAATCTTCATTCCATGGAAGTGACGATAAATTAATTTCCTTGCGTTCAAAAGATATCATCTCTTTATTTAAATTCTTCATCCTCGAAACCTTAAATAAACGGAAACTTTCCCTTAGTAAACAATAGCCATACACAAACCAGACTTTCCCCTTTTGTACTAAAGTATGCGGCTCAATAAGACGTTCGGTTGTCTGTCCAGAAGCTGTAGAATAGGTAAAACTTACACAGAACTCATTTGCAATTGCTTTTTTCAATAGCGTAATCTGTTCTTTTAAGATGACGTTATGCCCCCAAGGACTAAGATCAATGAATAATTGATTAATGGATTGCTTCACCTTGTCATCT
This sequence comes from Lysinibacillus parviboronicapiens, assembly GCF_003049575.1. Taxonomy (GTDB): domain Bacteria; phylum Bacillota; class Bacilli; order Bacillales_A; family Planococcaceae; genus Lysinibacillus; species Lysinibacillus parviboronicapiens. The sequence continues at coordinate 24,333 of NZ_PYWI01000036.1, read as the reverse complement.
GCAACACCCGTTAATTTTTCAAGCACTGCCTCAGCATGGGCATCTTCATAGGAGGTCAGCGCGCTCTTGATAGCAATAGAAAGAGAAGCAAGCTCTTCCTTTGTTAACACTTGCTTATCCACTCTATAGCCATCTATTAAACTTATCCCTCCGTTCACTCCTTGCTGGCTCACGACGGGTACCCCAGCGAGACTTAGTGTTTCAACATCCCGATAAATCGTGCGCACCGACACCCCAAACAATTCAGCCAATTCGTGAGCCTTTACTTTTTTACGGTTAACTAAAATCATTGTCATTGTTAATAAACGGTCTAGTTTCATTTTCACCCTCCCTCTCTTTTAATTAAGTAGTTATAATTATCTTTTTTTTACTACAATATCCTCATTTTCTTTCTTTTATCCATTTGTTATTAAGTATTATTTAAGTACTTTTTGAGTTTTTTTTAAGTCAAATGTACTATAATAACGCCTGATAAATTATTACAATCAATATGGTTTTTTGACAATAAAAGAAAAAAATAACTCAAGAATCTTGAATAAGTATTGAATGAGCTATTTTTCTATTTTAACCACGCTGTTTTTCGGTTTCATTAAAATAGTATGATAAGAAACGCTTATACAATTATTTCAATTCTCTTAACACAACATAAAAAAATTCTATCCTAATATATCAGGAGCCTTTTCAAAAGCAATGAACTAGAGTTTAATGGTCTTCAATTTAATTGTATAAAGGAGATTTTGATGTGATTAGAGCCGTTTTAATTGACAATGAACCTTTAGCTTTACACTATTTTCAAAATAAGCTACAAAACTTTCAACAAATTGAGGTAGTTCAAACCTTCACCAGTGTAAAACTATTCCTAAATAACCTTCCATCAATGGAATTCGAGGTTATATTTTTAGAAATTAAGTTAGATGAACTGAATGGGCTAGAAGTAGCGGATATTATAAAAACTGATCGTCCACATGTCAGTGTTATATTTATTACTTCGTATCGAGATTTTGCTATACAGGCATATGAAGTAGGCGGTCTGGATTATTTACTTAAGCCAATTAGCCTAGCACGCTTAGAAAAAACAGTTTTACGTATTGAACATGAATTTTCCATGCAACAACTAACACAACAAGCTTCTAATACAGTGTTAAATGTTCAATGCTTCGATCAATTTGCTGTTTATAGCAATAATAGCCTGGTATCTTTCAAAACTGAAAAGACGAAAGAATTATTCTCTTATTTTATTTTGCACCCGAACATGCCCATTCATCGCGATTATTTAATCGAAATACTTTGGCCCAATTTAGATTATGTACGGGCAAAATCTAACCTTCACACCGCTCTATCTTACTTGAGGAAAACCTTAACTAACATAGGGTATTCTAATTGTATTATTTTTTCCAATAAGTATTATATTTTTGAAAAACCTAATATTATGTGTGATTTATATGACTTCCAACAATTTTATAGTGATTTTTCTAAATTAGAGTCCCCACCAATTTTTTTAATCAACCAATGCCTAACTATTTATAAAAATGGTTTACTAGTATATGATGATTACAGTTGGGCAACTACTTATAAAGATAAGCTTTATAAATCATACATAGATTTATTAGATAAAGGTTTTCAGGCTACTGTTTTAACTGATACTGAAACAGCAATTGATTATTTAAACACCTTGTTAGCATACGATCCTTACAACGAACAAAAACTTGAATACTACTTGCAAGTACTCATGAATGCAGGTCATCATAAACAAGCACATAAAATACTTTTAGCTTATGAGCAAAAATTAAAAGAGGACTTGGCACTTTCACCAAGTCCCAATTTAAAGGAAATCTCTAAAAAATTATTTCAAAATAAATAAAATCCTATTTCATCAAAAACGACGGGCAACTACAAATTTGTAGGAACTCGCCGTTTATTATTTTTTTAGCATTGTTTTATTCATTTATTTTTTCATTATTAGTTATAAACCGCTACCTTCTGTCAATCCATGCTTTACAGCATAAAGAGCAGCTTGTGTACGGTCTTGCACCTGTAACTTCGTAAAAATATTAGAAATATGCGTTTTAACTGTTTTTTCAGTGACGAATAAAGAGGAAGCTATTTCTCGATTACTTTTTCCCTTTGTAAGCTCTGCAAGTACATCCTGCTCACGAGGCGTTAATGGATTTAACACATGAGGCGCGTTTTCTGATTCTTGTCGATCCATTTCAAGTGTAGACGTTGCTTCAGGATGTAATGTATTCTCACCCTGCATAATTCTGCGAATCGATAAAACTAATTCGTCTGGTTCAATATCCTTTAACTGATAGCCAGCTGCTCCTGCCTCCATAGCTGGCACAACATGATCTCTATCTGAAAAACTTGTTAGCATTAAAATTTGTATTTGTGGAAACTTTGCTTTAATGCGCTTCGTAGCCTGAATACCATCCATTTCTGGCATAACTAAATCCATTAAAATTATATCTGGCTGAATACTTTCAGCTAAAGCCACTGCTTCAACTCCATTTTTGGCTTCCCCCACAACTTCAATATCCTTTTGTGTCTTTAAAAAGAATAATAATCCGCGACGGACTACATGGTGATCGTCTGCAATTAATACTCGAATCATTCTCGTTCCCCCTTTAATATGGCAATCTGATTAACAGCTCCGTTCCTTTGCCAATTTCACTAACCCAGTCAGCTGTGCCACCAACTGATTTTGCTCGATCTTTAATTGACTGCAAGCCCATTGACAGCAACCTGGCATTTTTATCAATGACAAAGCCTCGCCCTTCGTCACGAATAACAAGTAAAATATCTGTTGCCGTTACAGTAATATAAAGTGCCGCCTCTAATACGCCAGCATGGCGACGTACATTATTGAGTGCCTCCTGTGCTACACGAAATAACGTTTCTTCAATACGAGATGGAAATTGCAACACACCTGAAACCGTTATTTGGAGCTTTAAGCCAAGCATTTCCGCATAGACTTTAATAGCCTCTAACAAACCGTTTTCTAAGCCTTTAGGGCGCAGTTGCCAAATCAGGGCACGCATTTCTGTCAAAGCATCCTGCGTTAAATGCTGAATCTCCTTAAACGTTTCCTTTACATCACAATCATTACTCATTTCAATCCCTGCTCTAGCCGTCAATGTAACTGAAAATAGCAACTGATTGACAGAATCATGTAAGTCACGTGCTAGACGATTTCGCTCTTTGACAAGTGCCATTTCCTGCTCCTGTTTGGTTAGTAAAATGCGTTTAATGGCTGAACCCATTTGAAAGGCAACCGATTCAAGTAAAGCTAGTTCCTCCTCTGAAAAACGTACCGTATCTTTTGATGCTACATTGAGAACCCCAAAGCGCTCCTGCCCCGATTGCAATGGTACAGTTGCGTGGTGAGTGATACCTGCGTGATCACCAACATCTGCAGCTATAGCACTTTCAATACGTTGACATTCAATTATATTAGAAGCCTTTTTTAGTTCTTCATTGCGATAACGGGATACACACCAACAACCGCCTTTTTTTAAATAATGACAATTGTTGTATTTCAGTGCCTCTGGTAAATTTTCATGGACAACGAGCTCTGGCCGGCCTTTAGCGTCAATAAAAAAAATCCAACCTGTTTCAAAATTTGTGCCATTTAAAAATTTCACAAGGGCGCCTTTTAGCATTGTTACGATTTCTGTTTCTTCATTTAGTAGCTCAGCGATTTCTTTTAAAATACTGATATTTGAGTGCTCGTTCTCTCTCACAACAACACCTCTTCTTTTTGGCATTACTAATTTTAATGATAACATTTCCAAGTCTGTAGCGTCTGTTTCAGCCATTCATACTTTAGACTGAATTTCATTTGATAGAAGTAGATACCACCATCCTAGCTAGTTAATTTACTTCTATATTCAGAACATCTATAATCGTACAAGTATAAGGTTAATATTAAGGGGAGTTTTAGTATGTCTAAAAAACAAGAAAACGGCTTATTATTCATTTGGATGGTCTCTGTAGTGGCAACATTAGGATCTTTGTACTTTTCCGAAATACGTCACTATGAGCCTTGTAAAATGTGTTGGATTCAACGTATTTTTATGTATCCAATCGTCATCATGACAACCATTGCGTTTATCCAAAAAAATACTCGTATTGCTGTAACAACAGCTGTATTTGCCATTATGGGTGGCTGTGTGTCACTATATCATTATGGTATTCAAAAACTAAGCTTCTTAGCAGATTCAGCCCCTTCATGTGGTGCAGTATCTTGTACAGGCCAATACATTAACTGGCTTGGCTTCATTACAATACCGTTTTTAGCGCTTACTGCATTTATTTTAATTGCAGGTGCAAGCTTCTATTTATTGAAAGCTACAAAAGAGGCAAAATAATTAACATGATACTATCCCTATTGGGCATAGGTGCTACAAATGAATGTGTGCTTTTTAAAATTAAAGGATAGCTACAAGAAAATTCGCGATACTCCTACGGGACAGCGAACCTAGCGAGACCCGCAGATGCCTTAACACCTGCGGGTCTCGCAAATCGCTATGGGAAATAGAGCGAATTTTTTATTTCCAAGTTTGATGAGTATACTCTAAGTAAAAAATAGATGAAGGGGCTTTTTAAAGCCTTCTTTTCCACGGAGGAAGATAGATGTTTCATTATCAAATAAATGAAAATAAGTTAACGGTTGAGGAGTTACTTCGCAATCATTGGAAACTAGGCAAAAAACTAGTACATGAATTACGTATGGCGAAGGCCGTCACAACAACTGACGGTGAGCCATTACTGTGGAAGGAACCACTTCAAGCAGGAACAATGATAAAATTTACATTTCCTATCCCCACTTCTAGCTATAAACCAACACCCGTATGTGCAATTGATATTGTATACGAGGACGATCACTGTTTGGTTGTATCCAAACCAAAAGGCATGTCCACACATCCAAATGATGCGCGTGATACGCATACCTGCATGAACCATGTGATGGCACACATCAAGGAACAGGGTGGTATGTATGCAGAACATGTTCATCGTCTTGATCAAGGTACACAGGGCTTGCTTCTTGTTGCTAAACATCCACTTGCCAAATCAATATTTGACCGAATGATAGAAGAAAAAACAATCATTCGTACGTATGCCGCTGAAGTCCAAGGTAATCTTCGTTCGACGACAGGAACTATTGCAGAATCTATCGGTAAAGATCGCCATCATGCAACGAGACGTGTCGTGTCAAATACAGGACAGCATGCGGTCACACACTATGAAGTTATAGCACGCTATAAACATTCTTGTGTTGTTCACCTGATTTTGGAAACAGGTCGAACACATCAAATTCGTGTGCATATGGCACATCTCGGTCATCCTATTATCGGCGATACTATGTATGGTGCACGTGAAACGGCTAGTGGTGACTACGAGCTACACGCCATCCAGTTAGAATTCGATCATCCATTTTTAAATAAGCTCATCGTAGTAAAGGATGAAAAACAATAACACTTTTCAAACAAGAGCCAGTAAATGAACAAGTACTCTTCAAGCCTTTGCTGGAGTCACGACCGCTTCCTACACAACAAAATATCTCTCTACGTTACACTTTTATGATGAAGAAGCCATCTCGAATGAAATTGGGATGGCTTTTTTCTTTTCAAATAGAAGTATCTATGTGAACCCGTTGCTTTCTGCTACGGCTGACGCTTTTCGCGGGCACGGCTTCAGTCTCCTCGTCACTACGCTTCTGCGGGGCCATCAGCTCATGATTTTCCCGCAGGAAGCCTTGCTCTGTTGCGAAAGGTGAATGCCGTCAGCTACACTCGCCGCCTTCGCTCCAATCAACTTGTGTACGTAAAGTTGGCGACCAAGTATTTCTGTGCAAAGAATTTGGGTTAGTGCTGATAGATTTGTATGGTGACCATTAAATAACAACATATCCCCTAAATCAATTTACTTATAATTCTAAAAAAGTATAAATATATGATTTACTATTTAACTACAAATATTTTACAGTAAATTTAATATTGATTTTCCATTATTGGTAATGACGATGGATTTTTTTCATGATAGAATAAAGTAAATTGTCAGTCATCTGACGATATGAGGGAGGAATTCATGGATGAAATGGGTTAAAAGTATTGCAGCAACAACACTCGCTGCAAGTTTACTAGCTACACCAGGTTTTGCTGCAAATGCTGAAGAAACAACACCAGTAACTACGAAAGACGGTTTCAAATTAACAATTCTACACTCAAATGACACACATGCACACGTAGAAGCTGCACCCCAACGTGCAACAAAAGTTAAAGAACTACGTGCAGCAAATGCAAACTCACTTCTACTAGATGCTGGTGACGTTTTCTCCGGTACTCTATACTTCAATCAATTTACTGGAGAAGTTGATATGAAGTTAATGAACTTAATGGGCTACGATGCAATGGTATTTGGTAACCATGAGTTCGATTTAGGGTCAAGCCCTGAAGGACATGCTGCACTTGCGAAGTTTGTAAAAGGTGCTGATTTCCCATTGTTAGGAAGTAACTTGGATTTCTCAAAGGATTCCTTATTTGATGGCTTACAATTCCAAACAATCACAAAAGACTTTGAAAATGGTAAAATCTATAATGGTATTATTAAAGAAATAGATGGCGAAAAAGTAGGCGTTTTCGGTTTAACAACAGAAGAAACCCCATCGATTTCTAGCGTTGCCAACGTTCAATTTGCTAACTATATTGATTCTGCGAAAAAAGCAGTAGCAGAATTTGAAAAGCAAGGTGTCAATAAAATTATTGCCTTAACACATTTAGGCTTCGATGATTCAAAAGAATTTGATAATGACCAATTACTAGCCTCTGCTGTAGAAGGCATTGACGTTATCGTAGGCGGACATACACATACAAAATTAGATAAAGCTGTTAAAGCTGAAACTTCATTTAAGAACCCAACGATCATTGTACAAACAGGTCAATATAGCGAAAATTTAGGCGAACTTGATCTAACTTTCAACGATAATGGCGCAGTTGTTGATTATTTCGGTCAATTACATGCCTTAAATGATAAAGAAAAGCCTGTTGAAGCTGATGCAGAAGCAACTAAACTTTTAGCACCCTATACTGAAAAAATTGCGGCTGTTAAACAACAATCTACAGGTAATACTGCCGTTTCGGTACTCGATGGAAAACGTGGTATTTGGGGCGTTCGTGCTGGGGAAACAAACCTAGGTAACCTCATTACTGATGGTATGCTCGCTGGCGCACAAAAAATTGACCCAGAAGTACAATTTTCCTTCCAAAATGGTGGAGGTATCCGTGCAAGCATTGACGCTGGGGACATTACTGTTGGTGAAGTAATGACTGTAATGCCATTCGGTAATGCGCTAGGGATTGTAAAAATGACTGGTGCAGAAATCTATGAAATTGCTGAACATAGTGTGAAAGACTTCCCGAAAGAGTTTGGGGGCTTCCTGCACTTCTCTGGCTTGCAAGTAGAATTTGACGGTAAGGCAGAAGCTGGTAAACGTGTCACGTCTATTAAATTAAACGGTAAAGAACTAGATAAAGCAGCTACTTACAAAGGTGCTACAAATACTTTCACTGCTAAAGGCGGCGATGGTTTTGAAACACTTGAAAAAGTATATGCTGATGGTCGTGTAAGTGAACCTGGTACAATAGACTATGAAATGTTTATCGATCATTTAAATTCGCTTAAAAAAGTAGATCCTAAAGTAGAAGGTCGTATTGTAGCAACAATTCCATTTACAGATGTTGCAAAAGGCTCTGAAACAGAAGACTACGTTCGTGATCTTTATTATCGTGATTTAACACAGGGCACTTCAGCAACAACATATTCACCAAACGCTCATTTAACACGTGCACAAGCTGCTTCATTTATTGCGCGTGTATTAAAACTTGAAGCAAAAGGTGAAGCTACATTCTCTGATGTAACTAGTTTAGAAGAAGCTACACAAAAAGAGATTACAGCGCTTGCTGAAGCTGGAATTGTACAAGGCCAAAATGGCAAATTCAATCCTACTGCTAAAGTTACTCGTTCTCAACTTGCTTTAATGTTTGCACGTGCTTATAACTTACAACATGATGCAAAAACAGGTTTAACAGCAGACTTCAGTGATATTTCTAAATACAATGCTGAAACGCAAAACGCTATTGCACTTATGCAAGAATTAGAGATTGCTAGCGGATCAAATGGCAAATTTATGCCCGCTAACAATGCTACACGTGCACATATGGCTAAAATGCTTTCTAACTACATTCCTTATGTAAAAGAATCTAAATAATGCGATAAGAAAACCCGCTTCTCCTAATAGAGTACGGGTTTTTATCTTTACTTAGTAAAACTTGACAATAATTCGATGTAAAGTGGCATTCACACCACTAGCCTGAAAAAGCCTTATTCTGTAGATCCAACACGTCCATCAGTTATCACAGTTTTAAAAAGCTATAATTAAAAATCGAATTTAAAGTTATCTGGGTCTTGTCCAAAGCGTTTATTGAGATTTAATGAAGCTATTTGTGTCATTTGAGCTTGCGTTAATTCAAAATCAAAAATCTGTGCATTTTCTTCAATACGGCTTGGTGTTACAGATTTCGGAATAATAATCGTGTCATTTTGTAAATGCCAACGAAGGACTACCTGTGCCGCAGTCTTCCCTAATTCTTGACCAATTTCGAGAATTGTTGAATTATCCAAGACACCACCACGCCCAAGCGGTGACCATGCTGTCAGTGCGATTCCATGCTTAGTACAATATGTCTTTAAAGCGTCTTGTTGCAGATATGGATGCACCTCTACTTGATTGACCATTGGCGCGATATTTGCTTTTGCTAATAGTTTTTGTAAATGATGCTCATGGTGATTTGATACACCTGTTGCACGAATTAATTTTTCATCATAAAGTCGTTCAATAGCTCTGTACGTTTCTTCAAATGATTGTGGCACTGCCCAATGTGTTAAATATAAATCCAAATAGTCCATATTTAACTTTTTCAATGATACTTCAAATGCACGTAACGTTGCATCGTAACCTTGGTCATTATTCCAAACCTTCGTAGTGACGAATATCTCCTCTCGCTTGACGCCAGCGTGACGAATCGCTTCGCCTACCTCTATCTCGTTGCCATACAATGAAGCCGTATCTATCGCCCGGTAACCAACTTTAAGTGCATAGTCGATTGCCTGCAATGTTTCTTCACGTTCTGTCATTTTATATACACCTAAACCAAGACGTGGCATTTCTACACCATTTGTTAATACTTTTGTTGATTGTAAATTCAAGAACTACAGCCCCTTTCTTTTCCTAGTTCCATTATACAAAAAATTGGATTTAAGAAAAATAGAGTAGTTCTCCTTCATCTGCACCATATTAAAGAGACTTTACTCCGGGAAGTATTATCACCTTGTTCCGGAATTACGCATATTCTAGCTTTTTACGTCACTGTTTCTTGATCTTATCTTCCGGCTCATCTACCTGAATTGGGTCTGTTATACGATCATCCTCTGCAAGCTCTAAACCATCACGCATACGCTCCATTTGCTTGCCAAGCTCTTTCACTTCGTCAAAATTCCCTGCCATTGTACCATTCTCAATACTCGGAACTTTTTTCTCCATTATCATCACCTCATCTATAGTTTTCCCGAAATACTTAAGACTGAACCATTTCTGACATATTTTCTTATTCATTGACGTTTCCTTTTCATAGTAGATAAGCTATACTTAAGGGAGATTTCTTTATAAACATGAGGAGGGTTCTTCCATGAGTTTATTATTAATTCTTGGTGTTACAGCTGCTTTCTTAGCTGCTATTTTCACGGCTGGTTACGAAGGCGACTACAAAGCGGACAAATAATACCTCAAGACAATCACTAAGTATGTTTTACTGCTTAGTGATTTCTTATTTTATTGAAGTACCTTTATGGTTACTTCTTTTTTTTATGGGAATTTTAAAACGAACTATGGCTAAAACTAGTTAAGCATGACACCGCTCCTTCATTCCTTAATAATTTGAATACGAGATAAATCCTTGACTTTCAATACTATATAAAATAAACTTAGTTACATAAAGTAAGTTGATAATTAAAAATAAGTAATTTTTGGAGGCAAACAATTATGCACTTTCATGAAAAACCAAACACATATGTAACAAATGTCGAAATTAAAGTAAGTGATTTACATCGTTCATTGAAATATTACCAAGATATTATAGGTTTTAAGGTTCTACAAGCAGAGTCACATAAAGCAACTTTATCAGCGGATGGCAAAACCGCACTGTTGACAATCGTTCAACCAGAAACAGTGGAAGAAAAAACGAGCTTAACAACGGGGCTGTATCACTTTGCCTTACTATTACCAACACGCCGTGACTTAGCAAATATTATTAGTCATTTCCGCAATTCGGGCGTTTATTTTGGGGCATCTGACCATGATGTGAGTGAAGCTCTTTATTTACGCGATCCAGATGAAAACGGTATTGAAATTTATACTGACCGTCCTGAAAGTGACTGGACTTGGCATTTCGATCAAGTGCATATGGTAACAGAACCACTTAATATTTCAGCCATATTAGATGAAGGTGACGGTGAATGGCAGGGACTACCTACTGACACAGTTATGGGACATATACATTTATCGGTTTCCAATTTAACTGCAGCAGAGGAATTTTACACAAAAGGCTTAGGTTTTGATATCGTCACACGTTATGGTGGACAGGCACTATTTATCTCAACAGGTCGTTACCATCATCATATCGGTCTTAATACTTGGTATTCTGAGGGAGCACCAAAGCTTGGCGAAAACCAAGTCGGCTTAAAAACATTTACTCTGCGACTGGATAATGAGACACAAGTGGCTGACATGAAAGAAAACCTACATGCGATTGGAGCAACTATTGTTGAAATTGATGGAGGTTTCCAGACAGTTGACCCTGCTGGTAATGTAGTGTTACTGAAATTTTAAGCTATCCGTCACTTTCATATTTCAACAAAAAAAGCAGTTCTCACATGTGGAGAACTGCCTTTTTTAATGTAACCCTGGGTAACCTTGCTGTCTCAAAGCTTCATAAATAACAATCGCAGCTGTATTCGATAAATTCAGTGAGCGTACATGTTCACTTTGAGGAATCCGCAAACACATATTACGACGTTCATATGCAAAATCCTTCGGCAACCCTGTCGTTTCTTTGCCAAACATAAAGTATATATCACGTTGCTGATTACTAAAATCATGTGTTGTAAATGGCTCTTCACTATATGTTTCAATTAAATACACATCACCGTTTTTCGAAAACTCGATAAAATCCTCGAGGGAATCATGATACACAACATTGACACTATGCCAGTAATCTAATCCAGCACGCTTGAGCATTTTATCATCCGTTGAGAAGCCAAGAGGACGAATTAAATGTAAAGAGGTATTCGTACCAGCACAGGTACGTGCAATATTACCTGTATTTGCTGGAATTTCTGGTTGATATAAAACGATATGCAATGGCATAACGGTACACTTCCTTAGCTAAAAAATTGTAAACCTTTATTAATTTCAACGAGTACTTCCCCGTCTAGTTCTTTGTCTTTTGCCACGAGCAATGCCTTTTCTGCCTGCTCCCCGCCAATTTTCCCTAATGCCCATGCCGCCGTTCCTCGGATAACAGGGCGATTATCTTTTTCTAGAAGAGACACTAAATCTGGCACTGCTGCTGCTTCTTTAAAATGTGCTAATGCTAAAATAGCATTGCGTTGAATAGGCTTTTTACCACGCCAAGAGCCTGAAACATGTCCAAATTTTTCTTTAAATTCACGGTTAGAAATGGTCAAAAGTGGTACAAGTAACGGCTTTGCGATTTCTGGGTCCGGCTTAAACTCTTCGTGAATCCAGTTAATCTTTCCTTTGTTTTTTGGACATACAGTTTGGCATGTATCACAGCCATACAGTCGATTTCCAATATGGGCACGAAATTCATCGGGCAAGGTTCCCTTTGTCTGCGTTAGAAAGGCAATACAACGCTGTGAATCAAGCTGCCCTCCCTCTACTAACGCGCCTGTTGGGCAAACATCCAAGCATAAACGGCAATCCCCACATTCATCTTCCATCGCTCTATCTGGTGCAAATGGAACATTGGTAATGAGCTCTCCAAGATACACATAGGAACCAAACTCCGGCGTAATAATAGAGCAATTTTTCCCGCTCCAGCCAATCCCCGCACGCTCGGCTACTGCCCTGTCTACCAGTGCACCCGTATCAACCATTGATTCAATACGCACACCCTCTACTCGTGCTTCAAGCCATGCTGATAATAGTTTTAAACGCTCTCTTAACGCTGTATGATAATCGACACCCCAAGAAGCTCTACAAAAAATCCCACGTCTTGAGCCCTTTTTTCCAACAGGTGCATCCTGCATACGTGATGGATACGCTACTGCTATGGCAACTATGCTCTCTGCTCCTGCTAGTAGTTGAAATGGCTCAGTACGTTTTTCTATATCGCTTTCTTCAAAGCCTGATTGATAGCCAAGCTCTTGCTGGCGACGCAGACGATTTTTTAATTCTGTAAATGGAGCTGCCGTTGTAAAGCCAATTTTATCAACGCCAATGGACATTGCATACGCCACAAATTCACGCTGTAGGTCATGTATGTTCATTTTATTTCCAACTCCTTACATGATACAATAATAGAAATAGTTAAAGTAGGTGATAATTTTATGAAAGTGTCACTCAATCCAACTCTCAATACACGATATCCTGAGCTAAAAATCGGCATTATTCATTATACCAAAATTGTCGTAGCACAATCGCCCCAAATGATTAAGGGACGAATGCAATTGTATCAGGAAAATCTGTATTTAGAAATGCAAGAGACTCCTGTTACACAACGAGCAGGTATTGCAGAATGGCGACAACTTTGGAAAAATTTTGGTGCTGATCCAAACCGTTATCGCCACGCGGCAGAAAGCTTAATGCGTCGTATCTGTAAGCAAAATTATTTAACACCATTGCAATCTGGTGTTGATTTAAATAATTTCTTCTCTTTGCAATATGAAATTCCAATCGGCCTATATGATGTAGCTTATCTTAAAGGAAATATTGAAATCGCACTTGGCGATGAAGAAATAGGATATGAAGGCTTGAATGGCCGCTTTAACTCGTTAAATAATATCCTCTATAGTCGTGACGAGGACGGCGCATTCGGTTCACCATTCGTCGACTCTAAACGAACAGTCGTCTCAGAGTCAACGACAGATGCCTTACAAATTTTCTATTTGCGTCCATCGCTTTCAGACAGTCAATCCGAAGCACTTCTCTCCTCCGCCGGTAAAATGTTCAACCAAATACATGGTGGCGACTATTCTACAACTCTATTAACAAATGTTGCACCAGCTACTACACTATAAAAAGGACGTGTTTTCATGATAAATCTTGCAGAAGCTGTTAAACTGAAAAGCATTTTAACAAAAAAAACTCAGGAACTTACGAGTGAATTACATCGAAGTGCCTTTGTAACTGTTGAAAAGGGACAAGCACCAAAAACGAGCAATCGTGCTATGACCGTTATTGAATCTGAGCTAGCACAAATACGTCTGGATGTACGTACTTTAGATCGCCTTGTATATGAGGCCAATATCAAAAACACAGTAGACTTTAAAGGTCAACAAATAGCACTAGTCGAGGCAATTGAACTTGCAACACAGCTTCGAGCAGAAGCAGAGCTTTGCAAACACTTTAGTACACATGAGAAGGAAAGTGTACGCATGGGCTATGGTGAAAGTACAATGCTCTATGAAATTGCCATGTATGAGCCCGATGAATACCGGGAACGTGCCCTAAAGCTCGAAAAAGATGCACACAAGCTTTCCAATTTAATTAATGCCAAAAATTATAGCATTGAACTTAACTTTGACGATTCTCGCTATTTCTAAGGTGGGACGGTGAAGCGCCAAACCTATCCTAAATTGGAAATATAAATACCAGTTTTATAGTTAATAAAAAAGATTGAAGCTATTTGCTTCAATCTTTTTATTTATAGCTCTCCTTAAAGAAGTACTATTCCTATTTGTCGTTGAACTAGACAACTTTAGAGATACTTTTTTTTTACTGTATTAAATCATAGTTAACTTCAAATTCCCCTAAATCCATATCAGCAATATGGAAAGTGACATTATAGTTAGAATCAGTATATGTATGAGTGTCTTTCTCTTCATCTAAAGCTTTACCAAGTTCTTCTTCATTTTTATCTAAATTCAATCCTATTGCATCAATAATTGACATAGCAGATAATAATCCTTCTTCCCATTCATCGCCCTCTTCACTTACTTCATTTATTGGACTTGCTTCTACAGAAATCTTATATCCAATTAATTTTTTATCCTCATTATATTTAGCGACTACTTTATAATGACCCTCATGTTTTTTAAAATCAGTTTCCAATAAAATTTGTGACAATATACCTTCCTCTTTATTCAAGTCATTAGTAATTGGTTCTGGAATCTTCTCTAATTCTATTGGTTCTTCTGTATCCTGTTTATAGACATCAACTCTGACATTGTATTTTTTAACAAACTTTTCTACTGTAGCTTTTGATTCAGCATCAACCTCTTCATATTTTACTGGAACGACCTTCTCTTCCTTTACGCTCTCTTCTTTTTTTACATCTTCTTCTTTGTTCTTCTCTGTTCCCGCTCCGGAACACCCAACTAGCATCACAGCTAGTATTAATAATAAAGCTTTCTTCATTTCTTTATTCCCTCCGAATGCATACCATTAAAAATGTACGTTTTTTACTTTAGCAAAATACAATTATAATACAAACGACTACTATTTTAACATTTCATCACCTCAATTACAATTCTGACAAATAAAGGTGTTTATTGCTACAGTTATTATTCCCTATTTTTCGACATTGCAGGTGCTATAAAAAATTTGTATTACCTAGTGAACTACCTAAGACGGGTATTATGAACGTCTTTTAAAAGCCCGAATTTTGTCGAAAAAAATACTTAAATACACTTAAAAAGTCGAGTTTCCCCGACTTTACTTAACCGTTATTTTTGTATGTATAACTCATGTTTTCTTTTTAAACTACTATTACTAAAGAAATATTAGTCTAATAATTGTAACAATAAAAACATGATTAAAATTAATAAGAATTTATTGTAAAACGATAAACAACGTGTTAAATTCAAAGTGACAACAAATAAGTGAGGTGCTTTTTATGAAACGAGTATCAACACTCTTTTTAAAATTAGCTGTTATTCTTATGGGAATCCCCGTACTAGCTTTGTGTATATTTTTGGTGCCTAAGATAGCGAATTTTGCAGCACAATTGTATCCAGATATGGCATATTTAAAATATCTCGTTTTTATCGATTTGTATGCAACAGCAATCCCTTTTTACTTTGCTCTGTATCAAGCATTTAAACTTTTAAGCTATATTGACAAGAATATAGCTTTCTCAGATTTATCTGTAAGAGCTTTAAAAAATATAAAATACTGTGCAATCACAATCAGTATCTTGTATGTGTTAGGTATGCCTCTCTTCTATCTCATTGCGGAGATGGATGACGCACCAGGTATCATACTAATTGGCATGGTCATGATTTTTGCTTCAATTGTGATTACAGTTTTTGCTGCTGTTCTTCAAAAGCTATTGAAAAATGCCATCGATATAAAATCGGAAAATGATTTAACGGTCTGAGGTGAAAAATATGGCAATTATAATCAATATTGATGTGATGCTGGCGAAAAGGAAAATGAGCGTAACAGAACTTTCGGAGAAGATTGGCATAACATTGGCTAACCTTTCTATATTAAAAAATGGAAAGGCCAAAGCAATTAGGCTTTCAACATTAGAGGCTATTTGTAAGGCTTTAGAATGCCAACCTGGGGATATTTTAGAGTACAAAAATGAAGAAGAACATACGGATTGATTAAGCTTAAGACTTGATCTTTTGGGGTCATGATAATTCAACAAACTCAAATGTTTAAATTAGCAACAACCTTTGAAAAAATAGCCGAACTGCAAAATTTATAATTTATTTTCATTTTCAATTTATTTTGACTGCTAAAATAAATGTTACAGTTGGAAATGAATGCTCTTTAATTCACAAAATTTGGTAAATCAAGGCTTTTCATATCACTTAAAACTGTATACAATAGATTTATGGGGTCGATGAGACTCCATTACTAGATGGATGTGCTGTTTTCGAGGACTACTTTTACGTAGACAACTTGAATAAACCAATGACATGTGACCTGTTACTCTATGACCGATGACCCATAACCAACTATCGGCAAAGGCATAAATAATCTGTTATCATATGACTAATTCGAAAACGCCATCCAAAACTCTCTTGCACTATGTGTGTAAGAGAGTTTTTTTATGTCTAGTTTGCCCCTATCACGGACAGAATGGCTGTATACCAAAGAAAGGGGTAATACAATGACAAAGCAAAATAATTCGCAATTTGAAAATGATGATACATTGACTAATCGACAAGGCCACCCAATTACCAACAATCAAAATCTACGAACAGTAGGGAATCGCGGACCAGCAACACTTGAGAATTATGATTTCTTAGAGAAAATAAGTCATTTTGATCGCGAACGTATTCCAGAGCGTGTTGTTCATGCGCGTGGTGCTGGTGCACATGGCTACTTTGAAACATATGGTGGAGTCGGCAATAATCCTATTTCTAAGTATACAAGGGCTAAGGTTTTTCAAAACAAGGGGAAACAAACACCTGTTTTCGTTCGCTTTTCAACAGTTATTCATGGTGGGCATTCACCTGAAACCCTTCGTGATCCGCGAGGCTTTGCCGTAAAGTTTTATACAGAGGATGGTAACTGGGATTTAGTCGGCAATAATTTAAAGATTTTCTTTATTCGCGATGCTATGAAATTCCCAGACATGATTCATGCTTTCAAGCCCGATCCGATAACAAATATTCAAGATGTTGAACGCTTTTTTGATTTCTGTGCGAGTTCACCAGAATCCTTTCATATGGTGACCTTTGTTTACTCACCTTGGGGCATTCCAGCTAATTATCGAATGATGCAAGGCTCCGGCGTTAATACGTATAAATGGGTGAATAGTGATGGCAAAGCAGTATTAGTAAAGTATCATTGGGAGCCATTACAAGGCATCAAAAATTTAACACAAAAAGAAGCCGAAGAAATTCAAATGAAAAATTTCAACCATGCAACCCAAGACTTATACGATGCAATTGAACGTGGTGATTATCCTGAATGGGAGTTAAATGTTCAAATTATGGAGGATGGGCCACATCCTGAGCTTGATTTTGATCCTCTAGACGATACAAAGCTTTGGCCAAACGACAAATTCCCGTGGTACCCCGTAGGCAAGATGGTATTAAATAAAAACCCAGAAGACTATTTTGCAGAGGTTGAACAGGCAACTTTCGGTACAGGTGTCCTAGTGGATGGTCTAGATTTCTCTGATGATAAAATGTTGCAGGGACGAACTTTCTCTTACTCTGACACACAGCGTCATCGAGTCGGAGCAAATTATTTACAGCTTCCCATTAATGCACCAAAGAAACGTGTTGCAACGAATCAAAATGGTGGACAAATGCTGTATAAGCGCGATTTAGCACCAGGCCAAAATCCACATATTAACTATGAGCCTTCCATGTTAAATGGCTTAAAGGAAGCATCACAATCAGCTAAAGAATATACACCTCTTGTGGAAGGTCATCTCGTACGCGAATCGATTGATCGTCAAAATAACACGAAACAAGCGGGGGAAACATATCGTAATTTCGAGCAATGGGAGCGAGACGAACTTTTAGGAAATCTTATTCGTGATTTATCGAGCTGCAAAATTTCTATTCAAGAAGCAATGATTGCCCTTGCACAAGAAGCGGATGAAGAATATGGTCGTCTTTTAAAAGAAGGACTGCAAAAGGCACAAAAAGACACTTCAACTGCTCGACCTCTTGGCAATATCGACGGTGACGATGCCCCTAACGATGCCGTTAACAAAGGGCATGATGCTGAGCCGTATTAAAAAAAGCGTTCTGCATTTTCAAACTTGCAGAACGCTTCTTCTTTTATTTAATGCACACCTGGTAAAATTCTTAAGACTTTTTCCTGTGCATCTAAAATGGCATCTACCCCTAAAGGTATGGCAATGTTTGTTGTTTCATGTCCGATTTTAAAGCCAGCTACTACTGGGACACCTAGTTCTGCAAAATACTCTGTCATTAACGTTAAAAGCGCCGCTTCATCTGCCCCAGTTTGCGTAAAGGAACCAATAATAACCCCAGCCAACTGTTCGAGTTTGCGGGCTTGCTTTAATTGTTGCAGCATGGAATCAATACGTGGGATTGACTCGGCTATATCCTCTATCAATAAAATTTTACTCTCTGTACGAACTTCAAACTTCGTACCAAGAGTACTTACAAGTCGACGTAAATTCCCCCCTACAATTTGACCGCGTGCAACACCTGGGGCAATCGCCGTTAGAGGCGATAGCATTTCCGTATATTGAACTTCCATCGGTGTAAAGAGCTGTAAAAACATTTTCTTCGATATATCATCCATTTTACTTGCAGCCATTAGCATCGGTCCATGGAAGGTTACTAAATCTGCAAATTCATGAATCGCACCATGCAAATATGTAAGATCTGAGAAGCCCCAGAAAATTTTTGGATTTTCTGCAAGTAGATCATAATCTATCTTTCCTGCAATACGAGCAGAGCCATAACCACCCTTTACACAAAAAATAGCCTTCACCTCAGGGTCCTTCACCATTGCATGAAAATCTGCAAGCCGCTCCTCATCACTACCAGCTAAATAGTCATGCTTAGCATTAATTGTATCGCCTATTTTATAACGTAGGTCCAATTCGTCAAGAAAGGCTAATGCTTCCCCAAGCTTTTCTGGCTCAACAAGGCTAGATAATGCTACAAGACCCACTGTATCACCTTTGACCAAACGTGGTACTGTATTTTTCACAATAACCCCTCCTATACTTTTCTTTATTCTAGCATATGTATAACTTTGCATCATTGATTATTCCTAGTATTATTGACTATAACTGATGTTGGATTCTGACTATTCAATTTGGATTTTTTGCATTTGCCCAATGCACGTTCCATATAAGATGAATATTACTGAGTAAATTAAGGAAGATTTATTATCATGAAAATACCACCATACGCACTATTACTACTCGCGACATTATTATGGGGTGGTAATTTCGTTATTGGTCGTGCAGTAAGCGATGATATTCCACGACTTACCCTTGCCTTCTTACGCTGGTGTGTTGCCTTTATCATCTTTTTTCCAATTGCTTTAGGCAACTTAAAACGCGAATGGCATATACTAAAGGCTCAATGGCCAATTGTACTCCTGTTAGCATTAACAGGGGTCGCAGCATTTAATACGCTCGTCTATATTGGGCTACATTACACGACTTCCATAAATCATCGCTCATGAATTCATCAACCCCCATTATGATTTATATGCTATCTTTTATTTTTTTAAAGGAAAAACTATCTAGGTTTCAAATTCTCGGAGCGACCTTATCACTTAGTGGTGTGTTTTTCATCATTTCTGGGGGCTCTGTTGCAAGCTTGGTGGATTTTACATTCAATAAAGGTGACATAATTGTTGTAGTTGCCGTGTTCTGTTGGAGCATTTATTCACTCCTTGTAAAGCACTATGCAGGACGCTTACCAGGGCAATCTACTTTTCTTGTAACAATCTTTATAGGAGCTGTTATGCTGCTACCATTCTATATATATGAATCTATGACATTGACGAGCTCCATTCACTGGCAATGGTCAACGATTGCAGCGATTTTATAGGTTGGCGTTTTCGCATCCATTATAGCCTTTCTAGTTGGAATAGCGGTGTCATCCAACTTGGTGCTAACAAAGCAAGCATTTACCGAAATTTTATCCCTGTATTTGCGTCAATTTTTGCTGTAATCTTTCTCGGCGAAAAGCTACATGGATTTCAGTTTATAGGTGGGCTTGCCGTCGTCGCTGGTGTTTATATTAAGTGGTAGAAAATAATAAACGTAGACTTCAAAAAATGGAGTCTACGCTTTTTTTCTTATTTTGTACCACCGTAAATAATAGTTACATTGGGGTGATTCAACAATTGGCTAGCTGGAAAATCTTCCGTCACAACACCACTTTTTAACTTTTCAATTGCCTCTAGTTTTTTCTCACCAAACGCGATTAATACAATTGCTTTAGCATTCATAATCGATTGAATGCCCATTGTAATGGCTTGCGTCGGTACGTCTGCTGGATCATCAAAATAAATAGCATTTTCAGTTCGTGTAGATTCAGTTAACTCCACAATATTCGTTAATGATGTAAACGATGTGCCAGGCTCATTAAAGCCAATATGTCCGTTAACACCAATTCCTAGTAGTTGCAAGTCAATTCCACCAGCTTCTGCTATACGGTCATCGTATGCAACACACTCAGCCGCTAGATCGTCCACTTTGCCATTTGGTAATTGAATATTTTCTTCCTTCATATCTACATGATTAAATAAGTTCTCGTGCATAAATGTCCAGTAACTTGCTGGACTCGATTGATCTAGACCGACATATTCATCCAGATTAAACGTTTTCACATCTTTAAAAGTAATATCTCCCGCTTGTTGGCGTTTGACTAATTCCTTATACATCCCAACTGGCGAACCTCCTGTAGCAAGACCTAAAATACTAGCAGGCTTTGCTTTCAGTTGCTCCGTGAAAATATTTGCTGCCACTGCACTCATTTCATCATATGAATTTACTTCTATCCACTTCATTGTACTTGTCATCCATATACCTTCCTTACAATCATTATTATTAACTAAAATGGAAAATATTTTACTAATTAGTAGCTAATATATTAATTTTACAAGTTATCTAATTACTTTTCTATTATTTTCTTTATCAATCTTTATGCGTGTATTCTTTTAACAATTCGGTTATGTTAAATAGTAAGGAAGTGAGGCGATTTTTATAATTTCACAAATACAACAGTACTTACAACATATTAAATTTCAAGGTCCTTTAGAGCCATCCATTAAGCTTTTGGGGCACTTGCAAACTTGCCATCTCCATACAATTCCATATGAAAATTTAGACGTGGCGTTGAAACATAGTATCTCCTTCGCTATCCCTGATCTTTTTCGTAAAATGATTGTTCAAAAACGCGGAGGTAATTGTTTTGAGCTAAATATTTTATTTAGCTGGCTCCTACGTGAGCTCGGTTTTACTGTTACAAACCGCTATGCGCAATTTTGGCGTAATATCGAAGACGGAACACCTCCTGAAGAAGTCCCTATGCATCAGCTACTTCTCGTCACTTTTGAAGGTTTACATTATATTTCAGATGTTGGCGTAGGTGCACTCGCTCCCTGTAAGCCAGTACCTTTAATTGCTGGCCATCAGCATCGTGAAGGCAATGAGCTTTACAAAATTGAATGGGATGAAATATATGGCTGGATGCTCTATGAGCAAACTCCACATAAATGGCGTTTACTCTATTGCTTTACGGATGATGCTAACGATGCTAGATTTGCCCCACGGCTTTCTAAACAAACCAATAAAATTGCGATGATTCGTACCCCACGTGGACGACACACTATGCTCAATAATGAATTTCGCATATATGAAGGTCAATCCCTTACAACCTATACAACACATAGCGACAAAGAGTGGTTACAAGCGCTGAATCGTTATTTTCATATTTCACTGTTCTAAATAAGGATGCATCGAATAAATGCATCCTTATTCATATTAATTTTTCGAACGCTTTAGTAACTCATAAATAACTTCCTCGTCATGCAGCTCCTTTACTAAGCCGATACCATCTACAAAGTAGTAGGTTTTCACTACATCACTATATATAAATGTCTCTTCTAATATAGCGACGTTTTTATAGTTGACTCCGCCTGCACGAACTGTCCCATCCGTCATTTTAACTGTAATTCGATTACCATTTACAGGACCATCGTCATCTTCATGTACAATTACACCAATTCGCAGCGGCAATTCTATAAATAAATCATAATGCGTGCTAAAATCTGCAGCAATTGCTTGTCCATATACAGTATCGTCGCCATAAAGCAGTTCATCATTAAATGGCTCTTGCGTACTCCTATTTGTAACCGTCCAAACGTCATTTTTATTATCGTTATGGCTATATTGATAATTTAATGTATACCTCATATCCTTATCAGGCGAATAAAAAGCATACGTGTATACATACGCAGGATCCTTTAAAAGATTCACTTTTGAAAGTGTTAAGGCTCGGGCCATAAATGCTGAAAAATGTGCTCGTGTTAGCGGTAAATTTGGTTTAAATGAACCATCCTGATAACCCCTTGTAATATTATTATTCGCAATTGCTAAAATTTCCTTATATCCTATTGTCTTTTCTGTAACATCTGTAAATTGATACGAATTTGATCCTTTTAGTTTAAAGGCCCTTTGTAGAACAATCGCCATTTCTCCTCTAGAAAGCGTACCATCTGGTTTAAATTTCTTTGTTGCATCGAAAATTCCAGCATTTTGCGTAGCCGCTATTTCTTTAAAATAGATATGTGTTGTTGGTACATCTAGATATTTCGGATTTTTTACGTTCGTTGTCTTCAATCCTAGCGCTCGTGTTAACATTACAGCTACTTGTGCCTTTGTCACATAGTCATTTGGTTTAAACATGCCATTAGGATACCCCTTGATAATGCCTCTTTCTACTAAATAATCAATTTCAGTTGCTAACACATTTTCGGATGTTACATCTTTAAAACTGGCTGCATAAACCGGTTGAATTTGTAATATCCATACAGAAAGCACAGCCACACACAGAATCTTAGTAATTTTATTCATGTCATTCCCCCTATTTTTCTTTCATCCTTCTTATCCTATTCTCCATCAACAACAATTAGATATAATCTCCAAAAATAGCATAGCAATAACGTTGTTTATTATATTCTTTGATATTTCATGACATCCACCTATCCATTTGTATTACTTACCCATACCCATTGTCTTATCCTTTTACGCCTGAGAAATATACGTGATTTTTTCTTCTATCTAGTCTGTAGCAAAAAAAAACCCTCTACTATAAGCTGTAGAGGGGGTCATCATTGTATTTTACATTCAATGACTTTATTAATTATTTCTTTTGTATTAAACCTAGACCAAGTCCAGTAGGATCAACCAAATATGCCAGATAAAAATTATTAAACTCCATTTTATCTCAGACGATTATCGCACCATGTTCCTTAGCTTTTGAAATAGCATCTTGCATCATCTTCAATTAGAATATGAGTTCCATGAGGATAATCATTTGGTCCCTTTCCAATTATATAGTTCACGGTAACTACGCAGATTTCATCTTATCCTTTGTAGCGCTTTAGTAATTTTTCTTGGTGGGCACTGAAAATTTCCTCAAGTGAAATATCATACTTATTGGCAATCACAATGATATTTCCTAATACATCGCCAAGTTCCTCTACTAATTCTTGTTTATTCTCTTCATAGGAACCTACCTTTTCATCTGGTCGGTCTCTTCCTATTTCAAGTGCTCGAATCGCACGTGCTACTTCTCCCGTTTCTTCGGCCAAAAAGCCGATCCGTGTAAAGATATTTAAGTCTGACCACCCTCGTGTTTCATAGTAATCTTTTATCCACAATTGAAAATCATTTAATTCCATAAACCTATGCCCCATTTCCTTGTTGTATAAATGAAATTATACTATAAAGCTTATAGCCTTACCTGATATGGATGGTATTCCCTGCAATCAAGTACAGATCAAGTTTATAAATAATTTTGCTATGCTACGAACAAAGAAAAAAGACCTCAACATAATCGTTGAAGTCTTGTAATTAATCATTTAATGGTACCGGTGGTCGGGGTCGAACCGACACTCCAAAGGAACACGATTTTGAGTCGTGCGCGTCTGCCAATTCCGCCACACCGGCATGAGACCTTAGAGATAAAAAAAATCGGATAATCCGATTGTTGTTAAAAAACATTATGGAGGCGGCAACCGGATTTGAACCGGTGATAAAGGTGTTGCAGACCTGTGCCTTACCACTTGGCTATGCCGCCATAAAAATTGGAGCGGAAGACGAGGTTCGAACTCGCGACCCCCACCTTGGCAAGGTGGTGTTCTACCACTGAACTACTTCCGCAATAAATGGCTGGGGTACCTGGATTCGAACCAGGGCGTGACGGAATCAAAATCCGTTGCCTTACCGCTTGGCTATACCCCAAAAGATAATTTTATGAAAATGGGGCGACTGATGGGAATCGAACCCACGAATGCCTGAACCACAATCAGGTGCGTTAACCACCTGTCTCTTATACACATCT
>NZ_PYWI01000035.1 GCF_003049575.1 Lysinibacillus parviboronicapiens | reverse complement strand
TTATCTCAATTGGATAACTTACTCTTGTACCCATAGAAAAAACACCTCCACGTTGATTGTTTGGTATTCAATACCCGTTTTTCAACGAAAGGTGTTTTTATTTGTCTCATATTTTTAGGTCATTGCATTATTAAAAACGATAGCTTTTTATATACAGTAAAATCAGGTATTTAGAGTGATTTATAATCAAACTTAATTCTAAACCAACTGATGCTTTTGCATTTTTATGGTTAAATTTCGTTTTTCTTAACAAAAATCGTTTTAATAATAATAAATATTACTATGAATTATTCAACTCACCACACATGTGGTTAGGTTCTATTTGAAGCGCCCAAAGATTTCATTCGAGATATTTAACAACATTCGTATATCATTCTCATCTTTATCTTCAAGAGTATTAAATAATATTTTTAAAAGTTCCTCTCTGATATTCCCTTGGTCTTCACTTGATTTGCTTTCAGGGATTAGGACACTACCTGGTTCAACTTGTAAGGCATCTAATATTTTTGTCAAAGTCTGTAACGTAATATTCCTTTCACCACGCTCTACATCTGATAAATATGGAGACTGAAAATCACATTTTTCTGCCAATTCATCAATCGTCAAATTTTGAGATTTTCTTATAGTACGTATATTAATTCCTACTCGTTTTGTTAAATCCATATTAAATCACCTCACTTTTAGACTAGGTGAGGTCAAATAGATATTACATACTAACAAAATATAAAAAAAATAACTTTAAAGTTTATTTTAGTTGATTTGTACTATCTTTTAGTATTAAAATGATTTCAAAGTTGATAAAAGGAGAATTTTAATGAGTAATAATTTGCCATCTAATATAGCTATAGAGAATGTTATTCAATCTAAAATGCGTGGCAGGGTAGCCTATCAAGGGTTTGTTTCTTCTCAAGTAGCAGTAAATTTTTCATATTCGAAGTTATACAATGATCCTTCGGGAAAAGGTTATCAACGTCCGATAAATAAAAAACGTTGTCAGGATTTTGCAAATTATTTATCCCGAGGGGAAGATTCTTTATATACACCAATATTATTAAATGCAGCTGGAAATTGGGAATTTCATGCTTATGATAGACAGCGGCCTAATTTAGGGAGATTGATTTGCAAGAAGAAGGCCACATTAATGGATGGCCAACATCGTTTAGGAGGAATTAAAGAATATATTTATGAAACCGATAGTACACTAAATGTGCCTTTTCTAGCATTTCACTATTTAGACGATGATGAAGAAATTAAACTATTTGACGTAATTAATACTAAGGCAAAGGGTATTGGAACATCTTTAAGCCGTTATTTAAATCGTGATAATGATGATGTTAGTTGGGTGGCGACCAATCTAATTTTAAAACCAGAAAGTCCATTTTTTAATAAAGGTACACTTACTGGCAAGCGTAGTAAGGAAAAGAATATTACTTTACAAAACTTATATAATATAGTCAAGTTTCTAACGAAAAAGTCCGAATTAGAGAAATTGTCTAAGGAGAAGAAACTTAATTTATGTTTGTTCTTCTTTAATACAATTAGAGAGTTGTTTCCTGATGAATGGGAAGATAACAAACTTTATAGAATGACACATATAACGTGTTTAAACGCACTTGCCATAGCAGGGAATAAGATTATTAATGAAAATTATTTAGCGAAATCACAACAGCCAGATTCAGTTAAAATTGCTAAGATTCTATTGAACTTAAAAGAGATCGATTGGCTATCTACTGGAGATTTGAAGTATTTAAAAGGTGCAGCGGGGGCAAAAATTTTAGCGAATGATATATTAAACTGTTTAAAGAGTTAATAAATTAAAGCATATTTGGAATGAACTTTTTCAATCTGCTTTTTTATCTAAACAATTGGTCATTGAGCCAGTAACTTACCATAAATATTTTGATTGAAGTATTAAATTCAAGCAATTTCGCTCGAATTTTTGTAATTATTTATCATATTAGATAGATAATACACTTGAAAAACTAGGTGAGGTGTGAAGATACTGAAAATGATTGAATTAATTTAAAGAACTCTACAAAATGTGACTTTATTACTATACCTTTAAGGACAAATTGCCATGTAACAAAAATTAAGAAACAAAAAGCTTTAATAGGCTTAAGGAACAAATATGTAAATAATAAGAGCTTGCGAGCATTTCCAATAAGGGATTGCTCGCTTCAATATTTTTTGTAAAAATTTTTTTATTGTGAGTAATTATTGAAATTAATAACATTACTTTGTTTATTTACTAATTGGACTTTGAGATTTTCATTTTCAGTGTGCAACCTAGAATTTTCAAGAGCATACTGTTTATTTATATGATTTAAATCTTTGATTTCTTTTTCAAGCTCTTGGATTTTTAGTTCAAATATATCATTTTCGATCATTTGGATTTTTAAATGCTCTATATATTTTCTTAATAACTCATAATCCTTGGTGTTTTTTTTGGTTTTGTTTAAACCCAAAAAATCTTTTTCTTCAATGTCGTTGATGCGTTCGTTTATATACTTTTTTAAAACGTTAGGACTATTATATACAGAGCTTCTTGAAATAGTTGTAGAAATACATACTTTTGCAAGGTTAATTTTTTGGTTTTTAAGTAGTTGTGCAAGTTTAATTTGTTCGTTTATATAATCTTGAAAAAAATTCTCTATTTCAATCAATTGATTTTGAACAATATCACTCAATTGGCTGAAAGAAGGATTTATATTATATTGTTCTAAATGCGATTCAACTAGAGGTTTAATCTTATTATCCAATTTTCACAGTCCTTTTTTATTTTTTCGATATCCATAAGTAAGGATTTTAGGTTAGGGTTTTCCTTTTCTAAAGATTTCTTACCATTTTTAAGTATTTTAGTCTCTATCAATTGTAATTCTGGTAATACTTTATTATGTAAAAATGATTTTAGCGATTTTTTTTCTAAATTGTATTGTAACAAGTATCTATTATCTTGATCTTTAATCTTTTTATTATGTTCAATTATTTTTACTTTATCAATAAATCTACGATAAGTTAAATCGAATTGAGATGCCGACGCTATTTGAGGCTTTAAATAGTACCAATTCTCTAATGTAGTTAATCTTTCTTGTCTAGCGCACAATTTTCCCAAAGCTTTTGTACAAAGTCCTAATTCGCTTTCTCGAAGAGGGTAGTCTTTGAAATTTTCAAGAATTTCATCTAAATTTTTGAAAATATTCAGACTTCTATTGTTTAGAAATTTATTGATTTCTTTATAGGCTGCTATAAATTGTTCATCTTCAAGTTCTACTCTAATTTTAATATCATCGATTTCGCTTGGAACAAGTGTTAATTTCCCAGCAGTTTTTGAAGACCTCTTTAATAGAGTATCTTTAAGTAGGTTGATTTCGTTTTCATCGCTTCTAAAATAATGCTTAGTCATTTCTTCGGTTAAATGATTCATATGCTCTTTAATCCATTGTAGAGTTACTCCGAATCGCTTAAACTCATTACAGACCGCAACACGAAACTGGTGGGAGGTGGCGTAAAATATCTTAGTTTCAGCATCTGTCTTTCGAAAACCTAATTTTCTAAAATACTCATATTTTTCTAAAGTAGGTTCAAAATATTCAAGGAGTTTAAGTTCACTACTACTTAAAGAATTAATAGCAAGGTCCTTCTGATTCTTATAGAAGAATCTTTGGATATGTTGGGCCAGCGATTTTGAAGATAAAAAACCCCCTTTGGAGTTTGGAAATAATGCTCTGCTATTTCGACCACGTCTTTCTCTACCTAATTCTTGGAGTGTATTATATGCTTTTAATGCAATATCGGTCATTACTGTTTCAGTCAGTCTGCCATTACTTTGATGGGTAGTCTTGTAAGTTAAGAACTCCATAATATATGACTTCTTTTTTCCGCTTAGAATTTCAATCTCTTTTATTTTATCGATTTCTAATAAACTTGCTTCTCCTATTCTCATTCCCACTTGAGATAGAATCAGTATAAAGCACGAAATCATTCTATCCAGCACATCTATTTCTTTATTGTCGATTTGTTTTAAGGCAACTTGAATAATTTTATTAAACAAATTACGAGGGATATTGTTAGTTTTGCCGTTCTCCAATTCGGTGCGAATGCTTTTTTTATTAGCGGAACTAAATAATTTATAAAAATTAGTAATTGGAAAATCCTTATTATCAATTTCAATTTCTTGTAAAAACTTTTTGATGCTTATCAATTCATGCTGTTTAGTATTTTGTTGAATATTCCGATTTTCAAAAAAAACGATTATAGTACTTGGTCTTATACCAATCGGTAAATAAATATGAGTGGATTCTAGATATTGTATAAAATTCACGCAACATCTAAATGCTGTGTACGTGGTAGTGAAACGATTTCTTTTAACGAATAGTTCTCTTAACACCATATTTTTTAAATATAGCTTATATTTTTGATGATTTATTACAGAAAAGTTAAACCGATATTTATTTCGATCTCCATTATGGAGTTTGTTGAATTCAGAAAAATCCCAAAAATCATTATTGAAGTTAACGTTTTCTGTAATAGAAAAGTTCAAATCTAAAGTAGGAGTTTTTTGATTATAAAACAAATTGGTTTCAATATCCTCACTCCAATTTATCTCTTTTGATTCAGTCATTTTCAGTATCCTCTCGTAAATTTACCCTGCATTGACCTACCGCTATAATGTACCTATGCTCTTTGCTTCTTTTAATGATGATGATGTAAGAAATCCAGAAGAGCGTAAAGAGCTTTTAGATCAGACAGATCTATCTAAGCATTTCAGAACAGCTAATATACCTCAGTTTATTGCTTATGGGACGAATGACTTAGCTGTTGGGGTAAAAGGACCACAGGAATATATTCAATCAGCACGGGCTGCAGATGCGGATGTGACTGTGATTGTAGCAGAAGGTCAGAATCATGGCTTTAAACAGGAACACTATATGAGTGACTATCTGGAATGGGTAAAAAAAGTTTTCGACTCTTTATAATGTGTATGAGGTTGGTAAATAAGCGTTATTCAAAAACGCTGAGTAAAGCAGGTTAAACTGAAACCTCTACTTACAGATATAACAAAGCTAATCAATTAGAATATGTGAATAATCAATTATATACGTACGATTATGACGGAAATTTTAACAAGTGATGTTGTATATACGTATGAATGGAATGTGTTTGATTAGCTAAAGAAAGTAAAAATAGAGCTGGTACTGTCATCGCAGAATATGGCTATGATGAAAAAGGAAGAAGAACTTTAGTAAAGACAGCAATGGTTCAGTGGCCTCTTATTTTAAAAGATTAATAGAATCGTGATATAACTTATGAAAGCTCCATATACAAATTTCTTTAGGGAATGATGTTTTTTCATTACAAACAGATAATTTGTATCTGTTGTCAATTTCATACTGTTTAAAATTAAAGGTATCGTTATTATAACGATTAGTAAAAATAATTTCATTGTCATTCATTTCAAAAGAAATTGATTTTAAAGGGATGGACAGACCTTTCCCAACAGCTTTAATATAACTTTCTTTCAATGTCCATAAGTTGAAAAAAAAAGTACTTCGATCATTTTTACTTAGATCTATTAATGTATTAAATTCATTTGCGGTAAGGGAATCTTTAATAGCGCTAACATTGTACGATCTAATTTCTTCAATATCAATTCCTACTAAAAAATTGCTAACTGCACATACTACCCAATCACCAGAATGTGAAATGTTAAATTTTATTGAAGAGTTTTTTAACAAAGGTTTTCCGTAATTATTATATTCAAATTGGATGTCTTCATTTTGGAATAAGCCTTTCTTAACAAGTATCACACGTATTAATAATTCAGCAGTCAGCGAGCGTAGATAGTCTTCTTTTTTTCTATAAGATTTAATTTTATTGCGTTTTTCAACTGAAATAAGTTTTATTAACTCATTTAATGAATGTTCTGGTTTTATGCCAGCTATATTAACTCCGAATATTTCCATGTTACCTCCCAAACTTTTTATTCCTTATTGTTTTTTATATTTGCAAATTTTTTGCTGCTCCTAAGTTGTTCGAAATAATAAATTTGTATCTTCTATGTTAAATTTTTTGTGTGTCCTTTATTAATGAATTCGGATAGATTACCATCTTACCTTTCCATTATAAAGGAATTTTTGTTTGCAAAAAAGAGATTTTTGGATATTTATGTTATTTATACTAATTATTTAAAATTAATAGTTACTTGTAAATTTATAGGTTCATTTACATAAATTTAAAAAATATTATATTCCAATTCAATCCAAATATGGTAGAGTTAAAAAAAGGTCATTACATGTATTTTTTTGTAACATTACCTTTTATTTTACAAAAAAGTATTTTGCGCAGGAGGTTAAAATGTATGTTAATAAAGAAAAACATGTTGTAGTTGGCACTGGACCACTTGGGCTTGCTGTCATGAGAGAGCTGCTAATTAGGGAGAAAGAAGTCATAATGGTTAATCAAAACAGTTCCATTGAACTTCCTAAGAACGTAAATTTAATCCATGCGAATGTTTCAAATTTTGAAGAATCAGCTAATGCATTTAAGGGAGCAACAGTTGTATATCATTGTGCCAAACCTGATTATACTAAATGGTCAGAACATTTCCCGAATTTAAACAAAGGGATTATTTATGGAGCAGGTCAAGCAGAAGCCAAATTAATTTATGCAGATAACCTTTTTATGTATGGTTCTTCGAAACAGCCCTACAATGAATCATCATTAAATCTTGCGAGTGATCGGAAGGGGTTAGTAAGAGCTCAAATGGCTGAAGAAGTATTAGAAGCTCATCATAGTGGTAAGATAAGGGCTGCTATTGGAAGGGGGCCGGATTTCTATGGTCCATATGCTTTGCATTCAATCCTAGGTGAGAGGGTATTTAAGTCTGCGTTACAAGGAAAAGCCGCTAAAGTAATTGGGTGTATAGATGTCCCTCATACACATATTTATATAAATGATTTTGCCAGAGGGCTTGTAACTTTAGCATTGAATGAAGAATCACTAGGGGAAATATGGCACATACCAAGTGACACCACTGTTACTACTAGAGAGCTAATTGAACAAGTTTATAAAGAAATACAGAAGACGTCTAAAGTACAATGTGCTCCGAAACAAATATTTCAATTAATGGCGTTATTTAATCCTTATATGCGAGAAATGAAAGAGATTTATTATGTTTATAATCAACCATATATCGTTGACCATAGTAAGTATGAGCGTACATTTGGTCTAGAGGTTACACCGCATGTAAAAGCTATAAAAGATACGTTAGATTGGTATCGAAATAGCTTCTTACTAAGAAAGTAATTTACTTGAGAATAATCAAATTCTGTGAAGGCTTGATATACCTTGATATACATTCTTCATATGTAGTTAAGGAAAGTACAAAGAAAAAAACTACCTACTTTATCAAAACCTTATTCAAAACATTAGGACTATTAAAAATAGTTAATTTTCGAGAAACTACTATAAGCGAGGGAATATGATGACATTAAAAAATAATATAGCTGAGCCAATTGCGATAATAGGTATTGGATGCCGTTTCCCAGGGGGGGTAAACTCTCCAGAATCTTACTGGGAACTATTAAGTAAAGAAGTAGACGCGATAACTGAAATCCCAAGTGATAGATGGAGTATTTCAAATTTCTATAGCTCTAATAAAGTAAACCAAGGAAAATCAAATTCCATGTGGGGAGGATTTTTAGACAATGTAGATCAATTTGATGCGTCTTTCTTTGGTATATCTCCTAGGGAAGCAGCTTTATTAGATCCACAACAACGTTTGTTGCTGGAAGTTTGTTGGGAAGCTATGGAAAATTCCGGTCAAATGCAGGAACGTTTAGCAGGTACCAATGTGGGTGTTTTCATGGGTGCTTTTACGTTAGATTATAAATTATTGCAATTTTCCGAATCGAATAGACACTTGGTTGATGCACACTCAGCTACAGGGGCCATGATGACGTTATTGGCAAACCGAATTTCTTACACATATGATTTCCGAGGGCCTAGTATTACAGTAGATACAGCGTGTTCTTCGTCCCTTGTTGCTTTACATCTAGCTTGTCAAAGTATAAGAAATGGAGAAAGTACAATGGCATTCGCAGGCGGTGTCAATGTAATGATTAAGCCAGAATATTTTATTGCTGAATCCAAAGCAGGGATGTTATCAGCTGACGGGCGATCTAAAGCATTTGATTCTTCTGCAAATGGTTATGTACGTGGCGAAGGAGCAGGAGTTGTATTATTAAAACCACTTTCTCAAGCAATACAGGATAATGATCCTATCCATGCAATTATTAGAGGTAGTGGTATTAATCAAGATGGTAATTCCCAAGGTATTACAGTACCAAGAGAGGAAGCCCAAAAACAATTATTATGTGATGTTTATGAAAAAAGTGGTATTAAACCAAGTCAAGTACAGTACGTAGAGGCTCATGGAACAGGAACACCCGTTGGAGATCCAATAGAAGCGAATGCATTAGGAAGTATCTTGGGAGCAGACAGAGTTCCTGGGGACAAATGTTATATTGGATCAGTTAAGACTAACATTGGACATACGGAAGCGGCCGCTGGTGTAGCAGGACTAATTAAAACAATTCTTTGTTTGAAGAACCGTCAAATACCAGCTCATCTCCATCTTAAGAATGCCAACCCTGATATTGATTTTGAAAAGCTGAATATTAAAATTCCAACAAAATTAACGGCTTGGCCAGACACTGAGGATGTAGCAACTGCAAGTGTTAATTCATTTGGATTCGGTGGAACAAATGCCCATGTTGTATTACAAGAATATGTAACGAAAGAGACTATTCAGGACATAGAAAAAACTGAAGATGTCCAAACGATAGTTTTATCTGCACGTAATGGGCAGGCATTGAAAGACTATGCTAAAGATTTCAAAAAGGCTATTTCTGCTAATAACTACTCATTAAGTGATATTGGGTATAACGCTATTAAAAGACGTAGTCATCATAATCATCGCTTAGCTATCACTGCAAAAACTGTGGATGATTTAATAGAGAAACTAGATATATTCCTGGGAAATGGTAAAGAAGCTGGTATTGTTTCAGGAGTTGCTGATAACAAAAAATCACCTTTAAGCTTTGTGTTTACTGGTATGGGTCCTCAATGGTGGGCGATGGGCAGAGAACTTCTTCAAAAAGATGATGTGTTCCGTCAAGCTGTAGAGCAATGTGATGATTTATTTAAACGTCTTTCAGGATGGTCAATAATTGATGCTATGCTAGCTGATGAACGATCATCCAAAATGGAGGAAACTGAAGTTGCCCAGCCAGCTAATTTTATGCTACAAGTTGGTTTGGCTGAATTATGGAAATCTTGGGGGATAGCTCCTGATGCTATTGTAGGGCATAGTGCTGGGGAAGTTGCAGCAGCTTATTGTGCTGGTGTTTACAGTTTAGAAGATGCCGTGAAGATTATATACTACCGCAGTAATTTACAACAACGTACTACTGGATTAGGTCAGATGGTAGCGGTAGGATTATCTTTTGAGGAAGCAAGAATTGAAATACTTGATCTTGATCATGTATCTATAGCTGCTATAAATAGTCCGAATGCTGTGACTCTTGCTGGGGCTCCAGAATCTCTTGATATTGTTATAGAATCATTAGAAAAGAAAAAAATATTTTATAAATACCTAAATGTTAAAGTTCCATATCATAGTCATTATATGGATCCACTGAAAGATGATATTTTAAATGCGCTTAAAGATATTAAAGTTAATACCCCACACACGCCAATCTATTCTACAGTTACTGGCAAGATAATGAGTAATGAAGATTTTACAGCCTACTATTGGTGGAAAAACATAAGAGAATCAGTACTTTTTGCGGCAGCAGCGAATACAATGATTGAAGATGGTATCGATAATTTTATAGAAGTGGGTCCACATCCTGTGCTAGCAAATTCTATTTCAGAATGTTTATCACTTAACAATGTTCAAGGATTAATAATCCCTTCTTTACGTCGCAATGCCGTAGATAAGGAGATATTATTCGAATCTCTTGGTGCTTTGTATTCAAAAGGGTATTCAATCAATTGGGATAACATACATAATCAGGCGGTTCGTACGATTTGTTTCCCTACTTACCCTTGGCAGAGAGAGCGTTATTGGCAAGAGTCTTTTATATCCGAACAAGAGCGATTGGGCACACATGTACATTCATTACTAGGGAAAAAATTAAATACACCTGAGCCTACTTGGGAAAACGATTTAGATTTGAATCGCCTTCCTTATTTATGCGACCATCAAATTCAGGGAGCATATGTATATCCTGGGGCGGCGTATGTTGAAATGATGTTAGCTGCATCTAAAGAATTATTTGGAGATACTGGTTTCATCTGTGGTGAAAGCGTTAAGTTTAATAAGGCCTTGTTTTTAACATTAGGAGAGTCAGTAAAATTAAGATTAGTTTATTCAGTGGAAAACTCAACGGTTTCTATTTATAGCCAGCCTACGGGAGTAAGTCAGGATTGGACATTACATGCTACAGGGCAGATAAGACCGAACGTTAGTGTTAAATCCCAAAATAAAGAACTTTTGGTCTTAAAAGAAAATTGTACTTTGCAACTTTCCAAGGAACAATGTTATTTGCAATTCCGTAAATTCGGGCTTGAATATGGGGAAACTTTCCAAGGTATTGAAACACTATGGCAAGGTGAACAAGAAGCATTGGCGAAGGTAAGTTTACACGAAATAATTGGCGCACAATTAGATGAGTATGAAATACATCCTTCGATCTTGGACTTATGTTTCCAAGTACTGGCTGCAGCATTGCCTTTCCAAACGGAAGAAGAGAATACGACAGTATATATGCCTGTCGGTGTATCAAAGGGAGCTCTACACAAAAAAGTTCGATTAGATACAGATTTGTGGATTCATGCTTCTATTTTGAATAAGACAGAAACCTCATTAGAGGGGGATATCCACCTTTTTGATTCTGAAGGAAATATCGTTATGGAAATTTTAGGATGTAATGCAGTTTCGTTAAAGGATAATACATCTTCTAGCAAATCTACAGGCACGCAAGATATATATGAGTTGCAATGGCATACTCAAATAAGAAAGGAAGCAACTGAATATTCTCCTGTAAACAATGTTTCTGACAAAGGATATTGGGTAATCTTTGAAGATAAACAGAAAATAGGACATTCGGTTGTTGAAAGGCTAATTAAGGCAGGAGAACACTGTTATTCTGTGCATCCAGGGGCCAAATATGAAAGAACAAACAATACATTTACTATAAACCCTTCTAATTCTGAAGATTTCGTTATATTAATGGATGATATACTTTCTGACCCAACTCAATGTCGAGGAATTATTTATGGTTGGGCACTCGATAATAAAGTAACAGATATTTTAAACACAAACGGCTTGAATCAGGTTGAAGAATTGGGTTGTGTTGGTTTGCTTCACCTTGTTCAATCTATTGTTCACAAGCAGCTTCCAGAGCATGTTCGATTGTGGGTTGCAACAATTGGCGCACAGCAAGTAGGGACGGAACTTAGTTTGAATAATGTAGCCCAATCAGCTGTATGGGGTTTAGCAAAAGCAATTGGACATCAGGAACACATGAATTTATGGGGAGGCATTATTGATTTAGATGATTCCTTGTTAGCTGAAAAAAATAGTAATCTTTTATTTGAAGAGATTTGGAATACAGATGGAGAAGATCATGTTGCCTTTAGACAAGGAGAACGTTATGTAGTTCGTTTAGAAGAGGATATTCAACTTAATAATTCACTGCCAATTGTATTTAGACCAGATGCAAGTTACTTAATAACTGGTGGCTTCGGTGGTTTAGGGTTATTAACGGCTCGCTGGATGATAAAAAAAGGTGCGAGACATTTAATTTTAATGGGCCGTGGGCAATTCCACGATCGTACAGATTGGGATAAGGTAGATATAAATAGTGTAGAAGGAAAGCGCATTATAGCTATAAAAGAGCTAGAGGCGATGGGGGCTACTATCCACATAGCTACTGCAGATGTATGTAATAAGAACGAAATAGAGAAATCTCTGCTTCAATATTCTGGCGCTGGATGGCCAGAAATCCGTGGCGTGATCCATACAGCTGGGGTAGCTCGACCACAATTATTATATCAAATGAATCAGCAAGAATTTACCGATGTTCTTCGTCCAAAAATGATTGGAGGATGGAACTTACATGAACATTTTGAAAACCAATCGCTAGATTTCTTTGTTCTATTTTCATCAATTGCATCTGTTGTAGTGATGAGTGGTCAAGCGAATTATTCAGCGGGCAATGCATTTTTAGATGGATTGGCACATTATCGAAGATCGCGAGGAATGCATGGATTGAGTATTAACTGGGGGCCATGGCTTGAATCGGGGATGGCTACACAGCTTGATTTGTTAAATTATTTTGATAATCGCGGTTTATATTCGATGACAAATGATCAAGGACTTGAGGCACTCAATCAATTATTATGTCAGCAAAGAGCACAATTCAGTGTAGTAGGAGCAGATTGGCCAAAAGTAGCCGATAAAAATTATCCTCTTGGAAATGTACCTCCTATCATTGCCGAACTTGTTAATAAACATAGAGACTTACAAAGTCAAACGGATAACTCAGATGATAATTCTCTAGACTTTTTGAATAGTTTATTACAATTAAAGGATCGTAAGGAACAACTAACACAACTTGAATCGCACATTATGGAGATGTCTTGTGCCGTGTTGCGTTTAAATCGTATACAGATAGAAGCCAACGTACCACTGAACGCTTTTGGTTTAGATTCCATGATGGCTATGGAGTTGAAAAATACAATTGAAGCAAGTCTTCAGGTTACGATTGCTGTAGTAGATTTATTACGTGGGGTAACTTCACAAGAGCTTTCAATAAATATTATGGAAATGCTAGAAAAAAAGCATAATTTAATCCAAGACGATGAAGTCGGACAAATCATTTCAGAATTAGGAGAACTTTCAGAAGACAAAATAAACGACATTATTAGTTTAGTTGCAGCTGGGAGGGATCAAATTGAATAAGTATTTGGAACAGATTGGCACTCTTACAGATGAACAAAAAGCTTTGCTGGTAAATCAACTTAAGTCAAAGTTATTAGACCGAAAAGACACTATTACCGAAAATTATGCATTATCTTTTCCTCAGAAAAGATTATGGTTTTTAAGTCAATTAGATCCTGAAAGTTCAGCTTACAATATTCCTTCGGCCTTTCTATTATTGGGAGAGCTAAATATTGATGTTTTACAGGCTTGTTTCAAAGAGGTGGCTAACAGACACGAAATCCTTCGTACCAGTATTGTTGAAGATATAGACGGTGAACCTATAAGAAAAGTAATGTATGAATCTTCAGTAATGATGGAATTTATAGATTTAAGGGAATTTCCGAAAGACATACGTCGTCAAGAGCGAAGTAGAATCGTCAATGAGGAAATTCAAAAACCATTTAATTTAAAAAATGACTCTTCTTTATGGAGAGTCATTCTACTTCAATTGAATGATGATGAAAACTACCTAGTAGTAACAATGCATCATATTATCTTTGACGGATGGTCTGTTACGGTATTATTACAAGAACTTAGTGAGTTATATGAAGCTTTTATCAACAACAGACCTTCTACATTACAGGATCTGACAACGCAATATTCTGACTATGTGTCATGGCAACAGAAGCATTTGACTGATGAACTTTTTCAAAATCAGCTAACATATTGGAAAAAAGCACTCCTAGGCTCTCCGCCTGTGCTAGAACTGCCGACGACATACTTACGTCCAGCAATACAAACTTTTAAGGGATCTTCGTATGTTTTTGAGTTATCAAAAGCAACAAGTGATAATTTGAAAAGATTATGTCATTCTGAAGAGTCGACAGCTTTTATGGCAATGCTTACCGTGTTTTATACTTTGTTATATCGTTACACTGGACAGGATGACATTATTGTTGGTGTTCCTATCTCGGGAAGAAACCGAAATGAATTCCAAAAGTTAATAGGTGTATTTGTTAATACTTTACCTCTTCGTGTAAGGTTGTCTAGGAATGTAAGCTTTAAGAATTTACTAAAGCAGGTGAAGGAAGCTTCTTTAGAAGCTTTTTCTCATCAAGATGTCCCTTTTGAGACTATTGTTCAAAATATAGCACCTGAAAGAAGCTCAAGTCTTAATCCACTTTTCCAGGTTTTATTCACGTATCAAAATGCAGTTCCAAACTTCCGACTCAATAATGTATTGATGAATTATCAACCTATAGATGGTGGTACAGCAAAGTTTGATTTGTCTCTTGATATTTTAGATGGCGGAGATGTTTATCCACAAAAGTGCATTTTGGAGTACAATACCGATTTATTTGATAGTACCTTCATTATTAGAATGGCACAGCACTTCCAGATTCTACTAGAGCAAATACTGTCTGAACCTGATAAGCCTATTGGTGAAATAAACTATTTAACTAATGAGGAATTGACTCAATTAAAGTTATGGAATGGAAATATTATGGATTTCCCTAAAGCTGACAATGTATGTACATGGTTTGAAAAACAAGTTGAGACAAATCCAGAAGCAATAGCCATCGTTTTCAGAGGTGAATCTTTGACCTATAGGGAGCTAAATGAAAAAGCTAATCAACTAGCATCTTTGATTTTAAAACAAAAGGAAGTGGAAGATTCAATTATTGGGATATGTTTGCCTAAATCAATGGACTTAGTAATATCCGTTTTAGGGGTATTAAAAACAGGTCTAGCGTATCTACCAATGGATTCTTCCTATCCAAGTGACCGACTACATTATATGCTCAAAGATTCTAAGGTAGTTACTATTGTAACTAATGAAGCACTTAATAGTTCACTCTTAGCTGAAACGAGCTTAAATATTATAATTGTTGATGATGTGCTGCTACAAGAGCAGTTAAATCAAGAAAGTACTACAAATATGCCAATTAAAATTATGCCAGACAGTTTGGCTTATGTCATCTACACATCCGGTTCTACAGGTCTTCCGAAAGGGACGATGGTTAGCCACAATAATTTGATGCACGCTTTTAATGGATGGGAACATGAATATCAATTAATTAATAATACGTCCGCCCATTTACAAATGGCTAGCTTTTCATTTGACGTATGCGTTGGTGACATTGTTCGTGCGCTTTGCTCCGGCTCAAAATTAGTGTTATGTCCAGAAGACGTTTTACTAGACCCAGAACAACTATACCAACTTTTACGTAATGAAAAAATTGATTGTGCAGAATTTGTCCCTGCAATTATTCGTAGTTTGTTACAATACCTGGAAGATAGTCATCAAAAAATAGATTTTATGAAGTTAGTTATCGTCGGCTCAGATAGTTGGAAAATAGAGGAATATCAAAAGCTTTGTAATTATTGTGGAGAACAGACAAGGGTAATTAACTCTTACGGCCTAACAGAAGCAACTATTGATAGCTCTTACTTCGAGGGTGTTAATAATCAATTAGCATCAAACGATACATTGCCTATCGGTAAACCATTTCCTAATACCCAGCTACTGATATTAGATGAATATCGTCAGGTAGTTCCGGTTGGTATACCGGGTGAATTATACGTTTCAGGTGATGGAGTTGCTCAAGGCTATCTTTATAGAAAAGAGCTAACTTCTGAAAGATTTATATTATTACCCGATGAATCTGGAACAATGAAAAGAGCCTATAAGACAGGTGACTTAGCTAAATATTTACCAGATGGGAATATTGAATTAATTGGGCGTTCAGACTTTCAAATAAAGATACGTGGTTACCGAATCGAATTAAATGAAATTGAAAACACTATACTTCAATATCCAGGGATTACTCAAAGTGTTGTAGTTGTCAGAACGGCTAAGTCCGAATTACAGAGTCTAGTAGCTTATATAATTTGTCATAAAAATAATACGGTGTCTATTCAAGAATTGAAAAATTATCTAAATACGAAACTACCCGATTATATGGTACCGTCCTATATTGTTTTGCTAGACGTATTTCCATTAACCAATAATGGCAAGGTTGATCGAAAGCAACTACCAGAACCCGATATCACCGAATGGAATATGCTTAATGAATACACACCAGCCCGAACACTTACAGAAGAGATATTGGTTGATATTTGGAAAGAAGTATTTGGTGTTTCTAGAATTAGTGTGAATGATGATTTTTTCCAAATAGGGGGTTACTCTTTACTTGCCATGAAAATTACGGCTCAAGTAAGGAAGCTTTTTAAGATTGAATTCTCGTTGCAAACTTTGTTCAATTTTACAACTATTTCAAGATTGGCAATTGAAATTGATAATCTAAAAGGAAAAAATCAAGATCATTTTGATGATAAGCAGTTACTTCCAGTTATTACACCTAATTTACAAGACAGATATAAGCCTTTCCCACTTACTGATATTCAACAAGCATACTGGATTGGACGTAATGATGTATACGAATTAGGTGATGTGGCTACCCATAGTTATGATGAATATGAGGCACAATATTTAGATATTTATAAGTTTGAGAAGGCATGGAACTATTTAATAATAAGGCATGATATGTTAAGAACAGTCATAACACAAGATGGGAAACAACAAGTCTATCGAGAAGTACCATATTATCCCATGACAATAACGGATTTGCGAGGGAAAAATCCTACTGAAATAGAAAGTGCAGTGAAAGCTACAAGGGAAGAATTATCCCATCAAATATTAGATATTTATAAGTGGCCAGTGTTTGATATAAGAATTACTCTTCTTGACGATCAAAAATCACTTATCCATTTTAGTTCGGATGCATTAATGTGGGATGTTTGGAGCTTTGTTATTTTAATGAAGGAGCTAATAACCATTTATCAAGGAAAAGAAAATGAGCTAGCACCATTGGAAATTTCTTTTAGAGACTACGTTATGGCGATTGAAAATTTCAAAACCACAGATAAGTATAATAATGCTCTTGATTATTGGAAAAAACGGGTTGATTCTTTACCAATGGCACCGGAGCTTCCGCTAGCAAAAAGTCCGAAGGTATTAAGTAATCCTCAATTTGTACGTCTTCATGATAGTTTGGATTTTCAGTCATGGAATAAATTGAAATCAAAAGCAATGAAAGCGGGGATTACTACCACAGGTATTTTGTTAGCTGCTTTTACTGAGGTCCTTAATTATTGGAGTAGTAGTTCTGATTTTTCACTTAATCTAACATTCTTAAATCGAAATGCTGCTCATCCTCAAGTAAATGATATTGTTGGAGAGTTTACATCAGTTAATTTACTGGCAGTATCGTATTCGAATGAATGCTCATTTATTGAGCGCGCAAGGAAAATTCAAGCTGATTTATGGAGTGACCTTGAAAATCATTATATTAGTGGTGTTCAAGTGCTTCGAGAAATGACAACAAAAAAAGGAGGCGCCTTTGAAGCGAAGATGCCTGTTGTCTTTACCAGTGCGTTGGTTGTGCCAGTACCGGAGGAAAAAGATGTCCCGTTCCCTATTAAACCAGTTAATGTAAATGGTGTGACACAAACTTCACAAGTATGGCTAGACTGCGGAGTTTGGGATGATCGTAACGGACTTTATTGTAATTGGGATGTAGTTGAAGAAATTTATCCCCCGGGTTTTATTCGCGGTATGTTTTCAACATTTTGGTCGCTTGTCACGCGGCTTGCGGATGAGGAAGAGATTTGGAATCAGCAAGTTATTCCATTGATTCCTCTAGAACAAATTGAACGAAGAACTGAAAATATTGTAAATGAAAACATTGAATCGACTGATCTGTTGC
Source organism: Lysinibacillus parviboronicapiens (assembly GCF_003049575.1). Lineage (GTDB taxonomy): Bacteria > Bacillota > Bacilli > Bacillales_A > Planococcaceae > Lysinibacillus > Lysinibacillus parviboronicapiens. The sequence goes on along the minus strand of NZ_PYWI01000035.1, from coordinate 20,554 downwards.
ATTCACTTTTTAATCAGAAAGCAAAGAGTCAACCTGATTTTCTTGCGATTATCAGCAGACATAAAACAATGACATATGAGGATGTTTATAAATGTTCCAATAAAATAGGTAGATTTTTAAGGGATAAAGGAACCCAGCCTAATCAATTAGTAGCTATTTTAATGGAAAAAGGGTGGGAACAAGTTGTCGGTGTACTTGGTATTTTACAATCTGGTGCAGCATATTTACCGATTGACCCAGCACTACCAAATGAACGTATCCTATTTCTACTTCGTTATACGGATGTAAAAATTGTTCTTACCCAACCAGGAATGGATTCTCAGATAGAATTACCAAAAGAGATATCTATTTACGAAGTAAATGAGCAATTTTTAGAGGATTGGTCGGACGAACCACTTCCATTCGTTCAAAATCCCGATGATTTAGCCTATGTCATATTTACTTCTGGTTCTACAGGTATTCCAAAGGGAGTGATGATTAATCATTCTAGTGTAGTAAATACCATTATTGATATAAACAGCAAGTTTAATGTAACAGAGAAAGATCGTGTGCTTGCACTATCAGCCTTACATTTTGACCTATCCGTCTATGATATATTCGGAAGTCTCGTGGCAGGTGCTAGTATTGTTTTGCCTGATGCTGATGAAGGACTAAATCCAGAGCATTTGGAAAGGGTTTTGAGCACCGAGAAAGTTACAGTGTGGAATTCAGTTCCTGCTTTAATGGAGATGCTGATGAATCATTTATCACTGACAAATGGATATGTTAATAACCTTAGACTAGTTATGCTAAGTGGGGATTGGATAGCAGTTTCGTTGCCGGAACGTATTCGTTGTTATTCATCTACAGAATTAGTTATAAGTTTAGGCGGTGCAACTGAGGCTTCTATTTGGTCTGTGTTCTACCCTATCGGAAATTTACAACCTAATCGTAAAAGTATACCCTATGGAAAAGCGCTTTCCCAACAAACAATATATGTCTTAAATGAGTCACTAGAGCCTTGCCCTGATTGGGTTACAGGACAAATTTATATTGGTGGTGTAGGATTGGCTACTGGGTATTGGAAAGACCAAGTCCGAACAAATGACAGTTTTATATATCATCCGAACACAAAAGAACGTTTATACCGAACAGGAGATTTGGGAAGGTATTTACCAGATGGCAACATTGAATTTATAGGTCGAGAAGACTTTCAAATAAAAATTAATGGATATCGTATTGAAATTGGTGAAATTGAATATATGTTACGACAACATCCTTCGATAAAAGATGCCGTTGTTACAGTTGTAGATGATGGTGCAACTAAAAGGCTTATGGCTTTTTATATACAAGTTCATGGAGAAACTATCGAGGGTAGAACTTTACGAACATTCCTTATTCAAAAATTACCGGAATATATGATTCCAAAAGTTTTTATCAAAGTTGATAATTTCCCTTTAACTTCTAATATGAAAGTAGATCGTCAACTTCTAATAAAAAATGTAGATATAGAGAGTTTTGTAGTTAATCATTACCAAAAACCTCGGACTGTAGTAGAAGAAAAAATAGCTAGAATATGGTCGGATTTACTTGGGGTGGATAAGAATAAGATAGGGATACATGATGGCTTTTATGAGCTTGGAGGAGATTCTTTACAATCTATAAAAATGATTGCGGAAATACGAAATACTTATCAAATTAATTTCCCTTTAAGGGCTTTATTACAAACCAGTACAATTGAAGATATGGCTACTTATATTGAAGAACAAATGGAAATAGAAAACAATTTGGTTAAAGCAAGGTCATCTGAAGGGAATGTTAAAAATGAATCCGTTAACTCTCACTAAGTACAATTCATGGATAGTTACTTTTAAAGCTGTAAAGGCTCCACGTCTACGCCTTTTCTGCTTCCCTTTTGCTGGGGGCAATGCCCTTACATATAAAGATTGGAGTGACTATTTACCCGAAGATGTTGAAGTATGCTGTATGCAATTACCTGGTAGAGGGAATCGATTGATGGAGGAGCCAATCTCTAATTTTCCTACTCTGTTAGAAGCAATCGAAGAAGCATTTTTGCCATTTATAGATGATGTTCCTTTTGTATTTTTCGGACATAGTATGGGCGCATTAATAGCCTTCGAATTCACTCGTTATTTAGAAAAGCGTCATCAAATTCGTCCAGATTGTTTATTGGTCTCAGCTCACAGGGCACCACATTTACCACGAAAATCTTCAACTTTATATCATGCTCTACCAAATAATGAACTTTTAGAAAGGTTAAAAAGTCTAAATGGAACACCAGATTGGTTCTTTAATGAGCAAGAACTTGTTGAACTCTCATTACCGATGATAAAAGCGGATTTAGAATTATGTGAATGCTATGTTTATGAACAAGGACCATCTCTGGAAATTCCTATCATTGCGTTTGGCGGCACACGAGATAAAGAGGTAAGTAAAGAAAGTATTTTGCAGTGGGAACAAATTACAAATTCATCCTTTCAAATGTTTTCGTTACCAGGGAATCATTTCTTTTTAAATAGCTCGCAGGATCGTCTTCTTTCTGAGATATATAAATATCTACGTACAATTTAAAGTGTATATAAGGATAATCCCTGTTAGAGGATTTTCAAGGGCTTTAAAATGGTGATATATCAACATTTATAAAGAAGAAACAGGGGTTCTACAATGGGCTCTAAACTACTTTTTTAAAGCGAGGGATATTTTTGAGTGATAATGAAAAGTATGAAAATTCGATAAAGAGAGTTCGAGCATTGAAGAATTTTTATATTCACTTATTTGTATATATAATTGTTAATATAGGTTTGATAATTATTAACTTATTCTCTTCACAAGATGGCATATGGTTTATTTATACTTTACTTGGGTGGGGAATTGGTATTGTGGTACATGGTATTACAGTATTTAGTAGAGGCAGAATTTTTGGGGATGAATGGGAGAAGAAACAGTTAGAAAAATATATGAATAAAAAATAAATTCACCTTTAAAATCCAAAATTTCGATTACCTAAGACGTTTCAAAAACTCAATGTTTTTGAAACGTCTTTTTCTTCTATTGATGTGCTTGAAAATGAATTTATTGAATAGTTATCTCGGTTTTTTAGGATGAAATCCCGCTTTCAATTACTTTTTCAGTTACTAAATTGAAGTGTTAAGTGCTTGATGTAACAAAAGTCAAAAATTAAAATATGCAACTTATTAAAGGAAATCAACACCTTATCTTAGATTTAAGACATGTCATTTCGATTTTATATTTTACGGAAAATACGATGATATAGTAAGTATAGTGGCATGGAGGTCTAGATGAGAATACAGATAAATATTGAAAAGCAATATGATGAAATAGAAGTACACATTTATGCAAATGAATATAACGTTCAAATTGAGCAGTTGATGAAACAATTAAAAAAGAATGAAGTTAATGTCATTGATGGCTATAGAGATAATGAAATTCACATGTTAAAAACAAATGAGATTTACTGTATCTATGCAGAAGGCATAAAAGTCTTTTTTCAAACCGAAGAAGAAGAATTCGAATCAAAACGGAGAGTTTATGAGTTGGAACAATTACTTGGCGACAAATTTGTACGTGTCAATAAATCAACTCTTGTCAATCTTTCTAAAATTACCTCTATACAATTAGGGCCACTTGGATCAACACAGCTATTTTTAGAAAATGAGATTTCCATTGTTGTGAGTCGAAATTATTTAAAGAAACTAAAACATGCAGTCGGTATTGGGGGGAATTAACAATAAAAATAAAAATTTTACAAAGTGGGATAATTGGACTTCTTATTGGATTAAGCACATCTTATGTAATCATAACGCTGGGTAGTGTCGCAAACCCAGGTAGTTTATTTAGTGGTCAAAATCTATTAAGAGAGCTACTGACTGCAGCAATTATGGGTATTTTAATTGGTATTGCAACACTCATATTTGAAACGGGAATTGTGTCCTTCAATGTTCAATTAACACTTCATTTCTGTTTTGTTACTATTTGTGTGTTCGTCGCAGGACTCGTCGGCTCCTGGTTTGAATTATCAGAATGGCATACCATCTGGCCTGTTTTTTTAATTGAAGTCATCGCCTATATCATTATATGGATTCTAATATGGCTACTAACAAAGCGTGAAGTAGATGAAATTAATAACTTATTACAAAATAGAAAGAGAGGTTAATTAAATGGAATTAGTAATTGACGTGAAAAATTTAAGTAAGAAATATGGTTCACATGAAGCAGTGAAAGGAATATCCTTTGAAGTAAAGAAGGGTGCATTATTTGCATTTTTAGGGACAAATGGTGCTGGAAAATCTACATCTATTGAGATGTTGTGTACATTGTTAGAAAAAACTTCTGGGGATGTAAAAATTAATGGGGTGTCTCTAGGAAGTCGAACAAATAATTATTTAATTCGCAAAGCCATTGGGGTAGTTTTTCAGCAAAGCATTCTGGACACACGTCTAACAGTTGAAGAAAACATCTTACATCGAGGTAACATATATAAATTGACAAAAAAAGAGTTACAAGAAAACTGGGAATTTGTGAATCGCTATTTACATTTAAAAGATATTGCAAAGAAAAAATATGGGACATTGTCAGGCGGTCAAAAGCGACGAGCTGATATTGCAAGAGCAATTATCCATAAACCAACTATTTTATTTTTAGATGAACCCACAACAGGTCTTGATCCACAAACACGTGTCTTTGTTTGGGATGCCATTAAAAAGCTACAAGAAGAAACGAATATGACGATTTTTTTGACGACTCATTATATGGAAGAAGCTGCTGTAGCAGATGAAATAGTGGTGATGAAGGAAGGGAAAATTGTATCTAAAGGTACACCACATACATTAAAAGAGCAATATACGTACGATGAGCTATTTGTCTTTTTTAATAACGGTGTAGATGGTACATCATTACTAACTCAACACGATCTTAATTTTGCAGAGAAGAATGGTGAGTACCGTGTGCGTGTTCAATCTACAATTCATGCACTTGATATTTTGAAAGAACTTCAGAATTTTATCAGCTCATTCGAAGTAAAGAAAGGTTCGATGGACGATGTATTTATTCGTATCAACGAGGAGGTGCCCCTGACATGAACACAATGTTGAATTTAGTTAATAGGCATAATAAAGTATTTCGACGTGATCGTATGCTTGTCTTTTTTTCTATCTTATCAGTGATTATTGTTATTATGCTATATGCGATTTTTATTCAAAAAACACAAGTAGATGCTATTGAACAATTAGTACCAGCATCGGATCAATTGAAAACGATGGTTAATGAATGGATGGTTGCAGGCCTCCTCTCCATTATTGCTGTAACTACGACATTAGCAGCTCTAGGCATTTATATAAAGGACTTAGAGACAAAAGTAATGGCTGATTTTTTAACAACTCCTAATGCACGTGCAAAAATTCAATTAAGCTATGTCATCAATTCCTTGCTTATTGGTTTTGTTTTATCGCTTATTGGGTTAATTGCATGTCAATTATTTATTGTATTTATGGGCGGATCCTGGTTTTCGTTAGAAAAAATTGCTCAACTCATTGGGATTATTGCACTTGCAGTTACACTTAGCAGTGTTTTTAACCTATTTCTTACACTGTTAGTCTCAACACAAAATGCTTTTTCAACCTTAAATACAGTTGTAGGTACCGCTATTGGCTTTTTATGCGGAGTGTATGTGCCACTTGGTGCAGTACCTGAATTTGTACAAAAAATAATCATGTTATTCCCAATTAGTCATACGACGGTTTTGTTTAGAGAAGCTTTAATGCGCGATTCTCTTGATAAAGTTTTTGAAGGGGCACCTGAAGCTGCAAATACTTATGAAATTCAATTTGGTGTTCATTATGAATGGAACGATGTAATTTTTTCTCAGCTGGATAGTGTAATTTATATTGTGGCTGCTATAATTGTTTTCACGCTTATCTCATTATGGCTATATGGCAAAAAAAATAAATAATGATTTACTCAATTTTCGCACACTAAAAGAGGCATCCCTTGAAATAAATAGTTAGGATATTCCGCTATTATAAGAAGCTTCCTACTAGTTATGTAGAAAGACATCATATGGGTGTGTCTATACTATTGTTGTTAAATACACATCAAGACTTCATTTGCACTAGTAGAGAGAACTTACACACGAATAAAAATTAGCATGTAAACTTTGGGCTTTGTTTGTAACGAACATTTTTATAATAGGAAAGGCCAAAAAGGTGCCGTCTGTATTTTGCAGGCGGTATCTTTTTTTACTGTCTTCGATATCAATGTTGTAAAACATAAAATTCTTCACTTGCTTTATCAATTCTATCTTTTCTAAATGCTACATTCTCCAAACGAGGCCTCGATAGCTCAACCTTCACGCGCTACTAATTGCCAAAGGGCATTTCATTGAAATTACGGTGTAAATTACCTATATCTAAATTCTATTACAATTGACTTAAAAATTTTGGTCATTAATTATGATTGTATCGATTGATTATTTTTGTTATTTTTCAGATAATTTAATTGTATAGGAAAAAGGTAACGAAAAATTGAATATTTGCAGGTAATAAAAGATATCAAGAGAAATTGATTTTCAAGTTGTGTTGCGAAAATAACAAAGAGTGATTTTGTTTATTTTGAAATAGTCGTTACAATTTGAATATTCTTTAAAACAATGACTATATACCTGTTTTCTTAATGTATATGTTTTTAAAAGAAGGTTCTAAAGTTTTTATATAAAACGAAATAACCTTATAGTTCCATGTTCCTGATTACCTCATTTGTTTCACACACTTTAATGGGATGAGGACTGTGAAATGCAGACATACTATTCTAAAACTCGTTTATTTGGAAACTATGTGTAAATCGTGAGCATAACGCTGACAGGAATGTAAGTTGAAAACTTTGGGGTGAAACTATGTATAATTTTTTAGATCGTTCTACTTTACAAAAAGTACAAGTATTACATCATATTTTTAATGAAAAACGCTATTTTTCAAGTTTCGAATTAGCTCAAAATACACAGTTATCGGAAAGAACTATTTTGAAGATACTAGCAGAAATTTCTTCAGACTTACAAGTAATAATAGATTCTGCGTGCATCAAGAAAAAAAAGTCAAAGTATTTTAAGTTAGAATACCAAGATCATTTTTCAATAAAAACTGTAGAGAGACATTATTTACAAAATTCCTTAACATATAAAGCCTGTGATGAGATCTTTCATAATACATTTGATGATATTACTACGTTTTCATTGGATAATTTCACAAGTTTGGCATCTATGTACCGTCGTATAAATAAAATCAAGCCATTGCTAAATCAATTTCATTTAAAATATAAATCTCATCAAATGGTAACACTCGAAGGAACAGAAAAACAATTTCGCTATTTTTACTATCTGTTTTATTGGAATTCATGTTGGGGAGAAATATGGCCATTTACGTTAGTTACAAGAGAACAAATTATAGAAGTATTGGAGGATGTAAATTTAGTTCTTCCAGAATCCATGATTTATTGGCTTGCTATTTGCTTAACGCGAGCGAAATTAGGCTTCTTAATTGAGGATGATCCGATGTATTCAACTTTTACAAAACATCATTATCATTATGATAATTTTTCAACAGTAGCTAGGCTTCTATTCAAGAAAATAACTACATTGTCTGATGAAGATATCGAATTAGAATTGATGTTTTCTTTTAATTTTATAAGTTGTTTACAGCATTATGATAAAAAAGATAAAGCGATTAGTTTAATGATGAACTTTGCTCAGCACCATAATCAAGAATTATTTGTGCAAGCAACTTTGTATTGGATTGAAACATTTATGAATCATTTCTCCATTGTATTGAATGTAGAAGAATATGGAGTACTATTTGTGAATTTACTTTATCTTCATTATTATATAATGACTTTTTCTGGCCCCCTTTATTTATTTAAGGAAGATATTTATAAGAAGAGGTTTGAAATGCTTGAAACTGCTCAAATAGAAATTATGAATCAATTTTATGATCGTCTTGTGGAAAATGAAGAGTTTTCCATTATTTTTAAACGCAAGGATACTTTAATAGGACGGTATCACAAACTATTAAAACAATCGATTGATATTATTACTCGAGATGCCATTAAAATTAAGATTGTGTCGATGTTAAATGATATTCCCTATCTATTCGATCAAATTAAGCGTACTTTTGTACATGTTGAATTGTGCTCAACTGATGAAGAGGCGGATTTAATTATTACTGATCGTTTATATTTGAATATAAAAAAGGAAACACAAGCAATATTTGTATGGAATTCGGTGCCTAAGAAAGGTGATTATGAACGGTTAGGAAAAAGGTTACAGGAAATTTATTTCAATAAGAACCAGCTATCAAATAATCTTTTAATAAAAACTTTAATGAGTGAAATTTAAAGATATGAATTATGGAATATAAAGAACTGTAAGCGCTTTCATAATATGGTTTATTGATCAATCTGAAAATCTAGTTATGAAAAAAGCGATTGATTATTTAAATATTAAACATAAATACCATTACACAATGATTTGCTTACTTATGAAATGAAGGGCGAGGGGCTTTATATGTATAGACAGATTTCAAATGAATTAATCTATTACTTGAAACTGGGCGACGCAGTCGTAATTATGGATGAAAAACAAGTAATTTTAGATGTTAATATTCCATACGAAAATATGACAGGTAATAAGAGACAAACAATTATTGGATCAACAGCAGAATTTTTAAACTCAAATTTACAGCCTATGATGTATAAATCATTCAAGGATATCTTAAAAGATGGGAAGCCATGGTCTGGCATAATGGTCAATATTAAAAAATCTTCAGAAGTTTCCTATTCCTTTATAACGATTACACCTATTAAAATCTATGAACAGATTTACTATGTAGGAATCGCACGAAGTGTCGATCAACTTGCCATAGAAGGCAACAATCAAAGAAAAGAGGAACAAAAAGAATTATATAAAGTGTTAGCTTTATCAAGTGAAATTCGTGATACAGGTATAGCAGAACATCTTTTAAGAGTACAAAGATTAACTGAAAATTTTTTGTTAGCCCTTAATGAACAGGAGAAATATAGCTTCCCAGTTGCATATAGAGATAAAATTATCCAATATAGTATCTTGCATGACATAGGAAAATCAGGTGTACCAGAGTCAATACTTTATAAACCTGGGCCACTTACATTCTATGAACGAAAAATAATCGAAATGCATCCGTTAATCGGAGTGGATATACTATATAAAATTTCTGATGGAATGACCTATAAACTTTTTGATGATATAGCAATAGCAAGTAATATTATTAAATATCATCACGAGAAGTGGGATGGAACAGGATACCCTGAAGGATTAAAAGGAGAAGCTATTCCTTTTGAAGCGAGAGTCATAGCAATAGTAGATGTCTATGATGCTTTAGTTAGTAAACGGTCGTATAAGGAATCGTGGTCAGCAAACGAGGCTTTATCCTATTTACAAGAACAAAGAGGATTGCACTTTGATCCTCTCCTAGTAGATGCATTCATAGAAACAGTGATCGATTTTACCATGGGTGAGGATAAATTGTTTGAAATACATTGTTAACAAAATACTATTGCGTTTGGTGCTTAGCAGAGAGAAAGATTCTCCTATTATAAAGTACTGCTTCAATGGATAACATCGATACAATTTCTAGGGAATTTTAGCGGGATGACTTGGATTGAAAACAGCTATATCAGGAGATAAAAATTATCTACTATTAAAGAACTCATTTTAAAAAAATGAGTTCTTTAGAGTTTAGACAAACTGTCAAATAAATTTGGTTTTGTCTAAGTCGTTTTTAGAATTTAAATAGTAAGAAACCAATCACTTCCGTTTCACGTACACCTTTTCCGCAAAGCACGGCTCCAACTAATTTTTGTGGCGGGTCCCGCAAAAATGGATTTTTCACACGTGCTGTTCCTGCATATCGCGCCTTACATTCCACTTAATTTATCTCGCCTACTGATCGCCTATTCTGCTCCTAACATCTTAATAGAATGAAAGCATAATCACGGCTATTCAAGCATGTTGGGGAGATTGCTGCTTTTAAAGCTAAAGTGAAGGATCATAAGTGAATTTTCGCCAAAACTCGTTAGACAAAGGATAGTACTTGAACAAAATATTTTTTAACTCATATTATATGTGAAAGATGGCAAATCACATTTGAGGAGGTTAAAAATGCATTGGATCACCATCATTTTTATAGGTATTGCTGCTAATCTAGATAATTTAGGAATTGGTCTTGCTTATGGTGTGAAAAAGATGAAAATTCCAGTTTTATCAAACGCAGTTATTGCCGTTATGTCAATGATTGTCACATATGTTGCAGTAACTGCTGGAAGCACAGTAATTGAGTATATCTCAGCACATACGGCAAATCTTTTGGGAAGTCTTTTGTTATGTGTAATTGGGATATGGACGTTATTGTCCAATCGCTTTTCTAAAAAGGGGATAATGAGTAGTTCTGAATTTTTTGATGATGATAAAAATTATGTTATTACATTTAGGGAAGCTATAACACTTGGATTCGTCTTATCAGCCAATTGTTTAGCGGGTGGCATTGCAATTGGAGCGAATGGCATCTCAGCTCTATGGACAGTTATATCTATTGGTACTTTCTCATTTTTATCAGTTGCAATGGGTAGTCATTTTGGAGCCTTACTAACAAAAACATTCATAGGAAAGTATTCGACAGCAATTTCTGGATGGCTATTAATTATGATTGGTATTTTTGAGATATTTGCTAAATAGCTTTGTTTTCGTCTTGTTAATAGATTTATTAAAATAATGAAGATGTTACTTTGAGATAACTTTAATTTTATTACCCTACATGTACATTGTGGATTCAACTCCGCAGAATTAGGTTAAGAAGTGATTTTGCACATAGCCTCTTCGTTAAAGATATTTACATAAAAAGAGCGCATGCAGAGACATTTTTGTAGTGCGCCTTTTTTGCTTAGAGGAAATTTTGACATATTAAGGACGATTTTGGTTTAGTAGTTGACAGACACTGGTATCAACGATTATTCTTGGAAATAACAATTGTAATTGAGAATGATTTTCGTTTAAGTGAAATTGCTTTCATGAATAACGTTGTGAATATAATTTATTTCAATTATAATGATTGATGGAAAATAGATAAAAATTTTCCATTATTAATAGAGGAGGCATGCAACTCATGAAGAAGATAATGATGTTGGTCATGCTAGTCAGTATGTTTGTATTGAATTTAGCTTTACCTCAAGCATCTGCTCAACTAGCTGATGGCACACATTCTGTAAAATATCAGGTGAATAAACCAGAAAGTAGCTCTGCGTCCATTGCGAATGATTATTTCGTAAAGCCTGCAAAGGTAACTGTGAGAAATGGGACAGCTACTGTACAAATTACATTAAAAAATAGTGCATGGATTACTAAATTCCAACCACCTGGTGGTGCTTCTATTGTAAGCGAAGATAAATCAGCTGACACTCGTGTTGTACAATTTACAGTAAAAGATTTAACAAAACCGGTAGTTACATCTATGAAAATTGATATCGATGATATTAATTATCACCATGAATATAGCGTTTCATTAGTGTTCGATGCCGCGTCAACAGGAAGTTCGACAGTAACGCAAGCACACGATACTAAATCACCAACGCCGACTACAACCGAAAGTCAAGTGTCTAATCCTCAGACAAGCGATGCTACACCTTATTTATTCATCGTCGCTTTACTAGGATCAGCATTTTTACTTTATAGAAATAAACTACAAACAAAATCGGAGGATTTATAATGGCTAAAAAACGTCAATCACGCGCAACAAAAATCGTACTAGCTTCACTACTAGCTGCATCACTTTCAGTACCATCTTTTGCATCTGCACAAGCAGCTGATGTAACAACTACAAATACTGAAGTAAAAGCAGAAACTACTAAATCAGAGAAAGCTGATACTACAGTAAATTTCCAAATCTTTAAACCTGGTACAACAGAAGCACAGCCTGCTATTAGCTCTCATCTTGTAACGCAAGGTACAATGGTTGAGAAAAATGGGAAATTCGAGGCGAAATTAACAGTAACAGCGAAATCTGCACCGATGATTGCAGGCTTACAAACAAAACAAGGCGATAAGTATGCAGATGCTACAGAAGTGAAAAATGCAGATGGCACAATTACATACAGTTTTCCAGTTGTAGCTGGTGAAGTACTATCAGCAAAAATTCATGTAGTTGCAGATACACCTAATGGTAAAATGGATACATGGTATGACTTTGATTTGAAAGCAGTTGAAAATAAAGAAACAACAACTGCTGAAGTGGTAGAAGAAAAGAAAGAAGAAACAACTGAAGTGGTTACAGATAAAGAAGCAACTGAAACTACTGAAAAAACAGAAGTGACAGATGAAGACGTAGACGTATATGAAGGAAAAGTAACTGTTTATAAAGACGGCACTAAAGAAGAGTCAAAAATGAAAGATTACATTGATTCTACAGTAGCAGTAGCTAAAGCAGACGGCACATATGTTGTAGGTATGTTTTTCCCTAAAGGACAATATGTTCAATCATTTAAAGTTGATGGTCAGGACGCTGAATTAGACGAGGAAGAAACAGGTACAGATGAGCGCCTTTACTTGTTTGAAGTAAAAGATATTAAAGCACTTACAACAGCAGAAATTCATATTATTGTAAATGAAGCTGGTGTGAAATATGATTCAGTTCACAAAGTTCAATTTAAATTTGACGTAAATTTTGACCAACCTGTAACAGAAGAAACGACTGTTGATAATCCATTCAAAGATATCGACAACAATGAAAACAAAGATGCAATCTTAAACTTACTTGCGTATGACATTATCGTAGCGCAAGATAAATTTAATCCGAACAATAGTTTAACTCGTGCGCAATTTGCATTAATGATTGCACGTACATTAGAACTAGAAGCGACTGAAGTTGCTGGCTTCCAAGATATTAAAGGTATTGAAGCAGAGAATGCAATTAACGCTCTTGCTGAATATGGCATTGTTGAAACACGTGAAAAATTCAATCCAAATGGCACATTAACACGTCAACAAGGTGCTTTAATGATTTACCGCGCAATTCAGGCTATTGAAGGCGAGTTAAAAGTTGAAGGTACATTGCCATATGCAGACGTATCAACAATTGCTAATGATGAAGCGAAAGAAGCGTTCACGTTATTATACAAAGAAGGCATTATGACTGGTTCTGTAGGTAAAGATGGTAAAACTTACATCCATGCAAATAAACCATTAACACGTGGTCAAATGGCGAAAATACTAAATAATTCATTAGATTTCTTCTATGAATTTGAAGAGTAAAAATAAGCATTAAAACAGCAACTTCCTTTCTCACTCATTGAGGAAGGAAGTTACTGTTGCTTCTAAAGAAAAATGGGGGAATTTCCATGTTGAAAATAAATAGAACAAACTTTTTGTTATTAGTGTTCGGTGCTATTTTTATAGCTTTTCTCCCTCAATTTATTTGGATGCATGTACAAGCTGAAGAAAGTTCTATAGAAAATGGAACATATCAAGTTGAACTAAGTTTTCCATCCATTGGTGGAGTGGAACAAAGTCGTTTTTTTGGTAAAGAAGCAACACTTTTTGTGGACAATGGGCACTATACATTGTCTTTGGCGATAGAAAATGAAAATAGCCTGACAAATTTACAAATAGCACAAAACGAAAAAACGCTTCCGTTCAATTTAAAGAGTACTGAAAATTTAGTTCAGTTTGATGTAATAGATTTAATACAACCCATTATTGTTAGGGGTTTAATGGCAGTTCCATTGGAAGAGGATAATCGTACTTTTACACAAGAGCTCCTAATACAAGAAGCAACTCTTAAAGCAATAGAGACACAACGTGAAGAGTCTATCGTCGAGAACCCAATTGAGGAGAACACTACTACAAATGTTATAGTTGGCAAAGAATGGACAATGAACTATGTACTGTTAGTTGATGGAAAAAGAGAACCCTCGATGATGAATACATATGTAAATCCAGTGGCAAAGATGATCGAAAAGGAAGAAAAAGTCTTTGCGCAGATGTCGATTTTAAAATCGGCTTGGGTAACAGGTCTAACGGTGGAGCAGCAGGGGGAGCAAGTGGAACCTAAGCTTATTTCCTTGATAGATAATTTACGAATTATTGAATTTGAAATGGAAGATTTAACACAGCCTCTACGAATGTGGGTAAAGGTTGATATACCAGAACTTGATTATCACCATCAGTATTTTGTTAATCTAGAACTCGATCAACAACAGGTTGCAAAGTTTTTACATAAACCTTCGGAAGAGCAATCTCCTGAGCAGGTAATCACTGTGAAGCCTCCCGTCATTGCGAAAGGGCATAAACCAGGGGAATTGACAGCTGAGCCTGTGATGGTATCACCCCAACTAGCACCTTCATTAGGCCAACCTACACCTTTTATACCAGATGAAGGACTGTTAGCTTTTGACCGTACACTTGATGCAAATACTGAAAAAGATACTGAAGAAGAAGCAAAAAAAGCTGAGGTTAAAGAGGAAACCGCTACTGAAAAGGTAGAAATGAATACTACTACAACCCAGCAGCTTGCTCAACTAGATAAGGTGAAAATTGCATTGCTCATCATTATTTGTCTGTTATCTGGATGGTTACTTGTTCGGCGCATCAAAAGTTCAAAAAAGAAGCAACTGAATAGAAATAACTAGGAGATGACTTTATGCAAAAAAATTGGAAAGCGCTGATGCTCTTCATGGCGCTCATGACGTTTTTCGTCATTACTGGCTGTAGTAATGAAGATGACCCAGACAAAACAGAAGAATCTACAGAGAAAATGAATACGTCTTCACAAGCAACTGAACAAAGTGAGCATCGTATTATTGCAGGTACAGTTGTTATAGCGGAAATTTTAGACAAGTTAGAGTTAGATGCGATTGCTGTACCAGAAACTGAAAAAACACTAGCTTCACGCTTCGATGGTTTACCGACTATTGGTAATGCAATGGAACCTGATATGGAAATTGTAAAATCGTTGAATCCAACAGAGGTATTATCAGTTTCAACATTAGAATATGATTTACAAGATAAATTCAAACAATTAAATGTACCTGTAAAATTTTTGAATTTCCAAAGTGTAGATGCCATGCTCAGTGAAATTTCTTCACTAGGTGAACAATATGACCGTACAACACAGGCGCAACAATTAGTCACGGGCTTACAAAAAAATATTGATGCTGTGCAAACTGTAGCGGCCAATAAAGAGGGCCCACGTGTATTAATTTTACTTGGTATTCCAGGTAGCTATTTAGTGGCAACTGAAAATTCCTACGCCGGAGATCTTGTGAAACGAGCGGGCGGTATCAATGTTATGGAGGGACAGGATGCAGAATATTTATCGTCAAATACAGAATACCTGCATAATAGTAACCCAGATATTATTTTACGTCTATCTCACGGTATGCCCGACGAGGTTGTAAAGATGTTTGACGAAGAATTTAAAACAAATGATATTTGGAAGCACTTTGACGCAGTGAAAAATGGCAAAGTATATGATTTGGAGGAAGAGTTATTCGGTACAACTGCTTCATTACAAGTACCACAAGCTTTAGGGCAGCTTATGGAAATCTTCTATCGTTAAATAGCAACTAGAAATTGTCGCTCGTATCACAAGCAAAGCCTTGTCATTGAGCGTCTTTCTTATATTTAAGTTTAATAGTGAATTTGACTAGAAAAAGGAAACTCGATATGACAAAAAAATTAGTAAGTTTTACAATTGTAATCGTGTTGTTACTTGTGACAGTGGTATATGCAGCAACAACGGGTAGTATTAAAATGGGCTTTTTTGAATTTATAGGTGCATTATTTGACAAAGGAAATAGCCAAATGGAGGCGATTCGTGATTTACGCTTCCCTCGCATTATTGTTGCGCTATTTGCTGGGGCGGCCCTTTCTGTCTCAGGTGTACTTTTACAATCTGTCATGCGCAATCCATTGGCTGATGCCGGGGTTATTGGGATATCTTCTGGTGCAGCATTTGTACAGTTATTTATTATTTCATTTTTCCCTGCATTATTTTTCATGACACCCGTTTTAGCGTTTATGGGTGGTGCCATGGCGTGTGCGCTTGTTTTTGCCTTGTCGTGGAAGTCGGGCTTAAGTCCACTGAAATTGATATTAGTGGGGATAGCTATTAACGCAATGTTCACGGGTTTAACGGAGGCGTTTATTAGCTTAGGTGGCTCGTTAAATACATCCGCTTCTAGTGTAATCGGTTCGAATTTAACAATGCGCACTTGGAAGGATGTCTCGACAATTGTCACTTACGGCTCAGTGGGATTGGTTGCTGCGTTGACGTTATATAGTTGGTGTAATCTTCTTGTATTACAGGATAAGACAGCGAAAAGCTTAGGCTTTAACGTTGCACGTGCTCGATTACTGATCGCAGCTGTTGCCGTACTGTTATCAGCAATTTCTGTTGTCGTGGCAGGCGTTATTTCGTTTGTTGGCTTGTTAGTGCCACATATTGCCCGACGTTTGGTGGGGTACGATCATAAGGTGCTCATCCCGTTTACCGCATTAGCTGGAGCGTTATTAATTTTGGTGGCTGATACGATTGGTCGGACAATTGTTGCGCCACTTGAAATTCCAGCTTCGACCATTATGGCGATTATCGGAGGACCATTCTTAATATTCCTACTACGAAAAGAGTGATGAACCATGGAAATACAAGATATTATCGTATCGCATGATAATACGCGAAATCATTTAGATGGTGTAACGACGGCCATTCAAAAGGGGAAAGTAACAACAATTATCGGTCCGAATGGTTGTGGGAAATCCACATTATTAAGTGTAATGTCGCGTAACAACATGCCAAAATCAGGACATGTATCATTAGAAAATAAAGATCTAGTGCATTATAAGTCAAAAGAATTTGCAAAAAAGTTAGCGATTGTCTACCAGCAGAATGATGTACCGAAAGATTTGACGATAGAAAAACTAGTGAGCTTTGGTCGATTGCCACACAATACAATGTTAAAGCGTAATCTGGAGGAAGATGCGAAGGCAATTGACTGGGCACTTGCTTGTACAAATTTACTAGAAAAGCGTAATAATGATTTAGAGGCGCTCTCAGGTGGAGAACGTCAGCGTGTATGGATTGCGATGGCGTTAGCACAGCAGTCAGAAATTTTATGTTTAGATGAACCGACGACATACTTAGATATTTATTATCAACTCGAACTATTGGAGCTTGTCAAAACATTAAACGAAGAGCATGACTTAACGATTATCATGGTACTTCATGATATTAACCAAGCGATTCGCTATAGTGATCATATTATACTGATGAATGCAGGGCATATTGTGGCTGAAGGAGTGCCGCGTGACGTCATTACAAAAGAAGTCATAAAAGAAGTATATGGTGTCGAAGCTATCTTTAATGAGGATGAACAACTGGGTCTTTATATGGTGCCCCTAGGGATTTAAGTAGGTGGAATGATGAAAAAGTGGACATCTAAGTTTTTAACATTTGTATATTTAGCAATATTTTTATATTCGGGCTTTGCACTTACAAAATATTTTTATACGTATTATGAGACATCGAAATCATTGAAAGAAGTACAAAGTATTTATGAAAAAACATTGTCAACGACTGAAAAACAAGCTGAGGTTTCGTTAACTTCGACAGAAGATTTACTATCGCAATATACGATACGCCCACAATTTAATGAGCTATTAGCGGTAAATGATAGCATTGTTGGTTGGATTTCTGTGGATAATACAAAACTTAATAATCCTATTTTACAAGCGGACGATAATGATTTTTATTTGAATCATAATTTCAAAAATCGTGAAAGTCGTGCTGGGAGTGTTTTTATGGATTATCGTAATGATGCACTCGATATGAGTCGAAATACTATTTTGTATGGGCATGCGATGAAAAACGGGACGATGTTTGGTAGTGTGAAAAATTATTTGCAACAAGATTATGCAGATGCACATCCTACGATTTATATGGACACACTTTATGAGGGGTATGATGTTGAAGTTTTTGCAGCATATGAAACAACCATTGATTTTTATTACATTGAAACTGAATTTAACAGTGATGAGGACTTCTTACAATTCATTACGGAAGTTCAAGCACGTTCTACAATTAATAGGAATATAGATATTGGACCAGACGATAAAATTCTTTCGCTGTCTACGTGTAATGATTCCGTAATGAGTGACGATCATCGCTTTGTCGTGCAAGGAAGGCTTGTAAAGCGATAAAAAAGCAAAAATGTTCATCTATTTATAGAACTACTAACAATTGTTTCATTACAATTTGCTTTAGGCGCAGACAGGAGTTGTCTCAACTAAATATATTGAGATAACTCCTTTTATAATCGTAATAGCCTACAGAGCAGATTTCAAAGGAGACGAGGACCATTAAAAATTTTTAAAATAAAAATAATTACTTGACGTAATTTATTTATTAATATATAGTAAGTTACATAAAGTAATCACATGCTTTTAGTAATAACAATCAGACATCAAAGTAATACATCTAAAGTAACTGCACATGTTTACCCTTTTTAGTAACGGGGTAACATAAAATTAGTAGTTACTTCATATTTTATCATATATCTCGAAATCGAGATAAAAACAATTCAATTGGAGGAATTCACAAATGGCAAAATGGAACATTGATTTAGGACATTCAGCAATTAACTTTCAAGTAAAACACATGATGGTATCTAAAGTAAAAGGTGTATTTGATACTTACTCTGCAGATATCGAAGCAGCAGATCTTACAGATTTAACGACTGCAAATATTAGCTTTAGTATTGACGTAGCAAGCATCAATACACGTAGCGAAGATCGTGATAATCACTTAAAAGCAGAAGATTTCTTTGATGCTGAAAAATACCCAAAAATTACATTCAAATCTACTAACATTACGAAAAAATCTGATAATACGTATAACCTTACTGGCGATTTAACAATTAAAGATGTAACCAAATCGGTAACATTCGATACAGAATTTAATGGTAAAGGTACAAATCCATGGGGCCAAGAAGTTTATGGTTTCGAAGCTGAAACAACAATCAATCGTGAAGAATTTGGTTTAACTTGGAACGCAGCCTTAGAAACAGGTGGCGTACTTGTTGGAAAAGACATTAAAGTAACAGTAGAACTTGAAGTTAATCCTGCTTAATTTTGTTGACTTAGCTGTGCTCGAGAAGTAGATTCTCGAAGCACAGTTTTTTTGTGGATCGAGCATCGTTATGGTTTGTAAAAATAATCCATAAAATAATTTACTTGCATATTTTTAGTGAATTATGCATATAAAACATCATATTGTTTTTGGGGGCGATGGGATGAATGTATTAGTGACAGGTGGATATGGTTTTATTGGCAGTGCTGTAGCGAGGCGTTTCTTTGAGGAAGGTGCAAAAATCTATATTATTGATAATTTAAGTACAGGGCATTTGCGAAATATAGATTTTGAGCATAAATCTTATCTATTAAATGTCGAGGATGAGGTTTGTGAACATTTCTTTAAGGAAGTGGCATTTGACGTAGTGATCCACTGTGCAGCACAAACGAGTGTCCAAAATTCAATGCATGAGCCAGTGAAAGATATTTTAACGAATATAGTAGGGCTTAGTCAGATGCTCTTTTTATCGTCAAAATATAAGGTAAAACATTTTGTTTTTGCCTCATCGGCTGCTGTCTATGGTGATAGTCACTATCCACCACTTGATGAAAATGATATTAGTGAACCTGTTTCTATGTATGGTTTAAACAAAAGCATTGGCGAAACATATTGTGAGAAGTGGCAGCGAGATTATCATTTGCCAACATTAATATATCGATTTGCCAATGTGTTTGGTCCTAGTCAATCCATGCAGGGAGAAGCGGCAGTCATTCCGAGTATGTTAAAAAGCATTATAGAAGGAAAGCCTTTTACCATTTATGGCGATGGAGAACAGTCCCGGGATTTCATTTATGTTGATGATATAGCAGATGCCATCTATGCAGGTGTAGAGGTTGGTCTTAAAGGAACGTATAATGTATCGACTAATGAAGCATGGTCTATTCATCAGGTTATTTTATTATTACAGCATTTAAATCATCCATTAGAAATCCAGTATGCACCTTCAAGAGAAGGTGATATTGAGCACTCTTTTTTAAATAATGAAAAACTGGCGAAAGCAATTGGCTGGAGGCCGAAGATTTCCTTTGCTGAAGGAATCGAGCGAACATTACAGGCATTACAGAGTGAAAAAATAGTTGAGGTTAACGTCATTGAGTAGAAGTTTTCCACTTTATAGAGCATCTAATAGATAGCAGGTTAGGAGCAGAATTAGTCTATCACTAGACATAGTTAAATTTCTTTAATGTCTATAATCTAAAGCATCTACTCTTTGATTTGCCCCAAAAAAGTTAGACATATTTAGTTAAGCAACTTCTAAGACCTGAGTTCGGTACTCCACCGGGCTTAGGTCTTTTAATTTTGCCTTCATTCGTTTGTGATTGTAATAGTGAATATAG
>NZ_PYWI01000034.1 GCF_003049575.1 Lysinibacillus parviboronicapiens | reverse complement strand
GCAGTTGGTGTATTTGGCCTTCATAGTGGCGTAGCATTCGCCGCTGTTATCGGTCCTCTTGTAGAAGTACCCGTACTCATAGGACTTGTGTGGGTTGCCTTACGTTGGCAGAAAAAATACTTTAAAACTAGTAAATTATAAGGAGTATTATGACAAATACACTATATTTCTTGTGTACAGGGAACTCATGCCGCAGTCAGATGGCTGAAGGATGGGCAAAAAAATTACTACCTACCAATTGGACAGTTAAAAGTGCTGGTATCGAAGCACATGGTCTAAATCCGAATGCCATTAAAGCGATGGCGGAGGTAGGGGTTGATATTTCAAATCATACATCAGATTTAATTGATTTTGATACATTAAGCAATTTTAGTAGTCACGTTATGTGGGGATGCAGCTGATAAATGCCCAATGACATCTCCTCACGTTCGTCGTGAGCATTGGGGATTTGAAGATCCAGCGAAAGCAACAGGTACAGATGAAGAAAAATGGACTGTATTCCAAAATGTACGTGATGCTATTGGTAAACGCATTGAGCAATTTGTAGCTGTGGAGCTAAAATAAATTGAAAAAGATTTATATATTGGTAGGATACTCTCCGAAACTTTGCTAACCAGAGAACTTGAATATACTGTCTGTCTTTGCAATTTGAATGGTGGATTAAAAAATCAATAAATCATGCTAGCTAACTAAAGATTATTTTATTGCTTATCTAAAGTTAATTATGAATAGTAGAGAATACAGATTGATACAGGCTAAAGAGTTTGCTTTTAATTTCTTCTTTAAAGGAGATATGGATCGCACTTCTACATGGTTGTAATTCGAAAAAGCTATAAAAGAAATTGATAAAACAATGTGTGAAATTGAAGTGTGTTAATTACACACACAAAGCTTAAATTAACGTCTAGCTAACTGCTAGACGTTAAAAATACATTTTATATAAGAGAATGCTTATATAAAGAATGAAAGAGGAGAAGTTAATGATGAAAACACTAAAAATAATCAAACAAAATGGATCTTGTTGTACTACTGCTAAGGATATTGAAGTACAGGAGACTGTTAATAATTCCGATAAGAATCTACCGATAGTAATAATTGGCGCAGGTCCAATTGGATTAGCTGCAGCTGCTCATTTAGTGGAACAAAAGCAAGCATTTATTTTACTAGAGGCTGGGCGTGAGATAGCACACAATATTCGTAGTTGGGGGCATGTTACATTATTTTCACCATGGCGATATAACATCAATAAAGCTGCCAAAGCTTTATTAGATGCCTCCGGTTGGATAGAACCTAATTTAGAGACGTTACCGACAGGAAATGAATTAATTGATCTATATTTAAAACCTTTGTCTGAGCTAGTACAAATAAAGCCTAACATTCAATTGAACTCAAAAGTAGTAGGGATTTCACGACAATTTAATGATAAGATGAAGACAAAAAATCGAGTAGAACAGTCTTTTAATATTTATTTTGAACAAGAGAATGATATCCGTATCATGGAGGCGAGAGCTGTTATTGATGCGACGGGTACATGGGGGAATCCAAACCCGGCAAATTCTACAGGTGTATGGCTGAAAAATGAATTAGCATTAGCCGATCACATTGAGTATGGTATTCCAGATATAAATTCGAATACTAAGAGATATGCCAATAAGAAGATTGCTGTTATTGGTGGTGGCCATTCAGCTATCAATACCTTACTGTCACTTGCGGAATTACAAAAAGAAAATCCTTTAACAAAGCTAGTATGGATTATGCGTAAAAGATCTGTAGAAGAAGCCTATGGTGGCGAAGAAAAAGATGCATTGGCAGCACGTGGCGCACTCGGTGTAAGTATTCGCGAATTAGTAGATACAGGTAAGATTGAGGTAATAACACCTTTCTATATCTCACAGTTGAAGAAAGATGAGAATATCAAAATTGTAGGCACTTTAAACGGGGAACCAAAAGTATTAACAGGATTTGAAGAGCTTATTGTCAACGCAGGTAATCGACCAGATTTTACGATGATCAGCGAACTACGCCTTGCCATTGATGCAACAATAGAAAGTATGCAAGCACTAGCTCCTCTAATTGACCCTAATGAGCATAGTTGCGGCACAGTAAGAGCACATGGGGAAGAAATACTAAGACAACCAGAAAAGGACTTCTATATTGTCGGTGCCAAAAGCTATGGACGCGCACCAACATTTTTAATGGCAACAGGTTATGAACAAGTCCGTTCAATAACAGCTTATTTATCAGGTGATAATGAAGCTTCGAAACGTGTGGAATTGGAGTTACCTGAAACAGGTGTATGCGGTATGAATCTTGCCAATCAATCAAATTCATGTTGTTAAAAGTTTGTCTGTTAGCGAAAGCTAGCAGTCCTTTTAAAATACTAAGAGGGAGATGGGATGGACACACTAATTATTCGTGAAACGGAACAGAAGGATTTAAAAGATAGTAAAGTGGTGTTTTGTTTTAACATGGCATAAATCCAGTGTAAAAGTAGAAGCTCGTAATCGTTTATTTCGTGCTATAGTATATGTTTTATAAAAAACACCAAGTTGTTATTGCATAACGCTATCCCACTTACAATTTTTCGAGCTATAGGGTGTGATGATGCTACGGCTTTTTTATGTATTAGGTAACCTAAATTTGCACACATTAATATTGAGTGTATCGCACGCACTTATTTTAGGTTGTGGCGTTGGTTGACCGCCACATCTTCCCACATTTATTTTATTATTAGGGTCACTTTCAACTCAGTGACCCTTTTTGCATCAATCAATTATAATGTAGTCAATCAAATGAAGGGGGAGTTAACTTAATGATGAACTTAGATGGAAAAGTAGCAGTTGTAACAGGGGCTTCATCAGGAATTGGTTTAGCCACTACGAAGGCATTTGTTGCAAAAGGAGTTAAGGTTGTTATATCAGATATTAACGAAGAGGCAGGCATTGCACATACAGAAACATTAAAGGCAGACGGTCATGCTGTTGCATTCTTTAAAGCAAATGTCGCGCATGAAGATGAAGTGAAATCACTTGTTCAATTTGCAGTAGAGACATTTGGTAAACTTGATATTATCGTTAACAATGCTGGCATTGGAGCACTTGGTTCTACACATGAGTTGTCGTATGAAGATTATCATAAAGTAATCCAAGTCAACCAAGATAGCGTATTTTATGGAAGTAAATATGCAATTCAGCAATTTTTAAAGCAAGGCGGTGGCGTTATCGTAAATATCGCCTCTATTCTAGGTACAGTTGGGGAAGCTGGGGCATTTGCTTATAATGCTTCTAAAGGGGCTGTCAATATTTTAACAAAATCACTTGCCGCTGAATATGCTCCCAGAAATATTCGCACAAACGCAATATGCCCAGGTTATGTAGAATCAGGTATGGTCAATAAAGAGGCTCTTGGTGATTTTTATGAAGGCTTAGTAGCACGTCATCCAATTGGTCGACTCGGTCAGCCCGACGAAATCGCACATGCTTGTGTATTTGTCTGTGAGAATGAATTTATGACAGGCGCTACATTGTTAGTAGATGGCGGTTACACAGCGATATAATATAACTATGGGATGTAGAAAATGCAGGTGATTATCCGTATTTTCTACCTCCTCTTTATATTTTAGCTCCATCTCATTATTGTTAACTTTATGTCGATGCAGACTATTGAAAATAGTCCTTTAATTTTACGGCGTACATTTGACGTGCAAGCTTCACATAGTAGCTCTTGCCAATACCTGTATAGTACAAAGTGTTATGATTGAACCTTCAAATGCAGGTGCTATAATTTCCAAGTATTCACATTCTGCGTATTTGCACGTAAAGGGACATTTAATTGTCCTTATTGTATAGCTGCTTTATTCATACGACATGAAATATTAGTGGCACTTTGGATGTTACAACCCCCCTCAACAACAGGTGGCCACTATTTGACGCTTACTTTTACTCTTTCTTTGCTTCAATATTGTGCGTCTTTCCTCGGATGAATCCTCATCATTTGGTATAATGAAGTATAGATTTTTTAGAACGGAGCAATTGATATGAATGGAGCGCAAAAAGCATTTTTTGAGGAAAAGGAGCGTTCACTTGGCGTTCGTCTAAATGAAGTGCAGACGCAGGCGGTGTTGCAGACGACAGGGCCGCTGTTACTATTGGCATCACCCGGTTCAGGAAAAACGACGACGATTATTATGCGTATTGGCTATATGATTGAGGCGCTTGGTGTGAATCCTTCTCGCATAAAGGCTGTCACGTTTAGTAAGGCATCGGCCGGTGATATGAAGGCACGTTTTGCAAAGTTTTTCCCGCATTTGCCTCCGGTTGATTTTTCGACGATTCATAGTTTAGCATTTCATGTTGTGCGGCAGACACTTGAACGCCAGGGCATTTCGTACGGCATCATTGAAGAATCGGACAAGCCTGGTGTTGTTTCAAAAAAACGAGTGCTTCGCGAGATATTTGAACAATTAAATGGCACAAAAATTACCGAAGATCAGTTAGACGAGCTACTGACGTACATAACGTTTATCAAAAATAAAATGCTGCCAGAACAGGAATGGGCAATTGCAGAAGTAAAGGTGCCAAGAAAAGTCGAGATTTTACAGCGTTATGAGGAATATAAACGCACAGGTAGTGACCGTTTGTTAATTGATTTTGACGATATGCTTTTAATGGCGAATGATATTTTCACGAAAAATCGAGAGGTGCTGGCGCAATACCAACGCCGTTACGATTATTACTTAACGGATGAAAGTCAGGACACATCGCCCGTTCAACATGCGATCATCGCGAAGCTCGTCGCAGTCCATCAAAATTTATGCGTCGTTGCCGATGAGGATCAGGCCATTTATAGTTGGCGCGGTGCAGAGCCAGATTATTTGTTGAATTTCCGAAAAATATATCCGGAGGCGCATGTTTTACTTATGACGCAAAACTATCGTTCATCTGCAACGATTGTAGAGCCAGCCAATCTATTCATTCAGCGAAATAAAAAGCGTTTTAACAAACAAATGTTTACGGAAAATCCTGCAACAGAGCCAATCTCGTTTAAAATCCTAGAGAATTACAATTTACAGGCCAAATATTTAGTGGACCATTTGGAAAATCTGTCTAAGCGCGGCTCAACGGCTATTTTATATCGAAATAATACGTCAGCCATTCCGCTTATGGACGCGTTTGACAGAGCAGGTTTGCCTTTCTATATGAAAGATTCGACGATTCGCTTTTTCACGCATTGGGTCTTGGAGGATATTATGAACTTCATGCGTCTAGCGTACAATACAAAAAATATCACGGTATTTGAAAAAGTTTACAGAAAAATGAATGCTTATATTACACCAACGCAATTGAAGGCGCTACAAAAAGTGCCGGAAGATGGCTGTGTATTCACACAGTTGTTAGAGTATGTTGAGTTAAAGGATTATCAGCCTGAATATATTAAACGGATTCGTAAAACGTATGATAGTATTCAATTTGATAAAACGACGCCAACAGCCATGCTAGAGCATATCCGTTATGACTTTGGTTATGAGCGTACCTTAAAGAAAATGAGTGAAAAACTCGGTTTTAATTATGAAAATTTACTAGATATTGTGGATGTACTTGGTTTAATTGCTCGTCATACGCCGACGATGACCGAATTTGCGGGTCGTTTAAAGCAGCTTGAAAATTTAGCACGTTCGTCTCATATGAAACATGAATTGAATGCGATTACACTGACAACATTACACAGTTCAAAAGGCTTGGAATTTGACCGTGTGTATTTGATTGACTTGATTGAGGGGATTTTACCTAGTGAGGTGGAACAAGAAATTGAGGAAGAAACACGACTCTTTTATGTCGGTATCACGCGTGCGATTCACCATTTAGAATTAATTTCGTATAGTAAGCGCTTTAAAACAAGTGTGGTGCCATCGATTTTCATGAAGACGTTAAAACAAATCGTTGCTCCGCAGGAATTGCCAAAAAAAGCACCAAAAAGTCCGTGGAAATCACTGAAGCAATACCGCAATGAACGGACGATTACAACTGAGTCCGCGTTAATCGTTGGCTCAAAAGTAAAGCATGTGATTTTTGGAGAAGGGGAAATATTAGCCATTACGAGTAGAAGAATTATGTATAAAGGTAATGGTCAAGGATTGTATCGTAGAATTTTTCTTATTGGAAATAATTTAAGGGGATTTTGGGACTGAGCAAGATGAAGAGTACACTGACAAAAACAAAGATAGAAAAACTTATTTACCAATATGGTGGAGGTCGAAAAATGTTGTTGGTCGATGTTAAGGCGAAAGAAATTGCTTTATAGATTCATTCTTTATTCAAGTAGAAAACTACCTGATGCAATGTAATGTTACTAAACAATCTGAGAATAGAAATTATAAAAGGGTCACTGCGTTAAGGTGACCCTGAATGAGGGAGGATGTGACGGTCAACCAACGCCACAACCGAATAAGTGCGTGTGATACACTCAATATAATTGTGCAGGTAGAGGTTACTTATACATAAAAAACACAGCGTCGTCACACGCTATAGCAAACTAAACTAATGAACATTATTAGGAAGAATAATCAGAGATATTGTTTAGAAAGGATGGCTTATAAATGTGAAGTTTGTAATAAAGAGTTTAACAAGGATTAAGAATGGAATGTCCATATTACTTAACATGTGAGCTTATAATAATAAGTGTAATTCCCGTAAATAGGCAAATGATTCTCGTCACAGGGATTTTATCAGCTAGTCCAAATAATGCAATAGCTGTCGTAACGATTAAAACTGTTGGACCAACTAATGCAAGCATTGTATTAATATAGAATGCTTTTTCTAAATTATTCAACTTTAGCATCAACAATCCAGCACTTACTTCAATACTTCCAGACAATACACGTAAAATAACCATAGCAAGAACCGATTTTTCAATAATTGTCATCATCCTATCTTTATAGATAATTTTCGCATATTTTATAAATCCACCTTAGGATAATTATAGACTTCTGTTAGAATGAAATATTAAAATCAATATATGTATGATTCGTATCAAATATTCTTGTTATATTATGCTTTCTAGTGTTAATTTAATAAGTGATTTTCTAGATAAAAGTTCAAAGAATTTATTATTCTCTGTTTTTAAAAGGAAATAGTATGGTGCATATAATAAAATCCGAAGAATTGAAAAATACAAACATCTCACATTTTCCAAAACATAAGGAGAACTATCCATTTTTCAATAGTGACAAAGAATACTATACACTTTACCCAAAAGGAAATTATATTTCGGAACTTGAGTATATAATAAATTCGATTAGCAATTCTTAGCTTTTTTGATCAATTTTTTTATTAAACTAACAAAAATACTTGCAACACCTATTATAGTACTGTATAGTACTAATTATGACAAGGGGAAAATTAATGAATCAAAAACGTGTGATTGAAGTAGCTGCAACATTATTTTTAGAAAAAGGGTTTGCTTATACAAGCATGGATGAATTAGTTCGTGTAAGCAAAGTTTCAAAGTCTAATGTGTATTATCACTTCTCTAATAAGGAAGAATTGTTGGAAGGGGTCGTTGATTATTGGATTGAAATGTATCAATCTGCAATTGATGGCTTACTATCTCAAAACCAATTATTAGTTGAAGATCGTATCCAACTGTTTTTAAAGCAAATATCACAAGGAGTTCAGACGAGAGAATATAAGGGGAGCTGTCCATTTATTACGCTTTATATTCAAAGTCCTACAAATGCCACAAAAGTAAAAGAAAAAATAGGTCTTTTTTTTAAAGGATTACAAACGAAAGTTTCTCTATTACTTAAACAAGGGGTAGAGAATGGTGAATTTAGAAAGACAATTAATATTGACGAGGTTGCATCTCTTTTTATTACAAATCTTGAAGGAGCGCTATTTATTTCAGAAACACTGGAGGATGCAACTGTAATTATGAAAACAGCAGATCATTTTTTAAACTTGCTTCGATAAAAGAAGCATTTTTTTTACATCAAATTAGTACTGAACAGTACTACGAGGAGGATTTTTATGAGAACAGTATTTTTAACTGGTGGAACAGGTTTTATTGGAAAGCAATTAGTGAAGGAATTAGCCAAAGAGCATGTTACAATTCTTCTATTAGTGAGATCGAAAAGTAAAGCAACACGCATTTATCAAAAAAGAGGCATCTTAAAAGAGGCAGTTATGCACTTTATTGAAGGTGATTTAACGAAAATAGACTTAGGTCTAAGTGCTGAAGATAAGGAGTGGGTATTGAAAACGGATGTGATTATTCACGCAGGAGGCCCCATGGATATTCAAGCGACAAGCAAAGAGGCAGCTTCCGTATTTTTGAATGGTGCCCAACATATTAGTGAATTCGCTAAAAATATTCATCAATTGAAGGGATTGCAACAATTTATTCATGTTGTAGGCTATATGAGTCCCTTTGATGATAAAAATAGTAAGATTGCGATAGATGTGTTTAAAGAAGGAAACAATTTTTTGAAAATAAAAAATCCATATGAGAGAACAAAGTTTTTAGCAGATCTTTATATCCGTCAGCAGGCATCAACAGTAGGTTATCCGCTTTCAGTAATTAATCCACCAACTGTAGTTGGTAGTAGTAAAACAGGGAGTACGGAGCAAACAGGAGGCTTAGGCTTGCTTGTGATGAGTATGCGAAAAGGGCTCATGCCAGTGATTCCTGGAGGTAAGGAATATAGATTACCACTTATTGCAAACGATGAACTAGCAAAGTTTATTGTGCAGGTTTTCAGATTGGAGCAACCAACTATACAAACATATACACTTGTTGAAGATAAACAACATGATCAGAATATTTCAGAATTATTAGATGCTATGTCAGAAAGTATGAATATGACTGCACCTAAAATCTCTGCCCCATTGCCATTTATGAAAGCACTTATGAATAGTGGCGTAAGCAAAATAACCCAAATTCCTGCTGATGGGCTGAACTTTATTACAAATCGAACATTTTCAAATGGTTCAGCGAAAAAGATTATGGGAGAAGATTGGTTTAAGGAGACAAATGTAATGAAATTTCTCCCAGCCGTAATAGCTGATCTGGATTATCGCATGATGTATCAAAATGGCCAGCACAGTCATTTATTTAAACGAACATTATGTAATAATACTACCATTTACCAATCACAAGGAGAGGGTAAACCGTTTATTTTATTACATGGTTTATTAAGTGATGGAGAGGATTTATTTCCTTTAGGAAAAGAGCTTCATGAAAAAACGGGTCGACCTGTATGGATCATGGACCTTCCAGGTTTGGGACGTTCTCCTTTTAAACGAGAGAAAAACCTTTTAAATATCTATTTGAATGTAGTGAAAAAGTTATTGGAGAAAGCTACTAATGGTGCCCATCTAATTGGCCATTCATTTGGTGCGTATATTCTTTTGGAAGCATTAGTACAAAAGTACATAGATAATAAGTATACAATTACTTTACTTCAGCCACCTGTTGCTAAAAAAAATGCTAAATCGATAAATGTTCCTCAATTTATGAACAAATGGACATTGAAATTGGCAACTACTAATTTGATAGAGCGTTATGTATTAAGTAATGGTTTGTTTGAAAGTACGGAGAGCATCCCTGAACATTATATTAAAAAAATAAGAAACAGTTTTACTTCTCCTAGAATTTTAAATACTACGGTTCAGCTTAACAGTTTACTATTGAAAAACGATCAAAGTGATTTCAATGAAGTAACAAAGTATAATCTTCACATTATTTGGGGGGATTATGACAGAGGCTATTCTGCTCCTTCGCATCTTGGTAAGGTTGATTTTGTTCCATATGGTCATCATTTTCCTCTTAACCATCCGAGTGAAACGGCTAATTTGGTAATAAAAAATAGTAGTACAGCAGATGAGAGTGTGGGATAAATAAAAAGTGGGTAGTAAGATCGTTGTGTCTTTGAAATAAAGTCGTACTGTTTGAAAAAAAGATTGTCTACATGAACGCTGGATATATTACAGATTATTTTATGTTGCATGTAGTCGAGCCATTAAATCCCTAGTACTGATTATTTAAATATGATTAGCAAAATAACACAGGAAATAAGTAGTAAAATACAACCTTTACAAGAATTAAAAAGGGTAAAATTATCTGATATAAGCGATTGGAACAATACTAATTTGTTCGAATTAAAAGAATTTAATTATGAAGCTTTTAAAAAAGAGATTAAATCAATAGTTATTTAATTTTGCTTCTTAATATTTAAACCTATTCAGAATGTACCATAATGAGTAGGTTTACTTCTTTAATATGAATATAAGGTATATGCATATTTTATTCATCATAAAGAGATGAGTAAGTGAATAATTTATTGAATCAACTTAATTAAAACACTAAAGTCTGGACATTCTTGTCCAAAATGTATGTAGATTCTTGTCGACAGATATTATGGGTAGTTGACGAATCCAAGCCCTCCCCAAATAATTTTATTCTTGATATTAGAACGGGAATATCTGAAGAGTCGGACGTGCAAATTTGTATGTTCGACTCTTCTTAATTGAGTTACATAATATATAGAACAATTGATAAATCTATTTTAAAATATTGGTGAAGCATTTAGATTTAAACGGGGTCCCTTTAGAAAAATGTGGATTTACAACGTTAAGGCAAATATGAATAAACAAGAGCAAGCACAACCTTATTAGGTGATGTGTTTGCTCTTGTTTCAAATAGCGATAGATTGTGGCTTTGTAGCCAGACCTAGATTAAAATAGAATAATAAAAATATTTTAATTTTATGCAACTAATTACTATTCAGAATGCCCTAACGATATGTAAGGAAAGAAGAGGTGTTATAGATGGAATCTGAATTTCTAGTATAAAAAGCTCATTTTGATGAAGATTTAGATTCGGCGTTAGATGTAATTGAAAAACTGTTACATTTTTCACGAATAAACTTCGTTACATCTGAATTAAGCTAAATCCGTAAAATAAATAATTCATCCCAATCAATTATTCCTATCCCATTAGAGATATTTAATGAATTATATCCTTTGTTCATTTTTATACATTAAATTGATAACACGCTGAAGTATGAACTCTCTCTCAGCAAGCTTCGTTGGCTATTAGAAGGACTATCGATTCAGAAGCCAAAGGCAATTGTGAAATCTGCAAATGGTGTCTTTAAACCGGTCTATTATTAATGGTACCATTATCTATATATGAAACTGAACGGAAATGTGGTAATCGATTTGACGAATGTTAATCCGAAGTAAGAAGAGGTGGAGTCAGATTTATGCGGATACAACGATAAGGATAAACATATCCAAACCACGCTTTTGGGTGCATTTTTACTTCAACTTACGTGGCAGAATAATGAAAAATTAGTTAATATTAAAAATAAACATTTTTGTAAAGAAAAGGGGAGAAATTTATGTTTTCTAATGAAGAAAGAGAGTCTATTTATAAAGTTATTTATAATAGGAGAGATATTCGAAGTTTTTTATCAACTCCTATCCCTGAAAACATTATTCATAGAATATTAAATGCAGCTCATCATGCACCTTCAGTAGGATTTATGCAACCTTGGAACTTTATTTTGATTTCCACTGACGAAATTAAAGAAAAATTGGCTTGGGCAGCAGAAAAAGAAAGCCGAGCATTAGCTGTTCATTATGATGGGGGGAAAAAAATGAAATTCCTTGATTTAAAAATTGAGGGTTTAAAAGAAGCTCCTATAACTATTTGTGTTACATGTGACCCTACAAGAGGAGGTTCCCATGTATTAGGACGAAATTCAATTCCTGAAACAGATATATTATCAACAGCCTGTGCTATTCAAAATATGTGGTTAGCAGCTTGTGCTGAAGGACTTGCGATGGGGTGGGTAAGTTTTTATAAAAAGAATGATATTAGAGACATTTTAGAAATACCACCACACATCGATCCCATTGCTCTTATATCAATCGGTTATACTGAAAATTACCCAGAAAAGCCCATTTTAGAGTTAGCTAATTGGGAAAAAAGACGTTCTTTAGAACATCTTATTTTCGAAAATAAATGGGGACAAAACTAAAGACTTATTAATCTATCAAGGTGCGTTAATTGAATAATGTTGAATTGTATAAGCAACTCTTTCATCGGTCTTTGGCGATTCAATCCCGTGCGTAAAATCATTAGCAAGGTATTGTTCCTTTAAACAATATTTTGTGAATGATTTTAAGGAAGAAATTTTTTGGTTCACCGAACGAGGTTTTTGTTTTAATGATCCTAATAGATATTGGATAAAGCGACGTACTTGGGTCTTGGTAATCTCATTTAAACAGGTTGAACAGCCATGGTCCGTTAAAAAGGTCAAAGAAGAGTTGTAAATCGTATTCATAACTAGTGACTGTATTAACTGAGTAATTTTTTTCAATGGCAGCATGTAGTTGCACGTATAAAACCTCCAGATAGTGTATTAAACAATAATTATTATCTGTACAAAAAGTACTGATATTATGGGGTGTTGACGTATCCAAGCCCTCCTCCACTCCAAATAATTTTAGTTTACATAATATAAATTATAGGAAGTTATGTATCAATGAAAAGTATACTAATAATAGTGAGACGAAACAGCTGTAAATGTACATAATTTAAACTTCGGTGACTTCGTTTATTACTTTATTACTTAAATAAATTGTCATCCTAATATTTCAAATAAAAAGAATCCATTTTCACATCCTTGATTAAAATGGATTCTTATTTATATCTACTTGTTAAAATGCGATTACTCCTTGAATGGTTTAAATCATACTGTCATTCTCAACGGCTTTATTTTAGGACGCATTAACAGCAATACGACCTAAACTCCTTGAGAATATGATTCAATTGCTTTTAACGCTTTCTCGGCTAAAACATTATTATTAAATCATTTCACTTAAATATTCAGAAAATGCAAACAGTACTATTGAAGGTTTTCTACTGTTTTCTCATCTGTAATTTCATCATTTTTAGCAGTTAACTTTCTAGTAAACACACTAACAATTAAACTTACTATAATATTTACACTTAATGCTAGGAAACCAATGTTGATATCTTGTATGTAAGATGGCCAGCTTGGAAACAGCTTACTTAGATGAGCACCTGTAGTTGCTTGCCAACCTACAATAGTGACACCCACAATAATCCCAGCAAAAACACCTTGT
Source organism: Lysinibacillus parviboronicapiens (assembly GCF_003049575.1). GTDB lineage: Bacteria > Bacillota > Bacilli > Bacillales_A > Planococcaceae > Lysinibacillus > Lysinibacillus parviboronicapiens. Next base: position 26,320 of record NZ_PYWI01000034.1, on the reverse strand, counting down.
ACAGTTAATGGATTTTTCTTCAAAAAGCTACATACAACTGCTGGTACAAATTGAGTAACTAATCCATACCCCATTAAGAATAATAGCGTAATTGCTCCACCACCACTAAAAGTAAAGTAAAGTGCAACAAGTGCAATCACTGGAACTGAATAGCGAGCAATGATACCAATTTGTCGATCGGTAGTTTGAGGTCGAATCGGTTTTACGACATTTTTCGCAAGTAATGTAGCTGCCGACATCAAAATCAAAGAACCTGGAACAATTGCAGTTAATAACCCTGCTGCTCCAATAAAGCCAACGATGACTGGATTAAATGTTTGCGTGGAAATTTTAAATAAAGCTAAATCTACAGCGCCTCCTTCTAACCCTGGTACTTGTAAAATTGCTGCTGCTCCAACAAATAAGATAAATAATAAAAATAATGCATAGATAGGAAGCATAATGGCATTTTTTCTTAGAGCATTTCCACTTTTCGCTGAAAAAGTAGCAACAAATGTATGTGGCCACATATAAAACCCTAACGATGTTAACATGATCGTTGAAATATACCATGAGGCGCTAAAACCTGTGTCTGGAAGCGTTAAAAATCCTGGTTTAACAGCTTCAATTGCTTCCCACATTGGTTGAATACCACCATAATAATGAATAGGTAAGTAGATACCAAGGAATAACACAACACCAAGAATAAGAAAATCTTTAATAACAGCTGTCCAAGCCGAGCCATGAATTCCTGAAACCATAACATAAGCAATCATTGCAATTGTGCCAATCCAAATTGTTAATTTCGGATCAATCGCTCCATAGGAAGCCTCAGAAACGATAATGCCAAGACCTTTTAATTGAATGACTAAATAAGGAATTAAAGCTGCTAACCCTACAATGGCTACAAGTGTGCCGAGAATTTTACTATTATATGCCTTTTCAAAAAAATCAGATTGTGATAGTAGACTATGTTTCTTTCCATAAGCCCATATTTTAGGTGTCAACCAGTAAGCAATGACATAGTTCAGCATCGCGATATTGAAAAATGCAGCTCCACCTTTTCCATACATCCAACCACTTACCCCTAAAAATGCATTTGTTGTATAAATTTCACCAGCCATTAATAAGAAGATGAAGATAGAACCAAATCCACGGCCTCCAACAGTCCATTGTTCTAGGCTCATATCTTTACCTCTACTGGCGATGATGCCTAAAAATAAAGCAATACCTAAGAAAATGGCAATGATTCCAACTGAAATTATCATATTACTCCGTCTCCTCTTTTACACTAGGATTTATACGATGAACGATAATCATTAAACCTGTTCCTAAAAAGATCCATAAAACCATCCAAAATAATAAAAGCGGAAGACCTAAGATATATGGTTCGGCACTTTTAATAAATGGAACTCCTAAAGGCATTGCAAAATAGGCAATGAACGTGAGTAAATAACAGAGCCTTTTTTTTGTCATTTTTCTATCTCCTTTTTATTTATTAATTAATTGCCAAAACCCGTTTTCAATAAATAGACTATCTATATCCCTTTTATCCGGAGTAAAATGTACTTGTTTTTCACTATCTAGAAAATCAATTGTGTATTGTACAGTAGCCGCCACACCTAGTTTTAAAGCGTCTTCATCTAGGTCAAAGTAAACATTATGGTGTTCTGCCCCAATCCCTTCTTCGAGGTTTTGTATGCCAACGAATGCAAACACACCTGGGAAGTATTTTTCATAAAACGCAAATGATTCCGATGCCATCCAAGCAGGGATTGATTGTAATGCATCTGTACCAATTGCATTTTTCACTGCATCAATCGCAATTTGTGCACAATCCTTTTGATTGTAGACAATTAAATCCGATACTTTAGGTTCTATCATAAATTCATAGGTGCAATTATGCAGGTCGCAGACTTTTTCTAGGATTCTCTTAAATTCTTTAGCAGCATGGGCACCTTGGTTATAATCTAAATATCTGGCTGTTCCTGAGAACTGTAAAGTTTCTGGAATAATATTCGCTGCGGAGCCCGAATTAATCGTTCCAATTGAATAGGTAATTGTTTTAAAAGGGTCTAGAGAATTTAACCTCATCGCTCTTAAATTGTTATAAAAATCGGTAAAACATTCTAATGGAGCAACTGACAAATCTGGTCTTGAACCATGTCCACTTTTTCCTTTTATTAAGACATCAAAAACAAAAGAAGCTGCCATTCTTGGGCCAGGATCAACAGAAATTTTACCAGTTGGAAGATCAGATTTTAAATGGATACCCCAAATTCCGTCTCCTCCGATTTCGTGTAATCGTTTACAGAGATTATAAATCCCTCCGCCCATTTCTTCCCCTTGTTCAAAAGCTAGTAACACTCTTCCCTTCATTTTGTCTTTGTGTTGAGTCAAGATTTTCACTACACCTAAAAGCATCGCTGTATGTCCATCATGCCCACAAGTATGTGCAGCTTGGTCAGACTCAGAAAATACTACTTTATTCTTTTTTAAGTTATTTTCCTCTTCCTTCATAGGCAGTGCATCTAAATCTGCCCTAAGAATTAAAGTTTTCCCCGGTTGTTTTCCTTGAATATAACCAATAATTCCGCCGTTAGGGACAATTTCATAATGAATGCCCCATTTAGTTAACTCATCTGTAACCACTCTCATTGTCCGTACTTCCTGTAATCCGATCTCAGGGTGTCTATGGAGATCTCTTCTTATCTCAATTACATAGTCTTCTATTTCTTTTGCAGCTTTTAACGCATCAAGCTTAAATTCGCTCGTTTTCATTTTATATACTCCCTTTCTGATTGGTTATTAGATTCGATATCTTGGAATTCTAAAGCGATTCTTTCAAGTGCTTCTTTTATAAGTGGTCTTGGTGAAGGGATACATATTCTTTGGAAATATTTACCTTCTATACCAAACAAGTGACCATCTTCAAGTATGACATTGGCTTTGTTATAGATACGATCATGAATCTCTTGAGATGAAAGTCTATATCCACTAAAGTCCATCCAAAGTACATACGTTCCTTCAGGGATCCTAACTTTGACTGTAGGCATTTGTTCACCTAAGAAATTTTTCACATACTTTATTGTGTCGTCAATATATTCAGTTATTTGCGCTAACCATTCTTCTCCTTCGTTATAGACAGCTATAAGCGCTGCAATAGTAAACGGTGAAGGTAACTGCATCCCCATTGTGTCGCTAAAGATTTTCCTAATCTCAGGGTTTGAAATAATCACATTTGTACAGTGCAGGCCTGCAACATTAAATGTTTTATTAATGGCTGTGCACGTGATGATATGATCCGTACTGTTTGCAACTTTTGCGATAGGTATAAATTTTTGATTTTTTCTAATAAGATCCCCATGAATTTCATCAGCTACAATAATTACATTATTTTTTGCACAGATCTCTGAAAGTGTTTTTAATTCCTCATATGTTAAAACTCTTCCAGTCGGATTGTGTGGACTGCAGAGAATGAACATTGTTGTATTTTCTTCTTTTGCTTTGGCTTCAAAATCCTCAAAATCAATTGTGTAATACCCTTTAGCGTCACATTTCAACGCATTATTTCGCACAGCTCTTCCACTTCCTTCTATCAAAACTGTGAACGGTGGATAAACAGGACGTTGAATAATGATACCGTCACCAGGTTTAGTGAAAGCTTTTATTGCTATATTCAAGGCATGTACTGTTCCAGGGCTATATACAATCTCTTCTCTTTTGATGGTCCAATCATGTCTCTTTTTAAACCAATGCTGAATTGATTCAAAATACGCATCCGGAAAAACAGAATATCCAAAAATACGATGATCAACTGTTTTATGTAGTGCATCTATCAGTGGTTGCGGTACGGGTAAATCCATATCTGCTGTAAATAGTGGAATGGTCTCATAGTCATACCTTTCTGTATATCCCATTGTTTTAATTAAATCTTCACCATCCCACTTTAAAGAATAAGTATTTCTACGATTAACTACTTCATCAAAATTATATTTCAATGCTTCTCCCACCTCTTGTTGTGTTCAATTTTCTACTTTATCGCAATTTTCGACACGTTTAGATTAAATTTTTATCAGTTTAACACCTTAACTGTAAAAACGTCAATATTAATTTCTGAATATTCCTGAAATTAATTAGATTCGAAACAAAAGTTAAATATAGATTTTTATATGTTAAAATTAAATTAAATTGGCAACCAATTATGTGGAGGAGGATGCATTGTGGATAAAAAGAAGGTTTTTTATGAGCTAATGGAAACGCTTTACGAGACATCTAGACTTATTAGTTCATATGAAAATATTCCAAGAAAATATGGAACAGAAGATGAATTGTATATGATAGAAGTTCATACACTCAACTTAATTGGAGATCAAGTAAAAACGACTACTTCTGAAATTGCAGATATTAAAAATTGCACAAAAAGTGCTGTTTCTCAAATGGTTGATAAACTAATTAAAAAGGGTTTAGTCATTAAATATAGAAATGTGGACAATTATCGGGAATTAAATATTGAGTTAACACCAAAAGGCAAAATAGTTTATGAATATCATAAAAATCTAGATTTAGAGGAATATCGAAGTCATTTGAAGAACCTCGAGCAATTTACGACTGAAGATTTTCAAAAGTATATAACAGTCTTAAATCTAATCAATCAAAGGACACAAAGCGTGCTAACTGACAAAAAATCAAAGGTGTAATAATTACCCTTGCTGCTCAATAAGGCCAGAAAAGGAGTGGCTCAAAGTCTAAATTTGAACTTTGAAACACTCCTTTTTATGTTATAAATTGCTGTCATTTTTTTAGAATCTCTGCCTCTTGTCTAAACGAAGACTTCCCTCCTGGTGGCCGCTTCAAGTACAGTTATCACTCATTTCTTTAAATTAACTTAGTATATTAATAATTTTCTGTTGAGCATCTTGAGCTTCAGGAATTGGCATAACAACAAACACATGATTCATTTTAGGATAAACAAAGGTATTGATTTCAATTCCCTGTTCTGAAAGTTGTTCATCCAGTCTTATTGCATCTGGATATAAACATTCGTGCGTTCCAATAAAATGAGTAATCTTCCCAAGTTCTTTAAAGTCACCGTATATTGGACTAATTAGTGAGTCTTTTAAATCTTTATCAGCTACCCAAATCTTTGTAATGACTTCCATTCCCTCACTAGCTAACATCGGATCCTTTTCTTCATATTCAGCTATAAGAGGATTTTCAAAACTCAAATCGACACATGCTGATAATAAAATAATATCTTTCGGTTGAGGTAAATTGTTCATTTTTAAAAGATGAGCCAGGCCAAGTGCTATATTACCGCCTGCCGAATCTCCCATAATCGTTAATTGATTCGAATTTTCAACAGTTGCAAGCATCCCTTTATATAGGTTTAGAATTTTTGGATACGTATCTTTATAGTTGAAATGAGGTACTTTAGGATAAATAGGAGCAATGAATTTTGCATTTAAAGATTGGTGATAGCATTAACAATTTTTCTGGTAATGCAGTTGGAGAATTACTATTCGAGACAGAGGATTTGTCTTTTAATATAATAAATAATCAGGATGAATCAAACCAGAGTAGTTCATCGAATGGAATTTTACATTTTCAAGTAGGTGCTAATAGTAGCCAGAATATGAACGTTAAGCTATGTGATGTTAGGATATCAAACCTTAGAAATGAGTGATTTAGATTTAACTTCACAATCAAGCGCTGATTCTGCAATAACTAGTATAAATAACGCAATAGAAACTGTATCCTTTCATCGAAGTAAATTTGGAGCTTATAATAATACGTTAGAACATGCGATGAATAACATTAGTAATACTTCCAATAATTTAACTGAAGCTGAATCACGTATTCGAGACACTGATATGGCAAAAGAAATGATGATATTCACAAAAAATAATATTTTGTTACAAGCTACTCAATCAATGTTTGCTCAATCAAATAAACAACCGGAAGGAATTATTCAACTTCTAAAATAAAAAGCCTAAAACTGTAATATTTTTAAATACAAAAAAATCCAAAACTATTTATCCATTTTCAGGATAAGTAGTTTTGGACGCTTAAAATTCTTAAAAACGATCGATTTATATGCATGAATATCGCAGTAAGAAACGACATGAAGTTTGCAACGTCTTGACACTGCTATTGCTCACTCCAAGACGTTACAAACTTCATATTATTTCGAACACGCTCTTCTAGATAAACTTATAGCGTTATACGTGTACCAGCTTTTCCGTCTAAAGCAGCTACCGCTTGATCCAATGAACAAATAATTGACTCTTTCCCTAATTTCGCAAATTCGATAGCTGCTTGCATTTTTGGTAACATACTACCAGCCGGGAATTGTCCTTCTGCAACATACTGTTCAGCTTCTGCTACAGTAATGTGGCTTAGCTTTTGCTCATTTTCTTTACCGAAATTAATATAGACATTTGGTACATCTGTTAACATCATGAAAACTTCCGCATTCACTTGTTGTGCAAGCTTTAATCCCGAACGATCTTTATCGATGACTGCTTCAATACCATGTATTTGACCACTGTCTTCACGATATACAGGTATACCGCCACCACCAGATGAAATAACAATCGTTTCATCCATTAAACGTTGAATTTCATCTATACCATGAATCACTTTTGGTTCTGGTGAAGGCACAACGCGTCTATATCCCCGACCTGCATCTTCTGCCATAGTAAAGCCTTGTCTTTCTAAACGCTGTGCTTCTTCTTCCGAGAAAAATACGCCGATTGGTTTAGTCGGATTTTTAAATGCTTGATCGTCCTTGTCCACTTCAACCATTGTTAACAATGTAACCACATTTGAAGTAATGCCTCGTTCTTTAATATGGTTTTTTAAAGCTGTTTCCATCATATAACCAATGAAACCCTGTGATTCAGCGTTACAAACATGGATCGGTAGTGGTTCGACTACATTTTTAGCAGCTTCGTTTTGAGCAATAATATTCCCCACTTGCGGACCATTGCCGTGGGTAATCACGATTTTATGACCCGCTTCTTTAATTTCTACCATATGGCGTGTTGCAGATATTACGTTTTTGAATTGATTATCATATGTTGCTTCTTGTTGTGGCTGTAAAATTGCATTACCTCCTAATGCAATAACTACCCTTTTCCCCATTTCTTTCACTCCTTAGTTAAAGACAAGTAAATGCCATATAGCGTATCCATTCCAGATGAAGAGCCTACTTCTATAAGATTTTCCATACTTTCTAGAGATGGATCGTGCTGCAATGCTGTAATCTTCGAACTAAATACACCGTCTATAGCACAAGTTAAAAAGCGCTGACTAACGATAGTTGTTAAAGGTTCTTTAATTAGAGCTCTTAGTGTTTCGAGATGTTTAAATTCGATAAAATTATTTAGAAAATGACCGTATAATATGCCGACCAGTATATCATCACCTGTTGGTGTTAAACCTTGTCCACGTCCAATAAAGTAACGAAATACCTCATCAAGATTTTGGGTTGGATCGTGTAATTTATTTATCAAAGACAATACACGTGCAGGTTCAAAATCTGTTGATTCATAGGATGTGAATGAAATGTATTTAAAATTTTCTATTAATTTATTTATATTTGCATGTTCAAAATCCATATATAACGGTAGTATGTTTACGTTAAATACCATTTCAAAACGGTTATGAAAAAGGCGATTATTGCGAAATATTAATGTATCTCCTACCCTAATATTGGTCTTTACCGTTTGTTTAGTTTGAGGGTCAAGCAAAATCCCGAACGGAAATGTACCATTTTCATTGGTCCCAACAAATATTAATTCACCATTTCGATCAACAATATTCAAACCTTTTTCAAACATACTGTGCACGGTAAAGGTTTTCTCTTCTTTCAATAATTGAAGTGCGATTGAACCAATCGCACTTGCTTGTAAAATCATCCTTTAAAACCTAGCTTTTCAGCATATGCCGTGATTGCCTTCTCAAAACATTCGATTGGCGGATGGACTGTACCGGCACCAATTTGTCCGTACCCCGCAATTTTATGGGCAATACCAGTGTTGATAACTGGTGTGATCCCTGTTTCAACAACTTTCCGTGCATCGATACCTAAACATGCGCCTTTGAAGTCCCAAGTTGGGATGACAAAATTAGGGTTTTCGCTGATACAGATTTCAGTCATTTGATTACTTATTTCAAGCGCATCATTAAATCCACCTGTACCAACAAAGCGTGTTACTGCAGGAGCTGCAATCATCGCCATACCACCAACACCGATTGTTTCTGTAATCGCTGAATCGCCGATATCTGTGTTTGCATCTTCTGCTGAGTAACCAGTGAAATATAATCCTTGAGGGGTATTAACAGGAGCAGTAAACCATTCGTCTCCCATACCCGCAATACGGATACCAAAGTTTTCACCGTTTCGGCACATTGCGGTAACAACTGTACCGTGTTCGATTGTACGTGCTGCATCCATCATCGCTTTGCCAGTCGCCATTGCAATATTTAAGAAAAATTGGTCTGTGTCCGCTAAGAATTGGATTACTTCTGTACGTTGTTCTTTTTCAACGTCTTCTAATGATGCAATTACTGGAGATAGTTCTTTTAAAAATGCAAGTGAAGCTGCAATATTACGCTGGTGGAATTCATCACCCATTGCAATAGCTTTTGCAATCAATACGTTGACGTTCAAGCCTCCATCAAATGTCTTCAATGCTTTACTTAATACTGGACCTAATACATCTTTCATCCAGTGTAAACGATTGATGACTTGCTCATTATAAGCGCCGAAGCGTAATACCGCGCCAATCCCTTCGTTCATTTGACAGTACGCTTCGTTACCACTCTCTTTGTTAATAACGACAAGGACTGGCATGTTAGGTGATGTTATGCCACCCATTGGTCCAACTGCATTTACATGGTGACATGGAATGAATTTGACCTTATCGTTTTCAAGTAATTCACGTGCACTCTTTTCGTCTTCTGCCCATCCTTCAAAAAGGATTGCGCCAACACAGGAACCTTGCATAGGATCTGTCATGTTTTTATATTTAATTGGAGGTCCAGCGTGCAATAGTACGTAATCTTCTAATTCAGGAATCACAGATTTAGCTGGTACAACATCCGTTAAGAATGGTGCTGCTGCTATGATCTTCTGGATAACGGCTTCGTTTGCTTCATTTATTGTTCTGTAACCCATTAGATTGTACCTCCTTCGTAATAGTTTAAGAATTGAAGTACTTTCATTAACTTCTCATCCCCACCAGCAATTGGGCGCCAATTAAATTGAACACACTCTGAGCCACTGTTTTGAACAGCTTCAGTAAAACTTTTTAGCCCAATATTGATAACGCTTGGTTTCATATTAATGAAGGACATAATTTTTTCGTCTACTACTAAGTCTTCTTGTGTATATTCAAATTTTTGTACATCAAGGATTGGCTGTTCCACTTTACCGCCTACAAGTTGGATAGCTGTGCGAACCATTTGGTCATTTGTCTTACAGATAATTGCACCGCTCTCTTTTAAAGTGTCAATTTGTTTATCGTAACCTTGGATATCTTGTGCTGTACCTACAACTGTTGCAAGGACTGCAAGTTCACGACCTTCTTGACGTGCACTGTTCAAAATACGTTTGATTGTTGGCGCTAGTTCACTGGCCATATCTTCATGACCACCGTTACCGATTACGTTATCAATCATGATTACCGCTGTTTTCGGGTCGTTCACAGATTTTTCAATCATTTCGATACGGTTTTCAGGATCAATCATTGGGTGTGGTTTACCTTGTGTATAAACATCATCACCTAAGTCAATAATTTCATGATTTTTTGTTTTTAAAATATAGCCATCTTTCTTTTCTTCAGATATTTCATCTTTGAATGCATCTTTCACTAACATAGCTGCTTCAGTTGCTAATGTACCGCCTGAGTAATAACCTTTAATACCAACTTGTGAATCTTTTAATAACACGTTTACATTTCTAACTGTTGTTGGTTCAAAATTTGGCTTGTCCCCATTTGATAATTGGACAGCTACAACCGCTGCTTCTTCAAGTGTATAAGCATGATAGATGTTCTCTTCTTGATAGGAAGGTTTGTCACCTAAAAATAGTGTTACAACTGGTTTATCAATATTTCTTAGTACGTTTAATACTTTGCGCTGTACTTCCTCTGCAGGTGGTTTAGAGATCACTGTAATGACTTTTACTTTCGGATCTTGGTTTAACGCTTTGATGCTATCTAACATCGTAATCGCACCAACTTCCGTCGATAAATCACGTCCCCCTGTACCAAGAGCGTTTGTAACACCTTTACCATAACGATCAATAATTGTTGTTACTTCTTGAATCCCTGTACCTGATGCCCCAACAATACCGATATCGCCTTCGTTTACGTTATTTGTAAAAGCAAGGGGTACGCCGTGAATAAGTGCAGTACCACAGTCTGGACCCATCACTAATAACCCTTTTTCATGCGCTTTTTGTTTCAGTTTCACTTCGTCTTCTTTTGAAACATTGTCACTGAACATAAACACATGTAAACCTTCGTTCAATGCGTTTTCCGCTTCCATTGCAGCATATTGACCAGGAATTGAAATTAACGCTAAGTTCGGATTATTAGCAAGCTCCATTGCACGTTTCCAGTTGTGTGCTTCTTGACCTTTAGACGTGTCTTGTGAATCTGATTCACCTTTTAATGCTACCTCTACTTCTTCTTTCACTTCTGCTACTTTTTCTTCCTGATCTGTATCCACAACGATAACGATATCATTTGGTTTTGCTTTTTCTAATTCATCCGTGCCTAAGCCAGAAGATTTGAAAATATCTTTATTGGCCGGAGTTCCCATCATGATTGATACTTTGTTCACGCCATCAATTGCAGATAACTTATTTGATAAAAGCATTAACACGATAGAGTCCTTATAAGTGTTTTCTTTTATAATTGTGTATAACATAATGTTCCTCCATTTTATTATTCTGCAAATCTATTTTTTCCATGATAACGATCGTAATGAACGTCGTCTGACACAAGATAGTTGTAAATGTCGTCTACGATTTCAATACCTTCCTTATCATATTCCTTACTTCTTAATATACCGCGTTCACCTGGATAATAAATTTCTCCATAGCCCTCTGCCGCTGGCTGTGTTTTTAATTCATTGAGCATTGTTGTAATTTGTAGCTTGAAAGCATTCAAATCTGTGAAATAGGCAGGGTTAATGACGATATGAAGTTGACCTAAATCGCGTCCTTTAGTTAAGTCTTGATACATAGAAGACACATGTATACCATGTGGGACTCCTAGAAGACTACCTGATAAAATATCTACCATCATCATCAAGCCGTATCCTTTTGGACCTGCAATTGGCAGAAGTGCATGAACATCTCTGGCATTCGTCGTAGGTGCACCAGTAGCATCAACAGCCCATGTATCTGGAATCGATGCATTTTTACTTCTTGCATCTAAGATTTTGCCCCATGCTTGAACAGTAGTCGCCATATCAAATGTAATGATACGGTCATCAGCAGACGGTGCACTATAAGCAATTGGGTTTGTCCCAAAATATGGTTCAGTTCCGCCAAATGGCACGGCCATAGGATCTGATTGACACATACTTAAAGCAACCATATCTTGTTCTGCTGCCATTTCAACAAAGTAACCTAATGCACCACTATGCGAGATGTTCTTCATACCAATAACGGCAACACCTGATTTCTTTGCCATTTCAATGGCTTTTTCCATCGCTTGTTTTGCTATTTGGTGACCTGGGCCATTATCCCCATCAAAGACAGCTGAGCATGGCCCTGTTTGTTCAAATGTATAGTTTGGATTTGCTGTAATACCGCCTTTTGCGATTCGCTCAGAATAATATTCAACACGTACGGCCCCATGGGAGTGAATGCCTCTATGATCGGCGTATGTTAATACATCTGAAACATCATGTGCCGCTTCTTCGTTTAATCCAGCTTTTATAAACTTTTGTTTCATTAAATTAAATAGTTCTTCTTTAGATACACGCATCTTGTTAACCCCTTACATGATTAATATATTTTGTCGGATTCTAAATCATCTAGAATTTCTTTGTAGCCGAGATGCCTTTTTTCTCATTACTTGAATTTCACACTTTGTCAAATACTTCAAGTAATCCTCGTGCCATTTGGGACATTTTATCTAGGAGTTGCTCCTTGCCACCAAAGTATTTTAAGTTTAATAACAAGTTAAAATATCAACCGTCATATACTGCATTCTGACTGTGCTATGTGAATGAACACTACGTTCATTCACATAGATGAGGAAGTCAGTTCATTTCTCCGCTTGTTGTTCAGGGTAAATCTGCTTTCACTAATTTATCTTTCAATAACTGTCGGAGATAAATATGCACACTTTTTATAAATCAATATCTCTGTTTGCATCTTTAGAATAAATGTATGCGAATGGTTCATCTAAACCAATTGCATAGGTTGCCTGTGGTACATAAGCGCCCATAAAGATATAATCACCTTTATCAACTGGTATCCATTCGTTGTCTAGGTTGTACATACCTCGCCCACTTAAAACGTAAGCGCCGTGCTCTTGAACGTGTGTTTCAATGTAACCATGTGAAGCACCAGGTTTGAATGCAAGAATATGAATGTTCATGTCATAACCGATTTCTTTTGGTAATAAGTCTTGAATTAATACTTCTTTCATACCTTCATATGGCTCTTGTACGATGTTGTTCACATTACCTGTCACGACTTCTGGTGTATGCCCTTTAAGGGGGTGTCCTTTAAGTGGTTGATAACGTTTTTTATATAAGAATAAGCGGCTATCTTCACCGTTATTATGATTTTCAAAAGTCAACTGTAAGTGTGAAGGTACATATAAGTATCCACCTTCCGTTAATTCGTATTTTTCACCATCCGCATAAGCATTGATTTTGCCATACACAACGTATACAAATGATTGAATACCATCACCAGCGAAACCAGTTTTGTTTCCGCCTTGGTTTTTAACTGTTACTAAGTAATCTACGAATCTTGCACCTAAACGTGGAGACCCTAAGATTGTGACGTCACAATCTTTGAAGCCAGGTACAACATTATTAACTAGGCCATCTGGTGTAATTAACGCGTAATTGTCTTTTTTAATCACAGAACGTGTTTCTAATAAACCTTCTCTGTATCCTTGAACTTGATTTAAGTAACCCATGAGTATCTGGCTCCTTTTACATTATTTTTATTCTTTATATGCGAGTTCATAAAGTACTTCGCTCAATACTGCAATCCCCTTAACAAGGTCTTCTATCTTCGTCTCTTCATTAATATTGTGGCTAATTCCGCCAATAGAGGGTACAAATATCATTGCTGTTGGAACATACTCCGCAAAGATTTGTGAGTCATGACCAGCACCTGATGGCATCACTTTATAACGATCACCAACATTATTCTTTGCTGCTTGTTCAATTATTTGAACAATTTCTTTATCCATCAATGTTGGTGCCTCATCCATCCATAAATGAATATCATAAGTCATGTCATTTGCTTCAGCGACTAACTTAATTTTGTCTTCTATTTCTGTCGCAAAATCATGTAATAATTGTTGATCAATATGACGACAATCTATTGAAAAAGTAATTTCTCCGGGAACCACATTCACTGTGTTTGGCAAAGGTACGACATGACCGAACGTTAACACAAGTGGTTCTCCAATTTCTCTAGCACGTTTTGTTAAATCTGTAACAATTGCACTATAAGCAACAACTGTATCTCGACGTAATGACATTGGTGTTGTACCAGCATGGTTTGCTTCGCCTTTTAAGTTGATAGTATAGCGTTTCTGGCCAACAATCCCATTTACAACACCGATCGTTTTGTTTTCTGACTCTAACACTTTACCTTGTTCAATATGCACTTCAACAAAAGCTTTGATATCCTTACGAACGACCTCTGTTTTTCGGTAATCAAAGCCTGATTGGCGCATTGCATCTTCGAATTTGATACCCTCAGCATCTTCAATTGTGTCGACATCTGATTTTTTAGCTAAGTTAAAGAAGTTTTTACTACCCCAAAATACGTAAGGGAATCTACTACCTTCTTCTTCTGCAAGTGATAATACTTCTAACGATCGTAGTGGTTGACCATATTTTTCTTTTAAATATTTCACAGCCACAAGTGCAGATAAGATACCGAATTGCCCATCTAGATGACCACCTTCAACAACTGTGTCGATATGTGATCCCGTCAAAATTGTTTCTTCTGGATATGTACTTCCAACAAGACGTCCAGATAAGTTTCCGATGTCGTCAAAGCTTGCTTCTAAGCCTTCTTCTTTGAATGTTTTTTCCAACTCACGAATTGCATCATTCCATTCTTGAGAATATAACAGACGTGTAATTCCACCTTGTTCTAAGCCACCAAAACTAGTGAATTTCTTATCTAAAGCATCAAAAGTTAATTGAATATCCATTACTCTTTCACTCCTTCCTCTAATTCATTTTTATTATAGGTTTTTGCTCACAATCGTTCATTAACATAATGAACAATTATGAAAGGTCTTTTTATGCACTATCAACAAATATAGTTTTTGTTTAGGATGCGGTAGTTAAAATTAAGAGGCAAGTCCAAAAAAGCAGTTAGCTGTCGATTACGTATAGGCTACTAAGAAGTCATACGTATGGAGCAAGTTCCAACTTTTTCAGACGACTCCAAACAGTATTAAATAGCTGAGGGAATTGAATTTATCTTTACAAAAAACAAAAACCACATAGTAAATCAATGTGAAAACTCTGATTTACTATGTGGTTTATTCATTTTAAAATCATCATAGGATAAACGATAAGCCAAATGTCATGATACATATGAGAAGGAGCAATCCTAAGCTATATCGTAATGTATATTGAAAAATTTTTGATTCGTTCCCAGTCTCATTAACAGCTGCTGCTGCAATAGCGATAGATTGCGGTGAAATCAATTTTGCCACGCTTCCGCCAGCTGTATTGGCTGCCATTAACAAAGGTGGTGAAATACCAACTTGCGTCCCAGTAACGACCTGTAAGCTACCAAATAGCGCGTTATTATTAACAACAGATCCAGTGAGAAAGACACCAATCCATCCTAATACTGGACTAACAAATGGAAAGAAGTCACCCGTTTTTGCAAGTGCAAGTCCCAGTGAAGTACTTAGTCCAGAGAAGTCAGAGAGATTTGCAAAAGCCATTACAAGAACGATAGTAAAAATCGGTAACCACAGTTCTTTAATAGTGTCACCTAGCAAATTAACGGTTTGCTTTATGTTTAATGCAGGAAATAGAATACTTGTTAAAATAATCGTTACCAGAATCGCTGTCCCTGTTGCTGAAACAAAGTTAAGATTTAAGATAGCTGACATAGGTGTTTCTTCTGTTGCTATCGGTGGTGTGCGAAAGATTTGATCATGTAATCCTGGGATTTTCAAGGCCACGTTTGTAAAATCAAGTACACCACCAGCTGCAAATAAATTTTTAAATACTGGAAGGCTCCAAATGGCTATAACACCTGTGAGTAAATAAAATGGTGACCATGCTACCATGATTTCTTTCATAGAGTGGTTTGTTAAATTCCCTGTTTCTTTTACACCAGGTTCATGGTAAATCGTTTTAGGTTGCCATTTTCTTAAGAATACAGCTAAAATTACCATAGTAGCTAAAGAAGGGATAATATTCGCAAGCTCCGGACCGATAACAGCAATCGTTAGTAATTGAAGTCCCGAAAATACTCCGCTGACGATAAAAATTGCTGGGAATATTTCTTTTATTCCTTTAAATCCATCTAGAATAAAGATGAGGATAAACGGAACGAGAAATGAAATCATAGGTAACATAAATGCCGTCATTTTAGAAAGTTCTAAAATTTCCATACCACCTACTTGAGCACCTGTAATAACCGGAATCCCAACTGTACCGAATGCGCCTGTAGAGGCATTGGCGATTAGGCAAAGACCAGCAGCTTTAATTGGTTTAAAGCCGAGGGTCACAAGTAATGCTGCACAAATTGCGATTGGAACACCTAAACCTGCTGCTCCTTCCAAGAAGGCATTAAAGCAAAAGCCAATAAGCAATAATTGAAGACGTTGATCCTCGGTAATACTAGCGATACTACCACGTACTATTTCAAATTTTCCGGCTTTAACAGAAATCTTGTACAACCAAACAGCCATAATAACGATATAACCGATTGGCCATAGCGCTTTGCCTGTACCGAAAAGAATTGCCGCAAAAGCTTTAGTAATCGGCATTCCAAAGACTCCGACAGAAATGACAAGAGTAACTCCTAATGTTAATGCTGCTGCATAAATCCCTTTTAATTTAAAGATTGTTAAACTTAGTAGAAATAAGAGAATGGGAAGGAAAGCTATGATTCCACTCACTATTTCGTTTCCAAGTGGATCGTATTGTTGATACCACATAGTTGTCACTTCTTTCTAAGTAGTTTATTTCTATAATATATTAATTGAGAAATGGGGTCCTACTGCTCATTACTTAAGAGATAAATAGCCCTACTTTTTTGTCTGTAATCCCTTTTTCTTTGTCATAGATTTCAACACCGCGAAGGAATGTTTTCACTACCTGTGCACCGATTTTACGCCCCACATAAGGACTGATTTTGTGTCGGTATGCTAAGTCCTCGGCTTGTAATTCATAAGGTGCATCTTTCTTAATAAATATGAAGTCTGCATCTTTCCCTACTGTGATGCTACCTTTTGCTGCTAGATTAAATCGTCGCGCAGGGTTTGTAGCAATAATCGCTGCAAATTGTGCTAATGACATGTTACGTTTTTGTACACCTTCATCGAATAATACATCTATGTTATTTTGTACACCTGCAATCCCTCCCCAAGCTTCAAATGCATTATCCTTGTCTTTTAGGTCTGGTGTACATGGTGAATGGTCTGATGTGACGAATGAAATATCCCCGTATAATACACGATTCCACATACCTTCCAAACGTGATTGTTCACGGATTGGCGGAGAACATTTTACAACCGGACCGATACCATCTAATTCTTCTTTATAGAAATATAGATAGTGTGTACATGTTTCGCATGTAATATCGACACCTTCTTGCTGCGCTTTTACAACTTCATCTACCCCCTCCTCACAAGCTACATGTACGATGTGCACACGACAGCCTGTTTCTTTAGCAAATAGGATTATTTTTCTAATTGGCTCCACTTCCGTAAATACAGGTCGTGAATCTACATAAGCACGTAATGATGTTTCCCCGTTTTTATAAGCTATTTCTCCTAATCTATCAGTAATTTCAGCATTTTCAGCATGAATAGATAATATTTTACCTGTCTTCGCTATTTGTTTCATACCTTCATATAGGGTATAGTCATCCACATTCATGAAGTCACCTTCTATAGAACGATCACCACATGTAGCCACAAAACATTTATATGCAACAACACCATTGCTATCTAATTCTTGAATACCGCCGTCTAAGTTAAATGGCACTAATCCGCCATAGCTTGCAACATCTACGGATAATTTCCCTTCTCCAGCTTTAAATTTTTCATTGATAGATTGACCATTAATTGTTGCAGGTACTTGGTTTAATGGCATTTCGATAATTGTTGTTACACCACCTTTTGCACAGGCTCGTGTACCTGTATCATAACCTTCCCATTCATCACGATAGCCTCCTCCTGGTTCTGTAATATGTACGTGTGCATCTACCATGCCTGGAGATACGATTAAGCCCTTTGCATCAATAATTTCTGCATCTTCACCTAAATCTTTACCGATTGCAGCAATTTTACCTTTCCTTATCCCTATTTCGACTTCTTGCTCACCATTTTCTAGAATGACCAATCCATTTTTTATAATTAAATCGAATTTCATGTGAATCATCTCCCTCTATTTTTTAAAAATATTTAATAATAAGAGTAAAATACCTGCTGTAAAGAATCCGATAAACCATGAAAAGTCCAAAATGACGTGGAACTTTGGTATAAAACCTATTAAGGAAATGGATACTCCAACGATTGTCGCAATATAAGCTTGTATATTGATTCTCACTTTTGGCCGTTCGTTGCTGTTCCTATCAAAGTATAATTCTTCGATATTGATCCTACACTTCGAAATGAAGAAGAATTTTACAATCATGACACCTGCAACTGGACCAAGAATGGCACCAATTATATTTAAAAACATGAAGATACTATCACTATTCTCCATCATCTTCCACGGCATGGTGATAATACTTGCAATCGATGCAATCCATACACCCCGCCGATAATTTATATGCTTTGGAAACAACGCACTTAATTGGTAAGCCGCTGGAATAATATTACTTGTTGCATTTGTAGAGATTGTTGTCAATAGGAGTACACCTGTTGCAAAGAAAATCGTCCATATATTATCCCATTGGTTAATAATATTCAGTATATTCCACTCTTGTTGACCAAAATAAATAGACCCACCAATTAAAATTGTTACACTTGAAAATGCAAACAACATATGAGCAACAACAATACCAGAAACTTGTCCGATAATTTGTGTTCTCGTTGATTTCGCATTTTGTGTGAAGTCAGAAACACTTGCGCCAGGCGCAGCCCAAACACCAAGTAAGGAGTTAAACACTAAGATAAATGCTAAAATGGTTGGATATAAAATACTACCCTCCGTAGTCAGTTCATAGCTCATAATTTTACTGAGTCCACCACCAGCTTTAATGCCCCAGATAGCCATACCACCAAAAACAATATAAATCAGCGGGTTTAAGATAGCAGTAAATCTATTTAATGTTTCACCGCCACCAATACCAATGGCAAAGTTAATTACCCAGAATAGCAAGAATGCAATTATTCCCGGAATAGTAATACCTAAAATTGTAGTACCATCCCCAATATCACTGAATCCCGGAAAAATTTTATTCATTAGAATCAATAAAGCTTGTGAACCGGCAAATGTTTGTAAACCGAACCAAGCAATGCCTGCTACAACACCACGTAATATCCCTGGTAGTTTGGCACCTATATCACCATATGTATGTCTCAAATGCATGGCAAATGGGATACCATATTTTGAGCCTGCGTAACCGTTTACAACAAGTAGCAAGGCAATTAAGAATGAACTTATAACAAGTGATATCATCACTTGTAATGGTGATAAACCTAATAGTAAGAATCCACCAACAGCTGTATAATTAGGAATGTTATGCACTGCCCCCATCCACAGCGTAAAAAAGTTAAATGCAGATGAATTTCTTTGTTCAACCGACTTTGGCATGATATCCTTGTTGTAACCGCGCTTTTCAAAAAACGATGTGTCTCGTTGAATACCTTGACCTTGTTCAAGCATAATGATTCTCCTTTATTATTAATAAAGGATTATACGTATAATAACCTTCAAAAATAGTATACTATCAGAGTGATAGGTTATCTTTGTAACATCATACATATTTAATTTTTATTTTGGCTTTTTCAAACAAAGATATAAGGAGTGAGTTCTTATGACAACATTAAAAGAAATAATGTCTGTACAACAATTTTCAGATTTAATATTGTTAAATGACGAAGGCGATTTAGAGAGAGAGGTAGAAATGGTCGATATTACAGAAACACCTGATATCAAAGATTTTACAGCACAACAGTCATTTATCGTAACCACTGGTATGAATTATCAACACGATCAATCTGGATTAATTGACCTCATTAGAGAATTAAATGATATACAAGTTGCTGGCATAGGTATCAAGTTATCTCGATTTTTAAAAAAATTAGATAATGAAGTCATAGAATTCGCAAATGAATTAAAATTCCCGATTATCGGAATTCCCGAATGTTGGAATCTAGGATCAATTACTCATCATATATCATCATATATCTCGGATGAAGAAACTGAAAAATTGTATTTTGCATTAGATATCCAACAAGAATTAAATACAATGCTTATGAGAGGGTTAAGTCTGGAGATGATGATTGAACGTATGAGTAGACTCCTCAGAGTCCCTGTCATGCTAATAAATCCTTTTCATCAAATTAAATCGATGAGTCATCATTTCCACGAACACCCAGAACATGTTCAGAGAAATCTCAGTTACTTCAAAAGATGTTTAAATTCCAAGCAGATTTCACCTAATAATAGAGCATCTTTCCAAGAAGAACATATTATATTTGAGGTTCCTGCATTTAAATATTTTCCATATTATCTTATGATTTCAAATGTCAATACGCTCAGTTATCCATTTAGTTTACTCACAATAGAACAAGCCGTAAATACACTCAGTCTCGCAATTTATAAAAATAGTAAAATTAAGGAAGCAGAACAACAAGATGTGAGCAAATTTTTCGAATCACTCATGTCTGAACATCCTGATAACCTTATTTCGTTAAAGCAGCACCCAGAGTTTTTAAAAAAGCATCATATCCAACCCTCAAATTACTATCAAGTGATAATTTGTGCGATTGACAAAGAGCAGGATGTGGAAAATAATATTTATTTGAATGAGCGGTATCAAATGACTTTTGAATGGCTAACGCATAAGTTGATTGACATTGATCCCACTATCAGTATATATACGTCTCCAGGTAATCATCGATTTACGATACTTTTACAAACGAGACATCAATATTATTTAGACTACTGCAAATATCTCAATAAAGAGTATCAAAAAATTTTTAATAATTCATTATCCTTTGGGATTGGTAATGAAGTCTCTGAATTCTCACAGTTACCACTAACTTTTTTCGAAGCGAATGAAGCTTTTGATAATAAGTATGAAAATAGTGAAATTGGTTTTATAGAGCTCTATAAATCCAAAAGTGTAGAAGAATTATTACAGCTCATTCCAGCTAATAAGTTAAAACCGTTTCTCACGTATACATTAGGTCCATTAGCCTATCCGAAAACGACGAAGGAAAAAGAACTTAAACATACTTTAAAAATTTATTTGGCGAACCATTGTGACCTCACAAAGACTTCAGAAGATATTTTTATTCATCGTAATACAGTAAAATATCGCATTAAAAAATGCGAAGAAATTTTAGGTCAGTCTGTTGAAGCTTCTGAAGCATCATTGGATATTAGATTGGCATTATATGCATCAGAAAAAATAACGTTTTAACTTTTCAGCAAATATTTTTTGTAACGTAAGTGCAACGTCAGTTACATCAATCTCACCATCTCTATAGGTGGTGAGATGAATGCTCGGACACAGTTATGCCGAGGCATAATTGATACCTATATCACACATAAAATCCCGCTAAAAAGCAGTTATATGAATGCTTTTTAGCGGGATACTTTTTTATACATGAAATGGAAAAATATTCTGTTGTCTTCCACAGTTAAAAATGCATGAAATGTGCCTAAATATATCACAAAGCAAACCATCAGTGGAAGATGAAGAACATCTCCACTGATGGAAGTCTCGCTTTATTCATTAGCTAGGGATTTAGGAGCTGCTTTATTTTCTCTTAACATAACTACAAGGAAAAATAAAATCGCTGCTACTGCAAGAAGTATTGCTGCAATATAGAATGCTAATACCTTCGAGCCAGTGATATCACCAATATAACCAGTAAGAGTTGGCGCAACAACTGATGAACTCATGCCAAAGAAGTTAAAGAAACCTAATGCTTTAGCAACTCGATTTGATGCTACTGAATCAGATACATACGTGATTAAAACTGGATCAATTGCAAGTTTGCCGAATAAGCCATATAAGATTAACGCTATATAAAGTACGGCAGGATTAGGTGAAAACACTGTTAAACCAATTGTTACCGCTGCCCCAATTAACAAGAGGAAAATTAAGCGCAGACGCATATGTGCATTTTTATCAATATATTTAGAGAATATCAAAGCACCAGGTACTGCTGCGATTGCAACTAGAGCAGCTACATATCCTACTGATCCTTGTTCAAATCCTTTTTCTGCGACAAGGAATGACGGTAACCATGTAACAATCATGTAATAACCATAACATGTTGCAAAATATACAAAATATACAACTAATTGTCTTGGTGAAAATAGATTTGCGCCTTGAGAATCTTCGTCTTGCGTTGTTTTCCTATCTTCAGATGCTTCTGTATCTGATTTTTTATCTTGTTTAATAATCAAAACAAATACAAATGTTACTGCTAATATTAAGATTGCTGCCATAATAAGCATGTAATTCCATTTGATATTAAGACTACCTACTAATACTGATGAGCCTATTAAACCAATTACCATACCTAATGCTGAACCACTGTTTATGATAGCATTAGAAAAACTTTTTTTATCTTTTGGCATATGTTTAGCCGATAAGGAGAAAGCTGCACCATAGTATGAACCAGTCGAAAGACCTGCCAATAAGGCGCCAACATACACTTGAGTGATAGTCGAGCTTGTTCCAATTATAAATGCTGCTACTGCAAAAATGATAAACGCTGGGATTAATACTCGTTTTTGACCGAATTTATCAACGAGTATCCCTGATGGAATTTGCATACCTGTATATGCAAAGAAATAAAAAGAAGCAACAAGTCCTACTTGTGTATCGCTAATATTCCCTAGCGATTCTTGAATTTGTGGATATATTGGCGTGAGTATTGTACGATAAATCCAAATAACTACCCAACCTAAAAACAGTGCAATAATTATTTTTTTGTAATAATTCGGGTCATTTTTAACTGTTTGTCCCATAGTATGACACTCCCATTTTTCGTTTTTTTTACTTATGTATTTGCTTAATTTAATTTTAGGTTATGGGTAACTAAATAACATTGTTCACTTTTAACAAAAATAGAAACAGCATTGCACATTTTAGACAAAAGCAAATACTTTAAATATTCTCTAAACCTACTAGTATTTTCGCTTACCGATCTCTGTGTAGTATTTTTGTGAGACCTCAAAGCAAGTGAGATTCAAAGATACAAAAAAAATCAGCCCGACTACCCCTTAAGGTTATCGGACTGATTCAATCAATGGTTCAAATAGTGCTACACCTACAAACCCAGCATCAGCTAAATTTCATCCACTTTTTAAAGTGAAATAAAGTTTTGAAGAAGTTTGAAAATCCTTAGTTAGGCAGAAAGATTCCTCCTTATAGATGTTTCATATGGTAACTTACATCTACAAGAAGAAATCTCTCTTGTTTTACTATGAAAACTAGTTAATCAACAGACGTGATAAATATCAATTATACCTGCATAAATACTTCCAGAATCGGCTTTGGCTTGTACAAAGCCGATTCTGTGACATCCGCCGAAGGCTTTAACTTCTTTCAGCGGATGTTTGCTGAAAGAAGTTAAACTTAATTATGTTTATGCGGAATAAAGCCGATTGGTGTCGGCCCCGCAATCCCTAACATAACGAAATCTTTATCAGAATTATTGGTCATTCCATGCTTTTCACCCGCACGTGCAACAACAACATCACCCGCTTTAATTTGAACCATTTCACCACATTCTGGATAAAAATCTGCTGTTCCTTCAATAACAATCCAAATATCATCAGCTTTCTCGTGTGAGTGAATTGGCAATGTTTGCCCTGGGCGCATACACCAAACAGCTCCTACAGTATTAGGTGTTTCATAGAAAATATGTTTTGTCGCTTCTTCTTCTCTAAACTCTCGAATATCTGGCCAATGGAAAATACGATTTTTTAAATCTTCTCTTGCTAATTGTTTTAATGTCATTGTATTTTCTCCTTGTTTCGAATTTCCAACTACATGATACCTACATTGTTTAGTTATTCACATATTGTTAAATATGTGCGAGATTTGTTAGGAAAATCTCAAAATATCATCTTTTAATAATATTTTGTGGTCTATCCTCTAGGAATGCAATGGTGTTATCGAATGCAATTCTAGCGCGCAATTCCATTGCTTCATCAGTAAGGAAACCAATGTGTGGTGTTAAAATAGCATTTTTTGCGTGTAAAAGTTTGTAGTCTTCAGGAATAGGCGGTTCCATATCAAAGACATCGATACCAGCCCCTGCAATTCGCCCTTCATTTAATGCGTCCGCCAATGCGTCATTATCAACAATTGGACCTCGTGCACAGTTGATAAGAATGGCTGATTCTTTCATTAAATCTAATTTTTCTTTAGAAATTAATCCTTTTGTGCTTGGCAGTAATGGTATATGTAATGACACAATATCAGATTGTGTTAATAACTCATCTAATTCCATATACTCGATACCTAAATCTTCAGCTTCTGGATTTCTTCGGGATTGGTCTGAAGCAACTAATTTTGCGCCAAAAGCTTTAAACAAATGAGCAGTCATCATACCAATTTTACCTGTACCAATCAAACCAACTGTTT
This sequence comes from Lysinibacillus parviboronicapiens, assembly GCF_003049575.1. Classification (GTDB taxonomy): domain Bacteria; phylum Bacillota; class Bacilli; order Bacillales_A; family Planococcaceae; genus Lysinibacillus; species Lysinibacillus parviboronicapiens. Next base: position 2,079 of record NZ_PYWI01000034.1, on the reverse strand, counting down.
TACCTTTAATTTCACTACCTTGGAATGGTCCCGGGAAATTACTGTTACGAATTTCTCTATCACCTTGAGTGATGTGACGATACAAATCTAACACTAAACCAATTGTTAATTCGGCAACTGCTTGATTCGCATATCCAGCTGCATTACATATCATAATATCTTGGTTTTTAGCATGAGCAATACCTACATGATCAACACCTGTAAAGGCAACATTGATTAATTTTAAATTGTCATTCTGATTAATCACATCTGTAGGGTAAGAGTTATTAGCAATCATAATAACATCTGCACCTTCACTACGGTTTGCTAATTCTACCGAATCAGTTGTTTTCTCATTGTAGTAAACAAATTCATGACCGGCCTGTTTAATTGGTTCCGCTAATTTTTCAATGATCGAATCTGAAACATTTAATGGTTCTAATAATTTAACTAACATTATATCAATTCCTTCCTACTATTTTCTAACACGTCTGTTGATTAACTAGTTACCATAGTTAAAAAATAACAAAAGAGAGATTCACACGATTTTCACACTTCTTCAAAACTACTCAGGAAGAGGTGGATAAATATCAGCTGTATTGTTTTGTATACTTTGCACAAAAATTTTATGTTTTCACTGTATGACACTCCTGTTTTTTCGTATTTATTTATGTTATTTGCTTAATTTAATTGTAGGTTCTGAGCAATTAAATAACATTGTTCACTTTCGACAAAAAATGAAGCAACATTACCTATTTCAGACAAAAGCTAATAATTGAAATTATCTTTCCTCTATACAGAGTACCACCTACAATATGCGAATTTTGTACGCTAAGCCCTAATTGACAGAAAAAACGCCGGTATCCTGTACGCTAAGGATTACCGGCTTCGATTTTTGCTTGAATAAGTGGTAACAATGAGTTTAGGCTGGCATTTCGCTTTTGATAGAATGTGTAATCACTAAGAAAGTTGATATGTTCCCATCCTAACGGCGAAATGCGGTTTAACAAATTTTCCTGAAGCAATCCCTTTTGCTTCAGGAGTTTCATTGCTTCTGAAAGATAAACCGAAACCGTATTCTGGGGTGATACCAGCGTAGCTGTTACCAAGTGCCAACGTTTGCAAATGTTTTGTATGTCAGCAATTGAATGTTCGATTTTTCTTTCATTAATTACAGCCATAAAAAATAACTCAGAAGTCATTCAAACCTCTGAGTTATTGCTTTTTATTTAGTTAACGCCTTCATATCTGCAACGATTGTTTCCACTGGCACATCTGTCGTGCCGTCGTAATCCTTCACGACTTGACCATCTGCATTCACTAAATAAAATCTTGACATATGTACGACTTGGTCAGAATTTGGAGATTTTTTTACTAAAGAATTAAATGATTTTCTGGCAAATTGCTCAATATATTCTTGCTTATAACCAGTTAATAGCTGCCATTTACTTTTATCAGCTACTGAATAAGATTTTAAGTAATTTGTTAATACTTCTGGCGTATCTACTTCAGGATCTACGCTAAAAGCTACTATATTATAATCCTTAATGTCCTTATCTTGAAGAGCTGTCTGAATCTCTGTCATATTAAATGTCATTGGCGGACAAACTGTCGTGCAATTTGTAAAGATAAACATCGCTAACCAAGGCTTGCCTTTTAAGTCATTCAAGCTAACTTCCTTATTGTTTTGATTTGTAAGCGAAAAATCCTCTACCTCTATATTTAGTGTTGGTTCAAATTTATAGCTGCCACAAGCTCCCAATAAGCTACTTATTACAAGTATCCCTATAAGTATGATACTTCTCTTCTTCATAAAGTTAGTCACTTCCCTCTAATTTGTCATCGCTGTTAATTGTATAAATTATAGAAACTAATTACAAGATAACGAACTTGAACTTAACGAATCTTTTATGTCTTTGGCTGATTTTTGTATGATTTTGGTAACATCTTAGGATTTATATTCCAGGGAATTAATAAGGCTTTTAAAAATTTTCAAAAAATTTTTTTTGTTATTTTGGTTATTTCCCAAACATCATAAAATTGTTATATAACAAGTTATTCTTTTCTTATCTTCCTGTCTCTTATACACATCTCCGAGCC
>NZ_PYWI01000033.1 GCF_003049575.1 Lysinibacillus parviboronicapiens | reverse complement strand
TCAGTAACTTGATTAATTTTATTATTCCATTTAAAATGCATAAAGGAGTCCTCCTTGTTTGATGATGGGTCAATGGTCGTTGACACTCATGCATCATACTAGAGGGCTCCTTTTCTTTCAAGACCTCGAACATCCTTCAAACAGGAATGCTGCTCCATTAGTTCGATAAAGAACCCCGTTACTGTAAGTACATTCCTTCACAATCTAACAAATAAAACTACATAATCTAAGCGGAGATAATTAAATCGTTTGATTTCGAAAGGAGAATAGTTCTAATAATCCCTATAATAATGATACTGATAAAAGAATCGAAAATGTTAAGCAAATACTCCATAGGGAACCCAGTATTTTTTGATTTTTAATATCTCTATTTTGTTTTAGTTTTTCTAATAGCTGAACTAAATTGATAAACCATAAAAAAGAAAATAACAACGGTAAAAAATAATAAAATAAAAATAATTCAGTCATTCCATATCCTCCTTCAAACTGCCCTTAGTTTAACTAACCTGCTGTTGCTTATTTAGTTTTCAAAAAGAAAAAGCTAACCTAAAGGCAGCCTTGTTCTGCTAATGCACCCGTTTGTTTAAGTACATTTTTTCACAATCTTATAAAGTTGATTGTATCCTTTAAGAATTTCTTCGTTAGTATTTCTCAATTTCTATTGTTATATTTTCTTCGCTAATTGTTACGTTTTCTGTTTCAGAAACTTTCTTTATAGAATCTTCAACTATTTGTTGAATCATCGTATTATCAACTTTTACATTCTTCGGGAAACTCACTGATACAGACATTTCTTTAAAATTACCACCTAACGATATTGCCATTGACTCACTATCAAGTTCCGTTTGTTCTGTAATAGATACTATTATGTCATTATGTAATTCTGATAAAAAATTTGATTCTGGTGATAAATTCGCATCATTTTCCCCGTTTTTCGGAGCATCTATTACTTCCACTTCCGGCTCTCCATTACACCCAACTAACAAAATTGAACTAACTATAATTCCTGAAATTATAGCTACTTTTTTAAACAACTCTAATTCCCCCTTTCAAAAATACAATAATTCTCCATACCTATGTTTGACGGTATATATTAGTAAAGGTTCCAATTTAAAACATAATCTTGTGCAACTAACCTGCGCCGTTACTTTAAGTGTAATCCTTCACAATCTGAAATGCATTATATATAAATATGTGATTACTTTCTTCAATAATATGGCCCTATTCGAAATTCATTAACTGTATTTCTAAAGGATTGAGTTGTCCGACTTCAGTAAATTTTTCCTCAAAAATAGCAGGAGTATCGTTCGCTTTTGCATTTACTGTTCCATAATACAACCCCAAAATTAATATACTAAATAAAACCAATAGAAGAGGTTTACTTTTACCCAATTTCATCACCTTAAATTATATTTAGGTTAAGTTTATCCTGTTCAGTTACAATCATTCCTTCTTAAACTAAGCTGCTCCGTTAGTTTAAGAAGAACAGCGATGCTTATTCAACAATCGTGCCCTATTATTGAAGATCATAAAATATTAATGGTGACGACTGCATACATACGTTGGAATGAAGTAAACTATATTATAAAAAGCACAAATGATTTTGTGCTTGATTAGTTTGACTCTTCAATAAGAGTTGGTTAATTTCAGAATATAAGGTAGGAATTATTACGAAAAGAAGGAGAGATACGATGTTCGATCAAGTTGCGTATTTTATTTTACAGGCCCTGTTAATTCTAACGGTTTTGGTTGTTATGGTTGGAATCGCTCTTGGGGATACACTGATTAAAAAAAAATAAGACTGCATCCAATGGATGCAGTTTTTTGATGTTACATCTTACTTCGTTTCTATAATAGACCATTCCAAAAGGTTCAAGAGGCTCAAAACCAAATGCTTCTCTTGGTTCATACCCCATATCTTTAAGCCAACTAACTGATTTTTTGTATCCCTCCAACGAGATTTGAAAAGCTATATGTCTGATTGAAGGATGATATTGAATTTCTATTTATCGGTTTTCCATAATCACAACCACTTTTATCTTTTTCAATCCACAAAAAAGCTAATTTATCCTCAACACAGTGGTCAAACTCTAAACCAAGATTTGTATAAAATTCAATAGATTTTTAGGTTACTTTTAGCAACACGGCTTCACCCGATACACAATATTAATCCACTTTCCGAGGATTTTTTAAATAAACGAACCACCTTAAAATTGTTTCTACTGGACCGAGTGAAAAGCGCTTTAAATATAGTTGACTTGCTTTTAACTGAATGCCATAAATGATGACCGATAAAAGGATGCCAACAAATACACCCAATGTTCCAAACAACCCAAAACCGTAACCATAAAAAATAAGCGTACAAATGAACGATTGCATTAAATAGTTTGTGAGCGATAGTTTACCGATTGGGGCAAAATAATCGTTCATTTGCGTTTGATAGCGGCTAAATAACCATGCAAATAAGGCAATATAACCAATCGCTAACACAAATGTCCCTGCCGAATAAATAAATAAGCTGTACGGCGTGTCAAAAATAATAATCCCCTTTAGCAATAGTCCGACTGGTACGAACAGCGCCACTTTTTTATATGTCCGAGTGCTATTTTCTAGCTGTAAAAATGCACCCCTTTTCGCCATGCCCATTCCGAATAATACAAATGGACCTACTGCAAGAAAGCTTATCGCAACATATAAAAGCCAGCCAATTGGTAGGACGAATAATAGTGTAAAGCCACCCTCTACAATAAAGTCACCTAATCGTTGCGTAAATATTTCTGCATATGTACCGTCCTGATAAATCTGGATTTCCGCTGCCGTTAAAGGTTTCACGAGCTGTATAAAACTGCTGCCAAAAAGGGTTCCCACTCCAAGGATTGCTGTTAAAATGAAGCCCCACACAAAATACGTTTTCACACGGCGCTTTAAGAAGAATAATAATAAAATGAAAAGAGTCGAGCCATATGTTAATAATACGTCGCCTTCCCACACAAGCGCAATATGCATCGCCCCTAGTACGGACAAGCCGACTGCCCGCCGAAACACAATATTTTTGTACTGTAACCCCGAAGCCTCTCGTGATGCCATCATTTTTATCAAAACATACCCAAATACAAAACCAAAAATCGGATAAAATGACCCTTCTACAACAATTTTCACAAAATAATAACTTACTTTATTAAGCCCGCTCGCCGATTCAATAATCTCTACTCCTGATGCACCAAATTGGAAATGAAGCATATTTGCTATTAAAATTCCGATTAGCGAAAAACCCCTCAATGCGTCCATCAGTTCCACACGTTCTACCTTCAATCACTCACCTACTTTTTCGTATTAATTACTATACGCAAGTAACAAAGAATAGTTTCATGATATTGTAAAAAATGGTTTTTTAAACAAAACAATTGCCGGGTACCCATTCATACACTTAGTCCCTTTCGCAATCCCTACTTCTATCTCCTTGCAGAAGAAAAAAGAGCTGTCTAAACAGCTCAACAATCTTCCATGAAAACCCCGTTAGCTTCATAAAGGGGAACATACAAATTAGGTATACTGTATTCACCATTTGAAACATTAAAGCGCGCTGCTTTCATTTTTGTCTGATCTTTGTTCCAGCTACTACTAAAAGTAAGTTAATATCGTTGTCTGCATTTTTTCTAAGCATAAAATTATAACCTAATTACTTTTTATAAAAAAAGTTGGTGCAGAGTCTACATTTTTTAACCATAGTTGTTCTAGACCATCTATACTATCTTTCACCCAAACATCTCCTTGTTTTTCTTTTTCAGATGTTCGATACCAAGTAATAGTTGAATCAACCACTTGAGGTGTATTATCTATGTTATTGTTCTTTGGAAATGTAAGTTGCTTTTGTTCTGCTGTTTCAAGATTAATTATATAGAGCGCTGTAAACATAGTTGGAACAGGTCCCACTTTCCACTCTTTGTTTTCTTTTGCCCGAGCAACAATTATTTCATCTGGAGAAAGCCATTCCAAATCTAGATCTACATACCCTTTAGGTGTGTAGTCCTTTTGTTTATTCAATGTAGGGATCTCGGTAACGGCTGTATTTTTGTTTACAACGAAAAATCTTCCTTCACCCGATATGAAGGCTAGTTGATTTTTTGTAGGAGCCCACTTTATCCAATTTTCATATCCAAGCATTTTTCCTATCACCTGAAAGTGATCTCCAGCTGATGAAATGACAGATAGTGTATTGCTATCATTGGACCAAGCCGTAGTAGGTGTTAATAGAAAGCTCACCCAGCTTCCATCTGGGCTCCACTTAAAATAATTTGCATCAATGGCAAATAAGTCATTTGTATTTGTTTGAATGGTGTAAAAAAGCTTTATTTTATTCGAATCAATATTAGCATCTACGGGCACTTTAAAAAGACGAACTGGTTCCCATCCAGTAGGAAGCAAATTAGATTGAGATGAAACGATAAACTCTTTTCCATTAGGAAACCATTCAAAATCACTAACACCTAGAGATACATTTTCAAAACCTTCGGGTCGCCCATTTTTGGTTTTTGTCACATTTAGGACACCGCGTGAAATGCAAGCCAGTTGATTGGATGTTGGCGACCATTTAATGTCACTTGTTTCGATTGCTGGATACGGCTGATAGCTTTCCTTTTTCTGCAAATCATACACATACAAATACGTTTTTTCACCAATCTCGTCGCCTGCTAAATAGGCAATAAACTGACCATCTTTTGACCACTGTGGTGAGGATACAACCCGACCTGTCGTAAGCTGTATTTCTTTATCGCCCTCTTTCATCCAAAGCTGATGATCTCGTATAAAAGCAGCTTTAAGTGGAACTTCAGCACAAGCACCTGTTGAAAAATGAAGACTAACAAATAGTATTAATAATAAAATCCTTACTGCCATACATCACACCCCTTTATGATAGGGTGTCCTTACGAAAGACATAAATTCGTTCATCAAACATAACAAATGCTGGTACCTTTAATGACAAACAAAATCTTTTGTCCAAGAATGTTTGCAACGCCAATGTTATGCTATTTTGTGTTCCATCATAAATAATCGTTAATTTTTCACTGCGCTCATCTCCATTAACCTGCTCTTGGTTTAATAATTCCTCATATAATATTCATTTGGATAACTTATTTTATGTATCAGTCCAGCCAATTAGATACCTACATAAGTAAAACCACCCTTCATGGGGTGGTCTGCTTTTTTAGGTATATTCAATAAAGGGTCTTCGTTCTTTCATGTGCCACCCTTTTTTTCTGTGTTAATTTCTGTTTAAAATAATAACTTCAGAATTGCCGTTCCATTCTATTTTTGCTTTTATTTGTTCATCTTCTTCAATCATTGCCTGACAACTTTTATTGTTTGTTGGGGGTCCGGTGCACTCACTATTACCAGAAATAACATTTTTACCTCGATGCTTGAATCTTTCTTGTTTGCTTCCAAATTCAAACCATGAACTCTCTATGTTATAGCCAAGCATTGATGGTGCAGGATCTTTTCCGATATATTCAATTGAATAATCTGCCCATTCTCTTTCTTTACTTATTTCAGTCTCGTACTTAACAATCCAGTTGGTACTTTTTCCATAAAAATCATATTCTTTCCCACCACCTGAACAAGCACTTAACATCAAGCCTATCATCATTAGCACTACTATTGGATACGGTTTCACAATGCTCCTCCTAAATAAAATGGTGTATCTATGGTTTATTAATATATTTTCCTGTCATTTTAAAACTAATCAGCATCGTACGTACAGTAAGTTCAACAATAAGAATAACGAAAACCCTTCTTCTTAAATCATCTCCTATACTTGGATAATTTATAGTTTGTTAGACAATTTCTTCTTGAACTAATTAGAACCATAAAGTTGTTTCTGTAAATCATAGCTCCTAAATTATATAACTACTCTTTCAATTCATTTTTCGCTTCATCTACAAATGACCAATACATTTGATAAAATTCTTTCTCTTTCATCGATTCTGCTGGTGTTAGACCATAATGCCAATTTCCATTAACACTTGCTAGTAATGTATGTCCTCCGACCATTACATCATAGTCATACCCACCTAAAGAATTCATTGTTGGACGAACAATTCCACCACCTGATAGTGACAGGGATTTATTTGTTGCTGTTGGTATGTTATCCATTTTATTTAAATAATCCACAAGTGATGGGTCTCCCACGGGTGTCATGTGATTTTCAGATTCATGTTTTTTGATTGCCTTCATCGCCTGTTGATGCAATGCTTTTCGATCGGGAGATACCGGTGAAATATACTGGGCCAGTAATTTTTCAATTTGCAGATTAATCGCTGTGCTTTCATCACCATTTCTTCGTGCCGACTTTGCAGCTAATGCCGTTCTTCTAGCTACTTCTCTCATTTGGTTTATTAACTCATCCTGTGGGGGAACGTTCATACCTTTTGTCGGGATCACATCCCAATTAGGTGTATTTAAACCATTTAGGCGCGATGAAACTGGATTTATCGTAGATGTCTTACCGACTTCATTTGCTGAATAGTTCCACAATGACGTGGCAGTCTCTGCGCTTTTTCCGGTAAATTCATAGGTGTCCGTTAAAAGAGATTGCTTGTCTTTTTTCTCGTGATGATGATTCGTTGTGTATACAGATTTAGATTGTAGTTGTGATAAAGTAGTGATTTTCATAATTTATGCCACCGCCTTATAATAAGTATCATGAATTGTTCTAAAAAAATGGCTGTCGATAGATAGCAGTTGAAGCATTCAGAAATAACGTAATTAGGCATATATGTACATGATTTATAAGTTGTAACATAGTGCAGTTTTTAAAAAATTATTTATATTCCACTATCATTTTTCCGCCTAAAACCGTGAATCCATCCATGCCTGTATGCTGCATAAGAATAGTTCCTTCTAGTTGGACGAACCACTTAATATTCGCCTTTTTATCCTTAAAGGCTGTTGTTTTACTGGTAGATGTTGGGCTATCCGTTTTCTGAAATTTCACAGCAACTGGTGAACCACTGCCATTACTAATCAGATAGTTGTCTATCGATGTATATTTTGACTGTGTGACTGTTGTATTCGTTGGACAGTAAATAGTGATGCTGACTACTGTTGCATCATCAGGAATTACTTTGGTTAAATCAATGTATTGTCCGATAGATTTAATTTTACCGGTCTGCCCTGTTGAAGTAGCGAAATCCTTAGATAGGATACTTGTTGTAGACGGATTAGTTGCATATAACGATGTATCTAAAACATCCGCTAAAGGTACCTCAATACTTTTTACTTCTTCCGTATCATCTGTTGGTATGTTTTCTGTGGCAAAAGTTGCAGGATTCCCTATAGTCAACATCATTGCCGCCGTTAGTCCTGAGTATATAAGCTTTTTCAAATTCAAAACCACCTTATAAAATTTGTTTTAAATGAAGAAAACCTTAAAACTGCACTATGAATACTTATCATACCATAAAATAACATATTTTATATAAATAAACATAATTTTACATATATTAATGTTTTTCACTTTATAAAAATACAATATTTTAAGCGTCAACTTTTAAACGTTATGTTGAAATATTCATTATACAAAATACTAAACATTGGTATAAAAACCAATATAATACCGGATTATGGACAACTTTTTTCTAATCTATTTCTTCCATAAATCAACCCATCGTACTCCATGGCATCTTGCTTTATTAATCGGCTATTTAACAGCATTCATTAACTCGAAGAAGTATTTTGATTCTTGCGTCCTATAAAGATTGAACCATGCATGGTATGCCTCTGGTGCAAAGACATCTAGCACCTTCAATACATGCATCGCAAATTCCAACGGCGCTATTCCGGACGCAGTCACTAAATTGCCATCAGTAACTGCTGGTTCCGTTTCATAATATTTTTCTCCCCTATAATGAGGACAAACCATTTTCAAATAATCTAGATTGTTGCTTGTATGCCTTCTTGCGTCTAGCAAGCCCCTGTTGGCAAGCCCCACTGTTGCACCACAAATCGCTGCAACAACAGTACCTTCTAATAAAGCTTGACAAGCTTTTTTCAAAATAGGTTCATGCATTGCTTCTGTCCACGTATTTCCGCCTGGGAGCACTAAAACATCCGTACTTTTCAATATGCATTCATCAATCGAAATACTAGGTAGTATATTCACTCCGCCCATTGTAGTAATAGGGTTTTTATCTACGCCTACTGTTACCACCCCTAAAGGTGCTAAATCTTTTTTAAAATATCTTCCCGAGTTTAGTTCAGCAATTAAGTAACCTACCTCCCAGTCTGCCATCGTATCAAATACATAAAGATACACTTGTTTTCTATGCATACTACACACTCCTTTTGTCATTCATTCGTCGATATACCCCATTATAAAAAAACTTTACTGACATCCTTCGTCAGTAAAGTTTTTAAACTTGATAATAATGCACTAAATCATGAAGAACTTCAATAATTGTTTGCTTCAAACTGCTTGGCTCCAGTACTTGAATAGATTTGCCATAAGGTAACAGTAAATAAGGTACATATGTATGAATCGCTTCTTCTTCCAGAAGAAATATCACTTTATTTGCAGTCCGCTCTTTAATGTGATGTCCTAAAAACCAATGCTGGCATAAGCTATCTAGCGCACTTGCCTTACCATCAACGACTAAAGGCATAAGCCCTTTTTTATCTGCTACTGCTGGCAGTAAGCTTTTCATAAAAAATTCACCTGCCGAAAAAAACGTTGGTCGCTGGAAGGTAATGGCTGTTTGATTAATACTAATAATGCGTTCCACTTTAAAACTGCGCAGTTCATTCCTTAGATGACAAAATGCTATGACATACCAGTTATTATTCCAATAAACAAGACCATATGGATCAACAATCCTACGTGTGGCTTGCTCTTCATGACTTGTCTGATATTCAATATCTACTGATGATTCGTGTACGATAGCTTGCTCCAATTTCTTCAAAACCGGCTCTACAGTTGATTTTGCCATTGGACTTAATACTGTAAGACCTTGTAAATGTTGCTGAATCAGTCTTTCCTGCTGTTGAGTTGCATACATTTTTAGCTTTGATGTTGCGCTATCTAATGCCTCTCCTAAATAATAGCCCGCTTCTTGTGCAAAAGCAGCCGCATGCAGTAATGCCGTTTGCTCTTCCACTTCAAAAAGAAGAGGACTTTCAATAAAATTATGCAACAGGGTATAGCCCCCATTATGACCTGAGTCAGCGATAATCGGTACACCACTGGCCGAAAGTGCATCGATATAACGGTAAACAGTCCTGATATTCATCTCTAACTTTTCAGCTATTTGCTGGGCAGTTATTTTCCTGCCTGAATGCAACATCCATAAAATCGTCATCATGTTGTCAATTTTAGCCATAAGATTTCACCTCATACTTCCAATCTATCTGAACGTCTACCATCACAATAACTGCATCTGCTTAAACACATGTAGTTCAATGTTGAAAGTCTATGTTAACATATTAACGATAAACTTTATTTCTTTAGGGTATGTTATTCAGTTAGATACATTATTTTTAAAAAATAAATTCATCGATTATTGTATTTGAATATTGAAATACAGGACGATCAATAATTTCTGAGAGATAATTGTACGAAAACGAGTATGACAAAAAAATAACGTGTGATGGTATTCATCAATCTTTCTATACAATTAAGGAGAAGCACCATGAACAAACAGACAGACAACACAGAAATCATTTTCCTTTGTGAGCCATCGGAATGCCTGATACATCCATTTAATCAAAAACAAATTGTCTTTACAGGGGCCCTTTCCACGATGACACGTTCACAGGCTGCAAAGCATGTACAAGCTTTTGGAGGCATTATGCAAGGTGCTGTTACACAGGACACAGATTTCCTAATTCTTGGAGATAAACGACGTGGTATAAGTACGAAACAAGTAAAAGCTGAGCACTTCATTAGCCACGGCCTGGACATTCAAATTATTCCAGAAGCTGATTTTATGTGGCTCATTTCTATGCACAAAGAATAGCCGTGTATAGATTTAATTACTATATAGTTATGAACTAGGATGCTGTAACAAATTTAGCCCAATTAAAACCTTATAAACTTTTATGTTTAACTAACTAAATAATTTAAAAAGCATAGGCAAAGCATTTAAAATCCTCTTGTAATTGCTTTCCTATCCACCAAGCTAATTCACCATCCGATTCACCTTCATCACTGGATTATTATTCGCATAACTATAGCCATTCAATGTTAAAGGATTCATTGTATCCCGACTATGGCTTTCCGATTACAGGGAAAACAGTTAATATATCATCTAATTCTTTTATTAACCTTTTCAAATATGATTGATCAGATTTAAATTCAAACTTTAACACAGCTCCATAACCCGCAGGATAACAAGTCTCACCTGACCACATTATTTGACCAGAATAGTTCATTTTACATTCGAAATGAATGGTACTCTCTAAATTTTTTAGGATGGCTTTTCCCTGTAAGCTACTACTCATTAATTCTAGTTCATCCACAAAATCTCTTACATCATCTGTTCTTAAATCCGCATAAAATTGAACCAAATAACCAGGGATTTCAACGTTTATTTTTGAATCAATCCAATTAACATCCCAATAATCAGCACTATTAGGATACTTTCTTGATAATACCTCCATCACTACTCTTTCATTATCTTCACCCAATAAATGAAAGTTCATTTAATCACCTCGAATATGTATAAATTTTTTAAACATTGTTGCACCGATAGTTGAAGAAAGCCGCTGTCTCAAGTACAACTGTTTTCTTCAACTATTGCATCCCGTTACTTAAGTATCGTTACTTCTTAAAAAGCCATAGATGATGAGCATTAAACCGACTATGAGAAACAATGGTACATAAAAATTGCTGAAAAAAGTATTTACTACTTTATCTTCATTCGAGCATGAAGCGCTTGAGCCGTTCATCTATCCATTCCGAATCCTGTTCATGCTGTCCGATACCCGCGCAATGTCCCCACTTGGATTCAATCGGGAGGAAAATGGCGTTTGGCATGTGTTGGGTTTCATACGCATTGTCTTGCGGAGGGAAGAACAGGTCTGTGCTTCCAGGCATGACTAGCGCCTTCGCTGTAATACTGCTTAATGCAAGCTCGAAGTTACCTTTATAAATTGAGTTTGCGCTAATATCTCCGGTGATGCCGGTGCGTAGCATGGTAATCAGGTTATTGGCGTCAAAACTGAAAAACACTTGATCCCAGTAATCTACGAGATATTCTTCCAAGGTGTTGTAGCCCTCTTGTTGGTAAAGCTGCTCCAGATAATAAGCCTGAGAGAAGCCCCAAGCCGCATATACCCGCCCCATGGCCGCCAATCCAGCTTTCGGCTGCTCGTTGTAATAACCATCCTGCCAGGCAGCATCAGCTTGAAGCGCGGCAATCATTCCCTCGAATACAACCTTTGCATGAGGACGGGTTTTAGCGGTTCCACCGAATGGAGCGATGCGCTCGACCATATCGGGATAACTTGCCCCCCACTGAAAGGTCTGAACAGCACCAAGTGACCAACCGACAACAAGTGCGATTTTTGTAATGCCAAATTTCTCCGTCACCAGTTGATGCTGGAGTCGCACATTATCATAAATAGAAACGTGTGGAAAGTGTGCTTGCTGATAAGGCGGTGGTGTATTGCTTGGTGAAGAGGACAGCCCGTTTCCCAGCATATTAGGGACAATGATAAAATACTTTTCTGGGTCTAGTGCCTTACCAGGTCCAATCAACCATTCATTATCAGTATGTAGTCCTGCAAACCAAGTAGGATAAACGACCACATTGTTTTTGGCCGCATTCAACGTACCGTAAGTTTTATATGCCAGTATCGCATTCAGAAGAGTATCACCGGATTGCAGTGCTACATCCCCTAGTTCATACAGTTCATTATCTTTCATAACAACATCTCCTCTCTATCATCAAAGACTTATTGTCTTTCTTGTCATAACTTTACGAGGATGTTATTGTTAAGTCAAAGAAACGTTTATGAACAAAACGTTCATTTTTTTTGAATATAAGGAGGTTTTGCAGGATGGAATTGCGTCAACTCAAAACGTTTCATACCCTTGCTACCACACTCAACTTTACCCGCGCAGCGGAAGTGCAGAACTACGTTCCCTCAACAGTTACGATGCAGATGAAATCATTGGAGGATGAACTTGGCGTCAAGCTAGTGGACCGACTTGGAAAAAAGGTGGCTTTGACCGATGCGGGCAGAAGTTTTCTGGGCTATGTGGATCACATCTTGTGTGAGCTGGAAGAAGCGCAGTATGCTGTGAAGCAATCTGGCGAAATGACCGGTACACTGACCATAAGTGCGGATGAAACCTTGTGTACATACCGACTTCCGGCTGTACTACGCCGATTTCGTTTGCGTTATCCGGGGGTTCGATTGATGTTTCGCCCGCTCAGTTCGCCGAATCTGAAGCAAAGCTTGCGCGAAGGGAGTGCGGACATTATTTTTATGCTCGATGAGATGAAAGGAGAGACAGGAATCTGCGGGGAAAAGGTGCGTGACGAGCTTTTTTATTTATTAGTCGCACCAGAGCATCCGTTAGCTTCACAGACCGACTTAACGATTGAGGATTTTAATGGTGAAACGTTCCTGCTAACGGAGCAGGGCTGCTCCTATCGGATGTTTTTTGAACGAAGCCTTTCGCAAAAAGCCATGGGCAACATTACGGAATTGGAATTTAACAGTGCAGAGGCCATTAAGGAATGTGCCAAAATAGGGATGGGCATCGCCATCTTGCCTGAAATGGCCGTAGCGGCAGAGCTGAATCGTGGTGAGTTGGTTCTACTGCCGTGGGATTTAACAGCCGTCTCCTTTGCTTCCCAAATGTTTTGGCATGAAGAGAAATGGATGTCCCCCGCCATTGAAGCCTTTTTGGACTTAACCCGAGAGACCTTCTTGATTCAGTCGTAAAGGAAAAACTGAATGTCCGGACGTCAATGACGTGAAAAAGTTGTGCACCACGAGAAAAAAGCTACGGTACTAGCACAATTCTTATAACTAGTCATAAATGAAAAGACAGATGATGTTGCAACGTAAAATCTTGAAATATAAAGTGAAACTGCAATCAGCGGAATTTTCTTCAGCCCCGCTGATTGTTAGTTGAACCAATCGTGCTATTACCGTCAGTAAATTGACTATCGTGTTTACTCCGTTCTCCTCTTTCTACTTGAGATGCCTTCTTACTAGCCGAGTACCGTCGCTATCATTTTCATTATTAGAGCCCCATAAAGGAAGTTAAAAAACATTTATGTAAATTACGATTGTTAATACAACAAGTATTAACATACTGCTGATTTTGCTTTTCTTCCACGTGGTTAACATTGACAAGATTCCGCCTAAAATCATTAACGTAACACCGATTATTTGCATGATGCTTACGGCAAATAACGTTCCTACATGCGTAAGAAAATACCCTATTACGATAAATCCAATTGTAACAATAAAATGACGGGACCTAAAAGTATACATGGCTGATTTTCTATCATCCGTATTCATGTTTAAATAACCTCTAACCACCATAAAAGTTGGCATGCCCCAAACAATGACAAAAATCACTAGGGACATAGTATCAATCCTCAATAGTCTCACCCCTATTCAGTGTAAATAATTATCCAGTAAAGCTCCGTCCATTTCGCAACTTCTTTCTATCAGAAAATACTATCAATCGTTATCAAATCCCAAACTTCCTTGATTAGTTTACCTTCAAGATTTACTTTTCGTAGTAAATCTTCAACATCTTCTCCTATGATTTCACTTGCTGAATCATAGAACTTCCAAAACATATACCGACCTGTTCCACGACCTATATAGTAATTTTCCCTTTTATAATTGAAATGTATCTCTCTACCCATATGTAAATCTCCAAGAAACTCTTCATATTTGTAATCATTCATCATTAAATTCCCCCTTCGTTCAACAAAAAGAGCGTTGACCCTTTCTTGAATCAACGCCCCCGTGAGTTAAATAGTATTTGATGCTTCGGCTTCCATTGTAAATTTTTGTCTGTAGAAAATTTTTATCGTTGCTTTCCCAAACAAAAATCCAAGTATACCTCCGAAAATTTTAAGTAGTAGCATGTAGCCAATTTCCATCTCAAAGCCGTGGCACAACTAATCCAAACCGCTAAAAAGAAGTCGGGAAATTTCGATTGCTACACAACTGAAAATAACCATAGTAATTACGTTCTTTACCTTATGTAATTTGAACAGAGCTACTACATACATGCCCAGGGGGATGAATAGAAATACGTTATAAAATACAGCCAAAGACCCCTCAACCTGAAGGGACAATATTATAAAGAATGTATATGTTGAATACTTAATTGGCGACTCCTCTATTTAGTAATCATTATTCATTTTACTTATTTTAACAAAATAAGTAAACTTCTATTCTTCCACTACCCTGCGTTCAATAACTTAATGCATCGGTTACTTTATCCTTTGTGCCCCTTCGGAATACCTGATGACACGAAGTGGATACGCCCAAATCCACAGCAACATTTTAATGGTACCTGTGATTATGTATTCCATATTCCCTATCAGTCAGCCACAGCTATGATCTTATTGTTTTACAATTCCAGTGATTTCAGAGCTTGAAGAGCATCAGACAAAATTCCCAATAATATGCTTTCTAACGTGTTTTTCAAGGGTATATTTGTCCGTTAATTTAATTTATTCCATATTAATACCCCCTTCTTATTTGAATAATAGGAAGGGGGTAAGACTTGTTATACTATTCGCGGATTTTATTTAAAAGACAGTCAGCATTTAAAGAACTATTTGTAAACAGCGAAACATACACCGATTGGCTTACTCGCATAGCCGCTTCCTTTTAAAGTATCCCAACCAATAATTGGATCATTCCAAATTTCAAAATTTTTAACTAAATAAATGGGGTATGCCTTAATGTTATACGTTTTTCCAGCTGGCACTGCAATCGTATAGTCATCAGTAACCGTAAAATTCTTTGTCACAGTAAAACCTACTGCCGAACTTACTACCTGAGCATCTACTTCAAAATTAGTTGACCATTGAGCAGTGACACCTTCCGAAATAGACATTTTTGCAGTTGATGGTCCCTGATAATAACTTGAGCGAATTAGTTCTTGTCCACAAGCTTCTCCTGTATGAGTGATTTTTAAATATAGCGCGCGAGGAGCTATAGCTGGCGGTTCTTGTTCTTGTGCTGTATAAGCATACGCAAGACTAACTAACTGTTCACCGTCTTGTTCTAACGGAATATTTAATTCCTCCGCAGCTTTAGCTAAATCTTTCACTTCATAAACGATATTGCCAGAATCGGATTTAATAATTTCTGATTGCTGCTTTTCATAATCTGAGAAATCAGCTACACAGGGCTTAAAACTTTCAACTTCAGTTGTACTGGCATGTGCATTCGTAAGACCAAAGCTACCTAGTACTAAGGACAGTAAAGCAATTGATGCAAAAAATTTACTTGTAATTTTCTTCATTAAATTACCACCTTTCCTATTTATGTTAAATTTTAGCATATATTCTATCTTTAATAAAGCCCTAATTTAAATTTATTCGTTCTTCTTTCTTATTCCCTTGTTGATCATTCCACTTTATAATCATATAAATATCACTAAGATCATTTATTGAAATATAGTCACCATTTTTAGAAGGAAGTTCATTCCCTTCTATTGACCCCATTTTTTTAGTAGCAATATTTACTTGCTCACCGGACGACTGGTGTTTTTGCATTACTTCATCTTTATTATTTATTGTTGCGTGGACTTCAAATGAAAAAAAGTCAGAGGAATATTCTGTTGTATTTTTCATAGTTAATATCCCATTCCCAAATTTAGAGGAATTAGGCGTTAATTCGATTTCATACCCGCTCAGTTCCCAAGTTTTACTTTCTCCCATAAACACATTAAATAAATTGCCTTTAGGAACCTGTACATTGTCATTTTGATTATGGCAACCAAAAAGAACAGTTGTGAAGATGAACAGTAAGATTCCGATTTTAAACCTTCTCTTATTAAACACGTGAAAACCTCCTAATAAAACCTAAGTTATAATAATGAATGTACCCTTTTCTAATAAAGGTAGTCACATATCCATGAAATTATAACATTTATGTAATATATAGGTATAAATGGTATTAATTACTTATTAAAATTTCAAAAGTAAAATCTAGCGATAACAGTGAATCCCCTATACTGCTTATTTTATCTTTTTATCAAAGCCTGAAGCATTCATGCATGTAGTTAGTTTTACACCTGTATGCATAGTTGTCAGAGAAAATAAAATGATTAAAGAGGCTGGGACAAAACTTTAAATTTTAAGAAAGAGCAGCAAATGTATTATTAAATTTTTGTTATCTAAAATGAAGAAAAATTTAGAAAAGAGCACTAGTTGATGGTAGCGAAGGCGGCGACTCCTGGGGGATTAGCGTGACGACTGAGGCTACAGGCTCAGACCACGCCCCCGGAAAGCGTCCGCCGTAGTGGACATCAATGTTCACAGCAAAAAAGTGTTAGATCGACATCAGTCAATCTAACACTTTTTCTCTTTTGTCCCAGTCTCTTTTAAATGATTTACTATTAATAATAAAATTCTATCAAATGAAGAAATACTACTACTTTTGCGTTTGCTCACAATTCGCTCACGACTTTAAGTGATTAGCAATCATGTATGTGTATAGTTGCCACACCATTCATTCACAGTAAAGCTAAAAAAGTTCTCCTGCTACTAAGCATTGCTAGATAACCCTAAGCCATGTAAATCCACACTACAACGCTGGATTTTCTAGTAACATAGCAATCCCTTGTCCGCCACCGATGCATAAGCTCGCTATGCCGTATTGAACGCCTCGTTTTTGCATCTCTAATGCCAGCGAGTAAGTAATACGCGCACCACTTGCCCCAACTGGATGCCCCAGTGCTACTGCCCCGCCATTGACATTCACTTTTTCTTGATTAATGCCTAATTCCTTTAAAACGGCTAATGACTGTGCTGCGAATGCTTCATTGAGTTCAAATAAACCGATATCCTCTACTGTTAAATTTACTTTTTTCAATACTTTACGAATCGCTGGAGCTGGACCAATTCCCATGATCGTTGGATCGACACCTGCCGTTGCAGAAGCGACGATTTTTGCTAATGGCTGTAACTGATGCTCCTGTAAGAAAGCTTCTGATACAAGGACAATTGCTGCGGCGCCGTCATTAATACCACTCGCGTTCCCCGCTGATACCGATCCATCTTTTTTAAATGCTGGTTTTAGTTTTGCTAGGGCTTCCATCGAAATTTCTTCGCGGATATGCTCATCCTCCGTTATTTCCACCATACCTTTACGTGTTTTCACCAATACTGGTGCAATTTCCTCGGCAAAACGGCCAGAACGACGAGCCTCAGCTGCCCGTTTATGTGAATTGTAGGAGAATTCATCCTGTTGTTCGCGTGATATTGCGTATTTCTCCGCTAAGTTTTCAGCTGTCATCCCCATACCACAGCCTGCAACCTCATCGTATAAAGTCGCCCACAACATATCTTCTACCACTGGTGCTTGATTGGGTGATCCAAAGCGTGTACCACGTAATACTTGAGGTGCTTGGCTCATATTTTCTGTCCCCCCCGCAATTACTGCTTGCACATTGCCCAGTTCAATTTCCTGTGCAGCGGAGACAATCGCTTGTAAGCCCGAGCCACATAGACGGTTTACTGTAAGAGCTGTACTTTCTTGCGATAACCCACTTTTTAAGCCGATGTGACGCGCTAAGTATGATGAGGCACTTGTTGTTTGTATGACATTACCAAAGACGATTTCTTCAATCTGAGTTGCTTCCACCCCTGAACGCTGTAATGCTTCTTTAACAACGACAACACCAAGATCAATATCAGTTGTATTCGCAAAGGCACCCCCAAAAGTACCAAATGCCGTTCTACTACCATTTACAATATATGTCGACATGATTCAATCCCCCTTTTTTTACATACCACCTGAAACATTCAGTGCTTCGCCAGTAATACCCGTTGCATGCTTCGAAGAAATGAAATAGACAATGTCTGCAATTTCTTCAGCTGTAATAAAACGTTGCATCGCTTGCTTCGGATACACAATTTCATTTAATGCCTCGGCTTCTGACATGCCTCTGCTCTCTTCCAGATCATTTAATTGTTTCACAAGTAAAGGTGTTTTTACCGGACCTGGTAGAACGGCATTTACCGTAATTCCATGCGCTGCCCCTTCAAGTGCTGCTACACGTGTTAAACCAATGACACCGTGCTTTGCTGCAACATATGCCACTTTTTCAGGTGTTGCCAGTTCACCATGAACCGATGAAATATTGACGATACGCCCATGTTGTTGCTTTTTCATATAGGGGAACACGTATTTCGTCATTAAGAATGGCCCTTTTAACATGACATTTTGTAGTAAATCCCACTGATCTTCTGGAAAATCTTCAATTTTAGCACGATATTGCAGCCCAGCATTATTGACAAGCACATGAAGTTCGTGTTTTTCACAAATACTATTTATAACATGTTGGACAGAAATTGTATTCGAAACATCTAACGCAATCGCCTCTACCTTCCCTGGATATAAATCTGCCACTGCCTGAGCTGCTTCTATCTTTAAATCTGCGGCAAATACATAATCTCCTTGTGCAACAAATTTCTCCACCATCGCTGCGCCTAAACCGCCGCCTGCACCTGTCACTAAAATATTACGCATGCTCCATCCCCCTTTGAATTTTATGAAATGTTTTTAGCTGTTGAATCAATGAACGATCTCGCTCGATTACGTATTCATCTAAGCCTTTTCCCGGATAGTCAAAGAAACCTTTAGAAGATTTGACGCCTAGATTGCCTTGTTCGGTTTTATCATGAATCACGTTAAACGAACGAACTTTCGATTCAACCACTGGTTGTAATTGATCCAATACGATGCCCCAAATATCCAGTCCGCCAAAATCCATAATCTTCAGTAAACCACTCGACGCAAATCGGAAGCCTGGACCTGCGAATATAGCACTTTCTAAATCCTGCTCTGACACCACGCCGTCTTCTAACAAAGCTAAGGCTTCTCGCGCTAATGCTACCTGAATACGATTGACAACTAGACCTGGCACTTCACGGCGAACTTCAATCGTCACTTTGCCCATTTTTTTCATAAATGCATCCACTTCATCGTATGTTTCTTGCTTTGTATCAGGACCCTTAAGCAGCTCCACAAGTGGTACAATATGCGCTGGATTAAAAAAATGTGTGAGCATCACTTTATCCTTACGCTTATCAAGATGACGTACAATTTCTGAAAGTTTTAAACTTGACGTATTTGAGGCTAAAATTGTATGTGCAGCGCAAACCTCATCCAGTTGTTTGAAGATTTTCTGCTTGAGCGCAAGATTTTCTGTTGCAGACTCAATGACCAAATCACACTCAGCGAGCTTTTCAATATTTGTAGTGCATGTTAAGCGTGCTATAATTGTTTCATCTACATCTTCAAATACTGTCCCCTCCTCTCTGAAAATCTTCAAGTAGGTTTTCAGTTTTTCGCGCGCTAATTGTAGAGATTCTTCGTTAATATCCTGTAAAATAACAGGCATTCCGTTCGTGATAAATTGAAATGCAATGCCAAACCCCATTGTTCCTGAACCAATAACCCCAATTTTTCGAATCATCTAGCTTCCCCCTAAATAGTTAGTATAATAAAACGGCTGCGATTAGCATTGGAATACTTGCAATTAATGGTGCAATCACAGAAACCGCAAAGATATGCTTGTAAGCATCTTTATGTGTTAACTTTGAAGCTACTAAAATCGTAATAACGGCACCATTATGTGGTAGTGAATCTAGACCACCCGACGCAATAGCCGCTACCCTATGCATCGCATCTGGATTTAATCCCATTTTCAGATAAGTAGATGATAGCGCTTCCATTGCAATCCCAAGTCCACCACTTGAAGACCCCGTGATTCCTGCAAGTGCCGTTGTGGCTAAGAACAGTGAAATCAGTGGACTGCCCGGAATTTGCGCCATCGCTTCATTGAAGATACCGAAACCTGTTGTAATCGCAATGACCGAGCCATAACCAACGTCAGCACTCGTATTGATAATTGGCAGTACCGCCGATACAGCCCCTTCGTTCAGTGTATTTTTCTTGATTTCAATATACTTCCAGAACAATACGGTCGCTAATACTACAACGCCCATCAACGTGTAAATGATTTCAACCTTAAAGATATTTAGGGCAAGCAACAAAGCAACTGGCGGAATTAAACTTACAATCGCATTTGGTAATGCACGCCCCTCGTAGATATCCTTGATGCCTTCTGTGCCATCTTTATCTGGGTTTGTCATACCTGCATACGTTTCCTTGCGTTGTTCTGAACGTTTTAACGCAAACTTCATGTACCATAAGTTAATCGCAATGACGAACACCGCTGCGATAATCCCAAGTAATGGAGCCGCTGTAACGGTTGTCCCAAGATACTTTGTTGGGATAATGTTCTGTACAGAAGGAGTTCCTGGTAACATCGTCATTGTAAAGGTCCCAATCCCTGTAAAAAATGAGGCCATGAATAGATGCCACGGAATATCTAACTCTTTGAATAACGGTTTCGCGATTGGTAATACTGCGAAAATAACGACGAATAGACTTATACCACCATACGTTAAGAACGCACAGATAACCATAATCGCAACTAACACTTTATATTTACTATCTTTTCCGATAATTCGAAGTAAAAGATTGGCGATTTGACGAGCCGCACCACTATCATCCATAAGCTTACCAAACATCGCTGCAAATAAAAAAATAAGGAAATAATTTCGAACATAGCCGATAAACCCTGTCATATATGTTTCTTGGTACGTCTCTAAAACTGGAAATCCATTCGTCACCATGACGAATAAGCTTACGACAGGAGCGATGATGATAATACTAAATCCTCTTAGTGCTAATACGATTAATAGAATTAAAGAAATCGTAATCGTAATCAAACTCCACATACGCTTCCTCCTTCAATTAGATAGTTATTTTTCGTCTTAACGGTAAGCCAATGCGTGATTCTAATTCTTCAAATGTTAAATCACCATAAATATCCTTGATGAAAATCTCACCATCTTGGAATATAAAGTTCGCATACTCAGTCACAAATTGATGAACACGGCGTTCACCGCTAGAATCTAGCGTTAAGGATTCCACTAATTTAGACGAACCATCTTTTGTAAAAAGAGTACTTGCCACGATTACTTTTTTCGCTCCAGCGACCAAGTCCATCGCGCCACCGACACCTAAGATTGGTTGATTCGGCACAGACCAGTTCGCAATCTCACCATAACGGTCAACCTCCAGTGTTCCTAGAACGGCGACATCAACGTGTTTCCCTCGAATCATTGCAAACGAGAAAGCGCTATCAAAAAATGATGCTTCGGGTGTTATTGTCACAGGAGCTTTGCTGGCATCGATTAAATCTATGTCCTGTTCATGGTCATTCGGTGGTGGGCCCATGCCGATTAAGCCATTTTCAGTTTGTAAATAAATCTTTTTATCTTCAAGATATTTCGAAACAAGCGTTGGAATTCCTACACCTAGATTTACTACATCGCCGTCTTTTAGCTCACCTGCAATACGCTTTGCAATTATTTCTCGACTATTTGGCTTCAACATAGGTCCCCCCT
Source organism: Lysinibacillus parviboronicapiens (assembly GCF_003049575.1). Taxonomy (GTDB): domain Bacteria; phylum Bacillota; class Bacilli; order Bacillales_A; family Planococcaceae; genus Lysinibacillus; species Lysinibacillus parviboronicapiens. The sequence goes on along the minus strand of NZ_PYWI01000033.1, from coordinate 18,021 downwards.
TGTTTGATGTATTTACTTTCAATTACGTAATCTACAAAGATGTGTGGTGTGACAATTTCTTCAGGGCTTAGCTCCCCAATTTCAACGATTTCATCCACTTCCACAATGACTACTTCAGCGGCAGTGGCCATTATCGGGTTAAAGTTTCTTGCAGTCGTGTGATACACCAGATTGCCTGCTTTATCGGCTTTCGCTGCTTTAATGAGGGCGATATCCCCTTTGATGGCTTTCTCAAATAAATAACGAACGCCATCAATTTCACGCACTTCTTTTCCTTCTGCTAGTCGTGTCCCGACAGCAGTTGGTGTATAAAAACCACCAATGCCAGCACCCCCACAGCGAATTGCCTCTGCTAAAGTTCCCTGTGGTATTAAATCAATTTTTAATTGCCCCATTGACCAAGCCATAATAGCTTCTTTGTTAATCGTGAAAAACGATCCAATGGCTTTATCGATTTTTCCTGCCTCGAACACTTTATGGAGCCCTTTCCCGTCATCCCCAAGATTATTGCTGACAACCTCATAATTTCCTGTGTCAAACTGCGCAACAGCATCTAACAAAGTTAACGGTGTACCTGAAATGCCAAAACCCCCGACTAACAAACGCATAGAATCTTTAAACAAAGGTGCTAGTTCTTCCGCCTTTCTCAGCTTTTCCATTTTTATCACCCCACCTCATTAGACTAGACTACAGTCTAATGATATAATGAGGTTAGGTTATAGTCAAATATTTCTGAATATTTTTTCATTAAGGAGCACAGACTAATGGATTTAGAAAATAAAACAACAAAAGGTCTTCAAACACAACTTCATATCATGACCGTAGCACTCGATTTATTTAAAACCCTAGGTTACGATAACGTTTCGGTGGATCGAATTGTCAAGGAGAGTAAAACATCCAAGGGGTCTTTTTATCAACATTTCCCTTCTAAATCAAGTATTTTCATGATGCGTTTTATGGAAATGGATGAAAAATATCTTCATATCTACGAGGAAATAAAGCAACAAAACACTTTAGCAATAGAACGATTGGAAGCCTTCTGTCTTGCTGTATTTCGTTGTATTGAAAAAGAGATGGGCAAGGATTTAATGCGTGTCATTTACTCCGCAGCCATCATTAGTAATGAGCATACTTTTTTCACAAATGAGAACCGTAAACTGTATGTAATTCTGCGCCAAATCATTGAAGAAGGAAAAGAAGATAGTTCCATTCGAAACGTTGAGTCCACGAAGGTGTTTTTTCAGATGATTGTCCAATGCTTGATGGGAGCCATTTATTACTGGGGATTACAACTAGATGATGTAACATTGGAAGAATTAGGGAAACCACTTGTCACACAACTCATGACAAGCCTCCGTTTATAAATGGTACTTTACAACGGATTGAAAGCTAAAATGCACGCACTAGAGTTTTTTTTAAAACTGCGCTAAATTCAGCTTGGCGAAAATTTCCACCGAGTTGCACAGCCCTGTTAAGAACGAGCAATAGCGAAGTTACCCTCGATACCATAGTGATTTTAACACATCTTACGTTGAGAGTAGCTTCGCTTTCTATAGTGGTTTGGTTTGGCATGACGTGATAAGTAGTCGTTGAAACGACCATCTACTGTCATGCGGTGATGCCCTATTAGAAAAGGCTCGCCATGATAAAAATTCTTGATAGCGAGCCGTTTTCTTGTTTAGCTGCTCTTTATGTTTGGTTATTTTAGGCATAACAATAACTATAGAAGCCACTATCATCAAAACACGATATACTTGTGACTCCATCTTAACCACCGCCTATGCTAGCCTTTTCTTTACTATTGTTGAAACGATTATAAGAAGGGCATCTCCGACATACTCAACATGCAAAAATAGGCAACTCCTAACAAATTGATATTTCCTTTTTGGGGAGTTTTTTCAGTGCTCGCTAGCATATACGCCGAGATTAGATTTCTAAGTAAATTATGCTTTTAATCCATCCATAAAAGCTTCGATTTCTTGTTGTGTTTTGCGGTCCTTACTAACAAATCTGCCAACTTCATACCCTCTATCGTAAGCAAGAAAGCTTGGAATACCATAGACATCTAATTCGATACATAGATCGATGAATTGATCGCGGTCGATTTTAACAAAACGATAATTAGCATAATTTTCTTCTATTGCAGGTAGTATAGGCTCAATGACACGACAATCTACACACCAATCTGCTGAAAAAACAAATATCGTATGTTCACCCTTTTTTAGTTCTTCAAATTGTTCAATCGATTGTAAATTTTCCATTTAAAAATCTCCTTATTAAACTGTTTTTTTCTAATAATAGCATATTCGCATAATGTTATTTTATATTTCAAGTAAGTATTTAATCTTGATACTATAGAATTGAATTTATGAAATCCCATTAAATAGATATAATTTTCGAACAATTATGTTCTAATACCTTGTAAACAAGTAAGAATAGTTTTATCCTTATTTGAAAGAGATGTAATTAAGTTAAGTAAAATAATAAATTGGAAGTGATTAGATGAAAAATATATTATATAAATCTATTTTAGATTTGGTTGGCAATACGCCAATCGTTCGATTACATCAACTTGTAGACGAAAGGTGTGCAGAAGTCCTTGTTAAATTGGAGTATTTTAATCCAAGTGGTAGCGTAAAAGACCGCGCAGCCTATTCTTTAATACAAGAAGCTGAGCGTCAAGGATTAATCAAAAAAGGCGCTACGATTATTGAGCCCACTAGTGGTAACACAGGTATTGGGCTAGCAATGAATGCTGCTGCTAAAGGATATAAAGCAATTTTTGTTATGCCTGATAATATGACGCAAGAACGAATATCCCTATTAAAAGCCTATGGTGCACAAGTTATTTTGACTCCTGCTATCGAAAAAATGCCGGGGGCTGTAAAAAAAGCGCTTGCATTACATAGCCAAATAGAAAACAGCTTTGTTCCGCAACAGTTCGAAAATCCAGCAAATCCAGCAATTCATCGAATTACAACTGCGCCAGAAATTCTAAAACAAACAGCGGGTAGATTAGATGTCTTTGTTGCTACTGCTGGAACAGGCGGTACAATTACCGGAACGGGTGAGGTATTAAAAGAAAAATTGCCGAATCTAGAAGTGATTGTTGTTGAGCCAAAGGGTTCTCCGGTACTCTCAGGCGGGCAACCAGGCCAACATAAACTCGTAGGCACAAGTCCAGGATTCATTCCCCCCATTTTAAATACGGATGTTTATGATGAGATTGTACAAGTAACAGATGAAAATGCATTGCAAACAACGCGTGATTTAGCAAGATTGGAAGGGATTTTAGTGGGGCCTTCTTCAGGGGCAGCAGTATGGACAGCGATTCAAAAAGCGCGCAAGTTAGGTCCTGGTAAACGAGTTCTTTGTATAGCGCCTGATAATGGAGAGCGTTACTTAAGTATGGAAGGGTTATTTGGCGTTTCTCAATAAATTAGCGGTTTTTTTCTACTTTTGCGAGGTAGATTATTGCTTATATATGATGTTGTCGAACGCCTTCACTCGACAGCAAGCGTTTTTTCTATGGAATTTATGAAAAGTTAAGGCCTGCTAATCACTAGGTTCGTTTTTTTTAGATAATGGAAGAAATGAATACGATCAACATACAACGAAAGAGTGATTGTATTGAAGACCGTGCATAAATCTATCAATTCAAAATACCGAAATTTACAAATAGCTTATGTAATAGCGATTGTTAGTACTATTTTCTTAGGCCTAGCCTCCAGAAAATGGGGTCTGCTGCTTCCGCCATTTGTAGCACACAATGCTGGAGACGTACTATGGGCTATGATGGTCTATGTTGGATTTCGTTTTTTGCTCGTGCGGAAGAGCACTTACACAGCCATTTGGCTCAGCTTTGTATTTAGCTTCGGCATTGAATGGAGTCAGTTGTATCAGCAAGACTGGATAAATGAGATTCGCGTCACGTCGCTCGGTGCGCTAATTCTAGGCAAAGGTTTTCTTGCAGTGGATTTGATTCGCTATACTGCCGGGATCATAATCGCTACTGTCTTAGATAAAGTTGCACTTCACTTCACTCTTCGCAGATAAATAAAGCATTAATTGTCATTATACAATTCAATGAAGCAACTAATTTAAATTATAACTTTACTAACTAGCGCTCCTTTTGAAACAGTATAAAAATTAATTTATAGTGGTCTTAATCAAACAAAAGCACCTTGTTTATGAAAGAGCATTCGTATTAATTTGAGATAAACGGTGCTTTGTGTACATACTTTAGATTTTCAATTTGGTTAATGATAAAAGTCGCAATATCTCGATTAGTTATCTTTGTACCTGGCATATCTGTAAGATTTTCTTTTATGACTCCTATTTCTGCACCATCAACTATAAATGGGAGCCGTATGAGTGTCCATTTAATTCGTTTATTATGATTAAGAATTTGCCATTCTTTTTTCTTATCTAACATCATAGTAGGAAAGAAGATTTTAAACACCTTTGCCCCAACTTTATTTGAAATGCTCTTTATATCCCCATCAATCGTTAGAGAACCACCTGTAACACCAATATAACGGTCTATTTGTAAATCTGCCATTATTCCAAGTATATTTTCAGTCACACTGCTATAAATAGCTTTCTCTTTGAGTGGTTGACCAAATGTATTAATAACTATTTGACAATCCTTTAGTAGTGTTCGAATATCCTCTAAATTGTGTAGATTGCCTTCCACAATCTCAATCCTATCGTCTTTTAAAGTTACCCTTTCTGGATTTCTAACAAGCATACGAACTTGATACCCATTCTCTAGCGCTCTAGAAGCAATATGGCGTCCTACCTTCCCTGTCCCACCGAATAAAGCTATCTTATAAGCCATACTATACCTCCAAATAAACATAATAATATGTATACGGTTAAATTCCCTTTTAGATTCAAATACTCCGTTCTGCTACGTAAGTAAATCTCATCTTATTGTAGAAACGCCCTTTTAGCTCAAGAAAATACTTTTATTACTGGGCTAATGCCAGAAAATATTTCCTTATATCTTCTGGCAATTCATCTACTTCCAGCACTTTTAAATTCTTCGCTCCCGGTGTTGTCATGATGACAAAAGTTTTTTCCTCAAACTCAAGTAATGTAAATTGACCTATACGATTTGCTGAATGATCTTTTATGAAATGAAAGTCTTCCTCATTAAAATTTTCTTCATAACCCTCTAGCATTAACTTTTGTACCTCTTCGAAATTATCCAAAAATGAAATTTCTTGATATAATTCAAGTGAATTTTTAGTCGTAAAGAAATAGACATAGTACATTAATCCACCAACTATGACAAATATGACTATAAAGAAAGCACTCCAACCCATTGATGTGATTTTCTTTGAGCTCCCCATTCGTAGCAACCCTCCCTTTCCACTGATTTAATAGTGTTCTTGTGACTTGGATACTTTTCTAGCATCCATTCTATTTTCCATAGAATCTAGTCTAATTGTTCACAAAAAGCTGTTATCTGGAGGTTTCACTTGAATTCCCCATTCTTAAAGTAACCAGCTAGTTCTTGATGTACATTCACATCCGTATTCATTATTTCGCATCCTCTGTCATCATAAATGTGAAAAATACACTTCGTCCTTACATTTACAAAGAAAATATCCGGTGCATATAGACAATATTTTTTTCTTAAGCGAGGATATAAGGATTCAAAGTCCTTATGTATGATTGTTTTTAGCAAGTATGCTAATTTTAATTCCGAAACTTTACACAATAATTCCATTTGCTGCACTACAACAGCTTCTTCATCAAATTGCCAAAAAAACTCGTGCATACGTAATGAATATTTTCTTTGTTGTGCCTTTACATAACGTTGAAAAAAGTTTGGATAAACGATGTTATTTGATTCACTTGGATATGAATTAACCACAACAAAGACGTCATCTGTCCTTTTAAACAACAAAGGAAAAATTTCAGCCACTTGTCTATAAACCTCACAAAATCTCTTCCTATTAAGTGTTCCATCTTCCTTAAACTGATAAATACTCTTCCCTAACTCCATATGGATGCCTAGATCAACTGACTGATAAATATCTGGTGTGACAGACAAACCTTTATAATGGTCGTCCATCCATTTCATTATTTGCATCTATCTTTCCACCTTATTTGCTATTTTCTAACCCCACAAGAAAAGTTCAGCTATTTCTTTCCTTTGTTTTACATATTTCTAAGTATAATTTTACTCTATATAAAAGAAACCGAAGTCTGAGCTCAGACTTCGGTTTTTCAATAATGAATTACAATCGTAATTAGTAGTCACATATCAACGAAATCGTTTTAACTGAAAAATCAGACTTTTATATCTTCAGATGTTTCAATAACATGACCAATCGAACCTTCTACACGACTGATCGGATCATAATTTCGCAATTTTCCAAAATCAAGTCCTGTTAATTCTTCAATTTTTAAAACAGGTACTTGAAATGTTTTATATGCACCATAAGCATCTTCTAAATCATCAATTAAATGTTTTTGAGATTGTAAATACGCTGTAGCTGATAATTTTCCATCTTCCTTAACCATAACAGCTACTTTCCAAAATTCTGCTGGTATTTGTACGCCACGATATGTTACGTCATCACTACGAAATACTGGTCCAGTAAAAACAGTGGCTTTAAAATTAAATTTTTCAGCTTTTTCTAAAATATAATCCTCCAAATCAAGCCATGTCTTTTGATTAAGGTTTTTATGCTGAGGAGAACAATTTGTAAAATGGAATGTATCCTTATTTGCTTTCTGAGCTAAGTCCCCCCAAATAGGATCACGTCTACGTACAAGATGCCCTTTATCAATTTCATTATTGGCATATAACTCAGGACCACACTGATATTTTTGATCTATACGTGAATCAAAAAACCAATTATTTTCCCGTCCAACATCTACAAGTTTATTGCCATCAAGATTAACAACAGTATAGTAAGCTAATCGACGAGACTCACTCATAACAATTGAAAAATGTGTATAATTTAATATTTTTTCCCCATTTTTAAGAAGCGCTATATCTGTTTCCAATTCAGGGTGTAATGTAGGATGCGGAACTTCATAATCATCACCCAAAAATTCACAATCATGACCTGTAGAGTCTTCATACCAATCCAAAGCTAACTTCTCAGAAAATATCTCTTCGGAGGTATTTTCAACTAATTCCCATCCTTTTGAAAGCTCGTCAAATAATATCTTCTGATCATCACTTAGATTTTGAGACTGATTCATAAGGAACTGTACAATACTACTAATGCGTATTCCCTCGTTTGCTATATATTTTGTCCTATCTTGCGGGTCAGGAACACCTGCATGGTGAAGTGCGATAACCATCCATTCATCATTAAATACAGCTGATCCAGATGAGCCTGGCTGTGTATCAGTTTCATATTGCACAAAATCATCAAAAATATCTAGAATTTTATTCTCTCGATTTGCTACCATCTTAGGTGCACCTGATGGATGCTGAATGATTGATACGTGTTCACCCACCAATACTTTCCCTTTATTTGGTGAAAGAGGTAAGAAAGCAAAGTCACTTAATTTTGCCCCGTCAGCGGATGTCTCTTCTACAGCAACTAATGTAAAATCAAGATTCTCATCTGTTAGAAAGAAACGATTTGGTGCTAAACGAAAATTTTTTATTTGTCGTTCTTTTAAATCTAGTCCCAACTCATAATTGAATTGTGCAAGACTAAATAGCGCAGCATCTTCATCTGCTAAAACATGATTATTTGTAAGTAGTAAAGAAGGAGACACTAGAAAACCAGTACCATGTCCGCGAACCCTTCCGATCCGGTCGCGAACCTCAATTCTACAAACAGACTTAGCCGCTTTAAGTCCTGCTTCAAAATAAGAAATCGGAAATAAATCATTCCCTTCAATAATACGCTCTAACGCTAATCCATCTAGTGGATTAATAATTGCTTTCCGAAAAAAAACTCGTTCTGGTTTGCTTACTTCCAATGGGTTTTTATGTTGTAATTCACTTTTCAGATGTTCACGATTGTCGGAGCGTTCAATATAGCGATTCAGTGCATGTTGTTGTTGCATAGATATTAAATTTTGATTAAAAATTAAATCTATTTCGAATGGCATATTAGACATGTTGTTCATCCTCCAAAATATACATTTTTTTATAGCATTTGTATAAATCTAAGTACCTTTTCTAATTCTGTTTAAAATAATAATTGTAGAAGTTCGCTTCCGAATTATTTTGAAACTTAAAAAGGATACATTTGTTGAATGAATTGCTTGTCTTTTTCCGAAAATGTTACTCCACCGATAGCCTCATAATCTCCAATTGTATGCTCATTTGGTATCGTATAAAGCATGATTGATGTTGGATCAAATTCTGTAAAACTTGTTAGGTTTTTATCGTATCGATTAAATATATTGTTATCCACATCCTCTTTGGACCAATTATTTGGTGGGCCCATATAATACGTATAAACAGCTTCTTTATCCCAAGGAATTTTTGCACTAGGATTTTGATGTTCGTGAATACACCCAAGCGCATGTCCAAATTCATGTAATACCACCCTCGAGTATTCAACTTCAGGAGTGTCTGGTTGCAGCCAACCATAATTCATTGTTGGCTCATTCTTAGCCACTTCCTTACAGGAGGTTCCGATATACGACCAACTACCGTCATTCATATCAAATGCTATCCGTATTTCTGCGTCAGGATTATTGCCAAATTCTAATTTTATATTCGCGTATTGTTCCCATCTTTTTGCATGTTTTTTGACTTTTTCTTTCACTTCAGGAACTCCCTCTAAAAAACGAACATGTATTGTTTGGCCTGGTTCCCATTTATATTGATTAATAAGGCTTATTTCTTTAGAAAGATTAGATGGTATTTTATCAATACATACTTTAACTGTTTTAGACATAAAACCGCTCCCTTTCTATATTAAAATCAAATAATTCCCAATCTTTTCATATCCACTTAACTTTAAAAATTATGATATTATCAACAACTAATGCTAAATAACTAAATTAAGTTTACATATCAAAATTGAGGTGCCTTTTCTGAGTCATCGCCTATTTCCTCTATAAAGTGCTCAATACTCAACCAATTTCAAAATCACCGATCATTCTTGGCACGTGATATTGCATTGTTTCACAAACCCTATAATTGGAATTATATTCAAAAATACCATATTTTTCAATCGTATTTAACTTTTTTGTTTCTCACCTCCTCCACTTAGCCTAGTTTCGTTACATTAGTTCTAGGTAAACATCTGTCCCTTCGAAATTGTAATTACTTAATAAAATCACTCACATCTTCGAACTTTATGGCGGGTGAGCATTTTTTGCTTCCTAACGACTTTCATTCATTGACAATTGTTTTACATTTCATTAGTAGCAGCAATTCAGACCTTGATTGTCAAAAAAATACTCAATGACCATCTTTTTATGAGCTACTCCCAACTTCTAGCGAGAAAAGAGTTTATCCTTCATAGGGTGATTTTGTACACAACTATAATGGAGCTAAACAGTTTTAAAACCCTTTTTGAGAATCTAAGTTCCCAATTTTATTGAAAAATTTGTTAACAATTAATAAAACATATTCCTACTTGTTGTAGAAATCTGCTCCGTTAGTACAATAAGTTCAACAAAAAAAGCATTAATCCTTCTTGGATTAACGCTCCTGATTGTAACCTTGACATAATTTTTTTAGTGGTCCTTATTAAGCTAATGCCCTTTCGAACCGCAGAAATAAAAAAAAACTACTAAATAAAGCAATAAACTTCTAATAGAACCTTATAATAAAATAAAAAAATCTTAGTAATCCTATTTAATAGTTTGTTCCTTAATCGTTATCTTCAATTGCTTCGCACAATCCATTATTCATTTAAACTAGGAAAAAACGCCGCCCTCCACTTTAAAACATTCAAAACAAGCGTTAGAAAAGCGTCTCCACTTATTGTAGAAACGCCTCCCGGATAGTTTAACAAGTAGAAACCTTTACTTAATGAATTAACGATGCTCTTAAATCATTTACATCATTTTCTAAATAACATTTTAAACAGCATAACATATATACCCAGCCCTCTTTTTGCCCGATCATTTTATTTACGACTTCAGGGTCATGTTCTTTCAAACCCGATTCGTTAACTTCAATGATTGTACTGTCTCTATCCAACTCTTGTAGTGTAATGGTCACAATGGTTTCGTCATTGTGTGGCTCTCCCCAAGAAAATACAATCTTCTTATTTTCCTTTATCTCTAACACATTTAGGGACCCTTCGGCATTGTATTCATTATATTTTAATATAATCTTTTTACCTTGTTCCCATCTTTCTGAACTCGACGAAAACCAATAATTCCCTATTTTTCCGGGATCTACTATTGCTTCAAACACTTCATTTGCTGGGTTACGTATTTTCATTTTCGCCGTTACTTGTGTATCCATCATAACATCTACTCCCTTTCTTATTTTCATTACCTTGCTCTTTTTATAATTAGACTACGCACAAAGATATATTCTGATAATTCAATTATATAGTTAACTACCGTCTTTGTCTTAAAATGATTAAAAGCTGCCCTTTATAATTTAAAGGAGCAGCTTTTTTTGCTTAATTTTCTATCGAATTTTAGAACAACCCTAGCGCATGTCCGTTGCTATCTACATCCATACGCAATGCCGCTGGCTGTTTTGGTAAACCAGGCATCGTCATAATGTCGCCAGTTAAGCACACTAAAAAGCCTGCTCCTAACTTTGGAATAACCTCACGAATCGTTACGGTGAAGCCTTCTGGACGACCGAGTAAAGTTGGTTGGTCGGATAAAGAGTATTGCGTTTTTGCCATACAAATCGGCAATACATCCCAGCCGAATTTTTCGATTTGCGCCATTTGTTTTTTCGCTTGATCTGTAAAGTTGACGTCCTTGCCACCATATACTTTTTGCACGATGGTACGTACTTTTTCTTCAATGGATTCCGTTACCTCATATAAAGGTGAGAAGTCGTTTTCTTCTTGTAGGACAGCAAGCACTTGCTCTGCTAACTGAATTCCACCTTTGCCGCCCTCTTCCCAAACATTGGTACGGGCAATGCGTACATGATTTTCTTGACACCAGTTCAGAACGGCTTCTAACTCCGCTTCTGTGTCCGTAATAAAACGGTTTAATGCGATAATTGGTTCAACACCAAATGTGCGAATCGTCTCGACGTGTTTAGCTAAATTTTCGATGCCTTGTAACAGCGCATGAACGTTTTCTCCAACGAGTGCGGTTTTCGCTACACCGCCATGCATTTTCAATGCACGAATCGTTGCCACAAGTACCACGGCACTTGGTTTGAAGCCAGCTTTACGTGCTTTAATGTTCATGAACTTTTCAGCACCTAAATCTGAACCGAAGCCCGCTTCTGTTACGACTATATCGGCTAATTTACGTGCTGTTTGAGTCGCCATAATCGAGTTACAGCCGTGTGCGATATTCGCAAATGGACCACCATGAATAATGGCCGGTGTGCCTTCTAATGTTTGCACTAAGTTTGGTTTAAAGGCATCTTTTAATAGCAGTGTGAGGGCACCTTCTACTTGCAGGTCACGCACAAATACTGGCTCACGCTCGAATGTATAGCCGATAACAATGCTTGCTAGTCGTTCACGTAAGTCTTCTATGCTTGTTGCTAAGCAGAATACTGCCATAATTTCTGAAGCAACCGTAATGTCAAAGCCGTCCTCACGTGGCATGCCTTGCACTGGACCCCCAAGACCAACAACTACTTTTCGTAGTGCACGGTCATTTAAGTCCATTACGCGCTTCCAGATGATGCGACGCGGATCAATGTTTAACACATTGCCTTGGTGAATATGATTATCGATAAATGCAGCTAAAGCATTATTCGCTGTTGTGATCGCATGCAAGTCGCCAGTGAAATGCAAATTGATGTCTTCCATCGGTACAACCTGCGCGTAACCACCACCTGTAGCACCACCTTTGACGCCCATCACAGGACCAAGTGATGGCTCACGTAATGCAACAAGAACATTTTTATTTAATTGATGAAGGGCATCTGCAAGTCCGACTGTTACCGTTGATTTCCCTTCCCCAGCTGGAGTTGGGCTAATTGCCGTGACTAATACAACCTTGGCATCTTCACCCTGTGCCGTAATTTTTAATGGGTCGATTTTCGCTTTGTAGCGACCGTATTGTTCCAGGGCATCCTCAGGAATCCCTGCAACTTTCGCAATTTCTGTAATAGGTTTCATAACCGCTTGACTAGCGATTTCTAGATCTGATAATGGTTGATTTTTCGTTGTCATTTGGCACCCTACTTTCTCTGTTGTTCAACTCCATTATAGACTTTATTGTGAAATAAAACATAACTAGTTATGCAACATTTCGACAATCAATTGACATCGCCAAGCAATTCAGGTATGTTCTAAGAGAAAATGCAATTATCTCATCTATCAATTATGCTGAGACTTAGTTGATATAGTTTTACATTCAAGCGCACTGGAGGCGAATGCTTATGCAACAAGGAATCGTAAAGTGGTTCAATAATGAAAAGGGTTATGGCTTTATTGAATGTGATGATGGCGAAGATGTATTTGTACATTTTACGGGGATCCACGAGGAAGGCTTCCGTACACTTGAAGAGGGTCAAAAGGTTTCATTTGAAGTAGTGGAAGGCAATCGCGGCCCACAAGCATCAAATGTTGTGAAATTATAAGCGTAAGTGGAGCTGTTCAATAAAAGAACAGCTCCTTTTTGTTCTAAGTATAAGAAATAAAGGACTTCTATTGGCGTTGTCATCTTTCTATCGGCGATTTCAGACTTCTATCCACGATTTCAGCTATTCTATCCGTCAATTCAGCGGTTCTATCCACGCTCCCTGACTCTATCCAACTTAGGGGTTAATCCAATAAAATGCGGCTGGGAAGATTAATGTTTCCTTCGTGCGTTCGGTATCTTTTAGCGTTACCCCAAACGGACCTTCACTTTTCCGACCCAGCATCATTTTTGTTGCCGCTTCTTCCTCAAAAAAATCTAAGCGCATATTTGGCAACTGTAAGGAGATACACGGTGGTTGTCTGTCTGACTCAGGTAATTGTAATACTTCCTGCCAACGTTGTACGGTAGCCTGCGCATCTTGTACAAAAAATTGCACAGACTCCATCGTAATAGACTGTTTCATGTTGATGGCACCACTTGCCTCTAATTGCGCCAAACGCTCGTCATCCCCATCTGCCCATTCGATGAAAAATGGAAAATCAATGGCTTGCCCGGGCTCACCAAAGTGCATTAGCTTCCATTTCACAACCGAGCCATCTGGCCGTGTTCGACTACAAGCATCCGGTCCGTAAACTTCAAGTCCCAACGCACGTAGACGAGCCGCCTCTTCATCAATATTTGTGGTACGTAAAGCAATGCGTGAAAACCCGGAGCGCTCATTGTCACCCTTAAACGTATGATGTAATGTATAAGGTAGATTCGCCGCATCCTCAAATAGCGCTCGCTCATAAACTGCAATTTGCTCGATATATGTTAAGCCAAAATAACTAAGCGTATTATACGTTCCCCACATGGTGTGCTGACCACCATTCACAGTGTGGATATTGCGCTTATTCAAGAAATCCTTTATATTCTCAGGTGACTGAACTTGATGTACTAAATGGTCGAAATATAAAGTCATGATAATTCCCCCTTTTCATTGTTTAATTATATACTTTACCTGTTAGTTTTATTGGTTTAAAATAATATTAAGAATTTTCGAATAGTTAAGGAGTTTTTCTCATTATGACAACTGCATTTTACGAAGCCATTCAAGGTAGACGTTCCATTTTTGGCTTATCGAAAACTTCTCCCATTTCAGATGAACGTTTACAAGAAGTAATTGAATTAGCGGTAAAAAATGCCCCATCGGCATTTAATTCACAAACAGGACGAATCGTCGTGCTACTGAACGATCAGCATGAAACATTTTGGCAGCTTGCGTTAAAAAATGCGCTTGCACATGCAACGCTAGAGCGTATTGAATCGACAACTGCTCGCTTTCAAGGTTTTGCGGAAGGCTATGGTACTGTCTTATTTTTCGAAGATTATGAGGTAATTGACAGTTACCAAGAGAAATTCCCGAAATTAAAAGACCAATTCCCTATTTGGTCACATCAAGGTGCAGGTATGCTTCAATATGTTATTTGGACTGCACTTGAACATGAGGGATATGGTGCTAGCTTACAACACTATTACCCTGAATTATCGGAAGAATTGCGTACAGCTTGGCATATAAAAGCAAGCTGGCAGCTCATTGCCCAACTGCCCTTTGGTGGGCCTACTGCCGCACCACGCGACAAAGAAATAGTGCCGGTGGTCAAGCGTGTTTTTATCATAAAATAACAAGAGGTGATTGAAATGACTGACAACGTAACAGCATTTAAGCAAGCTTTAGGCAATTACCCCACAGGCGTCACAGTTGTTACTGCATATAATGACGCGAACGAACCGATTGGCTTAACCGTCAATTCCTTTGCATCTGTTTCAATTGACCCACTGCTAATCTTATGGTCACTCGATAAAAAATCACAGCTACATTCACATTTTCAAGCAACCAAGAAATTCGCTGTCAATATGTTAGCGAGTGACCAAGCGCATTTATGTACATTGTTTTCTAGTAAAATTGCTGACCGCTTTGCCCAAACAATCTGGTCTACTTCCGCGCACGGTTTACCGATTTTACATGATACATTATCCACATTACAATGTGAAACTTTCAAGCAAGTTGATGCAGGCGACCATACGATATTCATTGGGCATGTTTTGGCCATTGATAATGCACAGAAAGAACCACTGCTCTATCATCGTCGACATTTAGGTCAAATCCCTGCAAGTTTTTACGAGTAGTTCTGACCCAATTCAATCATTTCTTTCCGATAGTAAAATGCTAAGCACAATAAGTGATTTTACTACTCATATTACGCAAATGATTCGCATTCGTGCAGAAAACAAACGTATATGCCACTTTAGTTTATAAACCAACAGGAGTTGCCTCAAATTTACACGTTGAGGTAGCTCCTTTTATGCATATAGAAGGAAGTTTCTTACACAGCGAGAATTCTATCTTATGGGGATATTTCTTACAGAACTAAACACGCTTATGCCAAATTAGTGTACTGTAGGAACAGGATAGCAACATCTATTGACCGATCTTTTAATTTGCTTTAATCTGCTGCAATTTATATCACACAGAGAAAGGAATGTGATAATAACGATGTGCCATATTAAAAAAATGCTCGTTCTTGTTTTGGTGGTCTTCATGACTGCCAGTTGCGCCGGTATGGAAAAACAAAAAATTATCGTGCAAAAGCATAATGATACGGGTATATATGAGGACTTGAAGGAAATTACCAAAAGGAAAAAGGTGAAAGCAGTTAAAGACATACTGCATAGCGCGAAATGGGAACAGATGAAAGTTGATATGGCCAGAGAGGCTGACTATCAATTCGTTTTTCAATTCGTCGATCCTAACATCCAAGCCAAGGCCATTCTCTACTCCGTGTGGCTAAGCCCAAACAAAGACACATTAGAAGTTGTAGAAGGTGACTATCAATATGTCCATCTCAATCGTGAAGATTCTCAAAAGTTATTCGAAGCTCTTACTGAAACAAACCTAGTCGATGTAAAATGAAACTTTAATCTGTGGGAACTTTCTTCGTCCCACTGATGGTAATGGAAGCAATCAGCTGGCACTCACCTAACCGTTCATGTGAAATCAACAGAAATAAGGGCACCCTTTTCGAAGGATGCCCTTTCTTCAATTATATTTTGTGCGTTGATGAGACATCCAAGTACCAATATTTCGGCATACTAACATAGTCACAATCATGACAATGACACCTTTCACTAGATTGAATGGTAAAATCCCTAAAACAATCATATCTTTTAAGGCGTCCCCCTTCACTGGTTCCATCCCTAAAAACAAGGTGTACATCGGTAGGAACAGCACATAATTCAGTAAGCTCATACCAACTGCCATCACAATTGTACCTGCTACCAAACCAATGATTAACCCCTTGATACGCTGTAGTTTTGAATAGAAAAAAGTCACTGGGATGATAAATAACACACCTGTCGTAAAATTGGCAATATGCCCGACTGGTACCCCCGTTATGCTTCCTGATAATAACCAATCCAGCATATTTTTTAAAAGTTCTACTAAAATTCCCGCAACTGGTCCCATCGTCATTGCTGCTAATAAGGCGGGCACATCACTAAAATCTACCTGCAGGAAATTTGGAAATGGTGGTAATGGAAAATTAAATAGCATCAGTACTATGGATATACTACTTAGTACGCCTATATTCATGATATATCTTAATTTCAACGTGCTCGCTCCTTTTCGACTGGCACCCATAAAATAAAACTTCAATGCGTGTGTTTTTATCCGCCATGCATTTGTGAGTAGAGCCAATCGGGCTTTAACAGTCAGTTGTTCGATCACCTGACCGTTCATGTGACATAAAAAAGACCACCTATAAGCAGAGGGATGATCCCTGCCTATAATGTGGCCTCCAGATTTCTAGTCAGCTGTGTTTATTTTTTCTGTGGAAATCTTTGCTTCTCAAGTCGATTAATTTGTACAATGACACCATCTTGAATGGTAATCTGCACTTCGCCAAATTGTAGATTTTCAATTGCATCGGCAATCACTTGTAATTTCTTGTCATCAATCTTAGCTGTTTGAGACATTGGATACACCCCTTCTTTTTCATACTTTTTTCGTACAAAAGAGGTCAACGCATCTTGATGATTCGATGGACCCCCTTATCTCTCAGAAAACTCTGCTGGATTTGGCACCGTTTTAGTCGGTTGCCGAGGCTTTATTGGGCCAGTTCCCTCCACCTCTCTTGATAAGAGTATTACGTTCCTTGGAAATAATTCTATAATTCTGAAAACCTATTGTCAATATAAATATTATAAAACCTACATGAATACTAAGAAATTAAGTAAAATGGTTCATTTTGTAAAAAAACATCCGTACACTTAAAGTTACATAAGCGAAAGGATGTTTTTTTATTTTGCACCATTTGGTCAATTGTCAGCATTTCTAAATGATGTAACTGAGCACAGGCGGCGAGTATAGTAGACGGCATTTGCCTTACGCCACAGAGCAAAGCTTCCTGCGAAGAATAGCGGGAGCTGAAGGCCGCACAGAAGCATAGCGACGAGGAGACTGCAACCATGCCCTCGAACAGCGATCTGCCTCATAGCGGAAATCAACCGATTTATATAGATACTTCAGTCTAGGTGTGCAGAAATAATATAGTTGTTTAATATACAATAAAGTCATTTAAAAAATAATATAGTTGTTAAAAAATCTTATTCCACGAACGGAGCAGCATTCCTGTTTGAAGGATGTTTGAGGTCTTGAAAGAAAAGGAGCCCTCTAGTATGATGCATGAGTGTCAACGACCATTGACCCATCATCAAACAAGGAGGACTCCTTTATGCATTTTAAATGGAATAATAAAATTAATCAAGTTACTGAAAATACACTCGTTGTCGGCATGGATATTGCCAAGCATATTCATTACGCATGCTTTGTCGATGAACGTGGGCGAGTAATAGAAAAAGCTTTTGCGGTACATCAATCGAAAGAAGGCTTCGAAAACTTGTATGAAAAGATTCTTCAAACGATGAAGGAAGCTAAGAAAACTGAAGTAATAATAGGGATTGAGCCTACAGGCCACTACTGGATGAACTTAGCCTATTTCTTAGATCAATACGGTATCCCACTTGTCATGGTGAATCCAATGCACGTAAGACGTTCGAAAGAATTAGATGATAACTTACCAACAAAGCACGATAAAAAAGATGCACTAGTCATCGCTCGCTTATTAAAGGATGGACGTTTCAGTTATCCACGTATACTGAAAGACATTGAAGCTGAGCTTCGTATTGGTTCTACTCTTCGTTCAAAATTGACGGAGGATTTGGCTAGTATTAAAAATCGAATCATTCGTTGGCTTGATCGCTACTTTCCAGAGTTTACTCAAGTCTTTCCTA
>NZ_PYWI01000032.1 GCF_003049575.1 Lysinibacillus parviboronicapiens | reverse complement strand
CGATATCAACAGGCCGTAAAAGGGAAAGGCATTATCATGAGCATGTCCCGTAAAGGTACGCCCGCTGATAATGCCCCAATTGAATCATTTCATTCTGCATTAAAGTCTGAAACATTTTACTTAGACAATTTAAGGCGTACTACGACGGCAATCGTAGAACAAACTGTCAAAGACTATGTTAAAGTATTATAACTATATCCGAATACAAGCGAAACTAAACAACCAGTCGCCGGTACAATATCGACAACTGGTTGGGTAAATGCTTTTTTGATCTCTGTCTTATATACAGGGGTCAGTCCCCTCCTGGTAGTGGCCCTTTTTAATTTTGGTATAAAAAATGTATAAAAGTGAATGTTATTCATCCATACTATCTTTGCTTAACTAAAAAAGAAAAGGAAGTGTTAGTATGGGTATTCTTGGTGGAAATCCAAAAGACGAGCCATTGCATTATGGTGAAGTATTCAGTGTTTGGTCAAGCTTAATTGCAGACTACGGTATGATTTCTGGCAACCAAACGCTTTATAATCACGCTGGTGACGATGATCTTAAAAAGATTATTGAAGATATCATCGAAACATGTAGAGAAGAAGTAAAACAATTAGAAAAAATTCTAAAAACGAATGGTATTGCTTTACCACCTGCTTCACCTGAACGACCTGTAGCAAGATTGGAAGATATCCCTCCAGGTGCTAAGTTTAATGATCCAGAAATAAGCGCCGCGCTCACAGCTGACATAGCTGCTGGATTAGTGGCATGTAGCCAAGCAATAGGTACTTCCACTCGTGAAGATATCGCATTAATGTATGGTCAGTTCCATACAGCAAAAGCTCTACTTGGTGCTAAACTTTTACGTTTGAACAAAAATAAAGGTTGGCTTGTCCCACCGCCATTACATGTGGATTATCCTGAAAAATAAAATCTATTTCTCCGAATCGAGGAATGTAAATGTATTATTATAAAGAAGAATTGATTAACATTATTAAACCTGACAAACCGGATCCACAAGCAGCACGAGTAATGCAAGAAATACTTGGTGGTCATTATGGTGAAATGAGAACCATGATGCAATACTTTTTCCAAAGCTCTAATTTTAGAGGCAAAGAAACACAATTTCGTGATTTGCTTCGTGGCGTTTTCTTAGAAGAAATTGCTCATGTAGAACTAGTACAAAATACAATTAACCAATTACTAAATGATTCTGGAGAATCTTCTGCCCCAGGCAATAATGGTATGGACCAAGCACCCTTAGATGATGCCGTTAGACATGCAAATCCGCACCATTATATTGTGGGAGCACAATCATCTTTACCTGTTGATGCTGCCGGTAATCCCTGGAATGGCTCGTGGGTGTATGCGCACGGAAACCTTATTGCAGATTTATTGGATAATTTAGTACTTGAGTCAACTGGTGTACTTCAAAAGACACGCATTTATGAAATGAGTTCTAATCAGACATTTAGGGAAACACTTGCCTTTCTAATCGTCCGGGACAATGCTCACCAAAATGCATTTGCCAAAGCGTTAGAAACATTAGGTGTAGATTGGGGAAAACTATTCCCTGTACCGAACTACGATATCAACAAATATCCTGAATGTAGAAAGTTCGTTGAAATGGGTTATCATAATGCCCAGTTTAACTTTAGATTAGACCCCACACGTATCGGTGAAATATTCCAAGGTCAAACTCCAAGTAGAAATGGCGGAGAACTGAATGTAACTCCTCCTCCTGAAGGATTCCCAGTACCACTTATGCCAGAGATGCCAAATGAACACAGCCCTGGTCTTAAGGATATGAATAATTAACCATTCTTCTGTAGCGTTTACAATGCTACAGCTTTTTTATGCAACAATTTGGCGAAGTTAAGAACGTAATATTATCTCCAGCTTTGCAGAAATTTTCTAATCAAAAATTTCTACGGATATTAAAACCTCTTCTGAACAGACTAATTTCAGGAGGTGAAATACATGTCAAATAAAAACAAGAACCAAACCGTTGACCAAATTAGACAACAAATCCAACAAGCGGAAGCTAACAAAAATCAAGCTTCTGGTCGTTTTGCAACTCCGAATTTTATGAACGCAATGAACAACGTAGAATTCGGGACTGAGACTGATGTAAACCAAGTTAGACAACAAATCCAACAAGCAGAAGCTAACAAAAATCAAGCTTCTGGCCCTAGCGCAAATAAAGGTTTCGGAAACAATTCAAATTAATTTCATATCACACAACGGCAGATTTTTTCTGCCGTTTTTTGTTTTCGGTTACATTACAACATCCTCATATTGTTTTGTTCAGTAACAAAAACTCTCTGTACTTCTTCAAAATTCCACTTTCATAACATTCATTTCATCTTAGGTATTCAAACAGTCTCTGTTTTTAATATTTATTAATTTCAGTTTAATAGACCGATTACCAATCAACTTCCAATAACTTTCTGAAACGGAAGTAATCTTTTTTATTTACAAATTCCTCATATTGTTCAGTCAGTAATTAAACACTCATTTCCGAACAATTCCTAGTTATCCAAATACATTTAACCCCAAAAACTTTACTCGTAATTAGCTGAATTAATAGAGCGTGAGCTTATTGTAAAAACAGGACAATCCATATTAACTCGCTATCTTTACAAAGAAAAAATCACTTAAAACCGATATTTTAAGTGATTTTCCCAAGCCATTCAAGCCTTGTTATTATTGGATTCCTACGCAATCATATCTCTGTTTACTACCCCACAGCCAAGCGTGTGAAAAGCCACTTTCGATAAGGCTAAACACCTCTTTCATTCAAATTCATAAGATATTGCAGACAGTGCATAAAGTGGCGCTGTTTCTGCTCGTAAAATTCTTGGTCCTAGAGACATCGTTTGTGCGCCCGCTTCAAGCAACGCCTGTGATTCCTTGCGCGCAATGCCACCCTCTGGACCGAAGATAATAAGGATTGATTTCGACTTCTTATCATAAACGTTTTTCAGCTTCTCGGCAAACCTTGTGCGCTTTTCAACCTTTGCATCCTCTTCATCCGCAATAAAAATAGCGTCAAATTTTCCTAATTGCGCAACTAGTTGCTTAAAACTTATTGGCTCGAAAATGACAGGTATATGTGTTCGATGGGACTGCTCTGCAGCCTCTTTTGCAATTTTTTGCAGACGCTCCTGCTTTTTCGCTCCCTTTTTTGTGTCCCATTTTACAATGGAGCGTTCGGCTTCAAATGGTAATAGCGCATACATGCCCAGCTCTGTCGCTTTTTGTGTAATGAGCTCAAGTTTATCTCCCTTCGGTAGACCGCAAGCCACTGTCACATGAACTGGCAACTCTGGTGAAGTGATGGTACGGCCAGTTGATTGAACAAGCACGTCATCACCTTCGAATGCAGTAATGGTACAAATATAGGCTGTATGTTCAGCAACAACTACGATTTCTTCGCCTTCCTTCATACGCATCACGCGTCCAATATGGCGTGCATCTTCTCCAGTAATGCGCGCAGTTTCAATGCCAGTTTCAATAAAATAACGTTGCATATTGCTCGCTCCTTCACATGAAGAAAACGCCATATCGTAAGCACTCGGCTCACGATTTGGCGCTTCCTCCGTCAATTTATTGCGGACGACGGGCGATAATGGCTACCCAATCTTCCATCAGTAATACTTCTTCAATCACAAAGCCAGAAGCTTCGAGTGCAGCTTTCACATCATCACGTTTAGCGCCAATGATGCCTGAAGTGACATATAGTCCACCTGGTTTGACTATCGTGAATGCATCGTCTGTAAAGGACATAATAATTTCCGCTAAAATATTAGCCACAACGACATCAGCAGGTTCTTTTACCGTATCCAGTAAGTTGCCATGGAAGACCGTCACTTTATCGTCTACTTTGTTTAACGCAACATTTTCCTGTGCTGAACGTACAGCTACCTCGTCTAAATCAAGCGCATGAACGCTTTTAGCACCAAGCATTGCTGCGCCGATTGAAAGAACGCCTGAACCAGTACCAATATCGACAACCTTATCACCCTCTTTAACGACCTTTTCAAGTCCTTGTAAACACATGACAGTTGTTGGGTGCGTACCTGTACCAAATGCCATACCAGGGTCTAATTCAATAATCAATTCATCCGTAGAAACAGGTGTATAGTCTTCCCATGTTGGTACAATTGTAAAGCGTTCAGAAATTTTTACAGGGTGATAATATTGTTTCCACGCTGTTGCCCAATCTTCCTCGTTCACTTCAACAATGGATACAACATTTTGACCAATATCGATATTGAAATTTGTTAAATTTGTAATAGCTGCTTTAATTTCTTCGACAGTTTCATTTAAAAAACTAGACTCCGATAAGTAAGCTTTAACGATAACCCCCTCTTTTGGGAAATCATCCTCGTTTAGCGCATAAATCTCACCAAACTGATCTTCGCGTGGCTTCGCATATTCAGCAGAATCCTCAATTACAACACCACTAGCCCCTGCTTCATGCAAAATATTTGAAATTGCTTCCACCGCTTCATCTTTCGTATGAATCGATAATTCTGACCACTTCACGTAGCTCTTCAGCTCCTCTTATTATTCACCTTGGAATTTTTTCTTGATTTTATCAAACAGCGAGCTTCCTTGTTCTTCTGGAATATCGCCACTAATTTCTGCAAATTCACGTAATAATTGCTTTTGTTTTTCAGTTAATTTTTCTGGCGTGATAACTTTGACTGTCACATATTGGTTACCTGTGCCGTAGCCATGTACATTCTTCACACCTTTATCTTTTAGGCGGAATTGAGCACCTGATTGTGTCCCTGCAGGAATACGTAATTTCACTTTACCGTGGACAGTCGGAACCTCAATTTCATCTCCAAGAGCTGCTTGTGGGAATGTTAGTTTTAATTCGTAATAAATATCGTCCCCATCACGTTCAAATTCGTTGTGCCCTTGTACGCGGAACATAATATATAAGTCACCTGCTGGACCACCGTTGATACCTGGTTCACCTTGCCCAGAAACACGGATTTGTTGACCATCATCAACACCTGCTGGGATTGTAACTTTGATTTTTTTACGTTTTTGGACTTTACCTTCCCCACGACAAGTTGAACATTTTTCTTTAATGATTTTACCTGTACCATGACATGTCGAACAAGCACGACGATTCATCATACGACCGAAAGGTGTGTCTACTGCTTGATTCACTTGCCCTGCTCCATTACATGTTGAACATGTCTCAGGTGTCGTACCAGGTTTAGCTCCAGAACCATGACATGTATCGCATGTTTCATCTTTTGGAATTTCAATTTCTGTTTCTTTACCAAAAATTGCTTCCTCAAATTTAATGTTCATACGATATTGTAGGTCATCGCCTTTGCGTGGTGCATTCGGATCTTGACGACGGCCACCTCCGCCAAAGAATGAGCTGAAAATATCCTCGAAGCCGCCAAAGCCGCCTCCGCCACCGAAGCCACCACCAAAACCTGCATTTGGATCTTCGTGGCCAAATTGGTCATAGCGCGCTTTCTTTTGTTCATCACTTAGAACTTCATAAGCTTCAGCGATTTCTTTGAATTTTTCATCTGCACCTGGTTCTTTGTTAAGATCAGGATGGTATTGCTTTGATAGTTTACGGTATGCTTTTTTAATGTCATCTTTTGAAGCCGATTTTGTTAAACCAAGCACCTCGTAGTAATCGCGTTTCTCCATGATTCACACTCCGCTCTTTTTGCATAAAATCTATTGTAACATGCAGTTATAAAAACTGCTTCTATTTTTTCATCATATGAAAAGCTAATTCATGCCGCTCCGCACTCTTCTAGTATTAGAGCATCTAAAAGTAGTGGCTTGAATACTTTGACTCTGTTTTTATTTTTTATCTTGTAAAGAGAAAAGCCAAAGCCGCAAGCGGTCTTTGGCTTTTTCACTTTACTGTGTTATTTGAAATTATTTATCGTCTTTTACTTCTTCAAAATCAGCATCTACGATATCTTCATCTTTGTTACCAGCGCCAGCATCTGGTCCTGCTTCGCCACCTTGAGCCGCTTGTGCAGCTGCAGCCGCTTGTTCGTATACTTTCATTACTAGTGGTTGTAATACGCCTTCTAATTTTTCTTTAGAAGTTTTAATACCTTCTAATTCACCAGCTTCAAGTGCTTTTTTCAATTCATCACGAGCATCTTCTACAGATTTTTTCTCGTCTTCAGTGATTTGTTCACCTAAGTCTGTGATTGTTTTATCCACTTGGAATACTAATTGGTCTGCTTCGTTACGAAGGTCTGCCTCTTCTTTACGTTTTGTATCTGCTTCAGCGTTTGCTTCAGCATCTTTAACCATGCGTTCAATTTCGTCCTCTGATAAACCTGAATCAGATTGGATGACAATTGTTTGTTCTTTATTTGTACCAAGATCTTTCGCTTTAACAGAAACGATACCGTTTTTGTCAATATCAAATGTAACTTCGATTTGTGGAATACCACGTGGTGCTGGTGGAATATCCGCTAATTGGAAGCGACCTAATGTTTTGTTATCCGCTGCCATTGAGCGTTCACCTTGTAATACGTGAATATCTACTGCTGGTTGATTATCAGCCGCAGTTGAGAACACTTGTGATTTAGACGTTGGGATTGTTGTGTTTCGGTCGATTAATTTTGTGAACACGCCGCCCATTGTTTCAATACCAAGTGAAAGTGGTGTTACGTCTAGTAATACTACGTCTTTTACATCTCCAGTTAATACGCCACCTTGTACCGCTGCACCCATTGCTACTACTTCGTCAGGGTTTACACCACGGTGAGGCTCTTTACCAGTTTCTTTACGTACTGCTTCTTGTACTGCAGGAATACGAGTAGAACCACCAACAAGGATTACTTGGTCAAGTTCTGAAGCAGAAAGACCAGCGTCAGATAAAGCTTGACGTACTGGACCAACTGTACGGTTTACTAAGCTTAAAGTAATTTCATCAAATTTAGTACGTGTTAAAGATACTTCTAAGTGAAGTGGACCTTCAGCACCAGCAGTGATGAATGGTAATGAAATTTGTGTAGAAGTTACGCCTGATAAATCTTTTTTCGCTTTTTCAGCTGCATCTTTTAGACGTTGCATTGCCATTTTATCTTTAGAAAGGTCAATACC
Organism: Lysinibacillus parviboronicapiens; assembly: GCF_003049575.1. GTDB lineage: Bacteria > Bacillota > Bacilli > Bacillales_A > Planococcaceae > Lysinibacillus > Lysinibacillus parviboronicapiens. The sequence goes on along the minus strand of NZ_PYWI01000032.1, from coordinate 33,335 downwards.
ATTATCTTTTTTGAATTCAGCTACTAGGTACTCGATAACTGCGTCATCGAAGTCATCCCCACCAAGCTTGTTATCACCAGCAGTTGCTAGTACCTCAAATACACCATCACCTAATTCAAGGATCGATACGTCGAATGTACCACCACCAAGGTCAAATACTAATACTTTTTGATCTTGATCTTGTTTATCTAAACCATATGCTAGTGCAGCAGCTGTTGGCTCGTTGATAATACGTTCTACTTCAAGACCTGCGATTTTACCAGCGTCTTTTGTTGCTTGACGTTGTGCATCATTAAAGTATGCAGGAACAGTAATAACAGCTTTTGTAACTTTTTCACCTAAGTAATCTTCAGCATAGCCTTTTAAGTATTGAAGAATCATTGCTGATACTTCTTGTGGTGTATACTCTGTATCTTCCACTTTAACTTTTTCAGCAGTACCCATTTTAGATTTAATAGAAATAATTGTGTTAGGGTTTGTTACTGATTGACGTTTCGCCACTTCACCAACTTGACGTTCACCATTTTTAAACGCAACGACAGATGGTGTTGTACGGTTACCTTCTGGATTTGGAATTACTTTTGGTTCTCCACCTTCAAGTACAGATACACAAGAGTTCGTTGTTCCTAAGTCAATACCGATAATTTTGCTCATAGTAAAATTTCCTCCTAATATTTAAACGCATTGGTGCGTTCGTTAACTAATTTAATTTATTAAATAGTGCTATGACTATTCGTTAACAGATACCATTGTTGGGCGTAATACACGATCTTTCAAAATATAGCCTTTTTGAAGTTCACGTACGACAACACCCGTCTCTTTTTCACTATCTTGTTCTTGCATAACAGCTTGGTGAACATTTGGGTCAAACTGCTCACCTTCTGCTTTAATGACCTGTAATCCTTCTTTTTCAGTTGCCTCGATAAGTGAACGGTACACCATTTCAATGCCTTTCACGATTGATGCAGCTTCATCAGAAGTAGGTTCGATTTGTAGAGCACGCTCAAAATTATCTAATACCGGCAATAAATCTGTTAATAAATTTTGCGCACGGTACTTTTCAGCTGCCTCACGTTCAACTTGCTGACGACGACGTATGTTGTCGAAGTCTGCACGTAAACGTAAGTGACGATTTTCTTCGTCATCTAATTTTGCTTGTAATTCTGCTAGCTTTGCTTCATATTGCTCTTCAATCGTTAGTTCTACCTGCTCTTCTACTACTGCTTGAGCTTCTGTTTCTGTTGATTCGTTTTCAACTTGTACATCTTCTTGTACAAGTTCTTTGTTTTCGGTTTTTTCAGTCACTTGAATCCTCCTTAATAATCACTACGATTCTTCGTAAAGGCCTGTGATAAATCCATGCGTATTACGTCTAGTAAAGCAACAACACGCTTATAATCCATACGGGTCGGGCCAATAATAGCGATGGCACCCTGCTGTTCTTCACCAATTGAATAAGTGGTCGTAATGACACTACAGTTCTCCATCTCCAACTGCTTATTTTCTGAGCCTATACGTATATGAATACCTGATTCATTCGGATGGAAGAGCGACTGCACTTGGCTGGTCCTTTCCATCAAATCCATAATCATACGGACTTTATTTAAATCGTGGAATTCCGGTTGGTTGAACATATTTGTTTTACCGCCATAAAAAATCTTACTTTCCGAATTATGCATCGTTGCTGATACAAGGGAATGAATAAAATCATCGGCTGATTGTATATGCTGCTGTAACACAGCAAGTACTTCAGCTTCAAGTTTTTTTTGGATTTCATCTAGTGACGCGCCGACTAAGCGCTCATTTAAGATATTAACCATCTTCTCAAGCTCAGAAGCGGTAATATGAGGTGGTAAACTAAACATGCGATTTTCAACATGCCCGTTATTCGTAACGATAATCGCTACTGCTGTATCACTTGAAAGTGGTACGATGGAAAAGCGTTTCACTCGATGTCTTTGTACATCAGGTCCTAATAGTATCGACGTATACGATGTCAGCTCCGATAAAATATTGGCAGACTTTCGGATAATTTGCTCGACTTCTACTAAACGTTCATTGAAAATTGATTGAATTTGTTGAATATCCTTAGAGTTTATACCTTGAGGATTCAACAAATGATCTACATAAAATCTATACCCCTTTTCCGAAGGCACTCGACCAGAGGAAGTGTGTGTTTTTTCCAAAAAACCTAATTCCTCTAAATCCGCCATTTCGTTTCGAATTGTGGCTGGACTAAATGTAATCTCTTGTTTTTTTGAGATTTGGCGAGAACCTACCGGCTGTGCAGACGTAATAAAGTCGTCTACGATGACTTGTAATATCTGTAATTGCCGATTTGTAAGCATGATTATCACCTCTGTTAGCACTCGACTAAGAGGAGTGCTAATACTATTATTAAGTTATCAAATCCCACATTTTCTGTCAATGGAATCGCTCAATCTTCTAATAAAAATTGTTGAAAAACTTCATTTCCTACAAAACGGCCTTTTCGCGTAAGACGAATTCCGACATCATCATGTTCCAATAGGTTGTCTAAAACTAACTTTTCAATGACTGGCCCATAATGCATTTGCATAGTCTCTTTAAATTTCTCTTCATATATATTATGAGAAATGCCAGCCGTTTTACGTAGCCCTAAAAACATTTGCTCTTCACGTTTTTCAGCATCTGTTACTGCATGTTTGTGCACAATAGGTAATTCTCCAGCGTCTACTGCATCCATATATTTTTTTAATGGTCCATGATTGGAATAGCGTAAACCACCCAAATAGCCATGTGCTCCTGCCCCAAAACCAGCATATTCGTCGTTTTCCCAATAAATGTTGTTATGTGTTGAAGCAAAACCAGGTTGTGCGAAATTACTAATTTCATATTGCTGAAGACCATGCGCCTCCATTTCTTGCATAAGCACATCGTACATTTCCGCTTCTAAATCTTCTGTAGGTAGGTTCAGCTTACCTTTTGCATACTGGTTATAAAAAATCGTTTTTGGTTCCACTATAAGTGAGTAGGCTGAAAAATGGGGTAAATCGAGCGCAAAAGCTTTTTCTAATGAGTCCGTCCATTGCGCCATCGTTTGGCCAGGCAAGCCATACATTAAATCAATACTAATGTTTTGAAAACCAACCTCTTTAGCTAATGCTATCGTTTCATAGACATGTACATTGCTATGTGTGCGACCAATTTTTTTTAGTAAGTTTTGATCAAATGACTGCACACCCATACTTAAGCGATTAACACCGCCTTTATACAGTGCTCGCATTTTAGCCTCAGACAGTTCATCGGGATTGGCCTCTGATGTAAATTCTGTCACACTGTGCATCGGAATATACGTGCGAATGAGATTGAGTAGTCTCTCTAATTGCTCAGGTGACAATGCAGTAGGCGTCCCACCGCCAAGAAAAATCGTTTCTATCTGGTTAAAACTATTAGGATGCTTTTTAGTCGCAAGGGCCATTTCCTTGCCAAGTGCTTCTATATATTCATCTACTGGTTGATTTTTAAAGTAAAATTTATTGAAATCGCAATAATTGCAGATTTGATGACAAAAAGGAATATGAATGTAAACACCCCGTGCCATGACTATCCCTTCTTTCTTGTTAAGTCCTTTTCCATTTCCCCATTATAAACAATCGTTAAGGAGAACGCTATGAATCCATCTAGATAGAATTATGAGATAATCTTTACACTGTTGATTTAATGACATGCAAAAAAATCAAAACCATTAGAAATGTAGTGGCTTTGATTTTTGTGAAAAAATGTATAAATTAAAAATCTCCTTTATAGTGCCTAATAAAAAACAACCCCTACGCCAATCCCTAATAGTACAAGTAAATACGGCTGGATCTTCCAACGAATTAAGAGTACTAAAAAACCTATAACAATAAATACGTCCAGGCCACCTTGGATTGTTTGCGTTACGATTGGCTGTATAAATGCAGCCGCTAATATGCCGACTACTGCTGCATTGGCACCAGCCATCGCACCTTTCAATCCTGTTGTACGACTAATTGTAAACCAAAACGGGAGGACACCAATTATTAGTAAAAATGCCGGAAGAAAAATGGCAATTGTGGCGACAAGTGCGCCAGGAATTCCACCAATAATCATGCCTATATAAGAAGCAAATGTGAATAATGGTCCGGGCATAGCCTGTGTAATGCCATAACCAGTTATAAAATCAGATGAACGTAATAAGCCACTTTGCACAAACTGTACCTCTAGTAGTGGTAGTACAACATGACCCCCACCAAAAACTAAAGCTCCTGAGACATAAAATTTTTCTATTATCTGGAGCCATTCATAGTTAAATAGTGAACTAGCTACAGGTAACCCGATGAGTAAAATTATAAATAGTAATAAAAAACGCATCCCCATTGTTTTTGAGATTGGTAATCTAATGCCCTCCGAGTCTCTGTTTGTCGTGCTTTCTTTAAATAATTTAAAGCCCACTAAAACTGAGGCAAAAATAACAACCACTTGAGCAAATGGATGCATCCATAAAAGCAATACTACTAGTGCCAAGAAGGCGATTAAAAAGTGTCGAAGGCTGGGAATTAACTTCTTTGACATATCCCAAACCGCTTGTGCAACAATTGCAACAGCCACTAATTTTAAGCCATGGATCCAGTTCATGTCTATTTCTTTGTGTGCATAAAAATAAGCGCAAACCATTAATAGCAGCACAGAGGGCAAGGTAAATCCAATAAAAGAAGCAATACTCCCTAGCAACCCACCCCGTAGTAGGCCTATCCCCATTCCCACCTGACTCGATGCAGGACCTGGTAAAAATTGACTGAGCGCAACCAAATTACTATATTCTTTGTCAGTTAACCATTGTCGATTTTGCACATATTCATGTTGAAAATATCCTAAATGTGCAGTTGGACCACCAAAAGAAGTACAACCTAATTTAAAGGAAACGAGAAAAATCTCCACTATCTTTCGCAAATGTTTCAACTACTTTCCATGTCATATATAGTAATAGTACATGGAATATTTATTAGGTTAGATTAAGATATTGTAAATTTTCTCTGTAAGTCAAGATTCCACTGTTAAACGTAAATTCTCATAGTTATTTCTCACCAATTTTAATTACTGGACCAAGTTCTTTATCTCTATCACCTGTTTCGACAGGTATTAACTCATACATTTTATCCTTCAAATACAGCGCATCGAAACGGATTCCCCACTGTGTATGCTCTTCATTTAAAGGATAAGAAGAATCATAACGCCATGTTTTTCCAGACTCAGATAAAATGTTAAATGCAATAGATTCTTGTAAGCTTTGTGTTGACTGAAAGTATATGGTAGTAGAAATCGGTGTTGAAACAACCTTTTCTACCTTAATTACTTGACCATCATTTAGCGTAATTGCTTTGTCCACAGAAAAAATTATTCTATCTTCTAGCAATTGCTCTTGTAAAGCCTCTATTCTAAATACCCACGGTTTATCAATCGGCTTTTCCCAATTCCAATCGTTATAGCGTATTTCAAGTTTTAGCTTTTCATTTTGCGGTAACTCACTCATCTTTACACTGTTATATATCGTATAGATTGAATCAGTTTGTGCAATGGTCTGACCACCATTCCGAACTGTAAAATTCTGACCATTCACCAATACTTGTGGAATGAAAAAAACTTGATAGTCGAAATCTAAATCCTCTACTGGCTCAAAGGTTGCATTAAGTAATATTTGATTATCATCCATCATCACCTCATTTAATGTCAAACGCCCGAAATCGTTTTCAATTGTTTGACCAACAAATGTTTTGTAGACACTAAAATCAGGCTCCTTAGATTTATCTAAGAACGAGGCTACGACAGGCAAATTAGTAATTATTACACAACTGACTACTACTATACACAAAGCAATAACAAACCATTTTTTGCGTACTCGTTTTTTCTTAGGCTGGTCTTCAGATAAACTATAATCACTGGACAACATAAACCCCCCCTTGTTCTTACATGGCAATATATTGTTATGATTCATTGTAATAACGAATTGAGTATTATATAACCAATCATCCACTGCAAAAAATACAGCAGCGCACCAGCAAACTTTGTCACTCGAATCAAAGCTTAGGACAGCAACAAACTAGCTAACTTATCTAGTGAACAAAGACCTCATTGACTAACGTAATAAAACAGGTTGAACCTTGCATAAGAAATAACAATACCGTTAGAAAGGTTGGTTGCATAAATGAAAAAGAAAATCTTCTATATATCTATTGGTGTGTTGTTCACTATTATTTTAGTATTAGGCACATACAAACTAATGAATGCTCGAACATATCAACTGTTTGGAGAAATAACGGCACATATAGATACAAATGAAAAAGTTGTCGCTTTAACATTTGATGATGGCCCAACAGAAAACGTCAATGAACTGCTGCCTATATTAGACCAATACCATGCGAAGGCAACATTCTTTCTTATTGGAAGCGAGATAGAGGAGAATCCAGAAGCAGCACAAAAAATCGTCAGGGCAGGTCACCAAATCGGTAATCACACTTACTCACATAAACCAATGGTGTTCAAAAGTAACTCTTTTATAAAAGAAGAAATTGAAAAAACCGATCAACTGATTCAAAGCATCGGTTATACTGATGAAATTGCTATTCGACCACCTTATTGCAAAAAATTAATTGGTTTCCCTTATTACTTAAATAAAAATAAGCGGGACACCATCACGTGGAATTTGGAGCCAGATACGTACTATTCGACAGCTAAAGAAAAGATCAATTATGTAATGGAGAATATCCAACCAGGGTCCATTATTTTGATGCATCCCATGTATGATGACACTGGTAATGAACTACAAGCCGTAGAGGGTATTTTACAAGCACTCACTAAAGATGGTTATAGATTTGTGACAGTGAATGAGCTCAAAAATTTTGTAAGTATAGAAGATTAGTAGCATCAACTACGTTCCAAGATATTACTTTTTGTGATAGTGATTAAAAAGGCCATCCCAATTATTAATTTCAAACAGGGACAGCCTTTTTTAATTCAAAGCCATGTTATGTAAATAATAAAAACCTCATTAGTAAATAGGCTTCATATGATTTCAGTTAATAATCAGATAATAATATTCTCAATAAAATTATTGTAATCAACTTTGAGTTTAAAACTTATCGTTGGTTTAGAATTAAGGTATCTGAAGTGAGTGTAAGTCGTCGCCCTCCCCTTTTTAAGTAAAAACCGCTACTCCCTCATGCTAAAAAATTTTTTATCATCATTACTGTTCTTTCTAAATCATCCTTCTCTAATTAGTTAGATTATTAAGAAATGTCAAAATTTAATATTTCAGGCAAACATTAATATATTTTCTTAAATAATATGTTATTATAATTTTAGCAAAATGTCCTATTATCCCAGACACACTAGCGAAATATGAACTATAAAGGATGATGAAAATGAAACAAATTCAGCAACTTTTCCAGAGTGAAGATGGAAATATCGAACAAAGAGAGAATTTTCTTTCACTATTAGAGAAAATTGTAACCTCATTAGATAACTTAAAGAATCCCCAAAAAACAACACTTGGCCCGATGAAAGAGCGCTCTGCCAATTTTTATCAAGAATTGATGCAGGACAACCAAGTACCAACATCAGGAGTAGGCCTTGATCAAGTCGTTGACGATTTAACACAACTGATGCAAGGACATCCTTACCATACACGCAACTTTGTTACGAATGTTTTACCAATGGCAAGCATTCCTGGCGTATTAGGTCAGTTTACAAATGCCTTACTAAACGGGAACAATCTGTGGGATGTTTACGGGCCAGCTGCAGCAGAATGTGAGGTTAAGGTTGTTGCGATGATGTCGAAGTTAGTAGGTTATGACTTTACACAAAGCTTTGGTTATACAACTTGGGGCGGACAAGGTGCTGTATTCAGCGGGCTACGACTTGCTATTGCTAAACAATTCCCTCAGGCCAAAGAAGAGGGTGTGCCAAATAATTTATATTGCTTTGCCTCAGAAAATGCTCATTACAGCTTATTAAAATCGATTGAAGCAGTTGGTATTGGTAGCAAGCATTTAATTCGTGTGAAGGCTGGGAAAGATCATTCAATGGATGTTCAAGATTTGCAAGCTCGCATGACAGAGGTTATTGAAAATGGTGGCATCCCTGTTTATGTAGTTGCTACTACAGGTGCTACAGATCAATTCGCCATTGATGATGTACAAGCAATCAAAGAAGTTACGACAAACCTTGAGAAAAAGTACGACTTACAATCAATACATATACATGCTGATTCAGCACTAGGTGGCTTCTATGCCTTCTTCAATGATTACGATTTCAAGAAAAACCCGCTTCATTTTGAAGAGGATGTCTTACAAGGTCTACTACAAATTCATGAGCGTATGCAACATCTTGCCATTGCCGATAGCCTTTGCTTTGACTTCCAAAAGCTTGGACAAACTCCTTATTTAACAAGCTTATTCTTAATAAAAGAAGGTAAAAATTTACGATTACTGGACATCGATGACTTTGATACACCATATGTAGGCAATCGAGGCTATGGTTCATATCATACAGGTTATACATTAGAGTGTTCTCGAATGGGCAGCTCCATTGCAATCTATGCTGCTTTGCAAGCATTCGGAAAAGAAGGCTACCAACAAATCTTAGCTAATTATGTGCGTGTAAATTTAGCCTTCCGTAAGCAATTAGCTGAAAAACTTCCTATGATACAAGTAGTCAATGAAGCAAATATTGGTCCTGTAACAGCCTATCGTTTGTATCCTAAAGACTTTAATTGGGCCTCTGAACAAGCAGGTAGCTATACACAAGATCAGCTAGAATATATAAATGCTATAAACGCTTCTTTATTTGAAATTTTAGGAGAAGGCCGCGACGAAGTATTTTTCGGTGATACAACACGTGTATGTACTGTTAGCGCTAGTGATACTAAACAACAAATACCGGTTGCTGCAGCAAAATTCTTTTCAATTTCTCCTTATACTGAGACGGAACATATTAGCAACATCATCCATTTCTTGCAACAAAAGGTAAAAGTATTGGAGGCATCACAAATTGAGTATAGTCACTAAATTAAAGAGTTCGTTACTCTATAAATATATTGCAAGTTTTACCATTCCAATCGCTATAATATCAGTAATATTTAGCGTTGTATTATTTGCTGTTTCCTATAGAATAATTGATGATTTTGTTATTACACAGTTTGAATCTTCCTTAGAGGTTGTATCTGGTACGATTTTTGATGATATAGAAAAAACTGATGTCATAGCAGCAGATAATGGCAGTCAGGAAAAATATCAAAAAGTATTAGATGATTTAAATAGAACAATCAAAAAGTATGATATAGAAAATGCCTATGTGCTTTCCCGTGCAGAAGGCAAGGAACATATTGTAGCTTTAAGTAATCAAGATAGTTACAAAGCAGATTATGTTTTTGATGATAAAATGCATACTGCTTTAGACAAAGGTAACATTCAAGTTAGTGATATTTATAAAGATGAATTTGGTATCCATAAATCGATTTTTATTCCTTTTAAAGATACGAATATTCTGTTTGGTTTAGATATGGATGCCTCATTCATTTCTACACTTCAAACTCAGACTCTTTGGTTATGTATTATTATGACTGTTATTTTTGTGATATTTGGTATCATTGTGGCTTATTTCATTAGCATTGGCATTACAAAACCAATCAAAAATATGACTGGTTATGTTGGTAAAGTGGCACAAGGTGACTTATCTGTTCAGCCCTTGCAAATCAGTGGCTCAAATGAAATTGCACAACTTTCTAACGGTATTCAAAATATGACCGAGGATTTACGTTCTCTTATCTACCAAATTGGTGAAAATGCTGAGCAGGTAGCTGCAATGTCAGAAGAATTATCTGCTAGCTCGGAGCAAACAAGCGCATCCATTCAACAAATTACCTCTTCTATGCAGGAGGTAGCAGGTGGCTCAGAAGTGCAAACAACTTCCATTGAAGAGGTTGAAAATCATATTACAGCCATCTCCACAAAAATGTCAGAGGTTGTATCCAGCGTCAATGATGTAACGACTAAGGCATTTAGTGCATCCTCTATTGCAGAAAAGGGCAATACAACAATTCAAAGTGCTACACAGAAGATGGATGAAACATCCGATGCAATTCATGCGACTTCAGATGTTGTGAAGCGTTTAAGTTCATACACGAATGAGATCGGCGATATAGTAGCATTAATTACTCAAATTACAGACCAAACGAATTTACTTGCATTGAATGCATCGATAGAAGCAGCACGTGCTGGTGAACACGGTAAAGGTTTTGCTGTTGTAGCTGAAGAAGTCCGTAAACTAGCTGACCAATCTCTAGAAGCTGCTAATAGTATTCGCTCACGGATTGATACGATTAAAGAGGAGTCTACTCAAGCTGTGAAATCCATGGCGATTAGTAGCAGTAATCTTGAAGAAAGTACTACTTCCTTTAATGCTTCAGGCGAAGCCTTTGGAGAAATTTTTTCTCATATTACAGCACTTACCCAAGATATGGACCATGTTAACAACATCATCTCCAATATAAATAACGGGGTTAGCAGTATTGCTAGTTCTGTAGAGCAAGTTGGTGTTGTAGCTGTTCAAGCATCTGGAAATATTCAAAGCGTTGCTGCCGCTTCAGAAGAACAGTCAGCTAGTATCGAGGAAATTACTGCTTCTTCGAATAATTTAGCTGAAATGGCACAACAGTTACGCAATATCATACAAAAATTTAAGCTATAGCAAATAAAATGACTTTGAGCGCATCTGCCAAAGTCATTTTTTTGTTTTCAATGTATTTCTATTGAAAATTGATTTGTTATTGCTCCCTCTCCTTCAACCATAACAATGTCTCTTGAAGCCCTTTCTTATACGGCGTTTGTGGTAAAGTACCTATAGCTTTTTCATATTTTTCCCCACTCAATATGACAGGCTGCTCTGTTAAATACATCATTTCCTTCATTTCCTTCATAAATGGTGAAAAGATGGCTAACAGTCCAATCATTGCTTTCGAAACTGAACGAACCTCTCTCTTGTAGCCAGTAATGTCTCGTAAAATCGACACTAGTTGTTCTCCAGTAATTGTGTGAACAGCTGGCACATGCCAATTTTGATTATATGTGTCTGTCCGTAGAGCAAGTTCAACCATTGCTTTCGCTCCATCAAATGTATAAAGGAATTCTCTCGCCACTTGCATGTTCCCCACATAATTTGCCTTTTTATCTTTTACAACGCTTTTTAACATTCCGTATAAAATTGTATTTTCAGCATTTGGACCATATAAATCAGGCAGATGAACAATTAATGATGGTATATTACTGTCCATTAATGTGCGTTCCATAGCTAAGCGAATTTTTCCTTTTTTCGTTTGCGGGTCTTTCGTTGTGTCTTCTGTAACAACGCTTGTAGTTGGCTCTCCATATGCATATATATTATCTACAAGTACGATTTTCGCCTGTTGTGCCTGTGCAACCCTAATTAGGATATTTAAGCACCGCATATGCTTTTCTTCCCATTCTTGATAGGGAAAGCTAATTGCATGAAAAATAACCTCTACCCCAAGGGAAGCCTTCTCTAGCTGTTCTACATTGAATACATCGCCTGAATAAATTGTCACATTCGGTTGCTGTTGAAAAAGGGCTACCAACTTCTCTTTACCCCTAGCGAAAGCCACTACCTCTATACCTCTCGCAGCTAATTCGTTAACAAGTGCATAGCCCATTCCACCGGACGCCCCCACTACTAATGCTTTCTTCACATTTCATTCCCCCTTTAATTAACCACCGGTCAAATAATGCTAAAAGCAAACTCCAAATTCACATAATCTAGAGCCTACATTCCTTATGTTAATGCTTTGACAAGAAATTTAGCATGTACATTTACAGCTTCTCTTGCTTCCTCATAGTCTTTCACATAATGTCGATAATGTGAAACAAAACCATGTAACGCAATAAAGACAGAATGAATATCTGAAACCAATAATTTATTTGTAGCTAGAGCTTGTAGAGATTGCGCAAATTTTTCATAGCTAAGATTTGCAGCCTCTTGTGATAGACCGTCTATTTCAACATCTCTCACCATAAACATCAATTCATATTGGCTTTGATGATTTAAACCAAACTTCATAAAGCCTATAAATACATTATAAAGTTTTGTTTCATAATCTTCAGTTCCATTCACAGTGTCATCTAAAATTTTATTTAATTGCGTAAAATACGCACCAATAATGACATAAAATAATTCCGCTTTATTTTTAAAATGATAGTAAATTGCCCCATGGCTACAACCAAGCTCTTTTGCGATACTACGCATGGAAACTTGTTGAAAATCTTTTTCGGTAAACTGTTTATGTGCTACTTCTACAATCATTTCTTGCGTCAGTTCATGTGCTGATGGCTTACGTGGTGACATGATACCCTCCCTAACTAACCAGTGGTTAATTAATAGTATAAATTTTTCTCATTTAATTGACAACGAACAAATTAAATTATAATAACAAATATTAGAGAAGGAAGAAGGGATAACCCGCTAGTGTAGCTGGCTATCCCTTGTGTTTGAATGTAAAACTTTATCGTTTCCTGAAGGTGAAGCAATATAGTTGTTAGATTAAACTTTTTACAACTTTTGAAATAACAGCACCTTCTGCTTGACCCGTTAACAGTGGTTTAGCAATTTTCATCGCTTCTCCCATATTCATGCCCGAGATAACTCCCGCTGCCGTTAGTTTTTCAGCAATTTCTACTTCAGTTAATTGTTTTGGCAGGAATGATTTTAGTAACACTAGTTTCGCTTGCTCTTTTTCAATTAAGTCTGCACGACCGGCATTTTGTGCGCCTTCCAATGCCTGATTAGTTTGCTTCACTTCACGATTGATGATGGCAATTTCCTCATCGTGTGTTAGGGCTTCCCCCTTTTCCTTCTCTGCCAAATCTAACGCTGATTTCACAAGAGTTAGCACACCTTTTGCCAATACGTCCTTTTCTCTCATCGCCTTTTTAAGTTGTTCGAAAACTTCAGTTTTTAACATCTTTTTCACTCCTTCTATCCCATTGACTCACTTTTTATTGTAACATTAATGCTTATACTCGTTGTAGCTTTTGAGCGCTTAGTTGAAACTGCATATCCGCAACGTTTTTAATAATTGCTTGATCGTGCGATGCAATAATAACCGTGCCCTCATACGCCATGATGAACTGTTCCAAAGCTTCAATGGCATGAATATCAAGAAAATTTGTAGGTTCATCTAATAATAATAAATTATAATCACCCAAAAACAACTGACAAAGTTGCAAACGAATCGCTTCTCCGCCACTTAATGCAAGAACACTTTTTTGGACATCGGTTCCTACAAATTGCATTGCATGAAGAACACTACGCAGCATCCCCTCATCATAGTCTGAACGCTTCTTCAAAAATTGCAGGACTGTTTCTTGTTGTTCTAATCGATAACTCATTTGACGAAAAATTCCGATTTTAACCTTTGGTGAAATAATTAAACCCTCTCCATAATTCGCCATATGTGAAAGTAATGTACTTTTACCACTGCCATTAGGACCCGTGATGGCAATCGTTTGACCAAGCGGTAATTGGAAGTTGACATCTTGTAGCAGCACCTTATTTGCTACTTGTAGTGTTAAGTGCTGTGCCATAATTGGAAACTTGTTATGCAATTCAAGAGCAGGTACTTGTCTAAAAACAATTTTCTTCTGCTCTTTGACAGTCTCAACTTTTTGTAGCTTGTCTACACGCTTTTCAATAGCCTTTGCTGCTTTATAGACGGCCTTTTGACTTGTACTTTTAGATTTTGTTTCAAACATACGATTGGCCATCGCCTTCGATTCCTTACGCGACAACTTACCAGCCTGTGCTATTTTCTCAGCCTTTTTCATTTTCTCCTGAGCCGCTTTTTCTAGTCGAGCCTTTTCCTTCATAAATTGCTCGTGTGCCTGTTCTTGTTGCTCTCGTTCCAACTGTTTTTGTCGTTTATAATCACTATAGTTGCCCTTGTAAACCCGCACTTTTCCTGATTCGACTTCCCAAATCGTTGTCACCATCTGATCTAGAAATGTTCGATCATGACTAATACATACAAGTGCCCCGTAATAATAGCAAAGCTCGTCTAGTAAAAAGGCAATACCTTGTTGATCTAAATGTGTAGTTGGCTCATCTAATAGCAATGCCTCATAGTAATGTGTGAATAGCTGTGCTAATTTTAGTCTTGTTTGCTCTCCACCACTTAGTTGGTTAGTTTGAGTTGGAACAGCTAATTTGCTAAGCAACGTCCCATCCGCCTCTGTCATTGTAGGTGCTTCGATTTGTTCGATATACCCTGGATTGACGTATCGCCTAACTTGTCCGCGAGTTGGTTGAAGCTTCCCTGCAAGTAATTTCATTAAGGTACTTTTCCCGGCCCCATTATCGCCCACAATACCGATGCGATCAAATTGATGTACTGCTAAACGATCTATTGCTATGATTTCTTTCTCCAAAAATGTCACTTCAATATTTTCTAATTCCAAGCATATTTGTTCCATATTCGCTACCTCCGAAATGTAGTATTTCGTATCGATAGCTAGGATCGATACGAGCTTATTCTGCTAAGCTCGTATTAATAAAACAAAAGCATCATCATAAGTTACCACTCCTTATCTCTATATAAAAGTACTTGTTAGTCATTCTATCTATGATTTTTAGGGAAATCAAAACTTCAGAAAATGAATCTATCAAGTAGCATCCGGCAATCTCACTTCATAATAGCGCATGGCCTTTAAATCCCCTTTATGCATAAAAACACCTTGCTTGATTAAACAGCGTAATCGATATTCAATCCACTCATCTCCTCTATATTGCTCCATATGCCCCATTACCTCGCCAATTAAACGGGCCGATTTTCGAAATTTCTTGTTGCCCTCTTCCTTCTCTAATCGCTTTGCACATGCAATAATAAACGCATCATCACAATCCTCATTTGTATTTTGCCATAGCTCATGATGTTCCCATGACCGAATTAAATAGTCATCATCTGCAAGCATTCGCAAGCCTTCCGCACATAATATTTGTCGTTTCGCCTGCTGTAATGGTCGTAAATCATACCGTTCGTAAAAGCTTAACAAATCCTCTGAACTAACTTCACCAGACGATCTTGGGTAGTTATCTTCCGCTAAATGTGGGAGGCTATAAATTTCATGAAATGCTGTATACGTATCCAGAACAAACACGGGATTTAACTTATTTTCCAACATTGCTAAAACGAGACGTAAACCCGTTTGCTCATGGGCATTTTGACAAGTCCAAATAACGATATGCTGATGCGGGGGAATATTCTTTATTTTTTCCACAATATCGAACATAGAACTTTTATATAATTGTAGCCCATCATCCTCAGAGTTATAGCGTTCTTGGAACCACTCAAATCAAGCCTCGATACCAGAGACCTTATGTAAATCTTTCAATGGACCAATTGAAAAGTTTGTTGGCAGCATAATAATATCTTCCGTATTGGTATAGTCTGTATTGCGAAAAGCAGCTTTTAGACTTCCAGCTGGCGATTCACCAAAAACGATGTGCATCGTTTGCACATCCCTCGTTTTAGGCTTATCCCCGAACTTTAAAATGGATTGTCGTATATCTTGTAACTTTTCTTCATTCAAACTGCTATTTACCAGCAATAACAACAGCATCGATTTTGCATCCGCTTCATTCAACCTTTGAATAGCTTGTTTTAACTGAGTTATTTTTTCCACATCATTCACTCCCTCTATAGACTATATACAGTTCCTATTTTGAATGTAATAGTTTTGGGTTTATCTTGTCATATAATATACCGCTAATCATCCAAGCGACTATAATGATTACATCAGCAAGCAGAGACTTTAAAAGTATCCACTGCACATAACGTTTCAGTAGTTTCCCACCGCCTTAAATGATACAGAATGCAACGGTAAACATAATGGTATAAAGCACTCCTATTGCGATTATTTGCTTGATCGACAGCCTTTTTATTTTTTCCTTATTTCCCAATATTTTATAGCATATCATACAGAAACACATCAATATAGCTAACATTTTAATCCCCTTCACATCTTATGTTCATCCAATACACAATGCCAATGATGGCACCGCCAATGATATTGCCAATCGTCACTGGAATTAAATTAGCTATGGCGCCACTCATAGATACAAGGTCCCCATGTGGCACCATAAGTGCTAGGCTAAAGAGTGTCATATTAGCAATACTATGCTCAAATCCAGACGTAATAAATGGAAAAATACAGCTAAAAATCATCGCTAATTTTGCGATTTCTGTTTTCAATTTATAGTTGCACCATACTGCCAAACAAACAAGCAGATTACATAAAATGCCGCGCATGAAAGCGCCACAAATCCTGCAGTCATCTTGGCCGTTGCCATTTTTTCGATATAAGCTGCCGTATCTCCCATCGCAAGTCCCGCATAAACGAACAACATCGCAGCGAACAGTGAACCGATAAAATTTCCTAGATAACTAAACGTCCAAATACTAATCATTTCTAATGGTGACGACTTTTTTTCTAATGTACTAATCGTCAATACTAAGTTATCTCCTGTAAACAAATTTGCTCCAGCCATCATGACCATACTAAGGGCCACACCAAATGCGAGACCCTGCACAACTTTCATACTGGTACACCTGATGGCTCAAATAAACCGCCGATTGTTACGATGAGTAAAATACCAAAGCCAATAAAGAGCCCACCAAATATGGCTTGCAGTAAATAAGTGCTCGGTCTTTGCTTCATCATCTTAATTTTGGTTTGTGCTATAGTCGTTATTGTAGCAATTGTCTCCTTCATTTGTTGCCATCCCCCACATACACTCAACTCCTCTTATCATAACTTATTTGCTAGTTTTCCAAAATTACCAATCTAATGGTTTTTACGATGATTAACTAAATTTTTATGATTTACTGCTACCTATTGGGCCGATTTATAATACAGGGAAGCATCACAATAAAAAGATAGCCATCTGTGACAGGCAAAAGTACTAACTGTTAGCAATAATTTTTTTCTATCAGCTTTTTTATTCTTTCTATCATGGATTTTCTTGCTCAGCCAAATTAGTCATGATAAGATATCTTCAATTCTTACTATACAGGTATGTTAAGTGGGATAATTAAAAAGGGGATGGTTGGATGAGTCAAATTGTTGCTAATAAAATTAAGCAGTCGATTACAGAATTAGTGGGACATACGCCACTATTAGCGCTTAATCAATACAAAAAAGAACAACAGCTAGAGGCAGAAATCATCGTAAAACTGGAATATTTTAATCCTGCAAATAGTGTGAAGGATCGTATTGCAAAAGCAATGATTGAAGATGCAGAAGCTCGTGGTCTTTTATCGAAAGATAAAACAATTATCGAGACGACAAGTGGCAATACAGGAATTGGATTAGCAGCAATTGCAGCGGCGAAGGGCTATAAATTACGCATTTATATGCAGGATGGTGTGAGCGAAGAACGCACAAAAGTAGTAAGAGCATATGGTACTGAGGTAGTGCCATTTTCGGATGTTCCAGAAATGGTAGCTGCATTTGAAGAAACTGAAGGCGATTTTGTGGAAACAATCAAAGTTTTTAGAGAAATCGTTGTAGAGCAAGAAGAAAATGTTGTCTTTCTAAATCAATTGGACAATGATGTCAATCCAAACATACACAAACTAACAACTGGACCAGAAATTTGGGAAGATACTGCTGGTCAAATTGATATTTTCGTTGCCTCTATCGGTACAGGTGGCACGATTAGTGGTGCAGGCGCTTTCTTAAAATCCAAAAATCCAGCCATTCAAATTATTGGTGTAGAGCCGGCCGTAAATTCCATCGCTACGGTGGAAAATCCTGATATCGTTGAAATTACAGGTGTTCATCGTTTCTCTGATGCTGATGCAGCTCGTGTCCCCTCAAATGTCCATCTTGAAATTATTGATGAAGTGCTTGAAGTGGAAACTGCACAAGCTTACGAGGCAGCACGGGCCGTTGCGAAAACAGATGGTATATTAGTTGGCACGTCCTCTGGTGCTGCTTTATATGCAGCAACATTACTGGCTCAGCGGCCTGAGAACAAAGGGAAACGTATTGTTGCTATCCTTCCTGATACGGGGTTACGCTATTTATCGACCGATCTATTTTAATGCTAAAAACGAAGGAAGATAATTTACTTCCTTCGTTATTCTACAGCACTTAATAGCTCGTTAAAAATATTTTCCCCTTAGTTTTTTTAGGAGATTCAAGTACATCTATAGCTTTGTGAATGTTTAGTAGATCATATTGTGCATCCATCTCCAGCATCATTAATTTCTGTTCTTCCACAAGTGTTATTAGCTGTTGAAACGTTTCTTGCCATTTTACTGTTGATACCTGGTTATTCCAATGTCGTAAATGAAACATATTTGCCCGAACATGGGCAACATTAACAATATTTCCCCAATTTACTTGTACGCCCGATAAAAGACCAATTGTTAAAAAATTACCACTAGGGCGTACGCAAAAAGCTAGATCATTGCTCGCCGAACCACCAATGGAATCTATGGCTGCATCTGCACCTTGGCCATTTGTTATCTCCATAACAGTTTCACACAAATTCACTGTTGAGGTATCTATTACATACGAAGCACCAAGCTGCAATAAATCTCTCGTGTGTTTAGGATTTCGTGTTACGGCAATCAAATGAAAGCCAATTATTTTAGCTAATTGAGCAAAAATATGTCCAATCGCAGACCCACATGCATTCACCAATAAGATATCCTTAGGTGTTAGTTTTAAAACTTCCGTACAGATCACCCAAGCCGTCATTGGGTTAATGTACATCTGTGCGGCCGTAAAATCATCCATTGAATCAGGTATAGGCACTGCGAATTCAGCTCTTGTCTGAACAAGCTCTTGCCAAGTGCCTTCACCGCGTAATGGTAACACACGCTGTCCAAGCAAATTTTGTGAAACAAGTGGGCCTACCGCTTCTACAACCCCCACTCCTTCATAACCTGGAGTATTCGGTAAAGCAATGCGATGAGCATATTTACCCCAAATCGGTATCAAGTCAGAAGGATTTATAGGACGTGCTAACATACGAACAAGGATATCGTGATTTTTCGGCGGTTTGATGGTTTTGTTTTCAAATTTCAGTACATTTTTAGGACTACCAAATTCATAAATCTTAATACATTTTGTCTTCAAAACGTTTAACCCCTTTTATAAAGTTTATGTGTGCATTTTAATCATAAAAAACCATCATCCCTGGCGCATCTAGATCACGTTCAGTAAAACCAAACTGTTGATAAAAGGGTTGTTTGCCTTTCGCACAAAATAATTGAACCCATTTTATGTTCTCTTGCTTGCAATGCGCCAATAAAGATTCCATTACTTGTGAGCCAATCCCTTGTCGTTGATAATCGGGATGTACCATAACATCACAGATAAAGGTTTGATAAATACCATCCGAAATAATTCTTCCATAGCCTACTAAAGTTATACCATCGTAAATTGATGCACTAAACCAGCTATTGCAAATTGCTTGATACAATTGGTCATAAGTATAAAGCCCTTTTACATTCCAGCCAGTTGTTTGATGTAAATTTTTATACTCTTCAAAGGAAGGATTTGATTTACATAATTCATACTTCATAGTATCTCCCCATCTCTTTTTGTATAAATATACATTTCGATATATATTAACACAACAAAAATTAAGGAAATTTGGCTAAAATAACATGACTAGAGGTTAGGAAAACGACATTGTTAAAATTATAGTTTTAATATCATAAATTCCCCATGTTCTGTCATGTTTAATTGCAACGCACTATTCACTTCAATGGTGAGTGGACTGACAATTGCATCTTTATTTGAAAAATACCAATTCCGTTTACTAGGTCCTAATAAAATATTTGCGCCATCCTGATAATTCCCTATAAAAGTAAGTGCGTCTGTACGAATTTCTTCACCAAAGCAAGGTAAGATACCATATTCCATTATGCGAGCCGCGACTGCCTGTATAGAATCTGTTGTTAAATTTATTTCCCCAATATTAAGTAAATGTTCTGATGAAAATGAATCACTATCATTTTTAGGGTTTACTTCACATCTTGCAATAAGCTCTACCACATTCCCCTCTGGATCATAAAAATAAAGAGAATGTGCCTTTAGTGCTTCAAAATATACTTCATCCTGTTGATCTAATTGTAAAACTTCGAGTCGTTGCTTTACCCAATGCTTTGCTTGCACAAATAAATTGCTCGGAATATTAAATGCAAAGTGATATTGCTTTTGAATCGCAGTAGGAATCCATTCAAATGTGAGAATGCTTTTGCCAACTGCTATTTCAAAAAAACTATCATTGCTCGTTAACAATACCAAACCTAATTTTTCACAATAAAATTTTTTCATGTTGGGTAAATCATATGCGAATAACTTCACCTTGGTAATCCTCATCGACTAATCTCCTTTGCCATTGCCATCTATATCTATTACTATACTGAACAATCCCCATTCGTACCTCATGCAAAAGCATGAAGGTAACCGGTTATTTTTGTATGAGGCGAGATTCGCAAGCTATTTCACACTATAGCTACCCACGATTACCTTTGCTATTGAGTGATTATATTCCCTAATATTATGTAATTCGTTCTCTTCTTGGACTAGATTAAAAATACTGCTATCTTTTGTAGCTAAACGTTTTACTTAGAGCCCTCAAAATTGCCTATAACGAAGATTTAAAAAGATGTATAAATGGAGTGATGAAATGAACATAAAAAAATATTTGCTGAGCTTTAATTTTGGCTATGTGTTAGCGCTCATTATCGTATTCTTCCTGTTTGATTATTTTTCATGGTCGTTTGCAGTTGGCTCATTACTTGGAATAGGTATATTTGGCTTGCTTATTAAGATACTGACAAGAAGAAATCATTAAAGTATGTAGCCGGACTTTTAAAATCAACTTCTGATGTACTTTTATTCACATACCCTCACTATTGAATGTCATCTTGGAAATAGCTTATTATGCTTTTTCAAGTTTCAACACGATATTAATTTTACACTTTCACAGCTTTGCATATTTTTTATGTGTCCGGCCAAATTAAGTGTGGTGACATTTCACCAATTACTAACTACAATGGAGGGATTTTTATGAATATTCGTGAAGGTTTAATCCCAACTGTATTAGGTTCAGCTGTTACTGCAACTGGGTACATTTTGAAACAGAAACATGGTTCTAACAAAATGTTTGCCAATACTATTTTTGGATTTGGCCTAGCCCACATAGTATTAGGTGCAATTGACCTTGTAGAGCATCGTCGTTAGTAGGAGAGAGCGCAAAAGTTTGCGCTCTTTTTTATAGCGTAAAGATTCAGCTATTTTTATTTTCGCTAAAATAGGGCTTTTTTGCTCCATTTCAACAGAAAATACTGCCCCATTACGTCCAAACGTTTCGCTCTGTAAATAACACACTAAAATCCTCCCTAAGTGGTTTCTATTTTTGCTTAGGGCAACTCTTTTTCTCCCCCCTAATTTACTAGTGAGCAGGCAAAAACGTTGCCATAGACCTACACGATATTGACCTGTTATCATAAGTTTAGATTTTTTAGGGAGTGAATTATTATGAATTCTTCAAAGGTTGCTTTTTTATCAGTTATAAGCAATTCTCTTGTAGTGATACTTAAAATTATTGTCGGACTTATTACTGGTTCGGTTGCTATTTTATCGGAAGCTATTCATTCATTTTTGGATTTAATGGCCTCGTTAATCACTTTTTTCTCAGTTCGAATAGCCAATAAACCGGCAGATAAAGAACACCCATATGGACATGGTAAAGTCGAAAATATTTCTGGTACAATCGAAACCCTATTAATATTTGTAGCTGGGATTTGGATTATATATGAATGTATTCACAAGATGCTTGCACCCTCTCCAATAAAACTCCCGCTCCTAGGTATTGTTGTTATGCTATTTGGAGCTATCATAAATATTTTTGTTTCAAGAATTGTCTATAGAACTGCTAAAAGAACCAATTCCGTAGCCATGAAATCCAATGCACTACACTTACTGACAGATGTCTATACTTCGTTGGGCGTCGCTTTTAGTCTACTAGTAGTTCATTTGACAGGATGGTATATTTTAGATCCCATCATCGGTATAGTGTTAGCATGTTTTATTATGGTAGAAGCTTTTAAATTAATGAAAGAATCTTTCCCCCCATTACTGGACGCAAGATTATCCGCTGACGAGGAAGAAAAAATCATGCAAATTATTGAATTATATAAAGAGGAGTATATTGAGTATCACGATTTCCGCACTAGACGCTCCGGCGCTGAGGAGTATATCGATTTTCACTTAGTTGTCGCCTCAAATAAGGATATAAAGACCGTTCATGAACTCTGTGACCGTATAGAAAACAAAATTCAACATCATTTTCATAAAGCCCATATTTTAATACATATGGAACCAGAAAACGAAAAGTTAAATTAAAAATTTGCCTCTTTACATTTTGTCATAAAAAAACTACACCTCAATGGTTAGTGGTGTCTAACAATTGGGGTGTAGTTCAATTAGTGAGAAACTGACTTTTCTGTTAGAGCTAAGTAATTTCTCGACATATCTCCTTACTGCATCGTTCCGCTGTTGATATAGTTAGTCTATTGAAAGATTGCTCCATTTTTGCTCGTTTAAGTGACGAACCAAAACATCTATCTCTCCAAAAATAGGAATCTCAGGATTTGAATTACTATTGCATTGCTTATTATGCTAACTGTAAAACTTTATGATTAAATAGTTCGTTATATAAATTTAGATCTTCCTGATAGAGTTTTCTATAAGTTGAGAGGCTATGAGCCTTTATGACCTCAAATTCGTTCATATCTACTAGATGTACTTCTTTATTAAGCTGCTCTGCGTTGTCCCATGCAGTTTCTTCAAATTTAATATTCATTATATGTTCTTCTAAAATCATAGTTAAAAGTCTATCATTATTATAAATTTCTTTAAATGAATATTGCTTCTTCATCTCATATATTTCAAGTGTTCGTATCAGCGATTCTTGTAATGCTTGACGGTCAATGGCATGGCCTAATTCATGCAAGGTAATTGTTTTAATGTATACCTCAAGTGGAAGCGGTAGCAATATTTCTTTATGGGCTTCGATAAGCCTTTTTGAATCAAAACTAACATAGTCCCCAATAAAATTATAACTCATATTTATGCCGGAATTATCTTGTTTTAATGTTATATTCATGCCAACATCAGACAATACAGATAATATCAAATCATAAATGCAGTCCACTGTATATTTTTTCATTATTTAATTTCTTCCTCATTTCTCTTGATAATACTGTGATGAAATAACAAAATATTACTAAAGCTGATTTAATATATACTAATTTTTATGTAAATTCAACTTTTTTATTCTTTTTCATCAAGAGTGAATAAGGTATTATAAAATGCAAAAAAGGTGTTTGTAGTTATTAACTACAAACACCTTTTTACAATAGTTCTAGCATCCTCATACAATATTAAAAATTCTTAATTATTATCGTTACTGCGACGATTACGACTCTCGCCGCCTTTTCGTCCTGATTCAGTCATATTTCCATTGGTATTGTTTGCACGTTGATTAGCACGCGCTTCTCCACCCTTGCGTCCAATCTCTTCATAAAATTCATGATCATGATTCTTAGAAGTGGCTTCCCCACCCTTACTTCCAATTTCTTCATAAAAATCACGACCATGATTGTTGGAGGT
The DNA here is from genome assembly GCF_003049575.1 of Lysinibacillus parviboronicapiens. GTDB lineage: Bacteria > Bacillota > Bacilli > Bacillales_A > Planococcaceae > Lysinibacillus > Lysinibacillus parviboronicapiens. The sequence continues at coordinate 9,573 of NZ_PYWI01000032.1, read as the reverse complement.
AGCTTCTCCGCCTTTACGTCCCGCTTCTTCGACAGTCATGTTTTCATTGTTGTTTCTGTTGCGATTGTTCTGCTTGTTAGCCATTATTAATTCCTCCTAATATTTTTTTGAGCTGTTTGACTAGCTCACTATTTATATTCCCAATTAATAGAACACTAAACATTTATTTTTAAAGACCTGTTTTGCGACTTCCTCATTGAACCAATGTCGATTTTTCAATATGGACATGAATAAAACATGTTATTCATATACTCAATTGATGTATTTGAAAATAGAAAGGGGGATTTTCTATGTTTACTCAATATAAATATTGGAGACCTTATATAAGCCCGTATGATCCATGTAAGCCTATAGAGGTTAAAAGTTATGCCACGCCTCCTCAGCTTTATTTAGGATTCCAACCTTACGGGCTTCCACAATTCAGTTCACCAAAGGAGGCTTTAAAGTTCGGCACTTTGTGGCCACAACTTTTTAGCCCCTACCCAGATCCGCATAAAGGAGTGGATAAACGTGACTAAGAAAATGCCACCTGAGTTTTATCAGCTCTTAGAGGAAATACAGGCCATTGATTTTGTAATAGTGGAATTAAATCTTTATCTAGATACACATCCTCATGATTATGAAGCTATCAATCAATTTAACGAAAATGCGGAAAAAAGTATGAAATTAAAAATTGATTTCGAGCAAAAGTTTGGACCTCTTATGAATTTTGGGAGAAGTTTTTCCAATTACCCTTTTAACTGGATCGATACGCCTTGGCCGTGGCAAGTGTGAGAAGTAATTTGAAAAGCTGGATAGGAGGAATCGTTAGTGTGGTATTATGAAAAGAAGCTTCAATATCCTGTGAGAGTAAGTACATGTAACCCTATGCTAGCCAAATATCTAATTGAACAATATGGTGGTGCAGATGGGGAACTTGCTGCTGCTCTTAGGTATATGAATCAACGCTATACAATCCCCGATAAAGTTGTTGGCCTACTAACTGACATTGCTACAGAAGAATTTTCCCACCTTGAAATGATTGCAACAATGATATACAAACTTACAAAGGACGCAACGCCACAGCAAATTAAGGAAGCTGGTCTTGGTGACCATTATGTCAATCACGATAAGGCATTGTTTTATCAGAATGCAGCAGGTGTTCCATTTACAGCGTCCTATATCCAAGCTAAAGGAGATCCAATTGCTGATTTATATGAAGATATTGCAGCAGAAGAAAAAGCTCGTGCCACGTATCAGTGGATAATTGATTTGTCTGATGATCCCGACTTGAATGATAGCTTGAAATTTTTACGAGAAAGAGAAATTGTACATTCTCAACGCTTTAGAGAAGCTGTGGAAATATTAAAAGATGATAAGGATAAGAAAAAGATATTTTAATAACAATGAAAGAATAACTTTCGTTTAAGAAGATCAGGCTCCCAAATGAGTACTGATCTTTTTTACATATATCTTTGTTTAATAGTTCTTGGTCTAGTTTAAAAATTCAGGTCATTTTTAGAAACAGATGTTGCCTATTCAAATGCTGCCCGCTCAGCATTTGAATGTCCGATTGCCAAGACAATGTCCTCCTTTATAACCCTTATACTGTTTTTGAGTCATCCATCTTCAGAACCGACATGAAGATTGTTATAGAATACTAACTTTGATGGCAAGCCGGAGCCGAAAAAACTATCAATAAAATTATCCCCATCACGTAGTGGACTTTTCACAGCTTTTTCAACTTTAAGGTTTATATTAATATTTCCCCCGCTAATATCAGAACCGCTGAACCTGCAATAGCTACATCGTTTACTTTTGGTGTAACATATAATAACCCACCACGTTTTGAGAGCTGTTTGCTAACGATACTTTCTTTTGATAATTTCTTACACCAGTAAGGCCCTAACGCACCATGAGTAGAACCATTTACATGGTCTTCATCAATGCCCTGTGCTGGAGAAAAAAATCTAGAAACAATATCGATGCCCTTCTCTTGAGACATGCTCGTAATACACACGCCGCGCACTGGAAAGTGTTTCATGGCAGGAAAATCAGGTTGAAAATTTGCAATATATTCTTCATGACTTAGTTCCACGATATAATCCAAGTCTGTTTTCCCTACATATGTCGGTTTTGTGCCAAGCCATTCTTCAAGTTCATAGGGACATTCAATCTCTTCTAACTGATACTTCTTAATCGTTATTTCAACCATTTCATTAAACCAATTTGCCTGCAAGGACCCACTTACAGTCTGGAATGTAATAGAAGATTCTACTGGCAAAATTCCTTGGTGCCAGAGTAGAAAAGCACCAGCTATTGTTCCGTGTCCACAAATTGGGATTTCCATTTCTGGCGTAAACCATCTAAGAAAAAAGACATTATCCGCCTTTTGAATAAAAGCTGTTGTTGGTACAGGTATCTCTTGAGCTATTTTCTGCATGGTCAACGCAGGAATTATTGACTCTAGTAAACATACGGCTGCTGGATTTCCCTTGTAAAGTTCTGTAGTAAAAGAATTGACGATAAAATATGAAACTTTGTCCAACTTTCTCACCTCATTTTTCATTACTAATTATTAGTATAGATGTATTAGACCATAAAACAATAATCAAATTACTAAAGTTTCACTTACAGTCGAGAGAGAAATCAAAGCTATAAAATCGCTAGAATATTGTCAAAAGAACACCAAGAATTACTAAATTAGCATTCTCTGCAATTTACTCAAGCAGTGTGTTAATTGAAAGTGGTCAAGCTTTTTTAACTGTTCAAAAAGGCACACAGCAGGTCACAATTTCTGAAAACCGTTCTATTCATTGAACGCACAAGTAAGCACATGATACTGCCGAAAGGTTACACGGATATATCCCGAACGACATAGAGAAAAGCGCGCAAACAGTCATCAAATAACCTGGGATTCACTATAAATGAGCACCTGGTTATTTGATGACTTACAGTAAGGCTATCTGTGTTTTTAATGCTATATTTGCAAAGCAGTCTATTCTAAAGATTTCTTTAAAGTTTGGAACTTTATACTTCTCCACCACTTGCATGGGCAAGCTTCATTAAATAATACTGTTCCTCCCTCCACATATGATCTGCCATTGGAGCTGTGAATGTTCCTAATACTTCAGCGCTTAGGTCCATTTCCTCTAACTCCTGTAAAAAGGCTTTAAATAAAGTCATTTCGATCTCTACATCTTTATTAAAGCGTGTTAATGCAGGAAATGACTGGATATTGGAACGTAAATAACCCGTTAACTCTACTGCCTTTAAATAAAATTGTTCGAAATGTTGGGCAAACGTATTACTCTTTTGTTTCAGTCTTTTTTCTACTCCATCTAACTCATCATTGATGACACCAGCATGTCCTGATGCATCTAAAAGCCAGACTAAGTGATGATGTAGTTCATGAAAATAGGGGGGATTTCACCTTTTTTCAAATAGCTGAGAACATTTTGATACTCCTCTAATTCATTGACCATATGATTGACAAAGGTAGGCGTTAAATGTATACCAATTTTCCCTGATAATTGGCGTCTAAGAATATGAAACTTAAATTGCTTGAACTGTTCAACAGTCTCATCAACAGTAAGTGCAAAGGTAACGGCTACATCGGAAGCATTCAGTGTATTCGCAAAAGCGAGTAACTGGGCAAATTGATGAATAAATGAATTTGCTGTGTTAATATCCTCCACCTCTGATGGATACAAAGAATCATGAATAAATTGACCATGGTCTTTCAATATTTCTAACCAAAACTTATGTTCAAATACTGCATGCTGTACATAATTTGACAACCATTCTCATCCCCTTTCATTCTTACGTCCTTCCATTCTATTCTTCTTTAAATTCTAATATTAACCAAGGCGAAATTATGTTAGGATTTTTGTAATGATAACAACCTAGGCAATAGTATTCCATTCCGCTCAAGAATGGCATTATCTATACTAGTTTTGAAGAGATGGAATAAGCGATTGATAGGATTACAAACAATTAAGGGTAAATTTAGATGTAGTTCGCTCACCTCCTGAGAGCTGCACATAAAAGAAAAAACAGAATGGAAAATCCAATCTAGATAAATGGGGTGGCTTTTTTATAAGGAGGCAGCATAATGAGGTATATAGGGTTTATGATAATTTGGTAGTTTACTAAAAGGCATAACGATCGATGATGCTATGATGAAAAATTTAGTTTTGAGAATTAGTGGTGCTATTTCCCTCTTTATTGGAGCTAATACGCTTCATAGACAAATTCCCCAAGGCAAATTCAAAAAAGACCAAGACTCAGTCAAATTATGAGCCTTGGTTATTTATATTTTGCTAATCTTTTCTAGACAATTTTATAAGTTGTCCACTTTCAACCAACATCGATTCATACATTCCATGTGCTTGTTTAAATACCAAGACTTTGTTGTTTCAAGTATTCGTATTGTTTTTACTTCTTTAAACTCTAGTTAACATTTCCAAGTATAAATTAAATTCTCTAGATAATACTAAATAATAAAATGCCTATATAAACGATTTTCCTATTCACTTTTAGGCGCTTATTTCAATAAGCATTTGAGTATTCAAATGCCATTCTGAGTTGGAAAATTACCGGTTAAGGGATTGTTAGCAACAGCTTGTAAATGTTGATTCATACGAGTAATTGGTTCTTCTTGTGTGTACCGTGAGTTTAATTCGTTAAAGTTTTCTTTTGTTACTTGTGGAAAAGTACCTTTCTTTACCCCTTTAACTACATAAAAAACAGCTATTCCTATTATACACCATGTTATAAACCTCATTAAGTAAGCTCCTTCCTTTTACTCTAAACACTTTTAGTATTGGGAATCAGATAGAGATTATACTGAGAATAATTTTCCTACCGGATAAATGAGTTAAGAATATTGGAGTACAGTGGAATTACTTACTTTTTCAATAAAGAGAAATTGGTCACCACATTACTACCTCACTTCATCATCAAGCTACAAGCCAGAATACATTAATCATAATCGACTAATGTCATGTTACAATATTATAAGGTCTTAATAACCTGACGTCCCATAGTCTTTGATGGTTAATTTCACCTTACACTTAATTGGAACCTCACTAAATGTTTGATCCCAATCTTTTTTAACTTTTTTCCATACTTTAGGGTACTCTATTCTCAACCTGTTTCCAAATCCAGAAACGTCTACTTGATATTCTTTTTGGATTTTATCTAATGTATTCTTCACCAACTGTTCCACTTCTTTTTCGCTAACTTTTTCTGCCCTTTTGAGAAATTCATTATTAAATGGTTTCTCTGAGAGAACCCAGTGTTCAGCAATTCTTCCCTCAGATTCAATATTGACATCAAATGAGATATTGTCCCCATCTACATGAGGTATAATTTTACTTTTCATTGATAATACCTCGTAAATAATTGGTTGGTCTGTTTCTTCATCCAAGCTTTTAACCAATCCGCCTTTCCCTTTCCCGGTGATCCACGTTATACCCTCTAATTCCTTATTATTTAAAACACCGATTAGTTTCTTCGTCTTTCCTTCAATTACGGCAGCTCCTGCAAATTTCACTTCTCCTTTCTCTGACACAACGTTTTGCAAAAGAAAACTAGATCCTGAATGTAATTTCCCGTCTAATTTCGCAAATGTCATGGGAGGCAAAATTTTTGTGGTTCTTTCGTAACCTTTTATAATTTCTACGAGTTGGAAAGCTGGAATTTCAACTGTTTCTTTCGATTCTAGCGTGTCACTCGCTCGGTTTTTCGCAATTAGGATTGTACTACTTGGTCTTATCTCTAGTTCTCTAAGAAAAAAATCCAAAAGCTGTTGCATATTCACAGTACTTGCAAGATCCTCTCCGATGACTAGTACTTTTGAATGTTCAGCAAAAGCACGTTTGTCTATTTTCAATATCATATTTCGTAAGGTCGGGAGTATTGCATCTCCTGTTTCAGAAACGTTTTTGTAAGCTTTTTGTTGTGTTGAGCCTTCTTTTGCTCCAGTACCGATAGTCTCTGAAGTAACAAACTGATTGGTTATAGTTATCAGATCTCTGTTAGAATACTCGCCATCTTGTTCCTCCCAAGAACCCCCATCATTTTCTATATCCAACGCTGTGCCAACAATAAGACCTAAATCTTCAATTTCTTTACTGCTCCAGCATCCAGTAAGTAGAAGAATCATCAGAAATAAAAGCAAACCTAGGAGGAGCCGTATATTATAATAATTTAGTTTCATACTTTTCGACCCTTCAATTTTGAAATTAGCAGTAACATTAGTGGTAGTACACCAAATAAAAATAATGCGATATTACCAATCATATCTCCAAATTTAAATAAGTCATTGATATTTTTTGGAATCATAGCAATGATATAAATAATCGGTAGCAAGCCATACATAAATGGATGAATATTTTTTTTGAAGAGTTGAGCCAGCCCTAAAGAAGCTGCATAAAAGGTGATAGTAAAGGTAGCAAATATTTGCATAATCCAAATCACAAGTAAAAAAGACTCAAAGCGTTCAAAAATCAATCCGGGTATTTCAAAACTTCGCATAAGTTCAAGCGTCGGCCATGTTTTCATAACCACTCCATCGATTGATAAGGCTCCTATCACCATTACAACTGTTATGACGTAAAATATTAAAGGGATGGATAATCCAACTAGAACTACTTTCACGGCTTTGTCCGGCTTCTTCATAAACGCTACAATGAGTAGCATAATTTCAGGGCCTAAAAATGCAAGTGTAGCTGTCTTTATTCCCTTTAACACTGGTAACATTCCTAACCCTAGTACTGGGCGGACATTATCTATTTCAAATATTCCTAAGCTCATAAAGGTTACAATCAAAAAAATGACAATCGTAATAGGGAATATAATCTCAAACAGTCGAGCAATCGGGTTTACTCCACCAATAATCAAATAGAGTCCTACCCACATAAAAGGCATGATAATAGCCCAAGTAGGGGTGCCTTCCAGTAAAAAAAGACCTGTTACTTCCGCCATTGTTCTAACTTCAAATGCTGAAATTGTAAAAAAGTAAACTATAATAAGTAAACTAAGAACCCTTCCCATCCATTTTCCCACGATATCTTGACTGTATTGATAAAAAGTTTTTTCCGGGAACTGTTGGCTTAATTTCACGATAATTACCCCGACAATCATCGCTATAAGTCCTCCTAAAAATACACTAATCCATACATCCGGTGTTTTGACTTGCTCTACAGATGTGCGGGGTAGAGTCAGAATTCCAGTTGCAAGTATATAATTAACGAGGATAACTAATGCTTGGGAGGTAGTAATTTTGTCATTTGAACTGATTAGCATGATTGGCTTATTTCCTTTCATAGTGATTAATCTTTACGAATAGAATCTTTCGTATGCAGCATCTTCGGACGACGTTTCATCATCATAAGTGGCATGCGAACCATAAAGTCTTTCCAATCACTTGCTCGATAAGGAACCGTAGGGCTTACATAAGGTACACCAAAACTCTTCAATTTCACCAAATGGCTGCAAAGGAAGAGGAAGAATAAAACAACTCCGTATAATCCAAACATAGTAGCGAAAAACATAGCTCCAAAACGAAGCATACGTAATGTAATCCCTGCACTGTATTGAGGGATGGCAAAGGAAGAGATGGCAGTTAAAGCAACTACTATCACCATAATTGGGCTAACAATCCCTGCTTGCACTGCAGCTTCCCCAATGACTAATCCACCGACGATCCCCATTGTTGCGCCAATGGGTTTAGGCAAGCGAAGACCCGCTTCCCTCAAAATTTCGATTGCTACTTCCATTATCAGTGCTTCTATTATGGCAGGAAACGGAACACCCTCCCTTGTTCCCATCATAGAAAATGCTAATTTGGTTGGAATCAATCCCTGATGAAATGACACAAACGAAATATACAAGGAGGGTCCTAAAAGCGAAATAGCGGCTGCTAGATAACGTAATAGGCGGATAAGGGAACTAGGTAACCAACGCTCATAATAGTCTTCTGGTGATTGCAACAGCATGCTAAAAGTAACTGGAACGATCAATGCAAAAGGTGTTCCATCCAACAAGACTGCTACTCGTCCTTCCATCAAGGCACCAAAAACACGGTCGGGGCGCTCTGTATTCTGTACTTGTGTAAAAGGACTAAGGTAATTATCTTCAATTAATTGTTCTACATAGCCTGATTCTGGAACATCATCAATATTTATTTTTTTAATTCTTTTCTTAACCTCTTCGACCAAATTAGGATCAGCAATCTCTTGCATATAGACGATAACAAGTTCTTTCTTTGTACGTCGTCCTACTTGAAAATTGATAATCGATAAGTTTCGAGTATCACCATGTTGTCGTAAAAGAGCAGTATTATCACTCAACGTTTCTGTAAAACCAACTCGCGGGCCTCTAACTAATGCTTCTGAAACTGGTTCTTCAATATTTCGCGATTTCCCTTTGGTTGTACCTAGAATTAGCACAGTCGACATTCCATCAACTAACAGTGCAGTTGAGCCTGTCAATACTTTGGACACTAAACCTTTTAAATCATATACTTCTGTTAATTCACTAATGGAAAGTACTTGATTTTTAATAAGCTCTTTTGAAACGGCCCCTTTCACAAATGATGGATCATCATAGGATTTTTCAGAAAAACTCAACATAAGTGATTTCATAATATGGTTGTTAATAAGCTCTTTATCTGACAGCCCATTAACAAAGATGATTACCGCATGAACACCTGTGTTCCCTATTTGAAATTCCCTAAATTGCACATCCCAGTTGTGACCAATTTCTTTCCTCACAAGTTCCAGATCAACGGTATAATCGCCCGTAAATTGATTTGATGACTCATTTGATGACTCTTCCGCATACTTTAATGCATTTTCTTTTTGGTTTTCAAAATCAAGTTTTTGTTTGATCTTTGATTTCCACCATTTCATATTTATCAATCTTCCTTTGATGTACTAATCCAATTAAACACTCTTGAAATAATGTAAGGAATGAAAAATACAATAAAGCCCTGCATAAATACTTTCCATTCTGGAAAGTAGGAAACCAATATTCCCCACATTTAAATCCCCCTTAAAACCCAAGTCTTCACATTAAAAAGTGTTAGTTTCCAATTATCAGCATGAACTTCTACTTTATAATTCCATCTTTATCTAAGTAACAAAATTTTAAACTCAAACCTTAAATACTTTACTGCCCTATTTAAATGTTCTTTGAAGTAGAAAACATGTAACTTACTTATCACAAATTTTGTAGAGTTTTCTAGAACTCTTTATCGATACAACCAAAGACATGAAAAAAGTTCGAATCAAATGTTAGAATTACATAGTTCAACTTTATTGGCAACTTCACAGAGAAAATCCTAATTTATAAAAGATTCATTAATTCAATCCAGTAATTAACAAATCAAAAAAAGACCAGGTACTCACAGTGATATGCTCCCTATTAGGTAGACAGATTAAAAAATAAAATCTGTTTACCTAAGGGGAGCATTTTTATGGGGCGAAGTAAACATTCACTCGAGTTAAAACTACATATCCTTCAATTGTACGAAGAAGGTCACTATTCAATCAATGAATTGTGTGAAAGGTTTTCATTAGATCAACA
>NZ_PYWI01000031.1 GCF_003049575.1 Lysinibacillus parviboronicapiens | reverse complement strand
AAGAGAGCATCTATGCTCGAAGAGTATGTTGGATACGGCAGTAATTTACCAAATATTAAAAATGAAAGAGAAAGAAAAATGACAAAAGCCATCGAGAGTGAACTTCTCGATGGCTTTTGTCTACAGTGTAAGAAACACGGACTTTACAAACGTTCACTTGTGTGAAAATTACAGAAAAAAGTTTCGGGATTGACCAGCATTCCCGAAACCTTTTGACTCCATTTTGAACAGACCCAAATAGGTCTGTGCTTATTTCTCATCTGAAAACAGTTTGGACTTCAGCTCATCCTCACCGGAGCCTTCTGCTAAAGGGACACGCGAGCGATAGGCAGCACGACAGATTAAATGTCCTGCTACAGGAGCCGTTACAAAGACAAACGTAATTCCTAAAATTAGGCGCACACTAACATAACCATCATGTACCCAAAAATATATAAATGTGCCCAAAAGACATGTTAAGACCGATAGTGTCGAACTTTTTGTTGCAGCATGTGAGCGCGTGTAAACATCTGGCAAACGAATCATCCCAAACGCACTAATAACACTAACAATTGAGCCTATCAGAATTAGGATGACCGCTGTCCATTCAATCATTTGATTTACGTTCAACAATCACACCTCTTTCTATATATTTCGTAAAGGCGATTGTGCCTATAAAGGCCAATATGCCTAAAATTAGTATTGCCTCTAAATAAGCCTTCGTTTGTAAGACAATCGAGACGATAGCGATTGACGAAAGAAGGTTGATACCAATCGTATCAAGTGCAATTGCACGGTCTGGCATCGATGGTCCTCGAATGACACGGTATAACGACAGTGCAATCGAAACACTAAATAATGCAAGTGCTAATAGTAAAACATTTTCAATCATTAGCGTGTCACCTCCATTATTGCTTGTTCAAACTTTCCTATTGAACGAATTACTGCGTCCTTAGATTGCTCAATATCCATTGCATGAATATAGAACAAATCACCCTCTTCGGAAACCTCCATTACGACAGATCCAGGTGTCAATGTTAGTAATAAGGCAAGTGCCGTTACTTCCCAGTCTCCTTTGAGCTCCGTTTTATACGTAAAAATACCCGGTGTAATATTCAACTTCGGTGTTGTAATTTGTCTTAACACACTGTAACTCGATAATAACAGCTCCCAATTAAAGAGCCATAATAATTTAATGGTTGAAAACACACGACGCAGATAAAACTGCGTACCATAAAAACGGTGCATCGCATATAAAATACCAATCCCCACAATAAAGCCCATTAAAAAAGTAGTAAATTGCGGTGTAATTTCATCCTGCAACAGCAACCAAAGTGTTGCAATGAACAAGTTCAATATAAATTGCATTGCCATTACTCATTCACCTCGCCTTGCCATTTTGCACCGTCTAGCACTGCATCTATATATATCGAAGGCGTATGTAGCGTTTCAGCTGCATCCGTAATATATGGTGATATCCACTCTGCCCCAATGCCTAAAGCAATTGTACAAAGCGCCAGCAATATAACTGGCAACTCTACTCGCCTCGGCAGTGGTTTTTCATCCTCTAGACTTATAATTGTTTCACCAAAGAATGAACTAAGGAAGATACGTAGTAGTGAATACAAGACAACTAAGCTCGATAAGAAACCAAGACCTAGCAGGACAAAGTTACCACCCTCAATAGCTCCTTGTCCAATTAATACCTTCCCTAAAAAACCACTTAATGGCGGAATTCCGGCTAGCGAACACATTACTATAAAGAACATCCAACCAAAGACGGGATAATTTCGAATGAGTCCACTCATTTTATCTATAACGGTCTCACCAGTAAGATATATCATCATGCCAACCGCTAAAAATAACATTGCCTTTGCCACCATATCGTGCATTAAATAGTACGTTACACCCTGTAATGCCGATTCCGTTCCAATGGCAAGTCCGGCTACTATAAAACCAACCCCAATAAGGACATTATAGGAAGCAATTGTTCGCACATCTCGACCAGCAAGTGCCCCCATACAACCCGCTATAATTGTTAATCCTGCCATAACACCGAGAACTGTATGTGTTACCTCTGTATTATTTGTGAATAACAATGTAAAAGTACGTACGAGTGCATAAATCCCAACTTTTGTTAAAAGGGCTGCAAATAATGCGGCAATAGCAGTTGGCGGTACACTATATGAACCTGGTAACCAGAAGAATAATAATAGACCTGCTTTCAAGCTAAAGACAATTAAGAAAATAAGTGCAACTGTCGTAATTAGTGGATCATTGCCCGTCTCCATAACACGTACTGAAATATGCGCCATATTTAACGTTCCAACCGTTCCATATAAAAACGCCAATGCTACTAGGAAAATCCATGATGCGACGATATTGATGAGCACATACTTCAACGCCTCACGTAGCTGAACTTTCTCACCGCCTAAAGCAATGAGCGCATAAGAAGCGAGTAGCATCACCTCGAAACATACAAACAAATTGAAAATATCACCCGTTAAAAATGAGCCATTGACCCCAGCTATCATCAGTAAGGCAAACGAATAAAAATACATTTTTTCATAACGTTCGCCTATCGTAAAGATTGCATATAGCAAACAAATTGCTGCAACAATATTGGCTACTAAAACCAATAGTACCGCAAAGGAGTCAGCCACAAATGAAATCCCAAATGGAGGGAGCCAGCCGCTGAAATCAATACGCATTACTCCCTGCACCTGAATCTCCATCAAAAGCACAATACTGATAATCGTTACAAAAACTAATGTTAATAAAGTGATGATGCGCTGTAATAAAACATTTTCACGCATAAATACGAGCAAGATGGCCGTAATGACCGGCACAATTAATGGTAAAACAATAATATTACTCATCCGGTGTACCTCTCAATTCATCAAAGTTTCCCGAACCATTTGTTTTATAGGCACGGTAGCCGAGAACGAGCACGAACGCCGTCACTGCAAAGCTAATAACTATCGCTGTTAAGATTAATGCCTGTGGAAGCGCATCTGTATACGGGCCCTCCGATTCACCAAGAAGTGGCACATCGCCTCTCTTCAGACCACCCATTGTTAAAATAAGTAAATGCGCTGCATGTGATAATACAGCCGTTCCTAAAATCACACGTAATAACTGCTTGGAGAGGATTAAGTATGTAGCCACAGCTACCAATACACCAACTAAAACTAGTATTAAAGACTCCATAGGCTACTCATCCTCACTTATACTTAAAATAATTGTTACAACTACGCCAACCACGGTTAATGCCACGCCAGCTTCAAATATAGTTACTGTCGAAAAGCCCATTTTCCCGAAAATCGGCACATCGATATAGGTATGGGTCTGCGTCAAAAATGGCACATCAAAAAATAATGAGCCAACTGCTGTTCCAGTCGCTAGCAATACCCCGAGCGCTGCTACTTTCTTAAAATCAAACGGCATCCCTTTGTGCACTGTTTCAATGTCATACGCCAAATAGAGCAGTACAATACCTGAAGCAAGTACAAGACCACCGATAAAACCACCACCTGGTGCATGGTGTCCCGCAAAGAATAAATACACACCTAGTGTCAAAATAATAAATACGACAGCCTTCGTAACAGTACGTAAAATAACATCATTGATTTTCATGATCTGCCTCCTCCTTTCGCGGCTTGAGTTTCGTCAGTGTATACACACCTAAGCCTGCAATAAGAAGAACTACAACTTCTAACATCGTATCAAATGCGCGGAAATCCCCTAAAATTGTATTAACAATATTCGAACCACCCGCTAACTCATAGGCATCATTAAAATACAATGACACTGGTTTGAATTTATCGTAATGCACAACCGCTAAGCCAACTAATGTCACTGTAGCGCCAACAAAAATGGAAAGGACTGCATTCGACCACTTCACTCTCTTACGGGCGATTTCAGGCATTACATCAGGTAAATATTTAAAGCTTAGGAGGAATAGTGCTGTTGTTACAGATTCAACGACTAATTGTGTCAATGCTAAATCAGGTGCGCGGAAAATCACAAAGAAGAACGCTATGGAATAACCAAGCACACCATTTAACAGCATGGCAGTTACACGACCTTTAGCGAAAAGCATCCAAACTGCCGCAAACATCATGACAAATACTAAAATTAACTCATACGACTCAACTGCTGAGTCCTGCGCAAAGTTAAATGCAAATGCTTCCGACCATATAAAGTACCCCGCTATAAGTGCCACAAAAAATACATAAATATAAACAAAATAATGTGTGAGATTGCCTGTCATATAACGCTTTGTAAGCTTTATTGAACTATTTTCGCCAAATTCAATCATACGATTATAATAGGTATTAAAGGCATATTTTTGAGAAAACACACGATATAGTGGTTTCCATTTATCGAATGTTTTAAATAAGATAACACCGACAATGACGACACCAAATGTCATCAGTAACTCAGCATTAAAGCCATGCCATGCATGGATATGTGGCGTTAATTCGCTTGCACTTGGGAATGTTGGGTAAATACTTGCCATGGCAGGCTCTAAAATATAATGTCCAAGTACGTTTGGAAAAAAGAAAATGCCAACAACAAACAGACATAGTACTATAGGTGAGATTAGCATCCCAACTGGCGCTTCATGCGGCTTCTTGTCTATCTTATCAGGCTTTAATTTTCCAAAAAATGTACGGCCAATTAAAATCATACTGTAAACAAAGGTGAATATACTTGCCACCCAAGCCAGTATTGGGAACAATAGCCCCATATCAGCAATTGAAAATGCTTCGACATCACGGATGGCTAGCACGGCAGTAAAAAACATCTCTTTACTAAGGAAACCATTAAATGGTGGTAGTCCAGCCATCGAAAAGCCGCCAATAACTGCAATTGTAAAGGTTACTGGCATCAATGCCATCAAACCACCTAGACGACGAACATCGCGTGTCCCAACTTCATGATCGACAATACCGACCATCATGAATAATGCCCCTTTAAACGTGGAGTGATTAATAAGATGGAACAGTGCCGCAAAACTTGCCTGTGTATAAAGAATTGAACTTTCTGCATATCCAAAATAATGTCCGACTGAGCCAAGCCCAAATAAACTCATAATTAACCCAAGCTGACTGACTGTCGAATAAGCCAGTAATGCCTTTAAATCTGTTTGTCGTACCGCATTGAATGAGCCCCAGAATAATGTTACAAGACCAACGCCACTTACTAACCAGAACCAGATTGCCTCTCCTCCAAACACAGGAGAAAAGCGAGCAACTATATAAATACCTGCCTTGACCATTGTCGCAGAGTGTAGATACGCACTAACAGGTGTTGGTGCCTCCATTGCGTCTGGCAACCAAATATGGAAGGGAAATTGTGCAGACTTCGTAAAAGCCCCCATTAAAATAAGTAATAATGCTGGAATAAACAATGTATGATCACGTATTACCTCTACGTTAGCCACAATTTCACGAATACTAAACGTTCCTGCTGAAACATAAAGCATCAGGAAACCTGCTAGCATTGCAAGTCCACCAAAAACAGTAATGGTCATAGCTTTTCGCGCACCAGCACGCGAAGCCTTACGATGATGCCAAAATGCAATTAGTAGGAACGACGATACACTCGTTAATTCCCAAAATGTATATAGCACCATTAAATTATCTGAAAAGACGACGCCAAGCATTGCGCCCATGAATAGTAATAAGTAGCAGTAAAAATGATGAAGTGATTCTTTCGTTGATAAATAAAAAATAGAGTATAAAATAACTAAACTACCTACACCTGTAATCAGCAAAGCGAAAATCATACTGAGTCCATCAAGGTATGTTGTGAAATTTATATCAAAAGAGGGAATCCACTCATATGTATGGATAAACACTTTACCCTCGGCAATTTGAGGAATATACCTAGCGAGTAAAAGAAACAATATGATTGGAACGGATAAAACAAACCAGCCAAGGTGTGCAACACGCCTTAGTCGCCTGTATAGCAGTGGAATAAGTGCAGCACAAACAAATGGGAAAAGTATCATAATGAGAACTGTAACCAAAGGAAGACCTCCTACTAACTGAACTAACATATCAGAATTTCTCTTAAAACGGGATTTATATCTCGTACTAATGGTGTTAAGATAATACTTCAAAACGAAGAGTAAGCGGGTGTTTAAACACCCGTAAGTACCCGATAAATTCAACTAATGATAATTTAAATGACGACAATCCCTATCGTTTAAAATTTCAATTTATCATGACACTTGACTATCTATTTAACTCACTGCATAATAATGTGGCATATAGAGGCAATTGGTTTACATGCACGTAATGCATATATCAAATAACTATAGAGCATGGAGATAAGCCTATTTCTTCAAGGGTTTTCCGATATATCGTAATTAACTTTTATACACTTTTAAGTATACATTATAAATGTGCATAATGCACTGTAACTGCATCGGTTTTAGCTGTTTTAGGATAATTTTTCGGAAATCGGCAGTACAAATAACAAAATAACAACAGGATAAGAGGTGTGATTTTTTTATGAAACATGTAAAAGGGAGATTAGACGAAAGTATTTTAGTTTGCGTTTATTACGGTCTCAATGGCGAGCGCCTAATTCGTCGCGGTCATAAAATGGCAACGATGCTCGATTGCCCACTCTATATTCTTTCAGTCGATTCACAACCCCTTGATGCATTTGACGTGGAGAAATCCAGTTACATTGATCAGTGGAAAGACCTATCGGAAGAACTTGAGGTTGAAAAATTCATTTTGTTAGACAATGAAAAACGTCCTATACAAAAGGTCATTGCTGAGGTGGCAAAGAATTATAGTATTTCACAAATTATCGTAGGTCAAAGTGCACAAAGTCGCTGGGAGGAAATTACAAAAGGCTCATTCCTGAACGTTCTTTTAAAAGAAGTACCTTTTGTTGACTTCCATATTGTTGCGGTTCAACGTCCTACTGAAGATGATGCCAATGATACATATGAAAAAGGTGTACGTGCTTACTTAATTAAAGAGAACGATGACTTTAAGGTGGCATTTACATGTCCTAAATATGTTTCAATCGAAGGTATTTTCTTCAAAGAAATCGGCACAGACTTTGACAACGGTATTTTCAAATTCACGTATAATGATAAAATGCATGAAGTTCATATTTCAGAGGGCTTCGTTATTGATAAGGGCAATCTTCCCGTAGAATTTTTATCACCGTTACGTCAATAAAGTAAAACAACACGCCCCTGTTATTGAGGGCGTGTTGTTTCGTCTATCCGTGACTTTTCTCATTCTATCCGTCTGAACCTTACAAAGGAGCTGAGGCTGGTTTATCCTTTGGTAAGAAAAACGCCACCAATAATAATAACGGCAATATCGAAACGACCATCATGGTAAAATCTATCCCCTTATGATCCATTAGCACACCAATTACCATCGCACCAATCGCTCCCATACCAAATGCAAAGCCTGTAGTTAAACCTGCCATAGTACCAATTTTAGAAGGTACTAGCTCTTGTGCATAGACAACCGTTACAGAGAAGCTAATCATAATAAGTGTCCCTATAATGACTAAGAATATCACCGCAGCCCATAATGGTACATAAGGCAGTGCTAAACAAAACGGCAGTGGTACCACAACGGATAATAGGATTACATTTTTTCTACCAATACGGTCTGATAAAGACCCCCCAAAAAATGTCCCAATGACCCCAAAAGCCATAAAAGTAAATATTAGAATTTGACCGAGACGTAAATTCACATCATAATGGTCCATCAAATAAAACACATAAAAGCTCGTAATATTTGTTGTATAAAATGATCGTGCAAAAATAATAGTAAATAATAATGTTAATGCAATGCCCACTTGTTTCTTTGTAAGTGGTGGTAAAGATGAAACTAGTGTTTTCTTTTTATTCGATGTCCGTTCTTGCTCTAGTTGCTTCTTATACCATTTGGCTATCTTACTTAATAAAAGTATACCGAACGTTGTTAATAGTAAAACAAACGCTGCTCCACGTTGCCCAAAAATGTCTAAAATATAAGCACTAATAAGCGGTGCAAGTGCTTGGCCAGAGTTTCCTCCAACTTGATAAATAGACTGTGCTAAACCTCTTTTAGAACCAGCAGCCATAAATGATACACGAGAGCCTTCTGGGTGAAAAATGGCTGAACCAAAGCCTAAAAATAATACAGCTATAATGATTACCCAGTATTGTGTTGTAAAGGCTAAAATGGCAATACCGATAAATGAACTAATCATACCGATTGGTAAAGCGTACGGCATCGGCTTTTTATCACTAACAAAACCAACAATCGGCTGTAAGGCAGATGCAAATATATTTAACACAAATGAAATGAGCCCGATTTGTGTAAAGGTTAAACCTAAATCACTCTTCAGAATCGGGAACATCGCCGGAATAACTGCCTGCATCGTATCATTGATAAGATGGGCAACACCAATAGCAATCATTATCGGATAGACAGGGTTGTTAAAATTCCCTATTTGTCTGTTCATAACCGTCATCACACTTTCTAAACTTTCTTATTGTTAGTGATTGTCGCATACAATCTCTCCTTTTGCACAAGCTATGCAACGACAGCTGTAAAAGGAGTTGATTAATGTATGGATAGTTTCTTTCATGCGAACTTTTGGGAAATGATTCTTCGTACTACACTTTCATTCTTTGCGTTACTTATTTTGGCCCGTATACTTGGTAAAAAGCAACTTGGGCAATTGACATTTTTCCATTACATCACAGGGATTACATTTGGATCGATTGCATCAGAAATAGCCTCACAGCACGAAACCCCTTTTTTAGATGGTATCATCTCTCTTATTTGGTGGAGTGTTTTAACTTATTTAATGACTATCATTACCATTAAATCGAAAAAAGCCCGTGTACTCGTTGATGACAAACCAACTATTGTTGTCCAAAATGGTCTTATTTTAGAATCAGGATTGAAGAAAAATCGGTTGCATATGGATGAGCTAACAATGATGCTACGGGAACAATCCATTTTTTCTGTTCAAGATGTGCAATATGCACTGCTTGAAACAAACGGTAAACTTAGCGTGCTACAAAGAACTTCTGAACAACCGGCTACGAAACAAGATGTTAAAGCCGATATTTCACCACCTACTTATTTGCCAACAGAAGTGGTATCAGATGGTCAGCTCATTTATGAAAATTTAGTTGAACTTGAATTAACCGAAGAATGGCTCATGAAAAAGCTAAAGAAACAAAATGTCCAATCGGTGGAAGATGTCTTTTTTGCTCAGGTTCAAACAACGGGCTCCTTATATATCAGCCTAAAAGACAAAGCGAGACAAGCAAGCCCTTAATAGCTTGTCCCGTTTTGCTTAATCTACTTTCATAATGTCTAAAGGTGTCACAATACCCATTAATTTTTGTTGTGCTTTTCCATGCTCCGTTATTAAAAGTGCCTCAAAACGGCGCCCCCGTTCGACCCCCTGCTTAAAAATCTCCTCAGCTTCATATATCGTTATGTATCGACTCACAAATTTGTAATTCACTCTATTTTTTTCATGCAATAATATGTCATGTAAGGTAGGTACCTGCTTTGGTATTTGATTTCCTCCCATCATCGTGGCAAGCCAGTTTGCAATCCCTACCGTTGTGATAAGACCTTTGAATTGATCTTTATGATACACCGGAAACTGTGTAAATTTACGAGTACGAATGACTTTTAATACATGCTTTAATGAGTCCCTTTCTTGAAAAACATGTACTTTTTTCCGAAACATTTGACCGACAAGTGTCGGCTTGGCAAGCGTAGCATCCATATATTCAATTCGTTCTACCACATCTACATGAGGTTCAGCGATTACATATTCCATGGACGTACGATGATGGACAATGGCATTGCGTAAATCTGCATAGGAACGTAAATCATCTTCATATTTACGGACTAATACATCCTTCTTCTTTGCTTGATCTATAAGACGGTAAAAAGGCATAAAATCCTTCGCACCAACGATATCCCGTAGCCTATGATCAATGCGATTAAAGGCTGTAAGAAACCGATCGGAATTTTGTGTAACCAATCTTGTCACCTATCTTCCTATTAAAATCTTATATTTTTGAGTTATTTGACAAATATCGAGTTATAGCTACATTATATTCCTAAGTTATGGATATTCCAAGAGGAGTAGTTAGCGTACGTCACACAAATCACGTTATTAGCTTTGACAGAACATTTATCTGTGCTGGAAGCATTGACAAAACTCGCTACAGACAATGTTGCAGATGGTGGAAAGCCGTACAGCGCCATTATCCTAAAAGATGGTGTACAGATTGCTAGCCCAGTGAATCTTTCGCATAAAATAAGACACCAAACTTATCAGATTGTATCTTATATGCAAGTGCACAGTCTTGCCTTATGTGCCACACAGCAGCAAAATGGGCAAAAATGTAACAAATTTATTATATTGTACAGCGGGAAAACATTCCTCAATCGATGCAGGCTTTATGGATGACTTCGCCATTGCCGGTAGACTCTCTATCCGACTCTCCTGTCAATCGATTATTCTCTCTGTCGGATAATGATTAACCATAACAGCAAAACCGAATGCAATAAGCGCACTCGGTTTTGTTTTCTAGAACAATCTACAATTCTGTAAACTCAGCGTGATAATAGAATCTGAATCGCAGTAATTAGTCTCTTCATTTCTATCTGCTTGTGCTCCGCCATTTAAAAAGCTTAGGTTAAATTTTTGTCATTGCTACATTTTTCTTCATTGTCAAAACGCCAATGTTCATACAAACTATCGTAATTACCAATGTAACAGCTAAACTCCACCAGTAATCAGACATCTCCATTGTGCCACGAATCAACTGTACGCCATATGTCGGAAGTTTCCATGGTGTTACTGTCCAAAATACGCCAACAAATGCAACCATAATTTGCCCAACAAAAATAATGACAAATGCACCTGCTGTTGCAACTACGGATGTAAATGTAGCACTCATCATCAACGTTACTGCAAATACAAATAATAGCCATACAAAATACGTGCCAATACTTGCTATCAAAGTAGCTCCTTCAAATGTTCCATATAACACAGCTATATAGTAAACACTTGCCGAATAACCAGCAACGATGCTAATGAAACCAACAGTGCTCATGACAACAAATTTACTCATAAAGTATGCGCGAAACGAAATTGGTCGCACATACATTAAGGTAGCCATTCCATTCGCTCGCTCTTTACTAATAGTACCGACAAACGAAGCCATCAGTACAAGGAGCCCAATCGTCTGAAACTGTCCAATTGACGCCTGCAATAAATCAGCGGGTCCCAATTCTGGCATTAACATTTCAAAACCTTCAGGTACATTACCGACAGCCGATAAAATATCCATCATGTAGTAGTTTGTCAAAGGATCAGTCATACCCAGCAGCGCGAAAACCAGTGGTATCCATAAAAACTTCCAACTACGCCAAGCCTCCCTAAATTCCTTTTGAAGAAGTACGCTAAAGCCATTCATACCCTTTTCGCCACCTTCATAAAAATTTCCTCCAGTGATGCCGTTTGCCGTGCTACTTTTCGTACGTTATAGGGACAAGCACTAAGTTGTTGCAGTAACTGCTGCATAGTCGGTTCTTCCTCCTGAATATCTACAAATACATAGCATCCTTGTGCTTTACCAAAAAGCTCTGAATGACTAGCAAAAAGTCGCGCCTCTTCTTCAGTACTAAATTCTACTACATAACGAGGCTCATCAAAACGTTGCCTCACCTCGCGCAATGTTCCTTGCTCCACAAGCTTTCCATCACGTAAAAATAATAATTGGTCTGTCATTTCTTCAGCATCATTTAAAATGTGCGTTGAATATAAAATTGTTGTCTCTTGTTGTAAACCTTTCAACAAATCTAAAACTTCTCTACGCCCAACTGGGTCTAATGCAGATACGGGTTCATCCAGTAAAAGTAATTTAGGCTTATGCACAATTGCCTGGGAAATACCAAGGCGTTGCTTCATACCACCTGAAAAAGTCGCGATTTTTTTATTTAAAGCGTTCTCTAGACCCACAAACTCTAGTGTTTTTTGAGCATCTACTTTTGCTTTTTTACTAGGCACACCATTTAGCCTCGCAGCCATTTCTGTAAACTCTAGTGCACTTAACCAAGGATGAAACTGCGGGTATTGTGGCAAAAAACCAATGTTTGCACGCAAATCTACACCTGATAGCTCTACGTTACCGATTGTTGGCTTTAATAAGCCCGTTAACATCGATAAAGTCGTTGTCTTACCTGCACCATTCGGTCCAATCAATGCTGTTGAGGTATATTCCTCTAACGTAAAACTGATTGCATCTACAACTGTTTTCTCTGCAAAGCGCTTTGTCAGCCCTGTTACCTGTAGTATTGTCGTCATGATTGCTTTCTCCCAACTATAAAGTAAGCAATTGGGCCAAGTAGATTGACAAACAGAATAATAAAAACCCATAAAATTTTCGGGCCATTCGTTTCATGAATTTTACGTAAATCGATAAGTGCTACTATCATTAAAATAATTTGAACCAGAATCAATGGCGCAATTACGGCCCAAGGAATTTTAGCTAACTCCTCCAACATACAAACCACCTCATTCTTTGTTATAATATAACTATAACAAACTTTGTTCTAATATGTATAGAACAAAAAAACTTCATGATAAAATCACTTGAGCATAGAATTTCTGTAAGTTTAAAGAAAAATACTTGCATCAACACCTACCACAAAAATTAGTTGGAGCCGTGCCTGCGTAAAGGGCGCTTGAAGCAGAAATCAACGGTTTCTTACTATTTTATTCAAAAAGAAAAAGACTGTAGGCCAACTCAAATTTCTTCGAAAGTTAGTCTACAGTCTGAAAAGATATACCAAAGCTAAGGTTGGTACCTCTTTTTGTTTTATTTATACAATTTCGTTAAAGCCTTCGCCATATTTGGTCGAATTGTTACTTGTGAACGGGCATTTTTCACAGCTTGCTCCGCTTCCTCTAAAGTACTCGCCAAGCCTAGCTCCATTAATACAGCCGTTGCTGCTACACCCGCTCGTCCGCCGCCACTACCGCAATGGAAGTATACCTTCTGACCGGCTTCATAGGTTGTAACAATTTCTTGTGCAACCTTTTCAATGGATGATGCCACTTCTTCTTCTTCATCTGCAATCGGTAAATGCTTGTACGTATAGTTCACTTTTACTTGTTCCTCAGTAGATAATCCATTAACCCGAACATCAATTACGACATCAACTGATTCATTTGCAAATGCCGCCTCTGCATCCTTTGCGCCACCAAAATAAAGCCGATCTTTTACTAACACATCATAGTTTTTTTCCATCATCTGCACGCTCCAAACTACTACTTTAACAAATGCTTTATATCATCATAGTATGGCAGAGCTGTTAATGCGCCTGCCTTTGTTGCTGCTAAGGCACCTAACTTATTGCCAAAACTAACACAGCGCACAAGCTCATCCTCAGTCGTTGGTAAGCCATTGTAATGTACATCTCGTAATACTCCCGCCATAAAGGCGTCACCTGCACCTGTTGTATCTACTGGCACAACCTTTTCTGTTGGTACATGGATAACCTCGCCGTTCAATACTGCGTATGTGCCCTCTTCACCTACTGTTACTAAAACGATGGGTACTAAATAACTGTCTAATTGCTGAATCCCTTCATCTATTGAAGTTGTTTCAGTTAAGAAAAACAGCTCATCATCCGTTACTTTTAAAATATCGACATTTTCGAAAAATGAAGTAATGGTCTCGCGGCAAATTTCTTCGCTGCTCCAACGTAATGGACGAATATTGGCGTCCATTGCGATTATTGCTCCTCTATCCTTCGCCATATCGACTGCAGAGCGAGTTGTTGTCAAGGCAGTAGGATGAAACATAGTACCTGAACACACAATTAATGCTGAAGCGTGTTTAAAAGCTGCTTCATTTAATTGGCTTGCCTCTACTTGTAAATCTGGTGTCTCATCAACATAGTCCTTGAAAATGCGCTCACATGCTTCTGTTAAATGTACATAAACCCCACTGACACGCTTCGCTGGGTCAAATACCGCATAATCTAGGCTTACCCCTTCTTTTACAAGGCCGTCTCGGACGAATTGCGAAGTTTCGTCATCTCCCGTTATTGTAATCAGTGCAGAGGGTGCACCGATACGGCTAATGCCAGCAGCTACGTTTACTGTCGCACCACCCATATATTTAGTAAAAGATGTGTTCGTTACATCATCTGCAATATAGTCAATAAAAGCGTCACCATAGACTAAAATAAAATCCTTATCTTCCTTTGTCATTGTTGTCCTCCCGAAAGTCTGTTCATTTTAGATTAACACGAAACTTGATTTCATATAAAGTTTTAAACTTTCGGAAAAATACTGAAAGATTCCTTCCATAAAGTAGTGAATATTTCAAAAGTTTGTGACATCCTCTATCTTTGTTATACTTGCCTATAGAAAGGTAGGGATTTTGAAGATGAGTATTTCAATTCGACAAGCGCAACCACAGGATGCCCATGCGGTTGTACCATTAATTATTGATGCTATTGGTGATATCGCAAACCGTTTAACTGGTGAACAAACACCAGAGGCTGTTGAGCAAGCACTTATAGTACTTTTCAAACGAGAAGATAACCGCCATTCCTATTTAAATACTTTTGTTGCTGTAGAACATGAACAGGTCTTAGGCATTCTTGTTTATTATAACGGTGCACAAGCCATTGACATGGACGTAAATCTTGTAAAGTGGCTTGAAGCAAAAAATGCGCCAAGTATTGTCATCGATAAAGAGGCTCATGAAGATGAATACTATATAGATACAGTTTGTGTGGCACCTGAGGCTCGTGGAAAAGGAATCGGCACATTATTATTACAATTTGCTGAAGAACAGACGAAAAAATATAATTTTAAAAAGTTATCATTAAATGTTGAAACGCAAAAAGAAGACGCTCGTCGTTTATATGAACGTATGGGATTTGTTATTACAGAGCCATGGTCTATAATCGACGAACCCTTTCATCATATGGTGAAACAGATTTAGGATGTGACATAAAATAGCATGAAAACTAATTTACTCTATCCTCTCTTGATAGTCATCGCATCAAGTAGCTACGGAATTCTATCAACAATCGTTAAAGTAGCAATGTTGCATGGCTTTACGTCAGCAGAGGCGGTATCTAGTCAATATATTATTGGCTTTATGTTGGTTGCGACTATCTTTATAGTTACGCAAAGACAGGTACCAAAGATTTCGAAAAAAGGCTTATTGATTATGGTTAGTGCCGGGATATTTACCGGTATTACAGGTATTGTGTA
Organism: Lysinibacillus parviboronicapiens; assembly: GCF_003049575.1. Taxonomy (GTDB): domain Bacteria; phylum Bacillota; class Bacilli; order Bacillales_A; family Planococcaceae; genus Lysinibacillus; species Lysinibacillus parviboronicapiens. Next base: position 25,808 of record NZ_PYWI01000031.1, on the reverse strand, counting down.
TGGTGAATCATTGAAATATTTACCTGCATCTCTTGCAGTTGTAATGCTCTTCCAATTTACGTGGATTGGCTTATTGTTGGATTGTGCACTTCATAAACGTTGGCCAAGTCGACCTGAAGTGATTTCCCTCATTGTCCTATTTGCTGGGACAATTTTAGCTGCTGGTATATTGAATGTAGATTTAAGCGGTATTGCGATTCAAGGTTGGATATTCGGCTTTGCTGCTGCATTTACTTTTGCTTGCTTTATTCAGTTTAACTCTCGCCCTGTTGAAGGTGTGACAACCACAGCGCGTGTATTGATTGTTTCCTTCGTTGCACTCATCATGATTAGTATTTTCTTAAGTCCTGAAATTGCATGGAACGGAAAATTATTTACTGAAGGTTTATGGAAGTTTGGACTAGCTCTCGGACTTTTCGGTATTATTTTACCGATTTATTTATTTTCTATTGCTGTGCCAAAAGTTGGTGGGGGCCTTGCCTCCATTTTAAGTGCAATCGAATTACCTGTTGCTGTGACAGTTTCCGTAATTGTTTTACATGAACCGCTCACCTTTTTACAAGTAATCGGTATTGTTCTTGTCATTTTAGGTATGATGCTTCCGACAATACTTGCTCAGCTACGTCACAAGAAAAGTACTTTTGAGCCTGGAAGCGCCTGATTAACATTAAAGTTCAAAAAGTGATTGTAAATCAGGCAGTGACTTTCGTAGGAAGATTAAAATAAACTTGGGTGTGGGGTTTCATATCCCTTTCATTGTCAGAAATACAAAACTCCTTAAAAGTGGAAATTCCCATTTTTAAGGAGTTTTTTGACATTTTTTTAAATTCCATTGATAACCATTATTTACTTAGTTTAAGATGATTATAATGTTAGAATTTTTTTAATTATTCTAACATTAATGTTCTTTGTAAGTATTATACTGCAATATGTAAGCTACTCACTACGTAGAAAGGGGAAGATGATTATGAAAAAAATGCGTTTTTTCAGTTACTTATTTGTATTGATGGTCATTATGTTAGCGGCTTGTAGTAACGACGACAAAAAGGCGACAACAAACGATGCAACAAATGGCGACAAAGCAGATGTAGAAACATCTCCGTCAGGTAAGCTTGTGATCTACACAGGGCGTGATGAGGAAATGGTGCAAGACGTAATCGATCAGTTTAATGAGAAGTACCCGGATATTGAAGTGGAGTTTTTAACAATGGGCGCGCAGCAAATCTTAGAGCGACTACGAGGCGAAAAAGCCAACCCTCAGGCAGATTTTTGGTGGGGAGGCACACAGTCAGCACTAATTGTTGGTGCAAATGAAGATTTACTACACGCCTGGAAACCAAGCTTTAACGATGCAATTGATGCTAATCATACAGACGCAGAAGGTCGTTGGTTCGGTGAAATGTTATTACCAGAAGTAATTATGATTAATAGTGATTTACTAACTCAAGAAACCGGCCCACAGGATTGGGACGATTTACTGGATCAAAAGTGGAAAGATCAAATCTTAATTCGAGGTGTATTAGCCTCTGGGACGATGCGTACAATCTATTCTTCCATGATTGTACGACAAGGTGCGGAGTCACCTGAGAAAGGCTATGATTGGTTACTAAAATTAGATGCCAATACGAAAGAATATACACAAGATCCAAATGCACTTTACTTAAAGCTAACGCGCCAAGAAGGTAGCATTTCCTTATGGAATTTGCAAGATATTTTGCTAAAGAAATATACGACCGACTATCCATTTGATTATATTTATCCAAAGAGTGGCGCTCCTATTTTAGTAGATGGTGTTGCTGTCGTAAAAAATGCGAAAAATGTGGAAAACGCTCAACTATTCGTAGAGTTTTTATTTGAAAAAGAAATGGTAACGAAATTAGCCAATGATTACTACCAAATCCCAACGCGCTCAGATATCGACAAAGCAACAATGCCTGAATGGTATCAGGACTTAGATTTAAAAACATTTGATATTGATTGGCAACTTATGTCTGATAAAGAAGTTGAGTGGATGGAGCATTGGGATACGAATATTAAAGGCCGTGGGAAATAGTAAATAAATGACGTTTTTAGAGCCTCGAGTAATTTTTTGCTCGAGGTTTCCTGTACAACTAGTTGTTAGTGAGAGAGGAGCATTGCATATGAAAAGTGTCAAAATCGAAAATGTCTCGAAGCAATTTGGCCAAGTGCATGGTGTAAAGGATTTAAACCTTACTATTAAAGCCGGTGAATTTTTCACTTTCCTCGGCCCTAGCGGTTGTGGAAAAACGACAACACTACGCATGATTGCTGGCTTTTATTACCCAACTGAAGGAAAAGTTCTTTTCGATGATCGAGACGTGACATTACTTCAGCCAAATAAACGCAATATCGGTATGGTGTTTCAAAACTATGCTCTCTTTCCACATATGACCGTAGATGAAAATATTGCTTTTGGTTTACAAGTACGAAAACTTTCGAAAACTGAGATAACGCAAAAAGTTGATCGAATTCGCGGACTTGTACATTTAGAACAATATGGTAGACGTAAAATCAATGAGTTATCTGGCGGTCAACAGCAACGTGTTGCGTTAGCACGAGCACTTGTTATTGAACCAGACATTCTATTACTCGACGAACCTTTGTCCAATTTAGATGCTAAATTACGTGAGGAAACACGTATTGAAATAAAGCGTATTCAAACGGAACTCGGTGTCACAACAATTTATGTCACGCATGACCAAATGGAAGCGATGGCCATGTCTGATCGCATTATGGTGATGGAACAGGGCATTATTAAACAAATTGGTACACCGCAGGAAATTTATAATCGTCCATTGAACCGCTTCGTTGCTGACTTTATTGGCGAAACAAATCTAATTGAAGCTACAATAGAATCCATTAATGGCGATGACATACAGGCAAAAACGGTGAATGGACTAAATTTTATTGGGCGAAAGCAACACAGCTCCCCTACTTTAACGCATATGATTGGAGACAAAGTGTTTATATCTATTCGTCCTGAATCCGTTAACCTAGGTCCTGGTGAAAACAAACTTATTGGTAAAATCTCTTTTGTCGAATTTACGGGTATTAGTGTAAATTACATTGTCGATTTTACGGAATTTTCACTGAAAGTCATGATTATCAATACGAACGGCCAGTTAAAACAAATTGGCGAAGACATCACCTTGCACATTGCGCAAGATTCACTGTACTTCTTAGGGGAATAGGAGGGGACCACTATGGAAAAACCGCCTGTCGATTCTTATCAAGATAATGCATGGGTAAGACTAACCCAATCTAAATGGTTTGTGTATATTTTAATTTCACCATTATTTTTAGTGTTGTTCGCCTATGTGGTGTATCCCTTCTATCAAACTTTTATTCAAAGCTTTACTGGCGACGATGCGCTCTCTCATTATAAAAAGTTTTTCAGTCTAGCAAGTCCTGCTAACCTCGAGGCACTGTGGACTAGTTTATATATATCTATCATCAGTGTTATTTGTTGTGCAATTGTCGGCGTGACCATGGCCTTTTTGTTGGAACGCTATGATTTTCCAGGTAGACGTTTGCTCGCTATTTTAGTACTGGTGCCCATGGCGCTTCCCCCACTTGTAGGTGTACTTTCTTTTACATTCTTGTACGGGGATAGTGGTATCTTCCCTCGAGCACTCCAGCATCTTTTTGGTCTAGATCAAGTCCCTTTTTCGTTAAATGGTATCATGGGCGTTATCGTTGTGCATACATTCACCATGTACACATACTTCTACTTAACCGCTTCCGCCGCCATAAAAGGATTAGATCCTTCGCTAGAGGAAGCAGCTACTAGCTTAGGTGCTGGGCGTATCCGTGTATGGACAAAGGTTATTTTACCTATGTTAACACCTTCAATTGTTGCCTCTGCGCTACTTGTCTTTATGATCTCTATGGCATCCTATACAGCACCTCTAATGTTTGGCGTAGAACGCACGATGACCATGCAAATATACTTATCACGCACGAATGGTAATTTGGAGATGGCAGCTACTCAGTCCATGATTTTATCTTTCGTGTCTATCACATTTTTAATCATTATGCGTTGGTATCAAAACCGCCGCAATTATCAAAACTTGAGCAAAGGCATTAGCGTACATCGTTCTGAAGTATCCTCTAAAGGCATGAAAATCTTAGCAACTATTGCATCTTTTGTAGGCACGCTAATTTTAATCTTGCCGATTTTAGTCCTGATTTTAATTTCTTTCTCGGTCGATGGTGCTTGGAAAACACAAATCTTACCGACAGACTATACCATTGATCATTATATTGCACTCTTTACGGATGAACGGACATGGCGACCAATTTGGAATTCTATTCAAATGGGGGTTGTTGCAACGCTCGGCAATATACTATTTGGAGTCGCGGCCGCCTACGCAATGGTGCGTTTGAATTTCAAAGGAAAAACATTGCTCGATATTTTGATTATGGTTCCTTGGGCATTACCCGGAACAGTTGTAGCTGTCAATTTAATCGCTGCCTTTAGTACAGAAAATATTTTCGCCTTTAATCAGGTGCTTATTGGGACATTTTGGATTTTACCTTTAGCATACTTTATTAGACATTTACCGCTAGTTTTCAGGTCGACCTCAGCGTCTCTTGTACAATTAGATCAATCTATCGAAGAGGCAGCACGGAGCCTAGGTGCTACTTGGCTATATACATTTAGGCGCATCGTTATACCGCTAACGTTTACGGGTATTTTAGCAGGAACATTGTTAGCACTTGTCCAAAGTTTAGGTGAATTCGTAGCATCTATTCTTATATACAGTTCTTCCACAATTCCGCTGTCAGTCGCGATATTTCAAAAGTTATATGCGTTTAAGTTTGGAACAGCCTGTGCCTATGGCGTCTTACAAATTTGCTTAATTTTAATTGTTCTTATTATTTCTGAAAAGCTATCAAAAGGCAGTGCTGGCTCAGCTATTTAACTGTCAATCTATTAGGAGGAAATGGATATGTTTGAAGATTTCCGTAACAAAACCCAGCAAGAAGATGGGATGATTTTCCCGTCTAATATTTATCGTAAAATTGTATTGCAACCAGCATATGACGAAGCAAAGAAAAACTTTTTAATAATTATGCTTCAGATTAATATTGCACATTTAAAAATGTTAGAAGAACAAGGACTCGTAAAAGCTGAAGAAGCTAAACAGATCGGCCTCGCACTAAAGAAACTAGATTTGAACTATTATCGTATAGAGGATTACAGCCCGAACTATGAAGATTTATTTTTCCGCATTGAAAATAAGCTAATCGAATTTGCTGGCGATGTTGCTGGAAATCTTCACATTGGTAGAAGTCGTAATGATATGGGTATCGCCATCTATCGTATGACATTGCGTAAGAAATTATTAGAGCTTATGCGGGCGCTACTGACATTACGAGATGATTTAGTAGCTGCAGCAGAGGAGCATATCGATACCATAATGATTGGTTATACACATACACAACAGGCACAGCCAACAACCTTTGCTCATTATTTAAAAGCTGTGATTGACCAACTGAACCGTGACTTTGAACGCCTGCAAAATGTCTACAAAACAGTCAATCGTAGCAGTATGGGGGCGGCAGCATTAACGACTACTGGCTTTAATATTAGTCGTGAACGAATGCGAGATTTACTGGCATTTGATGAAATAATCGAAAATGCTTGGGATGCAGTCGCAGGGGCTGATTATATAGCTGAAGCTGCAAGTACCGTCCAGCTCGCTGCACTCAATCTTGGCCGCACATCACAAGATTTCTTATTATGGGCGACGCAGGAATTCAATGCATTTACACTTGCCAGCCCATACGTACAAATTAGCTCTATTATGCCTCAAAAGCGCAACCCTGTATCGATTGAGCATACACGTTCATTGCTATCAGCGGTCGTTGGTGATGCAAGTACGGTACTGCAAATGGTACATAATACACCGTTTGGTGATATCGTTGACACAGAGGATGATATGCAACCTTATTTATGGCGTGCCATTGATCGTTTAGTAGGGATTTACGAATTATTTGGTTCCCTCGTTGTGACGATGGATGTAAACAAGAAAAAGCTACGAGATCGTGCAGAAAATAGCTTTGCGAATGTAACAGAGCTTGCCGATACTTTAGTACGCTCTGAGGGTATTTCCTTCCGCCAAGCACACAGTATTGTAAGTAAATGCATCAAAGTATTGCTTGCTCATAATGAAGAATCACTTGCTAGCCTGACATGGGGGCTCGCAAATACACAATCCAAACTAGTAACAGGTAAACCTTTAGTCATTTCTGAGGAAGATTTCTACCATACTTTAAAACCGGAGTTTTTCGTAGGTATCCGAACATTGCTAGGCGGTCCCGCGCCCGAAACGATGCGAGCATCACTTGAGCAATGCAAGGCTTCTGCTCACAAACTATATGAATGGATTCAACTAAAAGAAACAGCTATTGCTGAAGCAGAAAAACAATTAGGTATGTTTTTGGAGGAATGGAATCAATGAAGGATTGGTTACTGATTATTGATGGTGGTGCAACAAAAACGGCATGTGCAGTTGTGCATGCCGAATCCGGTGAGATTATATACACGAAAACGGCTGGCGGATCCAACTATCAAGCAATTGGTGTTGACTCCGCCACTGAGATTTTACAAGCACTATTAGCATATGTACATGCATTTTTGCAACAGCAAAGTCATTCAAAAATTGCTGTAGCTACTTTTGCTATGGCAGGAATTGACTCTTCGAAGGATCATGCCATCGTAAAAGCCATTGTACATGCAGCCATTACCAAATCACAGTTAGACATAGAAACACTTATTATTGAAAATGATGCAGAGGCAACATTATTAGGTGTCACCGCTGGACAAACAGGGGCCTTGCTTATTGCTGGAACTGGGGCCATTGCCTACGCTTTTGATGGCAAGCGTATTGAACGCGCTGGTGGTTGGGGACATCGTGCAGGAGATGAAGGCAGCGGCTACTGGTTAGGGCAAGAGGTCGTACGCGCTATTTTTCGTATGGAAGACGGACGCGGTGAACCGACAATATTAAAAAATGACGTCTATAGTTATTTACGTATTCAGGATGTTACAGATCTTGCTGCGTGGATATTCCGCCCATCTTATACAAATGCTCAGCTTGCAAAAATGGGGGCATTTTTAGCCGATGCCGTTACCAAAAATGATTCTTGTGCCATTCAAATCTCAATGAGAGCTGCCCATGAATTGGTGCTTTTAGCCTGTGCAGTGTTAAAAAAAATTAACTACCAAGGAGAAGCCATTAACCTATATTGTAATGGTGGGGCCATAAAGCATAACCCATTGATTTTAAAGGCCTTTTCACAAGACATGACGTCAATGTACCCACAAATCCAGATATCTTTATGTCAGCATCAGCCCATTCATTACATTATTGAACGCACTAAAAGGGCATATAACAATTTATAATGTCATATGCCCCTTATCACGACCATTTAGCCTAAGTTGTATGTGGAATAAAGTTATAGTGCCATTTTCTTCAGTTCATCTGTCATGAAGTATAGATAGCCATCCTTCACATATAAATCCTTTGTTTCTTCACGATTCAATACTTGTTCACCACTACCATCAGGGCGGATTTTCGATAAATATGCGCCGTGTGAATAATTACTATAGTATAGCCAGCCATCAGCATACACAATATACTGTGCTCGTGAGCTTGAAACGCGCTTCGATTTACCTGTGGAGATATCAAGTACATACAATTTATTATCATCAGAGACACTGCTATAAAATAATTGTTGTCCCACCTGTGCAGGAAAGTCGATATCATGGTAGTAACTATAAATGGTACTTGTTGCTTTCGGATAATCAGCTGCAACCCATGTATGATCACGTGCCATTGTACGATCATCAACTAAAAAATATTGGTATCGTATAGCGCCCTTACGATCTGGCACAGGATCATTCCATGTTGTATCGAGATGATACCATTGACCGTTGAGTTTCACTAAATTCCAAGCATGTCCTTCCTGCCCAACATAGCCGACAATGTACTGTGTTTCGATACCAAGTTTTTGTAACATTGAATGTGCTAGTAAAGCGTAGCCTTGGCAAACACCCCCATGCTCAGCTAACACTGTATATGCGCTATGTGGACTTGCTTTTGTATTATCCGTATAAGCGGTGTTTGATACAATATAGTCATTGACCGCCTTCACTTTTTCTACATCGCTCTTAGCGCTCTTATTAAGAGTAGTCACGATTTCTTGAACATTCATCTCCACATAAGCTGCTTGCTCAGGTGTCATCAAATAACTTTGCTCACCGTAAATTGTCGCCACCTTTTTCCCGTATTCATAACGAATAGAGTGTTTACTAATATGGCCATACACATAATCATCTCGTTTAATGGCTCTGTCATAGGCTTCCTCTACTAGCTGCTCTATGCGTTGCGTACTGCCCTTATATTGAATTTCGAAAGTTGGTGAAAAACTACTGTAATAAGCATACATTGCATCTGCCATTTCTTTAGCATTCGTTACAACGAGCTTGGCTTCAGGTTTCAGGGCCAGTGCAGTCGTTGCCACTAACTCAGCTTCATCATGCTTTGCTTCTGTTGGGGTGGCTGTTTCGATTGAGGCATCTTCTGAAAGTTTTGCTGTGACATCAACGATTTTGTCTTTTGTTTCTAGCAGCATCGTTTGAATTTCATCATTAGTTGCCCATGTGATGATTTGTTGTACTGTTGCTTTACCGACCGTATATATAGGATCAATAAAAATAATCAAAATCACAATAATGGCTAGTTTTTTCCACAAAATCCTCACCTCCAACCGTATTACTAGTTACATTATATACAAAAAAAGCACAAAGAACTCACTTGGAAGCCCTTTTGTGCTTAGAAATTATGAACAGCTGGTAAATGAAGTATAGAAGTCTTTACTCAGCAACTTATTAGAAACTTCATTAATTAATTTTCAATTTTTGTTCTTTTGCATTAACCTTGTAAACTAAATTATTGTCTTTAATCATTAGATCTGATACGGATTGCTTCACAAGCACACCAGTCTTTAATGTCTTTAAACTCATCTTTGTTAAGTACCCACCATTGCTATAGTCGCTATAATAAAGGTCATCACCTACACCTGTAATATACAACGCACGACTATCCATCACCTTTGTTTTCTTACCATTCGTTAAGTCGAGTTTATACAATTTGTCATTGTCAGCTGTATTACTAAAGTACAGCATGTTATTGATTTGATATGCAAAATGTACATTTTGCATATAGTTATATGCTGTGCTCGTTGCTACAGGATAATCTGAAGCAATCCAAGAATGATCTTTCTTTAGTTGTGCATCTGTTACTAAGAAGTAATCATAGGAAGATGCCCCTACTCGGTTAGGTAATGGGTCATTCCATGTTGTATCTAAATGATACCACTTGCCATCAAGTTTCACCATATTCCAGGCGTGGCCTTCACTGCCGTTGACATAACCTACTACATACTGTGTTTCAATACCAGCTTGTTGTAACATTTTATATGCTAGTAATGCATAGCCTTGACACACTGCTTGTCCTTCCATTAATAATGCGTATGCACTGTGGGGGCTTGCTTTCGTTTTATTGCCATATGTTGCATTCGAAACAATGTAATCATTAACGGCCTTTACTTTTTGAAATTGTGTCATAGAAGGCTTTATAATTGTTTTTAATACTTGATCAACCTTCTTTTGTACCGCAGCTTCTTGTGTTTGATTCGTAAAGTATTTCACTTTAAACGTGATATTACCCTCAGAATCCGAGGTAATAGAAACACCTTCCAAATGCCCACTCGCATAGATTGCCTGTTTCTGAGCACTTTCTAATACCTGCATGATATTTTTATTAAAATCAGCCATTGGCCCACTATATGCAACTTTAATTTCGGTAGAAAAATTATTCATTTGTTGTGCTACTTCATTTATGAGTTTATCCCAAGTAGTGATCTTTGAGCTGGACATACCATTGAAAGCACTCTTAGGGGAAGTCTCGACTGTATGAGTTTCTGCATTTTGTGCATATGCAGCAGTTGGGCTTAGCATTAATACCGCTACACCGCTTAGTAACCATTTTTTCATAATAAATTCTCCTTCCCATTTATAAATTATTCTCATAATAATTATAAAAGAAAAAGGTACTATAAATCTATCGTACAAGTTCACTACATATGACTTTTTTCTATAATTATATTTTCATTAATATAGGTTTTTAATCTCACGGATACAGTATAGATACTATAGTACAACACTTTTCTGCACAAAATAAAAAACTCACCCATTACAGTGAGTCTTGTCTTTTATGTTTATGGTAGCTGGCAATTATACTTACGATACCGCCCATACAATAATGTTGCACCTTTAACGGCTTTTTACAACTAAATTTACAGCCTCTTGAATCGCTTCATTCATTTTTTCGCCGTCCCCTTCAGCATTTTGTACACATTCTAGGAGATTTGTACTCACTATTACACCAACTGTACGATCTACAGCTGAGCGTACCGCCGATAATTGCGTAATAACCGCCTTACAATCCTTTTCTTCTTCCATCATTTTTAAAATACCACGTAGCTGACCTTCCATCCGCTTTACGCGATTTTTCACTTGATCTGAATATTCCACATGCATTACTCCTTCTTCTTATACTCGCTACGTTCTATTGAGTAATTATTATTTTTATCCTAGCCTAATATGTTAAAAATACACCAGTAAGTTACTTTCTTCTTGGTTTTAAATAATTCATAAGCATTTTTGCAATAACTGTACTTGCATTGCTAACTTCATCATACTGAATTACTGAATTTTTCTTCAAGCGTAGCTGACCAATTTCTACTTCAAAAATTGGACATTTTCTTTTAAGCGCAGTTATCAGCATATTAGTATCGTACTCAAAGCGATCACCTTTCACTTCCATTAGCCACGGCAACTCTTTTATCGATATATAGCGTAAACCTGTTTGTGTATCCATGAGCTTTCGGTGAAAAAGCAAATCAAAAAACAAGCTTGTCGCACGATTACCCCAATATGACAAAAACGTACTATCGGTCGACTGAAAATTACGTACTCCTAGTACTATTCCTTCAGAAAACACTTTAGTCATCGTTAACACTAGCTTCACATCCTGCAATGTATGCTGACCATGAGCACCAATTGTTATAACACCTTGTAACCGGCCCTTTTGCGCCCAAGCATAAGCAAATGCTGTTTTTAAAGCGCCACCTTTCCCAATATTCAAGTCATGTTGCAAAACTCGACAATTATCAATAGTTTTCAATTCTTCAAAAATACCTGCATATTTTAAATCACTGCCATCATTTACAATAATAATTTGTGTGATTGAAGTGGCCAATAATTGATGTACATATGTTACAAATGACTGTTGCGGATTATATGCTGGAATAATAGCTGCAATCTCTTTCATCAATCAATCCCCCAAATGGCTATAAACTAACCCTTATATCAAATAGTATCATGTAACGTAGACAATTCAACTGGGGAATCCATTTGAAAATATCAATAACTCCATTTATTTCCCGATAAATGAGAAAAGAGAGTGTTTTCGTCATTTATAGAAGTAGAGGTGAGTACTATCGTCATACAATATGAAATTCTACGAGAACAATGTAAAAAATTATCTGCATTGTCCCTCACAAATTTAGCCAAAAATTTACAAGATGCTAGTAAATTCACTGTAACAAAACCGGATATTTCCTTGCAAAGGTCACGCCTTGTACTCGAGGAGATTTTATACGAGAGTTATAAGTTGGAAATGCATACTGAGCCTAAACTAAAAAGTATTCGTACACTCATGAATAATCGCAGTTTTATCGCCAAAATCCATCCACGTCGTATTTATTTACTCATGAATCTTGTTCGGAAAATGACGATTAGTAGTAGTGGCATTATTGAGGCGAAGGCAGCAAAAATTGTTCTCGATTACATCAGTGATATTGTTGAGTGGTTTATCAATCGTTATGATCGTAGCTTTATAGCTTCTTTATCCGTACGGAAAGGTTCCTTATTAGAAGATGTTCTGCCCCCATTCGACATGAATATCTTACATCAGGAAGACCAGCCAACAGATGACTACGAATATGCCGCCAATTGGTTTGAATTAGCAGCGAACGAGGGCAATGCCAGTGCACAATATAATTTAGGCGTCCTTTATAATCATGGACGGGGTGTCAAGAGAGACTATAAAATTGCAAGAATGTGGTATGAAAAAGCTGCGGCTCAACAGGATGCGAACGCCCTCTATAGCTTAGGTGTTCTATATCATTTAGGACAAGGTATAGCCCAAAATTACGAGGAAGCTGCTCGCCTTTATAAAGCATCGGCTGATTTAAGCAATGCCGATGCACAGTACAACCTTGGTGTCCTTCACAATCAAGGGCTCGGCATGCCTATCAATTTTTCTGAGGCCGCTAAGTGGTATGTTTTAGCAGCTAACCAAGGGAATACAAGTGCACAAAACAATCTCGGCTTTCTCTATCATAACGGCAGTGGTGTACCACAAAACTTCGAAGAAGCTATAGCCTGCTTTGAAATGGCAGCATTGGCTGGTGACGCAAGTGCACAGTACAATCTTGGCTATATGTATATTAAAGGACGTGGGATTGCACAAAATTTTCAGGAAGCCGCGAGATGGTTTCATTTAGCTGCATTACAAGATCATACAAATGCAGAATTTCAATTGGCTATGCTCTACAATACAGGGCAAGGATTACAACAGGATACGGTCGAAGCATTAAAATGGTTTAAACTTGCGGCACATAAAGGACATATTAATGCACAGTATTGCCTTGGTGTTCTTTACGAAAGCGAAAAAAACAGCACAGGCGCTGAAAAATGGTGGCAACTTGCTGCTAATAATGGTCATATTCGTGCAGGCTATGAACTTGGTCGCCTTTATGTAAATCAACTTCAGCAACCTGAAAAAGCGCTACACTACTTTAAAGTTGCAGCAGAAAAAGGTTACCCTGATGCTCAATTTGAGCTTGGGTTGTTATACGCAACTGGCATTGGAATCACTCTAGACTATCCCGAGGCTGTTAAATGGTGGCGTGCGGCTACCGACCAATCACATATAAGCGCTGAATATCAGCTAGGATTGTTATATGAGCAAGGACTGGGCGTCACATGGGATTTAGATGAGGCACGACGTTGCTACCGCCTAGCTGCCACACAAGGACATGCTGGGGCACAATATCAACTTGGTAATTTATATGACAAAGGGAAAGGTGTCGAGCAAGACTATACGGAAGCAGCAAGATGGATCGGGCAGGCTGTAACAAAGGGCCATGCTAAAGCTCAATTTCAACTAGCTCAAATGCATAGTCACGGACAAGGTGTACCAAAGGATTTTGCAAAGGCTGCTCAGTTGTATCGACTGGCTGCCAATCAGGGCCACCAAAAAGCACAATTTCAGCTAGGTATGCTCTACAAAAAAGGCCAGGGCGTTGCACAGGACTATAACGAGGCGACACGTTGGCTCAAAAAATCGCTTGAAATATTACATTGATTAATGAGCCATACTTGTGCCCAGATGTAGAATTGTGACAGCATAATTCTACATCTGGGCTATTTGGGGTGAATATTAATTTAGTTAAAACTTTTCTATCATCAATTTTATAAAAACTTGTGCTGCTTTACTTAAATATCTATCATTGCGGTAAACGATATCAAGTTCACGTATTGGCGCGTTTTCAATTGGAATAGAAACGATGCCAAGACAGGAACGATTTACTGCAAAAAAATAAATAAGACAGTATAAGATAGTTTGTTACAATCAAGCGGCGATCAGATGACTTGGGTAAGCTGAATAAGCTGCCGAAGTCATATTTTTTAAACATTCATCACCTTGTTGAACAAGCCTCTATTTATCCTCTTTGATGTCGACCACCTATTCAAAGTTTGAACTGCCCCCTATCAACTAGACAAAGGGCAGTTGGGTTTCCACTTTTCAGGTATCATGCTCTTCTAAATTAGCAAGAGTGTTTCCTTAATGTTTCATTTCTTCTTTTTGATTAATCATAAATGTCACAACAATAAATAATGCAAAGCTAATTAATAAAGTTGTCCCACCAACAATAAAGAAAACCATTGTAAATGTACTGCTAAAATTAAACGGGTTAATATTGTAGAACCACATGCCCAATGTTAAACCAAAGACTCCCAAAATTGCGCTCCAACCTTGTGCCGCTACTAATTTTTTAGATTTCACGTTGAAAGCACGGTAAAAAATTCCCCAAGCAAACATACTTAACCATCCAACAAGTAAAATGTGTGCATGTATTGGTCGATACTCATAGCTACCTGATCCTGACATATGTGAACCTAAGTACGTACCTAACAATGCAAAAATAGCCGCCAGTCGTATAAGGCGTAAACTCCATTTTTGTTCCATATGATAATTCCTCCTAAGCTTTCTTCAACTTACTTAGAAGTCTACCGAGTGAATATGAACTTTACATGAACTCCTCATTACAATTTTGGTAAACGAATACGGACCTTAGTGCCCGAAGTAAGCGTACTCTCCATCTGCACCTCGCCCCCGTGCAACTCAGCAATTTGCTTAACAATGGCTAAACCAAGGCCGGTCCCCTGTTTTGTACGTGATTCGTCAGCCCGATAAAAACGATCATAGACCTTTTCTAATTGCTCTTTTGTCATGCCAATACCACTGTCTTGTACTAGGACCTCGACAAAAGGTGCATGTTGTTGCAAATGAATATGAATTTCTCCACCTTCAACATTATATTTAATGGCATTTGTTAATAAATTATCCCATACATTCTGCAATAACCCAGCATCACCATCATACATAACAGCATCTAACTGATACGTTAACTGTACACTCGCTTCCTCTAGCTGCCAACGATACTTACGTACTGTATCCTTCAACTGCTCGTCCACACGATAAGGTTCACGCTTTAATAACCTTGTCGATTGGTCGAGAGATGTCAGCAATAGCAATTGCTTCGTCAATGTCGAAAGCCGCTTCGTTTCTAACTCTATAATCGTCGCGTACTCCTGTCTTTGCTTCTCTGTAAGTAGTGGATTTTTCAGCAAATCCACATAACCACGGATATTTAATAATGGTGATTGGAAATCATGGGATACATTGCTAATAAATTCCTTACGAATTCGATCATTTTCCTGTAATTTTTCTGTCATCACATTAAAGCTATCAGCCAATTGGCCAATCTCATCCGCACGTTCTATTTCTAACAGCGTATCAAACTTCTCATGTGCGAGTTGGTGTGTCGCCTCTGTTAATTGTGTAATAGGGCGAATTAATGCCTTGGCAAATAGTAGCATGGCGAGCAAGCTCAATACTGCCATGACAAGAATTAATCCACCTAGAATGGTATGCACCTCTGAAAATAACAGACGTATATCCGGTCGAATGAACAATGCATATTGCTGATTGTCATATGAAAAAGGCACGCCAATGGTATTAATCAGTTCATTGGCAAAAAAACCTGTCACAAAAGTCTCTTTCGGAAAATCACGCATACCGTGATAAATTCCTCCGTCTAATACACGCTGAATAACACTAGGTGACAATGTTTTTTCTCGATATTCACCACCAAAAAAACGACCTTCCTCGCCGGTTGTGACATAAATTTGATAGCCAATCTCTCCGAGTGTCGTTAAATAATTATCTAAATCTACAGGGTTAGCGGACTCGATATATTCTGCAATATTTGTCGCAATATCAACATTTTTTGTATCGTTTTGTTCCTTAGTTACTTGATGATAGTAAGTATTTGTCATTAAAAAGCCGATACACAAACTGCCTATCATGATGAGCATGGTTGTAACAACAAACTTGCTATATAATGTTTTCATCATGCTATGACCTCTAGTTTATAGCCTACGCCACGTACAGTTGTAATTTCTACATCTGTATCATACCGATATAATCGCTCACGAACCCGTTTCACATGTGTATTTAATGTCTGTTCATCTCCATCATAATCATATCCCCAAACTTGTTCCATTATCATACTACGTGCAAAAACTTGGTTTGGGCGTGACGCTAGTAATGCTAATAGTTCAAATTCCTTTAATGGCAAAATAAGTGTGTTTTCACCAATGCCAACCTCGAAGCTTCTGCGGTCAATTATCAGCTTTCCAACCTGCACAGTCACTTGATTCTTCTTATCAAATCTACGCAAAATTGCTGCTATGCGAAATAATAGCTCTTTTGGTTCAAACGGTTTGACAACATAGTCATCTGAGCCCGCTAAAAACCCACGTTCCTTGTCTTCCAGTTCGCCTTTTGCCGTTAATAACAACACTGGAACATCATAATCCTGACTTAGTGTTTCCGTTAGTGTAAAACCATCCATACCTGGCATCATTACATCAACTACAGCCAAATCAGGTAAATCGTGCTCAAGCAATTGTAATGCCTGCTCACCATTTTCTGCCTGTAATACCTGATAGCCTTCACGTGTTAAATAAATATTAATTAAATGCAGAATATGCACATCGTCATCCACCACTAAAATCTTCATTCATACTTACCTCCATTCAAAAAGGGGCCACTACTTAGTGTAGTAACCCCTTTATTTTATAATGAAAATATAGAAATCAACAGCAATATAACGAATGGCAATACGATGACGATATAGGCACGTGGATTCGCCAAATTCATTGTCCAACCGACACCGAAGCGTTTCTCTACAAAAACAGATGGGTCTTGGGCATTCATATAAATCAATCCACCCTTCCAATAACGATCCTCGTCAACATCCATTACTTCTGATACTACATTATCTACATAACTTAACCTCAACTGACGTTTCTTCCATACATAGAAAAGTAATGAACCAAGCACTAGCACTAAAAATACAATAAACATTGGCAATAAATTTCCTCCTTCAGCCAACGAAGGATAGATATTACTTAGCTGCAATACCGACAATAATACAGTGAGGGCATAGCTTATTAGCATCATGTGCCAGCTCATATATTTTCTTGTTTTTAACTGATCTTCTAAAGACTCTTCTTGGCGATTAACTGATAATCTTATGGCTGAACGCTTAACAGAATCCACAATGCCCCACATCATACACTGCATCATCAGCATAACAAGCGGTAAAGAGATCGCTGTAAAATATGATTTTTCTTGCCAAGCGTCAGCCTCTCCATTAGGACCCCAGTGCACGGCAACATTATTTGGTATTTGCTCATAATGTAGTACAGTGAATATCATTAAAAATACAGTCACTCCTATAGGGACCACATAGAATGGCCAAGGAAGTATTTCATCGCGACTCCGTGCAGTTAAATCCACCGCACGCACTTGCTTTATATTAATTCCCCATTGCTCTTTCTTTTTCAATTTAGTAATTTTCTGATGATTCAACCAATATAGCACCAAACTCACTGCTAGCATCCCATATAATACACTAAGCAAAAGAATACCTTGAGTAATTTCAGAGGGCTTAGCTATCCAATTGATAACGAGAAGAATGACTAACAATACTACACCAGAAATTCCCACAATTTGAGCATAGCGCTTTTTCATTAACCCTAAAATAGGATGCTTTATATTTTGTTCAGGCACCGTTACACCGAAGACAATTGTCTCTCGCACTAGATATGGGACAAATACTTGCATAACCAATGTCACGATATACGAAATTGTAAAAATAGCTAGTAGCATCCTGCTACACTCCTTCTACTGGCATTTGTAAATCAGCAAAGACCTTTTTCATCATAAGCTCAATCTGGTCTACACTGGCGCCAAGGACCATTCCTTCCGCCACAAGAGGCTTTAAGTTTTTTTCAATTTGTTGTAATTGCTCTGAAGTTAATGCTCGCTCCTCTACTGAACGAATAATTGCCCCTGATTTAGCACGAATCGTTAATATACCTTTTGCCTCTAATTCATGATAGCTTTTATTAACTGTATGCATATTGACACATAAGTCCGCTGCTAAATTACGGACAGATGGCAATGTATCGCCTGGCTTCATATCTCCCCTCGCAATCCCTTCAATTATTTGCCGTGATACCTGTTCATAAATTGGTACATCCGACTGTGGTTCTATTTGAATTATCATTATTATCAGCTCCATGTTTGTTATATAATCAATATAACAAACAAACTACTTAATTGCATTGTTAAAAACTGCAGATTCACATGGATCTTACTGCGAATTTAAAGCAATAGCACAAGAACACGGTGTATTACATTACTTCTTTCAGTTTAATATGCAGACTGTTTTCTTAGCATTAGAAAGGTAGCGAATTTTTAATAATCTCTATAAATTTTCGTACAAGTAAACTCTGTTTTTCGTCTTTTCTTGTACAAATCGCAATTTTATGTTTAATATCTACATTTTCGACATAAACTCTTGCCAATTGACCACTATTTACATACTCACGCACTGCAAGCGATGAAATAAAATTTGCACCATAGCCAGCCATTACGGAACGAATAGTTTCATTAATTCCATTAAATTGCAGGGCGATTTTCGGAGGTTTTACTTGATATGTTTGGCATAAGGAAAAAAGGTGCTCTCTCATTGAACTTCCTTCTTCACGCATGATAAAGGGCTCTCTAACCATCTCAGCTAACGAAATATCCTGATTGGCATAAGGATGATCTGGTGCTACAACAAACCAAAGTTCATCTTCAAATAGTTCTTCCCATGTTACTTCTTCTGGCCTTTCTGATATCCCGCCCCCATAAATAGCAATATCAGCTTTATAATGCATGAGTTGTTCAAAAGCGTCCTTGGTATTCGTCGTCGTAATGATTAAATTAACGTCCTCATTTGTACCTTTAAATGTAGCTGCCCATTTAGGAATTAAAAAATTTGCCGGTAAATAAGTCGCGACAAGATGAATGGTTCCTGCCTTAGCGAGTCGATAATCCTCAATAAAAGATTCAATATGTTTTTCAAGCGTAACAAGGCTTTGTGCTTTTTCTGCTAAAGCTTCCCCGAATTCAGTTAAGACAATGCCACGCCCTTGTTGCTTAAATAATGGAACCCCAATTTCATGTTCAAATTTTTTAATTTGGCTCGAAACTGCAGGCTGACTAATACAAAGCAATTCAGCTGCTCTAGTAAAACTTCCAGTTTCCGCTACTTGATAAAACAATTTTAAGCCATGTATATTCATAAGTTCACCTCTACCCATAACTAATAGTTATGAATGAATAATAATAATATATTTTTATTATGATTCATTCTATCATACACTTTTGTTGCAAGAACAAAAACAGTAGAAAAGAGGAGCGTTATGTTAAACACTATTTGGAAAGATGTAGATGATTATTTGGTTGATAAACTAATACCGTCTGATGAAATACTTGAAGGAGTACTACAAACGAATAAAGAAGCTGGCATTCCTGAAATTGATGTGTCCCCAACACAAGGGAAACTTCTATATTTATTGGCTAAAATTAAGGGAGCTAAAAATATTTTAGAAATTGGCACTCTTGGTGGATATAGTAGCATATGGTTGGCACGCGCTCTCCCTGAAACAGGTAAAGTATATACACTTGAAGTTGAACCACAGTATGCAAAAATAGCTAAACAAAATATTCAAAATGCGGGTTGTGCAAGTAAAGTAGAAGTAATCGTTGGTAAAGCATTAGATACCTTGCCTACCCTCAAAGATAATGACCTACTGTTTGATTTAATTTTTATTGATGCAGATAAGCCCAATAATCCTCATTACTTGAAGTGGGCATTAGAATTAGCTAATAATGGGGCACTTATTATCGGTGATAATGTCATTCGAAACGGAGAAGTGATTGACAAAAAAAGCGAAGATGAACGCGTACAAGGTGTACGTCAATTTATGGATTTGTTAGAAAAAGAACCTCGGCTCGAGTCTACAGCTATACAAACTGTTGGTAGTAAGGGCTACGATGGCTTTGTGATAAGCTTTGTTAAATAGCTTACTACGCGAAAATAACGTTGTAACTTACCTCTATACTTTACGTTTGAGGAAACTAATTTTTCATCAAAAAGAAGCTGTGTCATAATTAATTGGACACAGCTTTCTGTTTATTTTGTAGTTACAGCTAAAACCTCTTTCAACCGTAAAATAGCTGCTTCTATATCTACTGACTTTCCTAGTTCGTTTAACGATTCACCAATAATTTTTACTGCTTCTTCAAGCATCACCGGTGTTGTATTACCCATATGTCCGATGCGGAATGCCTTGCCAGCTAAATGTGCCAATGAGCCTGCTACTATCACACCTTTTTCTGCTAACTTTGCACGAAATTCTCCATCCTCTATCTCTGCCGGATATAGCAAACAGCTCAGTGTGGGGGCAGCAACTGCTTCTTCTGCAAGAGCGACCATGCCATACGTAAATAATGCCGCCCGTATTGCGCGGCCATATGCAATATGACGAGCCGCACGCTTCGTAATACCTTCATCTAACACAATGTTCATCGCCACCTCATATGCATAAATTAAATTAACCGGCGGTGTTGCAAAGTATTTTCCTGGGTCATTCATTACCGGAATCCAATTTGTAATATCACTATAATACGCAGGAATTGTACCTAATGCCTTTCTTGCTTTTAAAGCCGATTGATTGAAAGCAATTATTGCTAGTCCTGGTGGAACACCTATGGCCTTTTGTGAACCGGTTAACACGACATCTAATTTGTAGTCAGGATGATTGTATTCTTTGCTCATATTTTCATCAAGCGCAGCCGTTGCGACAACACCATCTAATATAACAAGTGCGCCAGCCTTCTTTATAACTGGTACTAATGCATCTAAATCTGATACTACACCTGTAGACGTATCTGCATGTGTAATCGTCACTGCCTTAAAATTGCCCTCTGCTAATTTTGCCTTAACTGCTGATACCTCAATTTGCTTCCCCCACTCAGCTTGAAGCACCTCAACATGAATACCATAAGCTGTTGCAAGCGGTATAAAACGATCCCCAAAATAGCCATGACTAATTACAAGAAGATTTTCGCCTTTCCCCACTGTATTAACAATTGCCATCTCCATAGCTAATGTTCCGGATCCAGCTATTACAAAAACCTCGCCATCTGTTTGAAACAGTTTCTTCGTTTGTTCTATTGCATTTTTATAAATGTTAACGAACCGTGGATCTGTATGCCCTCTAGTTTCGCTTGCTAATGCATCGTAAATTTCATCTACTACTGGTGTTGGTCCAGGTACTAGTAACATTTCTTTATTACGCATTTCTTTTCCCCCTTGAGTTATACTTGCCCATCCTATATGTATTCTTTCATACAAAATATAATCCCCCAGTTATACAAAAAATGCCCTGCAAGCTCCCCATCTAAGCTTACAAGACATCTTTCACCCCTTGTTAAATCTCTTTACTTATAAGTAGACCCCTTTAATTGAAACTATGCTCATTTTCTTTCGGTAAGGAACGAGGGAACAGACCCCGCTCATTACATCACTGACAAAGTGGACTGCATTCGAGTTCAGTCCACTGTATTAAAATTGGACATGTTCGTTAGTAGATTTACCTCAATTAAGTTAATCGTTCATAGCCTGGAAGCGTCAAGAATTCCACGAATTCATCTTGCTCAATTAAAGATTTAAACAGTTCAGCAGCTTCATCAAAGCGACCACTGTTATAAGCCTGCTCCCCAACAGCCTCTTTAATTTTCACAAGCTCCTCTTCCAAGATCTCTAGCACAAATGCTAATGTAATGCCACGACCATCATCTAAAATTCCTTTTGGATGACGAATCCATTGCCATACTTGCGTACGAGAAATTTCTGCTGTCGCAGCATCCTCCATCAGGTTATTAATTGGTGCAGCACCGTTGCCTCGTAACCAAGAAGCAATATATTGAACTCCAACACTGCAGTTTATACGAAGTCCTTCAATAGTAATAGTACCTTCGGGAACGGAGACTAAATCTTCAGCAGTCACACTTACATCCTCACGCTTTTTATCGATTTGGTTTGGTGTTTTCATAATCGCATCAAATTGCTCCATTGCTGTTGCAACCATGCCTGGATGGGCAACCCAAGTGCCATCATGACCATCTGTTGCTTCACGACGCTTATCTTCAGCAACCTTTGCAAATGCAACAGCATTCGCCTCGTCATCACCTTTAACCGGTATTTGCGCTGCCATACCACCCATAGCAGGTGCATTGCGTTTGTGGCACGTTTGAATACATAAAGAAGTATATGCTTTCATGAAAGGTACCGTCATCGTTACTTGGCCGCGATCAGGTAAAATTACATCAGGTTGATTGCGCAGACGTTTGATATAGCTGAAAATATAATCCCATCGTCCACAGTTCAGACCGGCTGAATGCTCACGTAGCTCATATAAAATTTCATCCATTTCAAATGCAGCTAAAATTGTTTCGATTAAAACAGTTGCCTTAATCGTACCTTGCGGAATACCGATGTATTGTTGTGCAAAGAGGAATACATCATTCCATAAGCGCGCCTCTAAATGACTTTCAAGCTTCGGAAGGTAGAAGTAAGGACCTGTATTTTTTTCCAGTGCGTTTTTTGCATTATGGAATAGATATAGACCAAAGTCAAAGAAGCTACCAGAAATCGGTTCACCGTCTACTTGCACATTTTTTTCAAGTAAATGAAGCCCACGTGGACGGACTAACAATACGGCTGTTTCTTTGTTTAATTTATATGTTTTACCATTTGACTCTTGTGTAAATTCAATTGTCTTATTAATAGCATCACGCATATTAATTTGCCCGTTGATCATGTTTTCCCATGTCGGAGCAGATGCATCTTCAAAGCAAGCCATGAACATTCTTGCACCAGAATTTAATGCATTAATAACCATTTTACGATCAACTGGCCCTGTTATTTCTACGCGGCGATCCTGTAAATCTGCTGGAAGTGGTGCAATTGTCCAATCTCCGTCACGAATTGCCTTTGTCTCTGATAAGAAATCAAGCTTTTCACCAGCATCAAGACGTTTTTGACGGTCTTGGCGTGCCTCTAAAAGTTCTTTACGACGCGCATCAAATTTTTCATGCAGGGCAAGAACAAACTCAAGGGCTTCCGGTGTCAAGATTTCTTTTGTTTGCTCATTTTGTTCCCCAACAATTTTAAGCTTACCTGTAGTTGCTTGTTCCATCAGTAATTTCCCCCACCTTTTGCGATTTTAATTACAGTCCTCCCCCGCTTAGGAGGGGCGGAGGAGACTGAGCTATGATTATGAATTTAGGATTCGATGTACTTTTCTATCTTATACGAATTGCTCTGTTTCTGTAGAACCGGCCATTGCTGTTGTTGAAGATGTACCTCCAGAGATAACTTGTGATACATCATCAAAGTAACCAGTACCCACTTCACGTTGATGACGAGTAGCTGTATAACCTTTTGATTCTGAAGCAAACTCAGCTTGTTGTAGCTTAGAATATGCAGCCATTCCGTTATCTTTATAATCATGTGCAAGTTCAAACATAGAGTGGTTTAATGCATGGAAGCCAGCTAATGTTACAAATTGGAATTTGTATCCTAACTTTCCAAGTTCGCGTTGGTATTCAGCGATTTCTTCTTCTGAAAGGTTTGCCTTCCAGTTGAATGAAGGTGAGCAGTTGTAAGCAAGCATTTTGCCTGGGAATTCGGCATGAATTGCTGTTGCAAATTCACGTGCTTCCTCAAGTGATGGCTTAGAAGTTTCACACCAGATTAAGTCTGCATATGGCGCATAAGCTAAGCCGCGAGCAATCGCTTGCTTAATACCCGGTTTCGTGCGGAAGAATCCTTCTGGTGTACGCTCGCCAGTGATAAATTCAGCATCGCGTGGGTCAATATCAGATGTTACCATATCCGCAGCATCCGCATCTGTACGTGCGATTAAAATTGTATCAACGCCCATTACGTCTGTTGCAAGACGAGCAGCGATTAAGTTACGAACAGCATTTTGTGTCGGTAGTAATACTTTACCACCTAAGTGACCACATTTTTTCTCAGAAGCTAATTGGTCTTCTAAGTGAACGCCAGCAGCTCCTGCTTCAATCATTCCTTTTACAAGCTCGAATACATTAAGAGGACCACCGAAACCAGCTTCTGCATCTGCTACGATTGGCGCGAACCAATCAAAGTTATCTACACGACCTTCCGCATGGTCAATTTGATCAGCACGTTGTAACGCTTGATTAATGCGTTTAACTACAGCTGGTACAGAGTTTGCTGGATATAATGATTGGTCAGGGTACATTTGACCAGAAAGGTTAGCGTCAGCAGCCACTTGCCAACCTGATAAGTAGATTGCTTTTAATCCTGCTTTTACTTGTTGAACCGCTTGATTACCAGTTAAGGCACCTAACGCATTAATGAATGGCTCTTCATGTAAAGAGTTCCAAAGTCGTGCAGCACCTTTAGATGCTAGAGTTTGTTCAATTACAACAGAACCTTGTAATTTAATTACTTCTTCTGCTGTATATGGGCGTTCAATCCCTGCCCAACGTGGGTTTTCTGCCCATTGTTTTTCTAAAGTTTGGATTTTTTCTTGACGTGTTGACATATCGAAATTCCACCTTCCCCTTTGTGTACAATATACTCTGTTAAAAAACTTTCAAGCAACTGTTCCATAACAGGTTTATTTGTTGTAAATTAATATATAACAGAGCATCTGAATTTTCACTATTTTTAGATAAAAGACCGAATTTTTATGATGAAACCATCTTTTTCAGCGACGAAATTTGGTAAACTGTTTACAAACAAGGGGGATATTCACAATGAATAATGAGTATAATTTATCAGCAAAAGAAATTTCACAACAGTATATTACGATGTTAACAGACTGGCTTCCATCTAATTCATCAATCGCCATTGCTGTTCAAGACACTTATATCTATTTTCATTCTGGTCATCAAAGTCTTCATTTGGAGGTAGGACAGCAGGTTCAATCTGGGAGCATAGCAGAAAAGGTACTAAACACCAAGAGACGGACAGATGCCATTTTGGATAACTCTCTTTTTGATATGCCTTATTATGGAATTGGTTATCCCATTTATTTACAAGGTGTTCCAGCAGCACTTGTAGTAGTGTTACCTTCAACCTTCACCATTCAAAAGGTAGAACCTTATCAATTTTTAACGGGCAAACAAGATGAAGATTGGAACCCTGTTGCAATTGAAAAGATTTCCCACATCGAAAGTCTTCAGAAAAAGACGTGGTTCTATGTAGAGGGGGAGCAGTTTAAAACAAGTATTACGCTGAAAGAATTACAGATGCGACTACCTTCATCCTTTATTCGCATTCATAGATCCTATATCGTTAATATTCATTTTATAAAAAAAATGTCCCGGGACCTCACTTCAAACTTTATTGTCACACTTAAAGATGGAAGTGAATTACCAGTCAGTCAATCCTATACCAATAATCTTCGTAGTGCCCTTGAATTTTAAAAATTTATATATAAAAACAGCTGCTTCATGAACTTCCATTCATCAGAGCAGCTGTTATCCATAATATAAAAAAGCCTGAGAATAAATCTCAGGCTTTTTATTTGCCTAGCGACGTCCTACTCTCACAGGGGGAAGCCCCCAACTACCATCGGCGCTAAAGAGCTTAACTTCCGTGTTCGGTATGGGAACGGGTGTGACCTCTTTGCCATCATCACTAGACTATTATTTAAAAGACAAATTTGATTATAACATATCTTGTTATAAATGCAAGTTTTTTTGAAAACTTTTTGTTCTTTCAAAACTGGATAAACGGTGCATTGAATGTTTCAAACATTTTGGTTAAGTCCTCGATCGATTAGTATTCGTCAGCTCCATGTGTCACCACACTTCCACCTCGAACCTATCTACCTCATC
>NZ_PYWI01000030.1 GCF_003049575.1 Lysinibacillus parviboronicapiens | reverse complement strand
CATCCACAAAATCACATACACATACCTCCCCATTTTTCATACATGCAAGTAATTTAATGCGATTCAAATCAGCTGCTGCTTTTAATTGTTTTTCAATTAGTGAGTTTTCCATTTATCTGCACTCCTTTATATAACCATTTGCTTATATATAATTTTACATAAAATCACCTTGTTAAAGAAAAGTGATTTTATTAGTATATAACTATATTCTTATATTATGATTTTATGTTTTGAATTG
Source organism: Lysinibacillus parviboronicapiens (assembly GCF_003049575.1). Taxonomy (GTDB): domain Bacteria; phylum Bacillota; class Bacilli; order Bacillales_A; family Planococcaceae; genus Lysinibacillus; species Lysinibacillus parviboronicapiens. The sequence goes on along the minus strand of NZ_PYWI01000030.1, from coordinate 41,087 downwards.
CAACAGATATTTACCAATTTGAAAATTTCTTTTTATAACTCCGTTAAACCATTCACCATATTCAAGATTTGTTTATCTTTATTAGCCTCTTTATCATATTACTAAAAAATTATGATTTAGTTATACCCCATTAATTTTTCTTTAACCAATTATGATGATGGTTTACAACTAAAGCTTGATTTAGCCATAGCTTTGTTTAAGAGTTCAATTGAACGTGAAACAGTTTCTTTTTCGAACTCAATTGCGAAAAAACCTCGTTTAAATAATTGTTTATCATTTGATCAATTGTAGTAGCGACAAATGTACCCTCCACAGTTAATGATTAAATGTACACTCTTTTATCTAATGTTAGGGGTGTTTTTTTGACAAGATTCATCTAAATAAGAATTTGAATATGTCTATTAAATGTAGCTACTTGTCATTCCACTAAACTACGCCTTTAGTTTAAGTAGAAAAGGGCTCTACTCCTTATTGAAATAAAGCCCCCGCTAATCTAATTAGTAATTCCATTTATAAAGGATTGCAATTATTTCAAGTGGCACGAATAAAGTCAATCCTAATCCTTCAAATCCGTCTTGTGTTATGTCTCTATAAATGAATGAACCAGCAACAGTAAATATAGGCGTAAAAAATATCGCTAAGTACATGCCCCCTATCACAAAATTAGTGACCAACACCGTTTAAAAGTAAGAATGAAAGCAAATTATAAGCAATGCAGATAAAAATTTATAAATGGAGCACGCTTCTTTAATTCTTTTTACCTGCCCCGTTTGTTGAATAACAACAATCTATAAGAAAACAGTCAAATGACTCACTTCTTTTTCAACAGCATTAGTTAATATTACAAAAATAGTTTTGAACAACTTTTGCTCATATATTAATCCTGATTTGAAAACAAATCTAACAGCATGTTTTGAAAAAAGATTGATCAAAACATGCTCTTAGCTACATTTCTTATAGTAACCCCGTCTTACAAAAACATTAAAGTATTATTCATTTACTAGGTTAAATCGAGATAGTCTACAACCTTCTAGTTCTTCTAACGGCACATTATCTACGATTTCCTTCGCAACCAATCGACTAATAACAGGAGATAATGTGATTGCGGCATGCATAACTGCTAAATAGAGTCCTTTTATTTGATCATGAAAACCAACAATAGGGTAGCCGTCTTTAGGCATTGGTCGCTTCCCTACTTGAATACTATCTAGCTCAAGATATTCTCCTTTTTTTAAATCATTTCGAAGGGTATCAAAAGCTCTTCTTCCAACCTCTTCTGGTCCGTTTTCTCCATGGTCATCCAAATAATCTTCAGCAGCAATTATAGTAGTATCAGATAGTTGTCTTGCCTCAAATCTTGAATTAGAAATTAATGTGTGAATAAGCTTTTTTGGAGATTTCATACGAATAATAATAGAAGGTGATGACTCAACAGGAATATCAATACTAAGAGGCTTACAAAGCTCAGGTATAGCTGTACCAGTTGCCAATACAATGACATCTGATTCTATAAATCCTTTTGATGTATGTACGCCAACAACTTTAGCGTCCTCCTTTTTAATTTTTGTTACTTTTGTGTCGAACAATATATTTACCCCATTTTCTTGCGCTTTCTTTACTAAAAGATTCGTTAGAATATTAGGGTCTACCGCGCCTTCTTTAAAAGCATATAGAGCTTCCTTTGGATATTCTTTTAAATGAGGTTCCAAGTCCGATACTTGCTGGCGATTTATTTTTTCTATATAAGATTTATGGCTGTTTACAGGAATTCCCCATGAAAGGGAGCCGTTCCAATCTACCTTTAATTCTGGGATCTCTTTTTCCAATACATGATATTCTGCTAATGACCCGTCATACAAATGTTGAAAGTTATCTGGAACACGCCCTGATGAATTAATCCAAGCAAAGGAATTTGATGTTACACCACATCCTGCTTTTGAATGGCTCTCAACTAAAGTGACATCCTGATTTTCCTTTGATAGATTATAAGCAATAGATGCACCAACAATCCCTGCACCAACAATTATTACCTTTTGCTTTTTAGTCATTACTTTCCCTCCTTGTTCTATTTGTATTATACGTAATACCACATCAGAAGTTGCGAGAATAAAGTGTAAAGTTGATTTAGCTTATAATCACCTTATTTAAGGTTTACTATTAAATAAACTTGAAAACGATTCAACAGAGTTGAAGTAAATAAACAGAAAACTAATTTGCTGAGTTGATGTAAAATGATATTAAAGTAATTAATCTTTAACCTTAAACAATTATACCCCTTGCTAAAATTAGGCGGGATATGAAATGGGCCTAGAAGCTTAAGTTTTGTATTCTTTAATTCTGCTCCTACATTAACTGATTCTGATGTAAGCCTTCCTTGGAACCGTTACTTTGAACAAATTGACACTGGTTCCATACGATTAATTATAAAAGATGTTAAGTGCTAATAAATTTTTATCCATTTAAATTAGCTCAAAATTAGTAATATAATATTACTTTGTCAAGAAATAATAAAGTCTTCGAAGTGTTAAACATGCATAAACCCTTCAAAATAAAAAACAAGCAGCCAATAAAATTGATTGCTTGTTTTTTTGTACCCTTACATTAGTTAATGAAATTTTGAGGAATACATTCACGAACACCAGAATTTCTCAATGAGTTAAATAAAGCTGCACTAATCCTTAATATAACGTTGGTATCAGTTCCATTTTCTAAATCATAGATGACAAAATATGAATTATCCACTGTAAAAATACATTTTCGTTCTAATTCAAATCCAGGTGGTACAGTTGGAAGTCTAAAAACTGGTACAACCACAGGTGTATCGCCTTCATCTCTGATAAAATTGAAAGTTTGTTGGTCAATCTCATAGATATTAACGGGATCAATTTCCACACCTTTATCTGGAACTGTAATTTCATCTTCAACTAATAGGAAAAAGCGTTCGTTTCGAAAATTGAAAAGACTTCTCGAGCCAATTTCAAATGATGCCATTTTATATTCACCTCCTCTCCTATAAATATGTTATTCGTATCGAATACAATTGTTTGGACATAAGGAAGGTAGAGTGAAGAATAATTAAAAATAACCATTCATAGTAGTTGTTCCAGCATGACTGCTAAAGAAGCAAACATTGAATATTATGGAATCTGTTTAATTTTGATTGTAAGAAGATCATCCTCAAAATAGATATTAATAAAGTTGTTTAAAATTGGACTATAAAGCCTTATAATTTAAGGTTTACCCTTTCTGTACATGAGGCATAATGAAAACGAATTTTTGTTGCAAATGTGGTCACAACGATAAGGGAAGAAATTATTATAAAAATACAAGAAGTGTCTTATTTAACTGAAACACCTGTTTTTTAGTGGGCGTAACTATAAACAGAAAATAGGTCCCGCAATTTAAACCCCCTTTGAAATCGGTATTTCTTGCAACAGTATTCATAACTAAATGTTAAATTACAAAATTGCCTACCTCCTAGTTCTATGGAGGTGGCTATTTTTCTATAAGCATGTATACAACGGAGTTTTAATAAAGGTTTTTGCTCCTTACGAGGCTTGGTAGCTGTAAAAAAGGAGGCTAAATTTTATTATTTCACTAATTTGTCATGTTAGTTTAAGTCCATGTCTCACAATCTTTAATGCTATGTGAATACAATAAAATTCATCTCACCGAAATATACAGAGGTGAGATATTTTTAATCAAACTTTATTACGTCCTTGATAAATACTTCTTTCCCCCGCCAAAAGTCACAGCTTACGCCTGGGTCTTCCGAAAAAAACACATGATAACTTACATTGACACGACAGTTTTATTACAAGGAATTTCGAAGTATAATGCACATAAAACCAATCACTAATGAAAGGATGCCTACAAATAAAATATATTTTATTCCAAATTGTGCGATGATAACGCCTGCAATACTAGCGCCAATAGTGGTACCTAAGTTTACAGAAGTCAGAATAAGCCATTTTAAAATCAGGTATTTCGGAATGGACGACATAATCCAATATTGATTGATATTCGCACCAATCTCTCCTGAAATCCCCCAAATCACTATAATAATAGCCGTAGGAAAAAGATAAGATAAACAACAGTTAATACAATCGGGAAAATGGTTACACCAACTGCATAATTTGTAAGTAATCTACCAGCCATAACGTACCCTACAATATTCGAAAAAAAGTGCATTTTTTGTTATCAATATAATTGGAGATCTGCAATTGAATATAAAACAGCAGAACCACTAATTTTTACTCTGTCCTCATTGTATTTACAGTACAGTGTTCCACCACGTTTAGAGAGCTGTCTAGCAATCATGTCGTTTTTCCCAAGTCGTTTTGACCAAAAAGGAATTAAACTACAATGTGCTGAGCCACAAACTGGATCTTCGTTTACCTGTAATTTTGGCCAAAAAGCTCTGGAAACAAAATCAACTTCATTTCCTTCTGCAGTCACAAAAACTGCAAGTCCTTCTGGAAATAGTGCTAATTTAGCAAAATCAGGAGATAAATTGAGCACATCTTCTTCTTTTTCGAGTACAAACACCAAATCTCTCCCTATATATGTTTCAATAGGTTTTATACCGAGTGCTTCCACCATCTGATTTGTCAGTGTATATTCCTCAACTTTAATACTCGGAAAATCCAATTCATAAAGATTACTATTTTTTAAAACAACTAGTTCCCCGCTCTTTGTTTGAAATCTGATTTTTTCTAGTTCTTTTTCATAATAGTTAGTGATTACATATGCAGTTGCTAAGGTAGCATGTCCGCAAAGATCAATTTCTCCTCCTGGTGTAAACCATCTTAAATGATAATGGTCTTTATGCCCTTTCTTTACAGCAAATGCTGTTTCAGAAAGGTTATTCTCGCTAGCAATTTCCTGCATCATATCCTCAGATAACCAATCTTCCATAATACAAACACCAGCTGGATTACCCTCAAATATTTTTTCAGCGAAAGCATCTACTACATAATATTTCATTTTGAAAAACCTCCTGATATTTTCTATTCGTTTGTATTACTCAAGCTGTTTCAACTTCCCTCAATTTTTCACATCGCAAAACACCCCTCTCAGTGTTATAATGTGTTCATTTGAAATCCTCTATATTTTATAACCAAACCATGTATAACACTCAATGCACTTGTATAACACTTAATGGAGGGTAAACATGCATATTGAAATTCAACGAAAATCTGAGACTTCACTTTCTAAGCAAATTTTCCAATCAATCGTTGATCACATACGATCAGGTCTACTACCACAAGGAAGTCAGTTACCTTCTGTCCGTGAATTATCTAAGGAGTTAGAAGTAAGCTTTGTTACTGTCGTGAAGGCATATAAAGAACTTGAAAAGGAAAAATTAGTTACATCCATACAAGGGAAAGGAACATTTGTAAATATTGAAGAATCGGATATAAGGAAAACAGAAAAAGATGAACCTGCATTCGATTGGCAGTTATCGCTACAAGATTATGTTCCAAGAGCTCAGTTTTCTCGCTTTCACCACGTTCCGGGTGAAATTCAACTTTCTTCTTCGATGATTGACCCTGGGCTTCTTCCTAATCGATATTTAGAGCAAGAAATTCATAAAATGCTTTCGGAGAATCCAAGAATTTTATCACAATATAGTGAAATCCAAGGAGACTATAAGCTGAGGGTTGCAATGTCCCAATATTTAAAACAATTTGAAGTTTCTACTACCCCTGACAACCTTTTAATTACAAATGGTTCGCAACAAGGATTAGATCTAGTTGCTCGTACATTTATTGGCCCGGGTGATGTTGTGGTAATGGAAAGTCCTACTTATCCAGGAGCTATTGATATTTTTAGAGGGAGAGGCGCTACGATACTTACAGTTCCAATTGATAAAGAGGGTATGAAAGTGGACATACTTCAAAATTTATGTGATAAATACAAACCAAAAATTATTTATACAATACCTACATTTCATAATCCTACAGGTACGGTTATGTCTCACAAGCGACGGAGGCAACTATTAGAGATAGCTAAAAGTATTCAATGTATTATTGTAGAAGATGACCCATGGTGTGAGATTTATTTTGATAAAAAACCTCCTACTCCTATTAAAAGTATGGATTATTATGGTCATGTGATTTATTTAAAAGGGCTGAGTAAAACCTTAGCACCAAGTTGCAGAATTGGAATACTTTCAGCTTCAGGTTCTATATTTAATCGACTATTAGCAGCTAAATCAAATGCTGATTTAGGAAGTCCATTATTAACACAAAAATCATTATTACCATTCGTTACTTCCAAAAAAATGATTGAACATATGAAAAAATTAAGAACGGCCTTAAAAGTAAGACGAGATTTGGTACTGGATTTACTATCACACTACGCGCCAGAAGGGATTTCATGGATAATACCAATTGGAGGTTTAAACATATGGATTAGTCTCCCAACTTGGGTAGATACAAATCAGCTACTGATCGAAGCCAAAAAAAATAATATAACATTCTTACCGGGATCAGCTTGTTACCCCGTGGAGCAAGAGAATCACCATATGCGACTAAGCTTTTCATATATGAATGAACAACAATTACAACAGGGAATTAGAACATTATGTAATATTTTAAATTCTGAAATTCCATCAAAGAAAAACAATAATAACACGCCTTATTTTTAAAAAAAGAGAGTACCTCTCGTAAAATAGTAGTTATTGCAACATATTTTTGACGAGGTGAGGAATCTCTCTTGCTATTACTTAAATATTTAAATTGTGATTAGTTTAAATCAAAAAAACCATCTACAGTATATGAACTGAACCCTATAAAGTAGACAGTTTAATAAAAGACCATTCTCTACATTAAACAGCAATTGACTTCGGTATGCTGGAGAGTTATTTTTTAATAAATAAAAAATATACAGACAAATGTGTTTATGCACAACCACTTGCCTTTGTCGCAATTGTATCACTGTTGCAATCAATAATTACACATCTAATCCTAAGTGGGAGCGCAATGTGTTCCCTTTGTATTCAGCTCGGAATAAGCCACGTTCGACTAACATCGGTATAACATCGCTAAAGAATAAATCTAAAGATTTGGCAGGACCACCTGGCACTGCGATAAAGCCGTCCAATGCTCCCTTTTCATAAAACGTGACAATCTGATTCACAATATCTTGTGGTGTACCAATGGCTACTAGATGTGCAGAGCCAATTACTTCTGGGCGTGCTAACAATGCTTCAACAGTCGGTTCATGTTCAATGATATAACGGCGCACAAGTTGTGCATGCGTTTTACTTCGAACTTTTTGATCCTCTGGTGGCAACATAGCTGCTGTTACATGATCCACAAGAGATAAATGACGAATGTCCATGCCTATAACAGATTCTAAGGCGGTGTAGCGGCGTTCAGTTGTAAGATGCTCATGTGCTTTACGATGCATTTCTAATGCTTCCTCATATGTATCACCAATAAAGAAATACAATCCAGGTAATAAACGTATGTCATCTGCCGAACGACCTGCTGTAATAGCACGTTTGCGTAAATCATTACGTAATTCAATACCTACTTCCATTACTGGCGTGGCAGCGAAAATTGCGTTAGAAACTGTTGCTGCAAATTGACGTCCTGTTTCCGATGCTCCTGCCTGGAATAGCGGAATATCACCTGCCGGATGCATCGGAATATTTAAAGGGCCTTTTACATGAAAATACTCTCCCTCGTGGTTAATTGGCTTGACAAGCTCATTAATTATCTCTAAATTACCGTCTGCCTCTAATATTTCATATGGGTTACTATGCCATAGCTGCTGTACAACCTCCTTACATTCAGCTGCCTTTGCATAACGCTCTTCTGATGAGGGCATTGGCTCGTTGCTGAAATTATATGCCCCATCTATGGATGTTACGAGGTTCCAACCTAAACGTCCCTCACTAATCCAATTCAAGGATTGTAATTGCCGAGCTATAATATAAGGTGGAATAAATGATGTTGAAACTGTTGTGACTAAACCAATGTGTTTAGTTTCTCTTGCTACTGTCGCAAATAAAAAACTAGGATCTAGCCCTGCTGTTCCTTTCGTTTTAGCCATTAACTCCGGATGGGCTATTAAATAATCTGCCTTAAATACAAAATCTAATTTTGCTGCCTCAGCACGTTGGGCAAACGCAATATGCTCATCAATAAACGCCCCTTTCTTACCTTGTTCACCACTCACTGCTAAATGCATGCCAATTATAAGATGTCTTTTGGTTGTCAATTAACGCTCTCTCCCTTTTAATTGAAAATGATTATCATTATCATATTATAATGTATTTTCTAACAATGCAATACATACTTTTCCAGTTTATAACCAACCAACTTTAATTTGCTAGGTTTGGATTCCTCCACGTACCTGTCACAACATTAACAGCTTTCATATTCATGACATTTATCAATCGCTAATCCATCAGGTCAACTGCCAATCCCCTCTGTTCTTTACATCTCCAATTGTTCCTCTTCACAATAGCATAAAAACTCATATGCAATTTTTCATTGCACATGAGTTTTCTTCACTGATTGACTGGCAGCTAGCTCAGTATTTAACTATCGCTTGTGTTAATCATTTTGATTTAATTATTTTGCTCAAGGAATTGGTAAATCGCCATCATTTCTTGTTTATTCAACTCACGAATTCGCTTGAAAATTAGCAGTTTTGCAACAGCCTCTAAATGTAAGCTTTCAGTAACAACATCACTTACTGTACCAGTTAGCCATGTTTGTACGTCTATGCCCTCAACCATTTCTTTACGTCCTTCATCATTGATGCCACTTGCATAACAACTTACACATGGTACTGATAATTTATAGACGCCATCATGTAGTCCATCTTCTGATAAGACTTTCTTGCCTTTACAGAAAGGACATGGATGACTTGCTTTTATCTTATTAATGACAGTGACAATTTTTTTGTAACCGAACGCTTCATAGACATACGTCAGCTTTTTATATTTTCCATTGGTAAAATACTTATCAATAATGGTTTCTCTTGTTTCGTTAATATTGGCAAAATCACAGATGGTTATCAGATTTTTGTGGCTGATAGCGTCAAGATTGCTAGTAATTTTGTCCCAGAATGGGTAAACATTTTGTAAGACGATTTCATAACCAACAAAACTTGCAAGTTCTAATTCCAACATTTTTAATGATACTTGTGCTTCCCTAGGCAGTAAAGACACATCCTCCGTAAGTACCATCTTGCCACCAACAATGTTTTTCAGTTTTACTAGTTCTGGTAATTCCCCTACTATTTTTATGACCTCATCAATAGGTTGATGAATCAACGCACGAATATCCGTATCACCAAATGCAAGTTTTTTCTGGTGGTTGAGCACGGTTCCATGACAGATTGGACAGACCACCATCTCTTTTGATTCTTTCATTTGCTCTTTAATGAGTGATTTTGAAATTACAATATAACGCCCAATAATTAAATTAAAACCTTCCCATTTTTTCGAAGATTTACTTGCTTTATCATAAAATGATTTTTCCCAATAACCATATAAGAATGTATGCTTTTCTTCTTCTGTCATGTCATTATAGCTTTTACTTATATCTTGACCAAGTTCATTTTTTAACTCATCAAAAAGGAATTGTAATTTTGGATATTGATAGTATTTTAAGACCTCCATCACGTCTGGATGTAATAAGCCATCCCAAAACGACACGTTTTTGTCTTGCATCACGATATCAAAATCAAATTTTTCAATTTCCAGACGACCAGAACAACTTGAACAATGATTTTCTTGACTAAAGAAATCGAAACTTCTCGTATCTTTATTGGTCGGATGAGCCGCCACAATATGGTTAATCAGGCCACCCATTTCATAGAGAAAGCTATATTGGCTATACAAATGTTTTTCAAGATCAATGGCAATGACAGGCGCAATAGTATTAGATTCGTATTCACCATAAATCAGACGGGCCATTGATGATAAGCTTTTTAATATACCGCCCTTATAGACGTTTTCAGCATTTTTAAAATAGCTAATATGATTTTCTTCTAAGTAATGAATGCCTTTTTTTGATTCCAGTGTTGATGCTATTTGCAATGGTGCTACTTTCGCTGTCCGATTTTGTTGACTAAAATAATCATCATGACTCACCACATCAAGATGCTCCACAGGCGCCTGTTGTCTTTTCCCAAAATCAACGATATAATCAGAACTTTCTAACATATAGGCATTGTGTTCAATCATGATGATTGAGATTGATGCCTCTTTTAGAATGTCCCTCACACTATCAATGAATTGGTTTAATATATTTTGAGACAAACCTTTTGAAGGCTCATCGAAAATGAAAAGCGTATGTGGGTTGCGTGAGTTAGCAAACAGCTCAGAAACTAAATGAACACATTGAAATTCACCCGTCGATAATGTTTGTGTTTTTCTTTCTAAAGTCAGATAGCCTAGGCCTAGTTTAATCAATAGGCTTAAGCGTTTATGAGCGATGTCTTCATTTGGTAATTCATCAATAATATCTTCAATCGAGCGTTGAAAAATATCATCGATGTCCTCACTGTATTTGGACAGTTTCTTTTTAATATCTAGAAACGTCGCCACAGTTGAACGGCTTGTAATCGATTGGTTACGGTCTTGCCCTACCATTACCAACTTATCTTTTGGGTAGCGCTTCAAGAAATCCTTGGCGATACACTCATTGACAAGCGTCGATTTTCCACATCCAGACTCACCTGTAAAGGTAACAAGTCTATTTTGAGGAATCTGTATTTCAGCCATTTGAATATTACGGCAATGGAGGTCAAGGAATTGATAGTATGCAGTTGGCATTGCTTGATTTCGTTCCCAAGGAATTGGTTGAGGGCGCGGTGATTCCTCTACAATTTTCCCACCGTATTTTCCACTCCCTGGCCCGAAAAACAAATGCTCATCAGCTGTGTCTAGCACAGTGTCAGAATGATCAATCAGCCAAATTTGATTTTTATTGCCTAAATGTTTAATCTGCTCCAAAATTTTCAAAAGGGTTTCGTGATCCAAACCAACGGAAATTTCATCTACAATAATGACGGTATTTTCACTAGTTGCCATAAATTCTGCCAAGTAAAGTCTTGTTAACTCTCCCCCTGACAATGTCCCCATAATTCGATTTAATGTTAAGTAACCGATATTCATATTGATGATATTTTGTAGAATATGTTGTTTCTCTTCACTAATTTTTAATTCTTCTGAAAGGGCATAAATTGTTTCCATACTTAAATTATTTATAGCGGAAATACTGTATCGTTCATTCCTTAATTCTAACTTATGTTGTTCAACTTCCAGATTATATCGTTTTCCTTCACACTTTTTACATTCAACATTTTTGGTAGTGCCACGTCCTTTGCACGCAGGACACCAGCCTAATGCATTATTAAATGAAAAAACTTCTGGTGATAAATGAAATTCATCTGCAAGCCTTTCCCGAATGTCTTTAAAAACCCCAGTATGAGTGCCAATGGTTGAACGTGGATTAGTTGAAATGGATGATTTTCCTAAAAAAAGAACTAAAGGCATATCTGCCATTTTAATGGCACTAAAATTCGTTTCCATGATATTTGGGAACAAGTATTGATATTCAGCCTTTGGTAATAAAGAAACAAGTCGTTTCTTAGATTCTTCACCAATCGTTTGACAAAATGTGGTTTTACCCGATCCAGACAATCCAGCTATTGCTAGTGATCGATCTTCCGGCAAGATGGCATCTAAACGGTTAATATTGTTGGCGATTAATTGAGTGATTTTCATATTGATATCCACTTCCAATCCTTAAATTAAGTCATTCCGTGTTCCGGAAAAGCGCCCGATTGTAGTAGATCGTTTAAAGAATACTAGCTGCACTTTTATCCCAGATAATAAGAAGAAGGGCGACTTTCTTGCTTTAGAAGAACGCCCTTCTTAAAAATGAAAGAACACAATTCTTGCTACGGAATTGCGCTCTTGATAGTAAATGAATCGTTTATTAAAGCGAGGTTAAAGGAATCACGTTTACAGTGCTAATACTTTTTCAAGCTGATTACCCATATTTGTCCAAGCATATTTAGCTCCCTCTATGGCACCCTGACGAGCTTTCGTTTCCTCACTAAATCCTGTTTGGTCGAGATGTAGATGGACAGTCCCATCTGTACCTTTTTTCAACGTCCATGTAACAGTAGTACTTTCACCGGCACTTGCCCAAGTGTAAGATAAGCTATGAGGCTCATTCACTTCGAGTACCTCGCAATCTACAATTCCATCCCACCATTCATTTGGCTCCGCACGGAATTGAAATTTATGTCCTACGATTGGTTTAAAGTCATTTTTCCATATCCATTTTGCAAGAGTATCTGAATCAGTTAAAGCGTTCCATACCTCCTCAATTGAACTTGTAAATTGATAATCTAAAGATACATCTGCTTTCATTTTTTTTCCTCCAATATAAGATTTAATTTAACCATTCTTTCTTTCCAGAATCCTTCATAATAAGATACCCAATCTTGAATTTCTTTCAACGGCGTGGCATTCAAGCGATACCTCGTTTCTCTACCAACCCTTCGAGCAATTACGAGATTAGCTTCTTTGAGAATAGCCAAATGCTTAGAAACTGCAGTACGCCCCATTTGAAAATGAACCGTTAGCTCATGCAGGGGTAATTCTTCTACGTCTGCCAACAATTGAAGTAATTTTCGCCTTGTTGGATCGGCAACAGCATCATAAACATCCCTCAATTGACTGTTTTCGTTCAAAATCCCCCCACCTTTACATTATTATTTACTGTAATATCAACAATTAAACTACATGTTACGTAATAAGACACCTTTTGTTGTCATATTGATTATAGGACACCAAAAGGTGACATGTCAAGTTCCTAAAACATCCACAAACCTCACTGTTTTTCATGTATGAAAGTAATTAAATACGGTCTAAATCAGCACTCGCTTTTAATGGACAACATTGCTCATCTCTAACTTTTCATAAGTCTGTGCTTATTTTAAAGATAATAATTACTACAATCTATAACCTAACACTTGTTCTATATTCTATTTTTAAGTAATAGTTGCCGATATATAGGAAAAGAAGCTCTAAATTTTATGTCCATATGAACAGGACAATCAATTAGAACTTCTTTTGTAAATGCAAATATTAAGCTAATATGATTCGATTATTTACGCATTAATTAAGATCGATTTTGTGAATTCTTCTACTGACAACGGTTTGCTAAAGTAGTAGCCTTGTACGAATTCACACCCCTGTTCTCGTAGCACTTTCAATTCCGCCTCTTCTTCCACACCTTCAGCTACAACCTGAAGATTTAAAGCATGTGCTAAAGAAATCATTGCGGAAATCATCGCAATTCCTGATTTTTCTGGCACGATATCACGCACAAACGCACGATCAATCTTTAACACATCCACTGGGAATTTCTTTAAATAATTAAGTGATGAATAGCCTGTCCCAAAGTCATCTAATGAAATTGTGATGCCTAGTGATCTTAATTGCTCGATAGTATTAATCAATTCTTCTGTGTAATCTAGCATACTCATTTCGGTAATTTCAATTTCTAGTGTATTCGGGTCTATTTGTGTTTCTGCAATAACTCCACGTACCATATCAACAAAACCAAACGTACTAATATGAATTGGTGAAATATTAACTGCTACTCGTAAGTTTAAGTGGTATGTTTGATTCCAAGCACGAGCCTGAGCACAAGCTTTTTTTAATACCCATACGCCAATATCATTAATAAGTCCACATTCTTCTGCAAACGGAATAAAACGATCTGGTGGCATTTGTCCTAATTCAGGATCGTACCAGCGGAGCAATGCCTCCATGCCAATCACTTTATCAGTTTTTAAATCGATTTTTGGTTGATAATGCAGTTCTAAAATATCTTTTTTAAGCGCCTGATGTAGTTTTGTTTCGAGTAATAGCCATTTATCATTCGCCTCATCCATATTCGGACGATATAAACGGTATTGATTACCACGTGTAGATTTTGCAGCATACATCGCTATATCCGCATTTTTCAACAGTTCTTCAATGGAGTTTGCATGATCTGGGAAAACACTAATCCCAATACTAATACTTGCATAAAATTCATACGTATCGACAATAAAGCTGTCATCGAAAACACCGATAATTTCCTTTGCTTTCTCTTCGATTCGATTGACATCATTTAAAATCATGACAAACTCATCACTATTGTGACGATAGAAAGAATTGGAAGTATGGTCAATATTACGTAAACGATTTGCCATTTCCACTAAGAACATGTCTCCAATGATGTGTCCGAGTCCATCATTAATGTTTTTAAAACGATTCACATCAATGAAAAATAACGCAAACTTCTCCCCGGTACGTCGAGATTGATGGAATTCATTTTCTAAACGTTGCTCTAATTTGCGACGATTTGGCAACCCTGTTAATTCATCATGATAGGCAATATGCGTTATCTTTTTAATGTCTTTTTGTGCGGTGATATCAACTCGAATAGCGATATATTGATATGGTTTGTCATTATCATCTAAGAAAGGAATAATCGTGGTTTTTACCCAGTAAAGGCTACCATCTTTTGCCCGGTTGCATACCTCGCCATTCCACATATCACCCTTTCCTATTGTTTTCCACATTTCTCTGAAAAAAGACTTTGGATGGAAGCCTGAATTGAGTAAACGGTGATCTTGGCCCAATAATTCCTCGCGCGTATATTTAGAAATTTTACAAAAATGATCATTAACAAATGTGATTTTCCCTGTTCGATCTGTAATCGCTACAATGATAGAACTGTTCATTGCTGAAAAAATGTCTTGTAATTCTTTCAGGCTGTAGTTAACTTGATTAATACTACCAGGCGTGATATTCATCATTTTCATTCTCCGTTCATTGAAATAACAAGGGTTTGGTACTTTTGCTTTATGTATATAGCGAGGTATAAAGTTGTGGTATATCGCCCTTTTTTATGTAATTATATTATAGTCCTAGAAAAGCAGTTAATTCAACCCAAATCTAAAAATCTGTATCTTTATCATTTCATAGATTTCTATAAATTAGACAAAAATCAGTGACCTTCCAAGTACTTTAACAGCCCATTTCCAGACAAAACAATTACCTTAGCACTACCTAAAATGTGAAAATCAGTCTATTTATCTTAAGAAGTACTTATTGAAAATGCCTTACTGGCACGGTTGGCAGTAAGGCATTTTACAACTCAAGAACTTCATATTCAATTTGTCCTCCCATCGTTTTTGCATGCTCTTCATTATAGGCATCTAATTGTTCTTGCGATAAATTTAAAATATAATAGTGAAAATTAATGGGCTCCAAACCATGTTTTTCGCACATTTGTCGGTAAAACTCATAGCCTTTTCGATAGTCTGTCATGCTAATTAACTCCCTTTCATATGTAACGCTGCATTGTTGTGTATGCTAATTGTTGTCGTGATCAAAGTGCGCGCATTTCTTTACATAATAATCATAGCCATGTGGATAATGCGACATCATCATTCACTCCTTATTAAGTTGTACTATAACAGAATTACTTTTGTATAAATAATATATAACAGAGATTTTACTAAGTCAATAATAAATTTTCTGATATTTCTTTAAAAAAATATAAAAGCCCAGTCCATATTTATCAGTATGGCTGGGCTTTTCATAAAATATTCGCGTCGATTTCCGTAATAACCACATCCTTTAGCGCAATAATAATTAGATGCCTAATTGCTTCGCTTGCATGTTATATGCAGACAACTGCTCCTGTGATAGCTGGATGATATAATAGCGGAATGAGATTGGCTCCAAACCATAACGCTCGCACATTTCACAATAAAATTCATATCCATCTCGATACTTTGACATATTAAAATCCTCCTAAGAACAAATCTGTTTTATAACAGTTTGTATTATTTTTATTTAATATATAACAGATTGCTGCGTTCGTCAATTATTTTATAGCAATTTTCCAAAATTAAAACGATAGTCACACAGGACTATCGCTTTCACGAACAATATTAAACGGATTGTTTTCAAGTACATGTTGCAGCTCTTCATCTTCAATATGTGTATATATTTGCGTCGTCGCCACACTTGAATGGCCCAAAATATGCTGAAGACTTCGGATATCTGCCCCTGCCTTGTACATCATTGTTGCGGATGTATGGCGTAACTTATGAGGTGTCAGTCTTTCCTTTTGTAGTCCAGATTGTTTATTTATTTGCTTAACAAGCTTTGCTACAGTTTGACGTGTAAAGCGTGTTCCTTTTTGGGAAACAAACAAAGGCTCATCTCCTTCTCCTCTATAGGCAGTCTTACCACTTTGCTCATAATCTGCTAGAGCCTGCATGCAGCTATCGTTTAAATAAACGGTACGCTCTTTATTGCCTTTGCCGATAACGGTTAGGTACCTACCTTGAATCGATGCCTTATTTAATTGACAAAGCTCTGTTACTCGAATGCCTAGATTTAAGAAAAACATCATCATGCAGTAGTTTCGAGGTGAAGCACGATTTAGCTGAATGCCATCGATAAATAGACTTGCCTCTTCCATATTCATATAAACAGGTTTCCTACGCGCAATTTTCGGTGTTTCTAATTCATCTGCTGGATTCTCCTCTATAAGTCGACGTTTTCCTTTAATGTATTTGAAAAATGATTTTAATGTCGCTACTTTTCGCGCTCTAGCTGAAGCAGAATTTTGACGTTGTACTTCACAATACTCCATAAATAAATAGAGATCCTCCAATGTAATTTCACGGATTTCTTCTATTGTAATAGTATCAATATTTATTTTAGTAATTTCTGTAAGGTCCATGTCATTTTGTGCGGCCATGTGGAAACGAAAAAACAATGTGAGATCGTATTCATATTCCTTTCTTGTTCGCTGTGATTTTCCCTTGATAGTTGTTAAATACACAAGGAAGTCCTTCATTATTTTTGGGAGCTGTGTTTTTTGCATAAAATCACCTCTATATTGTCCATTTTACCACGAAAAAACGTTCCCAAATATAAATTTGGGAACTTTATAGCAAAAAAATGCCCTTTTTTAAAACACAGAACAAACGTTCTGTTATTAATGATAATAAAAGATGATTTTCTAAGTTTCTAGAAAACCATCTTTTTATTGTTTTTTATAAAATTAATTTGATTTTAAGCATAAATAGCCAACTATACGAATATTAAACTCTAGGACGGAAAAATACTGTGAGACGATTTGAAAATTTAATAGGTGGATAACTATACATGTCGATTCGTCTCATAACGCGGGTGGAATTATTTGGTTCGATGTTATTGTTTGACAAAAATACTATATGTTCCATCTTCTTGTTTTGTAAGATGCCAATTAGCTGATAGCAGATTTTGTAACTTCGTCACAATCTCCTCATTACAGGACAAATATTGAATGCCTGTTTCTAATAATTGATAATCCTCACCCTCTTCTAGTTGAAAACGAAGTTGTAGTAAACGTTGAATTCCTGGCAATGTTACATACTTCACACGATAATTGCCATGCAACGCACCAAGGAACAAATGTTTCCCTTCTTGAAAGAGTGCTGTAGTTTCATGAAATTCAAATTGAGGAATCTTTTCCTGCCATGCGGATACATCTCCAGATTGTAAAGTGCGTATTATCTCCTCGTCTGTTAAACCTAGTTTAGAAAGCTTGTCCAGCTCATATGCTTGCATTAAATTAATAATTGTCATCTTGCTAGCTCCTTTTATGTATTTCTTACTAGTGTAACATGTTTTCACTACTACTTAAATTTGGAGGCGATTCACCTATGAAATTGTACGAATCCGGTTTGTTTTTTGATGAAATGCTAGATGGAAATCAACCCAAACCACACTACCGGTCCTTCCATCGTAAGTTAGGCGCATTTTCAAAAGAACAGCTAGAAGAAAAAAATCAACAAGCCCAATCGAGCTTCCTAAGACAAGGTATTACATTTACTGTATATGGTGCACAGGGTGGAACGGAGCGAACAATGCCCTTCGATTTTGTTCCAATTATCATTCCTAATAAGCAATGGGCAGTGATTGAAGCGGGTATGAAACAACGTGTCGAAGCCTTGAATTGTTTTTTACATGATGTCTATCATGAACAGATTATTATACAAGATGGTGTCATTCCGAAATGGCTTGTAAAAAGCAATCCATATTATTTTAAAGAAATAGTAGGTGTACAAATACCCATTGATAATCATATTTTTTTAGCAGGTATTGATCTAATTCGCGATGAAAATGGTGTGTACCGTGTGTTAGAAGATAATTTACGTAATCCCTCAGGCATGTCGTATGTATTCCAAAATCGTCATGTAATGAAGGAAGTGTATCCAGAATTTTTCTCAAAGCATACAATCCTTTCACTCGAAAGACAGATGGCGTTTATGAAAAAGGCACTCCTTGCACATCGTCCACGTAAACTAGATGCCAGTGCTGATCCTAAAGCTGTCTTATTAACAGCAGGCATGTATAATTCAGCCTATTATGATCATGTCTTTTTAGCACAGCAGCTGAATATTCCGCTTGTAGAAGGGCGAGATTTGATTGTACAGGGTGACATGGTGTATATGAAGACAATTTATGGGCTAGAGCAAGTAGATATTATTTATCGCCGAATTGATGATGATTTTTTAGACCCAACAGTATTTCGCGAGGATTCTTTATTAGGTGTAGCGAATATTATGGCTGCTTATAAGGCAGGAAATGTTGCGATTTTAAATGCTGTAGGAAATGGCGTAGCGGATGATAAGGCCATCTATGTTTATGTGCCCGATATGATTCGTTACTATTTAAAAGAGGAACCAATTTTAGAAAATGTGGTAACATATCTTTTACATGATGATGAGCAACGTGCATGGGTACTCGATCATTTACACGAACTTGTTGTAAAAAATGTCAGTGCTTCTGGTGGTTATGATATGCTTATCGGACCACATGCTAGTGACGAGGACATAGCGCTTTTCCGGCAGAAAATTTTAGAAAATCCTCATCAATACATTGCTCAACCAACTATTCAATTGTCACGTGCCCCTGCTTATCAGGATGGGCGATTTTATCCTTGTCATGTCGATTTACGTGTGTACGTCATGAAGGGTGATGACATTTATGTACTACCTGGAGGTTTATCACGTGTTGCCTTAAAAGAAGGATCATTAGTTGTCAATTCTTCACAAGGTGGAGGAGCAAAAGATACGTGGATATTAAAGGAGGAAATACAGCATGCTAAGTCGAGTAGCAGATGCACTATACTGGATGGCAAGATATAGCGAACGAACAGAAACGAACGCACATATATTACAAGTACAGCTGTTGAATATGTTGGAGCAATCTGGGAAGGAAAATGAATATATCGATCATTGGGAAGCCATATTAGATATTTGTGCGTCAAAAGAAGAATTTATGTCGTATTATGAATCCAGACGTGTCAATCCACTTATTGAATATCTATTATTTTCCGAAAAAAATAGTAATGCCCTCCTTGCAACCTTGCGTGCAATTCGAGAAAATGCACGCATAACACGTGATAGTATCCCTATCGAGCTTTGGGAATTGCAGAACTCTTTCTATTTATATTTACAGCAGGAAATTATTGAACGTGAAAAACCTTTTCCACTCATATCGCTTAACTATTTTTTACAAAATGTGCGAAAGACATCCTTGACTGTAACAGGGTTAATTGAAGGTTCCATGGATCGGGATTTACCGTTTTATTTTATGCAAGTCGGAAAATGGATGGAACGGGCGGAAAAAACGATTCGTATGGCATTAATTATGCTAGAGCAACAAAAACAGATGGCAAGTTCCATACAAGAAGCGGACGGAGCGTTTCTGTTAGATTTATCGAAAGCGACAGAATCTTATTTAAGAAAGCATCGCCAAACGAACTTGGCTTGTGTCATTCAATATCTATTACATGATGAACATTTTCCAAGCTCAGTAATGTTTTGTTTCAATAAACTAGAAGAGGCCTTTATGCATATTGAAAAAGACCATCTATCTGCTCGATTTTTAGCAGTCAACAATCCGTTAAAAGCTTTACTAGTAGCAATGATTAATATAGACGTATTGACAATCACATTAGAAGAAGCTATTTTTTCAATGGAGGAAAGATTGTGGCAATGTATCGATTTTAGTCATACATTTGCAACAACTTATCATTTATATGAACCCAGCGCGCAATTATGAAAGGAACAACATACAGCTCCCTTTCAACAAGCAAGTCAGTAATGAAAAGGAAGCGGACACTATGAAATTTGAAATTCAGCATACAAATATTTTTCAATATGAGTCTGAAGTCGATCAAAGTTTGAACACAATCCGCTTAAAGCCTAGGAGCGATGAACGACAGCGCTTACTCTCTTATCGTATCACAATTACACCTTCTTCACTCACGCGTGAGCATTTGGACATTTGGGGAAACACTGTCGGAACTTTTTATATCCCAGAGCAACACCAAGAGCTAGAAATTCAGACAACATCTATTGTGAGTATTCAACGAGCGCCATTTATACACCGTATTCAATATTCACCAGAGATGCAAACAATTTTTCATTCTCAACTTTTTTATGAGCATTATTTACCCTATTTAAAGTCAACTAACTTTACCTTTATGACCGAAGTACAGTTAGAGGAAGTTTATCATGCGATTGGTCATGCCGAAAACCCAGTGCTATTTTCCCTTAATTTAATGCAGTATTTATATTCAACATTTGAATATGATTCAGATGCTACAGATGTAACCACAACTGCAAGTCAGGCTTTCATTTTAAAAAGAGGCGTTTGTCAGGATTTCACACATGTCATGCTTGCCGTTTTACGAGCAAAGGGCATTCCCGCACGTTATGTGAGTGGTTATTTATATGTCGATGACAACTCTGCCCTAATCGGCGATATAGCTACACATGCTTGGGTAGAAGTAATGATTCCCGGTATTGGATGGATTGGTTTAGACCCAACAAATAATGTGGAAGTACTAGAAAATCACATCATCTTATGTATTGGGCGAGATTACTCAGATATAAGCCCTGTCGAAGGTGTTTATACAGGCGGTAAACACGAATTATCTGTAAAAGTAACTGTTAAAGCTTTGAATCACTTGTAAAATAGCGTGCAGCGATTAGTTGAATGATAATGATACTATTTCCTGCACGCACTATTTAAAACGTTCTCCTCTTTCCGTTAATACCCACTTTCGTACATAACCCATTTTTTGTTGAATAATTTCAATTGTTTTTTCACTTTGTAAGGCCTTTTGTATCACTGTATAACGTAAATCAGTTGCTCGGACAGCCGTCCCAATTTCTTTTGAAATTGTTTGGAATATGCGCTCTACAGTCTTTGTTGTGATGGATTTTGTCTGGCTCGCTTCACTCACCCACAGCCATTCCCCAACCTTCTCCTGATGAATTTCTTCGGTTGCTACTTTGTAATGCTGCAACATCTCAATTAGAATATTCGAAAGTTTAATTTCTCTTCGACCGTTATTGTTAGATACATAAATTAGTGAGGCATCTGTAAGTAAATGCGTCCATTTCATGCGTACAAGCTCTGCCGGTTTGCACCCTGTCTCCAGTAACATTTGTACAATACAGCCGTTGCGTCTTGCTAGCCATACATGCTCTTTTGTTTTGGCAAATTGAAAATATGTTGGCCATACATCAACTATCTTTATTAATTGCTCTTTTGACAGTATTTTTAATGCTTCTTTCTCTCTCTTCATTGGTTGTAAAATCAATTGATAATCAAATGGTTCAACCCACTCACGTAAAAATACAAATTCCACAAAACTACGAAGTGTAGCAATTTTATGATTGTACGTATTCACATTCGCATACATTTCCTTCAGATGATTACTATATAAAAATAATAATTCTTTAAATTGGTTGTCCAAAAAAAGATAGTTTTCCTTATTTGCAAATGTTAAAAATTGCTGTCCATCCAGATTATATTGCTTTTTTGTTGCTGCACTTTTCTTCAAAGAATTTAATAACAATAAGTAACTTTCCCAAGCATCCCATAATGCAATCATTAAAATACCTCCTTATTTGCTGGTGCAGGTAATTATTATTCTATTTTATATTAATTTGAGGTGTGTGCAATGGATATTTTTCCAAAACTTAGTGTCGGATAATCTGTAACATGATGAACGCCATCGCTTCTAACATGGAAATGCCTCTTTCGTAATAAAGAAACACATGTTCTGAAAATAGTTTCTCACATCTTTTGCTTTATTACAATAGTAAATCTACATCCCACTGTTGTAGTACAATTTCTTGAATTTGCCTCTTTTCTTGTGTAACAGACTAAATTTACATGAAAATTCGTATAATTTAGTGTTTATTGCCGTTTGTGTTATATAATAAGGATATTATCTTAATGTGGGGGGCTTTTCAATTATGCAAGTAAGAACGACACGACTTGAAGCAGAGGATGCTAAAATTATCTATCAGGAAACTGCTGGACTAGCCATTATTACAATCCACCGTCCTCAGGCGAAAAATGCACTAACAGCAAATATGTGGGATCAATTAGCAAAGATTGCACTACAAGTATTGGATAATCCTAAAAATAAAGTGCTCATTTTACGAGGTTCTGGTGAAAACTTCACAGCTGGTTCCGATATTAAAGAATTCAATGCTATCTCGTTGGAAAAAGCGGAAGAAGCATTTGTACATATGGAAAAAACCATCTCAACAATTGAACGATTGCCCATTCCAACAATCGGCGTTATCAATGGGCCTGCAATGGGCGCTGGTTTAGAACTTGCATTAGCCTGCGATATCCGCATCGGTTCTGAAAAAGCAAAATTAGGGATTCCAGTGGGTAAATTAGGAATTACCCTCAATAACAAATTTGCTCAACGCTTAGTCCAGCTTGTTGGTCCATCTACCACGAAGGATTTAGTATTTACAGGGCGTATGTTTAAAGCAGAAGAAGCTTTCAAACTTGGGCTCTTAAACTATTTAGTCGCTGAAAAGGACTTAAATAAGTACATGATTCGTATGGGGAAACTTGTCGCTGGTATGTCACCACAATCATTACTCGCCGTCAAACAATCTGTCCAAGAGTGTGTAGATAGTGTGCCAAAGTTATGGCAAGGTTCTACCCCATTTGTAGGTGCTGATTTTTCTGAGGGCTGTGCTGCCTTTGTTGAAAAACGTCAGCCACATTTCAAGCGTCAACCTAAATAAACCCCAGGTACTCTTCTCGCCTCTTGGCAAATAGAGTACCTGGGTTTTACTTTTTCTTTAACACTGCTGACTTAATATGAAGGTGAATGGCATCTAGCTCATAGCCAAAATGCTGATAAAATGATGTTTGCACCGCTTCTTGTAACTGAGACAATCGATCGCGCAATGAATAATCAATAGGCATCTTTAGTTGCAGCGTTATAGCAGCCTTAGCCTGCTCTCCAAGGCTAAATTGCACTTGTTCCACCTTCTGCACAATTTCTTGTTGTGTACAGTTATAAGTAATAAGCTGCACATAAACTTGCTTTTCTATTTCAATATATTGCTGTTGAAAATCAGGCCGAACGATCGTTGTTTCACCAATTTTCTCTCGTTTTGGCGAGAAAATCTCTTTGCCCTTTTGAACTAGTCGTTTAAAGAAATTTTGTTCCACTTGACGATATGGTATAGGCATGACATGTTTTCCTTGCGTTTCTCGGATAAAGCGTGCCTTTTGGATTTCCTTTTGGGAACGGACATCATCCACGTAGTAATACGTACTGATTGGACCAAGCTCTAATCGTTTGGCAATACTTTTCGTCATTTTATCTGACGTCCCAATCAGTAAAATGGATTGAACGTTGTATGTACCAAGTGCTTTTTTTACGTCCTCACAATGTCCATCATCAGAAAAGATAGCGCGTCGGACCGCTGTAATTGTATTTTTCTCAAATTTTGCGGATACGCCCGCTACTTTGACTCCGTTTACGATCAGTAAACCATCATCAATAATAGCCTCTATTCCTACCTTATGAGCAAAAACAAGGGCACTTGTACTTTTTCCTGTTCCACTAGGTCCACTTAACGAACATACTTTCATGTAACTCCCCCCTAACTTTCGTAATATGAGTTGAAGGCCTCAAATAATCCCGCCGTAGAAGCATAGATACTATTTATTTTCTTTTAGTTTACACCAGATTTTAAAATATTTCTTCTAGTCTATGCGCACATCTTCTCCATTACAAAAATATATTCTTTTTTCAGAATAACTTCCCCTTTATGCGCTTTAGTATGATAAAATGTGTACTACTATTCTGTTATACAACTATAAGGAGTGTAGTCGTTTGAAAATCGAACCATCAAAAAAAATGTCATTATTTACACCAGCTATTTTTGGAGATTTAAAAAACTTCGCAAAACAACAACAAGCAAAAGGCATGACTATGATTGATTTAAGTTTAGGTAGCCCTGACCTTCCCCCACATGAAAAAATTCGCGAGCAATTATCATATAGAGCGAATCTAGCAGAGTCATATGGTTACACATTAACAGGCACCCAACGTTTTTATGATTCAGTTAGTCGCTATTACAAAAGACGTAGCAATGTGGATTTAGACCCCGCTTGTGAAATCATACAAACAATTGGCTCTCAAGAAGGTTTAGTACATTTACCAATGGCCTTTTGTGATCCAGGAGACATCGTTCTTTCAACAAATCCAGCATATGTTGCCTACGATGCTGGAATTCATCTTGCAGGCGCAACACCCTATTACATGCCACAAACAGCTGAAAATAACTTTTTACCGGATTTAGATGCTGTGCCAGAAGAAATTGCGCACAAGGCAAAGCTACTTATTTTAAACTTACCTGGTAACCCAGTTCCTGCAATGCCCTCTTTAGATTATTTTGCAAAAGTGATTGCCTTTGCGAAAAAATATAACGTCATCGTATTACATGATGCTGCTTATTCAGAGTTTTACTTTACAGGAGAAGGTCCGATTAGTTTCCTTTCAGCCCCTAGAGCAAAAGAAGTTGGCATGGAAATTAACTCTCTTTCAAAAAGCTTTAGCTTAGCTGGTACACGTATTGCTTATATCGCGGGGAACGCAGAGATGATTGCCATTATGAAGCAACTTAAATCTAATTTAGATTTCGGTATCTTTGAACCAATTCAAGACGCTGCAGTAGTCGCACTAGATAACGCAGAGGAAATTACCGCAAACTTGCGTGCAACATTCTCTGAGCGTCATAAAACGTTGATGAATGGCTTACGTGGCCTCGGATGGGATGCGGCCCCTTCAAATGGTGGCATGTTTGTCTGGGCAAAATATCCGTACGATATGGATTGCACAGAACTTGCTTTCAAGCTCATTGAACAAGTAGGCGTTGTGACAGTGCCTGGAACAGTATTTGGCTCTGCAGGACAAGGCTATTTACGTTTAGCTTTAGTACAACCTAAAGAAGTACTGCAAGAAGCAGTTGATCGTTTAGCACAAGTACAACTACAGCTGCAACACTAATAACCACTAACGATATAGGGTCTGTTCAATTGTCGATTTTTCAACTTTTGAACAGACCCTTTATTTATTCAATTACTTGTAAACGAGCAAAATTTATTATAAATGTTTATCCAATTGCTATGGTATATAATGATAAGTATTGACTACCGAATCATACAATCGTGTAGGTTGGAGGAAAAACTATGATAAAAATAGAAGAATTGGCTTTACCTTATCACTACAATAACGAAACACACTTTATATACCCTACGTTAATTATTGATAATAATGATTTAACATTAGTAGATACTGGATACCCACAGTTTATGCCAATGATAGAACAACGAATCATTGCACTCGGTTATAAAATGAACGATCTAAAAAATATTATCATTACACATTATGATGACGATCACATCGGTTCTTTGTTTGATTTTAAAGTCAAATACCCTCACCTTAAAATTATGGCGAGTGCAATTGAAAAAGATGCGATTGAAGGAACCACTAAATCAGAAAGATTACTACAAGCTGAGAAGATGTTAGAAGTATTACCAGATACTCAAAAGGAATTTGGACAAGCATTCATTAAACAATTAACCTGTTTAAAGCATGTGCAAGTCGATACAATCGTAAGCAATGGCGATTGTATTCTCAGTAATGAATGTGTCGTCATATCAACGCCTGGGCATACATCTGGTCATATTTCTCTGCATATTCCCGCATTAAAAACAGTCATTACTGGCGATGCCGCTATAGTAGAAAATAATGAATTGAAAATTGCCAACCCACATTTTTGCTTAGATATTGAAACTGCACAACAATCACTTCACAGCATTAAACACATGGATGTAGAAAGATACTACTGTTATCATGGTGGGAAAATAGAGCGCGCAATAATTACAAATAAATGACTAGACCTATTAAGTAGCCATTAATTCAATAAAGTCCTTCCGCACATATTAGTTGGAAGGACTTTATTGTTTTGTAGATATAAAATAATGGCTGATGGCCTTTTGCCTTGTTTCGCTAAAAAACAGTTGCTACAAGTCGTAGCAACTGTTTTAATTCACACATCATATTTTTGCTGTGCCTCATCCTCATAGCGGTTGTAACGCAGTTTAAACAGTCTGAACATATGCTTCACAAAAACTTTTAAGATTGCGTATCCAGGAATCCCTAAAATGACACCTGGGACGCCGAATAACGAACCTGCTGTTAACAAAACGAAAATAATGGAAATTGGATGGATACTTAATGATTTCCCCATAATTTGTGGAGAAATAAATTTCCCTTCAATCAGCTGAACAACAGTCCATACTATCGCTAGTTTAATAAGCATAAATGGCGATGTCACGAGCGCAATAATTGCTGCAGGCGTAATGGCGATAACCGGCCCTAAATACGGTACAACACTGGTAATCATCGCAAGGAAACCAAGTAATAACGCGTAATCCATACCGATAATCAAAAAACCAATCGTTACCATTGCCCCAATACACATAGAAACTAAAATTTGACCCTGTATGTATGAACTAATTTGCTTGTCCATATCGTGCAACACTTCATGTAAACCTTTACGCATACGTGGCGGGCAAATCTTTATAATAAATTTCGGTAGGTTTTCGCCATCCTTTAATAAGTAAAATAATATAAATGGTACCGTTACAAGTGATAGAATGATTCCTGTTAAGGTTGATAAAAAGCCTGTAATACCTGTAGCAACACCTTGCGCTAAATTGGCTGCCGTGTCTTTTACCGTTTCAACCATATCAGTTGTGAAATTCGTAACAACTTGCTCATAGTTAAAATTAATATTATCTAAGTATTCATTGATACGTGAATTATTCAAGTAATCCACAATTTTTTGCGTGAGTGCCATAAAATACACAGGGAATTCTTGGGCTAAATTCGTAAATTGTTCCCGCAAGAACGGATACACAAGTACGACGAGTAAAGTAATTACGCCAATAACCCCAATATATAAAATTAAGATGCCCCAAATTCTTGGAATCCGCCAGTTTTCTAAAATGGCTAGTAATGGACGCAATAAATAATATCCGATGACTGCCAGTACTCCTGGTAAAATAACCACTTCAAATAATACTTGAAGGGGGGTAAATATGAAGGAAACTTTATCGAACATAAAAATAACACATGCAAGTAATAATAAAATAAACAATGTAAATAATAAGTTTTTACCACCTAGAAAGCGAATAAATTTCGTCGAAAACAAATTTGACCGCTCTTTCGGTCTTTCTTTTTCCATATAGTCACCCCAATCCAGTTGCTCTCCCTTTATATTACAGGATAATGTTGGCTTTTGCTAAAAATCACTCTAATGAAATACCTAAAAATTCACGTAAAAATTCTTTGTTTTTTTCAACATCAATAACGATGGCTGAACCAGCGTGGCTAAAGTTTTGGAATTCATAGCTTCCTTCGATTGGCACTGTAGCTTTCTCAATCGATACCTTCCCTTTAGAGAGCATTTTCAGAACTTGCTGAATTTCACCAGCTGATGAATAATCTGTTGTTATATAGCCCTGTGCAGCCCCAACGAATTTCGGTAAATTGAGGATGTTTTGAGGCGCTAATATTTCATTTTTCAATGCTTCAATTACTTTCTGCTGACGTGCCACTCGACCGAAGTCCCCTTCAGCATCTTGTCGGAATCGAGCATAGCCGAGTAATTCCTGACCATTTAAATGATGCACACCCTGTGTAAGCGTGACGCCGATTTTTTCGGACATATCCTTTTCTACATCCATTTCAACACCATTTGGCGCTAAAATATCAACAAGTGATTCAAAATTTTTAAAATCGACAAGTGCATAATGATGGATCGGCAAGCCAAACATATTGCTAATCGTTTCCTTTGAAAGTTGGACGCCATCTAAATAGTAGGCTGTGTTTAATTTATAGGACTGATAGCCAGGTATATCCGCATAAATATCCCGCATAAACGACACAAGTTTCACATCATTCGTAGCCTTATTCCAAGATAACACCATCATTGTATCTGTACGTGATTTTTCTTCACCACGAGTATCAATACCTAATAATAAATAGTTTTCAATATCGCCTTTTATTTGATCGCCGCTAAAATCTTCCTGTGCCACCTTTGTATCTGATGCTAATTGTAAGCCGCTTCGATATTGTATAACCGAATAAACAGCTATTACAATGACAAACAGTAGCAACAACGTAAAAATGGCGCGCCCTTTCCGTAAACGGCGTTTTTTGGGACGTTGCGAGCGTCTTGTATACTCTTCCTCTTCCATAACTCATTAACTCCTCTAATTTTTATAGTTAATTTAACGATTGATAGTACGTAAAGTTTCATTTTTTATACTACTAACTCGTAAAATCTATCTACCCGTTATTCTACACCTAAATTACCAGTAATGAGCAAAAAAATGCTATACTATTTTCACAAAAGAGAGGATGAGTAAAATGATTGAAAAAGCTACATTTGCTGGCGGTTGTTTTTGGTGTATGGTAAAGCCATTTGTTGAATGGGATGGTATACATAAAGTCACTTCTGGTTATATGGGTGGTCACATAGAAAACCCGACCTATGAAGATGTAAAAAAAGGAACATCCGGCCATTTAGAAGTGGTCGAAATTGAATATGATGCAGCCATTTTTAGCTATGAGCAGTTACTAGATATCTACTGGATGCAAATTGATCCTACCGATGCATATGGTCAATTCCATGACCGCGGTGCTTCTTATGCGACTGCAATTTTTACATATACGGAGGAACAAAAGCACATAGCAATAGCCTCGAAGGAAAAGCTTGCTAAAAGTGGTCGCTTTGATAAACCTATTGTAACCATTATTCGTGATGCTCAACACTTTTATCCAGCGGAAGATTACCATCAGGATTATTATAAAAAAGAACCACAACATTATAAACAAGATCGTACTATCTCTGGACGTGATACATTTATTGAACAACACTGGAAGAAATAATATAGCAGTCTGCAATAGCATATTAGTTTATATGTAAAGCACAATAAGACGCTTGTTGCGAGAGATGTCATGATAGATTCTAGCGGATTTCTTATAAGGTCCCGTTCCACAAACAATGCTAACTATGAACACTGCATAGTGCTCGTTGTTAAAATTGTTATCACGGAGGAGGATGTCAAAAACATATAAAAAACAACTCTTAGAACACGTTGTCAAAGTCAGATCATAAATCGCATTAAATAACCACGTATTGTGAACAAAGTCTGCTCAAAATACGTGGTTATCATTTGCTGATACATGTAAATTTAGTTCATGCCATTACGTTCATACGCAAAAATTGCCGCCCCCTGTTGTAAGAGGCGACAATTTTACGACTTATCCGTTACTTTCTGTAAACGACTGTAGTGCCTCAAAGAAACGCTTGCCATATTTCTCAAATTTCACTTCCCCAATACCACTCACATTTCGAAGTCCTTCTAGCTCGGTCGGCTTTTTGTCACATAACTCACGTAAGGTCTTATCAGAGAACACCACAAACGGTGGTACACTTTCCTCGTCAGCAATGTCTTTTCTCAACAATCGTAAATGCTCAAATAATGGATCATTCTCTGCAAGTCTACGTACAGTGACCGCTTCTTTTCGCGTTACCTGATGTTCACCAAGAAGAACGGCTTTGCCTTCATCGGACACATAAATCGTCGGGAACGTGCCATGCTTCACGGCAAGTAACCCCTCTGCAATTAAGAATTCAATAAAATTCGATACTTCCTTTGAAGAATGACCCTTTAATATGCCATATGTGGAAAGCCTCGTAAAACCAAATTCCAAGACTTTTTGATTTTTCGAACCAATTAATACTTGTGCCACCATCGTTTTGCCAAATTTTTGCCCCATCCGCACTACACAAGCTAATACCTTTTGTGCTTCTACTGTAACATCCTTCACTTCACGTTCATCATTACAATTACCGCATCGTCCACACGGCTCACCTGCTAGCTCTCCAAAATACGTCAAAATGGCATTTTGCAAACAACCTTCTGTGTGACAATAATCCACCATGGTTTGAAGCTTTGCTAACTCTTGGGCAATTCGAGTTTCATCTTGTGTTTGCTCGATTAAAAAACGTTGTGTCTGGACATCTCCAGATGCATAAAGCAGAATACAAGCACTTGGCAAACCGTCACGACCTGCACGACCCGCTTCCTGATAATAACTCTCCATATTACGTGGCATTTGATAATGAATAACAAAACGGACATTACTCTTATCAATTCCCATACCAAATGCATTGGTTGCCACCATGATGCGGGCTTCATCCTTCAAAAAGCGTTCTTGCTCAGACATACGCATGTCCTCAGATAACCCTGCATGATATTTAGCAACAGATACACCAGAGCGGGATAACACCTCATACAACCCGTCTACCGCTTTCCTAGTCGCCGCATAAATAATGCCCACTTCATGATTGTTTTTTTCAATATAATTTTTTATAAAACGTTCTTTGTTTTCACCAATTAACACTGAAAAAGACAGATTTTCACGTGCAAAGCCGGTAATGACTGTCGCTTGCTCGTCAATATCTAATAATTGTCGAATATCTTCGCACACAGCGGGTGTTGCAGTCGCAGTAAGTGCTAAGACAGTCGGCTTGTGAGACCACAATGTAAATAACTTTTGAATGGCACGGTAGCTTGGTCGGAAATCATGGCCCCAATGGGATATACAATGCGCCTCATCAACAGCAACTAAAGGGACATTAAAATGAGATAGTGCTTGTAAAAACGATGTACTTTCTAGTCTCTCTGGGGCAATATAGAGCAACTTTAAATAACCTGCACTCGCTAACTGCATCGTTTCATCTACTTCCTGAGCTGTTAACGTACTATTGATGTAAGCAGCAGGTATATTTGCGGCACGTAACGATTCTACCTGATCTTGCATAAGTGAAATTAGCGGTGAAATGACAATTGTAATCCCCTTTGACATCAGTGCAGGAATTTGATAGCAAATGGATTTCCCACCGCCCGTTGGCATCACGCAAAGACTTGACTGTCCACTTAAGGCCTGCTCTATAATTTGTGCCTGTCCAATGCGAAATGAATCGTAGCCAAAGTGGTGTTGTAACATTTGTCTTGCTTGCTCCATTCTATACCTCACTCCTCAGCAGTAAGACGAATAAGCTTATATTCGCCCTGTTCATTTTTGAAAATTTCATATTTCATCAAGGAGTTGGCAAGTGCCTCCTGCCCCGCTGAATTTATCAGCACGTACTCTGTTTTTGCTCGTACCACAATATTTTGTCCTACCATGTCAATACTTTTAATATTTGTATTTGAAAAGTGGATTTTTGCATTTTTTGATGCGTAGTAAGCTACCATGCTATCCATAGTACTTTGTAAATCATCTGCACCCGTTACTTTTTTCATGACGCTTGCATCATTGATTGTGACGGCAGCTTTTAAATGTTCATGAAAAGTATCAATAAAAATTTTCACTTCATCGGCATTGTAGGCAAAAACATTTTTACCGTACTTTTCTACCGCTTGTTTGACGCCCTCTTTATCCCCTTCTTCAATATAAGGGTACAAGTTTTTGGATTGTGATAAGCGATCCTTTGTTTTCATCCCCTCTGCAATCCATTCATCTAATAGCTGTGCAATATCTTTAAATGGCAGTATGTATGGTTGTGAAGCGCCGTTGTGCCGTCGATTAAAATAAATGCCCACGATTTCACCATTCTCTGCTGCCATTACTGGGCTTCCTAGTGGCAATTCTTCATCCGCATCTACATAATAGGCAGCTACTCTATCGCTATATTTATTGATGGTGTGTGGTAAGCCGTCCACATAAACAGCCAGCTTATTTAATTCACCACTATAGACAACTGGCACATTTACTGAAGCTTTGTACTTAACTTGTAAAATCGCGATATTATAAGCAGTAGACATATAGTAAACATCAGCCGCAACCGTTTTATCGTTACTAAGTTGTACGAGTGCAGTAGGCTTCGAAGCAACAAGTGCACCATTCGTCACAATATAGAGCATATTCGGCTCCTGTTTCACAATAATACCTGCACCGATACCGTTCTCCCCAACGACTTTTACCTCTGGTACAATCTTTTGTTCTGAATTACTCACAGACTTTTCCGTTTTTACTTGTGCCTTTTCCGATTTAAACATTTCAGCAACCGATTGATCGCCACAGCCTGTTAATAGCAGACTTGCCGCTCCGAGTATGAGCATCTTTTTTCGCATACGTTCACCAAAACTTTCTATTTAAGCATCTTTCCTCTTTCCTATCATAAACAAGGTTTTCAAACGTTTCAAGTTTACATAATAATATTATTAGTGAAATATTTTTTTGATATTATAGCACTCACCAACTAACTATATCTAAACACCTATTAAATCTCTATTTAGGCATACACTTTTACGTACATTTACCTACAAAATTCGTCATATTGGAAAGAAAAGGCATGCTACTTTTTCGCAGCATGCCTTTTAATTATTTTTCTTTAAGATAAAGGTTGTTGTAATAATACCAAGCATTAATACGATAAAAATAACATACGTAAAGGCGTGATTTCCTGTCACGTCATAGCAATAGCCGATTAAAATAGGAATGATCGAACTCATCATAAAACCACCTGATAACACCATTGAAGACCAACTATTTGCTTCTTCGTTAGTGCGTGCTTCATCAAGTGGTAGTAATAAGCCAATTGGAAATAAGCCACTTAAAACAATACCGATGATGAATACTGCCACCCATAACATTGCTCCTGTACCTACCCATAATAATATAAAGCCTATTATGCCAAGTGCCCCTAATGCAACTAGCCATGTAATGCGGTTTGGCCACTTCTCCATCAGCATTGGAATAACAATATTACCAATCATTTGAACAATCGACATATATGTTAACATGGAGCTTGCGGCAACAAGTGAAAAGCCTTTATCCTGCAACATTGGCGATAACCAAGACATCATCGAAAAGAATAATGATGTTTGTAAGCCAAAGTACACTAAGATTGTCCATGCACGACGATTTTTCCAAGGATTGCGTGCTGCTCCTTGTGTCGTCTCTTCTTGACTCGTCAAATAATCCTGCTCGCTTCGAACAACGAGTAACCAAAAAACGAATGCTATAACTGCAAGCACTACCCAACTACCAAGCGCAACTGTCCAATGTTGATTAAAACGATTATAAAATGATACTGTCAACGCCGCACTCAATGTTGCACCCGTTCCAATGCCAAAAGAATAAACGCCAACGACTGTCGCAAAGCGCTTCGGGAATTTTTCCTTAATATAGGCGTTTACAATCGGCCCGATAATGGCAATGGCAAAGCCAGCCGCAAAGCTTGTGGCCACAAGCAGTACATAATTTTCCTCAAGAAACCGCAAGCCATTTGCTAGGGACGATTACTACCAGCAGCATGATCGCCGTCTTCGTTCCAAGCTTTTTTTGCAATGGCACAGCAACTGGTGCAAAGAGCCCCATACAAAACACCGGAATTGATGTTAATAGACTCATCTGAGTATTCGAAACATGAAGCGATTCCATCAATATCGTAAACAGTGGTCCAATAGCGGTCACAGCAGGACGCATATTCAGTGCCACTAAAAAAATACTGACAACTACCAAAACCATCGTAATTGTCCATTGCTTGTTTTTCATACTTTATTAAAACCTTTCCTCATCCAATTCACTACTAGTAAAGCATATTCTAGGAATGAAAACAATTTCAAACCTCTGATTCCTTTTACTGCAAAAGTCAGTCCTGTTCACAAAGTCGACTACTTTTCTAAACGCATGTCGTAATCTTGAATGTCCAGTCGCGTTTAAAACGTTTTGGTGTCAGAATTGCCTAGCAATAACCTTTTGATTACTCCCAATTCCATTCACGACTCCATAAAGGCACCAAAGAGCCACACCCGATTGGATGTGACTTGCACTGTATTTTTATCAATAGTAAGCACTATATGAGTTATTTCTGATAAAGTCGTAGAAAGCTTTAATAAAATGTCCTTGTGGTATAGCATACACGAATACTTAGCTGTTATTCGATGGTGAATCGCAAGGATACGCATAAGCAAGACAACAAAAACCAAATTTTTCGAGAATCGGTCTACTCATCGGACTAGCATCGACTGTAAGATAACGATAACCTTGTTCAAATGCTTTTTGTGCCCTTGCGGCTAGAAGTGCCGAATAATAGCCCCTTCCTCGGTAGTCAGGCAATGTTGAACCGCCCCATAAACTGACAAAGGATGACTTGTTTTCAGTATACATCCATGCCGCACTAACAAGCTGGTCATCTTCATAAACACCATAAAGGTGCAGTGCTTCAGGTATAGCTTGTTTGACCCGCCATAGTCTGTTGCCCATTTCTAGATGTGAAACATGCCAAATAGTATCTTCTAGTTTGACAATATCTTGAATACCTTGTTCATCCGTTATTTCCTGCAAATGGAGCGGTGTTGTCTCCGATAGTAGCGCATGCTGTGGTTCCAATTTTAAAACCATCACTGCTTCCGGATCTTCGATTGTAAAGCCTTGCTGGGCAAGCCGCTCCTTTAAATTTGACGGCTTATCATAACTGTATACTTTCCATTCAAAAGGTTGATTCAGCTTTCGAAAATAGTTAACTTCTTGTTCAATTACTTTTTCTACATTAACATCGGTTAAGTTAGACGCAATAATAAAACTCTTCTCACCAAACTGGGATATGTGACGCACAACATCTGCTGTTGCTTCTCTTTTGTAACCCTCTACCTCTGCATATTGTCTTAGCTCTTTATGAAATTTTGAAATAAGCGCTTCTTTTTCCATATCTAACCCCCGTCCTTCATCGTTGAAGTCTCTTTAATTGCTCAAATTAATCGTTAAAATACCGAATGAACAATCACACATTGCGAACACAATAACTATGTTACTATACCCACACTAAAAAACAAATAATTCCTGCAATTCCAACTGTTACTTCTTATATTGAATGGTTAATGAAAAAGCCCCTACAAATCAATGAGCTGGTTATATGTAACACTATAAAGCTATGGCCGCGCCTGAAAAGAGATGACAGCAGTATCTTTAACTACATATCACCTAACAGTGCAGATTAGTTGAATAGAAGAAAGTGGTGAAATATACATACTCTCCTTTTGTTTTATAGAATAAAGCATGCGGATGTTAAAGCAATTAATCATAGTAATCGAGCTTTGAAGAATTGGTGGTTGTGAAATAAAAAAACCGGGCGGTGCCAGAGCTAGGCATCACCTGGTTTTCAGTATATTTATCACTCTTTACCAGTATCTACATGTTGAACCCCAACTTCTTCATCCGTCTTATCCTCCTGATTGGGTTTTACCCTTTTAATAAAGAAAGCCAGAATGAGTGCTATAACCGCAATCAATGTAGAAATGAAAAAGGTAAAATTAATACCATGTAACATCGCTTCATTCATGATTTGTTGTTGTATTTCAGTTGTAGCCTGTGCAGATGGTCAGCAGCTAATTCCTCTGCTTTTACTGTCGTTTGGTTGTTCATTACAGTAATCAACAACGCGGAACCAATGGCACCTGATACCTGTTGTAGTGTATTGTTCATAGCTGTTCCGTGTGGATTATTTATCGCTGGTAGCTGATTCAAACCATTTGTCATGACCGGCATCATGACCATTGACATCCCAAACATACGGAAGGTATACAGCAGCACAAGGGTAGAATAAGCCGTATCCATACCAATTTTGCTAAAGTAATAAGATGTCACAACGGTAATGGTCAACCCACTCACGGCCAAAATTCTTGCCCCATACTTATCAAAGAGTTTCCCTGTAATGGGCGACATAATCCCCATAACAATTGCTCCAGGAAGCATTAATAGGCCAGAGTCCATAGGTGAAATTCCACGAATGGTTTGTACATAGATTGGCATCAAGATCATTGCTGAAAACATGGCGACCGCAATCACGATTGAAATAGCCGATGACAAGGCGAACATTGGATATTTGTAGATACGAAACTCAAGCATTGGATCATCCATCCGAAGTTGACGTACTATAAAGGTAATTAAAGCAAGTGCACCAATTATAATCGTACCGTACACGAGTGGACTATCCCATCCTTTTTCCCTGCAGAACTAAAGCCATACAGCAAGCCACCGAATCCTATGCTTGATAAAACGAGAGACATGAAATCAAGCTTAATAGCACGTTGTGGTGTGACATCTTTTAATTTAAAGACTGCAAAAATTAAGGTTAAAACGGCAATTGGCAGAACAAGATCGAATAACATTCTCCAACTGTAATGCTCAATCAACCATCCAGAAAGAGTTGGTCCAATCGCTGGAGCTGTAATCATTACAAGACCAAACATGCCCATTGCTGTACCTCTTTTTTCAACTGGAAATGCGGTAAGCATGACATTCATTAATAACGGCATCATAATTGCGGAGCCTGAAGCTTGAATCATTCGTGCCCCTAATAACACACCAAATGCAGGTGCAATACTAGCTAGGAGTGTGCCCAAAGTAAACAATAACATTGCTGTAATAAATAACTTTTTATCAGAAAAGCGCTGAATGAAGAACGCACTCGCTGGTATTAAAATACCGTTAATAAGCATGTAACCTGTAGAGAGCCATTGTACTGTAGTTGCATTCACATTGAATTCTTCCATAATAGATGGAAGGGCAACGTTTAGTAATGTTTCATTTAATATAGCAACAAAGGCCCCGATAAATAAAATGGCAATCATGCCGTATGGCGGTTTTTTTGAACAGAATTGGTTTCCTTTGACAAATAGAATCAGTCCTACTTTCTACGTTAAATAAAGTGCATTGTTACCGGCAAATCTTGCCGCTGCCGGCTACGCCCACTTCCCTCGATTATAAGGAACCTCCTGCCTACGGTGCAGCGCTGACAATTTCTTGTATGTATGTCTTTTGGTGCTTTGATTTATGGCAACGCTTGAGCCTCTTGTCTTAAGCCAATGATGGTCTTAAGACAATCGTCGAAGGTATCCATATTCCCCTTGATTTCATCCTCAACATATTTGCGGATAGAAATCACTTCGTTCTGGCGCTGGCTAGTTTCTTCCTCTAGTCTGCTGATTCGCTCCTTCATTATTTCCATTTCACTTTTCACTCGTTTTTGCTCTTGCAATACTGATTTCATAGCAAACACTCCTTAAAAAATAAATATAAGGGTTGACTAAAGAATTGATTGTATCGTATAATTAAAATAGGGATAATATACAAAAAAATTATACAATGTCTATCCATATAAATTTACCACAAGACCTCATTTTTTTCAACGTAATTGTTGATTTATTTATGAGTGATTTTGCTATTTCTTCTAAAAAATCTGCACGATAAAGTTTCTCCCCCGTTTAGTAAAAACACCTAGTTTGATAACATTTCAAGGATTTCTCTTCATAATGACCCATTCATACTTTACCAATAGTATATCGTTTTATGTCAATCGTATCTTTTGAGACAAAAAAGCTTCTTCAATTAAACGGTCCTTACATTTAATATAAAATGAGTAGTATTGAATGTTCTCAACGTCAATACTACTTTTTTCTTTTGCCTTACTCTCGGACAACTCTGTAAACCGTTATCAGCGGAACAACAAAAAAGAATGTTTGTTAGACTCACAAAGAAGACTCCTCTACATATAAATTACTTTGTATAGCTTACGGCCTACTCATCGCTCCATCTTATTAAATTGAGGGATGAAAAGTAATTTCCTAAAGACTAGCAATACAGCAAATCTGATTTTTAAAGTATCTGTACATGTTTTAATAGAAATGGCATTTGTCTCTTTATTCAGTAACAACAATAGCTCTAATAACGATAAACGTTTTGAGCTCTTTAGAATTCAGGGATCAAGCCGCATAAAGTATTTTTATTATTTCCACTGTCTACTTGACAGAGAGCACTTCAGTACCGGAGGTGCCTGGTTATTTATATGCGTTATTTGATTACGGGTTTACGCTTCACTTCTATTTTGTACGTATTAAATCAAAATCTTCTAGCATCTGGATTTCATACCACTAGTTATAGGGTTTATAAAATACAAAAAAGGCTATAAGAAGAATTCCTTCTCATAGCCAAATTAAATTTATCACAAATAGACTCATCTTTAAGCCCTTTACCAATACCCATTGGCTAGCAATTTCTTCACCATCATTTTTAAGTAACTTGTATTTAAATAAATTTACCTTTTATTTTTTTTCTGTAACGAGCTTCCTTCTTTTGACTTTTCTTAAATTGACTTTGTTTTATTTTATCATTTTTCCTTTCTAAATGTTTAATTTCATTTTCAACTTTAAAATAGTTATCTAATCTATCTTGATTAAGTAAGTTTTCCTCTACAGCACCCAGTACAGAGCAACCAGGTTCATTTATATGTGTACAATTATTAAAATAACATGTTGACGCAAGCTCTTTAATATCTGTGAAACTGTTAGTAACACTATTATTTGTATCCCATACTTGCAACTCTCTCATACCTGGTGTATCTATTAAATTCCCTCCAGATGGAAGGTTAATTAATTGACGGTGAGTCGTTGTGTGTCTCCCTTTGTCATCATTTCTAATATCCTGAGTTATTTGAAGTTCTATACCAGTTAAATAATTACATAAAGTAGATTTCCCTGCCCCAGAAGAACCTAAAAGAGCTACTGTTTGCCCCTCACCACAGTACTTTTCAATTTCCTCAACCCCTTTTCCAGTTAAGACACTAACACAATATATTGAAGTGCCAAAAGCAATGTCTCGAACTTCTGCAATTCTTTTTATTAATTCTTCTTCACTAACAAGATCGCATTTGGTAAGTACTATTACTGGATTACTACCACTATCATATGTTGCTGTTAAATAACGTTCAATTCTTCTTAAATTAAAATCACTATTTAAAGATACTGTAATAAACACAGTATTTATATTTGTAGCAATAACCTGTTCTTGATTGGCTTTTCCAGCTGCATTTCGCGAAATTTTACTAAATCTTTCAAATACTTTATGTATAGTTGCTCTCATTTCATACTCTCTTATTGTACATAATACCCAATCACCAACTGCAGGATAATCTGAGCTTTCAGAGACCTTATTCAAAAAACTACCTGGTAAATTTCCAATAACTTCACCTAACTCAGTAATTACTTTATAAAGCCCCTTATGTTCCGAGACTACCCTACCTAATCTATATCCTTGACTTTCAAAGTGAAGGAATTGATCACTTATTGAATCCAATAAACCAAATGTCTTTAAATTTACCACAGAATCAGCTCCATCAAAATTTATCTTTTAAATCACTCTTTGTTTATTAAATTATTCTAGTTTTGATTCTAAAAAATTCATAACACTTTTCAATTTTTCTTTAGTAAATTCTAAATTCATGCTAGTTAAAAATTCTTTAATGTTAATATTTCCTTTAGATAAAGTAAATTTAAATTTTTCCAGGGTTTTAATAGGATCATTTTTATAATCAATAAGTATTAAGCATCCTATCAACTGTGATATTGCATATTCTAATGAATAAAATGGGATTAAGAATAAATGTTTTGAAAATCTCCATTGATGATTCATTTCAGTTTTATATTTTCCCATATCTATGATACCGTTATATTTATCCATTAATATATTAAATTTATCGGAAAATATAGAATCTGGCTCAGTATATATATGTCTTTCGAATTCTTCAAACATACATGAAGCTGTTAATGTATATAACACATCTGAGTAATAATACTTCTCCAAAGCTTTAATCACATTATTTTCTAGTAAGCTATTCTTTTTTAAATTTTCGATAAATATTAATTCTAAAGTCATACTCCCTATTTCTGCTATTTCTAATTGAGGTTTACTATAAAATTTCAAAGGTGTTTTTTTATAAGCAGAATAAAAATGAAAAGCGTGACCAATTTC
This sequence comes from Lysinibacillus parviboronicapiens, assembly GCF_003049575.1. GTDB lineage: Bacteria > Bacillota > Bacilli > Bacillales_A > Planococcaceae > Lysinibacillus > Lysinibacillus parviboronicapiens. Next base: position 744 of record NZ_PYWI01000030.1, on the reverse strand, counting down.
ATGAATGAAACTTATCAAATCTCGATAATTATAATTTAAGTTCATAAATACAAATGGAACAGCTTCTTTTTCCCCAATAATAGTACAATAATTCAAATTTTCTTTGTTTTCATTTACATCTATATCATAATTACCTCGATAAATTAACTCATCACGAAAAAAGTGATAGATATCCAGATCAATTCCCTTAAGCGATTCACCAATAACATTTATAAAATCACTTTCATTCGCAAATCTATAAATTAAATTAGTACTATCTACCCTCACATCCCAAGGGTTTAATGAATCAAGGTTTAACGATTCACATAGCTTTTCTTCATATATTTTTTTTAGTGGAACTATATTTGTTTCAACAAAATTTAAAGTTATATCTCTTAATCCTCTTGGCTTATCTTTATTCGACAATACATATTCCTTGTAATTTTCATGACCTTTTTTTGATGCTAAATTATTTCTTTCTATAATTATTTTTTTAAATAGTTTTTCTATATCAAATAAATACTTATTTCTTATTTGATTTATTGCTAACCAAGCCTCTCGCCTAATATCTTTGGAATTAGAATACAAAAGCTCTTCCAAGTCTTTATACGTAAATCTAGTATTCTTATACTTATAAGGGATTCCCTCTAATAGAAGTTGATATTCTCTAATCGTTTTTCTAATTGAATTAAAGTGTTTATTATTCAAAGAGTTATCACTATTTAATTCTAAAATAAATTTATTGTAGTAATGAGGTAAGTTTAT
>NZ_PYWI01000002.1 GCF_003049575.1 Lysinibacillus parviboronicapiens | reverse complement strand
CTTTTGGTCAGTCGATGTTATATCTTTCAAGCATCATGGATTTATACAACGGTGAAATCATTGCCTATACAGTCGGTGGTACACAAGATACATCGTTTATCTTAGATACGCTCGCTCAATTGAAACAGCTGCCTGAGGATATCATTCTGCATAGCGATCAGGGCTCTGTGTATACGTCATATGACTATCAAGCAGCAGTAAAAGAAAAAGGAATTATCATGAGCATGTCCCGCAAAGGCACACCCGCTGATAATTCCCCAATCGAAACGTTTCACTCCTCGCTAAAGTCCGAAACGTTCTACCTCGACGGAATACACAGCACGTCTAATGCTTGTGTGATTCGAATAGTCGAAGAATATATACACTATTATAACAATATCCGTATCCAAACGAAACTAAACAACCAGTCACCGGTAAAATACCGTCAACTGGCAGTTTAAAAGGTGTTTTCTTACTGTCTCAAAAAAGGTAGTCAGTGCCATTTCACGACATAGCTTTTTGTAAAATTTCATAAGGCGCTGTCCAAATAACTTTGGAACAACGCCTCTTTGAATTATTTTTGGTCATTTGCGATGCGTCCGATTGCTTGACGGTCAAATTTCACACGTACATTATCAGCAATGATTAATGTTACAGATGTGTCCTCAATTGAGTCAACAACACCATGTAAGCCACCGATTGTAATAATTTTATCACCACGTTGTAAGCTACTTTGCATATTTTGCGTTTCCTGTTGTCTTTTTTTAGCAGGACGGATTAAAATAAACCACATCGCAACGAACATTATTAAAATCATTATTAAGCCAGAATATTGCTCCATAATTCTTGCCCCCTTTCCAAATCTCACTTTTTTAGTATAGACCATTCCACCCTAAAAAAGCGATGGACTAGCCCAAAATTTTTCTATATTATCAATAGTTTTTCTATTATAGGTAAAATTTCGCTAATATATATTCCAAAACTAGAAGTTTTTTGCATTCGGTTCGTTAAATCCATACTTCTCGAAAAACTCTTCACGGAAATCACCTAGGCGGTCCTCACGAATTGCTTCACGCACCTGCTCCATTAATTTCAACAGGAAGTGAAGGTTATGATAAGACGTTAAACGAATCCCAAATGTCTCTTCTGTACGAATTAGATGACGCACGTAAGCACGAGAATAGTTTTTACAAGTATAGCAGTCACAGTTTGGATCGATTGGACCAAAGTCACGAGCATACTTTGCATTTTTCACGACCAAGCGGCCTTCAGATGTCATTAATGTCCCGTTACGTGCAATACGTGTCGGTAATACACAGTCAAACATATCAATCCCACGAATTGCTCCATCAATAAGTGAATCAGGTGAACCAACCCCCATTAAGTAACGAGGTTTGTTATCAGGCATTAATGGTGTCGTGAATTCTAATACTTTGTTCATGATATCTTTAGGCTCACCCACCGATAAACCACCAATCGCATAGCCCGGGAAGTCAAGCTCTACTAACGCCTCCGCTGAGCGACGACGTAAATCTTCGTATTCGCCACCTTGAATAATCCCAAATAAACCTTGCTCTTCTGGACGAGCGTGCGCATCTTTACAACGCTTCGCCCAGCGTGTTGTACGGTCTACCGATTTTAACATATATTCATGTGTTGCAGGGAATGGTGGACATTCATCAAATGCCATCATAATATCGGACCCAAGATCATTTTGAATTTCCATAGCCTTTTCTGGACTTAAAAATAGCTTGTCCCCGTTCAAATGGTTACGGAAATGTACACCTTCCTCTTCAATTTTACGGAATTGGCTAAGTGAAAATACTTGGAAACCACCTGAATCTGTTAAAATTGGGCGATCCCAGTTCATGAATTTATGCAAGCCACCTGCTTCCTTAACGATATCATTACCTGGACGTAGCCATAAGTGATACGTATTTGAAAGAATAATGCCTGCATTCATTTCTTTTAATTCCTCAGGAGACATCGTTTTAACAGTTGCCTGTGTTCCGACTGGCATAAATGCTGGCGTTTCAAATGATCCATGTGGTGTATGCACGATGCCAAGACGTGCCCCTGTTTGCTTACAAGTATGGAGTAGTTCATAACGAATTGCTGGTTGTGTCATAAAATAAAAATTCCTCTCTTATCTGAAGTAAAAACAGTACTTCGATTTTGTTTCGGTTAAAGTCTTTGTGGTCGAATAAACATCGCGTCGCCAAAGCTAAAGAAGCGGTATTTTTCTTCTACAGCTTGATGATAGGCACTTAAAATAGTATCTCTTGTGGCAAGTGTACTAACAAGCATCACTAGCGTAGATTTAGGTAGATGGAAGTTTGTAATTAGGCCATCCACTACGGTAAATTCATAGCCCGGATAAATGAAAATGGATGTCCATCCTTGTTCTGCACGCACTTCGCCTCCATATTTTGAGCCGATTGTTTCTAAAGTACGTGTAGACGTTGTACCTACAGCTACAACATTGCCTCCATTAGCCTTTACACGATTAATAGTCGCTGCCGCCTCTTCGGTAACACTATAAAATTCCGCATGCATCTCGTGGTTTTCAATCGAATCAACACTTACAGGCCGGAAAGTTCCAAGGCCAACATGCAAGGTAATGAAAACAATTTCTACACCTTTCGCTTTCACTTGTTGTAATAATTCCTGTGTAAAATGTAGACCCGCTGTTGGTGCCGCCGCAGAGCCACGTTCCTTTGCATATACGGTTTGATAACGCTCTTGATCATCTAATTTTTCACGAATATATGGTGGCAGTGGCATTTCCCCTAACCGCTCTAAAATTTCGTAAAATATACCGTCGTAATTAAACGCAAACAAACGTCCGCCATGATCAAGTTCACCCGTACATGTTGCCGTCAATAAACCGTCTCCAAATGTCACAACCGTACCGACTTTAACACGTTTGGCTGGCTTTACAAGAGTTTCCCACTCGTCAGTGCCAGCAGTTTGCTTTAATAACAACACCTCAATATGGGCACCTGTTTCCTCTTTCACACCCATTAAGCGCGCTGGTAAAACACGTGTATCATTTAACACAAGGCAGTCACCTGCATTTAGTTCATCTACTATATGTGCAAAATGATGGTGCTCTACTTCTTTTGAACCTGGTGTAACCACCATTAAGCGACTCGCTATACGGTCCACAAGCGGTGTTTGCGCAATAAGTTCTTCGGGTAATTCAAAATCAAAATCTTCTACACGCATTAAAAAAACTTCCTTCTTCTATGTTTGTTGGGGATAATCATATCCAAAATGTTCGTAAGCTAGATGTGTTGCTACACGACCACGTGGTGTACGTTGTATAAAACCAATTTGCATCAAATATGGCTCATACACATCTTCAATCGTCACACGTTCCTCACCAATGGAAGCTGCAAGTGTATCTAAGCCTACTGGACCTCCACGGAAGCGCTCAATCATATTGGTCACAAGTTTATGGTCAATATGGTCAAGCCCTCTAGGATCAACCTGTAGTAACTCCAAAGCTTGCTGCGCAAGGTCCTCCGTTATCATACCATCTCCAAGGACCTGTGCATAATCTCGCACTCGTTTTAGTAAACGATTGGCAATACGTGGGGTACCACGAGAACGTCTTGCCATTTCTCCTGCAGCCACTTGCTCAATATCGACATCAAATAAATGTGCACTGCGCACAACAATTTCAGCGAGTGATATATCATCATAATATTCTAAGCGTAACAGCACCCCAAAACGATCGCGCAGTGGTGCAGACAAAGCTCCGGCTCTTGTGGTAGCACCAACAAGTGTAAATGGGGGTAAATCAAGCCGAACAGAGCGAGCTTCAGGCCCCTTGCCTACAACGATATCTAGACAAAAATCCTCCATTGCTGGATAAAGCACCTCTTCAATCGCACGAGGCAGACGATGTATTTCATCAATAAATAAAACATCACCTGGTTCAAGTGAGCTTAATATTGCCGCTAAATCCCCTGGTCGTTCGATTGCTGGGCCACTCGTCATGCGCACATTGACATGCATTTCATTGGCAATGACTGCAGCTAATGTTGTTTTTCCAAGCCCAGGAGGACCGTATAACAGCACATGATCTAAACTTTCCTGACGAAGCTTGGCCGCTTCAATGAAGATTTGCAAATTCTCTTTTACCTTATGCTGTCCAATATATTGCGCTAGCCTTTGTGGTCGAAGAGATAATTCAAACTGGTCATCATAGCTACCTGCTTCACTTGCCATCATTCGTTCTGACATGTACTTGCCCTCCTTTCTTTATTTTAACTTCAATAGTAATTGCAATGCTTGTTTCATATAAGCATCTGTCGTTTCAAGCTTATCATTATCCTCTAGCTGTGGACGAATTTTTTCCAGTTCCTTTTCAGAATAACCAAGTGCCATTAGCGCAAGTATGGCTTCTTCAAGCTCATGCTTATGCGGATTGACACCAAATAACGGTAATTCATCATCTGTACTAGGTAATTCGATTGTATCCATTAAGGAACCCAGCTTGCCTTTTAAATCTAAAATCATTTGACGTGCCGTTTTTTTGCCCACACCTGGGAATTTCACTAAAAACGTCTCATCCTCGCGTTCAATGGCACTTATTACCTGTTGTGGATTACCAGTCGCCAAAATCGCAAGCGCCCCCTTCGGCCCGATACCTGACACTAAAATCAGTTTACGAAATAGCTCTCGTTGATCTAAATTTGGAAAACCATATAGCACCTGTGCATCCTCACGTACATGCAAATGGACATATATTTGTTGCTCCAGTGCCGCCGTGCGAAACGCAAATGGATTAGGTGTATTCAACTGCCAGCCAATCCCTTGTTGTTCAAGCACAATATACTCTGGGGTAATACGCATTATCTGCCCTTTTAAATAATCATACATATAAAATCCCTCACATTCATCGTCTTCGATTATAGCATATAGCGAACGAATGCTCGACTATAATAAATAGCAATAGTGGCCGTCCACATACAAAAATGACCGCCCAAAGACGGTCATTTTTTCATGAATCTATCAATATCGTACCACAGTTTTGGCCAGTATGTGAGAGCTCGTTTGGTAAACGGGATTAAATAATCTAAAAATACAAGCTGCTGCTCCAAAGGTAAGTCCACTGCAAAAAGCCATTCCCGTAATAGCTCATTTGGAAATTTCAAACGATGAAACTTTCTTTTATCTAAACGCCGTAGCTCAGGTAACTCTGTTAAAATTTTAGCAAGGTCATAGTCCACAGCTGGCAATACTCGATGTAACCATAAAATATATTCATCGTCCGCTTCTCCTAGATGTGCTAAATCAAAATCAATTAAGCGTAATTGTCCGTCACTACACCATAAAAAATTATGATGGACGACATCCCCATGTAATAGCGTAATATCTTTTTCTGGCACATCTTCCAATGCAATTAGCTGTAATGACTTTTCACTATAATGAACAATTTGGTCTACTTCTTGTTTCGTTAAAAATGGACGAAAATCATTTCGTCTGCTTTTAAAACGCATGTGACGCATTTGCCATTTTAAAAGCTGTGAATATGTGTGCAAACCTGGCACTCGCTGCCAAGCAATTTTTTTATGTGTCTCATGTAAAGCCATTAATAGCTTAAGAGATTGCTCGCGGTCTTTTTTATGTGCAAAATTCGCACTATGACTCCCCTCTTGCCACAATTGCACGATAAGCTGCTCATCATCACTTTGCACTAAAGGCAGGATGAGTGAGGGTTCAAGTCGTCCAAGTTGTCGATGAATCGCCCTCACCTTTTCTGCTACTTCTAATTGCTTTGCCCTTTTAACAAAGTAATTGTTGGATTGGTAATTATACTTCCAAATGTTAGGCTTTACTTCCTCTACAATGAAGGCTTTTTCACCATCGATAAGGCGTCATCCCGCCTGGGAAAAAATGCGGGGACATCCATGGACCACACGTTTGGCACGGCGGCGGACATGGTGGTGGACATGGCGGCGGACAGTTGCATTGGTCAAATTGCCAATTTGGCATCATTGCGGGCTGTGAACTACCACAACCACAGGATTGCCCCATCTGCATCTCCGGCATTTGCTCAAAATGATGCTGGACCTGTGCATCATTTACAGGGAAGAATGGAGATGTGCTTGACTCTAAGAAGTGACCTGCACCAGCAACATCACCTGCTGGCATTGTATATGGTACCGGCTGCTGTGGCATTGAGCATGTATCTACCTGCGGGTGCATTGGCATTTGGTGCATCGGCATTTGATGCATTGGCATTTGATGCATCGGCATTTGATGCCACCACATTTGATGATGCACCGGTTGATGGCAACTCGGACAATGTGGCACCATTGGCATTTGCGGCATTATATGAACAGGTGGCGGTGGTGGTGTTGGTTTGGCTACTGGTGGTGGCGGTGGTGGTGGCGGCGCTGGTGGTTGAATTTGAATTGGTGGTATAACAGGATGTTCAACTTGTGGCATGACTAATTGTTGATTCCAATTAAGTTCTACAGGCTGAGGCACCCACATTGGTTGCTGTGGCATTGGTTGTGGCATTGGCATTGGCATCGGAAACGGTATTGGAATCATTTGTGGCTCAGGCATTGGCATCGGCGGAGGTGCAACAATCGGAGGCGCTGGCATAGGCTTCTGCACCTCTTTTTTAACACTTTCTTTCACAGACTTAGTAGGCATTTCTTTATGAGTTTGTGTCTCCTTATGTGTTCCTTGGTTATGTGCTCCTTGGTTATGTGTTTCCTTGTGTATTTTTTCAGGCAAAATAATTTCCATGCCCGGTACAATATAATCAGGGTTGGCAAGATGGACATTGAGCCGCTTCAAATCTTCAAACGAAATGCCGTACTCTTTCGCAATCTTCCACAATGTATCTCCCTTTTGAACAATATGAATACGCAATTTTTTCCTCCCTTCCTCTCTTCGTATCATATGTTCAATGTTTCATTTGGATACAAAAAATTCACGCATGTTGTAAAAGCTTCATGGTACACTAATGCTTAAGGAATACGTTTCCTTCATTACAGGCAGAGGTGATCTCTTATGAAAAAAATGTTAGGCGAAGAACGCCGACTGCAGATTCTAGCACAACTTAAAAAAAGCAACACACCTATAACAGGAACAGACTTAGCTAAATTTGCCAATGTTTCAAGACAAGTCATTGTCAATGATATAACATTATTAAAGGCTAGAAATGAACCCATTATTGCAACGAGCCAGGGCTATATTTATATGCACCAAGACCAATTATACCAAACAGTTGAACGGACTATTCCATGTTTTCACACCCCGGAAGAAGCAGAAGATGAGCTCATGGTCATTGTGGATTGTGGCGGTACAGTGAAAAATGTCATTGTCGAACACCCCATATATGGAGATATTACAGCTTCCATTATGGTGTCAAATCGTCATGATGTTGAAAAATTTGTACAACGTGTTAGCGAGACTCAAGCGAGCTATTTATCTGCACTAACAGGTGGTACACATCTTCATGTTATTTCTGCTCCATCTGTAGAAATTTTAGATTTAATTGAACAAAACCTACAAAAAAAAGGCTATCTAGTCACAGATCAATAAAGTATAAATAAAAAGAAGGGATCCCATAAGCAACTGGGATTCTTTCTTTTTTTGTATAATATTAATCCACTTGACCTGCTCTTTTACTAGGCTTACTGATTAAATAACCTACAAAAGATAAAACAGTACTCCTGTTCACACAAAAACGGAGCGCTCCCAAAAATGGGGCGCTCCACAATAATTAGAGAAATCTTTGTTGTTGCGAAGGTGTTGGTAATAGGCACTGTTCTTTTTTACCAAAAAGACGATAACGGTTTTCAGCAAATTTCCTGTATAGGATATTTCGTATATAGGAAGGGATTACGATGAAAACATAACAGGTTGGCCACAAGCTATCTAAACGACGACTAATTTTCAGAGCTGCCGTGGATTCCCAATAAGCTTGACCATGCTCTATTAAAATGACACTATCTATGTTTGTCGGAACGTTATATGTTGCAAGAATTTCCTGCCCAATTTCACTTTGAATCGAGGCAAACCGAAAATAAGCACGCTGATCACGTTTTATAATAAACTGCACACTGCTATGGCAAAAATTACAAACTCCGTCAAACAGAATAACTCCACCCACTCTGATGCCCCCTAACCGAATTTAAACCTCGTCAGATGTTAGATAAGTAAAGTATGTACCAAGTGATTTCACCTTACAACCTAGGGCTGCTAACTCTTCCATAGCACCTCGCATCATTGGTTCTTTCTCATCCGCTAATACATCAATCATGAAGAAATAATCACCCAGTCCGGTTTTCAAAGGACGTGATTCAATTTTACTTAAATTTAGTTGGCGCCAAGCAAATACTGAAAGCACTTGATGTAATGCCCCTGAACGGTCTGTTGGCAAGGTAATCATGAAGGTTGTTTTTGCCTGTCCCTCTGATAATTCCTGCGGTAATCGTTTGTTTTGTTTTGATAATACAAAGAAGCGAGTATGGTTAAAGTGAAAATCATGGATATTTGATTGCACGATATCTAAACCATATCTTTCAGCAGCTGCCGCATTGCCGACTGCTGCGATGCACTCCTGTGGATTTTCAGATACATATTTAGCTGCTGCTGCAGTAGATGTTGTTTGATGTAATGGAACATCGCTAAAACGGTAGAATAAATACTTATGACACTGTGCGAGTGCATGCGGATGTGAATACACACCCTTAATGGACTCCCAGCGGTCTTTTTGTTCTTTGTTGACCATTAAATGTTGCTGAATTTTCAGTTGTAACTCACCTGTTACATAAAGCGTCGCCTCATGGAATAAATAATCAAGGGTTAATGGCACTGAGCCTTCTAATGCATTTTCCAGAGGGACAACTGCTAAATCTACCTTCCCCTCCGCTACTGCTTCAATACATTCTGGAATTGATGCACAAGGGACTAGCCATTCACTTGCGAAAATAGCTTTTGTTGCTAAATATGTAAAGGATGCCTCTGGTCCTAAGTATGCGATTCGTTTCTCCCAATTTTGCTCTGTCATTGAATTTACCTCCTTCGCTACGATTGGTAGCCTATATATCATTCTTAATTTTTAGAAAACTCGCTCTAAAAAGAAAGAGGCGTTCTATAAGCCCTTTCTTTGAGTAAGTTTCCCTATTTACAGAATGAGGTGACTCAGATATACCTCTGAGTCACCCCTTTTACAATGCTCCAGAACTAATAACTTCCGCAGACTCTACAAAATCTAAACGCTTAAGCTGATGCAATAAATCATCAAGCTCACAGCTCATGCTTGTTACATCTAACGACAGTGTAACATTGGCACGACCTTGAATTGGAATCGTTTGATGGATTGTAAGTATATTACAATGCGTGTTCGTCACAGTTTCTAAAAGTTTTGCAAGTGTTCCTTTACGGTCCTGAAGCTGTAAAAAGACTGTTAAAATCCGTTCTTGCACAATAGAGTGGAAAGGAAAAACAGCATCACGATATTTGTAAAACGCACTACGCGATAAATCCACTTGTTTTACCGCATCCCATATGGAAGATACCGTACCACTTGAAAGTAAGTGTTTCGCCTCCAAAGTTTTTTGCATAGCATCTGTCAAAACGTCTTCACGAACTAAATAATATCGCTGGTTAGCAACGTTTTTCATACTCTTCCCCCTAAAACCTATTCTTAGTCGACAAATTCAAATTCGAATTCTAATAAGCGTACAATATCTCCATTTTGTGCACCGCGTTCACGTAATGCTTCATCCACACCCATACCACGTAATTGGCGTGCAAAACGACGTACACCGTCCTCGCGGCTGAAGTCTGTCATTTTGAAGATACGCTCAATCGCATATCCACCAAGAATGAAGGTACCATCAGGGTCACGAGAGATTTCGATTGAATCTGCTTCAGATTGGTGTTTGTAAAGTACCGTTGCATCTGATTCTTCATCTAGATCATCGAATAACGGGAATTCAGGAGTCACTTCCAGTAAGTCTGCAATTTCAAATAATACTGGCTTTAAGCCTTGGCGAGAAACCGCTGATACTGGGAAGATTTTCACATCTTCGCCGACTTTTTCACGGAAAATTTCTAAGTTTTCCTTTGCATCTGGCATGTCCATTTTATTTGCTACAATAATTTGCGGACGCTCTGTTAAACGAAGATTATATTGTTTTAACTCATCGTTGATTGTTAAGTAATCTTCATAAGGGTCGCGACCTTCCATGCCTGACATATCAATTACATGCACGATAACACGTGTACGCTCAATATGACGGAGGAATTGGTGACCTAGACCAACACCTTCGTGCGCACCTTCGATTAAACCTGGTAAATCCGCCATTGCAAAGCTACGATGATCATCTGTTTCAACCATTCCTAAATTCGGCACGATTGTAGTGAAATGATAGGCACCTATTTTTGGCTTTGCCGCAGAAACAACAGATAGTAATGTTGATTTACCTACACTTGGAAAACCAACTAAACCTACATCTGCCAGTACTTTCAACTCTAATATAACATTTAATTCTTGTCCTGGCTCACCTTTTTCAGAAAGTTCTGGAGCTGGGTTGGCTGGTGTTGCAAAGCGGGAATTTCCGCGTCCACCACGGCCGGCTTTTGCGATAATCGCTTGTTGACCATGCTCGACTAAATCGGCAATAACAACACCTGTTTCTTCATTCATTACGACTGTGCCTGGTGGTACTTTAACGATTAGATCGTCTGCACGTCTACCATGCATCCCCTTACTCATACCGTGCTCACCACGGTCAGCTTTGAAGTTGCGTTTGTAGCGGAAGTCCATTAACGTTCGTAGACCCTCTTCAACTTGAAAGACAACATTCCCACCGTGACCACCATCGCCACCAGCTGGACCACCATTCGGCACAAATTTTTCACGACGGAAGGCTACCATTCCATCCCCACCGTCGCCACCTTTTACATAAATCTTGACGTGATCGACAAACATTTAATTCACTCCCTGCTCGCACTCAATACATATTTCCAAGACGTATTTGTCTCTTCCACTGTTTGAATGTCAAATTGTTTCAAACCTTTTTCGGTGAATGCATCAGCACTCCACTGTCCATTTAGCGTGAACGTTACAGCAAATGTATGGTCGTCGACACACACATGAATCCCTAAGCTTTGTTCAGTAAATGGATCTAATGTATCATAAACATGTATAACTGTTTTATTTAAGTATTCTACAACTGCCGCATCAATATTATTCGTGACAGGTTTGCTAATCTCACCACTAATTTTCATTGGTAACGAAGGATAGCGCCAATTCGCTGTCTGTAGCCACTCCATCGTTTGTGGTAACTGTAGTCGATTTATGCTTGAAAGCACCCGTAATTGGTCAGAAAAATTTTCAATAAGTTTCTTTGATTCATCGATTCTACCTAAATCTAAATTCATGCGAATTAGTTGAAGCTGATTCACATAATCATGATTTGCAAAACGTAATACTTCACTAATGGTTAGTGATTGACTGTTCATCCCATTCACTCCAATAAAGTTATCTTCATTAGTATAACAAGTTTTGACGTTTTTTTCTCTTAATTCCGCACAACAAATATGCTTTTTGAAGAAAAAAAAGGACTGCAATAAATGCAGCCCTCCGCTTTATGTTCATATTTATGAAAATTAAGCTTGTTGAGTTTCTGGGTATACAGATACTTGTTTGCGATCGCGACCTAAACGTTCGAATTTAACAACGCCGTCAACTTTAGCAAATAGTGTATCATCACCACCACGACCTACGTTTGTACCTGGGTAAATTTTTGTACCGCGTTGACGGTAAAGAATAGAACCACCAGTTACGAATTGGCCATCAGCACGTTTAGCGCCAAGACGTTTAGACTCAGAGTCACGTCCGTTTTTAGTAGAACCTACCCCTTTTTTCGAAGCGAAAAGTTGAAGGTCTAATGCTAATAACAATTTCATTCTGTTCCACCTCCTACTTGGTTGTAGTTGATTTGGATATATTGCCCGTAATTTTGCACCATAGAATACACTTGAGCAGTCATTACTTGGACAATTAATTGTAGTTTTGCATCAATTTCAGGCTCTAAATCTGTTGGTAAATCTACCTTTAGATAGCCTCCACCTTCAGCTGCTTGTTCAACTTCTGGTTGTAATTGTAGTAGTGCATAAATAGCATTTACCGTACCAATGGCAATGGTAGATGCGCCTGCGCAAACTAAATCTTTACCAGATTCGTCGTACTCAGCATGTCCTGAAAATTCAAATGCAGACACATGTCTATTTTCATCATGATGTATCGTAACTTGTATCACTCGTTACACCTCACAATTAAGCGTTGATAGTTTCAACAACTAGTTTTGTGTAAGGTTGACGGTGACCTTGTTTACGACGGTAGTTCTTTTTAGCTTTCAATTTGAAAACAACGATTTTCTTTTGACGGCCTTCTTTCACAGCTTTAGCTGTTACTGTAGCGCCCTCTACGAATGGAGCTCCAACTTTAACGTTTTCGCCACCTACGAATAAAACTTTATCGAAAGTTACAACCTCGTCAGCTTCTACGCCCAATTTCTCAACATAGATTTCTTGACCAGCTTCTACTTTGATTTGTTTACCACCAGTTTCAATAATTGCGTACATTTTACTGCACCTCCTCTTAAACTCAGACTCGCCTGTTTATGAAGGTGATCATAAGATACTTAAACCTTCCCAGAGCGGTTGTAGTAGCACGGGTGCTACAAACAATAACATTAAAATATTACCATATCATATTTTTCAAGTCAACCTATTCATAACATATTTCTCAAAAGCTAAACGGTATTTTCGATAATTCCATTCTTTGATTACTTGAAGCCATATAAATAGACAAAGTACAGCTAAAAAAATAGACTGCGGTAAGTAACTTATTGTCCATAGAAATAATATCGTCACAATGGTCAGACAAAACGAGTAGTAATATTCAAATGCACGTACAGTCGGATAAAATAAAAATAAACATGCAATCAATATTCTCCCGCCATCTAGTGGAATAATCGGAAATATGTTTATAGCTAGTAACACTAGCTGTACCTCGATAAGCTTAGGGGCAAGTAACTCAGGCATAAAAAAAGCGAGACCAATCCCTAATACCGTAGCGATTGGTCCTCCTAAAGCAATCCATAGTAGTGATGTAGTCTGCACAACCGCTGGATTATCAAATTCAATTTCCCCCCCATACGGTGTAATGACACATGATTTTATCTTTACACCACAAATTTTTGCCGCCAATAAATGTCCTGCCTCATGCCAGAGTAACGAGGAGAGAATAATAGCATAATAAGCAATTTGACCGCTAAAAATCATTATAAACACCAGAGGGATACATAATATATGCAATTTAATCTTCATCGTTATCTGTTTGAAGCCACTGCACGATTTGTTCTAAATTATAGTGTGTATCAGCTTTTTCAATCGATATATACAGTTGTCCAGCCTTTTTCATGCCGATCAAATCATTTGCCTGCACTGTTGTGTATGGCAATTGCGCTAAACTATCGAGCATACCATAGGATACAGTTGTACCATCCTCATAACTAATGGTCATCGTTTTACCTGTATATTTTGTATGGCCTGTAAAAACAACTAGTCCACTCTGCCCAGCATACACAGGAAGCCCTACATCATACTGTAACAAAAAGCCTTCTTTAAAAACCTGCGCATTAGAAAAAGTTAAAAGTTCAGTTTGCCCTACATCACTCGATACCATAATAGTTTCTTGTTCTTTATTTAACAAACTTTGGCCGAGCTTACTTAAATATGTGATATCTGCTGATGTCGTAACAAGCTTTCTCACTGGTGTTTCCAATACGCCCTGATCTTCTAAACGAATAACGAGCATGATTGCAGCCACGAGTAATATCATAACAATCCATTTCCATTTTTTAAACAAGCCCTCATCCTTTTTTCACACTATATGAGGTTGCATGTCCATTCATGCACAAGAAACGTATATTCCCCCCGACAATCCCTATCGCTTTCACAATAGATGAATGCTCGCCAAAAAATAAATACACGAAGATGTTCGTCCATCGTCCACAGCGACAATCGCAGGGACGATAGTTCCTTAACAAGAAAAAAAACCTTTCGCGCTATTGCACGAAAAGGTCTTAATTATCTTGAAAATAATGCTTTGAATTTTGAAAACATACCTCTATGCTCATCTTCAATGGCCATGAGTGGCACTGATTCCCCTAATATGCGTCGTGCAATATTACGATAACCTAACGAAGCTTTATTGGCAGGGTCCATCACTACAGGTTCCCCTTTATTTGATGACGAAATAACACCCTCACTATCGACGATTATACCTAATAAGTCAATGGACAGATGCGTAGTAATTTCATTAACATCCAATGTATCACCGTTCTTCATCATATGCTGACGAATACGGTTAATAATTAGTTTGGGTGCTGTAATTTCCTCTTGCTCAAGCAGACCAATAATACGATCTGCATCACGCACAGCTGAAATTTCTGGTGTCGTGACCACAATTGCATGATCTGCACCAGCTACAGCATTACGATATCCTTGTTCAATACCTGCTGGACAGTCAATTAAAATATAATCATAGTCTCTTTTTAACTCTTCTACTAAGCTCTTCATTTGCTCAGGTGTGACAGCGTTCTTATCTGTCGTTTGAGCAGCAGGTAGTAAAAATAGTTTGTCATCAACACGTTTATCTTTAATTAAAGCTTGATGTATTTTACAACGTCCTTCAATCACATCAACTAAATCATAAATAATACGATTTTCCAGACCAAGAATTACGTCTAAATTCCGTAATCCAATATCCGTATCAACCAAACATACTTTTTTACCTTGTAGAGCCAATGCAGTCCCAAGGTTAGCCGTTGTCGTCGTTTTCCCGACACCGCCTTTACCTGAAGTTATGACGATCGCTTCTCCCACACTAGCTTCCTCCCTTAGACACATTTAACAATGGTCGAATATTTTTTAACGCATGAATTTGATCGTACGTAATACGCCCATCATAGCCGATAAATGCACAAGCCATCTCTTCTTGATTAATAGCTTTTACATGCTCATCTGACATTGCCTCAACCTGATCGGCAATCATTATATGTGTGGCTTCTAAACGAGAGGCAGCAATTATTGCTTCCTTATTACCATGTACACCAGCATGCACAATTCCCTTTAGTTTGCCTAGGACATACACATTGCCACCAGCCTCTACACGTCCATTCGGATTGACATTGCCAATAATAATAATGTCCCCCGAGGAACGGAGAATTTGCCCCGATCTGACCACACCTACATATGTATCTTGTTGACTTTCTATCATTTTCTGGTTGCTTTCATGGACAGTCAGTACATCACTTTGCACTTTAGATACGATTAGTTGTTCTGTTTCCTGGACAATTTTTACTAGCTCTTTTATTTGCTCATCAGCACAGTATCGATTGCCTAAATGTAATTGTACATCTACTTTACCATCGATACCGCCTTCTGAAACTTTTCTTTTTAACTCTTCTACTAATTCGGCATACGCACACTGATCGTCTAAACGGAGAACAAAACCATCCTTTGTCCCCTTCATATTAACTAATTGTTTTTTCATGAATGCCTCACCCCACGTTGCTCTTTATTAAGAAACTTCACGTGCTCTCTGTAAGACACGCGCATTAATTAAATATTTGAAGGCCCAACCAAGAATCATTAAAAATAACGTATTTGCAATGATTGTTGGTAGTAGTCGTGAACGTAAGAAATCCGTTAATGGTATCGTTGTAAAGTCTATTAAATAGAAGAATTGATAGAGTACGAATTCTAAAATTGCTACTAAAACAACTGAAATCGTCGTTGTCACAACTAGGTGCTGATGAATAATTTTCACAATAGATCCAGCTAAAAAACATATGAGTGGATAGAGTACGGAATATAATCCAATAATATCAATGTAAAACACATCATACAAGACACCAAAAAAAAGTCCATACATTACCGCTCTTTGACGGCTGTAATAGATGGATATAAATATTAAATATAAGATTAAAAATCGAGGTACTAGATAAAAAATTTGCCCTTTCACTTCAATTGGTGAAAGCATAGCAAACTCTGGTTCTAGTAAAAATAACAAAACCGCCACAGAGGGGATGAGAAATCGAACCATCATTCCGCCTCCTCTTTATTCGCCTCTGGTGGATTCGATAAATCCTCATTTGTTGCCTTGCCATCAGAACCGTCAATCATTGTTGTTGAACGTTTAGCAATGACAACATGTTCTAAAATTGAAAAATCAGCAGATGGTTTTACATAGGCCATTTTCGTTAAGCCAAAATCATCTGTACTTACTTCAGTAATTTCTCCGATTGGCACCCCTTTTGGGAAAATACCGCCAAGTCCTGATGAAACTACCTGCTCGCCTTCTTTAACCGTTAAACTAGAATCGATTCGCTTCATAATGAGTTCATTACGTTCTTCATCAAAGCCCTCGATTAAACCGTATGCTTCTTTTTCTCCTAAAACCATCGCAGAAACACGATAATTTGGATTATTAGTATATAAAAGCTCTACCTCAGAGGTGAAAGGCGTCACTAATGTAATTTTACCGACTAAGCCTTTCGCTGTCATAACTGCCATATTTTTTTCCACACCATGAGAGGAACCTTTATTTAAAATAATTTTCTCTTCCCACTGATCAGGATTTCTAGCAATAACCGTTGCTTGAATTGGATTAAATGCCTTTAAACTCTCCTTTTTATCGAGGAGCTCATTAAGTTTATCATTTTCTTTTTTCAAAGCCAATGCTTCGGTTTGTACAGCAGCAAATTCTTCTAAGCGTGCTTTTAAACGTTTATTTTCTTCGTACGTGTTTAAGAGGGAGTCAATATCATTAAAAATACCCGTAATATAATTCGCCGGCTTCGCAACAATGGATTGTGCGACGCCGACAGTATCTTTAATAATTTGCTCTGGTAAAGTTGCATTCGTCCGATCACGTAATGAGAAGCTAATCAATGCCACAAGAAAAACCATGCCCACGAGCAGCAATATTAATTTCTTATTGAAAAAAAAATGTGGCATTGCCTAAACCTCCTTAACCTTTTACTTGTTGACGACGAATCACATCGATATTATCTAATGCCTTACCAGTACCAATAGCAACACAGTCTAATGGATCTTCTGCGATAAATACGGGCATATTCGTTTCACGACTAATAACTTTATCTAAATTAGATAATAATGCTCCACCACCTGTTAGCACGATGCCGCGTTCCATCACATCGGCAGATAATTCTGGTGGGGTTTGTTCGAGTGTTTTACGTACACCATCAATAATAGATGCTACCGCTTCACGTAATGATTCTGAAATTTCCTGAGATGAAATTTCAATCGTCTTTGGTAAACCTGTTAATAAGTCACGACCTCTAATTTCCATTTTTTCTTCAGGACCCTCAGCAAATGCCGTACCGATCTCGATTTTTACTGCCTCTGCAGTACGTTCACCAATTGTTAAATTATATGTTTTACGGATGTATGAAATAATTGCTTGGTCCATAGCATCCCCGCCAACACGTACAGATTCACTTGTGACAATACCACCTAACGAAATAACAGCTACCTCTGTTGTACCACCGCCGATATCGACTACCATTGAACCTGTTGGATCCCATACTGGTAAGTTAGCACCAATAGCTGCCGCAAACGGTTCTTCAATCGTGAAAGCTTCTTTTGCCCCCGCTTGACGAGAAGCATCGATAACTGCGCGTTGTTCTACAGATGTAATACCGTAAGGCACGCAGATCATTATATTTGGTTTTTTCCAATTTCCACCAGAATTTTTAGATGCCTCTTTTAAATAGTACTCAATCATCGCTGTTGTAATATCAAAATCAGCAATTACGCCATCTTTCATTGGACGAATAGCCACAATTGAGCCCGGTGTACGTCCAATCATATTTTTCGCATCATTACCAACTGCGACGATATCGCCAGTTTTCGTATTTTTTGCTACGACTGAAGGTTCGCGTAAAACGATTCCCTTCCCTTTAATAAACACTAATGTATTCGCTGTGCCGAGGTCAATCCCGACATCTTTACTACCTAATCCAAACAAATTGTGTACTCCCTTTCTATTTAAGCCATACTTTCGTTGACATAAAATCATACCGTTCATTATAACGGAAAAACCCAAGAATTTATAGTGCCATACACCTCATCTTGCGGAAAATATACTATTTTCATCCCTCTTAAACTTAAAATAGTACGTATAGATTAGCATATAATTTTTATTCATCTAAGACAACGTCTAATAGGCTACCAATTTTTGTGAATCATAGAGTTATTTCTACCAACTACATTAACGTCATTCATCAAAAAAGGTTCGCCTTTAAATGAATAGCAATTAAATTTCATTGCATCAACAACATCAAACTACCATCAAAAACTTGAACTAATTGCTTACGCTTGAATAATGTGACAAATCAAGGCTTAATTAAGTTCTTCCACATCTGTAGGATGGTTTCCTCTGAGTTTATGACCTCAAAAAGCTCTGCAAAATTGCTTGCAGAGCTAAATATACCCTTTTTCTTTTAAACTAATGTATTGATGATCACCAATGATAACATGATCAATCAGCTCAATGCCAATAATATAACCCGCTTCCTGAATCCTCTTTGTTACCTCAATATCTTCTGGACTAGGTGTTGGCACGCCGCTAGGGTGGAAAAGGTTATGTTAGTTACTTCCTTAACTCCAAGATCTATTAACGTATTCCTAATGCTTTATAAAAATGCTTGCAGCCTTCAACCAAAATAAAACACACGATATATCCATTTATAGGAAATGCCGTGTGTTCGTTCTTAAATAATTGCCCATTTAATATAACAATTAAATTATCTGGATTATCAAACTTATAATTCATCAATTATGTACGCCGATAGAAAATCATGATTGTAACAATCTTCACATATATTCTTCATATCTCCAATTTCAATACCATAAGGATTACTTGAACTTCTTCTTCCCCTAGTAATTTCATTTAGTAATACTAAAGGTTTTATCTGGCTACATAAACCACATTTTCCAAGCAGACTTTCTCCAAGAGTATCTTTACTCCAGATGGCAAGTTCATCATAGTATATATTATAACTTTCCCAATAAATTCGGTTATTAATAAATATTTTATTGAATTCATCTCCAGCACATTTAATACAGTAATTTCCCTGTGTGTAACCCTTGTTTATTGTAACTTTTGCTCTATTTGTTTTACAAACTGAACAATTACCATTTAAAGAAATACAACTCGTCTTTAAGTATTTTCTAGGGTCATTATCTGTAGCAAAAGAATCATAGTCAATCAGTATCGCAAAATGATCGTATAGTTCGTCTACGGTGGTACTACAATTAATACATTTGTTACCGTTTAGAATATTCGAGCCACCAATAAACCACATTCCCCAAAACTCTTCTTCAATTTTTTTCACTTCCTGTGGATCTGTTATTCTTATGATAAACTCCCAGTTTTGGTTACTTGCCGGATAAGAAAAATTATAAGAACCAATATATGCAATGTTATCAAGAATAATGAATTTGTGGTGCATTTTACTAAACTTATTGTTGCCTAATACTACAGTATGAATGTCATATTTATCGGCAAGATCATATGAACAACTTTTCTTTACTCCATCTAAATCACCTTCGTTTAGAATAAACAGAGCATTAGGTGCAACTGATTCATGCATTGCATTATAAATATCTCGGTCAGTAAAACTAAACATTGCCATGTAAATTCTAAATTTTGTATTTTTAATATCTTCAATTAGTCTTTCTTTTATTTCACACTTTTTTCCTGGTCTCGTAAAAATAATCTCACTCATATTAAACCTTCTTTTCTTATTAATATTCACACCTTAAAACAAAAGATCCTTTAGTTGGATTGTTAAAATATATAAGTATTTCCGACCTTATTATACAAAATATAGAAAAAATGGAATACAATCTAATTTCACTCCATTGTTTTAAACGACTTTATTGTCACTCTATAAACTTATAGCTACTTAACATTGTAAATCCGCATAATATAACGCTCTTTCATATAGCATAATAAGAAAAAAGCATTTAAGTAGCTAGGCCACCTAAATGCTTTTCATTAACTATAAATTATATTGTAAATATTACGTACTTCATCTCTTGCGCCTTCGTCATATTCACCAATACAATCTTCTCGAGAAATCAATTCAAAATCGTATTCTGGCGTGAAAACTTTTCCATTAATCTTGTATTCTTCTTTTTGGTATACACCATGAGTACCTCGTTTAAAACGTCCTAAGGCTAATAGAATAACCTTCTTTGCTCCAGCTTCTAATAACAAATTTCGAGCTGTTTCAAAAGAAATACCATTTGTTAAGAAATCATCAATAATACAAATTGTTTTCCCTTTTACTTTCTTGGCATAATCAGGGTTTAATACAATTGAATTAAAGTGTTTAGTACATCCAACTTCTAAACGTTTTTCAAATGTTGTATGATGGCTTTTACCAACAGCTGTATGTCTGATAAAAACCGGCTTATTATTACGTTTACCTGTTAAATATCGGCATCTTTCTTTTAACTCTTCTACTTCTTCGTTGGTATTACCACTTGAGGTAGGGAACACGCCCCAAATATCTACGCTTCTTAACTCAGGGTCTTTCATTATCCCGGAAATCATATGGAAATATAAACTGTTAAAATACCTTCTATCTCCTTGTTTCAAAAGGTCTGAGAAGCCTTCTAGGATTTCTCTTTCTTCGCTAGTAACAGAGTAACTCTTAGTATTAGCAGAAGTTAACGCCAAAACTGTAGTTGATTCATCTACTTGTAGCTTATAATACCAACTATATTGGTTGTCGATTAATCTTACAGCTTCTGTTAATTTCTTTGGACTAGACAAGGTAATACCGTATCTTACTGGTTTTTCATCTTGTTTGACGCTCCATCCAGGGTTAATTATCAATAGCTTTTTATTAGCAGCTAAAATTAAATCCTCATCACTACTACCAACCAAGATTGTGTTTTGAACATTTGATTCATCTATCCACGCTTTAAACTCTCCGCGATATGTGCAGATGATTTTGAAATTAAAAGTATTTTTAAAGATTTCTTTTGCTTTTTTCAAAGCTAAGTTTTCATGAGAAATAAACACAAACTCATGGCCTTCATCATGAAGTGTATTGATCATGTCTTCAATACCATCATACATCTTGAAATCTTCGTCAAACACAGTTAATCGAGCTAACGCAACAACTTTTCCCATTCAGTAACGCCTCATCTTTCTAATTATTTTAAACTACACACTCCCCGATAGATTTCTGCGGAATTACTATGGAGAATTTTTAAAACACCCGATGATTTATTATCGAAACAATATAATGGCTTTCTTTGAACATAAGCAAAACGGGCTGTATGCATAGTACCACTACTTGCTTGACATTCAGCTATAATTACCGCGTTACTAATCCCTGATATTATTCTATTTCTGTTTACATAGTTAGTCTTCTTATTTGGTTCGTCTAAATAATATTCACTAATCAATAAACCTTGATTCTGTAGAATCTCTAAAGCATGTTTAGTGTGAGTTTTAGGAATAATAGAGGTAATAGGTCCAGGTAAAATCGCTATTGTTTTACCATTTCTCCCCAGCGTAGAAAGGTGAACTTGTATATCTGTCCCAAGTGCTAAACCACTAGCTGTTACTATATCATGATCGACCATTTCAGCAACAAAGCGATCAATTTCAGTTACCGTTTGAGGACTT
This sequence comes from Lysinibacillus parviboronicapiens, assembly GCF_003049575.1. Taxonomy (GTDB): domain Bacteria; phylum Bacillota; class Bacilli; order Bacillales_A; family Planococcaceae; genus Lysinibacillus; species Lysinibacillus parviboronicapiens. The sequence continues at coordinate 361,538 of NZ_PYWI01000002.1, read as the reverse complement.
GGGGTTCTAGTCCCAACAATCGAACAAATAAACTTGTCATTAAGTAGTTGCCTATTGCCTTTCATGAACAAAAAGAAGGGAGGGGATGGTATTTTTCTCAACAAATCTGGGTATTCTTCCTCATAATATACAAAATATTCTATTTTGTCTTGTTTGAAGCCTTCTATAATAGATTCAATCTTTCTTCGACTATTATTAATAGCATCTAACGAGTCTAACAACTTCAAATCTTTTTCAGAAAACAGTTGCTTCTCAAACTGCAATTCCAAGTAATCACCCTCGAGTACTCTTTCAATTATATGTTCGTCTACAACTCGATAAAGATCACTTAAAGCTGATAAAGAAATTCCTAAATCATATAAAATGAATATTAGTTGTTTTTTCATCTTCCCATCTCCCTTATATAAAAATCTTATTGATTTAGGTATTCTAAATTCAACCTCATTTTTTCAAGAGAATCTAACAGTCTTAAATCAATAAATTCCGTTCCAAAGTTAGCGTACCTTTCAGACATAGTCTTAGAAAGTCCATATGCTTGGATAAGTAATTCAGGACCATATATGGAACCTATATTAAAAAAGAAAGTAAACCTTAGAGTGCTTGGGTTATGACCTATAAAATCATAACATTTAATTCTTATTAGCGATTTAGAAACCGGAGTATCTCTAAAGTCTGTACCTTTGTCATTCCTAACGAATAAATAAGTTTTATATGCTGCTTTATTGGCTTCTTTTCTGTACAGCAGATAGTTCTTTAATATTAACATATCTAAAGCATCTAATATCAGCATTCGCTTACCAGTTAATATTTTACTCTTATCTATATCTATATCCGAAAGTTTTAAATTTAACATCTCTGAAGTTGACAGCCCATGGAAAAAAGCAAAATTTGCAACTAGAGCTCCAAAAGGATACTCTATATATTTTTCTGTAAGTTGCTTAGCAATCTCTCTTTGCACACCTAAATCTAATATTATTTCTTTCATTTCAGGCTCACGAAACTTTATGTATACAAATGGTACATGAAAAACAATTTTTTTATCTTTCATAAACTTATAAAAATTCATTAAGGTTTTTGAAACCTGTATTCTGCTATTTGGTTTACATGTCAACAAAAAATTATTAGCTATACTTTCTGTAACCAATCCCCAATTACTTATATTTTTATGGCTTTGTCGAAGCCATATGTAAAGATCTTTAAAAATGTATATGTGTGACTCTATAGTGATAAGCTTAGTAGGGTTTCTATAATTTAAATTCACTTGACGTTGCCTTTCAGCTATTTTAGCTGAAACATATTTTTCTACCCCTTTATAAAACTCATCTTCAAAGGAGTCATTTATATACGCTTTAATTTTATTGATTTTCTCTGTTTCAGTATCTTCTCTAACAATTTTAGAGTCCAGTAAAAACTTCCACAAACTACTTTTAATCTTTTTGAATCTGTTATCACTATTTATTATCCTAATGTAGACTTCTTTATTTAATTGTTGCTGACTTTCAAGCTCACTATCAAAAATTTTAAAGCACTTAATAGCCTGCGTTGTCGATTTTCTTACATGATTTATCGAATAGTACTTATGAATTTTTTTGATATAACCTAAATATAGTTGCCTTACCCATTTTTGATTAAATGTAGTTTCCGAAAATTCACTTCCACTTCTACTATCAATATAACTTTGATCAGAACAGTCTATACACTTATACTTGTAAGGACCTTTTTTTAATAAATTCGCACCACAAATTTCGCAAATTCTTTCTTCCAAACCATAGCCACTCCTTCAGTTATAAAGGCGGAAGCTTATTAAAACCTTCAGCATTAACAACCTTTTTTGTTTTTTCATTCAGAGTTTCTTCTTGAATAGCTTTCGTAGGTGTATGTTCCCATAAATCACCAGGAGTGCATTCCAAAGTTGTACATAAGGCATCCATTGTTTTAGCTTTAATTTGTTTGGGTTCTTCTGTTAACAATGCACTAATGGATGGCAAAGACAACTTGTATCCTGATTTTCTTTCTAATTGTCTAGCTAATTCAGCACCAGTCCATATTCCTTTTTCCGCCATTACCTTTCTCAATTTCCATTCTAACATTTGATACCCTCTACTTTTTTTCATAGTCTATTAGCATATCTTTCAATCTTTTCTGTGCAATTTTAATCTGTTTCTCTAAATATTCACTGCCAGGGGTTGCATAACCAACTGTAGTAGTTATACTAGTGTGACCTAAAAGCTCTTTCATAGTATACAAATCCACGCCAGCTTCTGTTTGAATTGTTGCAAAAGCATGCCTTAACTGATGCGGACTAAATTGTTCACTTTCAAGTATACCAACGTTCTTTTGTCTTCTTCTTAGATTATTTCTTACAGCATCTTTAGAAATCCTGTTCTTACTCTCATTTAAAAACATAGGGCCTTCTATAACCTCTGTAAACAGGGAACGAATAGTTTCTAGGTACCATTTTAATAATCCATCTAAATCATTCATCATAGGAACCCACCGTTTTTTATACCCCATACCATTGGATCCTTTTCCATATCTAACATGAATTTTTCCTTTTTCACCTAAATCAAAGCGAATATCCTTTACATCTAACATTACAAGTTCATTTGTTCTCAACCCTGCCAATTCCATCACTCTAAACATTACATAATCTCGAGCTAAGGGCGCATATTTCCTAGAATGTAACATTTCTTGTTTTAGTGCATCCCAGAATTGTTCTAAAACCTCTTTTTTCGGGGGAATAATTACTCTATCAACATCATCTTTTCTGTGATAGTGTTTGTTAAATTTATCGAATAAAATAGGGAAATTAATATTATACCGCTGCCATAGTTGTCCAGAGTATCTACTTCTAGCATAATCTAAAAAGCTAGAAATAGCTGATTGATATTTTCTTCTTGTAGAATAACTTAACGCTTTTCCCACCATCATATAATAATATTCATCTACATCTGTGTTATCTAATTCCCATATAAATTTTCCTGAGAATTGTAAAAACTCATTTAAACTCTTTAAATTTAAATTTATTGTACCCGCTGTGTATCCTTTTATAATTTGTTGTTTTTCCCAATTAGAAATCATCTCAGCTTGAAAATCATCGTCTGAAACAATTTTATCTTTTTTTAAATCCGTAACCAATACTTTTAAATTTGACTTATCCAATTTGTACACCCCTTATATTAGGTAATAACTAATTTTATTAGCTATTACCTAATATATAATATTGTTTTAAAGGTGTAAATATATGCGCTCTTCGATGATTGTGCGCGCAAATAATCGAAGCGGCAGAACGCTTTACTGCCTCTCGGAAAATTTCTCTCGGATGGACGATGCTGGCATTTAAGCTCCCTATAAAAATTGTCTGTTTATGAATAATTTGATTTTTGACGTTTAGAAAAAGTGCAACGAAGTGTTCTTGGCTAAGGGAAGTCATATCAGGCATTAAGTACGCAGCAGCGTCTTGCGGGGAGCGAATCGTATATTTTTCATCATTGTGCTTTTGAGCTAAGCGCCGCCCAAGCTCAATCGCTGCTAATAACTGAATTGCCTTCACCTCGCCAATTCCTTTAATAGCCACCATTTCTTCAATCGTAGCATGCTTTAAATGATGCAAATGCTCAAAAGCACCTAATACACGATTTGCTAGGACAAGAACCGACTCTTCTTTCGTACCTGTCCTTAGTAAAATAGCCAGTAGCTCCTGATTCGATAAACTCATGGCACCTTGCCTTAAAAGTCTCTCACGTGGTCGATCCGCGATATGAACGTCTCTTATCATCATGCTTGGTAATACATCTGTCGGCAAAAATTGTCACTCCTTCGCAAATTGGATAATTTGAAGTGCTACCAATTGCGTAAACAACGTCGCAAGTGGTAAGCCTACAACATTGTTATAATCACCTTCAATTTGCTTCACTAAAAGGGTTCCAGCAGTTTGAATGCCATAACCGCCTGCTTTATCAAAAGGATCCCCCGAAGCTACATATGCTTCGATAAGCTCCTGTGATAATTCGTTAAAGACAACCGTTGTTTCTTCTACAAATGTTGTTTCTTGTCCTTTTGAATCGATAATAGCAACTGCTGTCATAACCGCATGACGCGCACCTGATAATCGAGTTAAGTGAGAAATTGCTTCCTCACGAGTGGTTGGTTTATGCAATAGTTCGTTGTTAAAAACTACGATAGTATCTGCACCAATTATTGTTACATTGTCTACTTTTTTTGCTACATCACGTGTTTTTAACAGTGCCACACCTTTTACATAATCTTGCATTGTTGCTGCTTGGACGCTTGTCTCTTCTACTTCGCTCGTAACAATATCGAAGGGAAGCGCTAGCATGGCAAGCAATTCCTTTCGGCGTGGTGAAGCAGAAGCAAGTACTAACTTATGATTTGTTGTAAACATTATTTCACCATTCCTCCTTATACTTATCATAACGGAGAATTAGGTATTTGAAAATTTTCAAAAAATCAAGAAAATGCCTATTTCACTATATTTAATTGTTAAAATTTAATTTGGAGACACGCATTACTCTTCTTGTAATGCGCAAATAAATGTAAGCGAATGATATTTATATCACTGGAAATAGAAGAAACTGCTGTCCCTACAGTTTGCCAATCGGAAGGCAACGTTGAATCTTTTACGTTGTCCTTAAAATTTAATTTTTTAGCATTTTTATCAGCTAATACGACAGGAAGTTCTTTAATCGTTGCTTCTTTACAGCTATCGCTCGTAACACTAAACACTTTTTTAAATGTTGCAGGAGCTTCTAAGAAAACGAGTTGGCTTTCCTCTATCGCAATGCTTGTCCAAACATAGTATTTACCATCTGCCTCTACAATGGCACTTTCTTTTAATGCTGGATACTCGGCTAAAAATGCACTCGCACTTTCATAGTTAGAAAATACACCTGCTTGGCTTGCATAAAACATAGACGAGTTAGGGGTAGTACCACCTGCTGTCGGAATAGTCTCTTTCTCGGAATCTTTACTCGCTACTTCACTATCCTGCTTTAATGAAAACTGGGTACTTACTTGAAGAATACCTAAAAATATGGCCACACCAAATAGTCCTACAATACCGCCAATTAGCATTGCACGAAATACTTGTTTTTTTATTACCTGACTAACAATTTTCATACGTCCTTCACCTCTTCCTTTAACGTATCAAAATAAACATAAAAAAAGACAAGACTATTGTCATCTATGATTTCATATTAGTATATGTTTCAAAATATGTGAAAATGCTAATTAACTGCATTTCATTACTAGTATTTTTGGAGGTTTTAACATATAAATTAATTTCTTTAATATCACAGGCCACCGTAGTATATTTTTGCGTTTTCCTGACGAGATTCTCTGTGGTACTCTTATAAACAAAATTCCATGATATAGGTGTTTGTGATTTTCTAAATTGAATAGATTTATGTAAACACTTCTTTTTTGCATCACAAAAGCCTTCCACAAACAAAATTGGAAGGCTAATCCTAAACGTTTGGTATAAATTTAAATTAGTATATCGGTATAGTCGTGCGTAGCGTGTCTCCACATAAAAATTCTATTATGGCGTTACAGGACAACCATCATTAGTTGTTGCCAATCAATTTGTTACGCACGTCCGTTAATAAGTACAATGAACCTGTCACGACGGTCCTGCATTTATTTTCCGATTGTGTTTGCAAAAATTGAACATAATCACGTAACACTTCTTTTTGAGAAGCACCCGAGAGTTCCACCATATCTTTTGCTGACATCGCACGCGGATTGTTGAAATCAACAAAATAAAAGCAATCACTCACTTGTTCTAACTGGTTAAAAACATTTTGTACATCTTTATCTGCAAGGATGCCAATAACGAAAGTAATCCTCTCCTCAGGGAATTCCTGCCGAATTGTAGCTACTAATGTTTCCGCACTTGCTGGATTATGTGCGCCATCTAATATAATATAGGGCAGGATTTCTTCAAAGCGACCAAGTATAGTTGCCTTATTAATCCCATGTTGAATACCTTCAATACTTACTGGCACATGCAATGCTATTGCCACTTCAAAAAACGCGGTAATGGCTAGTGCCATATTATTTGCTTGATGCGGCCCTTTCATTTTTCGCAACAGATTTGCTATGCGTAAGCCATTTTCTTCATTTGTATAACACCCACCATTTTTCGTATGCTCAATATAAAATTGATCGTCAAGTTCAAGCACAGTCGCTTGTTTGTAGCGTGCTTCTTTATAGATAACTGCCCTCGCTTCAAGCGGTAGCTCGCCAATAATAACAGGTTGATGCTGTTTAATAATACCTGCTTTATGATGGGCAATACTTTCAATGGTATTTCCTAAATATTTCGTATGCTCTAACGCAATGCTCGGAATAATAGAAACAATTGGCGTCACTACATTCGTACTATCCAGTAAACCACCCATCCCGGCTTCGATTATGGCCACATCTACATTACTATTAACAAAATGTAAAAATGCAGCAACAGTGAGAAGCTCAAAATCTGTGAGCTTGCCACTCAGCCCCGCTGCTTGCATTTGTTGAAACACTCGATCCATCTCTTCCGCTGAAATAGGTTGCTTCGCTACTTGAATTTGGTCATGAACATCTAAAATACAAGGAGACATAAATTTGCCAACGCGTAAACCATGCTCCATTAAAATAGCTTCAAGGAATGTAAGTGTTGAGCCTTTTCCGTTTGTCCCGGCTAAATGGACAATTTGCAGTTTTTTTTCGGGACTACCTATAAGGGTTAATGCTTCTGCAATCGCAGTAAGACCTGGCTTGATGACATCATCGCTTGTTACTGCCCACTTGTCCTTATATATATCAAATTTCGGAATCATTGTTCTTCCTCCTGTAGCCATTGCCGAACTTCTGCTATGAAATAAAGCGAACCCGTGATCACTACAATATCTTGTTCTTTCTTTTTTTGTATGGCCGCTCTGACCACTTGTCGCCAGTTGTTATTCCATTCTTTATCGGGATGTTGCGACAAAGCGCCTAATCTATCAGCAGGCATTGCATTCGGTAGGTCTATTTGTGTAAATGCCATGGATGTTGCAACAGCATCCATTAAAGCTATACTATTTGCATGATCTTTATCTGATAACGCTGCATAAATAAAACGATAATTACGATTGGGATATACTGCCTGAAGTGCTTGAATAAGAGCTGCTGTTCCTTCTAAATTATGAGCACCATCTAATACAATATTGTTGTTAAATTGTTCAAAGCGACCTGCCCATTGTGCTTTTTGCAAAGCATGACGTATTGATGTCTGTGATATTTCGATATGACCCTTTTCCAGTAACAGGAGTACAGCAGTTATTGCCAGACTAGCGTTGGCTATTTGATGGGGTCCAGCCATTTTCAATTGCATGTCGTTTATCTCAACCTCAGCTTTTCGATAACTAAAATACTGCATACCAACTTCTTGCTTATTAGCAGCTACGATAAAGTTATGGCCAATAACGTGACATTGTGCATGACGTTCTTGTGCAGTCTGTTGAATAACTGCAAGCGCCTCATTCTGTTTTACACCTACCACTACAGGCACACCTTCTTTGATAATTCCAGCCTTCTCACCTGCTACCTTAGCAAAGGTATCTCCTAAAAACGCTGTATGTTCCAGTGAAATGGTCGTAATAATTGATACAAGTGGCGTAATGACATTCGTTGCATCTAAGCGACCACCAAGACCCGTTTCAATAAGTGCAAAATCAACGGCTTCCTCCGCAAAATATTGGAACATGATAAGTGTGACGACCTCAAAAAAGCTCGGATAGTCTCCGTCATAATCTGTATCCACAATGAAAGCAATGTTGTTCATATATCGTAAAAATTGTGCATCGGGAATTAGTTCCCCATTTATCGTCATACGTTCATTGACACACTTTAAATGAGGAGATGTAAAGGCACCTACCCTATAGCCTGCCTTCTCTAGCATTTCCCGTAACATATTGACCGTTGAACCTTTCCCGTTTGAACCTGCAATATGAATCGTTTTTAGCTTATTCTGTGGATTATCTAAACGTGCCAAAACTTCTCGCATCATAACAAGCGGCTCACGCTTATAGTCAACTGCTTTTAATGTAAAAATAAAATCTGTACAAGCCTTCATCGATGTAAACACAAAAACACTCCCTCTAACTACGATAACTCTAGTATAAATGGTGCCAGGCACACACACAATTCTCACACAATTTAAAAACACACAGAAAATCACTGTTAAAGTGAGTTTTTGTGTGTTTTTACCAAGTTATTGTAGCTGATGTGCGCCTAATAGTGCACCCATATCATCCAATATAATTCTAGCATCATTATTTAACAAAGGTAGAACATCTGGTCTTTGCACTAATTCAAACGAAGTCTTTAATGTTCTTTTCAACATGGAAATATCAGAATTTGAACAATACTCATTTTCAGATAATTTAATGAGATTTGCCTCTATCATTCCTCTTGCACTCACAAAATCTAAATCATCACGGGCTTTGTTTATTTTCACTATAATTGTTGCAATATTTCCAGACATATGAACCTCCGTTTTTTTATTTGCCTTACATTATAAAAGACCATTCTATTTTTAGCAGAACAGCCATAGATTTTAATAAGCATCTCTTCAAATGGGTACCTTACTGATTTTTCTGAATATTAATATATATCTTGCCCTAACTCAATACATATCTTTTGATTCATAATAAAAAAGTAGTGGATGACTTTTTTCGTCATCCACTACCTCAACAATCCATTATATATGATTACATATTTTTCAGTTCTTCTAAACGTTTTAATACCACTGCATGTTTATCTTCATAGTCGGCTAATTTTTCACGTTCTGCATTGACTAAAGCTTCTGGGGCTTTTGAAACAAATTTCTCGTTTGATAACTTTCCACTAACAAGTTTCACTTCTTTTGCCCATTTTTCTAATTCTTTTTCAAGACGAACGATTTCTTCTTCTAGGTTAATGAGGCCTACAAGTGGCAGGAATAGCTCTGCTCCAGTAACGACCGCTGTCATAGATTGATCAGGAGCCTCTAAGCCCTCACCGATTGTTAAAGGTTCAGGGTTACAGAATTTTTCAAGGTATGCTTTATTTGCTTCAAGAATAGTAACTGTTGCTGCATCTTTTGCAGAAATGAATAAAGGCACTTTTTTGCTCATTGGTGTATTAACTTCCGCACGTATATTACGCACTGAACGTATAATATCCATAAGGAGCTTCATATTGTCCGCTTCATCCGCAAAATGAAGATCCGTACGTACAGTTGGCCATGCAGCCACTGTAATAGACTCACCTTCGTGCGGTAAGTGCTGCCAGATTTCTTCCGTGATAAATGGCATAAATGGGTGTAATAGACGCATTGTTTGATCTAATACGTAAGCTAAAATAGAACGAGTAATTTTCTTCGCTGCTTCATCTTCACCATTCATTGGTAATTTCGCCATTTCAATATACCAAGAACAGAAATCATCCCAGATGAAATTGTAAAGCTCGCGGCCAACTTCACCGAATTCATAGCGCTCAGCAAGCGATGTCACACGTTCAATTGTTTCGTTTAAACGAGTTAAAATCCATTTATCGGCCACTGATTTTTCGCCAGTTAAGTCGATTTCATCATATGTCATGCCATCCATATTCATTAACGCGAAACGAGAAGCATTCCAAATTTTATTAGCAAAATTCCAAACTGATTCTACTTTCTCTGTTGTATAACGTAAATCTTGCCCTGGAGATGAACCAGTTGCTAAGAAGTAACGTAACGAATCGGCACCGTATTTTTCAATAACGTCCATTGGATCTACGCCGTTACCTAAAGATTTACTCATTTTTCGACCTTCTCCATCACGTACCAAACCGTGGATTAATACGTCTTTAAATGGAAGTTGATCAGTAAATTCGATACCTTGGAAGATCATGCGAGATACCCAGAAGAAAATAATGTCATAGCCTGTTACAAGCGTACTTGTTGGGTAATAGCGCTTATACTCTTCATTTGCCTCGTCTGGCCAACCCATTGTAGAAAATGGCCATAGCGCAGCTGAGAACCATGTATCTAAGACATCTTCATCTTGTGTCCAATTTCCTGCGTCTGCTGGTGCTTCTTTACCAACATAAATTTCACCCGTTTCATTGTGATACCAAGCTGGAATTTGATGGCCCCACCATAATTGACGAGAGATACACCAGTCACGGATATTTTCCATCCAGCGAGAATAGGTGTTTTCAAAACGAGCTGGAACGAAATTCACTTTGCCTTCTTCGTCTTGTTGTAGTGCTAATGAAGCATCAGCTAGTGGTTGCATTTTAACGAACCATTGTGCTGAAAGATACGGCTCTACAACAGCGCCAGAACGTTCAGAGTGACCAACTGAATGCATATGCTCTTCGATGTTGATTAAAATACCAGCCTCTTGTAAGTCAGCAACGATTTGCTTACGGCATTCAAAACGATCCATCCCGTTATATTTACCAGCAAGCTCATTCATTGTCCCATCTTCATTCATCACAAGAATTCGCTCTAAGTTATGACGGTTACCAACCTCAAAGTCGTTAGGATCATGGGCTGGTGTCATTTTTACTACACCCGTACCAAATTCCATATCAACGTAGTCATCTGCTACGATTGGAATTTCACGGCCAACGATAGGCAAAATAATTGTTTTCCCAATTAAATGTTGGTAGCGTTCGTCTTTCGGATGAACGGCAACCCCAGAGTCACCTAGCATTGTTTCTGGGCGTGTTGTCGCTACCTCCACATTTCCTGAACCATCTGCTAATGGATATTTCATGTGATAGAATGCGCCTTGCACATCTTTGTAAATAACTTCAATATCAGATAACGCTGTTTTTGCAGCAGGGTCCCAGTTAATAATACGTTCACCACGATAAATTAGCCCTTTATCATATAATTGAACAAATACAGTTTTAACAGCATCCGATAGGCCTTTGTCGAGGGTGAAACGCTCACGAGAATAGTCTAATCCTAGGCCAAGCTTTGCCCATTGTTGACGGATATGTCCTGCATACTCTTCTTTCCATTCCCATGTTTTTTCGAGGAATTTTTCACGTCCTAAATCATAACGTGTAATACCGTCTTCTCGCAGTTTGGCCTCCACTTTTGCTTGTGTTGCAATCCCAGCATGGTCCATACCTGGCAACCATAGCGCATCATAGCCTTGCATACGTTTCATACGCGTTAAAATATCTTGTAAAGCTGTATCCCATGCATGACCAAGGTGCAATTTCCCTGTTACGTTCGGTGGTGGGATAACGATTGAATATGGCTCTTTCCCACTGTCTGGTTGTGCTTCGAAAAATTTACCTTGTAACCACCATTCATAGCGTCCCGCTTCAATTGACTGTGGATCGTATTTCGTTGGCATTGAAATGTTTTCTGTCATTTTGACTCCTCCTGTTGACTAAAAATTTTTGATATACATCAAATTAGCTAAAACGAATTTGCTGTCCAGATTTTCCATTGTGTTTACACAATGAACTCCTTTGAAAATCTGATATCTACTAGAAGCTTTATTGCCACAAAATGTTTAAACATGATTTTTGGACAATAAAAAAACTCCTAGCGTCTACAAAAGGACGAAGGAGTTTAGTTCGCGGTACCACCTTTAATTCCAGCAGGGCTAAGTCAAGCGCTCACGTATATTCTCATTTTATGTCTGACAGCGCTTATTGCTAGCCCTAGTCAACACACAATATGATTTATACTTGATTTGCTTATGCTTACTTCTACTGGCTCTTAATTCGATAACGGTGTTTAACCGGCTTTAACTACTGTTAGTTCACTAAAACTGCTCGAGGGCTACGTTCAATTATGCATAAATAGAAACTTTTCAGCTACCGTTTCCTCTCTAAAAATGTGCGAATAATTTACTCTTCCCTGTCATAGCATCTATATTCAACTTTCCACATTGTAACGCAAAATCGTGCACTTTTTCAAGTAATTTAGTTATTTTTGGCTAGCTGTAAGAAGTAAATAGAAAAGGAAGTGAATATTCATATGCGACGACGTAAATACAATCCCTGGTTTTTACCACCTTGGCTACGACAAATTCGTTTCTATTGTCGAACGATTATTATACCAATTTGTGCATTTCAGTTTGTGCGTGTCATCATCGTACCAACTTCTGGCGATTTAATCTTCTTATTACTACTGCTTCTTCTTTGCTATTTACTTTTAAATGATATCATTTGAAGCGCGAACTTTTAACGGCGTATAATTCTCAGTTAAATCCCAAATCATGGTTGGCACTTCATCCCAGGAGCTGGACTCACGCACAGCAGTGTGACTAGAAGATTCTCTTAGCACGATTTTTTGCTCAATAGGAGCAGCCTTCTCTACATGAACAGCCACCTCTACAGGAGCAACTGGTTCTTCTAATACTAAAGCTTTTTCTACTACAGGCTCTGGTTCACTAAAGATACTTGTAACTGTCCATTCCAACTGACACATTTGATTGGCAAGTGTTGGTCGTACGTCTTTCACCATCAAATCTTCAATAGCGGCATCTTTCGGTAAATCAACATGCAAAGGTACAGCATACTCAAAATATCCTGTATCTCCTTGAATATCAAGTGCATCAATTTTAACTAAATCTTCAACATCCTTAAAATTTTGCAAGTCTTGAAAATCGAAGCGAACATGTGAAGTAATATGATAAATACCGACTAAACGTACTGAATCATCTAGCTGCGTAGCTTGCCACTGTGGCTTAATCTGTACAGCTGCAATTTCTGTTGGGCAACCATACCCCGGAAAACAAAATGTCTCACGCATACTCCAAGTTTTCTGTTCGATAATAATCCCTCCCTTTGCATCATATGACTGTCGAGCAGGTTGTATGCTTTATAACGAGCTAGATATTGTTGTTTCACGCTACTTTTTCCTTCCGATATTGCTATTATCATGGCATTAATAAGGAAAGTTCTAAAAAGTCATGCAAACCATGACATCTTTCTATTGTGAAAAATCCGCTAGGCTTTCTGCAGGCAGACATTTGCAACAGAGAAGCCTATGCGGATATTAATATTAATATAAAAAAATAGCATACTAAGAAGAACTCCTAGCATACTATTTTCACTTTTGGAACAGCTACATTTATATTCTGTTCACAGTAAAATGTAACTATAACATCTAATTCAATATAAAGGGAAGGGAAAACTAGATTTCGATGCCTGTGGCATTAAACTATAAGCACATCCAAGGCGTTCAAAATCTCCAACGACCAGCGTTTTTTTAGACGTTAACCATTTTTATTTTATTTGCCACTCGATCCGTTAGCATTTGAGTTGCTTTCGGTACAATCGGTTTAAAGATTGGATTTAAAACAGGGCCTGCTAATCCGCCTGCTGTTACTTCTAAAAAGCCTGTCATTCTTGTATTTCCTGCGTCAATGCTTTCAGCAAGGAAATAGCCATTTCCTGAGAAGTTATCAGATAAACCTTTTAACTTAAACGTTACTTTAGAGGGTGCTGTCCATTCTAAAATAGTAATCTCTACTTCTACTGTTTTTTTAAGTACGCCTACATTCCCTTTAAATGTCCATGTAGAATTTTTATCATCTATCATCGTATGTGCACTATAACCTGGGACAAGCTTTGCCCATTTCTCCATATTGCTTACGAAATCCCATACATTTTCAATCTCTACGGGTACTTCTACCGTATGTGTGCCTGTTGCCATATAAAACCACTACTTTCTTTTCTGAATAGCTTTATTATAAATGATTTCGCCCACGATTTGGCTATGCTGAAAGTTATAATTTTGACAAAAAAAAGCCATCCAATATGGACGGCTCTTAGTATATATTATTTTGCTAGTTGCGCAAAGACTTTATGGAAGGCGTCAACCGTTTTTGTAATATGCTCTTCTGTATGCGCCGTAGAGATAAATAAGCCTTCAAATTGCGAAGGAGGTAAGAAAATACCTTCATCGGCCATTAATCGGAAATATTCTGCGAATAATTGTAAATCAGCTGTTTTTGCTGAGGCAAAGTCAATTACTTCTTCATTTGTAAAGAAGAAGCCAATCATTGAACCTGCACGATTTACTGTATGTGGAATATTGTATTTCGTCGCCGCAGCTCGGAAACCTGTCTCTAGTTGATCACCTAATTTTTTAAAGTGCTCATATGAGCTTGCATCAAGGCGAGATAGCGTTTCATAACCAGCCGTCATTGCTAATGGATTACCTGACAATGTCCCAGCTTGGTAAATAGGGCCTGCTGGGGCCACTTGCTCCATAATCTCTTTTTTACCAGCGAATGCTCCAACAGGAAGTCCTCCGCCAATTACTTTACCCAGAGTCGTCATATCTGGTATAACATCAAAATAACCTTGTGCACAGCCATAATCAACACGGAATCCAGTCATAACCTCATCAAAAATTAAAAGTGCACCATGCTCAGTTGTTAGCTCACGCAAACCTTGCAGGAAGCCTGGTAGTGGTGGCACAACACCCATATTACCTGCTACTGGCTCTACAATTACTGCGGCAAGTTCAGCACCAAATTTTTCAAAAATTTGTTGTGCACCGTCTAGATCATTGTACGCCACTGTTAATGTATTACGCGCAATGTCTGCTGGTACACCAGGGCTATCAGGTAAACCTAATGTCGCCACACCAGAACCTGCTTTAATAAGTAATGAGTCGCCATGGCCATGGTATGAGCCTTCAAATTTTAATATTTTATCGCGCCCAGTAACACCACGTGCTACACGTAGGGCAGACATCGTTGACTCTGTTCCTGATGACACAAAACGAATCATTTCCATACCAGGTAAACGATCCAATACTAATTTCGCTAGTCTATTTTCTGTATAGCTCGGCGCGCCAAAAGAAGAGCCTTTCGCTGCTGTTTCAGCAATCGCTTTTACAACTTCAGGGTGGGTATGCCCTAGAATTAGCGGGCCCCATGATAATACATAATCGATGTATTCATTGCCATCAATATCTTTAATAATCGCACCGTGACCAGACTCCATGAAAATTGGATCCATGTTTACTGATTTGAATGCTCGTACTGGGCTATTTACGCCACCTGGCATTAAATTTAGAGCTTCTGCATATGCTTGTTTTGATTTTTCATAAGAACGCGTCATTTTTTCTCCTCCAGCCAACGTGCTACATCTTTTGCATGGTACGTAATGATTAGATCAGAACCTGCACGCTTCATGCCTAGTAATGTTTCAAGCACTACTTTTTTTTCTTCAATCCAGCTATTAATAGCTGCGGCCTTAATCATTGCATATTCGCCTGAAACGTTATAAGCAACAATCGGTAATGTGAAGTTGTTTTTTACATCACGAATAATGTCTAAATAGCTAAGAGCTGGCTTAACAATTAAGAAATCCGCACCTTCTACAATGTCTGATTCCGCTTCACGGAATGCCTCCATACGGTTCGATGGATCCATTTGGTATGATTTACGATCTCCAAATTGGGGTGCTCCGTCAGCTGCATCACGGAATGGACCATAATAGCTTGAAGCATATTTTACTGCATAAGACATAATCGGCACATTTTCAAAACCCGCTTCGTCTAATCCGGCACGAATTGCTGTGACGAAACCATCCATCATATTGGATGGTGCAATAATATCTGCTCCCGCTTTAGCTTGAGATACTGCTGTGCGTGCTAAATAGTCTAGTGAAGAATCATTTAAAATTTGGTCGCCTTCAATTAAGCCACAGTGGCCATGATCGGTAAATTCACAAAGGCATGTATCCGCAATTACCAAAAGTTCTGGATGTTGTGCTTTAATAAGACGGGTAGCTTCTTGCACGATACCATGATCATGGAATGCGCCTGTTCCCACTGCATCCTTTTCTGCTGGTAAGCCAAATAAAATAACTGCTGGAATCCCTAAAGCCACAACTTCATCAATTTCAGCACCAAGGTTATCTAAAGAAAATTGGAAAACACCTGGCATAGAATGAACTTCTTTTTTAATATTTTCGCCTTCAATGACGAAAATCGGATAAATTAAGTCTTCTTTGTGTAAGTAAGTTTCTTTTACCATAGCTCGCATCGCTGCACTTGAGCGCAAACGACGATGTCTTTGAAATTGTAATTGTGTCATGTTCTTTCCTCTACTTTCATTATTTCCTCGATGACTGCTTGCATTGTATATACACTGGGCATTATATCCACAGTAGCACCATGATTTAAAATCGCTGCCTCTGTAATATGACCGATTGCTGCTACACGAGTTGCTTCCCAGCCTATTACTGATGCTACATCCATGGCATACACATCAACAGCAGACGGGCTAGCAAAAATCACTGTTACATCCTCGTGTGCACGAATACAGTTGATAATTACTTGTTTTTGGTCGTGACGTTCAATCGTTTCATAGACCGTCCATTCTTTTAGTTCAAACGGTAAGCCTTCCTTTAATGTCTTTTTCGCTTTTTCACCACGAATAAATAAACACGTTGGATTTTCTCCCGCTACACTTGGAAATTCTTTGACAAATACATCTGCACTAAACACGGAAGGCATAAAGCTGACATGAAAGCCTAGTTGTTCTAACGCTTCAGTTGTTTTCGTACCGATAGATGCAATTTTCCCTTGAAAATGCCTTGCGTTTAAATTAAATCGGTTCATTTTACTAGCGAAGGCATCTACTGCATTTTGACTCGTAAAAATTAGCCACTTAAATTGACGTGCAAATTCTAAATGCACATCATCATTTCTATCTATGAGTTCGCAGGTTTCAATCAATGGGGTAATAACTACTTGGCCACCTAAAGTTGTTATGTCATCAATAATTGCGGAAGTTTTAGATGTACCTGTCAAAATTATTTTTTTACCTTTTAAAGGTAAACTATTTTGCATCTTGCTCTGCCTTCACACGTTGAATTAAATCAAAGGCCCCTTGCTTCGTTAAAATATCAGCAAGTTCTTTTCCAATTATTTCTGGTTTTGAACCTACTACAGTTTCTTTATAAATCACCGAAGCATCAGGTGCAGCAACTAAACCTGTAAGTGTAATTTCTTCCCCATTTGTTTTTGCATACCCTGCGATAGGTACTTGACAGCCACCATCCATAGCCGCCAAAAAGGCACGTTCTGCATGTGCTTCTTGCCATGTTGCATTATCTGTTAATTTAGCTAGTTCCGTTAATAGCTCAGCATCATCTTCGCGGCATTCAATGCCTAACGATCCCTGCGCTACCGCTGGTAAACAATCTTCTACAGATAAGAATTCAGTGACAACATCATCGCTCCAACCAAGGCGTTTTAATCCTGCTGCTGCTAATATAATGGCATCATATTCTTCTGTTTCTAGTTTCGCTAAACGTGTATCCACATTGCCGCGAATCCATTTTATTTCTATATCTGGGCGCACTGTTAAGAGCTGAGCACTGCGACGAAGCGAACTAGTCCCAACAACAGACCCTGCTGGCAGATCGGCAAATTTTATATGTCCTTTTGAAATAAAAGCATCACGCGCATCTTCACGTGGTGGGATACAGCCAATCACTAGGCCCTCTGGCAATACTGCAGGCATATCCTTCATTGAATGCACCGCAAAGTCAATTTCTTTGTCATAAAGTGCTTGTTCTATCTCTTTTACGAAGAGCCCTTTGCCACCAACTTTAGAAAGTTGAACATCTAAAATTTGATCGCCTTTTGTGACAATTTCCTTTACCTCAAATTCAAATGGCACACCTGCTGCCTTTAATTCATTAATGAACCAATTCGTTTGTGTTAATGCGAGCTTACTTCTCCTAGAACCTACAATAATTTTTCTCACCAGTCTCCAACCTTTCTTCTAATACCATAAATGGAATCGAGATAAACTACTTCCTAAAAAGAAATTGGCGACAACTAATAAATACGCGTAAATATGCACCCACGCATAATTTGTACCTGTCAGCTTACCTTTACGATTCACATATAAAATACAGCAATACAAAACTAATATGATAAAGGACCCTATTATCTTCGCATCAAAAATAGATAAACTCTCTAAAGTTAATAGTGCCCATTCAAACCCTAAAATTAAACTTATAAATAACATTGGAATGCCCACATAAAATGAAACATTCATCCAATTGCTCGTTTGTTGCAATGATGGTAAACGCGTCCATAAATGTGACCATTTTTTTTGTTTCAGTAAACGATATAAAACTAAATACAATATCGCAAAAACAAATGTCAGCGTAAAAGCAGCGTACGATAATATCGCAAAGGAAATATGAATAAAGAGCATTTCTGAAATTAAAGTTTCGCCTACTGCTCCAGTCGGCCGTTTCGGCATAAATGTAAAAATACTAGCGAACACAAATCCTAGTATATTAATGATAAATACCGGCAAATCTACCCTCGCTATACAATGAAGAATAATTGACAACGTCACTAATAGCCATGAGTAGAACAGAACCCCTTCATATAAGGATAATATTGGAAATCTCTTCGTTTCCACAAACGTTAATAAAATAATGGCACTTTGAATTACCCATACAAATGACACTAGCCAAAACGCAATCCGCCTTGCTCGTACTTGTTTATAAAAGTAATCAGTAAAGTAAAATACAAGACTGATCGCATACAAGACGATCATCACTTCGTAGAGCCTTGTCATTGTCAAATCAGCCAATAGACATCCCTTCTTTATATCAAAAATTACTAAAGTGACTTCAATAGTACTTCAGCCTAGAAAACAAAGACGTTTTCGTATCCTTAGTTTACCATACAGATACGAAAACGCCTCATGTAATGCCAATAAAAAAAGGCGCTTTCGCGCCCGTTTGCACCTGCCGCTGACGCTTTCGGCACGGAAAAAGATTTACTATTGTCGCTTCGCTTTCGCGTAAAAAATTTGTTGCTACCGCTTCAATTTCGATACTCAAGCTGTTTTTTGAAATTAGAAAGAATAGTTTGTCTCAGCAGAAGTTTGCTGTAATCGTTCTTTACGCTCGATTTCTTGCTTACTCATTGCTTCAACTTCTGCCTCTACAGCATCCTCAATACCAAAAATTTGTTGGAATAAACGCAATTGTTCATTCGCTTTCGGTGAATTTGCCATTTCTTTAGCCTGTAAAATAGGCTCTTTTAACAATTGATTTATAATGGATTTTGTATGCTTACTTAAAATTTTACGTTCGCGATCCGTTAAATCTGGCATTTTATTTTCAATACTGCTCATTGTTTCTGCTTGAATATGATTTGCTTTTTTACGTAATGCAGAGATGACTGGCACGACACCAAGTGTTGCAAACCAATCTTTAAATTGCACAACTTCATGATTAATCATTTGTGTAATTTCAACTGCAGCACGTTCACGCTCTGCTAGGTTTGCCTCTACAATGCCTTGTAAATCATCTATATCATATAAGAAAACATTTGGTAGCTCTCCAACACGTGGATCGATATCGCGAGGAACCGCAATGTCTACCATAAATAAAGGTTTACCTTTACGTAAACGTTCAACAAATTGCATTAATTCATAGTCAATGACAAAATCTGTTGCACCAGTAGACGTTATTAGAATATCTGCCTCCAATAATGAACACTGTAATTCCTTCATTGATTTTGCTTCACCATGGAACTTTGCAGCTAAACTTTCTGCTTTTTCAAATGTACGGTTAATGACTGTCACTTTTCCTACGCCACTACCATATAAGTTCTCAATAGCAAGTTCACCCATTTTACCTGCACCTAAAATTGCCACATGTTTGCGCTGTAAAGAACCGAAGATTTTCTTGGCTAATTCTACAGCTGCATAAGAAACTGACACCGCATTTTCACCAATGGCTGTTTCGTTATGTGCACGCTTCGCAAATGTGACTGCTTGTTTAAATAACTGATTGTAAACCGTACCTGTCGTCCCAATCTCTTGTCCATTCAAGAAGCTTTTCTTTACTTGTCCTAAAATTTGCGTTTCACCAAGAACCATTGAATCAATTCCAGCTGTTACCTTAAATAAATGTTCTAATGCCTCATCTTCTTCACGAATTGTTAAATACGAAGAAAATGTCTCCACAGGCAAGTCGAACCATTTAGCTAAAAATTGTTTCACAAAATGACGCCCTGTATGCAATTGGTCTACCACTGCATAAATTTCTGTGCGGTTACATGTCGAAACAATGACGTTTTCTAATATACTTTTTTGTTTTTGTAGCGCTTCCATTGCTTGTGGTAGTTCACTTTCTATGAAAGATAACTTCTCACGAATCTCAACTGGCGCTGATTTATAATTCAGGCCTACTACGATGGTATGCATGAATAACACCTCACACGTTCTAATTCACAAATCTCATTATAGCACAGTTCGACAAGAGTTCATCTAAAATTTGTGAACATGTCATGAAGAACTATAATTCAACTTTCTACATTAGAATTATTATAAACTAAGTGTAACAAATTATACGTATTGTTTCAAATTAAAAATCTGCTGCTAGAATCTAAGAGCAGTCAGACTGAAGACAGACTCCAAAATTCGTGTTAGTTTACAGTCATATTTCTTTTCAAATAGAAGTATTTATATGAACCCGTTGATTTCCGTTACACGGACACTTTTCGCAAGCCTTGCTTCAGCCTCCTTGTCGCTATGCTCCTGCGTAGCCTTTTGCTTATGCTATGCTTCACAGGGAAATTTGCTCTGTAACGACGAATTGTTCATGCAAGTAATGCTTACTTTTGCTGCGATTTATTTAAAAAAACTTGCTAACTGAACATGGCAAAGTCCAATGATGGCATAATGGATGAAATTAGCACTCTACTCACTTTAAGCATGGCTGACTTCGTGCCATTTTAAACGACATGGAAAAAGGCACTCAGAATATGATGATCATTCTGAATGCCTTTTGTCGTCAAGTTGATTGCTTCTATCATCTAGGAGCAGTTTACCTCTTAATTGCTAATTGTAACAGTTTTCAGAGCTAGCAAATTACCTTCGTTATCATAGGCTAAAAACTCTATTTCGCCATTTACTTTGAAGTCCTGCATTGTCTGTACTGTCTTCGTTAACATATAAACGCTATCGCTACGCTTCGTCAGCTCAAATTTAACGTCTCCACTAACAGAAGAGTAACGTACACTGACACTTGCTACACCAGGACAATTGCCATCAATTCTTGCATTCATCGTAATATACCCTTTGCGCAGAGATACTGTTGACTCTTCAAATAAATCTTCAGGATTAATGCAACTTGAAGGTGTTGTTTTACATAAAATTGCATCAATTAGTTTTTGATACACTTGGTGTAATTGTAGATTATCAATTGCATGATAATATGCACCACCTGTTTCTGACGCTAATTGTGTTAGTATTGCCTCATTGATTTGAGTTTTCTTACCCATACTAACTGTGTAAATTTTAACGCCTTTCTTTTTCGCATCATTCAGTACTTTAGTCATTTTTGCTTTACTTGTTTTACCGTCTGAAACAACAACAATAGACTTGGAAGTTTTTGTATCATTCGAGAACTTTGAAAGTGCTATCTCAATACCAGCAAAAATATCCGTTGCCCCTTTGTCTTTCGAAGTGCGATAAAGGTCTTTCTTTAAGACATTTTCAATAGTACCTTCTCCTAATACATTCGCACTCGTATTTGTTTCAATGACGATATTATTTTTGGCCTTAATTTGATCGATTAATTCAATAGTTTTCTTACCACGATAATTTGTTTTATCTATACGTTTCATAGAAGACGAATAATCGACTACATAGGCAACTTCAGTTGCTAACGAGCATGCATTTTTACTAAAGTAAGGATTTGTGAAAATTTCTTTTGTAATCATTTTATCTATTAAGTTCTTTAAAATAGTTGCATATCGTGGATCTACTTTATTGACTAGCTTAGCTTCTATTTTGGATTTCCCATAAATAATGGAGTCAAAATACGCTACAGCAGTTCCCGGACTACCAGTATTATCTACAGAATTTGACGTATTTGTGATAAAGGACGCTGTTTTTTCAACACCATCAAATTTGATTTTAACTGTTCCCTGATAGTCCGTAATAATTTCGCCACCTGGACTTACAAGTGTTACCATAACTTTCGTATAACGGGCTTTACCAGATGGTCTCGACGCTTCTTCTTCACTTTCCTTTAATGCATCCACGCGCTTTTTATAGGCCTCTACTTGTCCAAGTAATTTACCACCTTGATATTTCAATAATACTGTACGGTCATAGTTACTTAAACTTGTTAAAATCGCATAAATTTTCATCACACTATCATAGTGTTCGAGAGTTAGTTGTTTTTCCTCTGGCATATAGCTCATCAGCTGTATGATAGAGCCAACAGGATTGATGTTTTCTACTTGCGATGCTATATCATCATCAATTCCCTGAATTCGATAAATTGGACGACCATCTTCTGAAATCATATACATAATCTCGATTGTATTATCTTTATTTACAGAATTGTCCAGTCTCTTCTGAATGATTGTTTCAAAGAGCCAAACCGAAATATTATAGTTTTCAAATTGCAAAATTGCATTTTCATAGCCCAATGCAGGATATTTTGTATCACTACCACCGTATTGTAAATACATATTCTGCACATTTCCTAACGGCGTTGTCACATTTGTTTGCTGTCCGATACTAAATAATTTATCTTCTGGGTCAATCCAATGGACATTAACAATGTTTTCTGTAAAGAATTCAGGTAATTTTTCGTATGGTACATATGGTGGTGTTACATTTCCATCACCATCATCTAAGTTAGCTGGATCATATACTTCTAAATCGATACGCATCTCAGGTTGAGGTGCATAACGAACTTGTGCATTTAATTTTTCTCCTACAAGACATTTCATACTCGGATCAGTATTGTTAATCAGTTCAAAAGAAATTGTATCACGCACAGATTTAGTTAGTTTAGGAGCTACTACAATCGCTGATACCGTAGAGCCATCTGATTGTACGTTTCGTACAGCATCACCGGCCGTGTCAACAATCTTCGCACCATACGATGATGTCACTCGGAATGTATAGGATTTATCGTCCGCAATTGGATCTCCATTACATGCCTTTAACGATACCGTAATAAGTGTTGTATCTTGATCATTGGCAATTAAATCCGGATTGTCAACATCAATACTTTGTAATGCATTATTGACATATTCTGGCCCCGTAAAATCATTGTTATTATCCTTTGGTTCCTCAAATTCTGAACTATTTGAACCCATAAAACCTGCAGGCAAAGTAATTTTGTCATTATCACGGCCTGTTGCTGTACGCTTTAACCCTTGTACCGCAAATGAACCGTTTTGTACACTGCGATATAAAAATTCTGCTACATCACTACGTGTAAGTTTCGTAGACGGATTAAAATCAGCAAATGTTTTTTTACCCGTGTTACCTGTAGAAATATCATTCGTATACAAATATTGGACTGCTTGAGGCTCGTCTAAATCTAAACCTTTAAACGCCGCATATATGCGAGCAAAATGTCCACGGGTAATCGTTTTTGAACGATTTGTCGCGACATAAGTACCTTCAAGCGGTAAATAAAATTCACTATAAAAATTATAAGCAACACTTTCGTTATATGTTAATGCATAGTTTTTATCGAGCTTTGCAAACATTGTCACAAGATCTCGTTCTGCTACTTGTTCATTCGGTAAAAAGTTATTTGCAGCATTCAATGATAGTAATTCATTATCGACTGCCCAAGAAATTGCTTTGTACTTACTATTATTCGTCGGAACATCCTGAATTGTTGTAGCAGCTAGGGTAGTTGGCGTCACTGTCATTAAGACGAGTACGAAACAAGCAAGCAATAGCAATGCTTTTTTAGCATATGTCATTCATTTCAGCCCTTTCTTTAGTTAAAGAACAATACATCGTCTCGATAGTTTTGTTTTAAGTCATTTTCTAAATAATTCAAGAAACGATCAAGCATAACAGATGCTTGCGCACGTGTTAACGGTTGATTTGGATTAAACTTACCTGTTACAGGATCACCTGTCATTAAACCTAATTCATTGACGATATATATTCCGTCACGTGAATAGTCTGGAATTTGCGCATCATCAACAAATTTCGTAATATAACCTGGGTCTGGAGCTTTGTTTTCCAGCCCTAATGCACGTACGAATATTGCGGCAGCCTGTGCACGTGTTAATGCGTTGTCTGGCTTGAAATAATCTGATGTTACACCTTTAATAATGCCTTTATTTACGGCTGATTCAATGTATGGGTAATCTTTTACTGTTCGTTTCACATCTTTAAAAACACTTGTTGTTGTCGTTTTCTTGGATTTCTTTTCTTCCATTACACGTAAATCAACAGCCTTACCAATTGCAACCGTAAAGTCAATACGTTTCATTGGTGTATTTGGTGAGAAGAAATTACTTGCATCTGTATAAATACCTAAAGAATATAATTTATCGATTGCGTCTTTCGCATAATGATTCGTTAAATCACGAAATTTAGGAATGATTAAACGTTCAATTGTTGGCATAAATTCTGTATCCAGGTCAACTGTCCCTTTTGCACCAGATGCTAAGTCATACGTGTATTCGGATATAACATCCTTTTCACTTACAACTGCATAACCTCCGTCAAAACTTGCTAGACTAGCTGGATTTTCCTCATAATTTATGACACGAGATTTGCTTGTAGATAAACGATTTTTAACATGACTTGTCGTACCATTGCTATAAGAATAAATAGATTCTGTAATTTGTGTTTCTGTTGCACCCCAGAAGTTTTCATAGCCGACGTGACGACTATCAGTATCCACTGTTACCGTATTTTTTTTGGCATTTCTTCCACTTCCGGTTTGATATGCGTAAGTTTTTCTTGAAATTACATTCCCTGAAAAATAATCAGAGGCTGCACGATTATCTGTCACTGTTCCTTGGGAGAATTGGAAGTCTACCAATGTATAAGTTATATTACCTACAACTATTTTCTCAGAGTATTTTTTTACAATGCCATTCGATGTCTTTTGGCCAATCGTTGCATAATCTACAACATCTGATTCGTAAGCAATATTTCGAGTCAGTGTAGCACCCGTGCTTGCTGTTAATTTTAAGCTATACGTTTCTGTTAATTTTCCTTTTGTTTCTTTTTGGGTAATTTTGATGTCTTTACTAGTACCTTTAAATACGATAGGTGTTCCTGTAATGAACACAGCTTCTTCATATGTATATTCATTTTTTACAGCACCCGTCGTTTCTGCTGATGCAGCAGAAACATCTACTGAGATATTCGCCACAATAACGAATACTACAAGAAATGCTAACACTATCTTCGATATATGATTTCGCATTCGTTTTTTGTCCCTCTTTTCTAAAATGCCTAGATGTGGCTTTTCTTATAAGTCTAGTACATACATAAAAGACAAGAACCTGCTCACATGCTGCGGGGTAAGTTGCAATCCACTACAGCCGCTTCTTGCTTGGCTTACTTTCCCTCAGGAGTTGCGCAGATTCTTTGTCTTTTCTAAATCATTTACGAGAGATTAAATTACGGCTTCTAAATTTACCTATAAAGCAACTCTCTAACTTTATTAATCAACTAAAATGAAATGCGCTTTGACAAATCGATCAGATAATACAACTAAACGATCGGAAGGTTTTAAATCCGAAGGTTGAATGACTTTACCTGCTTTGATTAGTGTAGCTTGGTCTATATTCATATCAATCATTTCACCAGCCTCATACCAACGACCATTCTGCCATTGACTAACACTCTTCACATTGATAACGGCTGGATAAGTTGATTTAACCGATTGCAGCTTACCTGCAAGCATTAACGGTGCCACCGGTTTTGCATTGTCTAAAATATGAAGAGCTTGAACATGGCCATCTTTTACATAGAAGTAACCATAATCCCCTTCAGATAAATAAAGCTCAATATCCGGCATAACAGTGTATGTTTTATTACCATCATCAACCTTTGCCTTTGTCGTATTGCTAACTGACAGTACTACTTTATCTGTATCCTTAAAGACATTCGACTCAATTTTTATTGCATCATCAATTTCGATTAAATAGCCATCTGCTTGAGATAATCGACCATAGTATAAATCGTGCGTTGCTAAGTTTGGTGACATAAAGCTATCACTTGTCACTTGTACAACCTGTGCATAGTGGTCGCGAGCAGCACCGTCGGAAATAACAAACGCAGTCCCGTAAGCTAATAATCCTGTTGGTTCGATTAAACGATTATTACGAATCAAAATTGTTCCGTCATGGAAGTACATTGTGCCGGCTGTTTTTAGCTTTAAGAATTGATAGTTTGTATCAACAGCAAGCATCGGTTCATAGTAAGTGCGTTCATTGTTTTTTAACAGCACAATTTTTTCTATAACTTCTTTGCCAAACTGCTTAACAGTTGCATAATACGCTTCACTGCCAATGTAGTTTTTCAATTGACCTTTTTCAATTTTAGTATTACCTACGTAAATCGGTACTTTTGAAGTAAAATTCATCGTTGTTAAAGCAGTTGTTGTCTGTGCCCCAAATTGCCAGTTCACAAAGGCATGCTGATTTTTTACAGTCAGTTTATTTGCGTTAGCATTAACTGCCTGTATTTCGCCTTTATAAAGATTTTCTACTAAAGTACCAGACTCACTAATATTTACTTTTGTTACGATTGAGGTACTTGTGTTTTTAAGACTCAGCTTTACTCGATCGCCTACATACATTGCACTAATATCAACAGACGATGAGTTTTTTTGATAGCTTGTATCCTTGTTAATATAGTACGTTGTTTCTTGGCCAATGTCTGGCTTCACCATTATGAACATGCCATTAGGATCAATGCTTGTTACTACTCCAGCAATAGTTGTAGCATTTTGTACAACTGTTGTCGTTTCTTCTGAAGTATTGGAAGTACCTCGAAGCTCCACGACATTACGAAGTGAGACTTCTGCTTCTACTTTCATGCCCATCTTAAAGCCCTCAATAGAAGTTTCCGTGTTATTAATATACAGGCGAGTATTATTATTAATGTTGTACGTTACTGTTCTACCGTTCGCATTTTGCAACGTAATTTTACTTAGTGCCTTTTCTATTTCTCCGTTGGTATTCGCATATTCAGAATATGTCACATCCACGAAGGTCCCTGTTACTAACTGTGCAGCTTGTGCAGTTTGTCCTGATGGAAGCCCAAGAGCAAGTAGTAACAAAATCATAAATATGTATGGAATCTTCTTCAACAATTCCCGCCTCCTTAAAAATTTGTTATTTATGAATAGTATATCGTATTATTGGTAGTTTTTCTTATTGAAAAAGTTTCATTTTAACACTATTCTATTTAATTTCGAAATTACTATTAGACATAAAGACAGAGGTAGCTTCCAAATTCAAGCTACCTCGCCATTATCATACTTGAATGTCAATTGTATGTCCGGCTGTTGGATGTGGAGCATCTAACATTTCTACTAACTGCTCGGTATTTTGTTGTTGCATATCCATTGCTTGTTTTGTCACTGCTAAAGATACGTTTTGCATTAGACTTGCTTGATTCATTGCGATAGATAAAGCTGCAATATCCATTTAGTCCACCTCCTATCTAATTTATCGGATAAAGTTTTCGTTCATCAAGTCATTTCCCCGTATTTCTACCAATTTTCATACTGCATCACAAATAAAAGGACTTGTCTCTAGTGCAAAGAAATTAACGCTACATTTGCATATGTAAAATCTGCAAATCTTTGTTAAAGCAATCGTTAATACGAAGACAAATAAAAAACATCTACTGTCCTAAACCTTAGACGCAATAGATGTTTTTTTATTACATTTTTTTTTCGATAAGATGCCAAGCTTCTTCAAATCCGATTCCTTTTTCAGAAGAGAACACAACTAAAGGATCATTTCTATCCATATCGAGGGTTTCCTTGACAACTTTCTTATGTTTATCCCATTTACCTTTTGGAATTTTATCTGCCTTCGTAGCAATCACAATACACGGGATATTGTAATGCTTCAAGAAATCATACATCATACAATCATCAGCAGTTGGCGGATGACGTAAATCAACAATTTGAACAACTGCTTTTAATTCCTCACGCCCAGTAATATAGCGCTCAATCATTTTCCCCCATGCTTCACGCTCAGTTTTGGATACTTTCGCATAGCCATAGCCTGGAACATCGACGAAAAAGAGTTGCTCCTCGATTTTATAAAAGTTTAGCGTTTGTGTTTTCCCCGGTTTAGAAGAGATACGTGCTAATGCTTTACGACCAATCATGCGATTGATAAATGATGATTTCCCAACATTGGAACGACCTGCTAATGCAAATTCTGGCAGTCCATCTTCTGGATATTGGTCTGGTCTTACTGCACTTATGACCATTTCGACGTTATGGACTTTCATTTCTTTAAAAACCTCCGTCCAGTGCATATGCTAATACTTCATCAGCAGACGACACTAGTTTAAATGTAAGTTGCTCACGCACACTTTCAGGAATATCTTCAATATCCCGCTCATTATCTTGCGGGCAGATAATTGTCGTTAGTCCTGCTCGATGGGCACTGAGCGTTTTTTCTTTCAAGCCACCGATTGGTAGCACACGACCACGCAGCGTAATTTCACCAGTCATACCAACTTCACGACGAATTGGGCGGTGTAAAATCGCAGAGACAATCGCTGTAGCCATTGTAATGCCAGCAGAAGGTCCATCTTTTGGCACTGCGCCTTCAGGTACGTGAATATGAATATCATGCGTTTCAAAATATTCTGCATCCACTCCAAGATCCTCCATTTTCGTACGTACATAGGATAGGGCTGTTTGCGCTGATTCCTTCATGACATCTCCAAGCTTCCCTGTCAGCTGTATTTTGCCCTTGCCAGGAGTTAATGAAACCTCAATTTGTAGCGTATCCCCACCAACAGTAGTATACGCAAGTCCAGTTGCCACTCCGACCTGGTTTTCTTTCTCAGCTTGTCCATAACGGAAACGATGCTTTCCAAGTAAATCCTCTAAGGATTTTGAACTTACCGTCACACGTTTTTTTTCGCCAGAAACAATAATTTTTGCGATTTTACGGCAAAGTGTCGCAATTTGACGTTCCAAACCACGAACCCCTGCTTCACGTGTATAATAACGAATAATATCTAGCACAGCCTCATCTTTTAGAACAACTTGTGTTTTCTTCAGACCATGTTCTTTTAATTGTTTAGGAATTAAATGATTTTTTGTGATTTGTGCTTTTTCAATTTCTGTATAGCCTGCAATCGAAATGATTTCCATACGATCTAGTAATGGTGCAGGAATTGTGCTCAAATCATTGGCCGTTGCAATAAATAACACGTTCGATAAATCATAAGGTTCTTCGATGTAGTGATCGCTAAATGTATTATTTTGTGCAGGGTCTAGAACTTCCAACATTGCGGCTGCAGGATCTCCTCTGAAATCATTAGACATTTTATCAATTTCATCCAATAAGAAAACCGGATTAATAGTACCAGCTTTTTTCATGCCTTGAATAATACGGCCTGGCATGGCACCTACATAAGTGCGTCGATGCCCACGAATTTCTGATTCATCACGAACGCCACCTAATGAAATTCGAATAAATTTACGATCTAGGCTCTCGGCAATTGAACGTGCTAAAGAGGTTTTACCAACACCAGGAGGTCCAGCTAAACATAAAATTGGTCCGCGTAATGAGTTTCTTAACTGTCGAACCGCCAAATATTCAAGTACACGTTCTTTTACTTTTTCTAAACCATCGTGATCTCGATTTAAAATTTCTTCAGCATGAGCAATATTCATGCGGTCCTCAGTTGCCTTTGTCCACGGTAACGAAACTACCCAATCAATGTAATTACGAATAACGCCACTTTCAGCACTTGCTCCCGGAAGTTTTTCATAACGATCGAGTTCTTTAAGTACTACTTCTTTTGTCGATTCTGGCATACCAGTTTCATCAATACGTTTGCGTAATTCTGCAACCTCGCCTGTTTTTCCTTCGCGATCCCCAAGCTCTGTTTGAATAGCTTTCATTTGTTCACGTAGGTAATATTCTTTTTGCGTTCGCTCCATAGATTGCTTCACTTTTGTATTAATTTTCTTTTCTAAATCCAGCACTTCTTGTTCATCATGCAGGCGTATTATTAAATGATCTAAACGCTTTTTTACGGTTAGCATTTCTAATACTTCCTGTTTATCTGCAATTTTAAATGGCAAATGTGACGCAATAATGTCTGCTAAACGGCCTGGCTCTTCAATATCAGTAACTGTATTAATTGTTTCTGTCGTAATTTTATTGGAGGATTTCGCGTATCTTTCGAAATACGTTAACAACGTACGCATTAAAGCCTGTGTTTCAACATCTTTATCAGCAGTTTCTTCCTTGACATCGATATCAACAACAGTATATTTTTCTAACGCTTGGTAGTTCGACCATGTTGCGCGTGCTACACCTTCCACTAAAATACGGAGTGTTCCATTCGGTAATTTTAGCATTTGCTTTACATATGCCATCGTACCAACTGCATATAAATCTTGTTCTTCCGGCTGTTCATCATGCATTTCTTTTTGTGTTACCAATAAAATCAATTGGTCCTCTAACATCGCTTGTTCCAGCGCTGCTACAGAACGATTTCTACCCACATCAATATGTAACACCATTGAGGGGTATACTAAAAGTCCACGTAAAGGCAATAATGGTACATTTGTTGTTTTTTGTATTGTCACCATGCGGGTATTCACCTCCGTCAAAATTTTGTTTACAATCCCGCGCTACTAGTATGTGTCTAAATAATGGATTCACACTATCTAATCAAACGAGCCAAAAATTTCATCTATTTACAGTTGGCTTTATGTATGAATAAAAAGCTGACTGTCGATATGTGCGAATATTGCACAATCGAAGTCAGCTAAGTTACTCTTTATCCCATAACAATAGACAGCCAAGTCTGTTCATTATGCTGAAGTTTTTGTGTCGCTACCTTCATCGAGTTCAGTGCCATCTTCAAGAAGCAATTTCGGTTTTTCTTTATCCGTAATTGTTTTTGCTGTAATGATACATTTTTTCACGTCATCACGTGATGGTAGTTCGTACATTACTTCTAGCATTGTTGACTCAATAATTGAACGAAGACCACGTGCACCTGTTTTACGTTCTATTGCTTCTTTGGCAATTTCTGAAAGGGCACCTTCATCAAACTCAAGCTCAACACCATCTAGCTCAAGCATTTTTTGATATTGCTTCGCTAGCGCATTTTTTGGCTCGGTTAAAATTTGCACAAGCGCAGACTCGTTTAATTGTTCAAGACTCGCAAGTACTGGCAAACGACCAATGAATTCCGGAATAAGACCAAATTTCAGTAAATCCTCTGGAATCAGCTTCGACATTAGTGAACCTTCATCCACTTCTACTTTATTTGGATCTGAACCGAAGCCAATTATTTTCTCACCTTGACGGCGCTTGATAATAGATTCAATACCATCAAATGCTCCACCTACGATGAATAAAATATTTGTTGTATCAATCTGTAAAAATTCTTGGTGTGGATGCTTACGTCCGCCTTGTGGTGGCACACTTGCAACAGTTCCTTCTAAAATTTTCAGAAGTGCTTGTTGAACACCTTCACCAGAAACGTCACGGGTAATTGATGGGTTTTCTGATTTACGAGCAACTTTATCGATTTCATCGATATAAATAATGCCTTTTTCTGCACGTTCAATATCATAGTCTGCAGATTGGATTAATTTTAATAAAATATTTTCTACGTCCTCACCTACATAACCAGCTTCTGTTAGAGAAGTAGCATCCGCAATTGCGAAAGGAACGTTTAATATACGCGCTAATGTTTGAGCTAACAATGTTTTACCGCTACCAGTTGGGCCGATTAACACAATGTTCGATTTTGCTAATTCTACATCATCAATTTTACTATTTGTATTGATACGTTTGTAGTGATTATAAACCGCAACCGCTAAGGCTTTTTTAGCACGCTCTTGTCCAATTACATACTCATTTAAAATCGATAAGATTTCTTTTGGTTTTGGAATATCTTGGAATTCAATCTCTTCCTCAACACCTAGTTCCTCTACAACGATTTCTGAACAAAGCTCGATACATTCATCACAAATATAAACTCCAGGCCCTGCAACTAGTTTACGCACCTGTTCTTGTGGCTTTCCACAAAATGAGCATTTTAAATTGCCTTTTTCATCATTAAATTTGAACAATATGTTTCACCCCTATTCAAGCAACAATCTTACAAGATTATTGAATCATTATCAAATAAATTGACTGCATCAATTACGCTTCTGCATAATTACGTCCATATTTTGAATCGTGCTTTGACTTGCTAAATCACAACTAGTTAACCTTCACCGTGTAAAATTAAGCTAACATTTAAAAATAACACCCTTCAAAACCCGTAATATCCGCTAGTGGCTTAACTTCATTCAGCAGGGGTTTGTTATTCATCATTGCACGGAAAAACCCTTTGATGTCTATTTCCACTAAAAGTGGGTGGACAATCTTGTCTCTTAGTTTAAACGTTTTTAGCACATACAACTTTGTGTATACAATCCGCTTCGAGAACATCTGCTGAATGAAGTTAAAATTTAGCATCGTGTGATAAGTCAAACAACAATACTATGTATAAGAAAAGTGCTAAGGCTTCTTACTTTTCCTAACATAAAATTATGAAGATTCTAAAAAAGAAATAGAAGAAGCTTAGCGTAGACCTAAAATATATGTGTTATAAAACAAGGCACGGTAAAATGCCGTACCTTGTTTTCTTATAAATTTGCTATCTAGTTACAAAAATCTTATTCCGTAATTTTAGCGTTTTCTACTAAAAATTCAACTGTTTTTTGAATTTTAATGTCATTTTCAAGAACTGCAGTACCGCCTAAAGCGCCAGTAATTTGTTCTTTAGTCATGTTGAATTGAGCAGCCATTTTTTCTAATTCTGCTTCAATGTCAGCTTCAGTAGCTTCAATTTTTTCAGCTTCTGCGATAGCTTCAAGTGTTAACGAAACACGTACACGGCTTTCAGCTTCTTCTTTCATTTGACCACGTAAATCTTCTTCTGTTTGACCAGAGAATTGGTAATAAAGGTCTAAGTTCATACCTTGTGTTTGTAAACGTTGGCCAAACTCTTGTAGCATACGATCAGTTTCAGAGTTAACCATACCAGCTGGTACTTCAAACTCAGCATTTTCTGCCGCTTTTTCCACTAATTCATCACGTAGTGCAGCATCTGATTCTGCTTGTTTTTGTGTAGCAGTTGTTTCTTTAATTTTAGCACGTAATGCTTCTACGCCTTCTACTTCTGGATCTAATTCTTTCGCGAACTCATCGTTTAGTTCTGGAAGAACTTTTGTTTTTACTTCTTTTACAGTTACTTTGAAAGTAGCTTCTTTACCAGCTAGTTCTTCAGCATGGTATTCTTCTGGGAAAGTAACGACTACGTCTTTCGCTTCGCCAGCTTTTAAACCTACAACTTGCTCTTCAAAACCTGGGATGAAAGAACCTGAACCGATTTCTAGTGGATAGTCTTCCCCTTTACCACCTTCAAAAGCTTCTTCGCCTACAAAACCTTCAAAGTCGATAACAGCTGTATCGCCTTCAACAATCGCTTCGTCTTCTTTAATTTCAAGTTCAGCTTTACGTGCTAGTTGTTCTGTGATTTGTGCTTCTACTTCTTCGTCAGTTACTTCAACTGGAAGTTTTGCTACTTCTAGACCTTTATAGTCACCAAGTTTTGGTTCTGGTTTCACAGTTACTTGTGCAGTGAAAGTGAAATCTTGACCATGTACGAAGTTTTCTGTGCCAGAGATTTCTGGATAGTCAACTGGCATAATAGCCGCTTCATCGATTGCTTTCGCATATGAATCTGGTACGATGATTTCTAATGCATCTTGGTATAAAGATTCGATACCGAAACGTTGTTCAAACATTTTACGAGGCATTTTACCTTTACGGAAACCTGGTACGTTAATTTGTTTTACAACTTTTTTGAACGCTTGGTCCATTGCTGCGTCTACTGCTGCAGCTGGTACTTCAATTGTAAGAGTACCGATATTACCTTCTTGTTTTTCCCATTTTGCTGACATGTATAAATACCTCCAAATAAATAATCAAGTTTAAAATGTTAGACAATTCATTCGTAACTACGATTTTGACAACCATTTTAGTATATCATAGATGCGTATAGTTTCAACTTATTTCATACTTCCTGTAGTTCTGTTAGTTTTTCTAACATTTGTAAATAGCCGATGATGTCATAGTCCATTTCCTGTACTTTACCGAGCATCGTTTGTACAAAATCGATGTAACTATAGGCAATATCATCCGTTTCAAATGGATGCCATTCAAACGGATACGTCACAATGGCATGCTTTGCCATTAAATATTGTACCATTTCTAGCGTCGATGGGTCTTGTTCTAATTTACTCTCAATAATCTTTTTCACTTGACCATACTGAGGTAACTGATTAGGCAAAGCCAATTCTACAGGATTAATGGTTTTTGTCTGCTCAAACTTTGTGACGTTGAGTTCAATAGATACTTCTTGCTCCACAAGTAATAGTAATGCCAAACTTTGTACAAATGGATGGATATTAGGGCTTTCGATAATGGATTTCAACGCTACTTTTAATTGACGGACGTTTGTATCCATTAAGCGATGCAAAAGAATTGATTGTTCATTTGGCGTTAACGCACTAAAATGAGACAATTCGTACTCTTGTTGTTCGATCATTTGCTGTGTATCTTCTTTTTGCTGAAGATTTCTCGCTACTTCTCTATTCAAGTTTTGTAAACGCTCAAATTTTTCAAGTTGCTCCACTGGCAGTACATTTTCTTCAATGAGCGCAGAAATTAACGCCTCTACTTGATGATACTCCTTTAGCTGCATACATATAGTTATATAGAGTTCCATTACTTCTACATACATCGTAGTACCCATCGCCAGTAACTTCTCACATATTATTTTCGCTTTCACATACGCCTTGATTTCATATAAAGCATACGCATAGGCACTTAACGTTACTTCATCTCCCTCTTCATATAAAAACGCCTTTTCAAAGCACGCTACAGCTTCTTCATATTGATAATTCTCCGCAAAGCTTTGGCCCTCTCGAATTAACGTTTGGGCTGCGCCAGGAAAAACAACAACATTATCATGTTTAATAACATGGCGCTTTCGTTTTGTCATTTTTCTCACCTCTTTACTTAAATTTTTCTGAGCAAGTATTATTAAAATTTTTACATATCGCTTATTTTTTTACAAAAATCATTGCTTTTAGATTCATATTTTGTAATAAATTGTATTATAATTAATGATACCCATAAAAAAATACTATTTTGCAGGCAACTCTCACCCATTAATTGTCTGCCTCTTAGTAAACAAGTTTGTCACAAGGAGAGGAATATATGCAATTAATGGATACAATCAATGAATTCGATAGTCGCATCTCCCCCGCTTTCGAGGCACTATCTATTAGAGTTACTTCATTTACTACCGCGGATGGCCCGCAACATGATTATCCAATTGATTTTGATTTTCTCACAAGCACTAAGATAGATATGTACACGCGGGAAGCAATTACACATATCACGAGTATTAGAGGTAGCATTCCTGGTTCCATCTCAGTTGGGCATCAAAACGACACTCTTTTTATTCTTCCCCAAAATGTACACATTGAATGCAGCTATAAGCTTTTACGTATAGATATGAAAGATATGCAACGTATCTTACAGCATCCTCAACCAAACATCCATTATAGTGAGTGGATTATTGAAGCGATTAAAAACGCAAATATTCTTGTAGAATTAAAGACAAATCACAACACCCTCATAGAGTGGCCTATTGGGATAAAAGCGGCCTTTATACTATAACTAAGGTAGACATACTTATATAGGTATGTCTTTTATATTTGTAACAAACCTTATATGAATAGGTCGTTCTTCTTTTGCTGCGTTTCTATCATATCAACTTTCCATAGATTCTGGAATTCCCATGTGTCATTTACTACTATTTCAATATAAAAAATCAACTACCTGATTAAAAACACGGTATAATTTAAATAGACTTATCATTGGGGGCTTTCAATTGGATATTAAAGAAACATTACAAACATTTTCTAGTAAGAGCTTTACTGAGCGCCAAGACTTTCTTGTAAAAGAAGGTGATTGGCTGTTACAACAAACATTGACGCATATAGGTTCAACTAACGCTGAGCTTCGCGACCTTATATATCGCACATTCATAGACATTCTCAGTGATAATTTACTGAGTCCGCAACAATTACAATTTTTGTTTGATACTACGACAAATGAGGATTTTTTATATGCTAACATTGGTGAAAAGTTCACAGATAGTGTATTTATACGTTCATTTTCGGCTTTACTTGTGGCAAATATATTAACAAAGGATGCTGAAATACTTACTTTAAACGACGAAAGTTTACAACCATTCTTTAAAAAGATTGGCCGTTATTTGTTGTTAGAACAGGATACGCGCGGACACATTGAAGGGAAAGGATGGGCACATAGCATCGCACACGGCGCTGATTTAGCAGCTATAACAATTAAACACCCAAAGTTCGACTTACAGTACGCACCATCTATCCTCCACGCTCTAAAGCTAACTACTTGGAAAGATGTAGTGTATATCAATGATGAGGAAGAACGCTTAGTAAACATTATTGAAGCTTTACTGGATCGTAGCTATTCTGAGGAAGCCATAATGGAGTGGGTAGAACAAGTTTTCGATAAATTTGAAATGCATTTAGTGACACAAGGCTATAACGAAAGCTTTTTTAGCGGACGCACTTGTACATTAAATGTAATGAAAACATTATACTTTGCCTTAAAAATGAATAATCGTGCGCCAAAACTTCAGAACATCATTTATGGTCAAGTCGCAAAATGGTTAAAACTTGGCGCATAATCGTCCTTAGAGCATCCTCATATGTAGGATGCTCTATTATTTTTCAACCAACTATAAAATATACCAAAATTTGGTTTTAAATGAAAACATGTAATTATATTAACATAATTAATATTTGCATCCAAATTTATCCTCTTCGGTCATTCCTCATAATGAAGAAATATCCTTTAAGTCCCTCAATACTGTCTTTTTGCATACTCCTTTTTATAAAAAAACACAACTAATTTGCACTGAATGTCTAAGTATGACGCTGATTTTATTACAAAACAACGTCTAAAATGTGAAACGAAACTTTTCACAAAAAAAATGTTTACTTAGCTAAATTTGATAAATCCAGTGTTTTCAACGTTTGCACAGTGTTTATTTTATTAAACAAGAAAATACCAATGGTGAAATAACAATTTTTGTTCAAAAAATGTTCATATTCTTCCCCTATTCGACATTCAAACTATAACAAAATAATTTTTTTCCTGAAGAATCGGGCGTATAATCCAATGTGCAAACAACGACAACTTGTGATTACAGACATCCAATAAATGTCCTTTTGTGGTTGCACAATGCATTGTCATTGCAAACGCTTGCTAGACCAATCAAATACTAGATTTTACGTTTCATATTGAACCATGCCATTGTAAATGCACATGTATTTGAATTGGTACATCAGATAAAAGAGGTGACCTCAATACCTACTATTTGTAAATGTGACTATATACTACACCACATGAATTTTATGAATAGCTGTTTTATAGAAAGGAGTCAAACATGAATAAAAAAATAAGCTTAATGTTTTTAGCATTTGGTGCACTTGCGATTCTAGCTGGTTGTGAACCACTAACAATTTTCGATCCAAAAGGGCCTAATGCCAGAACATTATCAGACACAATTATTTTATCCATTATTACAATGGCCGTTATATTACTAGTCGTGTACGTGCTTTTAGCATTTATGCTAACGAAATATCGTGCATCAAAAGCATCTGCCGATTACGAGCCTCCCCATGAAGAGGGAAGTCATCTGCTAGAAATTACGTGGACAGTTATTCCTATTATTATCGTAGCTTTCTTAGCAGTTGTAACTGTGAAAACGACAAGTACAGTTGAAACAACACCTGAAGGTTATGATAATAAAGAGCCACTTGTAATTTACGCATCTTCTTCGAACTGGAAATGGCATTTCAGCTATCCAGAAGAAGGTATTGAAACAGTGAACTATGTCAATATCCCAACTGACCGTCCAATTGAGTTTAAACTTTACTCATTCGGACCTATTACAAGTTTTTGGATTCCACAATTAGCAGGTCAGAAATACGCTATGAGTGATATGTTGACAACTATTCACCTTGCAGCAGATGAAGTTGGTTCTTTCATGGGTCGTAACTCAAACTTTAGTGGCCGCGGATTTGCGGAAATGGAATTTGAAGCACAATCTATGACACAAGCAGACTTCGACGAATGGGTTACTGATGTAAAAGCGAACGAAAAACCATTAACAGAAGAAAAATTTAATGAGCTTTTAGCAGCTGAGCACGTTGGTCGTTCAAGTTACTCATCTACTCACTTAGAATTTAGTCCTGCACCAATGGAACACGGTGATATGGACATGTCAGACGACGAAATGGATCATGAACAGATGGACCATTCCACTGATTCACATAAAGATTCCGAATCAACACATTCACACTAATTTTCAAATCTGAAAGGAGCGCATCCTATGAGTATGGAAGAAGTATTCCATCCAATGCAAGAACCGATGATTTTAGCGGCAGCTATTAGTATCGTAGTTGGTGCAGTTGCTATCGTAGCAGGCCTTACGTATTTCAAAAAATGGGGCTATTTCTACAAAAACTGGCTATCAACCGTTGACCATAAAAAAATCGGGATTATGTATATCGCCGTTGCACTGTTAATGCTTTTCCGCGGTGGTATTGATGCACTTTTAATGCGTGCACAAACAGCGGTTCCAGATAACGGACTTCTTGATGCACAACATTATAATGAGATTTTTACAACACATGGTTTATTAATGATTTTATTTATGGCAATGCCATTCGTTATTGGTTTAATGAACGTTGTCATTCCACTGCAAATTGGTGCCCGTGACGTTGCCTTCCCACGTCTAAATGCAATTAGCTTCTGGTTGTTTGCAGCTGGTGCAGGCTTACTTAACCTATCATTCATCATTGGGGGTTCGCCAGATGCAGGATGGACTGCCTACTTCCCACTTTCTGGTACAGAATTTAGTCCAACTGTCGGGAATAACTACTATTCTTTAGCACTTCAATTATCAGGGATTGGTACGTTAATGACTGGGGTTAACTTCATCACAACGATCATTAAAATGCGTACACCTGGTATGACATTAATGAAAATGCCAATGTTTACTTGGTCAATTTTAATTACAAACGTGATTATCGTATTCGCGTTCCCAGTTTTAACTGTTGCGCTAGCATTAATGATGTTTGACCGTCAATTCGGTACAAAATTCTTCGCCATGCAAGATGGCGGTATGGATATGCTTTGGGCCAACCTATTCTGGGTTTGGGGACATCCTGAGGTTTATATTGTTATCCTACCAGCCTTCGGTATTTTCTCAGAAATCATTGCAACATTTGCACGTAAAAACTTATACGGTTACAAATCAATGGTTATGAGTATGGTTGTTATTTCTTTACTGTCATTCTTAGTTTGGGCCCACCATTTCTATACAATGGGTCACGGCGTTATGGTAAACAGCGTCTTCTCTATTACAACAATGGCGATTGCTGTACCGACCGGGGTTAAAATATTCAACTGGTTGCTCACGATGAGGCACGGGAAGATTCAATTTACAACCCCAATGCTTTATGCACTTGGCTTTATTCCTATCTTCACAATCGGTGGGGTTACAGGGGTAATGCTAGCAATGGCTAGTGCCGACTACCAATATCATAATACGATGTTCTTAGTTGCTCACTTCCACTATGTATTAATTCCAGGTACAGTATTTGGTGTACTTGCAGGTTACCACTACTGGTGGCCAAAAATGTTCGGTTTCCGTTTAAATGAGAAATTAGGTAAATTAGGTTTCTGGTTTATCGCAATTAGCTTCAACGTGACATTCTTCCCACTATTCATCTTAGGTTTAGATGGTTATGCACGTCGTATGTACACATATTCAGAGTCAACAGGCTTCGGTCCATTAAATATGCTATCTTTCGTGGGCGCACTTGGTCTAGCAGTCGGCTTTGGCTTAATTGTTTATAACATTTACTACAGTTGGAAACATATGCCTCGTAACGAAAAAGCAGATGTGTGGGATGGTCGTTCATTAGAATGGGCAACACATTCTCCAGTACCTGAATACAACTTTGCAGTAGTTCCTACAGTTACACGTTTAGACGAGTTCTGGTTTGCGAAAAAAGAAGGTCGCGATATTACTGCAGGTAAAATTGAAAAAATCCATATGCCTAACAACTCTGGTGCACCGTTCTGGATGAGTGGATTCTTCTTCCTAGCAGCATTCTTCGCTGTATTTAATCAATGGATTCCAGCCATCCTAAGTATGCTTGTTGTATTTGGTTTTATGGCTTATCGTTCATTTGAAAAAGATCATGGTCGTTATATTTCAGTTGAGGAAATTAACGAAACTGAGAAACGTTTGAGAGGTGACAAATAATATGAAAATCGATTCTTCACTTCCATTAGAATATAGTACAGAGGAAAACCGTCTAAAAATCTTTGGTTTCTGGATATTCCTCGGCGCCGAAATCGTGTTATTCGCCACACTCTTTACCGTCTATTTCACGCTTCATAACCGTACAGGTAATGGCCCAACTGGCGCTGAAATTTTCGAGTTAACACCAGTATTATTAGAAACATTTTTACTTTTAGCAAGTAGTTTTACAATTGGTCTTGGCGTACATGCTATGCGTCTTGGCAATAAAAAAGCAATGATGACATTCTTCATCATTACACTTGTGCTTGGTCTTGGTTTCTTAGGTATTGAGATTGATGAATTCGTCACTTATGTACATGAAGGTGCGACAATAACTACAAGTGCATTCTTGTCATCATTAATGACTTTACTTGGTACGCACGGTGCCCACGTAACTTTTGGTTTCTTCTGGGGCTTAGCAATTTTAATCCAAGTAGCAAAACGTGGCTTAAACCCACAAACGGCTAACAAAGCGTTTATCTTCTCACTGTACTGGCATTTCCTAGACGTAGTTTGGATTTTCATCTTCAGCTTCGTCTACTTGAAAGGACTGATTAGCTGATGAAGGAATTATTCCCAAAACAACATGTGATGGGCTTCGGCTTCTCACTATTATTAACACTTGTAGCATTATCTGTTGTGGCATTTGATATGTCCTACACAATGGCATTCGCTATCCTACTAGTGACTGCACTTGCACAAGCAACAGTTCAATTAGTGTTATTCATGCACATCGGTGAATCCGAAGATAAGAAAACGTTATATACAACGATTTTATATTCAGTATTCGTAGGTGTTGTGACAATCCTTGGTACATTATTTGCAATGATCTGGGGTTACTAATGAAAAAAAGCCGAGAAAATGCTTAGCATTTTCTCGGCTTTTTCTTTTCTAAAATAACATTTTCCATTAAACAAGATACATATGAAAGGAAGCAGAGCAAATTGACTTCAAGTGTAAATTTATGGATTAATATTCCTAGCTTTAGTACAGGGCGTATCGCCAACAAACAATAACACAACAACGACTAGTGACTTTACTTCTTATTTTATTAAACGCTATTGCTTCTCTCTAACAACTTCCACTTCTAACAGCATTGAAGCACTACACGTACGAGCAACATAAATCAAGCTCAGCGTCGCTGTATAATTTGTTTGATCATATGAATGGTCATATCAATACCTCGACGATGAGAACACCAACAATGCCCGACTACCTACAAAACGCATTTCAAGCACAACAATTCAAAAGCTGCACAGGACAAGCTACAAACACACATGACGAACTTTACTGCAACAATTAACGAAAACAGTTCTATCATTGACCAACAAAGGCTGACAAAAATGAAATACAATATTGCCCTATTAAATGATTACTTAACAGAAAAAACAAATACAGCCATTAACACTAATCATCATCTAAATGCATTATCAACTCGCACTTCTACAAGCAACAATTTACTTGATATCCTGTCAACAACATCCGCATTATCTCAATACTTAACTGCTAAAAAGTAATGGGTAACATAATTGAGGTTTTCTAAAAAAGAACCACAGTTAAATAGCCTCTCTTCACCTATAGATCCTCCCTCCTCTTAATTTGTAAGACATTCCTTTAATATAGTAATAATGATTCATTATTTATTTTTTCGAAACTTTTGCCCCTATTCCTCGTATACTAGTAAATAGTGTGTTTTTTCACAATGAATAGGAGATGATTGAATTGAAGAAGATTTTCAAAGTTTTAGGCGTAGGAACATTTGCACTAGTATTGGCAGCCTGTAATACAAGCGCTACACCAACAAAGGATACAACTAAAACAAGCTCACTTACTTTAGAGCAGGTGTACGACAAGGCAGTAGATCGTCAAACAGACATTAAAAGCATGAGCGCAAATATGGAAATGAATCAAGTAACAAAAATTGGTGCAGGCGAGGAATCAATGGAAGTAGCTATTGACTCGAAAATGGAAATGGATGTAATTACTGACCCTCTCGCTATGCACTTATCAGGCTCTATGACAATGCCGGATATGTTTGGAGAAGGCACTGAAAAATCAGAAATGCCTATTGAAATGTATATGAAACAAGATCAAGGCTTCTTTATGAAAGATACGGCATCTGACAATTGGTTTAAATTGCCCAACGAACAATTTGACGACATTTTAGAGCAAACAGCTTCATCCGCAGATGCAAAAGAACAATTACAACAACTTAAAAAATATATTGATGACTTCACATTTGAACAAAACGATGATGCTTATGTATTAACACTTGAAGCAAAAGGTGATCGTTTTAAAGATTTAATCGATTCACAAGTTAATGATTCTATGAAAGAACTTGGTCTTGAAGAAAATCCCCTTGATAACTTAACAATTGATCAAGTAAACTACGTGCTATATATCGATAAAGAAACATTTGACACAACGAAAATGGATATGAACTTTGACTTTAAGATGAAAGTTGAAGGCGAAGAATTAGCCATGACAACAAAGTCAGTAGTTACTTATAGTGAATTCAATCACCTTAAAACAATTGATATTCCACAAAATATTATCGATAACGCAACTGAACCGCAATAACCCAAAAATAGCCAGTTTCCATGATTTTGGAGACTGGCTTTTTTATCAAAAATTTGTTTTCTATAAGGAAACTAACTAACTGTCTGTAAGCTGTAAACCTTCGTTTAGACGAGGATTTACAGCTTGTTTTTATAAATAATATCTATTAGCGAACAAGTAGCACATCACATTTCGCTAAGCGAACAATGCGCTCTGCTACTGAACCGAGTACCATTTTTTCTATTTGATTTAACCCTGTAGCACCACATACAATTAATTCAACCTCAGGCAACTGCGTTAAAACGACTTTTGGTGAACCTGTTTCTACAGTCACTACTACATTCGTTACACC
This sequence comes from Lysinibacillus parviboronicapiens, assembly GCF_003049575.1. Classification (GTDB taxonomy): domain Bacteria; phylum Bacillota; class Bacilli; order Bacillales_A; family Planococcaceae; genus Lysinibacillus; species Lysinibacillus parviboronicapiens. The sequence goes on along the minus strand of NZ_PYWI01000002.1, from coordinate 318,080 downwards.
TTGTGCTTGCGCTTCATTTTTCATTTTCTCGATTTTGATAAGGTTTTCCTCTTTCAGTTTCTCTGCATACTTTAAGTCATATGCTGTGATAGCCCCAAATGATTTCGTATCAACAACATTGACCAATTGTAAAGTCGCTCCGCCCTCCTGTGCTATACTTACAGCGCGTTCATAAGCTTTTAGTGACTGTTCGGAAAAATCAATCGCTACTGCGATTTTTGTGTAGTTCTTCGTCATCATAATCCTCCTCGTGAATTACTTTAAAATTAGCAATGGAATTCGATACAATTTGTCGTCACTTTCCTGTGGAAAACCCCGTCCATCTGTATTATTGCTAATAAAATAAAGGTACTTTCCATCAACTAGTATATCTCGAATTCTGCCTAGTCCACTAATTATTTTTCTTTGTTCACCTTTTTCTATATTAAATGCCAAAACTGCTGTTCCTTTTAATGCGGCAACATACAATTTACCGTCATAATAATCCATGCCTGAAGGTGCCCAAGTAGTGTTATTTCCGGATGTAAACAGTGGAGCTATCATCCCCTCTTGTTGCTCGGAACCTTCAATTATCGGCCAACCATAATTGTGCCCCGCTTCGATTCTGTTTATCTCATCATTTGCAGTATTGCCATGTTCACTAGCATATAATGTGCCGTCTGTCGACCATGCCATGCCTTGAGGATTACGATGCCCGTAACTATAAACATAAGAATTTGGAAATGGATTATCACTTGGTATCGATCCATCTAAATTCATTCTTAAAATTTTTCCTTCCAACGTATCTTGCGCCTGTGCTATTGATGGGGCTCGTGCATCCCCAACAGTTGCATATAGTTTACCATCTGGACTAATTTCAAGTCTTCCTCCATGATGGTAGGAACCACTTAAAATATGATCGACAAGCAATTGTTCCTCCTTCCAGATATCCCCTTCAAGTCTTAATATAATAATTCGGTTAAATTGTTTGGTGCCTTCTACATACGTATAATAGGCATATGCTCGATTCGATTGCAGAAAGTCTGGAGCAAGAACAAATCCTAATAAACCTGCCTCTGACGCTGTCGCAAGATTTTTTTCTAGCTTCACCCGTTGTCTTTGTCGTTCACCATTGACTATCTTCACTATATGCCCTGGTCTTTCTGATACATAAAATGTATTGTCTACTTTGTCAATTGACCAAGGTGTTGCTAGTTTCTGTGCAATGACTTCTAATGCCACATCAGCTACCTCGCCAGCCCCCTGATCTACGTTTTCGGGCTCCTTACTAATAGATTGTTGCTTAGTTGCCGTACACCCTGCTAATAAAAATATTGTAAGCATAATTAGAACTAAGGCTCTCTTCAACGACCATCACTCTTTCTATGTTATTTTTAGCATCCACATGTTTGTACGTGAAAATTTTTTTCATGGCACTCATTATTCTAAAATATATCTTACCTATAAATTCAAGGTACTTTACTTCCTAATTTAATTCCAATAAACTGTAAATAATATTTAGTATCGGCCTACACTATGTTTAAACCAAGACCCTAATGGAGTGATTAAAAAATAGATATGAATTTTAATAATAAAATCATCAAATTTGGTTTTTACATGTGTTACCCATGCTTATTTTATCCATTGTCTTTATATAACTGTTACCGAAAGAAAATACGTTCTTCATAACAAGAGCATTGGATTTGAGCTATATCGTATGCTAAAAATGAGCTTGTCATCATTAAAAAAATCATTGAAACTGGAGTACAGGGGGTCACTATTGGAAGAAGTAAAAGTTGTCTATGCATTCATTAAAAATATCGATAATGAAATTCTTATGGTATATAATCATGAAGGTCATTGGTCACTACCTGGTGGAAGAGTTGAAGTTAATGAAACGCGAACGGAAGCAGTAATTCGTGAAACCTTTGAAGAAACTGGCTATAAAGTGACAATTGGAAGCCTACTAGCAGTAAATGAAGCAAAGTTTACAAAGAGAAATCACCATGCTTTATTTTTTACATTTGAAGCCCAGATTGTGGCTGGTGCAGAAGAAATAACATTGCCACATGAAATTTCTCACATCGAATGGACAGCTATGGACACGGCCAATTATCGAATGCCTTACTATTCACAAGGACTTGACAAACTTTTAGAACACCTTGCTTTTTACAGTAACGAAGGAACGATATAATGCTTCAGATTGCGTATAATAGAGACATAAAATGAATAGGTAAAATTTTAACAAAGAATCGAGTTGCATACGATGAATTATGTAAAACAGATGCGGAGTTTTATTGGTCACGAAACACTTTTTACTGTTGGCTGTGGAGTTATTATAGAAAGTAATGAAAAAATCCTCCTGCAGCATCGTGCAGACGAAGATAATTGGTGTATCCCTGGTGGTGTGATGGAAATAGGAGAATCATTTGAACAAACAGCGACGAGAGAGGTATTCGAAGAAACTGGATTAGTGGTTCATAACTTACAGTTATATGGTATTTACTCAGGAAAAACTTGCTTTGTGGAATATCCCAACAAAGATAAAGTATTTAGTGTGCAAATTATTTTTAAAACCTCAGATTTTCAGGGCGATTTAAAACAAAAGAGCGAAGAAAGTAAAGCACATCGATTTTTTCAAAGGAAAGATTTACCTCTAAATTTAAATCCCCGCCAAAAAAAATTTATTGTAGATTGGGTTGAAAATAAGAAATTACCAATTATCGATTAATAAATGCACCTTTCATTAAATATCGACATCACTCTAGTAACTGCTCAAAAGCCACTACCATCAAAAAAAAAAAGAAGAAGACGTCACTCAGGCGCCTCTTCTATTATACTATCAAATTCTAAAATTTCGCCTTCAACTTTCGTTTTTTCAAGCACTTCTAAATACTCTTCTTTTCTGTCGATGAGTCGTTCATGTTGCAATTTTTGATACGAAAATAGAAAATCATTACTAACTGCTTTTCCCATAAACTCACCCCATATAATAGTATTAGTTATCCCTATTATAATATTGGTAATATTTTCTGACAATTAGTTTTTAACTTTTGATTATATAGAACCAATCGTCAAGGAGGTCCAAAGACTTGCAATCATTAGAGTCATTTCGCTATTTATTTCATCATTTTTCAAACGGCTACATGCAAAAAGCCACACCTCCATATTAGTGTGACCCTAAAAATGACAATCTTTTTATTTAATGAAAAAAGGGCAAAACTTTTTCTTCTACTACCTTTTCACCCGCATGGATCCACTTACTTTTATTATGGATTTGAGCATCTTTATCAAGTGGGGCTTGGAATTGACTAGCTCCCGTAGCATCTAGCAGTGAACCCTCATCATAATCTAAGCCTACGTTGGTTACATGTTTGATGACAAAAGGGGTCTGAAAGCGAATCTGCGCATCATAAAAATCCAACTCGCCCTCTGTTACGATAAAAGGTACCCGTAAATAGATTGTTTCGCCTGCCTCACGCCATAACACCGTATCGAAACTACCCTTGTCATAATCCCAATTACCTCCGATTGTAAAACCATGCCTTTCAATATGATCGCGTAAATAACCAAATCCTATTTGTTTTCCTACAATATTTGATTCAAATTGTAACAATTGCCTATCCCTCCTTTTATTCGATATCAGTCTATCCTTAAAAAGGGAAATACAAACCATTACTTACGCTAAAGAACGCGTCTTTAGGGGTTAACATTAATAGAAAATATTTTAATTATGTACTTATTAATATCATACACTTACACTATAATTATTATAAAATGTGTATAAAAAGGATAATTAATTCAAGGGAGTGTTTATGAAATGAAAAAGTTTTTTGTAAGTATGTTTATATTCTTAACTTTATCATTACTTCTTGTTGGATGTGGAAATAGAGATGTTCCTTATGACTATGAATATGATCGATAATAAAAGATAGGAGTTAAACATTATAGACACTACATCCTCTTGTTAATGACCTCGAATTTGTATCGTATGTTTGATGATTACGAACGTCTAGTTATCCAAATCTTTCATGTCCTCCAAAGATTTTGCAACCATTGTATATTTGAATTAGGTATGTTGATTTTACTAAACAAAATAAAAAGAAAAACGCAGGAGTCTTTATCTTTTGCGTTCTTTTCTGATTCACTTAACTTTACATGTAAATTGATTGTGCCAAAACAGTCAAAAAGACGGATAGAAACGCTAAAGTCTCCATAACAGCACTCTCAAACTATAAAACCTCCTATTGATTCCCATTTAATATTATTATTACTATATATAAAATACATGAAAATATTGTGCCCAGTGTGGTATGGTAAATTATCTATAACTAATAATAGAAGGTGAAGACCATGTTAGAAGTAAGTGATAGTAAATTAGCAAAATATGTTGTCCATCAAGTAAGTGATACGCTTATTTTAGGTGAAGAGACTTTCTCTCAGCCCGAAGTCATGCTAGAGGCCGCCTTTACACAATTAGCATTTAACAAACTTGATATGGAGCAACAATATGAATTTTTTCACGAAACAGATATAGGGTTAAATGAAGTGTATACATATGTAATGTCTATTTTCGATCAAGAGAATAGTTTTCTTGAACAATCGAAAAATATCGCCATACACTTACATAGTGCCTCTGGGCATCCTCAAATTAAAAGTGGAGAATTATTTATTGGCCTATTCGAAAATTGTTTTATGTCTACAGATGTAACTAAGGTCATTGCTATTGTAAAAATTGATGAAAAAGAAATATTTTTAGATGTGAAAAACGAGCAAAATAAAATGATTGTCAATGGTATTGACGGTATTAATGTTAAAAGAATCAATAATATGGCCGTCATCGTGGATATGGGGCCTGACAAAGCACCCGCTGTCTTTATGAAAACAAAAAAGAAAGAAGATGTTGTCTACTGGCAAGAGCGCTTTTTAAAGATTAAGGTAGCGGATGAACATTATCATAAAACGAATTTAGCGTTAACAGAGTGTAAAAAATATATTTTAAAAGAAGAGAGCTTTACCAATACCGAGAAATTAGGATTTTTAAATAAAACCCTCGATTATTTTAGAAGTGAAGAAGAATTCCAAGTGAATGATTATATTGAAACAGTCTTTGAAAAAGCAGAGCCTGTACAAAAAGATATCATTGTCAATACGGTAAAACCCTATGAAACAGTTATTTCTGAGAGCGCGATTGCAAAAGCAGAAAAAAGCTATAAGCGTAAAATTAAACTCGATTCTACTATAGAAATACAAGTGAACGTTCGTGATATCGAACAAGTACATGAATTGATTGAAGTCGGCTATGATGAAACAACCAATCGAAAGTTTTATAAAATCTATTTTCAAGAAGAAGTTTGATACATGCACTCAAAAAGAGATAGAGCCCACAATTCTTAGATAAATTTTGGGGATTGCATAGTAAAAGCTAGTGAAAATGTTCTAACACGTAGCAGCTGTCTTTCCATTACAAAACGAATCTACTATGCGAATTGGCATTAAAACCAAAACCTTAAAGGATTGGCTGTGTGCAAAGAAATAGTGAGCAACTACATCCTTACAGACGTATTGCAAAGTTTCTTTTCAAAAAATAGAGCCCAAAGTTCAAATTAATGTTATTCTTAGAAAGAAAATTTTTTTAATGAGTAGGAGAACAATATGATTGAGGTAAAAACATCTCCATTAAGTGATGGAGAATTCAATAGAGGGGTATTTGCTACATGTGATATTAAAAAAGGAGCGCTTTTACATGAAGCACCTGTCATTTCTTATCCAAATGACCAACACCAATACATTGAGCAAACACTTCTCGCTGATTACGCATTTGAATATGGAATAAACCATTCTGCTATCCTTCTAGGGTACGGAATGTTGTTTAATCATTCTTATGAACCTAATGCAACGTATGAAATTAATTTTAAAAATCACACCTTTGACTTCTATGCTTATACAGATATCAAAGCAGGAGATGAAATTTTAATTAATTATAATGGGGACGTTGATGACAAAGAAGAATTGTGGTTTAACCAGGACTAAAAGGATATTATCGTGAATCTTTAGCGGTTTATCTGCCAAAATGTAGTATTGAAAAACAATTTATAACCATCTATCAAAGAGCAACTGATAGATGGTTATCGTGTTTCTAAAAACTTTATTTTCCCTACAAAATTTAGAGCCAGACTACATTGGCCCCCTTCCCAGCTAAAAATTGTATGATCACGATGGTTTCCTCTATATGTTACTTTAACCATATTCTTGCTAATCTTTTGGTGTATACGGGAGGATTGAAGTTTAAGTAGCCTTGCCGTCATCCTGCGCTGGTTGCGGAGTAAATGAGGGGTCGTAAGGTTTTTGCATGGCGCATGAATTACTTAGCAATATGGGCCTCACGAAAGATTTCGATTCAGTACTAGACAAATACGATTTTTAGTGATATAATAAATTTAATAACATCGTTTGCAAAGAATCAATGAATTCACATATTACAAAGAGTAATCATGTTTTGTTCGATACTTTTTGTAATATGTGAATTTTTTTCTTTTGAAGTTTATGATATTATTTAATACAATTAATGGAGGTCATTCAAATGACACAACAAGGTACAGTAAAATGGTTTAACGCAGAAAAAGGTTTTGGATTCATCGAAGTAGAAGGCGGAAACGATGTATTCGCTCACTTCTCAGCTATCCAAGGTGACGGTTTCAAATCACTTGACGAAGGTCAAAAAGTTGAATTCTCAGTAGAAGACGGCCAACGTGGACCACAAGCTACAAACATCGTAAAACTTTAATTTCTAATTATCACCATACAAAAAAGGCATCCTTTCATTAGGATACCTCAGACTGTAGACAGACTCAGTAAAAATTGAGTTTGCCTACAGTTTTTTCTTTTACAATAAATTTAGATGAAACCGTTGATTTCTAAAACAGGCGGACACTTTCCACAGGCAGGAGCGAGCTTTAGACCAGGTTCTCGACTTTCCCGCTTTTTTCGTAGGAGTCACCGCCCTTCGTTCCAATCAACTTTTACATAGGAGTCGATTCTACAAGTAAATAGCTTCAATTATACTTTTTTATTGTGAAAATAGATATCGATTTAATTTGCAAGCCCTTGATTATATTCAATCCACTTTTCCATTTCTCGCTCTACCGCTCGATTTTGCCATTCAAACCAAATCCCAGAACATTCACTACAATGACTGTCTACACCACTTTTTTTATGCTTGTCTTTACATGTAAATAAAGTTTTTTTACGACAGCTGTAGCAGTAAATTTCTTTATCCTTATAAAATTCCATCACTACCACCCCTTCATTTTACACCTATTCATTGCCGAATTTTATACAAAATATTCTAAATGATTAAGGATTTCATGAAGGATGATAAATCGTTTAACGCATTCTCAAAAAAACGCTTCAATCCCTTAATCATAAAGGATTAAAGCGCTTTTTAGTTGATTCATACTTATTCTATCTCATTCCAATTTTCCCCTTATCTTTTATCACTTTAATAAGCGTTACTTATAGTATTATTAAGCGTGTATATCATCTTCTCGATATTGTCTTACATATAACCTTTAGTTTGCAAGATAACCATTACTTTCATCCTTTGAGATTTTATTTTTCATTCACTATATAAAATTTAATTTCCTACTTAAGCAAAACTGCTCCATTACTGTAATAATACCTCCTACTAGTTTTCATGTGGATAAAAGCACGAAACACTAAAAGATTAAATCACTCAAACGAGTTTATTAAAATACACTTTTGTCTAGGCTAACAGTATAAAATTCACACCTCGGTTTAACGGAGATAAAATGAGAAATAAAATTGCATTTCTAATAATGATAATTTTTACTATATTTTTAACGGGTTGCTGGGATACTACTGAACCCCAAAGAATGTATTATATTAATGCAGTAGGTGTCGACTTTAACGATAATCAGTATGAGGTGTATTTGCAAATTATTAACTTTGCCGATTTAGCAAAATCTGAACAACCAAATCCAGACATTGTACCTACTGAGGTTGGGTATGCAAAAGGGAAAACAATTGAAGAAGCTATTTTTGAATTATATCGTTCTATTGACCAAAAAATCTTCTGGGGCCATATGAGATATCTTATATTTTCAGTACGAGCAATGGAAAATGAACGAAGTATTCCTGTCATAGATACATTCATACGGTTTAGAGATACAAGATATCAAATTTGGATCTATTCTACGGAGAATTCAATTAATGACGTTCTTCTAGCCACACCCATTTTGAAGAATTCTCTTGCATCTTCAAAATTAAGTAACCCTATAAATCCTACAAAACAAGAGTCGTTTATTGAACCAATAAATTTAAGAGATATCGCCATTGGATTAAATGAACCAAGTCATGAAATCAGTATTCCTTTTGTAGATTTCAAAAAGAATGGGAGACTGCTGAAGGACAAACAGAGGCGACATCCTTTGCAGGTGTAAGTATACTCTCCAAAGACGGTTTTAAAGGAATTATTAAAGGTTCCGCAGCACGTGGAAATCAATGGATGCACAATTATACTAATCAAGCAGAAGTCACATTTAAATTAGATACAAATGAAAGAGATTACATCACTGTAACTCTCGATAAATTAAAAGTAAAAGTAAAAGTAAAACCCATTGTAACAGGACAACAAATTCGATTTGAAGCAGAGATAAAGCTCCGTGCTAAAGTCAATGGTTTTAAAGGGGCAGTCACGACAAAAGAGCTAAGAGATAAAATTGTTACAGAAGTAAAAAAAGAAATAAAAGAAACTTACGAGGAAGGACTAAAATTAGATGTAGATATTTATCGTTTATCTGAACATCTTTATCGAAGCAACGTTAAGGCATGGAAAAAATACGAAGCTAACGGGAAAATTCCATTAACAAAAGACTCACTAAGCAAAATAGATATCTATGTGGATAAAATATATTTAGGTAACAAAACATTTGAAGAGACAATTGAAGAATAAAAAATACCAGGTATTCTCTGTAAAAAGAGAGCCTGGTTATCTATTTTGTGACTAAAACCGCCTCCTCTGTACATCGGATGCGAACCTATCCTTCCCTTTGACGTCTTAAAATAAGTTTATGCCTGCCTCCTCTAAGTGCATTCCCCCTCCAATCACCTGATTCAATTAAATATTTTGTGATTTATTTTAAATACATATAGCATGGCATAATATGGGCGTCTATAATAATCGTATTTGGAGGGTAACGAATCCCTGGTGGTATATATGTGTAGAAGGCTTCTCGAAGGGCTAGAAAATCTCATACTTTGATGAGAATTAGGCCAGAGCAGAAAGAAAACCACGAAAAGCTTCATCGAGAAGAGGTTTTTCATAGTAAAAAATATATATTGGAGGATAAATATGAAAACAATAGCTGTTATTGGTTCTTTATTTTTTTGGGATAATATAAAAGAGTATTTTAAAGAGTTTCCTAAGGTGCAATTTATCCATTTCCCTTACACTGTACCTGAAGAAAGCGTTGGTTTAATAGATGAAGCAGCTTCCAAATCGGATATTTTATTATTTGCAGGCTCCATCCCTTATTATTATTGTTATAAAAAAATACAAGTTCAAAAAATACAAGCAACTTATATTCCTGTCGATGAATTATCATTATCGCTTTCATTATTGTCCATTATACACAGCCAAAAAATTGAACTTGCCAACATATCAATTGACTTACCAAACAAGGATAGCTTTTATCAAGTAATAACGGAAGCGGGCTTACAGGCTGACCACTTTTTTTTAAAGGATTACGCCTGGGTGTATGAGCAACAACGAGAAATGAAAGAGTTTCAAATTGAAGAATATATTCACTTCCATAAAAATTTATACGCAGCAGGTAAAACGAAGCATGTACTGACTTGTTTACATGCTGTATTTGTTGCGTTAAATCAATTAGGTATCCCTTCCACCTATATGGTTGATAGCAAACATACTTTTGTATCAACCATATCTAAAGCGATTGATGCTTACAAATATTCTTTATTGTCGTCATCACAAATTGCTGTTGTATCCATTGCTAGTCAAGAAAAATCACTGGTAAATAACCTTTTATTCTTAGAAAGTATAGAAAAAATATGCAAAATCTTTAATGCACGAGTTTCACAATCACAAAGTGAGCCTTATGTTATTTATGCCACACGAGGAGCTATTCGAAAATCAAATATTGCTTATTTCCAATCTTTAATTGGTCAACTAGAAAAACAGTTCGAGACATTTTTTAATATTGGAATAGGAATTGGTTATTCACTCCATGAAGCTGAGATTCATTCATCGCAGGCTTTATTTTTTACGAACAAATTTAAAAACCACACATCCGTTCTATGTCTAGTTGATGAAGAAAGTCGATTGCTTGGATCACTCTTTGAGAAAGAGCACAAAATTTCGTTATTGAATAACGATAAACAAGTTTTAGCATTAGCTGAGGAAATAAAAATGAGTGCGAAAAATTTAAAATTAATGAAACAGTTTATTGGCATGAATAATAATCGTCCATTTTCAGCAGCTGAATTAGCAGAATATATGAACCTTTCCCGTAGGTCTGCTGAACGAATTATTAGTCGATTAATTGATAATAACTATTTGCTATTCATTGGTGAGGAACATCCATACAATCAGGGCCGCCCTAGAAAGGTTTATAAAGCAACGACACATTTAATTTCTAAAATAATAGAAAATTAACACTTTACATTAAATTTAATCTATTGTATATTTATTTTCAATTAACGACATATAACGACAATTTGGGATTACGAAGGGAGACATATAGAAGCATTAAGAAAACTACCACAGTACAATATGTCAGATGGAGCAATATCTGAAGTCTTATATATAGGGGTGTATATATGGAGAATGAACAAGGTAAGAAAAAGAAGAGTTGGCTTAAGGTGCCTCATACTTATACAATCATTTTTGCTATTATCTTTCTTGCAGGGATTTTAAGCTATATTATTCCTGCAGGTGAGTTTGACCGTGTTGAGGATAAAGAAGGTCGAATGCTTGTTGTAGATGGCAGTTATCATCATATCGAAAGTAATCCTGTATCATTTTTTGAGATGTTTACAGCAATTCCGATGGGCCTTGAAAAAGGGGCTCAAATCATTTTTTACATATTTTTAGTAAGTGGTGTATTTGGTATTATTCGTTCTACGGGAGCTATTGAAGCTGGCGTTTATAAAGGCGTAAAAGCTTTAGAAGGTAGAGAAAAATTACTAATTCCATTATCTATGATTCTATTCTCTGTTGGTGGTTTCACCATGGGGATGGCAGAGGAAACGATAATCTTTGTACCGATTGGTGTAGCCATTGCACGCGCAATGGGCTTCGATGCCGTAACAGGGACTGCTATGATTACACTCGGTGCTGCCAGCGGTTTTTTTGGCGGTATGTTAAATCCATTTACAGTAGGTGTAGCGCAATCTTTAGCTGATGTACCTTTATTTTCAGGGATTGGCTTCCGGGCTGTCGTTTACATTTTTGTGCTAGGATTTTCTATTTTCTACGTGTCACGTTATGCCTTTAAAGTGAAAAAGAATCCACAAGCGAGTGTCATTTATGAGATTGAACAAAAGGCAAAGGCTAATCATTCTATTATCGATATACCTTCATTAACGTGGAAACATAAATTCGTGTTTCTTGTGATGGCATGTGGGATTGGTTTTAATATTTATGGTGTGTTCAACTGGGGTTGGTTTTTAACACAATTAACAGCATCCTTTTTAATTATGGGGTTAATTGCTGGTCTAATCGGGGGTTTAAAACCTGGTACTATTTTCGACTCCTTTATCGAAGGGGCAAAGGCTGTGACATTTGGTGCTTTAATTGTCGGCTTCGCACGCGCCATTACTGTTGTGCTAGAGCAAGGGAAAATTATTGATACGATTGTTTATGCAGCGTCCGAAACGATTGGTCATTTACCTCATGCAATCAGTGCAATCGGGATGTTATTTATTCAAGCGATATTGAATTTATTTATTTCATCTGGAAGTGGTCAAGCAGCAGCAACTATGCCAATCATGATCCCTATTACAGATTTACTAGGTTTAGAGCGTCAAATTGCTGTATTAGCGTTCCAATATGGGGACTCTTTAACAAACTCTATTATTCCTACTTCGTCTGCGCTCATGGCATATTTAGCAGTAGCAGGTATTCCTTATGAAAAATGGATTAAATTTATTTGGAAGATGATTCTTGGATGGGCAGTCATCGCATGTATTACATTAATTGTAGCCGTAGCTCTAGGAATTTCATAGTAGCAATTTACGTCAAAAAGCTGTCAGGAAAGTAGCATTTACATTGTTCTGACCCAAAAAAGATAGACAATTTATTTAAGCAGCTTCTCAGATCTAAGTCTGGTATTGTACTGGACTTAGATCTTTTAATTTTGCCTTCGCAGCTTTTTTAATTCACGTTATTTAAATAAAGGGGTTTGATTTCGAACGGACAACTAGCATTTTTTTGAGACATTTCCTACGCTTTTCTAACTTGTTTTTTTAAAAAGGGGCCTTAATTCTCTCGGTACCAATTTTTTCTAGGCACTTTACAGTTGGTTCAAAGTCTACCTGAACCTCGATGCGTCATAGGAAGACATACTAAAACGTCGATATACCAATAGTCTGCACTTAAAATATTTACCCTATTTTTTTAGATCACTCTTCACGGAGTGGTCTACATTCTACTGTTTGAGAATGTTTACCTATCTTCCAAATAGCAGCCTATTTTTAAATTTTGTTAAAAACCATGAACTTTCTTATATGGTAAATCGTCTAATTATTGGTAACACCTAATTTTAAAGATAAAAGGAGAAATAAATATGAAAAAAACTTGGATGATTGCTTCAGCACTTACTATAGGAATGGCTGTTTTAACGCCACTTCAAGCAGGAGCTGCATCAGCAGAAAAAACAATTGAAGCATCCGTTCAAAAGGAACAACAAATTAAAGGGACTGTTAAAAGCATCTACATGAACGGAATAAACCTTAAAGGACAAGATGGTAAAAAATATTTCATCAGTTTCAATAAATTTTCTACAGAACAACTAGAAAAAATGAACTTAGTTGAAGGACAGGAAATTTCTGTTGAAGGTAGTGTTGTAGAAAATTATAATGACTTCAATACATTTGAAGTTTATAAAAAAGACCTACCTAAAGAGGTAACAAAAGAAGATTTAGTAAAATTAGAAAAAATGTTTAATGAAATGAAGAAGCTAGAAAAGGAAATAAATGAAGACAATGATTATTCAGTTGAAGAGATAGAAAAGAAATTTGAGGAAATGGATAAGATTTATGACGAAATGTATAAAATTAAAAAGCCATATGTATTAGCTAATAAATCATTTGATGAATATATAGAAGAATATGGATTTAATGAAAGTAACATAATTATTAAAGAAAACGATAAAAAACAGCTTAAAGCTATTTATGAAGAATGGGTAAAGCTTGAAAAAAATGGGGATGAAGAAAAGGCTAACGAAAAATATGACGAGTTTGATAAAATCCTTCAACCATATTTTGATGAGCTCTATCCACCACAAACTTTTGAAGAATCTCTAGAAGGCCTAGATTCAGAAATCCCTGCTGAAACTTTAGCAAAACTAAAAACAATCTTTGAGGATGCTCGAAAAGCAGATAAAGATGACAATGAAGAGTTGTCTAATCAGCTATGGAATGAATTTTATGAAATCCTTGATCAGTACTATGTGCCTGCCACATTTGAAGAATACATGGCTGACTTTGAATTCGAAGTGAGTGAAGCAGATAGCAAGCAATTAAAACAGCTTTATGAAGAAGCCAGAGCTCTTAATAAAAATGAGGAGCTTGAAAAAGCAGAAGAAAAATGGGATGCCTTTCACAAAATTTTAGCCCCATATAGAACAGCAAATAAAGAAATTCTTATTTCAGGTTCTAAAATAACGATAAACGGCCAAGACTATCTTCCACAACATTAACCAGTAAAGAATTCGGGGTTATTCTAAAAGTCATTGAAAATGATTTTTGGATATAACCCCTTTTCTCTTACCTCCATGTATTCAATGCGTCATCTTCAATTGCCCTCTCTATCATGCCAGCCAATTTCTAACGATGGACCTATTACGGGCGACTAATACGCTTATTACCCCAATTATAAAATGATACCAGACACTCTCTATTCCCTGTTTCATCTATAGATGCTGAATTAATAGACTGCTTACTTAAACGCTCAATAGCCTTACTATATGCCACTAGGTAAACTCCAGTAGCCAAATTCAGACGATGCCTTACGTAACAAGTAAAATCCGGTTATTCTCATCTAGTATATTGCTGCAACTCCAACTTTAATTGTTTCAAAAATAGAGCTTAAGTTTAAAATAAAACGCTAATTATTTTGATATGTTTTAATTGCAGGAGGCACATAAGCCAAACATTTTTCTAATAGTAGTATTACGTCGCTATCTACTAACAGTGCATTTCGATACTGTGTTTGTAAAAATTGTTCGTCTTGCATATGGTCAAATAATGCAATAAGTAAATCATAATAATGATTAATGTTTAAAATTCCACAAGGTTTTTGAATTAAACCAATTTGATTCCACGTAAACACTTCAAAAAAGCATCTCTGGGGGCTCCCATTGAAGTAATTCGTAGTTTATTGGGTCATGAAAAAGTGAAACTACTTGGATTTATGCACAACTAAGCGGAAAACTTAGGAAGGAATTTTATCAGAAGTACTTTTAGTTTATTTAAAACAGAGAAACACTATAATAATGGTTTCCCTGTTCAACTAATTCCCCTGTTAGTTGAACAATATTCACCCTTTTTTAACCTATAAATCTTGAGATAAACGAACCGTATCCCTGTACTGAATACCGTTCTCAAAAATTTGTGCTGGGTAATGCTTAACAAAAAAGTCCATATCAACACCAATTATTCTAAAACCGCATTTTTGATAAAGAGCCAATTGCCCTATGCTTGAATTTCCAGTTCCAATTTCTATTGTTTTGTATCTTTTTGTCTTATCTACCTTAATTGTATCCATTACCAATTCTGTTTCCCTATACATCTACCGTGTTGCTCTTCTACGACTGCAACATTCACCAGCTCCACTGTTTCTGGCCTTGTTGGAAGTAATACATAAACCCCAATAACTTGCTGTTTGATTTTTAGCTACAAAACATTCGCCCCTATTGACATATTCCTAATAATCTCTCTTGAAGGGTCAGCCAATAGCAAAAATTTGACTTCTTTGATTATATATCATTGAATTAAGGGTTCTTTTTCACTTCAACTTGAATGTAAGGAATCGTATTTTGTACCTTAAACTGCACTATTAGTGTGTGCAAATAAATTTACACTTTTTCTAAACTTCTTTCTTTTTTGGGAGAGTAACTGATCCCCACAAACACTAGAAATACTCCGAGAATCTGGTAGACATCAGGACGGTAGTTCAAAATAGTTGCATCCAGTAAGATTGCAACAACCGGATCAACAAAGACTAAAATTGCAATTGTTTGTGCCTTTAACTCACGTAAACTACTGAAAAATAAATAAAACACAAATCCCGTGTGAATAAATCCTGTAACAAGGATATAGAACCAGTTTTCAACGGTAAGATGTATGAAGTTTGACCAATCCACTAATGACATCAATAATAAAACACCCAGACTTGTTTGAATAACGGTTGTTAACAAAGGACTAAGCATTTTTATTCCCTTCCCCGTAATAGAAGTTAGAGCGTAGAAGAATGCTGCTGCAAACGCCCATAAAACACCGGTGGATAAAAATCCAGCCATAGTTGTATGTTGATGAATTCCCCCAACTAACAATGTCCCTAAAAAGCAAACAAAGAAAAAGACCAATCCTATTTTTGTTATTTTTTCTTTGAAAATAACAGAGCCTAAAAGAAGTACAATAATAGGTGCTAAATGATAAATGGATACCGCCACAGTAATAGGCATTACTTCTAAAGAACGGAAAAAAAACACCCAATTTACGATAAGGAATACACCGCATAATAAGGCAAGTAAATACTCCCTACGAGGGATAGCAATTTCCCTCTGTTGTTTTGTTTTTAATGTACTAATCCCCCATATTGTTCCCAAAAGAATACTTGCACAGAGGCAACGCACAAAAACTAGTTCAATCGAGTGCAGACCTGTTTTTTCTGAAAATAGACCGACTGATCCGAATATAGCCATGGAGATGGCAAATTTTATTTTGACATACATTTAACACCCTCCTAAGTCGTTATTGCTATAACTACTATTAATTTGGTGGTAAAAAAACAGCTTTATGCTAAGCTGTTTTTTCCTGTCATTACATGAATTAAATCTTCTCGAGCTTTCCATAGCTCATCTAGCTTTTCAGGACCGAATGCATTTGTGATTTCTTCTACCATAATGTCGTGCCTAATATATTCAGTAGCAATAAGGACAAGTGCAGGATCTGTTGACTTCACAGCCCATTCTGAACCTCTGTCGCTAAACTTAGCAATTAGAGCTTCTTCTTCATCTCGAATGAGAATAGTCAAATATCCGCCCATGCGTTTACTCACAATGTCTGGGGCCATGTAGTTATGATGATAGGTATGTCCCAATGTCTCACTTTCAGCTCCAAATAAAACTGTAAAAATTGGTATCGAGCCTTCTTTCTCTCGAACAGCTTTTTCAATATCTTTCACCACAGGAGCCCAAATTGATAGCCAAATCTCTTTTTCTGCGGATCGAATCATCGAAAGCATCTCTTGAACAATATGGTCGTACTGGACAATTCTCGTCACGACGTCCACTTTTTGATCACTTTCTAAAACTGTAAGAGATGACTCTAACAATTCAAATGATGTATTCATCTCTTCTTTAAGACGAGAAAGCAGTAGTTTTGGCTCTACAGCTTTATAGACAATGGGGTCAGAGGGAACCGTTTGAATAGCCCCTTTATCAAGTAATTTCCCTAATACTTCATAAATCATTGACCGTGGAACCCCAGAACGCTTACTTAATTCATAGCCAGTAATTGCAGGGGATTTCAATAAACCTATATAGGCCTTACACTCGTATTTTGAAAATCCATGCTTTTGCAATTCGATTATCGCTTTGTCTTCCATAAACTCACCTTCTTAGTAGTTAATATACTAACTACTATAAATCATTCATACCAAGAAGTCTATAATTTTAGAACTATTTGAAATCTTCTTCAACAAACCAGCCCCTTTAGTTCCATAAGAAAAGGCTGCCTCAGCAACCTTCTAAGCCTAAATTTTCATTGATTCATGCTTTTTCTACTATTA
Source organism: Lysinibacillus parviboronicapiens (assembly GCF_003049575.1). Lineage (GTDB taxonomy): Bacteria > Bacillota > Bacilli > Bacillales_A > Planococcaceae > Lysinibacillus > Lysinibacillus parviboronicapiens. The sequence goes on along the minus strand of NZ_PYWI01000002.1, from coordinate 300,826 downwards.
TGTGACTCTTCCAATATATTTAGAAATAGAAACCTAAACAAAAGTAAACCAAACAGTAATGAGTATAATATGTGGAATACTACATAAATGAAATTTGCACTTAAGAAGCCATCATAAAAGAAAAAGCCCAACCATTTGAGCCTTAGAATAAAGATTGATCAAATTAATACTAATAGCCTTGATAAACAAGCAAAAAAAAGAGCGTGTTTTGAAAAAAGATTAATCAAAACACGCTCTTGAATCATTCTTTTAGATTCATCTGGAGTGAATGCCCCGTTTGAACCGTTTACAATACCTGCCTGTTGTATACTCATAATAGCTTCATAGTATGGATGATTCGTTGATACATCACTAAATGATACGTCCTTTCGTTTCAGTGTTAGCTCAAAAGTCCGTGCGATCATGACTGCCAAATGCTGACGTTTAATTGGTTCATTCGGTCGTAACGTGTAGTCTGGATAGCCTGTGATAATACCACGAGCTACGATGTCTTCAATTATGTCCTTAGCCCAGTTTTCCTGGAGATATCATTGAATGTAATATTAGGCTTTGGATCTACAGGTTTTTCTGGTTGCTCTGGCCCTTCAGGTATTGACTCTATTGGTGCTGGTAAGGACTTCCGTCTTTTAGAACAAAAGCAGTTTTACTTTCCACACCTGTAGCAGATATAGACTTTATACCATATGTGTATACTTTACTATTATTTGCAGTAGTATCTACATAAACAGTATTACCTTGTGTGTTATAAACCACGTCTACTATATTCTTAACGTCTTCATATGAACCTTCTTTTGTTCCATCAAATCGGTATATTACATATTTCCTTGGTTGAGTACTATTTTTATCTGTAATAGTAAGCTTCGTGCCGGAAGACTCTTTACTCAATTTAACATCAGTTGGACATAAAGGTATTGCAGAGCCTTTCCAATAAATTGTAGGTGTTAAAGCTTTAGTATTGTATAGTTGCTGATTTAGATAAGAAGCATATCCAAGAGCGTTATTGTTAATACTTCTTAGAGAAAAATGCATTTGTCCTTGAGCATTTTTATTTGCTCTGTTGGCGATTGCTTGGCTGATTAGTTCGGTCTTATTATTCCATGCAGGATCAGCATCATTTCCAACTTTATAATCGGCCATGCCAATATATAGATTAACAGGATGGTCTTTTGCATACGTTTGAACTTCTCTTCCCCACCAATCTAATAAAACAGAGTAATTTGCTGCTTTATGATTTCTGGACCAATAGATTTGAGGAGCAATATAATCGATACTTCCATCTTTAATCCACTGTCTTGTATCAGCATAAATATCATCGTAGTTACTCATTCCATTCGTGTTACTACCAGTAGAATCTTGCCCTTTGTTTCGCCAAATTCCAAACGGAGATATTCCATATTGAACATAAGGTTTAATTGCCTTAATGCTTGCATAAACCTTTTTTACTAATTGATTAACGTTATTTCTGCGCCAGTCTTCAATATTATTGAAAGAGCCACCATACTTTTTAAAAGTTTGTTGATCTTGAAAAGTCTCTCCTTTTATTTTATAAGGATAGAAGTAATCATCCATATGTACAGCGTCGATATCATAGTTGCTTACTAATTCTTCTATAGTTGATAGTAAGTAATTTTGAACTTCTGGTAAACCAGGATTCAAGTAGTATTGTTTACCGTATTTCACTACCCAGCTAGGATTTTTACGAGCTACATTGTCGGCAGCTAGATCAGACAACGCGTGCGAAGGCATAGTGACTCTATATGGATTTACCCATGCATGAAGTTCTAATCCTCGCTTATGTGCTTCGTCCAGCATAATTTGCAATGGATCAAAATCCGGATTGGTCCCTTGTGTATTGCCTGTTATATATGATGACCATGGAGCAAGCTTAGACGGGTACAGTGCATCATTTAATGGCTTAACTTGAAAAATAACTGTATTAAAGTTATCAGCTTTTAATTTGTCCAAGGTACTTTGAACCCATTGAGTATATTGGGTTTTACTCATACCTGCCTTCATATCAATATTAGTTATTGTTGCAATCCATGCTGCACGCATTTCATTTTGAGGTAATGAATTAGCTGTAGCCTTATGATTTGTAAAAACAGGGATAAGTAAAAGTAAAACCAAAAAAGTTACTAAGCACTTGCCAAAAAAATTTTTAAACATAAATAATAAAATCTCTCCTTTTTTAAATATAATAATTTTTCAACAACTATTTCTCAGTTATTAAAATCTAGTTGTTTCTATAACCTAAGTAAATACCATATCAGCCTATTCTATAAAAGTAGGGACTGATTTATCCTTCCAAAAGTGTCTTACAGTCATTAGGTCTGTAGTGTTTTGTCGGCAGGACCCTCTATTGGTAATTTCAATTGTTTGCGAAGCTCGTTGGATAATTTTATTCTTGTTTCTTCGCTCACTATATAATACCACAAATCCCCAATTATTCTCCCTTAACTGGTAATTTCCATTTCTTTAATATTATTCTTCGTATCTTGTTACTATTTATTCAATAAACCTGATACGTTAGTTTAAGTGTAACATTTTTACAATGGCTCGCCGAAATCTCCTTGATGTGTTACTCGAATAATTTATCTTAATTAAAGTACTACCATCCCCACATTTCGATTCAGAACAGACAGATAGCATCTTCAAACCACTTTTGCTTGTGTAGAAAATGTGTAGAAACTTTTCATTTTCTATCGTTTTCTAACTGATTCTCAGAAAAAGGAAAAGCGCCTCAAACTCCTGATATTAAAGGATTTGAAGCGCTTTTCAGTTGGTTCAAACTTATTCTATCTGAACCTAGATACGTCCCATGAGAACATACCATAACATTGATATTTCAACGGTTTACAACTATAATGTTTACCTTTTGTTTACCTCGATTTTTAAACCACTCATAAACAAAGTATATTTTATTAGTTAAGTTAAATAATATCTTTAGGAGGTGTCGAAATGAAAAGGGATAAAAAAGATACAGAATTTGCAACAGACGAGACAATAAAACAATCAAATATTAAAAAACCTAATGAGCGTGTCGGTCATACCGAAACTCCTCACCCACAAAAGGAAGAAGACCTTATTATTAATGAGAAGAAAAGTAAGTCAACTACATTATAATATAAGCAAAAATAAGACCACCCATCACGTAGTGGTCTTGTTTTATTATAAAACACTAATAAAAAAATCATCAAAATATGTTGCGAGAATTAATTATTCTTTTTCTTTATCTGATTCAAGAGGAATCTCTACTTCATTTTGAGTTACATCATCTATCTTTTTTTCAATATCCACGATTATGTCCTGATAGGCATCAAATATATCAGATTGTACCTTTTCATGGGAAAGACCGATATTCAATATTGTTAGACCTATAGCTACAATAGAAGCCACTGTTGCAAGTTTATCTAACAACTCATCTTTTATATTAACGGAAATATAAGGAAGTGCTAAAAGAGAAAAGATAGAAAGAAATAGAACGATAGTTTTGATTGCAATAATATTTGAACGTTTCCTACTCTTTACTTCACTTTTTTCAATCTTATATTGAAGTATATCTCCTAGGACAAATAAAGCTCCCGAGATTGCTACAGCTAAGATGAATGCAGAATTAATTTGCACCCACCCAAATAAAAAAAGAAAACCTAGAATAATGAAAGTAAGACCTATATAATGTATCAACATATTAGGTTCTACTAATTTATTTATTGGTATTTTATCAAAATAATTTTTTCTCATAGATTATTTCTCCCTTAGCTCTCTTTTTATATAATTTTAATAGATTTTACATTTTATATCAAAAGCAACTCCCCTTCATTTCTCTACCATTCAAGCCAATTATCTAGATTACCAGGTCTACTACCTATTGATTGTGGAAGACAATCACGCTCATTTAACCAATTATAGAAAGATACAGGACGTTCTCTTAACGGAGTTTCTTCTATAGATGATGAATTAATCGACTTCTTATCTAATCGCTCAACAGCCTTACTATATGCCCTTACAAATACGGCTCTTAATGTACTAGCAACTGTCAGTACACCTTCTTTAATGTCCATAGCAATTTTAAATAGTACGTTCTTAGCTCTAATGAAGTCAGGCGCACTTTGAACCTGAGCAGATAATACAACCTTATGTAATTCATCTTTCAAGTTATCTGCTAATGGCAAGCTATTCATGAAATCAAATAGCATTTCTTGGTACTCATTCATGTATTCCTTTTTCTTTTCAGCTTGCAAAGCTAGTTCATTTTCTAAATCTGTAATATTACTTGCTTGTTTAGAACTTAAAAGATTAAAAGATTTAGATGATTGGTTTTCAGATTGTGGAGGACAAACCACGTTGTTACTAGCTTCATCGACTGTCTCTCGTTGGGACACGCTCGATGGGACATAAGGTAGGATGCGATAAATACTAGCCCCTTTAATGCCGTTTAATTTCGTACCAGGTACTTTTTCAATGATGCCCAATGACTCTAATTTCTTAATGCTTCGATAAACAGTCTTTGTGCTAATCTCTAATGCCTCAGCAATTGTGGATGCCTTCAAATGACAAGCCCCCGGATGCTCCAATGCGTGACTAGCAAGCTTGAAAACGATGGCACGTTCTGATTCTGTTAAATCGTAATAATGAACAGCCATATGGTCCTCCACACTCTTATCCATATCTGCTATTGATTCAAATGTTGTATATGCTGCTAAGTATTCGAATGCCATCTTTTTCACCTCACTTACATAAACAATTAGTTATTAATTTTCCTCGTATGAATAAATATATATCCGATAAGTTATAATAGCAAGTGTTTTTCATAACTTTTTGGATATATTTATTTCAAATATTGATTAGTTCATATATAATAGAGACATGAATGTAACCTAGAGGAGGCATGACAATGAATGAAATGGGGGAAAAGATTCGAATTGCTCTCATTAAAAAGGGCATGACTTTAACACAACTAGCTGAGAAGCTAGAGGTATCTCAGCCAAATTTATCGAAGAAATTGAAACGGAATAATTTTAATGAAGAAGAATTACGCAAAATTGCTGAGTTGTTGGATATGAAGTTTGAGGCTTATTTCATAATGGAAGATGGTACAAAGATTTAAAAGATGAGGAAGTAATTAAGTGAACCAGTTAGAACAAATAACAAACGAATTGCTTGAAAAAGGCTATACAATCGAGGAAATTAAAGCAGCCTTTGAGGAAGTAATAAATAAAGCAAAACAATCAAAGACAAATGATAAAACAGATAACTAATTACGGTTGTCTGTTTTTTATATGTACTTTCATTACCAAATTTCCTAAAATGGAAATATAGAGGGAGGTTTTTATGTTGTCAGATTTTATTGCAATAGTTGGAGTATTGAGTTTCATATCGTTGATAACTTTCAGTACTTTAACCTACAAAAAGTTTAAACAGAACAGTAAAGCTCAGGGTATGAAATTCTTAAAATTTGCAGGCATATCTTTTTTGTTAATGGTGGGTTTGATGTCTTTAGAAAATTTACTTGAAAAGCCAACCGATTCAGCTAAAGTTGATGCAGACAAAACAATAGTTACAGTTGATAAGGACGAACAAGCTAAAAAAGAAGCTGAATTAAAGGCTAAGGAAGAGGAAAAGAAAGCCGAAAAAGAAGCTAAATTAAAAGAAGAACAAACTGCTAAAGAACAAGCATCTAAGGAAAAAACTGAAAAAGAAACCGAAGAAAAAGCTAAGGCTTCTACTGAAACTAAATCTAAACCTGCTATAAAAGAAGTTGTTATAGAAACTGATAAGAAAGAAGACATAAAGAAAATGGTAAAAAAAATTGTTTCTGCAGATTTAATGCAAACAAAAATCAGCGAAATATTAGTGAATAACTATCAAGCTGAAGATAATAAATATATTGTATTGCCTCATTTAAAATGGGATGCACAGAACAGTAAAAAAACAACTGTGGAAATACTTGAAATGTACAGTGATAATATTGCTGCTAAACTTTATGAACAGCCAGGTATAGAAGAAATAACAGTTTTTTGGGAAGTACCTTATCATTTAGAAGGTGAAAATATTGCTAAGTTTAATTACACACGCACAACGAATGGTATGGCTAAGAACGATAAATGGTTAGCTCCTGTTTTAAAATAATTTGAGTCACTCAATGAGTGGCTTTTTTCATGAAATTTTTTAGCACAATAGGAAAATAAATGATTAATATCTGTTTACGAGAGTAAATAGATATAGTATAATAAGAGTATAGAAAGGAGGTGAACATGGTGGATGAATTAAGAAATGTCGTTCTCATCATTGCGGGAATCATCGCTAGTATCAAGGGCTCACTTGATATAATTGACTGGATGACTCGCAAAGACAAGAACGACAAGGAAAAGTAAATAGCAGAGGGGGCTTAGCTCCCTCGCTATAAAAATTATATCATCCTCCATTACTTTATGAAAAGAATATCATCGACTGATTGGTTAGTGTTCATCATTGTAGCTATTTTTTTAGTGGACTTAGATTTTGAATCAATGAGTACCATCAAGTGGGTAGGTTTTACAGTTTCGATGTTATGGTTAGTGCTGTTCATTATAAAAAATGTAGTAAAAAAGAAATGAGGTGTAAGTCTTCAAATGGAATACAAGGTAGCAAATAAAGAAGAGTTTATTAAGCTGGTTCAATCTGAAATATTAACAACGTCAGAGGTTATAGAGGAATTACAAATAACTCGGCAAGCATTAAATTCACTTGTAAAGCGTGGTAAGTTAGTTCCTGTAAAAGAATTAAGTCGAGATAAATTATATTTGAGAGAAGATATAGAAAGTCGAAAAGAAGCAGCTAAGGAGCTTCACACAAAATATAGACCTTATGACGAATAACAAAAAAAGACCAGGTACTCACTTTTAAAATGAGCGCCTGGTTTATTTGTTTGAATAAACTTTATCGAAATTAAATCCTTTAAAAGACTAACTGCAAAATAAATTATTTATAATCATCAACTGTAAAACTAACAATTTTGTCATACATAATGTACTCTGTTCTTGAAATTATATTTCCAGTCGTTACATTTAATTTAAATTTATAGTACGGTTTCCCTTGTCCATCTTCGCGGCCATCTAACCAATTCATAAACTGATCAATTTCTGATAAAGATAAATCATACTCATGAATATCTTTAGTTGTCATTGTAAGTCTTAAAATTGCTCTTGTTCCAATCTCGGCTGTTTCAGATTCTTTTACTGTTACTTCTGCTGTTGCTGATAAGTTGCTACCATCGGTAGTTTCTGCTGTAATCGTTACTTTACCTGACTTTTTACCAATTACATTCCCATTGTCATCTACAGAAGCAATTTCAGGATCACTGCTTGTCCATTGAATTACTTTAGCGCTATCAGGAGTAACAGTTGCTACTAAGGTTTCACTAGAACCTATTATTAGGTCAAGCGTTTCTCTGTTTAGTTTTAGAGTTTCAACTAATTCTGTATCTGGGTGAATAAGCGTACCATCAGCATCAATGTCTATTGCATCTAAGTTTATACCCTTTGTATAACCTTCTGCTACACGGATTATTGCTTTATGTCTCTTATTCTCTAAACCAGTTACTTCAGCTATTAAAGTCTGACTTTGCGTAGGTCCGTGTATAGAAAATTCTTGCTTTACCTCTCCATCTATAACTAATTCTACTTTTTCAGAATAATAATTACTTGTGTTCCATTTGCGGACAATAAGTCGAACTTTATCTCCAGTGAAATCAAATAGTATAGGTTTATTATTTGCGGATGTATAAGAATATCGACCGTTATACGGACTGGCCTCATTCGAAGTTGAGTATCCTGTTTTTATAATTGCTTGATGAGAATCGTCATATCTTTTCCAACCAATCTCAGGTTCTTTTAATTGTTCTCCAATAGTAGCTGCTTTAGCCTTGTTTCCTTCGATATCTAGAAGTGAGTAACTGAATAATATAGCTATAGCTGCTGATATTATCATTAAAATCTTTTTCATAGTAATCCTCCAAATCAATATTAATAGGTTTATTATCCTGTTAAAAAAATAATACAACAGGTATAATTATCATGTATTTTATTACAAAATTCAACAATTTTTTCATCTAATACAAATAGGTTATTGTTTAATTGTTTTTATTTACTACGTCTTTGCTGAATCGTAATATATAAACCTAACAATCTGTCGCTTGTCATAGTACCATTCTGTAAATCCTTCAAATGCGATTCCTGAATAATCCCATCCTTCACCGCCTGTGCAATAAAGTTTTCTGTTTAAGTTTTCATAGCTGGTGAACCTGGATTCCAATTTGTCACTTTAACTTCCTCCTTTTTGTCTTCCACAATTAATTGAACTTTCATTTTGCTGTTACTTGGTACAATTACTTGTCCTTCCAATTTGTAGCCTTTAGGCATGACCCAATTTGATTTAACTTCAAAGTGTGGTCGGTCAATAGCGTTAGTCCAAGTACCTCCCCACTCGATGCCTAATTTTTTAGCAATGGCACCGACTTTATTTAAAATAGTCACATCGTATAAAGATTGTGGAGGGCCTACAGCAATGTCCCACGCTAAACGTGATTTATGATTACTGTCTAGAGTCCAGGTAACAATCTGCCCTGGTCTAGTACGACCTTGAGCATATAGATACTTTTGCCGTTCTTGTGAGCGATATGTTTCTGTAATGAAGATGTTCTTAATACCTGCCTTGTAGCACTCCTGAAATAGCAATCGACAGGCTGTTTGTGCAGCAGTTAATAGTTCGGCTAAGTCTCTGCATGTTGTCGTTACACTTGTCATCGCTTTTCACCATCCTTCAATTCACTATCAACATTCTTCCCAGCTAATTCATCCAAAATTTCAGTACCAAAGCTTTCTTTTTGTCCCTTCTCACCTTCAATGACCTTTAACTTTTCAGCAAGATTTGTTGGCACTAGGACACCTAATTCAGCCATGTTTTCAGTTATGGACAAAGCTTCATTAGCAATGTAGAATAACACTGTCGCAAATGTTAACGTGCCGTTTAAAGCTAATACTTGGTCAACAATGTTCGCTGTGATAATTACGATTAAGACTAACAATTTACGCGCATAGCCAAAGAGACTTTTACGACTCCATAAGTTGCCATTTTTCGTTGCCTTAAAAAGACCTGTTATAATGTCTAGCCCCATTAATAAAAGTAATAGGTGTAGAAATTTAACTCCGCCAAATAAATATAAATGTGCTACTTCTAAATACTGCAAATCCATACCTCCCATAAAGCTCACGCTCCTTTTTTTGTGAATAATAAAAGCCCTCCACAATCTGTGGAAGGCATAAAAATAACGCTAGGCTTATGCCTGCGTCTTCTGTTCGTCCATTATTGTACATAACTCTTTATATTCGTCTTGGGTGATACGCTTCGTTAAAACGAATAAATCCATGCTTGATAGCAACTCATTCTTTTGTGTTTCTGTCATATTGTCTCGTTCTGCCAACTTTTTGCAAGCCCGATAAGTAAGGTTGTTCATGCTTATACCTCCATCTCTTTCATAGAAATAAGCGTTTCTGTATTGACTAAAATCTTAGCTTGTATTTCATCTATTTGCGGTTCCGTTGGTGTTGGTTCAAGTATGACTGGCGCTGTAAATTCACCTGTTTCCTTGTTATAATCCCAACCTTCTTGAATATCATCACGTCCTGTTATTTCAACTAAGACAATGTTTGGTGCAAATTCAGGCTTTTCATCTGCTTCAAAAATCCAATGTGCTTTATCATATAAAATCTGTGCAAATCGCATACTATCACTCCTTTATTCCCACCATTTTACGGTTAATATTCCACTTCCTCCTGGAGCGCCACCCATCGCGCCACCTGTACCGCCTACTCCTATTGTTACAAGAATTGAATTACCGGGAGTAACAGCAACTGGGTAGTCAATTACAAAATGACCACCTCCACCGCCCCAACCTGTTGTAGAACCACCTCCACCGCAACAATAAGGAGCTATAGCACGAGATTCTCCACCCTTGTACCATCCACTTGAACCCCCGATTCCACCTGCATTGGAAACCGGGTAACCACCTTGACCACCCCCTGGTCCCCCAGGCAAAGAACCACCACCACTACCTGCACCACCCCCACCTGGGATTGTTAATAAAGAGCCGAATGATGTGGGTCCACCTGAACCGCCAGGGTTGCCATCTTTAGCACCACCACCTCCTGCGCCACCTCCTGTTAAATACACTTCGGTAACTCCTGCGGGAACAACAAAAGTTCCGTTAGCTGTGTAAACTTTACTTCTTAGTTTTTTTCCTACTGTCGCCATTGAAGTATTTATGTTGTTTACTTTTGTTTTTATTTCTTCTGCTTGCTCATAAGATGCTATATTCATCGGTATTTGCATTATTTTAGTCATTCTTCGACCACCACCTCAAAAATAATTTGTGCACACTTTAAATTGCTGTTGTAGTTGAATCCCCATTTATGCACTTTATCTACTGTAAAGTGTGGAAATGGTGCGGCTTTATGGTCCTCAATCAATTGATATAAGTTTCCTGCTGCGTTTGTATCCAATATGTCTTTTATTGTTGCGAACCAATCGTAAAACAGTCCTTTTTCTGCTGCCATCCAAGCATTAAAATCAGCCTCTTGTCCATCAATCCAAGCCTCTAAAGCTGTTGTAACATTATTCTGCCATGCCGAAAATTCATTGGCTTTTGTCACACTATAATTGTTAAACCATGATTGGTATTGATTAAATATAGATGTAGTATCAACTTGGTTTACAACACCATGTACAATGCCACACAGACTATTATTTAATCGTTGATCTGTAATATTTGCTTGGGTAATCTGAGTAGTGCCTGCGTTTATAAATATATCTGCTAGGACTAATTCATACGCCTCTGCATCACGTTGTATTGTTGGAGCAGTTGGGCTTGATGCTTGAGAACCCTTCTTTAATACAATTTCTATTTGTCGTTTTAAATGATTCAGTCTTATTACAATACGATCGATACGCTTTAGGATACCATCAGCTATATCATGTTGAATGATATAATCACTGTCATTTGTGACATAGTACCCCTTAATCCAACCTTTACCTGCTTTTATGGTAGTCCGCATCCCTGGGCCTTCCACAAGTTGTAGACCATTTGATGGATTGGGAAAAACGCCATCACCTATAAACGTTGCAAAATACTCTGCAAACCATGCAGCATCATATCGACGGTCGCCATTTACACTGTTAAAAAAACCACTTCTTACTGCCACTCTATCTCACCGCCCTTTTAATTTTTTCATTAAGTGTAGGAATATTTGAGCCAAATTCCACACGTAATTCTTGGCCGTCTCTGTTTACTGTTAATTCAGCGCATACAACTCTGGCGTGCATTACTTTTTTAAGCTCATCGTTTCGGATACTAACCACATTACCAAGGGAATAATCGACACCATATTCGAATTGTGCAAACATATCAATTTCACTTTCGTATGTTTCGATTTCTTGATATTCCGCTAACTTTTCATTACCTCTTGATTGCAATGTTTCGTTGTATTGCGCTGGAGTTAAAGTAACGTTGTTATTGCTATCATCTAGATAACTACTTTGTAAGTCCCTAGCATCGACATATAATTCTCGCCTATTAAAACCTTTTAGATGGTCATTAACAGTTATAGTCTTCCTGTCGACCCCTTCACCCTCACCAGCCACAATTGCGGTTGTTTTCGTTTCGACATTGCTATTTACATAGTTTTGTTTAATGACATTATCAAACTCTTTACTAAAAATCACATGTGGTAAAGCTGTTTGAGTAATGCTGTGATCATCACCTTGCCATGTGAATACCTCATATTTTTTATCCTTGTGATTCATTAAAATATCGAAGCTCATCTCATGTTTTTGACATAGCGCAAAACAATGTTCACTAACTGGACCACCTGTTTTTGTACTGTCATCCACAATGTTTATACCTGTATTTGTAGCAAGTCTTAGATTTGGTATTACTTTATTCTGAGTTGTATCGATTGCGTTTGTAGAAATGAAAGACTTAATTATGTCCTCCACATTTCCTTCGTACCTTTGCTGCCTTTCAATGACTCGCCATGAAGTAAAGAAATTGAGAGAATAGGCAACGACCTCAATCTCGCTTCCGTTTGCATCGATGTAATCAAAATGCGTGATTATATAGCCATAGTTCGGATTGGATTGTGTTGTAATGATATTGTTCATCTTTAGGAGCTCAATCATTTCAGGCGTACCTGGCACAGCCAATGTAAGCATGCTGAATTTATAGTAGTTCCTTTGGAGAATTAGCTTCTTGTATTCGCTGATTTCACCGATACGATTGAAATTCAAATCAAAGACATTCAAATCAACCATAACTACACCCCTATTCTTCTTGCGCGATAGTTAAACGATACTTCTAAAAAATCAATGTTTTCTTCAGCTTCGTACCTGAATAAATTGTCTCCTGCCTCAATCTGCAAGAATGTGGAGGACAAATCCAAGACGTTAAAAACGTTTGTTTGAACGTTGTTCCTGCTTAATATAATTGATCGTTTACCACGATTAGTGTTGATAAAGATTTCATCACCAGGAAGCATTGTTGTATTAAGTTTCAACGACTCATATGTGTTTACGTTTATTAGTGAAGGATTCTTTATCGTAGCTGTAGCCTTAAACCTAATAATCATACCAGTAGCTTCTTGCCCAGTGTTCTCCACATTAATTATTGTGGAAGGCGTACGATATCCCATTTCAATTCCTCCTTCTGGTATTTCTAGGACAAATTCAAATGCTGGATTCCATAGACCAATTTCAGCAAAGTAATCATCTTTCTCATAAATAAATGGATCAGTAGCAATAAATTGTAGTAGCCCCTTTAGCCACTTTTTATTGTCATGTTCAAAGCCTGTGTTATATATGGGCGCCATCTCTGCATTGGCATACAAATAAAATTCCTGTCCAGCTTTCGTAGTGAAGTCTAGCCTTATTGGATTGTGTTTAGGATTACATACCGTATACATCTCGTGACGTTTTTCTTCAATCCACCATGCTTCATTTCCATCGCGTTTAATGTAGAAAGGAATATCTAATTCTCTAACATTAAGCACAGTTGATTGATAATGCGCTCCGTCACTTGTAAATGTAGAGGTGTTTACATTTGCTTTTAAACCACTAACCTGAAAGTCTTCCATCAAGAAAAAGTGACGACCGAATGTTATCGAATCGTCACGACTGTTAGTGATCTTTAATTCTTTTATATTCAAACCGTCACCTCCTAGAATCCAAATGCCATACGTCTAAATGCTCGTTCCATTTCTCGTGATCCACTATCTTGTGTATAGATGTTAACCTTTTGATTTAATTGTTTAGAGTAATCGTAAGAGGTTTGTCCACCCACAACTGCACTAGCTAACCCTGTGGAAGACTGTTCTACTTCTGCAATCATGCTGTTCATTCCTTGTATTAATCCCTCAGCGATATTTACTCCAAAGCCACGCATTACACGTGATGGAGAATGAATGTCTAGCGCGCCTTGCATTGCGTCTCTTATACTATTAGCTATTTCAGTTGCCTTATCAATAAGTGGTTTGTGCATACTTTCTAAGCCATTTAACAAACCTTGTCCTGCATCAATACCTATCTGTTGTAGGGATGATAGTTCACTAGCTGTAGTTCGCGTTAAATTGCGAATAGCCTTATCCCATTCTTGCTGGATAAGGTTCAACTTTTCATTAGCTGCTTCACGTAACTTTTGGATTTGATTGTCTGCATCTTCACGCATACCAACTAATTCTTTTTCAGTTTGTTCGCGAGCTAATTGTGATTTTTCTCGATACAGCTCACTGTACTTAGATAGTTGTTCATCTGTCATGGTATTAAGTGCAACCAACTCTGGTAGAGCTTTAACACCTAACCCTGATAATTCATTTAGTAAATCAGCATCGATTTTACGTTCTGATAACTTCGCAAATTCATCTTGCCATTGCTTAAAGCCATCAACTTGAGATTTCAGATTATCCATTAATTCAAGGCCTGTACGGTTTAATTCAACCTTAAAGGCGTCGAATGTACCAGCAAAGGACATTAAACTAGATACACGCTTACTAAATGCATCTTCGTAAGCTTTATTTAGCTGTTCTTCTTGTTTTGCTAAATCATCTGAAATTGTTTTCATTTGACCTTGGAAATCTTTATTAATTGATACGATTTCTTTGTTCACTGCTTCGACTGCTTTTTGATATGCCTTCTGTGCCTCAATACGTTCTTTACTACCTTCTTCAAATAGACCGATCGTTCTTTCCCAAATTTTCGCTTCTTCAACAAGTGACAGTTCCTCTGAGGATTTTTTATCAGCTATATATTGTTTAATATCCTCTAAATCTTTTTTGTTAAGGTCTTCCACAGCTTTTTTATAGGCTTTTTGAGCTGTCACGCGTTCTTTTGAATACAAATCAAATTGATCTATTGATTGCTCCCAAATTTTCGCTTCTTCTTCTAGGCTTAATTCGCCTAAAGATTTTTTATCATCAATAAACAATTTAATCTCTTTCAGCTTTTCCTGTTGAACTTTAGTAAGTGAATTTACTGATTCTTTTGTAGCCTTCTTTTCAATCTCAGCTATTTTTTTAGCGGCATCCTCTTGAATTCGTTGGATTTTAACGTTTTCATCCTGAGTTGTTTTACGCTTTTTAGATGCAGCAGTACGTTGGATTTTATCAATATCTTCCTTAGACCGTTTTTCAATCTTTTCAATTTCAGCATTAGCTTTATCAGTGATTTTCTTTTCTTCAGATTTAAAGTGATCTGTAATGTCAATTAGATTATTTCCTAAATCCTTCATGACGTCTGATACTCGGTCGTTCTTGTCCTCAATACCGATAGCTAGACCTTCACCGACATCTTTACCAATCGCAATCATTACACGGGATGGTGATTTACGCTGTAAGACATTTGAAACAGAAGTAATTACTTTGTTACCTAGTTCTTCGGCTTTGTCACCTACAGCCTTAACCATTTCACCCATACCATTTATTAAGCCTTGGACGATATCCCTACCAATATCAACTAAATTTACACCTTCAAAGAAAGATACGATATTACCCCATATTTTTTCAGCAATTCCCTTAATCGTTTCCCAAGCACCTTCCCAGTCGCCTTGGATTAATTTCATGATAGTTTGGATAACGCCTAAAATTATATCTAGTGTAGTACCTATTGTAAATTTTATAGCGTTCCAAGCAATTTTTACAATACCTGAAATGATTGGCCAAACAATCTCAAAATATCCTTTGATAATGCCCATGACCAATTCTATATTACCTTTAATATTATCAAAATGGCCTTTGACTAAAGTAAATATTGCTTCTCCGTTTTCGTCCCAAAATTCTTTTAGTTTATCAAGTTGTTCTTTTACAAAGTCCACAACACCACTTAACTTTTCATCTACTGTTGTTTTTATGAAATCATAGGCAGTGGATGTTATTTCTTTTAAAGAATCTGTTACTTTTGTGTAATATTCTTCGATTTTATCGAATATTTCAGAGTGTTTATTTTTGAATACTTCCCACTTAGATAAAATTTCACCAGTTTCCCAATTCACTTTTTCTACGTGTTCATCAGCTTGTTTTTGGGCCGTTTCTACAATCTTCTGATGTTGTTCTTCAGCTAAGAAAATAGTTTGGTCTTTTGCCTTTGTAGCTTCAGCAATCATCTTATCAGCTTGTTCAGTTGAAATAACTCCTGTTTCATCACGCATCTGGGTAATTTGAGCTTTACGCTTTTCGTAGGTTTCATTTGCTTCTTTGATAACTTCATCTTTCTGCTTAACAGCATTCTTTATCACTTCAGCGGCTTGCTCAGCAGATATAATGGATGCATTCTCTTTCATGCGTTCGAGTATTACTTTTTGCTTTAGTTCGCTTTCGCTAAACACTCTAATCGCATTCTCTTTCATTCCTTCATTATAATTATTGATGACTTCTTGCTCGCGCTCTGTCAATTCTCGTTTTTCATCTAAAGCCTTTTGAGTAATTGCCTTTACCCGTTCATTCATAGTGTTTTGTTCTTGTAGTTCTCTTTCATGGCGTTTTTGAGTATTAACAATTATTTTTTCTTCTTCCTCAGATGATAAAGCTGATGAATTCATAAAAAACGCTTGTAAATCAGACAATTGTTCAGTATTACGTTTCTTCATGCCCTCCACAATTTGAGTATTCATTTGGTCAAACTTTGAAGTAAGTTCGGCGGCCATCTCGCTTGTTACTTTTGTGGAAGTCACATACATGTTTGTAACTGATTGTGAAGCACTTTCGCTTAAATCAAAGAATCCATTTAGAGCTTCTTTAGTGGATTCCGAAACACCTTTTCCGAACCTCTCAACACTTGGTAATGCATCATTGCTCATGTGTTTCGCAAATGCGATAGTGCCAATTGTTAAACCGCCTATAGCTGCAACAGTCAATCCAATTGGTCCAGTCAATGCTGCAAAAGCAGAACCTAATACAGCGGATGCCCCTCCGGCTCCTGCAATAGCTGTAGACGCAGCTCCCAAAGTAGATACGATGGAACCGATTAAAGAAATTAAAACACCACCAATTACAAGCAATGGACCAATAGCCGCAGTTAAAGCACCAACAATCAAAATTACCTTTTTTGTACCCTCGTCTAATTCAGAAAACTTATCAGTAATTTTTGTTAACCATTCCGCAAATGCCTTTAAGTCATTTTTGATTAAATCACTAAATTGAATCATTAAGCCTTCCACAGCTGATTTTAGCATCAACAATGACCCGCCTAAGTTATCAACCATTGTATCCGCCATATTTTTAGCAGTACCATCTGCATTTTCTAACGCTTTTGTATGAGTATTCAATATACTGCTCCCTGATTCTAGGAGTATTGCCCAATGCTTATATGCTTCTGCACCAAATAATGTGGTAATAGCCGCCGATTTTTGTTTCATCGTCAATCCATCAAATCTATCTTCTAGGTGCGCAACAATATCAGGTAATGATTTCATATTGCCTTCTGCATCAAAAAACTCAATGTTTAACTCTTCCATTGTTTTGCGCATTTGTTTTGTTGGTTTAGCCAACCGTCCTAAAGACGAAGCAAACGCTTGACCAGCGATAGACCCTTTTAGCCCATTGTCAGCCAATTTCATCATAGCCGCTGTCGTTTCTTCTAAACTCCACCCCATTTGATTTGCCATTGGTGCTGCATACTTCATTGCTTCACCAATCTGTTCAACGTTGGTATTCGCATTCGCCTGTGCATAAGCAAATACGTCCGCTGCGTGCCCAGCTTTAGACGCTTCTAGTCCAAATGCTGACATAATGTCTGTTGTAATATCAGCGGCTTGACCTAAGTCCATGTTTGCCGCTGCCGCTAATGATAACAAACCGTCAATAGCAGCTAATTGTTGCTCTGTTTTATATCCAGCTAATGCTAGATATTCAAATCCCTCAGCTGCTTGTGTAGCTGTAAATTTAGTGGATGCTCCAAGCTCCTGTGCTTTAGCACGCAAGGCATCAAATTCAGCACCTGTAGCACCACTTACAGCAGCAACCTTGGACATTTGACTGTCGAAATCCATACCAACCTTTACAATGACTGCCCCTAAAGCAGTAAGTGGTGCTGTAATTTTCATAGACATGTCTTTGCCAATGCTAGTCATTTTGTCGCCAACTGCTTTTAGATTTTCACCTGCAGCAGTTGCAGTAGCTCCAAATTTCCCCCAAGCAGTTTGTGATTGGGCTAATTCACGTTCTAGTCGATCTAATTCAGCAGTGGTCTCATTTAGTTCCCTTTGTGTACGGTCCATTTCTGCTGAAGCTCTGTTAAGCTGTACAGCCAATCGTTCAGCTTGCACTGAATTTTCTCCATACTGTTGTTTAGCCTTTTCATATTCTTGAGATAAACGCCGTACTTTAGTTTGTTGACCTTCAAGCAGACGACTATACGCTTCTTGCTTTTGACGCAATCCGTCAATGCTAGAACCCCATTCGCGCCCTCGATTTTGTAAACCTCGTATTTCTTGCCCCATCGCTTGGAGTGTCCTGTTCATACTTGCGACTGAACGCTCAAACTGTGCATTATCTAGCGACAATTTAACCCTTAAATTACCTACATCACCTGTTGTCATTATTATTTCACCATCTTTCTACCACTGGATTTGGTCTGCATAAGCACGTGGTACTTGCTCTTCCTCTTTCTTCCAACCTTTGAAAATGCAATGCCTATCCCATAAAGCGAGTATTTTGCGCGGTGTTGTCTTCCACACTTTCTTTTCTTTCATGTTTAAATGGACCGTTCCAATGTAAATAAAAAAATCAAACGGAAGCTCCTTTTCTCCGCTTGATTCGTTTACTTTCCCTCTTCATCTGTGGATGGCATAGCATCACTGAATGCTTGCGTAAGTGCATCTGTAACAGTAGAAATGTTCTTCATTGTGATTAACGCACCGACTTCATTTTCTGTAATGTCGATGTTTTCTCCATTTGCCAAACCGACATGTAGCAATGATCTTATCTTCTTGAAATCTTGCTGATTTAATCCGTCGAAAGCTTTTGTCATATTGCCGAATTTATCTTGTAGATTACACAAGGCATTCAGGTCAAATTTAACTTCAAACTCCTTACCACTCAATTCAATTTTTACGCCTTTATCTTTCATTACCTCTGCTTTATTAGCCATCTTAAATCGCTCCCTTATTGTTATTTTGCATAATAAAAAGAGAGCGAGATTAATCGCCCTCTTATAACTTTTTATTTCATTAAGGTGTAGGTGTTGTTGAGCCTGTATAAACCTTTTTAAACCAATTTGCAATAACCTCTGGTGCAACACCATCGTCGTCTTCGTCCACAAAATAACGTTTAATGCCTTCACCTTTGGCATTTTTAACAATATCAGAGTTTACAAATACTCCTTTTACTGATGGTGTATTATACTCAACACTTTCACCTTTAGTTTTATAGTTTTCTTCTGGCAGTTGGAAGTTACCTTTGTAATACCAGAAATAACGGTACTTACCGTTTGATTTTAGGCTTCGGAATGCTAACGCAATGTTAGGTGCTACATCACCAGATGCATCTGCTACAACGCCATCTTCGTTTATTTCTTTGCCTAAAATGTCTGCGTAAACCGTATTGGCCAACGCATCGATTTTTAATTCGATTTCTGTTTCACCTTCTGCTGATGTAGATTCAGCTGCACCATCGTCTGCGTATAACACTGCATTACTTGTTTTTGGTGTAACTTTGGCCTCAATGGCTTTAGCTAATTTTTCGATTGGGTTAGCAAATGCTGTTGTAACATCTGTAGCACCAGGGACAATCTTTGTGTAACGAATATCTGATAAACCGATTAATACTCCTGCCATAATTAAATAGCCTCCTTAGTTGTCATAATAAAAACGATAGGCTTTGTGATATATTTTGGTATCCTTCTCGTAATCTTCGAAAAAGGAATTCCTCACAAATCCTATCGCTTGTAATTGGTCTTTTACGCTCTCTGTGAGCGATTCTATATCTCCCTTTCCCCAAATATCAACTTGAACGGAATAACGTGTCATTTGCTCTGTATCATCAGCCTGTAACGCTCCACGTTCGTTATATCGAAAGAAGGTAATATAAGTTGTTTCGGTGCCTGTATATGTCATGTACATGACTGGCACCCCCAAAGGTAACAAGGCATCACGTATGATTTTATTAATACTCATAGCCTCATCCTCGTACTTAATTCATTTTTCATAATTTCTATGATTCGATTCATTTCGCGTTCAAAGGTTGGACGGAACCATGGACGTGCTGGCATTTTTGATGTGCCTATTTCATGGAAGTAGAGGTAGAAAGCATCATTGTTTTGATTACTTAAACCAACAGCAAGGGAGTTATCTAAAATTTTACTGTCAATAACCATTGATTCTTCTGATCTCCCTGAACGCTTTTTAAATCCGAAATTATACACATTTTCTTCTAACTTATCTTTTAGATATTCAGCACCTTTTTTCAAAGTGGGCTCTAGTATACTATCAGAATCTAATCTCTGTTGTAATTCTCTTTGTAGTTCCTCTAAGCCTGTAAAATCAATCCTCATAACATCACCTCTAAGGCTTGCCTACAACTGCAATGATTGTTTGTGTGTTTTGCAATTCATCATCATTTAAAACAGCTTGTATATCATAAATACGATTTTTAAACACAATACGCTGTTTGGCATTTAACCCTTCTGTATATCGCACAATAAAGCGATATGTTTCGGTATTTACTTCTGCTGCTGCTTTGATAACTTCTGAGCCTTTTACTGTTTTAATTTTTGCCCATAGATGGTGCTTCGTTTGCCAGTCCTCTACAGGATAGCCATTTTCATTGACCGTTTCGACAAACTCTTGTACTTCGATTCTATTTCGCATTTCCCCAGTGTTTAATTTCTTCTGCTCAACAATCGGTCTTGGAATACGCTTCATTCGCTCTCTTCCTCCATTGCTTTAGCTACAGATAAATTTACAATCTGCGTTAAAAAATTATCGGAGAAATACTCTAATACATCGTTATAAGCATAGCGTGAGCGCTCGAAGACAAGCTCTTTGAAACGTTCGCTAGTGTTTATATTATAATCACCACAAATGGCTTGTAAGTCCTCTGTAGAGGCTTTTAGAATGCGAAGTAAATTATCGTCCTCATCATCACCAAGTTTCATACGTCTTTTAAATTCAACTAAAACTTCAGTATCAATCGTCGTCAACTTCATCACCTACTTCAACAATGAAAACTTGCTTTTCTTTATTGTTCGTTGTGAGTAGCTGTGCAATTCGTGCCTTTGTCGCGCGTTTGCCTTTCACAGGATAGTAGTCATTAACTTTATAAATATGTCCGTCGTGTTTCACCTCTTTAAAGCGCTGTACGACCTTATATTTCTTTGTCACTCTCTACTACCTCCTTTCAATTTAAAAACGCCTAAAGCCCTAAATTAAGGCTCAGGCGTTTCTCCTGGAACAGGGAATTGTACATCTAGGTCATAAACTAATGCAGCTTTGTTGTCCTTTGGACGACCGTTTGCAAAGCGTTTAATTGTGTATAGTGTCGCATCTTCCATGGCTAGTGTTTGATCAAACTTTTTAAGTTTATAAGCACCTGCAATAGCCGCAATGTATTCACCTTGTACAAGGAATAAAACTTTGCCAACAGGGATCTCTTCTGAATCTACAACTGTTAAGTTGTATGGTAAATTCGTTACAAACTGACCAGCAGTGTTTTGAATCGTATGACGAGCTTGTACAGCTAGTGAATCGATTGGATTCAGCACCATAACGACTTTATTTAATACTTTTCGATATTTACCTTTTGCATCAGTTGATAAGTTTTTAAGTACACCATATAACTCGCCTACAACAACCTCGCCACGTTCTGACGGAGCAAATGTTAATGTACCACTTGATGTTTTATCAGTTACAGCGCCAGTTGCTGAATCTACATCTTTCATTAAACCAACAGGCTCATTTTGTACTGGACCACGACCATTTACTAAGCCGTATTCTAAACCAGCTGCTAAGGCTTCGATTAGTAATGTCACCATGTAGCGATCAACCCACACTGGACCAAGTTCTAACATATCGTTTGGAATAGCACCAAAGGCTGTTAATTTAAGTTGAGTGATTTTTTCATCACGGAATGCAGCATTTACTTGTCCACTGATTTCTCCGAAAATTTCTTTCCATGCAAATGCAAGTGTTGGATCAGAATAAATAAATTTAGTTGCTGCTCCTAAGTCTTGTAATCCAATAGCAGCTAATAATGGACGCTCTTTCGTTAGGCCCTCAAATACTCGCTCCTGTACAGATTCAGGGAAAACCGATTCATCATTGAAGCCGCCATCCGATACAACTTTGTTATAAAACGCCGTTTCTTCTGACGTTAAAATATGCTGGCCACGTGCTACTAAAATTTGAGTGTCGTTTGCTTCATTACGTGCCTCAGCTGTAATTTTTTCTGATAAATCATCTTGTAATGCTGTAAACATTTCATCTACTGCATTTTGTAGTTGCTCAGGTGTTGCATTTTCATTGTTTAATAAATCTGTATAAGCTTTCTTTTTTGCTTTAAAATTACCCATTTGTCCTTTTAATTTCATAACCATTAATGATTACCTCCGTTTTTTAAGTATTAAAAAAAGAACCCTTTATGACGAGCTGCAACTTTTTGTGTTGGCTCTATAGGTTCCTCTTTTGATTGTTTTAATTTTGTTTGTAAATCAGTCATCTGAGTTTTCAAGCTATTGATTTCCTTTAATAATCCTTCGTTGCCTTCCACAGTAGAGGAGGAAGTAGTGATTGAATTGTTAAATTGTTCAGCTTTATTCAAGAAGATTTCCGACTCGACCTCTTCAGCTTTTTCATCAATAATTTCATCAATAAAGCCTAATTCCTTCGCTTTACTTGCTGATAAATACGTTTCTTCATCAAGCAATTTTTTCACGATTGCCTCATCAACACGATGCGTATAAGATGCTAGAACTGATTCTCCAATACTTTCTAAGTCATCAGCAACCTTGCGCAATTCTTTAGCGTTTCCAGCTGCATAAGTCCAAGCGTTATGAACCATCAATTGAGTATTTGAGTACATTTTAATTGTATTTGCACCCATAGCAATAATTGACGCTGCACTTGCTGCTATTCCGGTAATGATAATCGTTACATTACCCGCATGACCTCGCAATGTATTCATAAGATCAATACCTAAAAATACATCTCCACCATACGAATTAATTTCGAGTTCAATGTCTTCATCTTCTTTAATTGACTTCATTTTATAGTTAAAATCCCAAATGCTTGAATTCCAAGAAATGATGTCACCCTTAATTCTATGTTTCATCCATTCTCACCTCCTTCAACGGAATCTAATTCTTGATAGTTCTTTGTGAAATAATGCTTATTCAATCGTTCATCTGTGGAAGGCTCATCGCCAAGCATTACACGTACCTCGTTCGGTGTATAAACCATACTTGCCACAAGTTTATCAATTGCAGTTGCTAATTCTAACGGATCCATTTCAGCCACACCGAAAATTTTAATTCGTTCACCATTCATGTAATCATCTTTATCAATTAACTTTGCATTAAGCTCATCTTGAATTTTCTTGATAAGTGGTTTAATACAAAACTTTATATATGCTTTCCAAGCTGTTTCATACTCCGCCATATCGCCATGTACCAATGTGGTAGGAATACCTAAGAGAATCGCCACATGGCTTGTTAAATCTTTTTTGAGCTTTGCTAATTCCTCAACTGAGCGACCGTTATTTTTATCGCCTGATACAAGTTCGCTGTAGTTGAAACCTTTAATTTGCGGAACAATAGCAAAAGCTTTCTTACGGAATGCATTAAACATTTTATCGATAAAACCTTGTAATTGATCTCGCTTTTTATCATCCAATGGTGTATTTCCATCAACGCCAGCAAGTGCACGTATCTGATTTGCATACATATTCGTTTCAATCATGCGGCTGAACAACTCTGTATAATCTTTGAACATGCCATCGAGAAACCTTGTAAATTTTTCGTTGTTATAAGAAATGTGGATGACTTCTCCCATTTCGAATGACCTTTTAAATTCATAACCTTTCACAACAACATTTTTAAAAATATCTGGATAGACAGCATATTCTATACGATCAAAACTATCAGCTATTAACAAATCATTATTGTCACTTAAAATTACAAGTACCTCATTTTCATGAAGAAGCTTGTACACAAAATCTTGCCAAAAGTCAGCTGCTGATTGGTCCGTATTTGGTCTTACATTGAGTAAATAATCCCAATCGCTTTTAGCCTTCTTACCGTCTTTAGTAAATCTAAATTCAGCCAAAGAAATGGTTCGACCAATTAAGTTTATACACGTTTCAATAGCCGTCTTTTTTAAGTACGCCCGCTGTTCAATGTCGATTCCGAAAATATCAAAATCCCACATGTCAGCAGCTTCTTTACCGATTTGCTTATTACGCTTAAATGCATCTAAAATTACCCCAATACCTCACCCCCTTCCATCAAAATGCGATGCTGTCTAAGAAATCAAGTACTCCATCAATATCGGTATCATCTAAATCGCGTGAGCCCCATACGCCATATAAGAACATCATGAAACCATCTGTCTTTCGTTTTACTTCCTCTTTCTTTCGATAAACTTTATTTCCGTTAGGTAGTCGCTTAACAAGCACATTGTTCGTGTACCAACGCATTAATGGATTGTCACCAAATATGACTTGCTCATTTTCAAAAGCAATCTCTATTCGTGGTGCTAATAATCCACTAGCAGCATCTGGATTACGTATAACTTCAACCTCAAAGTCTGCTGCTTCAAATAACGGCTTCAATATATCCATTTTAAAGTTGTCTCCAACAATCTTTTTAATGTTCCATCCTTCATCGCACTTATCAACGAACCATTTAACTACAAGGTGCGGATCCATTGTTTCGATGTCCAGGACACTCAAAAGACCATCGTTTTCCCACTCCTTAATTGGAGCAAATTTTCGATGGTCTTTCTTATTGTTGTTTTCTGCTTTTTCTTTGCTGTATGCATAATGCTTATCAGCGAATGGCTTACATACATATGAGTGCGTCAGTTCTTTGGGAACAATAAAATTATCATCTTTCAAAAACAATAAGCCCATTGCTACAAAATCACGAACAGCAGCATAATCCAAGCAACCGATACATTCACGCTTTTTTAATTCATCCAAATTGTATGATTGATCAGTTGCCTTAATTTTCTCCCATGACGTTACACTTTTTTCTAGGTCTACTTTTGGGAGATTCATACGTTTTGTAATGAACTCTTCATATCCATCTGGATCATGTTCTAACTTGTTATATTGCTTCATCACCGTTTTAAAAAGGGTTTTCGCGTAATTAGTTAACGGTGGATGGAACTGAGAATTTGCCTTTTGCCACATTTCAGGATTATGCATTTCTGCTTCATCATCCAAATTACACATAAATGCAAAAAGACCATCGTCGCGAATGCTTACATGGCCATCTAAAATATTGTCAGCACGTTCTAATAACTTATCTAAGAAGCCCTCACGCACGAATCCGTCAGAACCGACATAGAATACTCGCGGATTAGAAACTTTACCAAGACCTGAAGTAAATACATTTACAACTCCAGAATCCTCATATCTGTGTACCTCTTCAAAAATTACACATCCATCTCGTAAACCGTCTTTTGTACCTGCATTAGATGTATGGTATTGAAATAATGACTTTGTACTACGGGACTCAATCAAAGCTTTCTTATGGTCAAAATGTTCTTTTAACGTATCGTCTTTATCGATGGTGTTATACACTTCTGTGAATGACATTTTCGCTTGCTTTTCACTATTTGCTACTACAGACACGTTGTAATTATCGATGCCGTGCAAATCGCTAATAAAATAATTTGCTAGAGTCGATATACGTCCTGTTTTACCACCGCCACGACCTTCATAGTCCAAATGTTCATCAAAGACCAAAGAACCGTCATTGTAATACAAGAAAATAAAGCATGTTTTAAATTTTTGCGTCAATGTGAGAGGAAAATAATACTTCTCTGTAAAAGTAATATAATTTTCGATTTGCTCCACATCAAAATACATATCATCAGCAGTAAGAATGTCACGCTCGATTAATTCAATTAATTTACTACGCCTTTTATTTAAAATAATTTTGCTGTCACGCCACAGCTTTATATATTCATCAATATACTTATAGCTAATCAAATTAAGCTCTTCCTGCCTTTGTCATCCACAGTTGGGGGAGAGGGAGTAGGGTTACTATCATTTTTTATTCCGAGTGCATCTTCTAATTTCTCTATTTCTTTTGAAATCGATAACTTGGTCGCAATCGCTGGGTGTTGCTTTAAAAAATTTTGTGTACCATTTTCAACTTTTATCGTCGTTCCATCTTTACCAATATCGCTATCGCAACTTAAATCAATCTTTAAAAATTGTATGTAGCGATGTACTTTCGAAAGTTTGATTGGATCGTCGGCGTGACGTAATAATAAATCTTTTTCGATTTTTTTAATTCCCTTTTCCAAAATTACCCCTCCTCCCTCCTATGAGTGTTTTTAACATTAATTTTTAGACAGTTGGGGGACCCGTCGGTCTGGGGACTTTTATATATTGAAAAACCTTTTTGACCGGGGGTATGTGGTTTTAACATTTCTTCACCACATTTCGTCATCCCATTTCTTTTCTTTACCATCGAAACGATTGTGACGTTTGTTATGGCAAGCTTTACATAGTGTGCGTAGGTTATCTAAGTCGAGTGCTAGTTCTGGATGGTATTCGATTTCGTTTATATGATCGACTTCAAGAATAGCGTCGTGTTTCGTTGTAACTCTGCCTTCTTCAGCGCACCAAATGCATTCGTGATTATCGCGTTCAAGTGCTTTAAGTCGTAGCTTCTGCCATTTGTATGATTTGTAAAATGCACTTTTTTCTTGCTTTGTTTTATATTGCTGCATGGTTGTCAGTCGCTGCCTTCTAAATGTGTTGGTACTTCTTCATCATTCATTGAATCAATCGCATCTAACTCATCAGCCAATGCTTCAGCATGCTTTGCAATAGCACGTAACTTTAATTTAGATTTGTCATCAATCTCTAATCCGATTGTTATACCTCTAACGTTTCCCATTGTTCAGCCCTCCACAATTCATAGTGATTGCTCATTAGCTTTTATAGTCTGTTTAGCTTTCGACTTGATGGTTAAACGCACTCTTCTTTTATAGTCCTTCCAATACGGTCACGCGCTGTTTCAATATCACTAACAATTTCCTTCAACAAAGCTTCATCAGATTGTAATTCTGCACGTTGTTTGACAGTGATATCTTCACCAAATGTATCGCGTTTGTATTGCATAAAATGTTCCATTGCTTTACGTTCAGCGATTAATTGTTTGTAACTTCGACTGGTTAAAAATCTACTCATACAATCAACTCCTTCTTACATCTTCAAGACTGCACACCCTATTCATAACCCCACGATTAACGTCTACGATTATTTGATGGTCGATAGGATATACAGGCTTCAAGGCATAATAAAAAGACACCCGTTATTCGAATGCCTTCTCTTTATACTTATCAATTAAGTAAGCTAAATTTGCTCCACTATCCTTTTTTAAATCTTTACCTACAGATCTAAACAATCCTATTGTTATGTTGCTTAAGACTCTATCAGAATGATTATCAACAATAAAAGCTTTTTCCTTTAGTATTGGGTCAACATGTGCTCCACCACTTTTATTTGCTGAAAACTTAATAAAATCTTTAATAGAAATATCCTGTTTTTTTCCTTGGAGATTTATTGACAGAATAACTTGATTTAGCCAAGTTTTTAAAGGTATCGTTGGTTTATCATAGTTAAACATTTCTCCTGCTATAAAACCACCTATTCCATCAGAAAAATTGGTTAGCTCATTAACTTGGAATAGTTTTGGGTTAGGCTGGATTTTTCTTATAAGTGAATTATCAATTACTTTATTATCTTTTTTAGTGGTGTCACAAAGAATTAATCTTAATTGTCCTGCTATTACATTGTTGAATTCTTTTATTTCAAACAAATTTACTAACATTACACTGTATTCTAAAATTTTCATTGCTTCATTGTATTTTTTTAATATACCTAGATTTGATCGTTCGAAAATTAAATCTCTTCTTGTCATAATTATTCCTCCAAAGCTTTCTTAAATTTAATTAACATGGAGATAATCAATTGAGTACTGATTCTAATAAAAAGCCACACCTTGTTAGATGTGACTTTTATGTGATATTCATTAGAATATACGTTTGATGGCATTTGTTAAATGTGAATTAGTTAGTTGTTCAATCACATCTTCGTCAAATCGATCTTTACCTAAATTAACATAACCGATTTCATTTTTAAAAACGACGGACAATAAAATCCAAAGGCCATCGCCTTTATCTTCTAAAATACTAAACTTGCCTTGTTCCGCTTGCAGTTTTATTTTTTTATCTACAAGCATAATTTCTATTCCATCTAACAAAAAGTTAACATTATAAAAATCATCTCTAACTTTTATGACATCATCAACCATAGGATTAATAATCTTATTAAACACATAATCTTGTAGTTTATTTGGGTTACTCGTTAGAAGTTGAAAATTATAATCGTTTGCACGTTTTAATACTGCCATTTGTAATTCATTCATTGCTAACACCTCCCATCTACCTATATCATAGGATAAATGTAATAGATTGTCATTACAAGAAATATGATGCATACTTAAAAATCATAAGTAATAGGAGTGAAATCATGAAATTTATTCGTAACAAATTCGTAGCATCGATTATTGCACTCATTATAGGAATCGCTTTTTTATATGTTGCTGCCTATATTGGAGATACATTGTTCTCATAAAAAGAGACTACCAATTTAGTAGCCTCTCATGCTTGTTTGCGAAACACACGTACAAGCGAACGTGCTTATTATTGTAAAATATATTTTGCGTATTTCCGTACGCTTTTGATAAAACTTGATAATATCAATCTACTACAGATTTATGCGCAATTCGCTAGTAGGCACTATTGCGCTTTTTGGACCATGAAAATAAAATCTAATATTTTCTTTTTGGAATAATCATTGAAACAATGAGGGAAATATAATATCCCTACTAAATACCCTATGAACGGAATCAATCCGAATACAATAGGTAAACCGTCAATCAAATGCGGATTTTTAATATACACAGCTCGTAATACAAAATAATTAAATATTAGCTGAAATAAGTATAAGGTTAATAGAATAAACATTACACCCACCCCAATCTTCTAGCCGTTTCATCAATCAATGCGTTCCGTTTACGCAACACTCGATAAGTAGACATGT
Organism: Lysinibacillus parviboronicapiens; assembly: GCF_003049575.1. GTDB lineage: Bacteria > Bacillota > Bacilli > Bacillales_A > Planococcaceae > Lysinibacillus > Lysinibacillus parviboronicapiens. Next base: position 271,973 of record NZ_PYWI01000002.1, on the reverse strand, counting down.
ATAATTTATCCGCTATATTTTGCCATTCGTAACATTCCGTTTTATCAAAATATCGCATGTCCACAATTGTTTTTTGGTCATGGTCTAACTCTTTGTAATATTGTTCAAGTGTTGTGATGATATTTTTTAAATACTGATAGTTTTTATCTTCTGCTAGAATAATAGCTTTATTACCTGTCGTGTCGGATATTCGATTTGCTTTACCGCCACCGATATTTGTATCAGTTTCTTGATACGCATTTAGCAATTCCCATTCACGATAGCGCAATTGTTTTTTTAAACCATCTAAATCTGACCAATATTCTTCAATGGTTTTATTTTGATTCGGTGTTAGTTTGCTCATTTTGCCCTCCACATATGATGATATGAATTTGATGTTCTATCGTTCGATTTAAGAGGTTCTAACTTACAGATGAACAATTTATCATTTTTGCGATTAAAACCCCTAGAATCGAACGCTAGGCACTCAAAAATAGATTTTATTAACTAATTGTCATTTACAAATCACTAGACTTAACAAATACTCCTTTAACGATTTGTATTATATTTTCTCGGAATTATATAACAAAATTTTTAATTTATGGTTTATGATACTAGTTAAAGGAGGAATAAAAATGTTAGATGAAATTATATTAAAATTTGGTGAATCTACTGATTCAAAATTGTCTTTTCGACCACAGGAAATAAATGTAATAGTTGGTCCGAACAATTCAGGGAAATCTCTTCTTCTTAGAGAAATTTTACAATATGTTAGTACTCAGCAACCTCAAAACGAATATCATCTGATAGATAAAATTAAGTTAATACATAAATCAACAATAGAAATTGAAGAAATTTTGGATAAGAGAATACGAAATAAAAATCATACCGAACACGTTAATATCATTGATTCAAATGGTCACATTACTGAAACAATAGATGAAAATATTTTCAAACAAAGTTATTTCCAATCCGAACTAATAGATCCATATATAGAGGGATTTTTAATTAGATTTTTAGTTGGACAGTCAACCTTATTATTAAATGGTCAAACTAGGCTAGATTCATTGAAATGGAAGGATTTTACAACAATAGGTGAAACTAATTTTAACTACAATAATGTTGTAAATAAAATAATTAATGATGATAGTATTTATAATAAGCTTCAGGAATATGTCTATGATGCATTCAAGTTATATCCTGAAATTAAAATCAATGGATCCATGGCTCAAATTGTTCTTTCAAATTCAAAAATCCCTGAGGATTTCAGACTATCGATAAAACCTGAAGCAAATGAATTCCTTAAAAATGCTCAAAATAATGAAAACACTAGTGATGGTAGAAAAGCTTATATTGGTATTATTTCTGAAATAATTTCGGGGAAACCTAATACAATATTATTAGATGAACCCGAGGCTTTCCTTCATCCCCCATTAGCTCGTAAGCTTGGAAATGTCATTAGTAAGCTTGGAAATGCAGAGAATAAAAAGATATTTATTAGTTCTCATAGTTCCAATTTTATAATGGGCTGTATCGAAGCGCGTGTACCTATTAATATCATACGATTAACCTATGAAGGTGAAAAAGCAACTGCTAAATTACTAGATAACGAATCTCTTTCCAACATGATGAAAAACCCTCTTCTGCGATCAACTAATGTTCTAGATGGAATCTTTTTTAAAAATGTAATTGTTACTGAAAGTGATTCAGACAGAGTTTTCTATCAAGAAATTAATCAACGATTAAAAGATTTCAAACCCGAATGGCATATCGACGAATGTCTATTTTTAAACGCTCAGAATAAACAAACTGTAGGCTGGATTACAAAAGAATTACGAAAAATCGGTATTCCTACTGTTTCAATTATTGATTTAGATTTAATTAAGGATGGTGGTGGCGTATTTACCGACTATTTAAAATCAGTTAATATACCTGTAAGTCAACATCCTGGTATATGCACAAACAAGGAATCAATTAAAAACTTATTTCCAAATATAACTCAAAAAAATTCGCCACTAAAAACACATGGAATTAAATATCTTTCTAAAGATGACAAACCATTACTTGAAAGCTTTTTAAGCACTTTGAACACTTACGGCTTATTTCCTGTTCCGATTGGTGAACTTGAAGCATGGTTATCTGAAATTCCTCTAGAAGGACATGGCAACACTTGGATCACAAACAAATTCGAATTAATGGGTGATAATCCCGATCACGAGAACTATATAAAACCAAAAGATGATGATGTTTGGCTTTTTATAAAACAAATAAAAGATTGGTTTGATAATTCCGAAAGAAGAGGAATGTAACTATCCTTCTATTTCTCTTTTTTTGAATCGTAATAATAATAATAATTGCTGCTCTTAAGTTCATATGAAATTTAAGAGCATTCTTTAACTCTGAATCTATAAATTTATACTCTTTTTTCAGTGACTTATTTTTCTATTAATTTTCATTTAGAAAACCCCGTTTTTTAAATAGTACCTCGCTTGATGAAGAAAACGGTGATAAATATTGTGACCAATCATTAATTTGCTCATTGGTCTAATTTCAAAATTGTATTTTGCTTGAAATGATTCTAAACGCCCCTTTAATGCTTTCGGGTCATAACGACTTCTATATTCGCCCTGTGCTAATTTTTCATCGAAATCAGGTTGTTCCACGAATATTACAAAACGTCCCCGTTGACTACGAATCAATTCGTTTTCAAAAGCTGTTTGTGTATCTTTTTGCAAGTTACCGCATATTTCATCGATATGGGCTTTACGTTCGACTGCACTTTCTAGGTAAATATCACGCTGTATTCCTAATTCTTCATTTTTCGGAATCATTGCAGAATAATCACCGTAATCCAATTTTTGAATCTTTATCGGAATATCCTTTTGTCGTAAATAATCCAGGATATGGCCATTTACTTGTTCCCTCGTATCAACCACGATCGTGAGTGTTTTTAGGATTTTGTTTAATTCAGTTTCTGTGTAATGGTAGTGAATCATTGTGAATCACCTAGCAATTCAGGATTTTTAAGATTGTTGCCGATTGTTTTTGAATATAAATTAATTGACGATAATTGCTGTTCCGCCATCAAATCTGAACACTCTGCAACAAAAGCACCTTGTTTGTATTTCACTAACCACAAGAAGTTTTCGTCATCCTTCAAAATGTCTGCATCGTAAATTTCTCGCCCTTCAATATCTACTAAGCCTGTGTATTTAATAAATTCAACTTCACTGAAATGAAATTTATAAGTCTCTCCATCAATCTCGATTGTTATAGACTGTTCAGTGAAATCTAATGCTTTTATTGATTCAAAATCCATAATTCTTTGCAATGTTTTAAATAGGTGTTTGATTAACACTTGAAACTTAATCTCTCTCATTCTCTTAACCTCCTCATTTTTGCCCAAAATCAGCGCAGTACACACGTTCTATTTCAAAGTTGGATATATTTATCATTCTTCTTCTAAAACGTCTTAAAACGGCTGTAAATCACTTATTTTGATTAGCGTATAAAATAGCCCGTTCATACAATTTTTGTTTCATAACATTTGATTCATCATTTTCAAATTGTCGATAGTCTTCGTAAATATCATTCCATCCGTTTTTAGCCAATGTTTCTTGCCACTCCATAAACAACGTCAATGCTTCAATGTCCGCGCATATCCATTCGTTAAGTTTCGGATTATGTTGCCATCCACAGGCTTGATGGACCATCATTCGTATATGTTTATTGATTGCTTTGGCATCTTCCCATGATTTGAACCAATCCTCTATTTGATTAAAAATCGGCTCAGCAGCTTTTAATATTTCCTCTGGCACCAACTTTGCATTTTTAAGCGACAATCTACCATCCGATTCATCACGATATATTTCAGCACCACTTTTCCAAATTTGAGATAAAACATAAAGTACCATTATTTCAATCTCACACCCTGACGACCGTATAACTGGATGTAATTCTCCATCTTGGTATGTTTTACACCCACGTTAAATTCATCTAATTTTTTACTAAAACGAATTTTAGATAACGGTACAATCGAATTATCAGCGCAAAAACTTTTGTAAGAATTATATAAACGTTCACTGGTCTCGAAAGATTTGATATCTTTTTCGATATTCTCGCTGAAGAAATTTTTTATCATCATTTCACCATCCAGTTATTTATTTTTCGAAAATACCCTCTACACTAACTAAAAACAGGCTTAAACAACCCTAAAGTTACTTAAATAACTACTCCTTAAACCTTACAGCCACAAGGCTTCAAGGTTGTTTTCATCGCCTGAAAGTTATAAAAGTTATCAGTTGCGGAGTTCGGGGCTCTATATATATATTTATTTTTTATTTTGTTTTTTAAATGAACTCCAAAACAAATAACTAAAATAACTAAAATAACTAAAGTAGTTAAAAACAACTCTTAAACCCTTGGTATGACTGACTTTTGAAAAAGTTATTAAAAGTTATTAAACTAGTAGAATGGTTACTAAATGAGCTTAAAACCACCTGTTTCTTCATTTTCGGTAACCCCTTTAGTAACTGGTTTTCGTTCATTTAAGGTAATTCCTGTCAAATAGGTTTTATTTCCAGTGCCTTTCGTTTTTCCAAAACCTTTTGTTTCTAACATTCGATAAAATGACCGATTTCCAATTTGACGCTCTCCCGACTTATAGCACCAATTGTCATAAACCTTGTACAATTCTTGTGCTTCAATTCGAATCGCTTCATTTCCCGGTTCATCTGTATAACAAATTTCACTAAGAAATGGTGCTAAAATATCCATTTCCTCTTTGTAATTCCCTGTTGCATCCACTACCACTTTAGGTTCCTTTAATCCTGACTGTTGCCACTTCATACAGCCTTCCATGGCCCAATTTAATATCCCGGACATTTCAAGTGATAGCTTTTCTTCGAGTTTTTTATCTCGTTCATGCGGTTTTAGATTCAAAGTAAATGGAATGATTTTTACTCTTCGCCAAATACCTTCGTCTACACCACCGATGATCGGTTTGTGATTCGTGGTAAAGAAAACTTTAAATTCAGGAAGGAACTCGAAAAATTCCTGTCGTAGGAATCGGGCCAATATTGGCTCACCACCTGTAATTGTTTTAACAAGTGATTCCTGCAATTTTTCCCCTTCTTCACTCTCTACTGCTGAAACGAATCGACTCCCAACTAAACGTGCAATATCGTTATTTGCTCCATCGTTTTTCTTTTTGATAAATGTGTCCGATTTTGTTTGCAAACCATAATCACCCATCATTGCTTTGATGATATTGATAAATGTTGATTTACCATTGGACCCACCGCCAACAAGGAAATACATACCTTGCTCGCTAATATCACCTGTCATGCTATATCCTATTAATCGTTGCATATAATCGATTAACTCGTTGTCGCCTTTGAAAATTTGCTGTAAAAAACTTAACCATGTTGGGCATTGTGCCTTTTCATCAAATTCGACATTCGCTAATTTTGATAAACGGAGCTCACGATCATGCTGTTGCATTTTTCCTGTTCGTAAATTTAAAATTCCATTCGAGCAATTAAATAAATATTTATGTCGATCAAATTCTTCACGTTCAGCTGGCACTAATGGCATTAAGTCCTTAATACTGTTCATTCGAATATTTCGTTTACCACATTTGCGCGCCCACGATTTTTCCATATCGTCCTCCGATTTTTCTAAATCACGTAGAACCTTATTTGCGATACGCTCGATTTGTAATTTGTTATCGTATTTCCATCGTTTGCCGTCCCACAACATCCAACCAATTTCGCTAACAAAACGAATGGCATGGCCGTACTCATATGCGATACGCTCGGCATTACCTAGTTCATTAAGACGGAATTTCTTTTTCGGTTTTTCTTCTACATCATCTGCCACTGCATCAACTGTGAATGACACATCGAACTCTGCATATTCTTCTTCGTGCTTATGGTCCAATACGGTTGTAGTAGTGGAAGTAATAGCCTCAGCGATTGTACGTTCACCATACGTTTCGCCTGTATCTGAAAAGTGAATTCTATCCCATTTATCACGCATCAAGGCTGTTTCTCTAAACATCGAATCCATTCTCGAAGCACTTTTCCCTGTCCAGAAAGCCAAATGATTACATAATGCTAAATCACTTGATGAATGGTCATCATTGGTTAAGTTACCGTTATACAGTGAACGTATTTCGTCACCTGATTTACTCCGAAACATTCGCTCCCAAAGTGCTTCATTCGATAACTTGATTTCATCATTTTCATATTCCGCCAGGTTCACGCGACCTTTTATGTCGCTATCATCAAAATACTTTTCAAATATCTCTGCTATCTCATCTGTACGGTCAAAAATTTCATTAGCATTTTCACGATTACCAGTCATCGTGAAGTAGCGTCCGTGTTGATAAATCTCTAAGCCATGCTTTACGCTTTTACGTCCAGTACCTACCACAGACTGTGGAAGGTAACCTTTGATGATGATGTGAATACCTGTGCCACTTACAGAAAACTCCGTATAACTGTCTAGTGTGTCGATAATTTCTTTAGCAAAGTCACTAATAATAGGATTTGCTTTATCTGTATCATCTGCTGCATACGTAACGCATTCATCTATATCAATGCCGATGTACGAATCTTGACGACTAAATACAAACCCAATTCCGTTTGCATCTGATTCTGTATAAAATTTAGCTGCTGTTGCAAATGTGGACCATGTTCTACGGTCATTTGAACGTGCTTCGTTCCCATCTACTTGATATGGTATTTTTGTATAGCGTCCGCCTTTTTCTTCTGCCCTCCACAGAATCCATTGAGGTAATATCCGTAATTCTGAGGGTAATTCGTTAAAATTAATTGGTGGTTTCATTTCATCACCTTTTCACTAATGCCTTTACTTGTTCTTCACTTCTAGTAATCAGCCTAAATGGCATACCGTATTTCTTTTTCATTTCCTCACGTTCCATATTATGATGAATGCGACAATGTGCTTTTGTTATTACTTGTCCAACATGGTGACAATTCGGATGTGGGCATTTAAGCAATTCTTTAGCTACAGCACTCCAAGAATCATTCCTTTTCATAGTATTTCACTCCTAAAAATCTAAATTTGGGTATAAAAAAGAGAAGTCCGCCTAAAACAGACCTCTCTATGAAATTTTTATTAGAACGGCACTTGATCATCCGTTACGGTAATTGAGCCACCTTGTAGTGCTGGTGGAGCAACTTGAGATTCTTTAAATCCTTTTACCTCTGGGTATTTATTTCCGTTGTATTCGCGATGCCCGACAGTAACTACTAAATTTTTGTGTAGTAATAAATCCGCCCATTCTTTATAAGAATTAAATGTTACTCCATTTGGGAATTTAGCAGCCTTTGAAATTGCTTGTAAACGCCACATTGCATTATCTGTAATCGTGAAACCATCGTATAAAATCTTTTGCCCTTGATGATTTTGCGGAACATCTGAACGAATTTCATAATCTACTGTAATTCGGTTGTTACCGCTGTTTGCTTGTTTCATTTCGTAATTGATTACTGTTACTTCGTAGTCACCTAATGCAATTAATTCGAACCCTTGACCTGCTTCTTCATGATTAATTTTGAACATATTATTTTCCTCCAATTAAACTAATGATTTTGTCGACCATTGCTACGGTCATGTTTTCTAGTTGTAGATTTGCTTTAAATTCACAGTCTGAAACGATTTTTGCTACATTATCATCTGTGGAAGACTGCTCACGGATCTTAGTTACATTACTTAAACGATTTACTTCTTCCTGTTCACGCCACGCTCGTTCCTCTGCTTGTACATCCACACCTAACTCTAAATAGCGGTATAACTTAGAACCGATTTCATCAGTGATTAAAAATTCACCTTCGAACAAATTTGTAATATCCTTACTCACTCGCGCCATGTGGTCCATGCTGATAGAAAATACTGTATCAAATTCATATTCCATATCATCTTTTTGAACAGGCTTCATACCTACCTTTTTTGGGACATTTTTGCCTTCGACTAATTCAATTACATAATCACTTTTCACTCGTAGTGTCGTAATCATGTGGACGTCCTGAGTTGTTAAACCTTTTGTTAATTTGCTAGATTCAGGAGCAAGCTTGCCCCAGTTTTGAAACGAGTTACCTTGCATGCCGCCATGCGTTTCAACGACACCGCCTTCTCCTTGCCATTGATGTGAAAGGCTATCGATAATAATCGCTTCACAACCTTGTTGCTTTAATAGTTTGATAGCCATGTTGTAACGATCCGTATTGAAAGGTGGCTCGAAGTTGATATGTTTAAATGAGCCGATTGTAATTCCGTTATGAAGCTGACCGATGTATGTCAGCATTCGTTTATGCTCTGTATCTGCAACACCGATTTTCTTCCACACTTCTTCTTCTGATAAATCCGGATGCGCTTCTTTCATCAGTCCATATGCGAGTAGTAGTGAACTTAGTGACTTACCACTACCCGATGGACCGGCCATTCCGATTAAGGCTTTTTGCTTTTCGCGTATCCCATCTGTTACTTGCATGCCTTCCACACTCCTTTTCTATTAATATGGCAAGTCCTCATCAGGGACATCCTTTTTCTCAGCAAAAGGATCTTCGAATTCCGGCAAATCATCGTCAGCATTTCCCATTGTTACACTACCATCTGGATTGATTGTATATGGTACACCTTCATGCATATCATCCATGTCCATTTGACCATCTGGTGCATCGTCTTTTCGTGGATTACTTTCCATCACTTCTTTTGGAGTGTTGAATGTATACGTTAAGTCGACTAAGAAGTATTGACCATGTTTGTTATATTTCTCGTTGATTTTAAACATTGTTAAACCAACGTTTTCTTTCGCTTTTTCTACGATTTCTTCAGCTTCCTTACGAGTGTAAGCAATGTGTTGTTCTTTTTGATTGAGTAATTTTTTCAATGTGTTTTTCCTCCTAATTAGCTTTCTAATGTATTGAGCGCTTCTTTTAAAGAATCAATTGCACTTTTTACTTCTGACTGGATATACTGCACATCTTCTTCTGAATTGACTTCGAAATCGATGTCTGAAAGTAAGTAGATAGCAGAATTTATTTCTGATACTGCAGAATCTTTAAAGTTATCAACTTCTGATAATGCATCTGTTAAGCCATTTACTTGTACCATGGTTATCCTCCTATGTTGTGATTTTGAATGTTGTGCCACCTTCTGAAATTTGAATGTTTGGAACGACTTGACCATTAGAATCAACAACTTTCAAATCATCCGTTAGCGTTAATTCTTTTTTAAATTCAGTCCACTTTAGTTCCTTGTTAACTTCCACAAATTTATTGAAGTCATTTTGTTCTGCGTACTCAATCAACTGTGGAAGGCTATCTTTTTCTGGTTTTACAATGGATGGCTTTCGAGTAGTAGATTGAACTTTACCGTTTTGTGTGCTAATCGATTTTTGTTTTGGATTTTCGGCTAATACACGCGCATGATAATCTGTGAGTAAATATTCAAAGTAGCTGTTGTTATCTTGCGTTTTTAAGCGTTCTTCCTTAATCCACGCTTCATACTGAGCAAAGAGTTCTTCTTTGTCCTTTAATTCCTTGTTGTTAATAGAAATCTTGCGTAATGCCCAATCAGCAGATGCTAGATTGTCGATTTTGAAATGTTCGTTAGCTTCCTCTTTGGAAGGCTTGTTCACTTTATCTTGTAACTGCTCGTCTAATTGTTCGAGTTTGTTTGCTAACATTACTCAACACCTCCATAAATAGCGTTAGTGTCGTTGATAATTACTTCTTTAATGTTTTCGTTGCCATCTTCAAAATCCGCAAAGGCATCTTCTCCAACTAAATTTTCAGAACCATCAGCTTTTACAATAGTTAAAACGGAATCTTTATTTTTATTAATTTCATCAATTCGATAATGAATGCTAGATCCATGTTCATTTGTAAAGTAGATGATTTGTCCAACAACCAATTCAGTAGGTTGCACCGCCTGTTCAAACTCACTTATATCAAGACCAAGCGCTCGTCCTAGTGCGATTGCTTTTCCGATGTGTTCGTTATAAACATCAGATGTATTGCATTTGGCGATACATCTTGCAACTATTCGTCTTGATTTTTTAGCTTTTAATAGAGCTACAATTGTACGTTTTGCTACATTAGTAATAAATTCGCAATCACAAATCGTGAAATCTGCCTTTGAATTTAACTCACTTACTTTATAAATATTTTTGTGCTCTGTTAGTTTTCCGGAATCTAAATCTCTACTAACAAAAAGTTTATCTTTGCAATCCTCAACGAAATTCTTCGCCTTTTCAATAATTGCAGCACGTTGTTGATTTGGTGTTAGTGGTTTGTCCTCCACAATTAATTCGTAGACTTTAATGTTTTTAGATTCCAAACCATTTAAAATTAAATCGTCACCATAAACCCTACAAGGACCTCCACTATCCCTAGTGAACAATAATCTAATTGGACCATCTTCTTTATAAGCTTTATACGGCTTGTTAGGTGTAATGTGCATCCAATCATTGCCGATTTCCGAATACATTATAATGTCACCTTCGCACGCCTTACGTTTAACCTTGCGATATTTCTTACCTTCAAATTCGATGATGTCCTCCACAGTATTAGTTGTGCAAGGCTCATCCGCATAACTCACACCATCAATGACTTTACTTTCGCGAATTTGATGAACGATTAATTTCAGTTCAGCTACTTCGTTTTCTAATTCATTTACACGTTGTTCGATAAACTTTGTCATTTTGGTTCCTCCTGTGGTACAATACCAGTGATTTTAGGTTGTTTTAAATTTTGTATCTGCTTGTCATCGGTTGCCGCCTTTGACAAGTTTTTTTGTGCCTCGATTTGCGCTTGCTGCGCATCCTCTATGTCTTGCCAGTATTCCGATTCACGGTCGTATTCTGCGTGTGTATAGCCTGTACGGTTGTGCATGGAATCACCTACTTGTTTGCGTTTTTCGAAATTATAGTAAAAATACTGCAAATGTCAGCTGATAACTATACAAAAATTTGATATTATCCGTGGTAATAGTTATCCTCTTCATTTTCAAAAAATCCGTTAATAGCCACGAAAGCTTCACGTTCAGCTTGTTCCTCTTCTTCTTGGAATCGCTGTAACTCCAAACGCTCAAAGTTATTCATCACTCATTCACCTCCCCCTCAATTATCAGCAGCACGTTTAAGCATAGTTGTCACTTTTTACAACCTCTAAAGCTGATGCAACACCATCGATGTAATCACTATGTTCCTTGTATTCTTTTGCTAGGTTAGGTAGTGCACTATCTCCAAAAGGTAATCCGTTATGGACTAACACTTCCTGAATTATTTGATTTCCTAAGTCCTTTAGATGATCTCTAGAATCTATAAGGAGCTGATTAAGGTCATCCACAACCTGCTTATTCGCATCAGGAAATTCGAGCGCTTCTTTTAGATCAATTACACTCGCTCCTTCAGGAACATATGAAGCATGCTTGATGTCATAATGTGTTGTTACTTTCCCTTTTGCATCTAGAACTTGTACACTTGTGAATTGGTCCTCATTGATGTTAAGACCAATCACTGACAACTTCGTACCTTTTACGTTTAATAATGCTTGCATGTTTATTCCTCCTAATAGTTATTAACCTCTTAAATCATCTAAACTTACTTCCAAAGCATCAGCGATTTTACACATTATCTTGAATGTTGGATTGGGATTCTCACTGTTTTCAATCATTTGTAATGTTGAATCATTTACACCTGATATTTTTGCAAGACGATAACGTGATAAACCTCTATATTCTCTAATTTCTTTCAACCTAAGTTTCAATATTTAGCCACTCCTTACTTTGAATAACACAATATGTTGTGTTATATTAGAAACAAGAACATACATTCCTAGATTCGTTGAAAGGAGGTGATTAGTATGTCATTTAAATTTGATGGCTTTGATGAACTTGAAAAAGAATTAAAATCAGTTGGACAAGCAGCTCAGAAACTAGATAGTTTAGAAGTTTCATTTGATGAACTTTTAAACAAAGCATTTATGTCAAAATACACAAAATATAATTCTTTTGATGAATTCTTAAAAGCTGGTAACTTCATCGTCGAAACACAAGAAGATTTTGAAGCGATTCCTGATGATGAGTTCGATGTACATGTTGTAAATCATTCGAGTTTTGAAGACTGGCAAACCATGCTTGATACAGCTAGTTCAGAATACTTTGTTAAAAAATTAAACTTTTAATGTTTTAATTACAGCTTTAAATTGATTGATTTCTTTTAGAGTTTTTTCAAGTTGCTCTAATTGGTCGGTAGCCTTTTGGAGCAATTCCCTTAACTCTGCAATATTTTCAAAATCGATAGAGACTTTTATATCTTTAAATAACTCACTTGTTGTTCCAGCAACTTGTGAGGCTTTTTTATTGTCCTCCACACTCTTCACTCTCCTTTTTAGTTTGATAGATTTACTCCTGTTTTAATAACTGCATTTTTTAAATCCAATTTTGTTCCACAGATTGTGCAATATAGAGCCTCTTCTATATGAAATTCTTTACTGCACACGTTGCATTTACATTGCATTGTTTCAGCAGGCATTATTTTTGTTCCCACTCAATCAACCTCCAAATAGTTTGATAGATTTACTTTTGACGTGATGCTACAGCTTTATTAATCGCGTTACTAATCAAAGCTAATCGTTGTTCTATCGGTAATGCCAACCACTCTGCTACTTTGATTTTCATTTGGTTTCACCTACCCTTTAAAAATTGTGTAGAAGTTATCTTCCAAAAACTGTGACATCTTAGAAGCTAAGAAACTCCACTTTTCACCTTTTGCCTTTGGATAATAAACAAATCCACCTTGTGAAACATCTAACTGTCTTTTGAATTTTTGCGGATACAATATATTTTCTTTAATCCACACTTGCTTTTTACCAATACGATTTTCTAAATCAACCATTGTCCAATAGACACCGTTTAACCTATCTTGTTGTAATTCTTCAAGTTCAACTTTCATGATTAACACATAATCATCTGGCACTGGAATAGTTAAATTCACTTGCAACTGATGCACTAAACATCATCCTCTTTCCTAAATGCATAAAATTTTACGAATATGCTTGATGTGTTCCTGAGCCTTCGGACCATCTTTGCGTCCGCGAATAATGTCCGATAGATAAGCATTTGAAATGCCAACCATTTCAGCCAATTTCTTTTGGCTCAACTTTCGTTTGAAAAGTTCTGACCGAACTTGTACTCCTAAATCTTCTGACATGCTATAGCCTCCTTCCTTAATCCAATCGCAAAGCTAGTTGTCCATCATGTAAAAATTTATTAATGAAGAACATCAAGCCTTTACCTGTTACCACCACTTGACGACTCGTTTTGAGTTCACCCTCTGAATCGTAGAACAGGTGGCTATGAATTTTTATAAGTCCTTGATTGAGTGATTTCTGAGTTGGCATGTTGTACTCGCGACCTTGACGACTAACTAAGTATCCTTGTCCGCGTAACCATTTGAATAGTCTGTCACGTCCGATATTTACACCGTTTTGGCGCATATATTTTGCAGCAGCTTCCACAAGTAAACCTTCATCACTTGTTGTAATTGCATTTGCTAGAATGACCTTTTCTTTGTCATTTTCGATTTGCTGTTTCAACTTGTCGTTTTCATCCACAGACTCAGCGAGCATGTAGAGAGCCTCTTTGAATGTGGAAGGCAAATGATAACCCGGTTGTGGTTGTTCTAATAAGGTTTGTTCCATTTGGTTAAAGGCTTCGATGTATCTAAGTTTGAATTCAAGTGCTTTCTTTCCATTGAAACCCATTGCCAGTAAGGTGAAGCCGTCACGGTTCATGTAGTACATTGGATATTCACGACCACGATCGTTCCTATAGGTACTTTCTTTAAAGAATTTTTTCACTGCCGAATTTTCGACCGTGAGTTTTCTTATTACTTCGTTAACATGCTTTACTTCTTTTTCAAATGACTCAGCAACCTGCAATGATGTAGTTACTGCTTGTCTATTTTGGATAACTACTAAATTCAATTAATTTCCTCCTTCCGATTACCTTTCTGTTACAATTTGGATAGAAAGGTAGGTGAATTTATTGGTAACACCCAAATTTAATATCACATTCTGGTTTCCTTTACTTTTAACCATTGAAGCCTTAATTTTTGCCGTTTTGACGTATTATAAGTTCCAATTCGCATGGCTTATCTGTTGGTTGTTGATAGGTTTTATATTTTGCATAATAGGTTTTTTTATCGACTTTTACATACGTTACCAAACGTTTTATAAAACTGTGAAAGACATATCTGATAAGCACCATGCACTCTCAAAAGAATTTGATAAGAAAAATGAAATTCTTGATGAGTACGAAGCAATGTTTGCCAATCTCAATCACATGATAATCTTGGCTATGATAAACTTAAATGACAGTGAAAAAAATGTTTTCAAAGGTCTACATCATTTGCTTTTCAGACAAAAGAATAAAATTTCAGGAGTGAAAAATAATGAATAACACGTACAAAGTCATAAAAATTATTAATGAATATCAAATTGTTGTTAATGTTGGTAAAAATAAAGGCATTAGCAAGGGGCAAACATTAGAAATATTTGTTCCTGGCGAAGAAATTATTGACCCAGATACAGGTGAATCATTAGGTGCGCTAGACTTTATCAAGTCTTACTTAATTGTCAAAGATGTATTTGATAAAATGTGCATCTGTGAAAATAAAGAAAATCTCATGTCTACCGTTTCATTCGCCTCATTACAGGTGCGTCAACGTTTAAATGTTGATAGCAAAGAAATATCTGGTGGTTTAACAGGAAACTCTAAAATTCAAATTGGTGACCTAGTAAGAAAATCTTAAAATCTATTCTTCATTTCAAGTTCTTCAATTCGTTCAAGGTAACCCATGCATGTTCCTGTGTTAACCAAGAAAACGATACAATTCACCCAAAGTATTAACGTGACAGCGTTCAACCCCTCCACAAATAAAAACGCTGTACTAATTACAGAAAGGGTTGCAAAAATACTGAATGCAATTTTTGCACCCTTTTTTGTTTGGAAATTCATCCCTCAACCTCCCTTCAAGCCCTCACAACTAGCTAGTACAAGAAAGCTCATTACCACCTTCAAATTAGATTAACGTCGCTACCGTCATATCAGCTATAAGTCCGAATACTATACCGTCATTGGCTCGGTATCACAGCTCTTTACTGAATTGGAAAATTTTTAAGCTAAATTATTTGCTAATTCCGTTGACAATAACTAATATATTCATTAGTATATAGACATAGCTAAATAAGACTTTAAAAAGCCTGTAAACATAACATTTAATCCGTTCCCCAACGTCAAAATGTGTTTTAGTAGGTCATATTTTTTACACTCTTTTTTAGCCAATAAATTAGCTTATGTTCACTTCACTAAATTATGTTTTAGTTGTCAACGATATAAACTAATATATTTTTTAGTTTTGTGCACATACGAAAGGAATCATTGATATGACAACGTTAGATCGTGTGAAAGAACTTTGTAAAAGTAGAGGAATTACCGTCAAACGCTTAGAAGAAAAACTAGAGATTCCGAATAATACAATCTATCAATGGAAAAGAATTGCACCTAGTTTAGATAAAATACAAAAAGTAGCTGATTTCTTTAATGTGTCTGTAGACTATATACTTGGTCGTACAGATCAAAAGAGTCTTCCCGAAGATAATGCTGTTCATACTTTCGCTGCTCACCACGATGGAGAAGAATGGACTGAAGAAGAATTAGAAGAAATAGAAGAATTTAAACGCTTTGTAGCTATGAGACGAGAGGCACGCAAAAATAAAGGGGACTAACATATGCACTTATACGATGCTCTATTGATGGAATGCGACACCTTAGAAATTGAAGTATACGAAAAAGAACGCATGGAGAACAAAGGTCTTTACGGTGACAATGTTATATGGATAAATAAATGGTTACCTTCTATTCTTGAAAAGTACTGCATACTAGCTGAGGAGATTGGACATCACTACACAACAGCAGGTGATATATTCGATCTAACCAGTATTGAGAATCGTAAACAAGAGTTGAGAGCGCGTGCATGGGCATACGAAAAGCTCGTGCCGCTCACTAAACTCGTACAAGCCCATAAACTACATATAGCTAATCGATATGAATTAGCAGATTTTCTTAATGTGACGGAGGATTTTTTAGACGATGCCCTTGATTGGTATAAAAGCAAATATGGATTATATGTACCAATAGATAATTTTACAATATGCTTTGAACCATTAGGAGTAATCGAAATGTTTGATTGGATCGAAACGACAACATATAAATCTTAACTTTATTTATACATAAAAAATTTTACCCTAAAAAAGAACACACATTCCCATTAAAGGTGGTGATAGTAAAATTTGAGATACTATGAAGTTTAGTTATCGAAAGGAGAAATTAACGTGGCGAGTTTTACGAAGCGCGGCAGTGCCTGGCAATATATGATAAATCAATATGTGGATGGCAAAAGAAAACCTATTTCAAAAGGTGGTTTTGCAACTAAAAAAGAAGCACAAATAGCTGCTGCGGAAATAGAATTGTTATTAAAAAAGGGCAATCAAGTAATTGTAAAAGAAAAATCATTTGCTGAATACTTTAATGAATGGGTTGAGTTGTATAAATCCAACAAACACATTAATACCTATAACCGTTATTCAAATTCTGTTGAACGTGTTAAGGAATATTTCAAAGATAAACCTATTCAAAAAATATCTCGGGCAGATTACCAAATGTTTTTAAATGAATATGGTAAAGGTAAATCAAAGGAGACTGTTAGAAAGCTTAATACACACATAAGAGCGTGTGTAAGGGATGCAATTGAGGAAGGATATATAACAATAGACTTCACTCGCAAGGTGGAATTAAACGCTACAAATAACGCTAAAAAGAGTGAAGATAAGCACTTGAATTATCAAGATAGTGTTAAATTGTACGATGAATTATTTAATCGGTTATCGCCCTCCACAAGTACTTATCATTTAATTTTATTAGGTCTTGTATCAGGACTACGGTTTGGGGAGTTAACTGGACTAACAACAGATAGCTTTGATTTTAAAAAGAATGAACTAAAAGTATACAGGGCATGGGATTATAAAAGAGGTACAGGATTCGGCCCATTAAAGAATGAACAATCTGAACGAAAGATTTCTATCGATAAGAAAGTTATGAATGAATTTAAAAAACTAATTTTAGCTTTACCTAATAATGAAAATGATTTGGTTTTCTATAGACAATCAGTCATTAAAACAGTAACTAATGAAGGTGCTAATAAATTATTACGAAAAACACTGGATGCATTAGAGATCGAACATATCTCTATTCACGGTTTACGTCATACTCATGCAAGTGTTTTGATTTATAAAGGTGCTAATATTCATTCAGTTTCAAAACGTTTAGGACATTCAGATATTCAAACAACACTCGACCACTACGCACACGTATTAAAAGAAATGGAAGAACGAGATGAAGAAATTGCAATCAACATTTATTCATCTTAATTTTTTTGTTCACCTTGTTTACATTTTGTTTACCTAATTCTAATTTTATATGTTATTCAATGCAATTCTCGATATTCTTTATATAAAGCGAAAAACGCCTAAAACCCTGTATTCATAAGGTTTCAAGCGTTTTTCTTTTTGGTTGAATATCAACCTTCGACTTGCAATTGACGTCCCAGGAGGGATTCGAACCCCCGACCGACGGCTTAGAAGGCCGTTGCTCTATCCTGCTGAGCTACTGAGACATGGTTACTTCCCTATAGAACAAATCTATTTGAAAGACAATATTTATTATATGTGCTTTATAACATAATGTCAACATGAATTTTACTATGAAGGGAAGGATTACCTCGCTTCGCCTGTTTACCTATTCATTATATGAATTTCTTTCTCATATTATTCCATATGTTTAGGGTCATTATCCGATATTACATTATACTTTTGCTAAAATGACTAAAAGAAAAAATAGAGGAATGGACATACATGTTTCAAAATTTAGTTGCCGTTATTACTGGCGGTGCGCAGGGTATAGGAAGAGGCATAGCGCTTGCATATGCTAAAAGTGGTGCCAGTGTTGTTGTTGCCGAGATCAACTATGAGCTAGGCCATGAATTCGAAAAAGGGTTACATGCACTTGGCTATCCCGCTTTGTTTGTGCAAACGGATATTACGAAAGAACAGGACATCGTTGCTTTAATGCAGAAAACGGTAGAGCGTTTTGGTACCGTGCATATTCTCATTAATAATGCAGCCAAGTTTCAACACATTTCTCCCTATGATGTAACAATGGAGGTTTGGAATCAGGTGATTCAAACGAATTTGACGAGTGTCTTTTTCTGTTGGAAAGAGGCCGCAAAAATTATGCGCTACAATGAAAAAGGCGGTTCTATTGTCTCGATTGCCTCTACACGTGCTGAAATGTCTGAACCACACACGGAGGCATATGCAGCAACAAAGGGCAGGATTGTGGCTTTAACACATGCCATGGCACGTTCATTTGGCTCAGATCAAATTACCGTCAATTGTATATCTCCTAGATGGATTGAAACAGGCGACTATGAGCAACTGCGTGCGATAGATCATTCTCAACATTTATCGGGTCGTGTTGGCACTCCTGAAGATATCGCATTCGCTTGTCTTTATTTAACGAACCCCACTAATAATTACGTAACAGCTATGAACCTTACCGTTGACGGTGGCATGACAAAGAAAATGATTTACGAAGATTAGCCAAAAAAGCTTCTTTGATTGTTAAAAAATCGTTCTTTCACACTTGGCAGTACCATCGAGTATTCTACATTAGAACGAAGAATTTGAAGGAGTGATTATACTGTGTACCCCTATTCAAATGGCTATGATGTAAATCCTTTACGTGCTGCCTATGCTTCTCCAACTACCCAATATACTGCACCAATTCGATACATTTTAAATCGGCCCAATGACTATCGTCGTTGCATTAGTACAGCAGAGTCCGATTTTTTGGCCATGAACCGATTGCTGTGGATGGAACATGTCAATTGGACGAGAATGACCATTATCAGCATTGTCTTTGACTTGCCTGATTTACCATTTGTGCAACAACGTCTTTTACGCAATGCGACTGATTTAGGTAATTGCCTTCGTCCGTTTTACGGTGACCAAATTGCAGATCGTTATGCTGCACTTATTAAAGAGCATCTGGTTATTGCAGCACAACTAGTAACTGCGGCGGTGAAAGGGGATACAGCAACAGCACAAGCGAAAGAAACAGAATGGTTCAGAAATGCTGATGACATCGCTACATTTTTAAGTCACATCAATCCATACTTGAGTAAAGAAGCTGTTCAAAAAATGTTCTACACACATTTAGCTTTAACGAAAAATGAAGCTGTAACGATGATACAGAAAAACTATCAAGCAGATGTGCAAATTTTTGATAAAATAGAAGCTGAGGCACTCGCAATGTCTGATATGATTGCAACAGCAATTGTGATGCAATTTTGTTATCGCTTTTAATTTTATGGCACTTTTAATCTCAAATGTATTCATTTTTTTAAAATACCAGCTTCATCGACAATATGTAATTGTTCATGAGCTGGTATTTTATGTTTCGAATATAGGCGGAAAAATACGAGCCGTTTTCTTTTTGGCATAATGAGCGATTGGTTGCTTACCTTGAATGCCACGCTTTATAAAAGGTGCCATTGTATTCGTTTCAACACAAGCATTAACTCGCTGTAAACGCCAAGGCATATGACTAATATCGATACGTATTAAATGCTTTTGCCCCCTCACCCACGAATGATAACGCTCTACTAACCACTTTTCAAATGCATGACTTTCTATCTCACCGGCCTTGGGTTCAAATGTAACATGAAATGATTCATCCGCGTTCGTGTTTCGGTAGTTATGAAGCAATGACAATATATTTCCCTTCCTGCTACATATTATCTCAGCATAGCGGTAAGGCAAAAAATGACCTATTGAAGTTATTTGAGCAATAAAGGTACTACTGACATCTGAGCTAAAGAAATAAATCCCCTTCCGTTCTCTACAAGTTACATACGTACGGACATTTAGTTGTAGAAAGGAATTCATTTTAGGAATGGGCGGCATAAATCGAAATCTATTGCCTTTTACTTTAAATAGGACGATGCCAAGCCATGCAGTATCTTCATAGAGATCCAGCTTCAATTCTTTTGGCATATGCTGCTGTAATTCATGTGGCTGAATTGGCCAATGAAGGAATACTACATCATGCCATTGTTGCGTAAGTAACCACGGTTTCTTCCACATAAAATAACTCCTTCCTGTTATATCTACTATTTCCAACAGGGGAGCCATTCAAACAGAGGAGCAACTGGCTATTAATTATTGACTATCTTGCTGTTCATGTTCGACATATTGGTAATATAAATTACGTAATTCTGATTCTTTTAATAGCCCTAAATGACATCGTAATTGTGGATGGTATTTAATTCCTTTTGAACGTAATTGCTGTACAAACCAACCTTTTGAATATTTATGCACCTCACACATTCTCCTTTTCATTTATTCATACATAGCGTATGCGCAGGTATGATGTGCGGTGACCTTCTTCCCCTTTGAACAAATAAAAAAACGAAGGAAACTTCCCCTCGTTTTTAAATATTTTATGTGCCGCAAAAAGTTTGATACGGACAATCTGTTTGTTGTGGTAATGTAGCGTAATTCTCCTGTTCGGAAGAATAAGCAAACGGCTTGGAAAGCACCTCAAGTAATCGTGTCATTACACGATAGTCTCCATGTTCGACTGCCGCTTCTAATGCTTCTTCTACTCGGTGGTTACGAGGAATAATTGCTGGATTATTGTCTCGCATCAATTGTTGAGCAGAGGCTTTCGATGCCTCTTGTCTGTCAAGCCTTGCCAGCCACGTGGCATACCAGTTGTCAAATTCTTTGGTACCAGATAAGGAAGTTTCCTCAGGTTTATCAAGGGTTAATGCACGAAATGTATTAGTATAATCTGCTTGATGTTGCTGCATTAATCCAAGAAGTTCATCAATAAGGGCTGCGTCCTGTTCCTCTTCGTTAAAGATCCCTAATTTCGCTCGCATACCTGTTAACCAGTTCCTATAGTACAGCTGTGGATATTGTTGAATCGTCTCCTGAGCCAGTTCAACAGCCTCTTGTGGATTGTCATGGATTAGCGGTAGTAACGTTTCTGCTAATCGTGTTAAATTCCATCCTCCAATATGTGGTTGATTCCCGTATGCATAGCGACCTTGTCTATCAATGGAACTAAATACTGTTGCTGGGTCATAGCTATCCATAAAGGCACAAGGACCATAATCAATGGTTTCTCCACTAATCGTCATATTGTCTGTGTTCATGACACCGTGAATAAAACCAACCAGTTGCCACTTTGCAATGAGTGAAGCCTGTTGCTTGATTACTTCCTGTAGCAAGTAGAGATAGCGATTTTGTGCTTCGTTAAAATTCGGAAAATGACGCTCTAACGTAGTATCAGCTAAAATTTGAAGCTCCTCATCAGTACCCCACTGTGCTACAAATTGAAAGGTACCGACACGCAAATGACTGCTGGCAATACGTGTCAGAATGGCTCCTGGCAGTTCTGTTTCACGGACAATCGTTTCACCTGTAGTCACCACTGCCAAGCTACGAGAAGTAGGTATCCCCAGTGCATGCATGGCTTCGCTCATAATATATTCTCGGAGCATTGGTCCAAGAGCTGCTCGGCCATCTCCACCTCTAGAATAGGGTGTCCTACCTGAACCTTTGAGTCCGATATCGAAACGCTCCCCACTAGGCGTTATTTGTTCACCTAGTAAAAGCGCTCTACCATCCCCCAACATATTAAAATGTCCAAATTGATGCCCTGCATAAGCCTGCGCCAGTGGGCATGCACCTTCCGGAACCTCATTACCAGCAAGTATCGCTACGCCATTTTCACGTTGTAGTAAATCGATGTTTAACCCTAGTGATTTTGCAAGTGAATGATTAAGCACTATTAATGTCGGGGACGCAACGGGATTTAGACGAAGTGCAGTATAGAAAGAGCTCGGAAGACGAGCATAGCTATTATCAAAATTCCAACCTATTTTGTTTTCCTTTGTCATCTTTTCTCCTCTTGTTCTTTTTCCTTTATCTTTTCTTCTTATCCACAAACAATCCATGGATATTATCCCCATTGTCAAGATGTGCAAAAAAACAAAAACGCTTAAACTCTTTTGTCATTAGAATGTTAAGCGTTTTTTATGTTCTCATCATAGGTATTACCGCACAAATTGATGTGAAGAAATACAAACATTGTCGTCTGTTAAAAAGTTTACTTGGAAATAAGCATTGCTAATTTCTACAATGGCAAAGCTTTTTTCCTTGCGACCACGTGGCTTTAATAAACTGCCTGGATTGATAAACAGCACATCATCGATCATCTCAGCACCTAAAATATGAGAATGACCGAAGCAAGCTATTTGTGCATCGACTTCCTTCGCACGATACGATAAAGATAAAATGGATGATTTGACATTGAATAAATGACCATGTGTCACAAAGAATGTCACGTCGCCTATTTCAAATACCGCTTCATCTGGAAATGCTTGATCGTTATCACAATTACCTCGAACTTTTTTCATGTCAGCTATTGCTGCATGTGCAAAAGCAAGCTCACTATCTCCACAATGAATTATGGTATCCACATTTGGATAAAAACCACGGACCTTTTCAATGACACGACTGTCCCCATGTGTATCACTCATCACTAAAACTTGCATGGATATCACCTCTTACTTTATAAGATTTGGCAATGTTTCCTTTAGCTTACGTATAGCATTCCCACGGTGTGAAATGGCTCCCTTTTGTTCTGCTGTTAACTCCGCCATCATGCGCTTTAAGCTCGGTACGAAAAAGACTGGATCATAACCGAAGCCATTTGTACCGCGTTTTTCATGGGCAATCACACCTTCACATGTACCGAAAACGGTTGTCGTCTCAAGATTCGGACCGGCAATGGCGATGCAGCAGCAAAAACGTGCTGTACGTTTTTCATCTGCAACACCCTGTAAATTCGCCAATAATTTCACCATATTGGCCTCATCATCATGATCACCAGCATAACGTGCTGAGTAAACCCCCGGTTCACCATTTAACGCATCAACGGCTAAGCCACTATCATCTGCAATAACAATAGTGTTTAGTGCCTTTGCCAATGTCTCTGCCTTCAAGACTGCATTTTCTTCAAAAGTAGTGCCTGTTTCTTCTATTTCCATATCTGGCGCAACGTCAAACATCGTCACTACTTCATAGCCAAGCGGTTCAAATAATGCTTCGAAATCTTTGGCTTTGCCTTTATTTTTTGTCGCAATTACAACCTGTGTCATGTTAGCAGTCTCCTCTCACTTTGTTGGCTAGTTCACCAAGTACTTCCTTTTGTAGTTCAATTAATTCTTGAATACCCTTTTCACCTAATGCAAGCAATTCATTTAATTCCTCTCGAGAAAATGTTGCTTCCTCGCCAGTTCCTTGTAATTCTACAAAACGGCCTGCCCCTGTCATAATGATATTCATATCGACAGCCGCGGCAACGTCCTCAACATAGTTTAAGTCTAAAACTGCACCCTGTTCTGCCACTATTCCAACACTTGTGGCCGCTAAAAAATCGGTGATTGGGAATTTAGCAAGTTGCTTTTCCTCAGCCAATTTAGCAATCGCCTGTGTCATCGCTACAAATGCCCCTGTAATGGATGCCGTACGCGTCCCTCCGTCTGCTTGAATAACATCACAGTCAATCCATACAGTACGTTCTCCGAGTGCCTCTAAATCGACGATAGCACGTAATGCACGACCTATTAGACGTTGGATTTCCATAGTACGCCCGTTCACTTTGCCACGAGACGATTCGCGTGGCGTACGCTGTGCTGTGGCACGCGGTAACATGGAGTATTCCGCAGTAATCCAACCTTTCCCTTGTCCACGTAAAAAACCTGGTACTTTGTCTTCAACTGTTGCCGTACAAATAACTTTTGTATTTCCTACTTGGATTAATACTGAACCTTCTGGATGCAATAAATACTCACTATCCATTTTTACAGGACGCATGGCATCCACAGTTCTTCCATCATATCTTGTCATAATTATTCGTGCCTCCTAAAATCTTTCGCGCACTTATTTTATCATATTTTACAGCGCTAAGACGATTAACTCTCTGCAATATATGATATTTATCATATAGATTGTATTACACTTTCGTCTACAATCTATTTTATTATTCTGTTATAGTAAACCTACTATAGGAAGAGGTGATGGGTCATGCCACAATCAGTGGTTGAACAAAGTAGTTATACCGTAAAGGAAGAATTTTGGAATGCCCTAACACATGGAGTTGGTGCATTATTAACCATTCCTGCTACCCTTTTATTAATTTATAAAGCTTTAGCATCCGGTACAACAACCGCGCTTATTAGCTACATTATATTTGGCGTTTCGATGTTCTGTTTATACTTAGCATCCACGTTATATCATGCCATTCCAACACATAAAGTACTACTGAAAAAGTTAGATCACAGTTCGATTTTCTTATTAATTGCAGGTACGTATACACCGGTTGCGCTGATTGCTGTTGGTGGACAACTTGGCTGGACCATTTTTTGCATTGAATGGGTGCTCGCTATCGTTGGCATTATTTTAAAACAATTTTTTGTTTATCGCTTTAAAAAAGTTTCATTACTTGTCTATATTGGTATGGGATGGCTCATTGTTTTCGTCTATAAACCATTAGTGGCTTATATTTCATTCGAAGGCTTTATGATACTTTTAATCGGCGGCCTTTTTTATACTGCGGGCACATTTTTTTACAAAAACAAAAAAATCAAGTACAATCATGCGATTTGGCATGTTTTTGTTATGGCAGGCAGTGCAGCGATGTTCGTGGCAGTGTACTTATTCATCTAGAGATAAACCCTAAAAAACAAGTCTTACAATCTGTTCGTTTTTGATATTAGGGTATAAAAAAATCAGCCTAGCTTTCATAAGCTAAGCTGATTTTTATTTTAATGAAATACGCTTTATATCGAGTGTACCTTGCTCGAGCCAATTTTCAGCAATTGAACGGAAGATTGGCACAGAACCAGTTGCATAAAATTTATGAGCAGGCACAGCATCTGAATCTGCTAAAGTGCCGTTATACGCAAGCATTTCCTGAACATCCTTTGCTGTTTCTTCCGCAGATGATAGCACGAAAACATCTTCGCCAACAACTGCTTCAATTTGTTTTTGCAAAATAGGATAATGCGTACATCCTAAAATCACCGTATCAAATTGTTCATTTTTTAACGGTTTTAAGCCTTCTGCAATTAAATTATTTGCAAAATCACCTTTATATTCGCCACTTTCTACAAGTGGGACGAATGTTGGACAGGCTAATGGAATAATCTGTGTTGACGTACTCAGTGACATCAATGCTTCCTCATACGCCCCACTTTTAATAGTACCTTCTGTTGCAAGCACAACGACTTCATGTCGCTTCGTTTTCTTTACAGCTGCACGTGCGCCAGCATTAATAACGCCTAGTACCGGAAAAGGCATATTTCTTTGTAAACTTTCGAGTGCTACTGCAGTCGCTGTATTACAAGCAATGACGAGCATTTTAATATTCATTTTTTCAAGTGCTTTTGCCATTTGCCAAGTAAAATTCCGTACTTCTTGTCGAGTTCGTGGACCATATGGACATCTTGCTGTATCACCAATATAATAAATCGTTTCATTTGGTAATCGCTTCATTATTTCTTTTGCTACGGTTAAACCGCCTACTCCTGAATCAATAACGCCTATCGGGGCATTCATACTTTCCGCCTCAATCCTGTTTCATGTGTACATGTAGTTTTTGTAAATAGCTCGATAATTGCCCGACTTCTTGTTCATTAAAACCTACAAGCATCTCCTGCAAATACTGCTGTCTTTTTTCAATAACCTCTTGTATAATACGTTCGCCCTTTTCGAGAAGATGAACAACAACAACACGACGATCATTTTCGTCACGCACACGCTTGACTAATTCATTTTTCTCCATCCGGTCCACTAAATCTGTTGTCGTACTAAATGCTAAGTATAAACGGTTTGACAAGTCGCCAATTGTAATATCACCAAGCTCTTCTAACCACTGTAACGCAACAAATTGTGGCGGCGTAATCGCATATTGTGAAACAATTTCTCTTCCTTTTTGCTTCACAATGGCCGCTATATAGCGTAATTCCTTTTCAACCGTTGCAACGGTTTCAGGTGAGTGCTTTGTTACTTCATCCGACATATAACTATTTCACTCCTAAAAATACGTTGAATAGTTCTATTTTGTCGTTTTTTTCACGAAATAGCAAGTGTCCAATTAGTCTAATTTGAATTCTTCTAAGCGTAACAGCTCAATTAACGCCTGAGATCGATTTGTTACACCAAGCTTTTGAATTGTATTGGAAATGTGGTTTCGCACTGTTTTTTCACTAATACCAAGCTGCTCTGCAATATCCCTCGTTGTTTTTTCAGCTAATAAAAGCGCAAATATTTCACGTTCTCGGTTTGTTAAAAGAGAACGATGATGAGAGCCAGTCATTTTCAGTCACACCCTCCTCCCCCGCACGTATTGTAACTTATGTTAAGGAACGATGAGCGGTGACGGCTATTTTCATGTTTACCACGTGTTTCCACAAAAAATTCGGAAGTTTCTTCTTTAAATTATTTGTTTTTTATGTAATGGCACAACTTCTTCTTCACAATATTGCTTTAAAAAGCCAGAAAAAAATCAACTAATAACCAATGATGCTAAATGTGCCTTTTCTTCATCTGAGATTGGTACACTCTTTCCTGTTCGTGGATCCATTTGCACAACTGTACCACGTCCTGTGAAGCATACTTCATCTTTTTGATTTTTAGCTAAGTAATGAATATCCATTGATGAATTCCCAACTTTCGCTACTTTGGTAAACACACGAATGACATCGTCAAAGAAAACTTGCTTGACATAATCACATTGTAAATCAGCTACAATCGGTATGCCTTTGACATTTTCATCTATTGTTGAAGGCATAAGTATGCCTAAATGATTAAAATAATCGATCCTTGCCTGTTCAAAATATGTAAAGCTAACTGTATTATTCATATGACCAAACATATCCGTCTCGGAAAACCGCACACGCACTTCAATAAAAAACGAAAAATCCTTTACCCACTCTTGAAAGTCACCAATATAACTTGCCTTCATATTTTTTCATCCCCTTATATTAATCTACCTTACCTCAACAGCATGTAGCTAATGTGTCGCATTTACCACAGATGGAAAACAGGAGCTTTTCACGCATTAGGGCTATTTTCTATCAAGTTTATTCACCTCAAGCATTTTTTCTGGTTAAAGGTTGATATTAGCCCCCTCTAACGTATGACATCCGCAGAAAGCAGTATGTAACTCCTGATGATTGAAGCGAAAATGAATACATATTCATTATATAGGAAAATATTTTATTAGCATATAAAAATCTGATATTTCTGTGTTTTATTAAACAATTCCCTTGTTTTATCCATTCCCTTCTATAATTAAGTAAAAAAAAAACTCCCCTACACAGCTTGTGTAAGGGAGTATAGCTTGTACAATTAGTCAACAAAGTGATCAGAACCGAAGAAGTTACGGAACATTTGCACTGTCGTTGCACGGTTTAAAGATGCGATAGATGTTGTTAAAGGAATACCTTTAGGACAAGCAGCTACACAGTTTTGTGAGTTACCGCAGTTAGCAAGACCACCGTCACCCATGATTGCATTTAAACGCTCGTCTTTAATCATTGCACCAGTTGGGTGAGTATTGAAAAGACGTACTTGTGATAATGGTGCTGGCCCGATGAATGAAGCTTTTTCAGACACGTTTGGACATGCTTCCATACATACACCACAAGTCATACATTTAGATAATTCATAAGCCCATTGACGTTTACCTTCTGGCATACGTGGACCTTCACCTAAATCATACGTACCATCAATTGGCACCCATGCTTTAACTTTTTTAAGTGCGTTGAACATACGATCACGGTCAACTTGTAAGTCACGAATAACTGGGAAAGTTTTCATTGGCTCAAGGCGAACTGGTTCAGTCAATTGATCAATCAGTGTTGAACAAGATTGACGAGGACGACCGTTGATAACCATTGAACATGCACCACAAACTTCTTCCAGACAGTTCATATCCCATGCAACTGGTGTTGTTTTTTCACCATTTGACATAACTGGGTTCTTTTGAATTTCCATTAATACAGAAATGACGTTCATACCGTGGCGGTAAGGAACTTCGAATTTCTGCCAGTAGCCATTGCCACCTTGTGTATCTTGACGTAAAATTTCAACTTTTACCATTCTTCCAGTATTAGCTGCGATATCCATAATTCTTAGTCTCCTTTCGCAGAGTAGTCACGTTTACGTGGTGGGATTAATGACACGTCAACTTCTTGGTAAGTGATGATTGGCTCGCCTGTAGCAGGATCGAATTTCGCCATAGTCGTTTTTAAGAAGTTTTCATCATCACGTTCTGGGAAGTCTGGTTTATAGTGTGCACCACGAGATTCGTTACGTAGTAGGGCACCTTTTGTCATTACTTTCGCTAGGTAAAGCATGTTTTTCAACTGACGCGTAAAGTGAGCACCTTGGTTACTCCATTTTTGCGTATCATTGATGTTAATGTTTTCCCAACGTTTTTGTAATTCGCTAATTTTTTTGTAAGTTTCTTCAAGCTGATCGTTAAAGCGTACAACTGTCATTGTCGCAGTCATTAACTCACCAAGCTCTTTGTGAATAAGGTAAGCGTTTTCTGTGCCGTCCATTTTCATGATAGCATCCCACTTAGCTTGTTCTTCTTTTACGCGTGCATCATATACTTCTTGTGGAGTATCTTCAGCATGCTTTTTAAGATGTTTAACGTAATCCACTGCATTTGGACCAGCAACCATACCACCGTAAATAGCAGATAATAATGAGTTTGCACCAAGACGGTTTGCACCGTGTTGAGAGTAATCACATTCACCTGCAGCAAATAAACCAGGAATTTCAGTCATTTGGTTGTAGTCAACCCATAATCCACCCATTGAGTAGTGAACTGCTGGGAAAATTTTCATTGGTAATTTACGTGGGTCATCGCCTACGAATTTTTCATAGATTTCGATAATACCACCAAGTTTAACATCTAATTCATGCGGATCTTTATGTGAAAGATCTAAGTAAACCATGTTTTCGCCGTTGATACCAAGTTTTTGGTTTACACAAACGTCAAAAATTTCACGTGTTGCAATATCACGTGGTACTAAGTTACCATATGCAGGGTATTTTTCCTCAAGGAAGTACCAAGGTTTACCGTCTTTGTAAGTCCAAATACGCCCACCTTCACCACGAGCAGATTCTGACATTAGACGGTTTTTGTCGTCTCCAGGAATAGCTGTTGGGTGAATTTGAATGAACTCACCATTCGCATATGAAGCACCTTGTTGGTATACGATAGAAGCAGCAGAACCTGTATTGATAACAGAGTTCGTTGTTTTACCGAAGATAATACCAGGGCCACCAGTCGCCATAATAACAGCGTCTGCACGGAATGATTTAATTTCTTCTGTACGCATATCTTGCGCTACGATACCGCGACATACGCCGTCAGGATCGACTACTGCACCAAGGAATTCCCAGTGCTCATATTTGCTCACTAAACCAGCTACTTCGTGAGAACGAACTTGCTCGTCTAGTGCGTATAGTAATTGTTGACCAGTTGTTGCACCAGAGAAGGCTGTACGGTGCATTAAAGTACCACCGAAACGACGGAAGTCAAGTAAACCTTCAGGCGTACGGTTGAACATTACACCCATACGGTCCATTAGGTGAATAATACCAGGGGCTGCATCACACATACCCTTAACAGGTGGCTGATTTGCTAAGAAGTCCCCACCATATACTGTATCGTCAAAGTGAATCCAAGGAGAATCCCCTTCACCTTTCGTATTTACCGCGCCATTAATTCCGCCTTGCGCACAAACAGAGTGTGAGCGTTTTACAGGAACTAATGAGAATAAATCAACTTCAGTACCAACTTCAGCTGCTTTAATCGTTGCCATCAGACCAGCTAAACCGCCGCCGACAACAATTATTTTGCTTTTCGCCATGATTATTTCTCACTCCTCTTAAAAAATTGCCATGATTGCATGTGCTCTATAGTAGCCTCTATTGATTATACGAAAGCTAAAATAGCAGCCACACCCATAACACTTAAAATTACGAAAATAATGTTTGTTACATAAGTAGCAACCTTTTGAGCCTGTGGAGATTGTGTAATACCCCAGCTTACTAGGAATGCCCATAAACCGTTTGATAAGTGGAAAGTTGCTGATAAAATACCAACAATGTAGAATCCAAGCATAAATGGATTTGCAACGATATCTGCCATCATGTCGTATTCAACGTGCGCTCCAAGTGCTTTTTGAATACGAGTTTGGAAAATATGCCATGCAATGAAAATCACTAGGAATACACCAGTGAAGCGTTGTAATGAGAACATCCAGTTACGGTATGTGCTAAAACGACCTGTATTTGGTGTAGCTGTAAAAGCAATGAACACACCATAGAAAGCGTGGAACATCAATGGGATATAAATAATTACCCATTCCATAAGCAACAATAGAGAATGTGGAAATAGTTCCATTACCCCTGTTGCTTCATTGTAAGCTTCTTCACCGCCAACAGCAGTGAAGTTTAATGACAAGTGGAACGCCAAAAACAAACCTACTGGAATGACACCAAGTAGAGAATGTAAGCGGCGCCATAAAAACTCTCGATCTTTCGACAAGACTGTTACCCCCCTTAGTACTTAAAATAGCACAACAAAAGAAGTCACCATTTTGTAAATGAAACTTCATTGACTGTGTATTTCATCATGGTACAATATTATGACATGTTTATTGTACTCTCAAGAGCTACGAGCGTCAAGGTAACTTGGAGTTTTTAATAGCCCTTATTAAGGTAATAATCTAGTACATGATGCGTTATTTTTTCTCGAAAAATCTATCTTTACTTTAACACTGCCAAATTATAAGAAAATTCTAAGAAAGAAGGATATCAATGTTAAATACTCCATCTCCTACAATATCATCATTTGGGTATGAGATAATCCGCGATCATATTCTATCTTCCATTCTTGGTAAACATGAAAATGACGTGCTTTATTGGGCTGGAAAAGAGCTTGCTAGGAAGTTCCCCTGTAAAAGTCAAGAAGAAATTATCGCATTTTTCGCAGATGCCTGCTGGGGTACTCTAGAACTTACGAAGGAATCGAAGGATGGACGTATCTTCCATTTAACAAATGAGCCAGCACTTTTACAACTTAAAAATCGTAGTTTTCGACTTGAAGCTGGATTTATAGCTGAGCAGATTCAGCAAGCAAAAGGCTATTTGACTGAATGCTACGATGAAAAACGTGAAAAGCAACAGCTCGTAATGTTTACCGTCAAGTGGGATGTGAAAGAGCGTATCATGAACACGATTCCGTCAGAGTAATAGAGAAGGATTGTCATTCCTGTCCCTTGCGAATGGCAATCCTTTTTTATTTTAACTCGTTATTGTCGACACACCTCTTCTTTATACTTGAAGCGCTTCAGCTAAATTAAATTCCGCATGCAAGGCGTTAGCTGCATGAATCATATCGTCTTGGGCGACAACAACAGATACTTTAATTTCTGAGGTACTTACCATTTTCACTGGAATACCTTTACGACGTAAACAATTAAACATACGTGCAGCAACTCCTGGATTCGACGCCATACCTGAGCCGATAATTGATACCTTCGCTAAGCCAACTTCAAAATCAGCAAAACTAAAACCTAATGATAATTTACTATTTTCTAAAACGTGTAGCGCTTCTGCAAATTGCTCTTTCAAAATCGTAAATGATACAGACGGCTTCAAGCCATCTATAATGGCCTGGACAATAATATCTACATTTATACGATTCTCTGCCAATACCGCAAATATATCTGCTAAGGAAGCATCTGAATAGGCATCATAGCCAACAGTTAAGCGGATAATGTCTGATTCAAAAGCCACACCACGCACGATTAAATTTTTTTCCATTTCAACTTCCTCCTTTAATAAGGTTCCAGCGACATCTACCATGCTCGAACGAATAACAACGGGCATTTGGAACTTTTTCGCTAGCTCCACTGCACGTGGATGTATAATATGCGAGCCCAAATTTGACAGTTCTAGCATTTCATCATATGAGATTTCCTTTAACTTTTGCGCTGCTGGAACATGACGTGGATCGGCTGTATAAACCCCGTCTACATTTGTGAAAATATCGACGCGTTCCGCATGAATAGCTGCAGCAATGGCAACCGCTGACGTTTCTGCCCCACCTTTACCAAGTGATGTAATGTTTTGAGCATCATCTATGCCTTGTTCACCCGCGACCACAACAATTTGCCCCTGTTCAAAATGTTTTTCAATACGCGTTACATCAATATCTTCAATACGTGCATTGCAGTGCTTGGCATCAGTTTGGACGCCTGCCTGCCAACCAGTTAAAGACACTACGTCATAGCCTGCTTCCTGAATTGCAATCGCCAATAACGCACTGGCTACTTGTGAAGTCGTTGAAAATAGTACGTCCAGTTCACGCTTTGAAGCATTGTCCGATATATCGCGTACTATCTTTGCTAACTCTTTGGATGTACGCCCCATTGCCGCTGTCACAACCACTACATCAAGTCCGCGCTTCTTTTCGGCAATTGCCTTATTCGCGACCTCCTGAATATAATCCGTTGACGCTATCGCTGGACCGCCAAATTTAAGTACAATTCTTGTCATCGTTCTCATTCTCCTTTTAACGCGATTACACCTTTACGTGGATTGTAAATTGTGCTAATACGATTCTCACTTATCAATCCTAGAGACGCTTTAGCCAACTACATAAGCCACTTAGACGTTGACACAGTATAGTAAAACCTTAGCGATCATCACTCACTTTGATAAAGGAATACATGCAAAATAATATAAAAGATCCGTCCTTTGAACATCAAAAAGGCAGCATTCACGAAATGGGAAAGCTGCCTGCAACATGAACAATATATAAAGCTTGCGCATGTGTGATAGCTCTCCGAAACCTCAAGATTCGACAGTCTTACATTTCTTAAATGCAAAACCAGCAAAGCATCGGAAACAACGATACTCCACTTCGGCAAGCTTCCCTTTCACACATTATCCTAGGGTTTGTTCCCCCTCCAATGCGCTACTATTAAACCTTGCACCTCTATCATCACTAAAATAGTGAATATTATATTAATAGTTACGTTAGCATATGTCTAGTCCTTTGACAATGCTTCTTGCTGAAAATAAGTGTAAATATTGCTAGCTAAATTAGCGGGTATGCCCGCCTCTTGTAGCGCGAGCTCGCTCGCCTCTCGTATTTTCTTCACCGAGCCAAAATGCTTTAACAACTGTTGCTTTCTCTTCGGCCCAATGCCCTCAATTTCATCGAGTACTGATTGGATTGCATTCTTTTCATGCTGTTGTCGGAGGAATGTAATCGCAAAACGGTGCACTTCGTCCTGAATGCGTTGTAATAAATAAAATCCGTCACTCGTACGTTTTAAAGCTACGACCTCTGGAGGATCTCCAAATAAAAGCTGTGAGGTATTGTGTTTATCATCTTTCGCTAAGCCAGCAATTGGTATAACAAGGCCCAGCTCATCCTCTAACACTTCTCGTGCAACTTCCATTTGCCCTTTCCCACCGTCAATCAGTACTAAATCAGGCAATGGCAAGCCTTCCTTTAATACCCTTGAGTAACGGCGACGAATCACTTCTTGCATTGCCCCATAGTCATCATGCTTGGCAGCTGTGCGCGTTTTGTACTTACGATATTCTTTCTTTGCGGGTTTCCCGTCAACAAATACGACCATTGCTGATACAGCATCTGCCCCGTGCATATGACTATTATCAAATGCCTCAATACGCAATGGAGCCGATATGCCCATCGCCTCACCGAGTGCCTCACATGCACCTATCGTACGTTCTTCTTGACGTTCGATGAGTTGAAACTTAGCCTTAACAGCAATCTCCGCATTTTTTGTTGCTAAATCTACTAGCTCTTTTTTCTGACCCCGCTTCGGCGTAAGTACCTTCACATCAAGTAGTTCCGTTAAAATGGTTGCATCTATGGCCTGCGGAATAAAAATTTCTTTTGGTTTAATGTGTTCAAGCTTCTCATAAAACCGACCAACAAATGTTAAAAATTCTTCCTCGGCATCCTGATAAATTGGAAAAATCGAAACATCTCGCTCAATCAGTTTGCCTTGGCGTACGAAAAAGACTTGTACACACATCCAGCCCTTTTCTACCGCATAGCCGAAGATATCTCGATTCGTCGTATCACTCGATACAATCTTTTGCTTTTGCATAACGGTATCGATATGAGCAATTTGATCGCGGAATTCCTTCGCTCGTTCAAACTCTAGGTTTTCAGCAGCTGCAAGCATTTTCACTTCAAGCTCTTTTTTGACTGTTTCAACCCCACCATTTAAAAACTTTGTCATATCCTCAATCATATCGTGATAAATTTGTCCATCAATTACTTTTACACAGGGTGCTAAACATTGCCCCATATGGTAGTACAAGCACACCTTTGATGGTAATTGCACACATTTTCTAAGCGGATATAAACGATCAAGTAGCTTTTTAGTCTCACTTGCAGCATATGCATTTGGATATGGGCCGAAATACTTCGCCTTATCTTTTTTTACCTTCCTTGTCGTAATTAGACGTGGATATTTTTCATTAGTAATTTTTAAATATGGATACGTTTTATCGTCTGTTAGCATGACATTGTATTTCGGATCATGCAATTTGATGAGATTAAGCTCTAAAATAAGTGCCTCTAGGTTTGACGATGTCACAATATATTCAAAATCCTCAATTTCACTAACAAGGCGCTGTGTTTTTCCCTCATGTGTTCCCGTAAAATATGAGCGCACACGGTTTTTAAGGATTTTAGCCTTTCCTACATAAATAATTGTGCCTTGCCTATCCTTCATCAAATAGCAGCCAGGCTGATCTGGTAAAATGTCAAGCTTGCGTTTGATTAAATCATTCATCGCCTACCTGCCCCCCCTTTTCTTACATTATATAACGAAAAAAAGCCAAGCACATCTAAAGATGGCCCGGCTTTTCCTTTATTGCTGATTAAGCGTGTTTCGTAATGAAAGCTTCTAATGCTTCTTTTGGTTGGAAACCAACTGTTTTGTCTACTAATTCCCCATTTTTGAATAATAGTAGGGAAGGGATAGACATGATTTGGTATTGCGCTGCTGTACCTTGGTTGTTATCTACGTCTACTTTAACAATTTTAGCTGCGCTACCTGCAGCGTCCATTTCTTCAAGAACTGGACCAATCATTTTACAAGGTCCGCACCAAGCAGCCCAAAAGTCTACAAGGACTAACCCTTCTTTAATATCATCTTGGAAAGTTGCATCTGTTGCATGTACAATTGCCATTTGAAATCCTCCTTAAATCTTACTATGCTTGTAGTATAGCATGGATAAATTCGCTTGAGCGAACAATCTGCTTAGATTGCATAATTTATGAAAAACAAGGATAAAAGAGTCGAAAAAGACATTATATTGATAATCGATTCAGCCTAATTTTCTTGAAAACGACCTTTATACACATACGTTAAGGTAATAAAGATATAAATGGCTAATGTAATACCTGTGACGATAATAGATGTTGTAAAAATAATGCCAATCAGAATGGCACTTAGCGCAATAATTGCAATCCACGTTGTATAAGGGAACCATTTTACCGCGTAGGCACTTGTTTTTTCAGCTTGTTTTTGACGCGACTTCAGATGCGCAATGGCAATGATTAACCAAATAAATAACACCGTATATCCAAGGGAGCCCATTAGAAAATCAAAGGTTTTACTACCTGCAAATAAAGAAATGATTACACCCATGTATAAAGCTACAGTACACATCAATATAGCATATACTGGCACTTTTCTTTTCGATAAATGTGCAAATATTTTAGGAATACGTCCATCCACTGCTTGTGTATATAGCACGCGTGAGGAACCATAAAGCCCCGAGTTCATTGATGAAATAATTGCAAGTAAAACGACTGCGTTCATAATATGGTCTGCACCAGGAATACCAATCATGTTAAACACCATCACAAACGGACTTTCTGGCACTCCATTTACTTCATTCCAAGGAATTAAGCTAACGATAATAAAGAAAGGCAGTAAATAGAAAGTGACAATACGTACTAATGTACTACGCACAGCTTTTGGCACTACTTTTTCAGGATTTTTCGTTTCAGCTAGAGTAATACCAATAATTTCAGTACCACCATAAGAATAAATAACGACAAGCATGGCAGCAATTAAGCCCGTTGATCCATTTGGGAAGAAACCACCGTGCTCCGTTAAATTAGAAAATCCAACAGCTGTATGATTGCCAAAAGTAACTAGTAACAAAACTAATCCCGCTATGATAAACACCACAATAACGGTAATTTTAATTAACGCCAGCCAATATTCTGTTTCTGCAAAAACTTTAACCGATAATAAGTTAATGGCTGTAACTAACACTGATACCGATAAAGCAAGGATCCAAATGGGATAATGGGGTAACCAATATTGAATAAAAATAGCCGCAACTACAGATTCCGCCGCTATATTTAACACCCACATCTTCCAATAAATCCAATCTAGAAAATACGCTGGATACTTTCCTAAAATTGTTTGTACTAAATCTCTAAATGTTCTGGCTTCATTATTTCGAACGGCCATTTCTGCTAAACCTTGCATAACAAATAATAGAATAATACCACCTATTAAGTACGCTAAAAGCACTGATGGGCCCGCCATATCTATAGCTGCACTGCTCCCTTTAAATAACCCGGCACCAATGGCACCACCTAAAGCCATCATCGTAATGTGCCGTGAGGTCATTGTTCTCTGTAATTTCTGGTTGACTTTTTCCATTTTCTTACCTCCTAAAATCAAAAAAGGCATATCGTCTGTTCCTTCATTATCAAATGAAAGAAGAGACGATATGCCATAGCAAACCGCGGTACCACTCTAATTGGTTCTTATCGAACCCTACTTAAAAACCTTGTAACGAAGGTTAATCGTCAAACAAATAGAATAATCTGTCAATTCCATTTATCTTACCACTCCTAGGCAAGTTCAAAGTCTTATTGGACTGCGTTGCACCATCCCGCAGCTCTCTTCACCAAATAATGAGCTTTTACTACTCCTAATCTTTGCGTTTCAAAACATTATTATTGAAAAATTTAATTATTATCCATCACTATACGGTCTATTATGCACTCTGTCAATATTTTATTTTGCAATAACTTTCAAAAGTGAAACGGCCTACATAAATATTTGCTAAAAATCTATTACAAAAAAGCAGGGAAGATTATCCTCCCTGCGTGACATATAAAACTATTATTTATGCGTTCACTTTTAACGCTTTGAACTCTTCAATTAGAAGCGGTACTACTTCGAATAGGTCGCCTACAATCCCATAATCCGCAATTTTAAAGATATTTGCCTCTGGGTCTTTATTAATCGCTACGATTACTTTTGAATTCGACATACCCGCTAAGTGTTGAATTGCTCCAGAAATACCTGCTGCAATGTAAAGGTCGGGTGTTACAACTTTACCAGTTTGACCAATTTGTAGTGAATAGTCACAGTATTCAGCATCACATGCGCCACGTGAAGCACCAACTGCACCACCAAGTAAATCGGCTAATTCTTTTAATGGCTCGAAACCTTCTTCTGATTTCACACCGCGCCCACCAGCAACAACTACTTTTGCTTCTGAAAGATCGACACCTTCCGAAGATTTACGAACAACTTCTTTAATAATTGTGCGTAGGTTGGTAATTTCTACAGATACTGCAGACACATCACCAGATTTACCCGCTTCTTTTTCTAAAGGTGCGATATTGTTTGGACGAACAGATGCTAAAACAACTCCGTCTTTAACTTTTACTTTTTCAAAAGCTTTACCAGAGTAGATTGGGCGGATGAATACTACATCATCCCCTGCACCTTCAATTGATGTTACATCAGATACAAGACCTGCTTTCAATTTACTTGCGATTTTTGGTGATAAATCTTTACCATTAGCTGTATGACCAAAGACAATTCCAGTTGGATTTTCTTGTTCGATTACAGCTAGCAAAGCCTGTCCAAAGCCGTCTGATGTATATTGTTTTAAATGTGGATGCTCCACAGTTACGACACGATCAGCACCATACTCGAATAATGGACCTGTAAGATTTGCTACAGCATCCCCTAAAAGAACACCAACAACCTCGCCCCCATCAGCGATTTGTTTAGCTGCTGCAATTGCCTCGAAAGATACGTTACGTAAACTTCCTTCACGAACTTCACCTAATACTAATACTTTTTTTGACATAGTATATTCCCTCCGTTACCCTTTAAGATTCGATTTACATCATCATTTACACCTCGGCCTTTTTTCGTCCGGATATGTGAAGTGTACTTAGGATGGCACGATGGCCGACGGTCATTGTGCTAAAGCCACAGGTTACCATTGTAGATTTTTAGCCATTGTCACTAACAAACGATGTCTTTCAGCTAACTTCTTCCATTGATGTCCTTTCAAATCCGCTACATTCACCCGAGGTTTTATCTTCATTCATTTGGTGTTCAGATATCCACTGAAAAAGGAACCTCAGTGGTATTTATCTTGCCCCAATAGTGCTGGGAGTCTACTGTAGTTTTGGTTATCCATTGCTTGCGCCACAATACATTTACCAAATGAAGATAAAAATGATTTAAACTACTTTTGCCTCTGTATGAAGTAGATTTACTAGCTCTTTTACTTGTGCAGGAAGTTCGCCTTCAAGAATTCGACCTGCTGCTTTTTGAGCTGGTAAGTAAATGTCTACTGTTTCTACTTTGACTTCTACATCATCTTCATCGATATCTAAATCATCTAACTCAAGTTCTGCAAGCGGTTTCTTTTTCGCTTTCATGATACCTGGTAAAGACGGGTAACGTGGCTCGTTTAAACCTTGTTGAGCTGTTACTAAAAGTGGTAAAGACGTCTCAATTACTTCTGAATCTCCTTCGATATCACGCACGATTTTTGCAGATGTGCCATCGATTTCTAGGTTCGTAATTGTTGTTACATAGTTGATGCCCAATAAATCAGCCACGCGCGGCCCTACTTGACCCGAGCCACCATCAATAGCAACATTACCTGTTAAAATAAGGTCAGCATCTTTATCTTTTAAATACTCAGCTAAAAGGTAAGCTGCTGCATTTTGATCTAATTCGTCTAAATCATCTTCTGTATTAATAAGGACCGCTTCGTCAGCACCCATTGCTAGAGCAGTACGTAATTGTTTTTCTGCATCCTCGCCACCTATTGTAACTACCGTTACTTTACCGCCTGCAGCGTCACGCACTTGGATTGCTTCTTCAATTGCGTATTCGTCATAAGGATTGATGATAAATTCAGCGCCATCCTCTTGGATTCTCCCACCAGAAACAACGATTTTTTCTTCTGTATCAAAAGTACGTTTAATTAATGCAAAAATGTTCATAAATCCATACCTCCTGAAACGTTTTTTAATTTCTAAGTAAACTTGTAAATATTATATATTTTCAGTGTCAATAACCCCTTTGTCATTTGTTTTCGACACTGATGGAATATTATTTGCCAGTAAACACAGGCTCACGTTTTTCGATAAATGCTTGAATACCTTCTTTAGCATCTTCAGTTACAAATACTGTACCAAAAGATTCTGCTTCTACCGCAATGCCTTCATAGAATGAAGCCGGCTTTGCGTATTGCAATGCTTGAATAGCTGCTTTTAGGGCAACCGGACTCTTCTTCGCAATTTTCTTTGCAACCTTCAGTGTTTCTTCAAGTAAAGCATCATCGGTAAATGCACGGTTTGCTAAGCCCCATTGCACAGCTTCTGAACCTGAAATAGGTTCACTTGTAAACATCATTTCTGCGGCTTTCGCAACACCTACATATCGTGGAAGACGTTGTGTGCCACCAAATCCAGGAATAAGGCCT
This sequence comes from Lysinibacillus parviboronicapiens, assembly GCF_003049575.1. Taxonomy (GTDB): domain Bacteria; phylum Bacillota; class Bacilli; order Bacillales_A; family Planococcaceae; genus Lysinibacillus; species Lysinibacillus parviboronicapiens. Next base: position 231,855 of record NZ_PYWI01000002.1, on the reverse strand, counting down.
AGTTGTAGTTCAGGTAACCCTAATTTCGCAGATTCTGTCACAAAGCGCATATGGCAACTCATTGCTAATTCAAGTCCACCGCCGAGTGCTGCACCGTGAATCGCTGCAATAACTGGCTTCGAAAATGTTTCAACACGTTCAAATACTTGTTGCCCATTACTTGCTAGCTTAGTGAACTCTGCACCCGATTCAACCGCTGTAAACTCCTTAATGTCTGCACCCGCTGAGAAGAAACGACCCTCACCATGAAGCACAAGAACACGTACAGTGTCATCGTTTTCTACGGCGTCTAATACAGCATTTACTTCTGCAATGATTCCGCGAGATAATGCATTTGCTGGTGGGCGAGCAATCGTAATAATCGCTACACCATCTTCAACTTTCCAACTTAGAAATTCCATTTCTCCACATCCTTTACGCTTTAATGCCGTTCAAGATTAATGCCTGAACCTTTGGAACCTGTTCTATCAAATCGTATCGATAGTCATTCATAACCCACGACGTAATGGTTTCATCAATTGTTCCAAACACCATTTGACGTGCCAAGCGTACATCCATCGTTTGATTGAACTCACCTGATAGCATGCCTTCAACTAAAATTTGATCAAGCAATTGTAAATACTCTCTTAATACTGCGTTGATCTTTAATCGCAAATCCTTGTTTGATTGTCGAAGTTCTAATTGTGTGACCGTTGCTAGGTATCGATCTGTCGCTAGAACATTAAAATGATTTTCAATCATTCGAGAAAGCTTGTCTTTCGACGTACTTCCATTTTCTATTATATCTTGTAATGACTCTACAAAAACAGCCATTTTTTCATTAAAGACAGAAATTAATATATCTTCTTTATTTTTAAAATATAAATAGATTGTTCCGTCGGCCACCCCTGCCTGTTTAGCAATCTTCGATACTTGCGCTTGGTGATACCCATTTTCTGCAATAACGATGACAGCTGCATCAACAATTTGCTTATATTTAGGCTTATCTCGTTTCACTCTTATATCACCACCTAAAAACATACCCACGCTTGCCTACTTTCCTATCAGCAACAATGATTGTTACCACATGGCTGTAGCTTACTAGTAAAAAACTGTCTGCGAATTCGACCATATTGTTGCCCTCAATGAATGAAGAACTCAAGATGAAAAATCGTGTACTTTCAACAGAGTAACAAAACACTTTGAGGAAGCAGCGTGAGATTGAAAAATAAAAAATATGAAAATATGAATGGTCATTCATTCATATTTTCATATTATATTCTACATTCCCGCTTGTCAATACTTTATCACGTAGTTATTTTGCTTCTTTAGTCGTCATTTTCGTTTTTTCTTCTTCCACTAATGTACGTCGTAATATTTTGCCGACCGCCGTCTTCGGTAGTTCATCTCTGAACTCATAAAAGCGTGGAACTTTAAAGGCAGCTAGATGTTGACGACAATATTTATTTAATTCGTCCTCAGTCATCGAAAATCCTTCTTTAAAAACAATATAAGCTTTTACCGTTTCGCCACGGTATGGATCTGGAATACCTGCTACCACACATTCCTGAATTTCTTCACGTTCGTATAATACTTCTTCGACTTCTCGTGGATAAATATTAAAGCCACCTGCAATAATTAAATCTTTCTTACGATCAACAACATAGAAGAACCCATCTTTATCCATATAACCAAGATCGCCAGTTAAGAACCAACCATCCGCAAAGGTCGCCGCCGTATCTTCAGGACGATTCCAATAGCCCTTCATCACTTGTGGCCCTTTCACAGCGATTTCGCCAACCTCACCAACCGGTAATTGTTCGATATCTCCGGTACGAAGAATGACTGAATCGGTATTTGGCCAAGGTAAGCCAACTGAACCAATCACGCGTTTACTCCAAATTGGTGTTGCATGTGTAACAGGTGAAGTTTCTGTTAAACCATATCCCTCTACCAGTTTGCCCCCTGTAACTTCTTCAAAGCGCTCTTGAACCTCTACAGGTAATGAAGCGGAGCCACTCAAACACGCCTTAATGGACGATAAATTATACTTCGCAATATCTGGATGATTTAATAAGCCAATATATAATGTTGGTGCACCTGGGAATAACGTTGGTTTTTGCTTATCAATCGTTTTCAAGGCTGTTTCCGCGTCAAACTTCGGTAACAACACCATTCTATTTTGCGTGAAGACAGATAATAACATCACAGTTGTCATTCCGTATACATGGAAAAATGGAAGCACCCCCATAATCGTCTCTTCACCATGCACACATTTATACATCCATGCATCACACATTGTCGTATTTGCAATTAAATTTTTGTGAGTTAGCATTACACCTTTCGGAAAACCAGTCGTCCCCCCTGTATATTGCAATAATGCTAAATCTTCTTCAAAATCAAACGGGAGATCAATCATTTTTACTGGTGCAGAACGCATAATCTCTGTAAACAAATGATTTTGTCCGCTATGCTCAACTTTTACACTAAAGCCGTACTGCTTCTTTTGAATAAAAGGATACACTAAGTTTTTCGGGAATGGTAAGTAGTCTTTAATCGCTGTAACGATGACATTTTCAAGCGCTGTTTCTTTCATGATTTTCATCACGCGTGGATACAATATATCCATTACTAAAATAACCTTTGCACCAGAATCAGCCATTTGATATTGTAACTCTCGTTCAGTATAAAGTGGATTTGTCTGTACAACAACTGCGCCCGCATACATTGCGCCATAGTAGGCAATGACACTTTGCGGTGTATTTGGTAGCATAATCGCCACACGATCTCCTTTTTCCACTCCAAGTGATTGTAAATAGTTTGCGAACCTAAGTGCAGACTCGTATAGCTCGGTGTACGTCAAATCCTTACCCATAAAATGAATCGCGACTTTAGATGGATTCTTTTGATAGGCACGTGTCAAAAACTCTTGCACAGGAATTTCCTCAAACGTTAAAGACGATGGTACTTCTTCAGGATAATTTGCTAGCCATGGTTTTGTTGTCATACGTCCTCTCCCCTTTGTCCCAAACTTTGTAAACTCTTATTTTAATTATAATGAAAAAGGAATACACTTTCAAACACAAAATAGAAAATAAATGCATTTCCGATTAATTATTATGCATTTTACAACATTATTATGACTGTGACATAAAGGGTTATATGTTGATTCCCCTTATGAATACTCATTCATTCTTTCTTTTTTCATGCAAATGTGGTGGCTAATATTTCTATAGTCGAAAAACAATTTTTTAAGCGAGGGCATTATCTAATTGAGAGAATATTATTGGAGTTTAATAGAATTTTGTGATATTGCTGTTGTTTCGATGTGGTGTCTGTGCACTGTAAAGTGAAACCTAAGCGGTAACAGGTTTTACCTGAGCGGTACTTGTGACTACCCGAGCGGTAACAGACTTCACCTGAGCGATACTTGCAACTACCCGAGCGCTAACGGGCCTCACCTGAGTGATACTTACTACTTCCCGGGTGGCGCCAAGCCCTATATACAAAAAAACGCGTCCTCAGAAAGAGGATGCGTTTTTCAATTTAAACTGTCAGCATATAGTAGACACCGACTGCCAAAAATGCGATGCAGACAACGATTAATACTTTCGCTAATTTTTCCATCTCATTACACTCCTATGCAATACTTGCCCCAATAACGAACGATAGACCGACTGAAATGGTGAAAGAAATGAAGCCCACCGAGCGATTATCATTGGCAATTTCCTGATCTACATTAAAACGAGGTGTCATAAATTCAAATAAGAAATATGCCACAATTAGTAATGTAAAACCAAAAAGTCCCCAACCAATCATTTCACTCAATGTACTATGACGTGCAATCGAGTACCGAAAAATATTACAAATCCCCAATATTTTCCCGCCCGTTGCTAACGCCACTGCAACATTCCCATTTTTTATTTCTTCCCAATTTTTATATTTCGTAACGACTTCGAACAATGCCATCGAGACGACTAAACATAAAACAACAACACTAAAATATCCTGCCGTTTCGATAATTGGATATCGCCAAAAGCTAGAATTTAGCATTTTCTCCGTCCCCTTTACCTCAGTTATTCGTACCTCGTACTATGTGTTAAACCTGGCTATCTGTCTCTTCTCTACGTTTGCCATACAGTTATATGGAGTGCTTTCTGCACGCCAGCGTTTTGTCTATACAATAGCAAGACGTTAAGCATAGACAAGTACGAATACACTTTACTTATCTACTTCAATTCTACGACTGTAACACCAAAGCCACCTTCCCCTGCCTCACCGAAGCGGAAGGATTTTACGCGTTTATGCTTTTTCAAGTAGCTTTGAATGCCTTGACGCAAAGCACCTGTACCTACACCGTGAATAATGGATACGCGCCCATAGTTGGCAAGTAGTGCATCATCAATGTATTTTTCAGTGCGCATAATTGCATCTTCAAAGCGCTCACCTCGTAAATCTAATTCTAATTTCACATGGCTATCGCGATTCTTCACGCCCGTAACCCGATGCATGGGTTCTTTCTCAGGTTTAATGTATTCAAGGTCACTGTCTGCAATTTTCATCTTCAAAATGCCCAATTGTACAATCCACTCAGTATTTGATACTTTTTCTATTAAAGTACCTCGTTGACCATAGCTTAACACCTTTACCTCGTCCCCGACAACTAAGTTTTGCGCACGAGCCTTTACTTGTGCTGCTTTTTTTAGCACTTTATTGTTTTCGAGTGGTATCGCTTCCTCCAAGCGTTTACGCGCTTCAATAAGCTCATGTTCTTTCACAACCTGATTAGCATTTTTACGCATTTCTCGAAGCTCCGCAATGATGGTTTCGGCCTCTCGTTTCGCTTCATCGACAATTTTGCGCGCTTTTTCCTTCGCTTTTTTGTCGAGTGCTTCTTTACGTTCTTCGTAGGCTTGTAGCTTATCCTCAAGCTCTTTTCGTAAGGATTCTGACTCTAAAAGTAAATCGTGAGAGCGTTCTGCATCATCCTCTGATTGGCGTCGCGTCTCTTCAAGTGAGGCAATCATTGATTCTACCTCATGGCGGTCAGTACCTGTGAAGCTTTTCGCACGATTAATAATGGCTTCAGGTAATCCAAGTCTACTTGAAATTTCAAAGGCATTCGAGCGACCGGGGACCCCTATAAGCAAACGATAAGTCGGGCTCAGTGTTTCAATATCGAATTCTACACTTGCATTGGCAACACCTGGACGATTATAGCCATACGCTTTTAATTCAGGATAATGCGTTGTAGCCATTACACGCGCTCCGCGACCATGTACTTCATCTAATATTGAAATGGCAAGGGCTGCCCCTTCTTGTGGATCAGTCCCTGCACCTAATTCATCAAAGAGAACAAGTGATGCGTGGTCAAATTTTTGCAAGATGTCGACGATGTTCACCATATGAGATGAGAAAGTGGAAAGTGATTGCTCAATCGACTGCTCGTCTCCAATATCTGCAAAGAGTTGCTCAAACACCGCAAGTTCTGACCCATCTAATGCTGGGACAGGTAAACCTGCCTGCGCCATTAATGTACATAGACCAACTGTTTTTAAAGTTACGGTTTTACCACCTGTATTAGGCCCTGTAATGACAATAGCTGTAATGTCTTTACCAAACTCAATGTCGTTTGCGACAGCTATTTCACTTGGTAGTAGTGGGTGACGTGCTCGCACAAGTCGGATATAGCCTTCCTTGTTCATTTTCGGCATCGTACATTTGTTTGCTTGACCATATTTACCTTTTGCTAAAATAACGTCGATTTCACCTAGAATTCTAACTAAATTAAATAAATCTGGTGCAACTTCCTCCACCATCGCACTTAGTGCAAGTAAAATGCGTTCAATTTCTACCTGCTCTTTCATTTTGAGACGATGAATTTCGTTATTCGCTTGCACAACCGAATCAGGCTCGATGAAGAGTGTTTGACCGGAAGATGATTGGTCGTGCACAATGCCACCATAATGATGACGGTATTCCTGCTTGACAGGAATTACATAGCGATCATTTCGAATCGTCACAAGTGCATCAGAAAGCATTTTAGTGGCATTGCTACCACGTGTAAGGCTTTCTAGCTTTGAACGTACTTTAGCCTCCTCTGAACGGAGTGATTGACGTATGGTACGTAATGTTTGACTGGCGGAATCCAATACTGTGCCATTGTCGTCAATGCAGTTATTAATTTCATGTTGCAAGCCTGTTAGGACTGGCATTGCGTCCTTCTTGTCAACGAAGTGTGGAATTTCTATCATTTCATCCGCCTGTAAATCCTCGATAAAATTGCGAAGAATACGGCTTGCTCGAATCGTACTTGAAACTTCCATTAATTCCATCGCTGACAACATGCCACCTATTTGTGCACGTCTTGCCGCAGGGCGCACATCGAAAATGCCGCCCATTGGCACATTACCTTTAACTCGTAAAATGGATAAACCTTCATCCATTTCTTCTAATAATTGCACGACTTTTTCAAAGTCCGTTTGTGGCACAAGCTCATCAATGGCTGATTTGCCAATGGATGATGTACAGTGTGTTGCCACTTGCTGACGCACTTTATCATATTCTAGTGTTTTCAATGCGCGTTGTGCGATCACTGAGAACACCTCCTCAACCTATTTATTTCGTCGAATAAACGCTTCAAATTGTTCACGCGTCCATGTATTGACAATCATATCTTTTTTCAACCATGCTTTGTTTGCATAGCGCACGCCGATATCCATAAAACGTAAATGATTGATATCATGTGCATCGGTATTTATTGCTATAGGTACACCTGCTGCTACCGCCATTTCTAAATGCTCGACACATAAATCGAGACGATATGGATTCGCATTTAACTCTAAAATTTTACCATATTCCTTAGCCCACGCAATTAACTGTACCATATCTGGATGATAGCCAGCTCGGTCTTCAATAATGCGGCCAGTAGGATGAGCAATCATATGAACATACGGATTTTGCATCGCTGTGTGTAACCTAGCCATGATTTTATCTTGTGATTGTGTGAAACTAGAGTGTATGGAGGCAATCACAAAATCCAACTCTTTCAGTACGTTGTCTTCAAAATCTAACGAACCATCTGGTAAAATATCCATCTCTGTTCCGGCATATAAATAAAAGTCTGGATGCGCTTCGTTAAATGCTTCAATTTCTAAGCGTTGCTTCATTAATCGTTCAGGTGTTAAACCATTTGCCACCTTTAAATACTGTGAGTGATCGGTAATAACGCTATATTGATAACCACGCGTAAGTAAAGCTTCACCCATTTCGGCAACAGAGTACGCTCCATCCGACCATGTCGTATGCATATGCAAATCCGCCACAATGTCGTCAAGCATTACTAAATCCGCAATTTCTGCTGTACGGTCAAACTCTGTTGTCCCTGCACGTAAGCTAGGTGGGATGAAAGGTAAATCAAAATGAGCAAAGAATGCACTTTCGTCTGGAAATGTCAGCACAGAACCATCAGCTTGTTCTACACCGTACTCACTTATTTTCTCACCACGTGCCTTTGCAATTTGACGCATACGCACATTATGGTCTTTTGAGCCTGTAAAATGATGCAAGGCTGTTGTATACTCTGTATCTTTCACCAAACGAAAATCAACACTAATCGGCTCCTCAAAATCTAATACAACAGAAATTTTCGTATCACCTGCAGCCACTACCTCTTGGATTAAAAGTTCATTCAGTAATTTTTCACGTACAACCTCGACTGTCTCTGTTACAACGATAAAATCGATATCTTTACTTGTTTCTGATGCACGACGGAAGCTCCCAGCAACTGAAAAACGTTCCACTTCTTCCATACTACCGAGAAGTGCTTCGATTTGTAAAACGACAGGCTCTAATTGCCAAATCGGCAAGCGCTCCGAACGATTTGCAAAATTCGCAAGCTCTTTTAAAATCTTTTCTTCTGTTTTTGCTGCAAAACCTGCTAGTTCACGTACTTTGCAAGCCTCACAAGCAATCTTTAAACTCTCTGCTGAATCGATCCCTAGCTCTTGATGAAGCTTGGCAATTTTTTTGCCACCTAAACCTGGCAGCTTCAATAATGGCAGTAATCCTTTCGGCACGATGTCTTCTAATTCTTTTAAGAGGCTCGATTCGCCTGTTGCGATAAGATCCTCAATAACGGCAGCTGTGCCTTTACCGATGCCTTTTAGTTTCGTAACATCCTCCATTTCGCTTAATGAACGCTCGTCCGCTTCAAGTGCCGCCGCTGCTTTACGAAAGGCAGAGACCTTGAAAGGATTTTCACCTTGTAATTCCATATATAAAGCAATTTTTTCAAGTGTACGAATAATTGTTTTTTTGTTCATTGGGAATTCCTCCTATCTTAAAAACACTTCCCTCAAGTCCGAGAGAAGTGCATAGTTTGCTATTGCCTATCAAAACACAGTGATCACTGAGCTTTGCTTTCGGTACAAAAAATAGTTGACGCAGATGCTTCGTGGCTATACTACTTTCTCACAGAACATCATTACGCCTAATAACTGCGATTTCATTTTAAGTGTAACTCTCCAAAAATACTTAAGGACATTAACAGTCAATCAATAAAGATAGCGGTTAATTCTTATGATGAATGGAGATAAATATACCACCAGTTTTGGAACATCTTCGTGATAATCGGTGTATGCTCCAATATGAGCCCGGATAACAACGACTTCGACATTAAATTTTGAATCATATCAATAGGCAACAATGCCAGTATATACAGCACAATAAACATAATTAAATAATTTTCAATGATGCCAAAAAGCGCACCAAGCCAGCGATTCAATGTTCCTAAAACAGGTAAGTAGGCAATAAAATCAAATATCGATGCCACAATTTGTAACGAAATTTTCACCGCAAAGAAAATGACTGCAAACGCAACTACACGGTAAAACGTGCGGTCTAAATCTAAGCTATCAATAACTACGCCAAGACTTCCTGAATCCGTTACACCTGGATATGGCACCCAAAACACAAATTTTTGCGCTAATGGCTTATAATAGATATACGCAACAATTAGGGCAACTACAAAACTGACAATATGCATCATTTGAACGATAAAGCCACGTTTTGCCCCAACAATGAGTCCAACCAATAACACTAATAATATAATTAAATCTAGCATTCACTTCAACCCTTTAATTTTTTCAATTCTTCTTCTAGTAATTCCATTTGCTCTTTTAAGAGTAAATAATCGTGCACCGTATTCACTGCTGTAAGGACGGCAAGCTTTGCGCTATCAAGTGAGGGATTATGTAAATTCATTTCGCGCATACGGTCATCAACAATCGAAGCGACAAGTCGCATATGTCCAATAGATTCAGAGCCGACCATTTTATATGTATGACCATATATTTCCACAGAAATTTTGTTCTTTTCTTGATTTTCCATAGTCGCACCCTCCAATAAAATCTTTTTGCTCACGATTTTATTCAGTAGTGAGCAACGTCCACACAAAAAAGCTATTTATTATCATACCATGAAAGGTATAAAATTGTGAACAACGAGGACAGAAAGGAACTATAAAATGTCAAATATTGTACTTTTAATTTCAACAAATATGCAAAAAGAGGTGATAACTTATTACGCAAGCAATTTTGTGGAGCGTAAAGCACCTGGTGTGGTATTTGCTGCCAAACTACCAGATACAGCAATAACTTTATATAAATCAGGGAAATTAATGTTTCAAGGAAGCGGTGCAGATCGAGAAGCAGCACGTTGGGGTGGTAGCGCCCAAACAACGAGTTCACCCAAATCATCCTCTATTGGCGCAAAGGGCGACGTGCTTCCAGATGGTTTTGCCTCGATGTCTGTTTTAGGTTCGGATGAAACAGGTACTGGCGATTATTTTGGCCCAATTACAGTTGCGGCGGTTTATGTGCCTGCTTCAAAAATCGAATTAGTGAACGAGCTAGGCGTCAAGGATTCAAAAATGCTAACAGATGACTATATGCGACGAATTGCACCAGATTTACGTGCAGCATGTATCCATAGTGTACTTATATTACGCAATGAAAAATATAACGCGTTACAAGCAAAAGGCTACTCACAGGGTAAAATGAAAGCCATGATGCACAATAAAGCACTAGGGCATACACTGTCTAAAATGGCCCCAGAAAAGCCTATGCATATTCTTATTGACCAGTTTGCAGAGCGTGGGGTTTACTACAATTATTTAAAGAACGAAAAGGATATTGTGCGTGAAAATGTATTGTTATCTACCAAAGCCGAGCAGCTTCATGTGTCAGTAGCAACGGCTTCCATCTTAGCACGCGCAGCTTTCTTAAAAGAAATGGATCGACTAAGTGAACTTGCAGGTATAGAACTGTTGAAGGGGGCCTCTGCAAAGGTCGATGCATTAGCCGCGCGAATATGGCGTGGACAAGGTGAAGAATTTTTACGCTCCATCACTAAATGGCACTTCGCCAATACTGAGAAGGCTCGAAAAATCAAATAAAATTTACTTCGTTTAGAAGATAATTCATGCGTTCTCCCCTTCTAACATCTTAGATAGAAAAACAAGAGTGTCACATCACTGTAGACACCCTTGTTTATCTTTAATATTTAAATTGCTGAATCGATTGCTGAAGATTATCTGACATTTCAGCTAGTGCTTCAGCTGAGGATGCGATTTCTTCCATCGTGGCAAGCTGTTCCTCTGTTGCAGCGGAAATGTTTTGTGCACTTGCTACGTTTTCATTTGTACGTTCTAACACAATTTCAATTCCGTTCGCCACTTCGTCAGAGTGAAGTGAAATCACCTTCGCTGCTTGTGAAATTTCTCCAACTTCTTTTGTCACTTGTTGCACATTACTACGAATTTCTCCAAACGACTGCCCTGCAATTGTCGTCACTTCGATGCCTTTTACAACCTCTGCTGTTCCAATGGCCATCGACTCGACCGCTAGCTTCGTATCCTTTTGAATATAAGTAATGATATCTTTAATTTGCAGTGTTGACTGGGCAGACTGTTCAGCTAACTTTCTTACCTCATCGGCAACGACTGCAAAACCTTTGCCGTGCTCTCCTGCTCGTGCCGCTTCTATCGCTGCATTCAATGCCAATAAGTTTGTTTGGTCAGCAATTTGCGTTATCGCTTCAACAATATGGCCAATTTCCTGTGAACGAGTACCTAATGTTTGAACAGTGTCTTCAAGCGCGTGAACCGTTTGTTGAATGATTTGCATCTGCTCAATAGCTGTTTGAATAGTCTGATTTCCTACAACCACTGCTTCCATCGATTTGTTCGACATTACATTGACGGTATCTGCCTTGTGTGAAATGTTTTGAATCGATGAAGACATTTCTCGAACAGCATTTGAACTTTTATGGATGATTTCGGCTTGAGAATCAACAGTTCCTGCAAACACCTGGATTGACTCGACAATTTGCGTAGTGGCCCGCTTATTTTCGTCTGTGCTTATTGTAAGCTGTTCCGACGATGAAGTTAGCAGGGTTGATTTTTCACTAACGTCACGAACAACCTCACGTAAGGAGCTAATCATTTTGTTAAAGATACTAGCCAATTTGCCATACTCATCATTAGTGTTCATTTCGATAAAATTACGTAAATCTCCATCACCTACCTGCTCAGCGACAGTAGCCAGCTGTTTCAATGGGCGGGTAATCGAACTGATGATAAAGGCACCAATTACGCCACAGATGACTAAAGCGATCGCAATTACTAGCAAAGTTGTGGTGAAGATAGGTGCTGTGACAGCTGATACATCTGCCATATCCATGGTGCCGATAATTTTCCAACCTGTTAGTTTATTCGTTACAAAGAATACTTGGTACTCCTTGCCATCTTCCTCTATATTAAATTGGCCTTCATTCTTGCCTTCCATCTTTTCTACATAAGAATCTTTAAGCGCCGTCCCCACTTCTGAGAAAGGATCCGCAATACTAACATTGTTGGCGTTCACTAATGAAGCATAGCCGTTTTTACCAATCTTCACCGTATGTACAAGCTCAGAAATTCCCTCTAAATTCAGCCCAATCGAAATAACCCCTGAACCGTCCTGTAAACCTGCTGAAACTGATAATATTAATTCTCCTGTAATAGTTGATTGATATGGATCAACCATAACACTCTTGCCTGGCGACTCTATCGCCTTTACATACCAAGGTCTCGTAAAGGGATTATAGTCCGGGTCAGATTCGGCATATGGAGAGCGTAAAAATTTGTGCCCTTCCATTGCTAAATTGACAACGGAAACACTGCTATGTAGCGCATTATATTTTTCTATTTCCTTTAAAAGCTCGGCATCTTGCCAGTCCTTATTAAAATAAGCAGCCAAATATTCGGCATCATCAAGGATGGGTGCTATTTCTTCTGAAATTAATGAATTTAATAAATCTACATTTTCGCGTGAGTTCTTACTCAATTCTGCTTGATATTGATTGGCCGCCTTCATGTATGACAATGTTCCAATTGCAAAACTTGGAATTAAAAGCGTCAATGTAAATGCCCATATTAATCGAGCACGCACGGATAAGGTTCCTCGTTTTCGATGATTTTTCACAATGCTTATCTCCTCTTACTAAAAATTTCTATCCAGTTTCTACTATACACACAATAAATACGTTTGATTTATTTTTTGTTATTTCTAAATATTATTAAAAGCTAAAAATATAATAGTGATTTGAATAAATTTCGAATATTTTTGTAGGAGCGTAAGGCGGCGACTCCAGTGGAAAAAACGAGCAAACCAAGCCCCTAGAATACGCTTTTATGGGAACGAAGGCTATAAGCGTCACGTCCTGTGACAACGCCTTTGAGACCAACATTCTGTGCTGCCGCTTCCCTTTCGCACATAAAGACATTTGTTGCTGTCGCTTCGCTTTCGCACATAAAGACACTTGTTGCTGTCGCTTCGCTTTCGCACATAAAGACACTTGTTGCTGTCGCTTCGCTTTCGCACATAAAGACACTTGTTGCCCCGAAGCGGTTCGGTGCTTAACCGCAGATAGCTTCCGTCTGTAGTGGCATATACCTAGTGATATGAACAATTATTTTTTACTTTAATAATATTCGCCTTTATTGATATGGAATTGAATTCTGATATGGATTCATTTAAACAAATAAAAAGGCTGCCTCAATGATTCTGAGACAGCCTTTGACTTATAATTTTCTATTAACGGACTTCTGTACCTTCAATTGTAGCGATGGCTTTTAGTACTTTATTGTGTGCTGCGACTACCTCATCATCTGTTAGCGTACGTTCTGGATCGAAGTATGTTAATGAGAAAGCAACCGATTTTTTGCCAGCTTCCATTTTCTCCCCTTCGTACACATCGAATACTCGAATGTCTTTTAACAGTTTCACGCCAGCTGAATGAATAACAGCAACAACTTCTCCTGCAGCAGTTGCACTGTCCATCACCAATGCAATATCACGGGACATAGCTGGGAAGCGCGGTACTGGTTGATAGCCAAGTGGTGCTTCGTTTGCAGTAGCATCAAGTAAGGCCACTAGGTTCATTTCCATTACGTACGTATCTTTCACACCCCAAGTTTTTTGCTCAGCAGGGTGTAAACCACCAATAATGCCGACTTGCTCGCCGTCTAATAGAATGCTTGCTGTACGGCCAGGGTGTAGACCATCTACTTGTGCTTTGACAAAGGAAATACGATTGCCAAGACCTAGCTTATTCACAACACCTTCAATAATTCCTTTTAACACGAAGAAATCTACTTCTTTTTTCTCTCCTTGCCAAGCATGGTCTAACCATTTACCCGTTAGAACAGCTGCAACATGCTCTTCCTCAAAAGGTTGACCTTCTGCTGATTGACCAAGGAATACAGAACCCACTTCGTATAACGCCACACTGTCCGCCTTACGCGCGACATTATATGCGGCAGCCTCAATTAAATGTGGAATTAAGCTTTGACGAAGCGTTGAACGTTCTTCACTCATTGGCATTAATAAACGCGTTACCGATGCTGCTTTCAAAGCAAAGCGTTGTGATAAGGCTTCTGATGTTAATGAATACGTTACTGCTTGGTAAAGTCCCGCACCTTCCATATAGTTACGTACAACGCGGCGGTTTGCTTGGTAAGGAGTTAGGCTGCCTACTTGGTTTGCACCTTCTAGTAAAGTCATTGGAATTTCATCGTAGCCGTAAAGACGTGCGATTTCTTCCACAATATCCTCTTCGATTTTAATATCCTGACGACGTGTCGGCGCATCAATAATTAATAATCCATTTGCCGCCTCTACGCCAAATTTTAAACGCTCTAAAATTGACAACATATCTTCTAATGAGATTTTCATCCCTAGACGCTCATTGATAAAATCTGGTGAAACAACGACACGTGCTGGTGTTTTATCTAATTCGTCCACCATGCATGTGCCTTCAAGCACTTCACCACCAGCTAATTCAGCAAGTAATGCCGCAGCGCGTTCAGCTGCAGGTACAACACGGTTTTGATCAACACCTTTTTCAAAGCGAGCTGATGCATCTGAGCGAAGTCCTAAGTTACGAGAAGTTTGACGTACTGTTAAACCATCGAAGTAAGCAGATTCAATAACAACTGTTGTTGTCGTTTCTGTTACTTCAGAGTTTGCGCCACCCATTACACCGGCAATAGCTACAGGTTCTTTGCCATTTGTAATTACTAAATCAGTCGCTTTTAATGTACGCTCCTGCTCATCTAAAGTTGTGATTTTTTCACCTTCTGTCGCTTTACGCACGACAATTTCACCTGTTGCAAGACTGTCGTAGTCAAATGCATGTAGCGGTTGGCCATACTCCATTAAAACATAGTTCGTCACATCAACTACATTGTTGTGTGGACGTACGCCGGCAGCCATTAAACGGTGTTGTAACCACATTGGTGATTCTGCGATTTTTACGTTTTTCACGACTTTTGCCACGTACATTGGATTCGCTTGTAAATCTTCTACGCGAAGTTTTAACACGTCCTGAGCTTTTTCAGATGATGTTTTGTAGGCGATTTCTGGATATTTTACTTCCTCTGAAAGAATTGCTCCGACTTCATATGCTACACCTAACATTGAAAGTGCATCCGAGCGGTTTGGTGTTAAACCAAGTTCTAACACTGTGTCACGTAAACCTAAAAGTGCAAGTGCATCAGCACCCACCTCTGCGTCAGCTGGTAACACATAAATGCCCTCTGCATAAGCTTTTGGTACGAGCTTGCCTTCAACACCCAGCTCTTGTAATGAACAAATCATACCGTTCGATTCGTGACCACGAAGTTTAGCTTTTTTAATTTTAATGCCACCTGGTAAATGTGCACCTGGGCGAGCAACGATCACTTTTTGACCTGCATCAACGTTTGGCGCACCACAAATAATTTGTTGTGGCTCTGCTTCCCCTACGTCTACTTGGCAAATATTTAATTTGTCTGCTTCAGGATGTTTTTCTTTTGATACAACATGGCCGACAACGACCTTATCCATTCCGTTCGCACGGTCGATTACTGCGTCTACCTCAATCCCAGAGCGCGTAATTTTTTCTGCCAACTCTTCAGGCACTAAATCCTGTGTGCTTACATAATCTTTTAACCATTCTAATGATACTAACATTTTTAGTCCTCCTTACGCCTCTGTTCGCTCGAATTGTGATAAGAAACGTGTGTCACTTGTATAGAAATGACGAATATCGTCGACTCCGTATTTTAGCATTGCGATTCGTTCTGCACCGATACCGAATGCAAAACCAGAAACTTTCTTTGGATCATAGCCAGCCATTTCAAGTACATTTGGATGCACCATACCTGCACCTAAAATTTCAATCCAACCAGTACCTTTACATACGTTACAGCCTGAGCCACCGCACTTGAAGCAAGAAATATCCATTTCAACTGACGGTTCTGTGAATGGGAAGAAACTTGGACGCAATCGAATCTCGCGGTCTGCACCGAACATTTTTTTTGCTAAAGTATCTAATGTACCTTTAAGGTCACTCATGCGAATATTTTCGCCAATTACTAAACCTTCAATTTGCATGAATTGGTGAGAGTGTGTAGCGTCATCGTTATCTCGACGGAATACTTTCCCTGGACAAATAATACGAATCGACTCACCTTTTTTGGCTTCCATTGTACGAGCCTGAACAGGTGACGTATGCGTACGTAATAATATTTCCTCGGAAATATAGAACGAATCCTGCATATCACGAGCGGGGTGTCCTTTTGGTAAATTCAATGCCTCGAAATTATAGTAATCCTTCTCAACTTCAGGCCCCTCTGCAATTTCGTAGCCCATGCCGATGAATAAATCTTCAATTTCTTCGATCACACGTGTTAATGGATGACGGTTGCCGACTTTAATTGCACGACCCGGTAATGTGACATCAATCGACTCACTTGCTAATTTTTCAGCAATCGCTGCTTCTTCCAAAACTGTCACTTTTGCTTCAAGCACAACTGTAACATTTTCACGAACAGTGTTGACTAAGGCCCCCATTTTGGGACGTTCCTCTGCTGATAATTTACCCATGCCTTTTAGTAAATCTGTGATTGGTCCCTTTTTCCCTAAATAGGCTACACGCACATCATTTAATTCTTTTAAATTTGCTGCCGCTTCAATTTTCGCCAGTGCTTCTTGCTCTAACTGCTTTAGTTGCTCTTCCATGTGTTAAATCCTCCTTGTTCATGTAAATGCCCGCTTGCGCTAATGACACAAAAAAACCTCGCCCCTAAAAAAGGGACGAGGACATATTCGCGGTACCACCCTAGTTATTGCACGTAAATTCCGCACAATCACTTCATTGCCATAACGACTCGATTGAAGCCGGCATACCTTTACAGCATTTCGCTGGTCCCGGTAGCTGCTAACGGGCTGAATTCAAAACTGCATTGGTACGGTGCTGGCTCTCAATCTCCGGCCCACACTCCCTGTCGTCCATTCACAATCTTTACTACTTCCCGGTCAAAGCATTTTTGTATACATGATTACATTTAAAAGTGATTATACAATAATATGCAGTCGCATTTCAAGGGTCAAGTGCCCGTTTTCAGCTATCTTATCAGGTCTAGCGGCGTTTTTTGCTGATTTGCGGGCTATTCCCGATGGTTTACCGGCGATAAACGCTCTTTTAGCGGCGATAGTCGTGGGTCGACCTGCGATTATTGCTTTTTATCTGCGATATTTGTTGTGCTTTTATCAGCGATATTCACAGTGCCAAAGCAACTACTTCACAAATCCGTACAGAACAATTCCTGTGGCAACAGCTACGTTTAATGATTCAGCTTGTCCAAAGATTGGAATGATAATATTTTGATCTGTCATTGCTAACAGCTGTGGGTGAATACCACTGCCTTCATTACCCATCATAATCGCAAATGCACCGTTATGTTGAATTTCACTGTACAGGACAGCATCTTCATCCAGTGCCGTTCCAAATACGGGCACACCATTATCCTGTAGCCTATCAATCCAATCCTCTAAATCACCACGCACAACAGGAACATGGAAATGTGAGCCTTGCGCAGAACGCAACGTTTTGGGGTTATATAAATCCGCACAACCCTTGCCAAGTATAACTGCTTCCACTCCTGCCGCATCTGCTGTACGAATCATTGTTCCAATATTACCTGGATCCTGCACCGCGTCAATCAGCAGTACCTTACGCCATGAAGCCATCATCTCTTCTTCTACAGCTGGCTGTTTACAAACCGCAAATACACCCTGAGATGTTTCTGTTTCTGCAAACTCCTTCGCCACAGCTGCCGTCACTTCCACCATTGCTACATTATCAATCGGCCAGAGCATCGGCAAATCGACACCCTCACGCACAATTAGCTGTAACACTTGTTCGTTATTTTTCAAAGCTTCCTCCACCAAATGGAAACCTTCCACTAAAAACTCACCAGAACGCTCTCGTTCTTTACGTGTCGTCGCTAACTTCTTCCAATATTTCACTAACGCATTTTGCGTAGACTCAATTCTCTTCATCGTTCCTCGTACCGCCTTTTTCCTATTTACTACTCATTATTATACCTTAGAAAATGAGGAATTTCATAGTCAGGGAGAAAACGCTGTTTAACGATTATTGAATCTTCTCGTTAAACAGCTGACATTCCTTCATTATTTTCGTAATTTCTCTATTTCATCCGCAACAAATTGTACATTTGCACCAACAATTACTTGAATACTATTTGGCCCAACAATATTTATGCCATAGACCCCTGTATTTTTTATGCGCTTTTGATCAACCTTCTCCATATGTGCGACCTCAACTCGTAAACGCGTAGCACAATGCTCTATCGAACTAACGTTAGCAGTACCACCTAAGCCAGCATAAATTTCTGCCGCTAATTTTGAAAACGACGAGTCTAATGATGTTTATGTAAAATTTTAATATTAAAAACTTGAATACATAGTAATAAATTATAGCAAAGACGAGTCCCTGTAACACAAGCATTAGTGGTAAATTTGCGAGTGGAAGGCGGAGGGTCAAGACATAGTCGATAAAGCCCGCACTAAATCCAAAGCCTGCTGTCCACTGGAAAGTAGCCGCTATAAACATAGATAACCCTGTTAACACAGCATGCACAAAATAAAGAACTGGTGCTAGGAACATGAACGAAAATTCAAGCGGTTCTGTCACGCCTGTAAAGAACGAAGTAAAACCTGCGGCCATCACTAAAGATGCTACTTGTTTTTTTCTTGTGGTTTTCGCTGTATGGTACATTGCTAAACCAGCAGCTGGTAAACCAAACATCATAATTGGAAAGAAACCAGCCTGATACATACCTGTTATCCCTTTGACACCAGAACCGTCCCAGAACTTCCCGATATCATTTATACCAATTGTGTCAAACCAAAAAACAGTATTCAATGCGTGGTGTAAGCCCGTTGGAATCAATAAGCGATTGAAGAAGCCATATAAACCAGCACCTGCCGCACCTAAACCACTGATACCTTCACCAAATGATACTAATGCTCCAAAAACAATCGGCCAAATATAAAATAATAATGCTGAAACAAAGAGCATAATCACTGCTGATACAATCGGTACAAGTCGTTTACCACTAAAAAATGCTAAGAAATCTGGTAACTTAACATGACTAAAACGGTTAAACATCGCTGCTGCAATCAAACCTGATAGAATACCAATAAACGCATTATCAATTTTGTTAAAGGCGATATCAACAGTTGCAGGATCAACTGATTGCAGAAGGGCAACCGTATCAGTTGAAAGCATCGTTGTTACTACTAGAAATGCCACCAAACCACTAATCGCCGCAGAACCATCTTTTTCCTTCGCCATCCCAAATGCAACTCCAACCGCAAACAAAATCGGAATATGGTCAATAATCGAAGCACCTGCTTTTATCAAAAACGCGGCAAGCACATTCCCTGATCCCCATCCAGTAGGGTCAATCCAATAACCAATTCCCATTAAAATGGCAGCAGCTGATAGCACAGCAACCGGTAACATCAAAGAGCGTCCTAATCTTTGTAGATATCTCTTCATACACAACGATCCCCTTTCCATCATAATGAGGTGAAGACCCACAAAATGCCATTAAGTGTCTGCTTTTCCCTCAAGCACCATACAAAGACACTAATTCTTGTTGCTATTGAGGCACTAGACATTCATTTGTGACGGAGTCCGAAGTGAAAGATTTCTTCCTCCATGGAAAACAAACTCGAGGGGAAGACACTTTAGTGTGTTATCGTAAAAGTATGAAATGTACGCACTTACACAGTCACCATTTCGTTGAGAATTGACACCTCCTTTTGCTTTACTTTGCAATAACAATCATTAACAATGTTTCTCCCACAATACATTCCTTTGATCCTTGATATTGAATTTGTCGCTCTTTGCTGTTAGTGATGAGTATTGGCGTTATAATGCTCTTGGCATTTTCTCGAACAAAGTGCCAATCTACCTTAATTAGTATTTGACCCATTGATATCCGATCCTCTTCTTTCACCAAAACCGTAAAGCCTTGCCCATTTAAAGAAACTGTTTCCAAACCAATGTGAATAAGAAGCTCTGTACCATCCTTTGCGCGAATCCCTATTGCATGTTTCGTCTCAGCAACAAATATGACTGTACCGTCAATCGGTGCATAAACATGCCCATCAATAGGTACGATTGCTAGCCCTTCTCCCAACATTTTTTCGCTAAAAACGGGATCAGGTACTTGATCAAGCGACACAATCTCTCCATGCATCGGTGCATAAATGTGCAACTTCCGTTTACCAAATAATTTTGAGAGCATCCACATGACCTCCCTTAGATGTATCTTATTAAAAGGAATCAAAAAAAACGTATATTTCACTATATTGTGTTGTGGGATAAAGCAGAACTGATAAGGGGATATCTTAAAATATTTAGTCATAACAACAGTTACTTGACCTTTATTTATAAACATTTCTTAACGTTCAAACAATCTGCTAAAATTTGCTGTTCATTTCCGTTAAATCGGCTATGATTATTATATAAATAATATTATAGGGTGAAAATTTATGAAAAAAAATGTACATGTAGTTGGCGCAATTATTGAGAATGAGATGCAGGAGATTTTTTGTGCTTTAAGAAGTCCCGATATGACATTAGCAAATTATTGGGAATTCCCTGGAGGTAAAATTGAAGTAGGAGAAACGCCTGAACAAGCATTAACCAGAGAGATCACAGAAGAATTTAATTGCTCTATAAAAGTTGGAGAAAAAGTAGAAGATACTACATACGAATATGAAAAGTTTATTGTTCGCTTAGAAACGTATAAAGCTCGATTATTAAAAGGCATACCCGTTGCGATCGAACACGCTGAAACTAGATGGGTTCCTCGTAAAGAACTTTTTGAACTTAACTTCGCTCCTGCTGATATACCTGCAGTTGAAAAAATTATGAATGAAAAATAATGGTTATGAATTTGGATGAAATGGTGTGAAGCATATGGAGCAACTAATTCACAAAATTGAACAATCTTTTTATAAAGGTTTTATTGATCAAGATAGAGCTGTACCTACGCAATTTAAGCCAAAACTATTAACAAATAAAACACACGAAAATGTTTTATCTACACTACTACAAGAATTAAAAACATGCAAAACTTTTACTTTTTCTGTCGCCTTTATTACAGAAGGCGGACTAGCTACCTTAAAAACAATGCTTTATGACCTCAAACTTAAGGGCATAAAAGTCGAATTTTAACCTCGACATTTTTAAACTTTAATCAACCGAAGATGTTTATAGAATTATTGAAGCTTGAGAATGTTGAGGTTCGATTGACTGGCATTAAAGGCTTTCATTCCAAGGGATATATATTCGAACATCAAAATTACTATTCGTTAATAGTAGGAAGCTCAAATTTAACTGATAGCGCACTAAAAGCAAATTATGAATGGAATATGTTTTTAACATCATTAGAAAATGGTGAAGTTATCAATCATTTTAAAAGGCAATTTGAAGATGCTTGGTATGAAGCAATTCCATTAACGAAAGAATGGATTACAAATTACAAACAAAGTTATGTCCTACAACCATTCATTAAACAGACTACTGCAAATGCTTTGGATATTAACGTACAATATTTAACAAACGCTCTAGCGGATAGTCTTGCTGTCCAGCCAAATAAAATGCAAACAGCAGCTCTTGAACAAATAAAAAACCTCAGAGCATCTGGTGCGAAGAAAGGCCTCATTATTTCAGCAACTGGAACAGGTAAGACATATTTATCTGCATTTGATGTAAGAAATTTTGCACCGAAAAAAATGCTCTTTGTTGTACATCGAGAGCAAATCTTAAAGAAAGCACTGCAAGATTATCAAAAAATACTAGGTGGTCCAGAAAACGATTTCGGCATTCTTTCGGGTAACTCAAAAGACACAGATGCTAAGTATTTATTTGCAACCGTTCAAACTATATCTTCACAGCGCTATTTACTACAATTTAAAAAGAATGAATTCGACTATATTATAATAGATGAGGCGCATCGTGCAGGAGCAAATACTTATCAGGCCATTCTCAATTATTTTGAACCAGAATTTCTTCTTGGTATGACGGCAACTCCTGAACGTACAGATAATTACAATACCTACGAGCTATTTGATTATAACATTGCCTATGAAATTCGCCTTCAAGCAGCTCTTGAAGAAGATATGCTTTGTCCCTTCCATTATTTCGGTGTTACTGAATACGAAAAAGATGGTGAACTCATTGATGATACTTCAAAACTTCAGTTCCTTGTTTCTGATGAACGGATTAAACATATTATCGAAAAAATCAATTACTATGGCTATTCAGGCGAAAAAGTTCGAGGATTAATATTCTGTCGTTCAAAAGAAGAAACACATGCATTATCAACTGCATTAAATCTCCGTGGTTTAAAAACAATGGCTCTTACAGGTGACCACTCACAAGCAGAACGAGAGGCGGCCATTAAAAAATTAGAGCGATCTGAGCTTGAATACATTTTAACAGTAGATATTTTTAATGAAGGAATTGATATCCCTTATTTAAATCAAATCATTATGCTCCGTCAAACGCAATCTAGCATTATCTTTATTCAACAGCTTGGACGAGGATTACGTAAACATGATTCTAAAGAGTATGTCACTGTAATTGATTTTATTGGTAATTATAAAAACAATTACTTAATTCCAATCGCATTATCTGGTGACCAAACTATGAACAAAGATAATATACGGCGCAAAACAGTAAATACAAATTACATTCAAGGGGTCTCCACAATAAATTTTGAGGAAATTGCTAAGAAGCGGATTTTTGCAGCTATTGATGAAAAAAAGTTAAATTTATCGTCAGTAAGATTTTTACGCTCAAAATACACAGATCTAAAATATCGTCTCGGTAAGGTCCCTACGCTCCTTGATTTTATAAAATATAACTCATTAGATCCCGAAGTTATTTTTGAAAATAGTCCAAACTACCACGCCTTTTTAGCTAAAATGAAAGAAACTGTACCTGTCTTGTCATGCTATGAGCTTGCTATTTTAACAATGTTTTCATTAGAGCTTATGAATGGAAAAAGAATTCACGAAATCATTTTACTCAATCAATTATTAAAAACTGGCGCAGTTTCAAAAATGGATTATATCCGTTTACTAGAACAATCTGGTACATATTCAGATGATGAAACACTTATTTCTGTTGAGAACTATTTAACTTTAGATTTCTTTGTCACTACCGCGCGAGAGAAATATGGTTCAATACCTATCATCATGTTGCAAAATGACACATATTATTTTAACAACGAGCTGGAAGCTAGCCTTCAGAAATCACAATACAAATCCATGCTTGCTGATATTCTTTCATGCGCCTATGAGAAGAATAAACAATATAATATTACTCAACCGTTTACACTCTATAAAAAGTATTCTCGAAAAGATATCTGTAGACTGCTGAATTGGGATCGCAATGAAGAAGGTACACTTAATGGTGGTCGAATCAAGATGAATTCTTGTCCTATCTTAGTAAATTATCATAAAGCTCAAGATGATGATTCTGAAGTTAAATACATGGATGAGTTTTTATCAGCAGAAATTTTCAAATGGTGTTCTACAAAGAATCGAAGCATCACAGCTAAAGACATTGCACCAATTGTAAATTCACATGCTTTAAATATAGCTGTTCATTTGTTTGTAAAAAAGCATAATGGTGAGGGGAAAGATTTTTATTACCTAGGTAAAGTAATTGTTGATTCTAATAGTGCTCAAAATGCTGAACTAATTGATAAAGGGAAGTCATACTCTGTAGCTACTATGAACATGTTACTAGAAAACCCGGTGCAACACGATATCTATCATTATTTAGTAGAAGAATAACTAAAAAAAGATGACATTTAAGGATTTTTTCTTAATGTCATCTTTTTTTCCGTTTAATAATTGTAGCAAATTGTGTGGGTGCCTGGCACCTTCAAATCCATTTCCTAACAGGTGGGATACTTTGAGGAAATGTAAAGACATTGAATGGATCATATTTCGTCTTTACTTCTCTAAGGCGTCTGAAATTACGTCCATAATAAGCGCTAGGCCAATCTTTTATATAGTGATCAGGGAAATTTACGTAATCACCAGCAGTATAAGGCGATAATGCACGTCTCAAGTCCTCTATCCATTGAATGTTTTGGTTCTCTTCTTGTGGCTTTTCCCATGTAGTGAGGTACTCTTGGGCAATGAGGGCGTTCCTATAAAAATAGGCACTACGATTTGATGCAACCTGACTGACAGCGCCTCGCAGCGATTGCTGCCAAATTTTAGCATTTCTATTTGGTGCGTTAGCTAAAAATGCTTTCATTCTTCGAATAGCAGCATGGGGAAATGGCTTCTCAATAAACGAACCAGACCTTTTGCGAAGAGCAGGTACATTGCCACTTGGGACATCAAAAAATCGTACCGCTTTAATGTAAGGGACTTCCTTTATCCATACCCTTATCGGTGAGCCAGTCTTCCTTAATGGTCGAAGAAGTTTTTTTAATTCATGTGCTGAACCGACAAACTCTCCCTGCGCAACAATTTCACCCACTTCCTTTGATTTGAGCTCAAGCTGTGAGGTTAAGCGTTCGTCTGTATAAGGAGCCCACTTTTGCCAAGCATCAAAGGCGACCTCAAAGTCCTCCCAGCCCCACGTGATTGAGAAAATAGACACATCTGAAATGGCATGGAGCTTAAATGTAAGTGCAGTGACAATGCCAAAATTCCCGCCACCTCCCCCACAGCTAGCCCAAAATAAATCACTATTCAAGTGGTTGTTGGCTTTTATAAGTTCTGCTCCTAGATGGCCACTTGCACCGACCATTTCAATTTCCAATAAATTATCACAAGTAAGCCCAAACTGTCTTGAGAGCATACCAATTCCCCCACCGAGAGTTAAGCCCACAACTCCGACACTGCTTTCGGTTCCTGCTGGGATGGTCATACCAGATTCCCACAATTCACGATATACTTTTCCTAAATCTGCCCCTGCTTCAATTCTTGCGGTCATGTCGGCCACATTGATAGATATGTCGTTCATATCACTTACATCAATTACTACGCCTTCATTCACTAGAGAATAATTTTCATAGCTATGCCGACCGCTCCTTATTCGAAAGGGTTCATTTTTTTCCCTTACCCACCTCAAGGCATTTACTACATCTTTCGCATTTTGGCAAAATACAATTTTACTCGGAAATTTTGCAATACTTAAGTTATTATTAATTCTTGCCTGTTCATAATCCGGATCACTTGGGGTAACAATTCTTCCTGTGAGTTTTACTTTTTTCAACATCCAACTCCTTTTTCAAATCATGCCATGTGCATGTACTATCCTATGCATAGCATGGAGAAAGAAATATAAATTTCACAATTAATATCTAGAAAAATGAAGATAATCTCCTTAGTACAAATCAGATAAATACTCATTTTATGGCTTTGTACATAAGATGCAATAATGAAATCACTTAGGAGGTGTCCGGATGATTATACATGTGGTGAGCGCCGGTGAAACACTTTGGCAAATTGCCAACCGCTACGCTGTCCCCATCAATACGATTGTCCAATTAAATGCGTTGCCAAATCCAAATCAATTAGTGGTCGGACAATCACTCGTAATTCCTTCGCCTTATACAACGCACATCGTCAAAAGTGGCGAAAATTTAGGGACGATTGCCCAACAATATGACGTGTCCATTCAATCGATTATCTTAGAGAATCACTTAACAAATCCAGATACTTTAACGCCAGGAACAAAACTAGTGATTCCACCCATTATGCATATTGTACAGCCAGGGGAGTCCTTATCACAGATTGCCAATCGTTATGGTACGACCGTTCAAGCTATAGCTTTAGAAAATGACATTACGAATCCCAATATCATTTATGTGGGGATGAGCTTAACTATTCCAAGAAAGAAACCAATGATTGAAGTCAATGCTTATACGTATCAATCGAGTGAAGAAGCTGTTGATTCACTTAATGCCATTGGCCATCTTCTTACTTATTTTAGCCCGTTTGCTTATATGATTAAGGAAGACGGATCATTACAGCCAATAAATGATAAAGCAATGATAGATGCAGCTATTTCACAAAGCATCTTACCTATGCTCACTATTACTAACTTCTCGTCAACAGAGGCAGGGTCCAACTTAGCGCATGTTATTTTATCTAGTGCAGAATTACGAACAAAAGTGATAAATGAGGTACTACAAGTGATGCAAGATAAAGGCTATAAAGTGTTAAATGTTGATTTTGAAAACGTCCTACCTGTAGATCGAGAGAATTACAATCAATTTCTACAATTAGCTGTTGATCGTCTACACCCGAAAGGTTATTTAGTGTCGACTGCTCTTGCACCAAAAACAAGCGCCAGCCAAACGGGGCCATTATATGAAGCACATGATTATGAGGCACACGGGAGAATTGCAGATTTTGTGGTGTTGATGACCTATGAATGGGGCTATCGACTTGGACCTCCACAAGCTATCTCCCCCATTAACGAAATGAGAAAAGTTGTGGAATATGCCTTGTCAGTTATGCCAGCTAAAAAAATATTTTTAGGCTTTCAAATTTATGCACGAGATTGGCTTCTGCCACATGTTCAAGGGCAAGAAGCTGAGACATTTAGCCCACAAGAAGCAATCAGTAGAGCAGTCAAATATGGCGCAACCATTCAATATGATAGGACAGCACAGTCTCCTTATTTCCGTTATGTCGATGAACAAGGTAGAAATCATGAAGTATGGTTTGAGGATGCTAGAAGTGCTCAAGCGAAGTTCGATATGGTTAAACAATACAATCTGCGTGGTATCAGCTATTGGGCATTAGGTTTCCCATTCCCACAGAACTGGGTATTATTAAATAACGATTTTTCGATTATAAAACGATAAATGATGCTAAATATATAACAGCCATTTTTATTATTGGTCTTGAACTTAAAATATATTTGTAACTTGCTCTTAACTTTTCTTGTCCAATATTTCCCCATGATAAAAAATCCGTTTCAATGCCATATTAAGAAATATCACATTGAAAGGAGAATCCAACATGGGAAGAGACAATAAGCAAGGGCAAAGTAACAACAAAGGTTCACTACCTCAGACGCCTAAAAACCAAAAAATTGCGCCAAACAAAGTAAAAGAAGAGTTTTCGCAAGAGTTTACAGAGCTTATTAATGCAGTGACAAAAAATAAGCAAAAAAAATAAGGGGGGCTTCGATTGGAATATCAACGTGCGCAAGAGATAGTCGCCTCTCCATCAGAATATGAAGTAACCTACAATAACGTTTCTGTATGGATTGACAAGCTTCACGATGATGGCAAAACAGCAACTGTGCATTTACGACGCTCGTTAGAAGAACGATCCGAAGTAGATATTTCAGAGTTAAAAGAAGAATACCTCGTACATTAATAAAACAATCAAGCACGCAAAAATTATTATATTTTGCGTGCTTGTTTTGGTATAGATTTAAGGGAATCATTGTAAAACGCACTTTTAAAGTTTCAAATCATATATTCCTCAACATATTTAAACTGGCCTAAAATCTCTTCCGCATGACTATGTAGTTCTTGAAAAGTTTCAGTAAGCTGCTCAGCTGCAATTGGTTTACTAAATAAATAACCCTGGATATAATCACATCCGCCATCCATGAGGAATGCTAGCTGAGCCACTTCTTCAATGCCCTCGGCAACTACCTTAAGGCGTAAATGCTTAGCCATTGAAATAATCATGGAAACAAGTGCTTCATCGTTGGGATTATGCTGAATATTACGCACAAAGGCACGATCGATTTTCAAACAATCGATTGGAAAATCTTTTAGGTATGACAACGAAGAATATCCCGTACCAAAATCATCGACTGCAATTTGAATACCAAGTGCTTTTAGTTCATGAAGCAATTGTGTCATTTGATCGATATTCATCGTCATACTTTCTGTAATTTCTAGTTGTAAATAATGTGGTTCTAGCTTAGTTTGTTGTAAAATACCTTTCACCATTTGCACCAAGTCCTGCTGGAATAACTGTCCGAGCGATAAATTGACTGCTACCTTCATTTGCGGCAAACCTTGTGCTTCCCATGCCTTTGCTTGGCAACATGCTGTTTCTAATATCCACTTACCAAGAGGAATAATAAGCCCTGATTCCTCTGCAATCGGAATAAACATATCCGGAGGTACAAAGCCACGTGTTGGGTGGTGCCAGCGTACAAGTGCTTCTAAAGATTCAATGTTACCTGTTTTTAAATTGACTTGTGGTTGATATTCTAAATAAAACTCTTGATGGGCTAGTGCTTTATGTAACTCTTGCTCCATGATAATACGATCTGCCATACCGCTAGACATAAAAGGTTTGTAAAAAAGAAATCTTTGGGGGATTTGGCTTGCCTCCCGCATAGCTAACTGCGCATGCATCAATAATTCTTCTCCTGAGTAACTAGTTTCGTGAAGAGCAATCCCAATATTTAAATTACCGTTTAGGGAGAATAACTCTACTTGTAATGGCTTTTTCATAGCATTTTTTAAGTTAAAACAAAATTGCAATAGCTCTTCTTGTGTCTGAACATCATCAATATAAAC
This sequence comes from Lysinibacillus parviboronicapiens, assembly GCF_003049575.1. GTDB lineage: Bacteria > Bacillota > Bacilli > Bacillales_A > Planococcaceae > Lysinibacillus > Lysinibacillus parviboronicapiens. Next base: position 203,378 of record NZ_PYWI01000002.1, on the reverse strand, counting down.
TACAAATTGACCCTCACGTAGTTTTGTCGCAAAGTAATGCGGAGGTAAAATAGCTTGAATTCTCTCCGAAACGAGCTTCATCATTTTATTGGAATAACTAATTCCGATAGATGCGCTAATCGTTGCCAAGCGATCAATTTCAATTGCGATTACTGCTTTTTGTGCTTTATCGGCATGCAAATCTTCCTTCAACGTTTTCAGCAACAGGCGTTCATTTGGTAGTTGAGTTATATCATCATGATAGGCTTGAAATCGTAGTTCCTGTTGCGAGTGTTCAAGGTCCTGCTTAATTTTTAACAGCTGTTGATAAGGCTTTTCAACCGATGTATAGTAAATAGCTTTTAAAATTAAATAATACGCATAAAATTGGTAAATAAGTGCTAAAAAATTCCAAATTTCATTTAGATCTTTGCCAATAACAAAGAAAATATCACTAATAATTAAATAAAGTGCTGCACTCATTAGCCACATTACGCGTTTAGGTGTTTTTTTATAATGCTTACTTAAAATATATATAGTCACACCTTGCAGAATCGCCGCTATTAGGTGCACTTTATCGAGTGCAATAATTACCCAATCACCGTCTTCAATAAACGGCTGTATACTCATTGGGGGGCTAGATAACATTAAAAGTGTAAACATAACAAATAAAAAAGAAAAACCATATGTATATACTCGATAATGCATTGTTAATTGTTTTTTAGGTTTTAAAATAATAAACAATACGCCGATTGCTAAACACAATCGCATGACCAGATGCAGCCATACGTTGATATAGGACGTTTGTAAAGCATTCGCACTAAATATAACAATATTTGACATTTCTAATAGCGCAATGACAAAAAATAAGCTTCCTATGTATAATGTTCGACTCGCAAATAAGTGGGAAAATACTAGCCAAGAATGAATCGCAATTGCCATAGTAAAAACAACAATAAGTATTTGCATAATTAAATTTAAATATATGTAACTTTCTTCCTTATAAACCCCGTAGAGCTGATTACCATACACTATGAGAGGTATTAACAGTAGCAATGGTAATGCTATATACCAAACCTCTATCTTTTCTATCTTTTGATGATAACTCCTTTTCTCCAACACTAACCCTCCATACATTTGAATCCTAATACCAGTATGTATCACTCAAAATAACTAGGTAATTTCATCTATTAACAGGAAATAAAGCTTTTAAAATTGTATATTTCTTTGACTTCTTACAAATCATAGCATTTTTTTTGGAATTTGTATGCAATTACGAAAAGTATGCCAATATTCAATTATTTTAGATATTGGCATACTTTTGATTCATACTTCTGTAAGTGTTAGAAGCTGACGAAGTTTTATCATCAGTCTTACACGTCTTTTTTTGACTGCCACAACGGTCAACTGTAGTTCACTTGCTATTTCAGCATAGCTATATCCTTCCAAGTAAAAAAGCACTAACAGTTTTCTTTCCTCCATGTTTAAGTGAGGCATTATACTTTCTAACAAAACGGGTGCTCCCTCGTGTTCTAGTTGGTTCTCTCGGTATACATTTAATGTTTCGTCATCCATAACCGTAAAATGCTGCTCGAACTGTTTTTCTCTTGTCAACTCCTTCATAATTTCTCCTTTCACAGTTGTATAAACATATGAAGAAAATAGCCCTTTTTCAGGGTCTGCTTTTTTCCAAGCTTCCCAAACCGCTATTGCGGCAATATGACGATAATACTCAAAATTTTTGTAAATATGACATTTCAACAAAATAGACGTAATCATTGGCTGCACTAATTCTAAAACTTTTTCAAATGGTAGTTCGGGCGATAGGATTTGCTGTTTTTGTGGTTTAGTCATTTTTAATCCTGCCGACTGTGCACAATCCGTTATTCCTAGGTAACACTATCGTAGCCATTCATCATGCGACCGTCGAACAGCCTTTACGATAAAAAACCCGTAACGAAATAGAAATAGCTGTTTATATATATACAAGAAATACAGCGTGTAATTTCAAAAAACTTAAGTTTTGCTCACATTTCTATACATATTTCTTTAACCGATGGACAAATTACTACTAAGGAGGCGAAATAGATGAATTTTCAAATAAGAGATGCTATTACAGCAAACGTACATGGACAATCAGCAACAGAAATTAAAGATATTGTTGTAGATGCTATTGAACGTGGTGAGGAACATTTACTACCAGGTCTCGGTGTATTTTTTGAGAAGTGGTGGCAACAATCTAGTACGGCTGAACAGGATGAATTCGTACAAAAGCTAGAAAAAGTGTTTGCACACTGATTTTTTTATAGTCAGTTCATTCCATTTCCAATAAACGCGTGATAAATTAGATTTATCTGAAAGTTTGGAGGGATTGGAATGACTGTTGCTGTAGAGCAAATAGTAAATCAACTAAGAGATGTATTATTAGATGAGCAAGTATCAACGAATGATACGGTGCGAGAGCTACATGGAAAAGATGAATCCCATCATGCAATGAGCATGCCCGACATCGTTGTTTTTCCGCGTTGCACAGCGGATGTCAGTGCCATTTTGAAAATTGCACATGCAGAACGTATACCAGTTGTACCATTTGGCGTCGGCTCAAGTTTAGAGGGAAATGCTATTCCGATTGCAAGGGGAATTTCCATCGACTTATCAGAAATGAATGCCATTTTGGATATACGACCAGATGATTTACTCGTTAAGGTACAACCTGGTGTGACACGTGCACAGTTGAACAAAGAATTGAAAAAACACGGGCTTCAATTTACTGTAGACCCTGGTGCCGATGCTACTCTTGGCGGTATGGCAGCAACAAATGCAAGTGGAACGACTGCTGTACGGTATGGTGTAATGCGGGATCAAGTACGAGATTTAGAGGTTGTACTTGCAGATGGTACAGTTATTCATACAGGTAGTTTAGCAGCAAAATCTTCTTCAGGTTATCACTTGAATGGTTTGTTTGTTGGTTCTGAGGGCACGTTAGGATGCTTTACTGAACTGACCTTGAAAGTATACGGTATACCGGAATTTGTGACTGCTGGTCGTGCAGTATTTGCGACAGTCGGCGATGCTGTCAGTGCAGTTGCTGCATTATTACAAGCAGGCATCTCAGTTGGACGTGTCGAACTTGTTGACGAGGCTTCTATTACACAAGCAAATATTTATAACGAAACATCTTATGATGAGAAACCTACATTGTTTTTAGAATTCCACGGAAATGAAGCGGGTATGCAGGCCAATATAGAATTTGCAACGGAAATTTTTGAAGATTTCGGTTGTATGTCTGTTGAATTCGAGCATGACAATGCCGCACGTAACAAACTTTGGGAGGCACGTCATTCGCTGGCGTATGCATATATTCATGCTTATCCAGGGAAAAAACTCATGTCGACCGATGTTTGTGTCCCAATTTCTAAGTTAGCTGAAACAATTTTATATGCACGTGAACAGCTAGATGAAGTTGGGCTAGCAGGTGGAATTGTCGGGCATGTCGGTGACGGTAATTTCCATGCCCTGTTGATGTTAGACCCAAGTAATGCTGTGGAGCAAGCCAAAGCTGACCGTTTCAACGAACATATCGTGCAATATGCATTGCTACGCGGCGGCACATGCACCGGTGAACACGGGGTAGGTATCGGTAAAATGAAATACCAGGCAACGGAGCACGGCGCTTCTTTATTAGTCATGAAGAGCATCAAAGCTGCGCTTGACCCATACAACATCATGAATCCAGGTAAAATTTTTTCGATGTAATATTTTGGTTTGGTCATCATGCATACCATGCTTCTATAAAATACGGCCCCACCTCTTTGGTGAGACCGTATTTTTATTGAAAATCATTAAAACGACAATTGCTAAAATCACGCTCCGTGCCAAGTGCACGAGGTATCATTGTTTCAACGAGATAATCCTCTTCCTCGTAAATAATTTTCTTCAATTCAATGCCGAAAAACTCCTTCATTCGAGATTCCGTCATCACATCCTGTACATTTCCATAAACTATGCCCTTCTCCTTCGCTGTCATCAATACTAGATCGATGCATGGTTCGGATAATGTGTATTAATGATGCACGAAATACCACGCGCCTGAGACAGATGCTTAATGGTTTGTAAAATTACAATTTGCTTTTGAATATCCAAATGTGATTCAGGCTCATCTAAAATTAATACCTCCGGATTAGATACAAGCGTACGTGCAATCAAAGCTAACTGGAGCTCACCACCACTAACCTCATTACAGGATTTCTTCGCAAGATGCAAAATACCGATTGTTTCAAGTGCCACATGAGCAGCTTCCATATCCCTTGCTGATGGCTGAGCCAATATACTAATAAAATGGTGCACGCCCCATTACTACAAGCTCCTCCACTGTAAAGCCAAAGACCATTTTATGCGCTTGTGGCACATAACCAACACGCTTCCATAGCTCTTTGCGATCCAGTGATGCAAGCGGTTTTCCATCAATCAATGTCTGCCCCTTTTTCCAATCGAGAAGCCCTGTAATACATTTCAACATCGTAGTTTTCCCTGCACCATTTTCATGCACAAATTATTCGTAACTATACAGACTATGAGGTATTTCCAACTGCACAATCAGTTATTTTTGAAGGTGTGACAACTGCGGATATGACGTTCAAAAAAGGAGTCGCGGGCTTCTTTGCACGTGGCTATCACCATGCACCTCAGAATGCTGAAATATTGCTATCATTTAAGAATGGTAAGCCTGTTACATATGTGGATCGCTCTTCAACGAATGGCACCATTTTAGTTCATGCAGGGCGTGATTTACTCGGTTATACAGATGAAAACAAATCGACAGACCGCATTCGCCCGCAGTTTTTAGCATGGCTTGAAAAGGAAATACAAACTTTAAAGGAGGATGGTGAACAATGAGAAAAATCGGTGTAATTTACAGTGGCAATGAATCCCATTATCGTACATTTCACGAACCTAAATTCAATCAATATATTACAAAACTAATTTATCATCCAAATTTTTTAGAAACAGCTATCGAAGACTTGGATGTACTCATCGTGCCATCCCAACTAAATTACAAATTATTACTGGCGAGTGTACCAAAAATTCATGCATTTGCTGACAATGGAGGTATTATTGTCGCTTTCGGACCACAGCCATGGAACTGGCTACCAGCGCAGCAATGGGAGGAACGCCCTACAAATTTCTGGTGGTGGCTAGAAAAAGATGCTTCAAGCGGCTTAGTCCTACAAAACCCTACACATCCACTGTTCAATGACTATTTAACTTTAGCTGACTGCACATGGCATCAACATGGTGTTTTTTGGCCTCCTGAGCACTCAGAAATTTTAATCTCAACTGAAGATGGTGGTGCTGTCATGTATGTAGATAGCCATACAACTGGTGGAACGTGGATTATTACAACGCTCGATCCAGACTTCCATTTTGGTTCTTACTTCATGCCAGCAACAGAACGCTTCTTTGAAGGCTTCTTCCCTTACCTAGCCTATGGAACCATATAACTTGCTTACATCTAGTTTGTTTGCGACTTCTGTTGTAACGGCTGACTTTTTACACATAGAAAACCCGCTGACTCCGACCCTATCAGCGGGTAACTTCTTCTACAAATCATAACGAAAACTTTTCACTATTTTATCGCCTTTATTAAAATCCTTTGACACATCACGAACAAAGCCCATGGATAAATAAAGGTCAATGGCAGCCTGCATAATATCACCGGAATGTAAATACAATGCCTGATCCTGACGACTACGTGCAAAGGCAAAACTTTCATGCAATAATTTTTTGGCCACGCCCTGCCCCCTACCGTTTGGATGCACCCCTAACAAGCGTACAATGGTAGATTCAATGCCAAGTTCTGGAAGTCCATATGCCTTTACAGAATTTGTAAATAATTGCAGCCCACCTAAAATTTCATGTCCACGCTTTGCTACTAAAATCGTCACGGCTTCAGGGTTACCGACCGATGCACGAATATCACTTAAATACTGCGCCCAATCCTCTGGATTATCGTATTCTTTTTCATACTGTGCATAGCTCTCAACTAGCACCTCTAAGTACCGTGCATAATCTTCCTCACGCAAATGTTCGATAACAATTTCAGCTACTGCCATACACAACGCTTCCTTTTCTAAATGCCGCCCTTACTATAAGCAGTCACTCGTTTTTCAATACGGTGTGCTATCAATTCAATAACTGCAGACACACCCCAGTAAATTAATCCCACCGCAATAAATGCCTCTAAAAATTTTAAATTAACGGATGCCACAATATTGGCAACGCCCGTTAATTCCTTTATCGAAACAAAAAATGCTAATGATGTCGCATGTAAAAATCCAATAAAAACGTTCGTAAAGTTTGGAATCGACTGACTAAATGCTTGTGGCAATATAAAACGTCGCATCGCCTGTGAAAATGTTAAACCTACAGCATAGGCCGCTTCAAGTTGCCCCTTTGGAACGCCTAAAATACCCGATCGTATAATTTCTGAGGCATATGCTCCAGCACTTAATGTCAGTGCTACTAACACAAAAAATAAAATAGGGATCGCGTTTGCATCAAAATCTAGCTTCAAGGTTTGCGCGACAGCATCCACTACAATTGGTATCCCAAAATATATCAGCATAATATGCATAATAATCGGTGTTCCTCTGAAAAAAGATACATAAAAATTTACTATAGGCGCGATTATTTTTATATTTTGTATCCGTACAAAGGCTACCACTATACCTATTAAAATGCCCAATAACACAGGTGTAAACGTCATAAACAAGGTTAACGGCAACACCTTACAAATTTCCTGAAAGGCTTCAAAAATAAAAGAAATATCAATTGTCAATGTCAATCCCCCTAGCTCGTCGCTACTTCTTTCTGCATATAGCGATTGAGATAGCGTTCGTTACGTTTCAATACCTTTTCTAGCACTATAACGATGACATAATACACGATGGAGAGTGCTAAATAGATTTCTAGTGCTCGCGTTGTGGAGGCAATAAGCGTTTCACCACGTCCCACCATGTCCATTACTCCGATTGAGAAGGCCAGCGAGGTATCTTTTAAAGAACTAATCATTGTGTTCGTCATATTTGGGAAAGCAACACGAATCGCCTGTGGCAGCACAATGCGTATAAAAGCCTGCATACGACTTAATCCAACTGAATAGGCTGCTTCGATTTGACCACGATCAACGGTTAAAATCGCTGCTCTAAAAATTTCTGCAAATGAAGCTGCGTTGCTGAATGTGTACGTTATAATAACAAAATAAATGGCATCCATCCTTGTCACATCAATATGGATAATTTGTAATAGCGCTGGTATTCCATAAAACACTAAAAATAACTGCACCAGTATCGGTGTACCTCGAATATACGATATATAAATCGATACGATTTGCTTTAAGACAGGTATATCTAGCAGCTTCGGCAAAGCGACTACTATACCAAGCAACATGCCAAAAAAGATCGACCATACTAATATTTCAAGTGTTATGGGTAAATATTGAAGCAATGTGGGAAGCACATCCGCTATTAGCATGAAGTCGAAATCATTTGCCATTGTCCCTTCACCCTTTCTTGATTCATCTAGAAATCGACTGAATAATCGTCACCTAACCATTTTTTACTTAACTCACTAACAACCCCATCTGCCTTTAGTTCTTTAATGGCTTCATCAAGTCGTTCCTGTAGTGACACCGAATCTTTATTCAGTAAGAAATAAACTTTGGAGTTTAATAATGCGTCCCCTACAACCTTCTGTTGGGCCTCATTGTTTTCGTTATAGTACTTTACCGCAAATGGCGTTGTGATGATCGCATCGATACGCCCTGTAGCAATTTGGTTATTGACATCTGCCGCCCCAGATGAATAAACAATATTTACACCTAAATCGTGCTCTTTATTGTATTTTTCGAGAAACACAGCAGAGTTACTCGTGGCTGAAACACTGACACTCCTTCCTTTTAAATCATCTATGGATTGCACTTCATCGTTTTTAGCATTTACTGTCACCTTTAATGGAAAGACATTGTATGGTTCCTGATTGAACAGAAACTTCTCTTCTCGCTCACTATTAACTTCCATTTGATGCGCGATAAAATCAATTTTTCTTGTTTCTAAACTTAGTAGTAAGTTAGAAAATTCCATTGTTTTAAATTCAAATTCATATTCTGGTAGCTTTTCATCAATTGCACGAACAAGCTCGACATCATAGCCTGTTAAGTTTCCTTTATCATCTAAGAAGCATATATTTGGAAATTGCGTGCCTGTGCCCACAATAATTTTTTGAACGTCTTTTCCCTGTTGTGCTGAATCATTTTTACGTGCATCCCCTTCGGAATTTTCAGCACTTGTGCAAGCTGTTAAAAGGAAGGTAAGCACGATTGTTAAATAAAGCGATAATTTTTTCATACATTTCCTCTTTTCGTATTAAATATGCGAAGGTGCACTATCGGCAAGCGCTGCCTTTAAATGCTCTAGCCCTATTTCGGTTACAGCTTTGTACACACCATTTTCACTTGAGCCAATTTCTATCACTGGTACATAACGTACACCGTACTTTGTGTCAAGAATGTCACGAAATGCATCATTATGTGTCACGTCTACGGTGTTATAAGATAGACCTTCTTCTTGTAAATACGTTTTAACTTCTTCACAATAGCTACAACCTTGTTTTGACCAAACTACTACATCTACCTTTTTTGACATGTTCAAATCCCCCTTAACGCACTGTTTCCTTTTGTTGTAAATGTAAATTCACTGGACTTAACAACTCAAATGACCTTTCCCGTTCAACTGCCTTTAATACAGGCGTATGCAGGATGAATTCATCAATCTGGTATTGTGTATGATAGACGTCTAATTTTTCTTTTATATCTTCAGGAGTACCGTATAAAATATCTGCATCATATTGCTGAACCGTGAACGTCTCCCCTGATTCTTGCCCAAATTTTTCAGCAAGCTCGACAGAATTCAATGTTAAGCTTCGACCACTGGCTAAATGTACCTTCGTTATTTTTTGATCGCCGACTAAGTCTTGCGCTTCCTCTTTTGTTGGTGCAGCAAGAGCGGCAATGGAAATTGCAAAATGACCTTTAGGATGATGCGTGCGATATGCTTCAGAAGCTTCTTTTAAAACTTCAAGATCACTATTGATAAAACGGGCAAAGACAAAGGATATGCCTAACTTCCCAGCAAGTGTGGCACTTTGTGGACTCGCGCCAAGTAAAAATAGCGATGGCTTCACCTTTGGAATAGGCGTCGCCTGTACACCATGCAATGCATGTTCTACTGGCACCGCATCCTCAAGTAAGTGCTGTAAAAAAGTAAGACGTTGCTCAAAATCTTCTCCTTTATTAATCGTGCCATATTGCAGTGCTTTTGTAGAAAGTGGCAAACCACCTGGCGCTTTTCCGATGCCTAAGTCGACTCTTCCAGGCTCCAACGATGCGAGCACATGAAAATTTTCTGCCACCTTAAATGGGCTATAATGCTGCAGCATGACGCCACCTGAGCCAATATTGATGGTTTTTGTCTTTGCCAGTAAATACGATACTAATACTTCCGGTGATGTTCCGGCTAATGTATCTGTATTGTGATGTTCTGACACCCAAAAACGTGAATAGCCTAACTGCTCCGCCTTTTGTGTTAATGCTACAGTATTTTGTAAAGCCTGTTCGTTAGTTGCATCCTCGATAATAGGACTTTGATCTAGAATACCTAATGTATAACTCATACATTGCCTCCTCAATCTCTTTTATTCAAATAAATTTACTAGGTTTTTAGACAGACTGTTTGACAAAACGGCTTTCTTTAAAAGGTAAACCTAAATTGCCACGTAATGTATCTGCCTCATAGTCTTCTCTATACAGCCCACGTTCCTGTAATATCGGTACAACTTTATCGACAAAATCGTCAAGTGCTTCAGGTACTGTAACTCCTATAATAAAGCCATCCGCCGCATCTTTTTCAAACCATTCTTGTACTAAATCTGCAATATGCTGTGCAGTACCGAAGAAGGCAGTTTTTGGTGTAGCTTCTCGCAAAGCCACTTGTCGAAGTGTTAGCGCCTCATCTCTGGCATATTTTTTAATATAATCTGTCGTGCTGCGGAAGCTATTTGCGCCAATATCGCCAAGCTCTGGGAACGGCGCATCAACATCATATTGTGTAAAATCATGATGATCGAAATAGCGACCAAGATAAGCAAGCGCACGCTCAATGGAAACGAGCTCTACGATTTCTTGATACTTTGCTTCTGCTTCCTCAATTGTGTCGCCAATTATCGGGGAAATTCCAGGGAAAATTTTTACCTCATCAGGGTTACGCCCAAATGCTTTAACCGCTACCTTGACCTTTTTATAAAACTGTTGTGACTCTTCTATGGACCCACCATGTGTAAATATTGCATCTGCATCTTTAGCCGCTAAACGAATACCGGCATCTGATGATCCTGCTTGAAAAATTACAGGCTGACCTTGTCGTGAGCGGGCAATATTTAACGGTCCTTGTACAGAGAAATATTTACCTTTATGGTGCAATGTATGAAGTTTTTCGCGGTCAAAAAATACATCGTTTTCAACATCTGCCACAAAAGCATCATCATCCCAAGAATCCCAGAGCCCTTTTGCTACCTCTAAATACTCCTCTGCAATTTGATAGCGTTCCGCATGACTTGGGTGTTGCTTGATTGTTTTATTGTAGTTCAAAGCAGTACTCTCAAGTGGTGTCGTTACTACATTCCAGCCTGCACGACCGCCACTAATATGGTCGAGTGATGCAAACTGGCGAGCCACTGTAAATGGCTCACTATAAGACGTTGAAACTGTCCCGACTAACCCAATGTTTTTCGTTGCTACTGCTAATGCCGATAAAATTGTCAGTGGCTCGAAGCGATTTAAAAAATGGGGAATCGACTTTTCATTAATAAATACACCATCTGCGATAAAAACAACATCAAATTTCCCTTGTTCTGCCTTCTGCGCCTGTTGGATATAAAACGGTAAGCTGACACTTTGATTGCTTGCTACTTTTGGATGACGCCAACCTGAAATATTTCCACCAACTCCATGAATAATTGCGCCAAATCGAATTTTATCCTGTCTCACCATCATTTTTTCCCCCTAATTCTTTTATTTTTACTAAACATAGTGGTAAAGTTTGTTTTATGTTTAAAAAATAATATTTCATTTATGTTGCTCAATGAACATTCATAAATAAAATAGGATTGAGGAAGATATTACAGTTCATTTAAATATTATGCAATAGGTTCTATAATAGAAAAAAATTTAATACTTCATAAAATATTTTATCAATCCAGTTTTTCTTGTACGTTTTCAAATTGCACAGCGGTTTCCAGAATCCACTCCCAGAATGCTGGTGCCAACGTATCCTTTTTCATGTATGTTAAAAAGATATGCTGGTTCATATCAAGTAAATGTTTCACATTAATTTCTACAAACTCTCCACTTTCAAGTTCCTTTTTTACACATAAATGTGGCAAAAAACTCATGTATTCTTGCGTACGAATTAATGCCTTAGCTACTTCTAGATGGTCTGTACGAACCTCTATATTTGCCGTAACCCCCTCTACCTCAAACATCTTATGGACATAATTCCAATCAAACGCCCCACACTCAAAAAATACCATCTTTTGCTTGGCCAGTTCCTTGGCTTTAATAAGAGTATGTCGAATAAAAGGATGATCTTGGTGCATCACCAGTTTGACAGCATTACTGAGTAGTAGCTCATTATTAACACCTTCTTTATGCACATATTGAATAAATCCAATATCGATCTGGTGACTCTGCAGTTTTTCTAAAATAACACTTGTTGAACCAGTAATAATTTGAAAGCGCATGTGCGGAAAACTTTCTTTCCATTTAGGTAATGCATAAGCTAAAAAATATTGGGCCGTCACTAGGTTTGTGCCTATGCAAATTTCATCTGATTGCTGCGTTTCCTTCAATTGCTTCTTTCCTTGCTGAATTGTTTGCACAATCTGTGTTGCAAAAGGTAAGAAATCCTTACCTTTATCCGATAAAATGACACTTCGGCCATCCCGGTGAAATAAATCAACATTTAATTCTCGCTCCAATGATTTAATACGAGCTGTTACTGTTGGTTGCGATAAAAACAATGCATTGGCAGCTTTATGAATACTCTTGTAATGCACAACATATAAAAACGCTTCAATATGATCAATATTCAACCGTAGCCCTCCCATAATTACTTATTTATCCTATTATATAGATTATCAGCTTTATTCTCTATAAAAGATTGGAAAACTAGGTATTTAACTTTTGAAACTCATCACTACGTAGGACTTTTAGGAAACAAAAAGTTGTTATTGCAAGGTCTGTGAATGTGGAGTTAGAAGAATAGGCGGTTTGGCGCATCAATTGCTACTTACAAATAAAAAAGTAACCTAGCGTCTCCCAGGTTACTTTCACTATGTAGCGATGAGGTCATCCATCTTGACAACTTACATCGCGTGCGACTCACATCCCTCTGTCTGCTTGCCGCTATTATGTTATTCAAAGTTGCCACCCTCTGTTGCCAACTTGAACTGTAAATATATCGCACTTCTCAACCCGAGAAGTATATGTCAACCGCTTACTAGCTTGACGCAGAACTCAAGACCATATTCATTGTATTAGCCTAGAATTGATGCAAGTACTGCTTTCTGTGCATGTAATCGATTTTCTGCTTGTTCAAAGATGTAAGAATTAGGACCATCTATAACGGATGTTGCGACCTCTTCTTCACGATGTGCTGGTAAGCAATGTAAGAACATATAATCAGGTTTCGCATGAGCAACTAGCTCATCATTGATTTGGTAAGCAGCGAAATCTTGTAGACGTTTTGCAGCTTCTTCTTCTTGACCCATTGATGTCCAAACATCTGCGTAAACTGCGTCAGCATCTTTCACCGCTTCTACTGGATCATTTGTAATCGTAATCGTACTGCCATTTGCCGCTGCGATAGCTTGTGCTTGTGTGATAACCTCTGTATCACATTCATAGCCAACTGGCGTTGCCACTGCTACATGCATACCGACGTGAGCAGAAGCGACTACTAATGAGTGCGCCACGTTGTTGCCATCCCCAACATATGCAATTTTAAGGCCTTTTAGTTCACCTTTATGTTCTGCAATTGTTTCTAAATCCGCTAAAGCTTGGCATGGATGATAAATATCTGTTAATCCATTTATAACTGGAATCGCAGCATGCTCTGCAAGTTCCTTTACCATGGCATGTGAGTTTGCACGGATCATAATACCATCTAAGTAACCGGATAGCACATGTGCTGTATCAAAAATGGACTCACCGCGACCAATTTGTAAATCACGCGCATGCATAAACATACCTTTCCCACCTAATTGATTCATGCCCACTTCGAATGAAATACGTGTACGTGTTGAATGTTTTTCAAATATCATACCGAGTGTTTTTCCTTCTAATAACTGCGGACATTTACCTTCTTTTGTAATGATTTTCAGTTGAATTGACAGTGCCACTAATCCCTGAACTTCTTCACTTGTATAGTCTAACAAAGTCAGTAGGTCTTTTCCTTTTAAGCTAGACACTAACTTTAACTGTACTTCTTCTAGTAATTTCATAGCCTTCGCTCCTTGCTTTTGTTGCTGTTGAGATTAGTATACACATGCATAATTATAAAATCAACTGAATTTTTATGTTTATTTGCAAAACTTAGAATTCATCTATTAATTGTGTCAAGAATGCGTCGATACGTATATTTATGCATAATTCAATAAATAGAAAAAGTTTACTTTATACAAGTAAACTCTAGTCTTGAGAAGTTTATAGGCCGATTTCTTTCCTCGACTGGTGCTCTTAATTTGGGCAAGGATCATTCTAACTTATCACTTTGTTGGAATGAAAAAGAAGCAAAACATTCGAATGAATGCTTTGCCTCTTTATATACGTATTGCCCTACTTTTACGACACTACAGTGTAAGAGAGAAAACAGATTCGTGTGTTATCCATTTTTTCTCCTTCACTTTTCTAGTCAAATGTAATTTTATTTACTGTATCACGGTCTAATTTTTTAATCACTTCAACCATTAGTTTCACAGCATTTTCATAATCATCACGATGTAAAATACCTGCATGTGAGTGGATATAGCGTGTCGCAATACCGATTGATAGCGCAGGTACACCATTTGCAGTTAGGTGAATAGAGCCCGCGTCTGTACCGCCGCCTGCCATCGCCTCAAATTGGTATGGGATATTGTTTTCATCTGCCACATCTAACACAAACTCACGTAAGCCACGATGTGATACCATCGATGCATCGTAAACAACGATTTGTGGACCAGCACCCATTTTACTGTTAGATTCTTTCGGTGTTACCCCCGGTGTATCCCCAGCTACGCCAACATCGACAGCAAAGCCGATATCTGGCTGAATTTTATGTGTAGCTGTTTTCGCACCACGAAGACCTACTTCCTCTTGTACGTTTCCTACAGAATAAAGGATATTTGGATGCTTTTCATCTTTTAATGCTTTCATAACATCAATAGCAATGGCACAACCAATACGATTATCCCATGCTTTTGCTAATAAGTACTTGTCGTTTTTCATCACATTGAATTCGAAATATGGTGTAACCATATCGCCAGGACAAACGCCCCATTCCAGTACCTCTTCTTTTGAAGCCGCACCAACATCGATAAACATATCTTTAATATCTACTACTTTGTTACGTACTTCTGCTGGTAAAATATGAGGGGGTTTAGAACCAATTACCCCGATGATTTCTTCCCCTTTGCGCGTTGTAATTGTGACACGCTGAGCAAGCATCACTTGACTCCACCAGCCACCTACAGTTTGGAATTTAATGAACCCTTTGTCATCAATATGTGTGACCATGAAACCGACTTCATCTAAATGACCTGCGACTACAATTTTCGGACCATTTTCATCGCCCACTTTTTTTGCAATAACGCTACCTAAATTATCGGTTTCTACTGAATCTGCATACGGTGCGATGTATTTTTTCATTACCTCGCGAGGTGCGCGTTCATTACCTGCGATACCATTTGCATCTGTCAAATCCTTAAACATTTGCAAAGTCGAATCTAGTTGTGTCATACTTTTGCCTCCTACTTCTTATATATCTCCTCTATTATACTTCGTTTACCGAAATATTCCTAGTGAATCGTCTGAATATTGATGTATTTTACTGCTTGACATCTGACTATTCAATAAATTAATAGCCGCTACGTTGACGATTATAATTTTCTTCATTTTTCTCAATATAGGCTGATACAACATCCTCAAAAGTGAAGCCCAGATTGTACGCAAGTAAACCATAGCATTGCCAAATGGCTAAATAGTTATCCGCAGTTGGCTGACCAATAAACGTTAAAATATAGTCCTGTGTCATTAAAAATGTTTCCGTTAAATCACGTTTTTCTTCTATGACTGGCCATTTTTCAATGGTTGTAAAACCTTTTAGTAATCCCAGTGATAATATAAAATGAATAGAATCCACATATTCCTCTAAAATGACGTCACGTGCTGAAGGCCCTTTTGTGCTCCAAAACTTAAAACAACGAGTTTCGTTCGCAAGTTCTGCTAGTTCGACCATTAATGCTAAACCTTTTTCTTTAAAAACATCATGTTCAATATTTTGTGTTTTCTCAATAAATTCATCAAGCTCTTTTTGCATTTTAAACAATTGTTGTAAATTCATGTTTTTCTCCTAAATTTCTTAAAAATATTTATAAATAGTGAAACTAATTGCCTCCTCTAATCGTATAGGAAGGAATAACCTTTCTTCAAGGGGGAATTTAAAAAATGTTACCTTTACTAATTCGACTTGCTGTCATTGCGCTTATTATTTATGTATTTTATAAAGCGATTCGTTATATAACTGATCCTAAGCGAAAACTTGATGAAGCCTATGAAAATGGCCATTACTACTTTTATGATGACGTTAAAAATGTAAGAAAAAATTTCTTTATTTCTTTTAAGGGTGCACTTTTTGAAGGCGAAAAATACTTAGGCACAACCGAAGATGCATTTGAGGTTGTCACAATTTTCGTTGGTGCTCGAGATGCTGCGACACTACAAGGTTTTACTAAAAGTGACTTCATGTACCTGCAACAGGAAATCTTAATGAATTATCCAAACGCCAAAATCAACTGGAAACAACCCATTGAACAGCTTATGCGCGACTCATCCTCTTAATGAGGATGTGTTTTCATGTTCCTTTTGTAATTATCGCCTATTTTTTTCTGTTTATCGCTTAACTTACTCAGTTATCCATAAAAAAGGACGCACCCTACAGAGAGCTACCCCATAATTGCACAATAATAAAAATTTGAATAGCTGCAAGCAGTGGAAAGCCGAAAGCAAAGCTGTTATGGCGTGTTTTATGACGGAATAAATACATCCCTAGCACGCCTCCAACTGCACCACCAGCAATTGCTAATGTAAATAATGTACGCTCAGCAATGCGCCATTCATGCTTTTTCGCACGCGATTTATCCATCCCCATCATAACTAGCAGGACAATTGATACAATCGCCATATAAGCAAGTAATGCTTGTACCATAAAAAACTCCTTTTGGTGACTTACTTAATATACCTTTGCAATATGTAGTATCACCTGTTTTTCGTTTCTATCTATTTGTTGAAACATAAAAGCAATAGATTCTGCTGAGCAATCGATAGCAGGACCACTATTCTTTGCGAAAGTTGTTATTTCCTCGAGGGCTTGTTGGAGCTCTCCAGAGAAATTACTGCGCTTGAATTGCCAACTCATTGTATTTGACTGACGTTCTTTGCCACTGCCTTCGTACTGAATAAGCTCACAGG
The DNA here is from genome assembly GCF_003049575.1 of Lysinibacillus parviboronicapiens. Taxonomy (GTDB): domain Bacteria; phylum Bacillota; class Bacilli; order Bacillales_A; family Planococcaceae; genus Lysinibacillus; species Lysinibacillus parviboronicapiens. The sequence goes on along the minus strand of NZ_PYWI01000002.1, from coordinate 186,559 downwards.
GAATTTTCCACTTGCTCAAACAAAACTCGATTTCGCTATAACTAGATTGTTCCCTTCGCCCTGTCATCGCAAATATAGAGTCCGATTATTTTGCACTGCTCTTGCATTGCTTCAAAAATAGCAGTTCGCCAGAAATGTTAGTGGCAGCATAAAAATCCACTACTCTTTCTATTTTTCACTAGTGTAACATAAAAAAAGACTGATGGAAAAATCCATCAATCTTTACGATACACTTATTTAGTGTTTGCTTGTTTCACACCTGCGACTGACGCTTCGCTTTCATCGCAGAAATAATTTGACTATGTCAAATATTACTTAGCTACTGCTTGTTTAGCAGCGTCTGCTAATTGAGTGAATGCTGCTGCATCAGTTACAGCTAAGTCAGCTAACATTTTACGGTTAACTTCGATACCAGCAACTTTTAATCCGTGCATTAAACGGCTGTATGAAAGACCGTTCATGCGAGCAGCTGCGTTGATACGAGTGATCCATAATTTACGGAAATCACGTTTTTTCTGACGACGGTCACGGTATGCATATTGACCTGATTTCATTACTGCTTGGTTAGCAACTTTATATAATGTATGTTTAGAACCATAGTAACCTTTAGCTAATTTCAATACTTTTTTACGACGTTTGCGCGTCACTGTTCCGCCTTTTACGCGTGGCATATGAATTACCTCCTGCTTTTCATTTAAATAATGAATGTTAGTTTATTTTGTGTAGTTAATCATTTCATGTAAACAAGTAATGATTTAATGCGTTTGAAGTCACCAGATGAAACTACGTTTGCTTTACGTAGGTGACGTTTTTGTTTCGTAGATTTGTTTGCAAATAAGTGGCTACCGTAAGCACGGTCATATTTTAATTTACCTGAACCCGTTCTTTTGAAACGTTTCGCAGCTCCACGGTGTGTTTTCATTTTTGGCATATCGAATTCCTCCTAAACTGTTCGTCTAATATTATTTCTCGTTCTTTGGTTGAAGAACTAAGAACATGCTTCGGCCTTCCATCTTCGGTTTTTGTTCAACCGTCGATACTTCAGCACAAGCTTCAGCAAAACGATCTAACACACGTTGACCAATCTCTTTGTGTGTAATCGCACGACCTTTGAATCGTAGACTACATTTTACTTTATCGCCTTTTTCAAGGAATTTAATAGCATTACGAAGCTTCGTTTGGAAATCATGTTCATCGATAGATGGGCTCAAACGAACCTCTTTTAACACGATGACTTTTTGATTTTTACGAATTTCACGGTCTTTCTTTTGCTGTTCAAACTTAAATTTACCATAGTCCATGATACGAGCGACTGGCGGCTTGGCTTGAGGGGCCACAAGGACAAGATCCAAGTTTACACGAGCGGCGATTTCTAGCGCTTCATTACGTGTCTTTACACCAAGCTGGTCACCATTGTGATCGATTAATCGAAGTTCACGTGCGCGAATGCCTTCGTTTACATACATGTCTTTGCTAATAGTAATCCACCTCCAAGTAGTTGTCGCGAATACATGGTTTGGGCAAAGCCTTGCCCGGTTGAACGGTACATCCTCTCGTCATGTCCATAAAAAAAGGACGGACATTTTTGAAGATGTCCGCCCGCTATATGTGCATGCGCAAGTTTACGCAAAACAATTCAACGTGTCATACCTGTTCACAGCCTAAGCGTTGTATCAGGTGAGAAGCGGGCAGCCTCTACTTCAACCACAAACTTTGTATTCATTAACCTTCATTATATTAGCATGTACTTAACAAGCTGTCAAACAATTATTTTTAATTAGCTCATTTTCTATTAACCTACAAAAACCTCACTCACTTTTTTGCGCGAGCGAGGTTTTCATATGTTTTATTAGAAGCGTGCAACTTCCGCTTTAATATTTGCTAGGAAATCCTCGAAACTAATTGTTTGTGAATCTTTTGAGCCATAGCGACGAACATTTACGCCATTTGCCTCAACTTCTTTATCCCCTATCACAAGCATGTATGGGATTTTTTTCATTTGTGCTTCTCGGATTTTATAGCCAAGCTTTTCTTCGCGATCATCCATCTCTACACGTAAGCCAGCAGCTGTTAATTGCTCTTCAACTTGTTTTGCATAATCGAAATGCGCTTCATTTGATACAGGAATTACTTCTACTTGTACAGGTGCTAACCAAGTTGGGAATGCACCTTTGTATTCTTCAATTAAGAAGGCAACAAAACGTTCCATTGTTGATACAACGCCACGGTGAATAACAACTGGACGATGTGGTTTACCATCTTCGCCAACGTAAGTTAAGTCAAAACGTTCAGGTAAAAGGAAGTCCAGCTGAACTGTTGATAAAGTTTCTTCTTTACCAATAGCTGTTTTTACTTGTACGTCAAGTTTAGGGCCGTAGAAAGCAGCTTCCCCCTCGGCTTCGAAGTAATCTAAGCCAAGCTCATCCATTGCTTCTTTTAACATGCTTTGTGCTTTTTCCCACATTGCATCGTCATCAAAGTATTTCTCTGTATCCGCTGGGTCACGATAAGATAAACGGAACGAGTAATCTTTTAAATCGAAGTCTTTATAAACTTCTAAGATTAATTGTACTACTTTTTGGAACTCCACTTTAATTTGGTCTGGACGAACAAAGATATGCGCATCATTTAGCGTCATCCCGCGTACACGTTGTAGCCCTGAAACAGCACCTGACATTTCGTAACGATGCATTGTACCTAGCTCTGCAATACGCAATGGTAAATTACGATAAGAGTGCATGCTGTTTTTGTACACCATCATATGGTGCGGGCAGTTCATTGGACGCATGATTAATGTTTCGTTGTCCATTTCCATTGGCGGGAAAATTGAATCTTGGTAATGATCCCAATGGCCTGAAGTTTGATACAGCTCTTTTGAACCAAGCACTGGTGTATACACATGTTTATAACCAAGCGACAATTCTTTATCCACGATATAACGTTCGATAACACGGCGGATTGTTGCGCCATTTGGTAACCAAAGCGGTAGACCTTGACCAACTTTTTGAGAAGTTGTGAATAGCTCTAACTCTTTACCGATTTTACGATGATCTCGTTCTTTTGCTTCTTCAAGCATTTGTAGATGATGTTTTAGCTCTTCCTTTTTGAAGAAGGCTGTACCGTAAATACGTTGGAGCATTTTGTTATCAGAATTTCCTCGCCAGTAAGCACCTGCTAAAGAAAGAAGTTTGAATTCACGTAATTTCCCAGTTGATGGTACGTGAATACCGCGGCAAAGGTCGAAAAATTCACCTTGATAGTAAATAGATACTTGCTCGTCAGCTGGAATTGCTTCAAGTAACTCTAATTTATATTCATCGCCAACTTCTTCATAAATAGCTTGGGCGTCAGCACGGCTAACATTTTTGCGCTCAACCTCTAAGTTCTCAGCAATGATTTTTTTCATTTCTTTTTCAATTGCTGGTAGGTCCTCAGCAGTAATTGGTGTAGGTGCATCAATATCGTAGTAGAATCCACCTTCAATCACTGGACCGATACCAAGCTTTACATCTGGGAAAAGGCGTTTAATGGCTTGTGCAGTTAAGTGTGCTGTTGAGTGACGAAGGATTTCTAGTGCTTCTTGATCATCTTGCGTAATAATAGCAATTGTTGCATCCTCTTCAATTGGTGTTTTTAAGTCAAGCAATTCACCATTCACTTTACCTGCATAAGCTTTTTTACGAAGTCCTGGGCTAATAGATGCTGCTACGTCGTCAGTTGACGTACCCTTTGCATATTCCTTTACAGCGCCATCTGGAAACGTTAATTTAATCATGTCTGACATATTGTTTGCACTCCTTATAGTTGTTTTTTTGATGCATAATGATGTGGGAATAAGCATCTTCAAATTGATGATGGAGCATTTATCGAAAAACAAACCGTAAAAACAAAAAAGCCCCGTCCCTAATAAAAGGGACGAAGCGTATGCTCGTGGTTCCACCCTTCTTCCTTCCGACTATAAAGTCAGACGAAGCTCAAGGCTAGCTAACGGGCTAGGGACCGGCGAAAGATATGCCCTCTCGCTGCTCAGTAGGTAGTAAATAATGTGTTCACACTAGGAAGTTTACAGCCGATGACTTCCCTCTCTTTAAGCTGATACACAAAATTCATGTCCTCATCAATGCATTTTGTTATTTAGTATATGGAAAGTATACGCGCGATTGTCGTAAATTGCAACCGTCAATATTACCCGCGTCGATTTTTGCCACCCATTTGCACAGGCTCCGTAATGGCTTTTATACGCTCCATTATTCGAGCAGCTTTGACTACTTCCAAGTCCCCTTTTTGCGACTGTGCTAAATGATGTTCTAATTCATCATAGTTAAAATTAGACGTAATGAAAGTTGGTAATTGTTCTGCCATTCGATAATGGAAAATCGTTCCTAATATTTCATCTCGTGTCCAAGCCGACATTGTTTCTGCCCCTAAATCATCCAGCATCAAAACTGGTGCCTTTTTGACGTAGTCAATTTTCTCTTGTAGGGAATTGTCACCGATTGCATTTTTCATCTCACGTAAAAATTCAGGGACAAAAACGACAACAGATCTCACTTTAATTGTTGCAAGTTCATTGGCTAATGCACCTAACACAAACGATTTTCCGACACCAAATTGCCCATATAAATAAAAGCCCTTTGTAGGCAATATCCCGGTTTCACGAGTACGTTGCACAAAATCTGCTGCACGGTTTGCAATGTCCACACGCGAATAATCATCAATAAATAAATCCGTAATGGTCGCCTGTAAAACATCCTTTGGCATATGCATGCTCGCAATCAAATTAGTGATATCACGACGTTCATCCTCACGAACCTTTTGCTCACAACGTACATAATCAATTTCTACCGAATTCCTTACTACTCGCAGCTTTGGAATAAAACCCTTTAAATAGTTTGTACAATGTGCAGTATGGTCGCACCCACAGCATTCTGTTGATTGACTTATAAATTCATGTAGTTTTGGCAAATTACGTTCGATTGCTTCACAACTTAACTCCTCTGCATGTTCTGCTAAAAATGTCTGCACACGAGAGTGTTCTAATATTTCCTTACGCATCGCTTCATAACGTTCTTGAAAAGATGGCATTTTAATCGCCCGTTGTAGTGGTCCATTAATTGGTTCGATTGTTGTTCACCTACCTTATTCCTGCTGGTTGCTTAACTTCTCTAATATTTTTTGACGTTCCTTTTCAAAATCTGTTGCATCAACAGTTGCTTCTGATTGAACCTCTACTTGCTTATCATTTCTCTTATAAAACCAATCTGGTACTTTTTCTTCGCGGCGTTTCTTTGAATAGGTGTTCTTTTTCGCCGATGTCTGAGGCTTATTCTTCCACGTTGTATATTTATCATGCTCCTGCCGTGCAAGTTCCATTGCTTGCTTTGCTGTTTGGATATTTTTACGTACCCAATGGTCAGCAATCGTCTCTACATATTTCTTAGGTAGTTTCATGTCGGTCGTTAACATGACATATTCCAGTAACGCATTGACCACGCCTACTGGCATACCATGCTGAACGATTAAGCTTTCAGCAAGTTGGACAGATGTTTGCAATGGCTCTTTCCCATTATTAATATCACGTAACACTTGAACAGGTGCAGTCGTTTCTAAATAATGCTGTAACTCTTGATCTTTCGTTTTTTGCATCGAATCCTCTACAGCAACTGGTACCTCATAAACTCTAGCAAGTTTTGGCGGTTCCTTGGACACGGTCAGTTTATAAAAATCAGCTGCCGCTTTGCGCAATCGATCTTGTGAGATGCCTAAGTCATCATCAAGTGCTAAAATGACAACTTTTTGCATATCCAATGCAGTTAGGTGATATAAGAAAGCTAATTTTGCAATGGATTCACGTACATCAAGCGTTAATAAACTCGCTGGTACGAGTTGGTCCGATAAACCAGCCTGCAGCAACTCAAAGTCAAACTGTTCAAAATAGAACGGATAGACTTTTTGTGGTTTATCGCTTGCAGTACCGACCTGAAGCTCTGCAGGAATATGTGTACTGACTGGCTTAAATACATCGATAAAGGCACGTGATACATCCTTAAACTCACTATCTCTTACAGGTCGAATAAATCGTTGACGTAGCTTCCGATACGCTTGTTCTCCGATTTTACTGAACAAAAACATCGACAACAATGGATCCTTCATAAAGCTATCGGCATCAAGCGGACGCATAAGCTCATACAAAAAGCTCCGTTGTTCAGCGTCTTCTTTTTTCCACGTTCGCAATAAGCCAATTGCTTCAAGTGCAATACGTGCCTCGAAAACTTTGCCAATGGGTAAACCTAATACATTCATTAAATAATAATGCGTCATTTGCTGTCCGGGCATTTGCTCTGCTTCTGCCCATAACGTTAAGTACAGACTGATGGGCTCTGCTCCAGTTAAAGGCTGATAAAACAATGTTACTAACTGACGTTCCTGTGTAGAAAGCGCATGAGGTAGACGAATGTCAAAAGTATCAGCTGGCTGTAACTCCTTATACAAATGAATCAACGTCATTCACCCTCTCTGTTTGCTTTATGATTTTTTTTCAGTTTGACGTTGAATAATTTCTTTAATTTCCTCAATAAAGACATTGATGTCCTTAAACTGACGGTAAACCGATGCAAAGCGCACATAGGCAACCTCATCAATTTTCGCTAAGCGATCCATCACCATTTCTCCGACATCCTCTGATCGTACTTCTGCATTCCCTATACGACGCAAATCTTTTTCAATAGATAATACAAGTCCCTCTAGTACTTCAAGTGCAACAGGACGTTTTTCACAAGCACGAATTAAACCGCGTAATACCTTTTCGCGGCTAAACTCTTCCCGTGAGCCTTCTTTTTTTACAACGACTAATGGTGTCTCTTCAATTTTTTCAAACGTTGTAAAGCGGAAGCCACATGACTCACATTCACGACGTCTACGAATTTCTTTATTATCATCTACAGGCCTCGAATCCACTACACGTGTTCCGTTAAATTGGCAAGATGGACATCTCATATATTTACTCTCCTGATTCCACAACAATTTAATATTTCTATTATAACAAATTTCCCGCTTGTAAAAAATCACTTTCGTTTTTTCTGGCAAGATGTAGTATATTTGTCCAACAAAAAAGCACATCGAAACCACGAGGATTTCAATGTGCTCATTAAAAAATAAATGGGAAAGGTCGCTATTAGTACCTTTTATAGCCCGTATTACATATCCGATAAATTAGGCGTTAACTGTTTCTAATGCTTTTGCCACTTTTTTCATCAGATCGACAACACGCGCTGAGTAGCCCCACTCGTTGTCATACCAAGCAAGAACTTTCACTTTACGGTCGCCCATTACCATAGTCGAAAGACCATCTACTGTTGATGAGAAAGTTGTTGTATTGTAATCAATCGATACAAGCGGCTCGATTGAGAGGTTTAAGATGCCTTTCATTGGCCCCTCAGTAGCAGCTTTCACAAATGCAGCATTCACAGATTCTACTGTTACGTCTGTATTTAAATCTACAACAAGGTCAACTAATGATACGTTTGGTGTTGGAACACGAAGTGCCATACCATGAATTTTGCCATCTAACTCTGGTAACACTAATCGTAATGCTTTTGCAGCACCTGTTGATGTTGGAATGATGGATTGTGCGCAACCACGTGCACGACGTAAGTCTTTGTGCGGATTGTCTAGGTTCTTTTGGTCATTTGTATAAGCGTGAACTGTTGTCATTAAACCGCTCTCGATACCAAATGTGTCATTCAATACTTTTGCCACTGGCGCTAAGCAGTTTGTTGTACAAGAAGCGTTAGAAATAACGTCATGTTTTTCAACATCCAGTTTTTCATCGTTTACACCTAACACAATTGTGATGTCTTCATTTTTACCTGGTGCTGTCAAGATGACTTTTTTTGCTCCCGCTTCTAAGTGCATTGCTGCTTTCTCACGCTCATTGAATTTACCAGTTGCTTCGATAACGATATCCACACCCATTTTTGCCCATGGTAATTGTAAAGGATCACGTTCGCTAATAATTTGCACGTGTTTACCGTTTACAATTAAAGCATCGCCTGCAGGTTCAATCGTACCTTCGAATGTTCCGTGATTTGTGTCATACTTAATCAAATGTGCTAACGTTTCAGCTGGATAGCTCGCGTTAATCGCAACGATATTTAAATCTTCTTGTACGATCGCTTGGCGGAAAACCATACGTCCGATACGTCCGAAACCATTAATAGCAATTGATACTGTCATTTATAAAATCCTCCTGTGAGTACGTACTCATATTAATTATACTTTATGCTGATTAGTATAACACAATTTTAAAAAAGATGAACATTATATACTCATAATAAAAAAGTTCTTATTTTCTGAAAAATAAATGACCAATAAGTTCCTCTCATACTAACGGATACTCCACCGTAGCAACCGTTTGCTTCAACTAAAAAATCGAAGAAAACTCCCATCGATGAAAGTTTTTACTTTATTTTTATTATGGCGCTTACACGCAAAAAAATGCGTAGCGATATGTTCTCGCTACGCACTTAATATTAAAGAACGCCCCAATGGTGCAGGATTTTCTTTAGTTGCTCTTCCGTTTGTTCCAGATTTTCATTATTGTAAATCACTGCATGAGCACCTTTTTCCTTTACGGACAATGGCAACTGGGAATGAATGCGGGCTAACGCATCCTCCTTCGTTAAATGATTACGTTCCATTAAACGGCGGAGTTGCACATCTTCTCTGACTGATACAACGATAATGAGCTCTACGAAATGCTGTAATTTACTTTCAAACAGCAGTGGAATATCCATAACAATATGTTTTTGACCCGCTTTTATAAAAGCATCGCGTTGACGAAGCATTTCTTCCCGAATAGCAGGATGCATAATATCATTTAAGATTTTACGCTTTGCAGGCTCATGGAAAATGATTTCGCCAAGCTTCGCGCGATTTAAACTACCATCTTCAAGTAAGATATCTTCACCAAAATTTTCAGCAATTAATGTTAACGTCTTTGTACCTGGTTCTACGACATCACGTGCTACAATATCCGCATCGACAATCGGTAAACCGAGCGCTGTCATCATTTTCGCTACTGTACTTTTTCCGCTCGCAATACTTCCTGTTAGTCCGATAATCATAGTAAATTCCCCTTTAATGTTGACAATTTGGGCAAAAGACTGATGTGCGCCCGCCAATCGTCATTTGACTCGTGTCGGTTCCACACTCAAGGCATATCTTCTTCCCATACATTTTTAGACGGTTTTGCATGCTTCCTGCCCCACCGTTAATATTGCGATAGTCTGAAATTGTTGAACCACCAGCTTCAATACTTTGACGTAGCACTGCTACAATCGCCTCAAATAATTGACGTTTCCGCTTTTCACTAATACGATTCATCTTGCGAGCAGGATGAATTTTTTGAGCAAACAAAGCTTCAGTGGCATATATATTGCCACAGCCAGAAATCACTTGCCCATCCATAATCACTTCTTTAACAGCCTTTTTCTCGTATTTCGGTAGCAACGATTTGGCAATAAAGAAATCACTTGCTGCCTCATCAAACGGCTCAGGTGCCATTTTTGTGAGAGGGGCATGATCTGCTAGTTGTGCTAAAAAACGTAGTTCACCAAAGCGACGAATATCAGAGTATATTAAATAGCCTCCATCTGTCATTTGGAATGTTGCATGAATATGCTTTTTAAATTTAGCCTCCCCGATTTCCTCAGGTGAATTGACCACGAACCACGCACCAGTCATCCCTAAATGACTCACTAAAATATAAGACACATCCTCTTTTAACAGATGAAAAAAGATGTATTTTGCACGACGCTCAATCTTTTGAATCGTCATTTGCGTTAGTGCCATTTCAAAAGCATCCGGCTCCGATTGTTTAACGATACATTGTTTTCCCTCACTAAAGGAAAAGCGAATAATTTCAGATAACTGAACCTGTTTAATTGTACGTCCTTCAATTTCAGGTTTTAACGCCTGTACAACACCTTCCACCTCTGGTAATTCAGGCATTTATAACACCTCCTACTTCGCTTCGTACCATGTTGCCCCATAGTTGAAGTCCACTTTTAGTGGCACAGTAAGCTTGATGGCATTCTCCATTACGTCTGGTACGATTTTTTCAAGTAAGGCAATCTCTTCTCTTGGTGCTTCGAAGATTAATTCATCGTGCACTTGTAAAAGAAGCTTTGCCTGCATATTTTCTTTTTTCAAACGAGCATCCATATCAATCATCGCTTTTTTAATAATGTCCGCTGCACTACCTTGAATTGGCGTATTCATGGCTGTGCGCTCCGCAAAGCTTCGTAGATTAAAGTTCGAACTAGTAATATCAGGCAGATAGCGACGTCGATTTAAAATGGTTGTCACAAAGCCATTAAATTTGGCATCCTGTACGATTTCATCCATATAGCGCTTCACACCCGGGAAACTTGCAAAATACTTGTCAATAAATGTAGCAGCTTCTTTACGCGTGATATCTAAATTTTGCGATAAACCATAATCACTAATTCCGTAAACTATTCCAAAATTAACTGCTTTAGCAGCTCGACGCATATTGCTATCGACTTCTTCGGCCGATACGTGGAAGACATCCATTGCAGTACGTGTATGCACATCCATACCTTCACGGAAAGCTTCTACTAAGTTTGGATCTTCAGTCATATGAGCAAGTACGCGCAGTTCGATTTGCGAATAATCGGCAGAGAATAAAATCCAATCCTCTTGTGAAGGTACAAATGCCTGACGAATTTTACGCCCTTCCTCCAAACGGATAGGAATGTTTTGCAAGTTCGGGTCTGTCGAGCTCAGGCGTCCTGTTGCTGTTAGTGCCTGTTGGAAGCGCGTATGCACCTTGCTATCTTTTTTATGAATTTCTTTTAGTAGACCCTCAATATATGTGGATTGTAACTTGCCTAATTGACGGTACAATAAAATATGTTCAATAATGGCATGCTCAGGTTTTAATTTTTCTAATACATCTGCAGCTGTGGAGTAGCCTGTCTTTGTTTTTTTAATTACTGGAAGGCCAAGCTTATCAAAGAGTATAACCCCTAGCTGTTTTGGTGAATTAATATTAAATGCCTCGCCTGCTTCAGCATAAATAGCTTGCTCTATAACTACTAACTTCTCATTCAGCTCCTGCCCCATTTCTTCCAGCGTGGCACGGTTCACGGTAATACCTTCACTTTCCATATCACTTAAGATGGCTGCAAGGGGAAGTTCTAAATTTTTATAAAGGTCATACTGTTCGTTTTCACGCAATAATTCCTCAAGCTTGGGTTGTAATGTCCACACAGTAAAGGCTTTACGGCTTGCATGTTCTGCAAGTACCTCTGTGTCTGGCACAGCACGTTTTGCTCCTTTTCCGTAAACGGATTCATTGGCTTGTACATCACGATAGCCAACATCCTTTGCAAGGGTTGCTACATCATCGCCACTGAGTGCAGGATTATTAATGTAGGATGCAAGCAGTAAATCAAAGTCAACACCTGCTAAACGAATACCCTCACGCTTTAACGCTGCCTGAGATGCTTTTGAATCTGCCATATACTTCACCTTTGTGGCATCTTCTAACCAGCGACGAAGTACATCTGATTTTACCGCAACATCAAACGGAACATATTTTGTAGCTGTACCGTCTGTAAAAGCAATCCCAAGTTGCTGACATGTATGGTAGTGCTCGTCCGCAAGCTCTACATGCAGTGCCATTACATCCTTTAGGAACTCAGGTTTTACTTCTTGGACAATATCATAGGCAAATGGCGCACGTTCTTCTTCTTCAACCGTAAAATCACTTTTTTCGAGCAGTGATTTAAAGCCAAGCTCTTGCCATACATCGATTAACGCTTCTTCATTCGGACCGCTGTAGCTAAGCTCTGTCAGTGCTATTTCAATCGGTGCCTCTGTAAAAATCGTTGCCAGCTGTTTACTCATAATTGCCTGTTCTTCGTTCGCCACAAGCTTTTCTTTCATTTTAGAAGCCTTTACGGAATCCATCGCCTCGTAAAGTGCCTCAACAGATCCGTACTCTTTTAACAATTTAACCGCAGTCTTTTCACCCACGCCTGGTACACCTGGAATATTGTCGGAAGCATCCCCCATTAGACCCTTCATATCAATGATTTGCAATGGCGTTAAGCCGTATTTTTCCTCGATAAAGGCAGGGGTATTTTTTTCAATTTCCGTTATACCCTTTTTCGTAATATACACGGTTACCTGTTCTGTTGCGAGCTGTGTTAGGTCGCGGTCTCCAGACACGATAATAACGTCGATCTCCTGAGACGCCGCTTCCTTAGCCAATGTCCCAATAATATCGTCTGCTTCATACATTTCAAGCTCATAGCGCTTAATACCATAGGCATCGATTAGCTTGCGTATATAGGGAAACTGCTCAGACAATTCTGGTGGGGTTTTTTGACGTCCACCTTTATATTCTGTAAACGTATCATGACGGAAAGTAGTCTTTCCCGCATCAAAGGCAACGAGCATCTTTGTCGGCTGCTCCTCCTCCAAAATTCTTTGTAACATTGTCGTAAATCCGTATACTGCATTGGTATGAATTCCACTATCATTCGTTAACAATGGCAACGCAAAAAACGCGCGATACGCTAAACTATTGCCGTCCAATAATAACAATTTTTCCTTTGTCATTTTATATTCCTCCTGCGTTGTCGTCGTCATTCTATTGTAAAACGAAAACGTATGTTTGAAAATGCCTCTTCCCATTACTTTATCGGGAAAACAAACTTTTTACCAATCATAGAGACGAAATTTCGTTAAAATTTATAAATAACATAAATCAGGAGCAATTCGCATTCACATGATCACAAAAAAAGCCAATTGCACATACGTTGCAATCGACTTCCCACACAATATTAACTCACTCTACTTGCTTGATCTTTACGAAAGAAAATTTCCTCGTAAATAACCGTCATGATAAAAGCATTCATAAAAGCAATCACTAAAAATAAAGGCATGCCACCAAGCTCAGGCTGTGTAAGCTCTGAACTAAATACCATGACAGTACCAATTTGCGCCATGAAGAAAATAAATCCAACCCCAACCTGCCAAATAGGACGCTGTACTTTGCGTTTCTCGTACCAGAACATTTTTTTAAATGCCTTACGTACATCTTCTGCGATCACTAAACCTAATAAAACTAAAACTACAAAAAATACCGGTATATAATAAACACTTTTCGTCACCCATGCAAAATCCGTTATGCGGAAGAAAAGTGTAAACAACGATGCCATACTACAAGCTATCCCTAAATTTTGGAGCCATGTGCTAATTTGTAATTTCACAGCTATTACCCCCATTTATCATTTCTAAACATCATAATTCTATCAGAAAATAGCTATCTATGAAACACTAAATTATGAATTTACTATAACAAAAAAAGCGGAAATCACGTACTTTATACGTACGTGATTGCCACTTTTACAAATCCCTGCAAGGATTACTAGATTATTGTATATAGCCCGATAAAAGTTTCGCATAAGGTGAGGTTGATGGCAAAATAATGACCGTATCTTCACCTACAGTTTTCTTATATGATTCAAGCGTACGATACAGTGAATAAAACTCAGGATCTTTTGAGAATGAGCTATTATAAATTTTGGCCGCCTCAGCTTCTCCTTCGGCTTGTATTAAAGATGCTTCTTTATTTGCCGTAGCAAGCATTTCCTGCACTTGACGATCTGTTTGTGCTTCAATGCGCCGTTTTTCTGCATCCCCTTCGGATAAGTAAAGCTGTGCAATAGATTGACGCTCAGATACCATCCTTGTGTAAACAGATTGCTCATTTTCAGATGGTAAATCGGTACGACGAATTCGAACATCGACTACTTCAATACCATATTTGTCATTTAACAATAGTTCATTGACACGTTCAGTGACACGATCATTTAAGCTACCACGAGAGGAATTTTCATCATTAATTATTTCTTCATACTTTAATTGCCCAAGTTCCGTACGAATAACTGAATAGATAAACTCCTCCATACGAGATTCTGCTTTGCTCAGTGTACCAGCATTTGAAATAAGTGCCTTCGGATCTGTAATACGCCACACTGCATAGTTATCGATAATTATCCGTTTTTTATCTTTTGTATTAATTTCCTCTTCAGAAATATCATATGTCATTTGGTTTTTTGGTAATCTTGTCACACTTTGAATAAACGGTACTGTCATATTCAATCCTGGCTCACGCTCAAATTTTACCACTTCACCAAATTGACGTACAACGGCATACTCCGATTCTTTCACAATATAAACATTTGCAAATAAAATTACTACAATCGCAAATACAACAGTTAAAGTAACAACTAGCGAAAGAAGTTTCTTCGGATTTAGCGGACTCTTTTTAGACATTTTCACAACGTTGTCGCCCTTGTCACCATCACTAGAAGCGGTAGTTTTTGATTTACCTGATAAAAAACTTAGAAATTTATCAAGGTCCTTATTTTTTTGATCCATTAGTTACCGCTCCCCTCTTTTGTCTCTTTTGTCTCTTTTGTCTCTGTAGACTTTTGCTGTTCTGTTGGTTGCAATGCTTGCAATGGTAAGTACTTCATGGTACTGCCATCATCATTCATAAAGTATATTTGTGCTTTCGGTAGGACGTTTTCAAGTGTTTCCAATACTAAGCGCTCACGTGTAATTTGTTGATTGCCTTTATATTGCTCATACATTTTATTAAAGACAGCTACATCACCTTGGGCTTGCTCTGTTCGCGCCTTTTTCGCACCTTCAGCCTTTGAAATGATGGCATCCTTTTCACCTTCTGCTTCACTGATGCGTTGGTTTTTATACTTTTGTGCTTCATTAGTTTTGGTGTTTTTTGTTTCACGTGCATCTGTTACCGCTGTAAAGGCTGCTCGTACTTCTGAATTTGGTAGCTCTACATCTTGCAATTTAACGCCCAAAATCCCAACACCAATATCATATTTTTCTACTAATGATACGAGTAAATCTCGAGTATTTGCTTCAATCTCTGCCTTTCCATCTGTTAGCGCTGCATCAATAGTTGAACTGCCGATAATTGAACGAATCGCGCTTGATGTGGCACTATGTAAAATTTCTTCTGGATCTTGTGCATTGAATAAATACTTGCGTGGATCTGTAATTTTCCATTGCACAACAAGATCCGTTAAGACTATATTTTCATCTCCCGTAATCATTTTGATTTCAGCATCATAAGCTTCCATTTCTCCAGCCTTATTTTGTTTATAACCAAACTGTAAACTAAATGTTTCTTTCGATAAAATCTCAACCGACTGTACTGGCCAAGGTAATTTAAAATGTAAACCAGGATTTGTAACCATATCATCAGCACGACCAAATGTAACGACAACTGCTTGCTCCGATTCATCCACTGTATACCACGATGTAAAGACAGCGATCAGTGCCACAATGCCGAAAATTCCAAGTCCCACCATCATTAGTGTTCTTTTCACACTCATGTCTGTTCCTCCCTTTTACTTAGTACTATTGTTTACGGGAAAACTTACAAAAAGTTTCAAGAAAATAATATTTTTTGAGCTTTTCACACAGTTATATAAATCAAAATATCCTGTCACCAATTAAGGCAACAGGATATTCATTACAAATTGTTCGAATATAGGGAAAAACATTGTAGATAAAACTATACTAATTAATGCCGCAACAACCATGGCAAGACTTGCAAAAGTACCTTCCAACTCACCAAACTCAAATGCTTTTGAAGTCCCTGTTCCGTGCGCCCCCATCCCTAGCATTAAACCTTTTGCGGATGGTGAACGGAAATGACTTATGCGAATAATGATTGGGGCAAGTAAACTACCAAGTATACCCGTCGTCATCACGAAAACAGCCGTAAGTGTAGGAGAACCACCAATCATATTTGAAATATCCATGGCGATTGGTGTTGTAACAGACCGTGGTACTAAGCTATGCACTAATTTGTCATTTAGGCCAACCACTAATGCGATGAAAAATGATGATATAATCGCAACAGCCGAACCAATAGCAATACTAAGAAAAATTTCAAAGGCATGTTGTTTTAGAAGCGAGAAATTTTTATAAATCGGTACGGCAAAGGCAATTGTCGCCGGCCCAAGTAAGTTTGTTAAAATATTGGCTCCTGCATTATAGGAATCATAGGATGTTCCTGTTAGCAGCAAAACAAAGATGATGACTAGCGGTGTTATGAGCATAGGCGTTAGCCATTCCTTTTTAAACTTTTGATAGAAGACTTTGCAAGTGTAAAAAATGGCAATTGTCCCTAGTAAACTAACTACAGCAATCAGGATACTCATGCAGCATTCCCCTTCTTTCGTTGCTCTAGCCATTGGGCTGTGTAACCCGTTACGAGCATGACAACAATGGCACTCACTACGATGACAAGAACGACTTTCACGCCCTGAACACCGAATAATGCATCATAATCGATAACACCAATTGCAGATGGAATGAAAAACAATAGTAATTCACTCAGTAATAATCCAGCACCTAGCTCAATCCATTCAAGTTTTATGATATGGAACTGTAATAATAAAAACAATAATATTAAACCTATTATGCTCCCTGGAATCGGCAAGTGAAGTAAACGTGCAATACTATTTCCGATAAATAATAATATATAAAGATAGCCAATTTGCACGAGACTTTTGGCGATTTTCATGGTCAACCTTCTCTCAATCTTATTATGCTACTATACTTTACACCTCTTTTGCGTAAGAGTAAAACACAAAAAGAACCCATCTCCAAAAAACTTTGGAAATAGATTCTTTATGCGGTGTAGCAACAACTATAAAATGAAACTCCAATCAGTGGAGGGATTTCTACATTCCCCACAATAAATAGAGGAATACAAGCTACAACCTTCACATCCTGTGAAAAGGCTTGTGTGACCAACATCCTGTTGCCCCGAACCAATTGGGCTTTTACGGTCAGTTGATCGATAACCAAGTTGACTCGTGCTCATCTTTCAACTTGAGGTGGGCGTTTTGTACCTGACGCTTCGCTTTCGGAACAGATAAATTACTGACCGTTATGCGGGATAAAACATCTATGCATGTGCATGAATGCTTAGCAAGCAACTTTTCGTCTTATCAAACTATATAGGGGGTTTCTATAAATTAGTATAGCCCCGTAATGTGAATCTTACATGCTATTATTGTAAAGAATTCGTTAATTCTTTAGGAATCATGACAATCATTTTTGTTCCGACGCCAACTTCACTTTCCACTTGAATACGCCCATGATGTGCCTCCACTAAATGCTTGACAATGGCAAGTCCTAAGCCTGTCCCACCAGAATTTCGACTTCGGGCACGGTCTACTCGATAAAATCGTTCAAAGACACGAGCAATTTCATGTTTTTCAATTCCGATACCTTCATCCTCAATTTCTAGAATGCCGTATGTTTCATCTTCCTTCAATCGAATTGTCACAGTCGTATTTTCTGGTGAATATGTTATCGCATTGGTAATTAAATTCATAACAATTTGTATAATGCGATTGGCGTCACCCATTACCTCTACATCACGTGCAATATCAACGTTAAAGCTCATATTTTTCTCATCCAGACGTGGGCCAGTTAGCTCTGCTCCTCGTATAAGCACATCTTGTAAATACATAGGCATAATATTAACAGTAAAACCATGTTGTTCAATTTTCGAAAGCTCTAGTAAATCTTGAATGAGCATTTGTAGACGATTACTTTCTTTATGAATAATCTCTAAAAATGACAGCAACATCTTTTCATCCTTATAGGCTCCGTCCAGCAATGTCTCCGAAAAACCTTTAATAGATGTAATAGGCGTACGAAGTTCATGGGAGACATTTGCGACAAAGTCTTTCCGAATTTGCTCTAAACGCACAAGCTCCGTAATATCATGCATAACAATCACAACTCCGAGCCATCGTCCGTGATCACCGATGACCGGTGCACCATATACTTCTTTATTATATAGCTCTTGTTGAACTTCCATTTTAATTTGCTGTCGATATGGCATCTCTGTTAAAAACACATGGTCGATAAATTGCTCTAGCGATTTTGGCAAGCCAATTGTACGAAATACCTTTCCTTGTACATCTTCCAGCTGCATGCCAAAGCGCTCCAAAAATACACGATTGACAATCGATATATTACCTTCGCGCCCGATCATCATGAGCGAACTTCCCATGTTCTCGATTAAAGTTTTAAGTCTTTCCTCTTCAACTTCACGAATCGTTGTAATGTCCTGCAAATTTCGCGCCAAAATATTGATAGAATGACTAAGCGGCATCGTGCGTTCCTGCTCATTTTCATGAGCACGTGCTCGATAATTCCCTTTTGCAAGCTCAAGTGCCGTTTCCGTCACATTATCAATAGGTGCAGTGAAATTCACTATCATATAGCGACTTACTATGGCTATTAAAATAATGGTTATGAAAAATAAAATCGCGAGCACTATATAGAGACGCGCATGTAGATAGGATAATAGCGAATCATTATTTTCAATTGTTTGTACTGCTAGTAACGCCTCTTTGTCGTCAGCAGATAATGTAATCTGTCGTTCCTCTAATACTTTTTCTATCGCTTCTTGCATCTGCGGGCTCGCCTGTTCATTGTATTGTTCTATATAAACAGGAAAAAGCTGACCTATAACAATAATTAGGACAGCTAGTATTGTTCCGAGCAATAGCATGAATGTCAAGAATAAGCGGTTGCTCATTGATTTCATGACGATTTCGGCTCCTCAAATTTATAGCCAAGACCACGAATCGTTTTAATAAAGATTGGTTTACGGCTATTTTCTTCAATTTTATCGCGAAGGTGACTAATATGCACATCCACAATACGAGTATCTCCTGCAAAATCATATTTCCATACAGCACTTAATAACTGATCACGCGTTAATACACGGTTTTTATTTTCGAGTAAATAAATAAGAAGCTCAAATTCCTTTGGTGTAAATTCAAGTGCTTCATCTTGTAAAAATACCTCAAAACGCTCAGGATACACACGGAGTTGACCAAATTCATACATTTTTTCTAGCGGTTCATCCTTATCCTCAGCTACTACATTTTGTGTAAAACGTCGTAATACTGCTTTCACACGTGCTAAAACCTCACGTGGGCTAAAGGGCTTCGTCATATAATCATCTGCTCCGAGTTCCAAACCAAGCACCTTATCGAACTCATCATCTTTTGCCGTTAGCATAATAATGGGTGTATTCAAGCGTTGCTGTCGAATTTGCTTACACACTTCCATACCATCTAGCTTCGGCAGCATTAAATCTAATAGCATTAAATCTGGCTGTAGCGCAATAGCCTTCTCTAAACCTTCTTGACCATCCACAGCTGTTTCAACAACATAGCCAGCCTGCTCTAAATTATATTTTAGTAATGTTGCAATTGAAAATTCATCTTCTACAACTAAAATTGTCTTTGTCATGTATAATGCCTCCGTTAGTGATTTGAAACCCCCATTTCAAATCTACAAGACGTTTACTATAACGCAAGTGGTGGCGTTACCAGTAATGTACCTTCAATCACAAGCTGCTTTTGCTCATTATATGAGTTCACTGAAACCGTAATTGTATTTTGTCCTTTATTGACTGCGGTTACCTCTAATAGCGTATCAAATAGTTCATAATGATAGAGTGGACCTAAGTATTTTAGATGCTGTTCAATGATGCGTGCACCTGGTCCAGGGATATACTTCGACACAGCTGACGTAATGATACCATTTAACATAATTGTTGGTACAATGGGCTTTTTAAATGGCGTCATTGCTGCATAATCATGTTGAATATAGAGCGGATTGCTATCATTTGTAAGCCCTAAATAAAGCAATAAATCTTTATCCTCTACTTTTTCAGTAATATGAATTTTCTCGCCAATCGTGATTTCATCTATAGTGAGACCAAGCTTACTGTTCTTTTGAAGCAAAGATACGCCAACCCCTTTTCTATCATACTACCTTCATAGTATCAATTTTATTCTAAAAGTACAATGAAAAGCAGAATAACCATTTCATAAATATGCATACTATGCACTAAGCGTTTAACTTAACGACGGATATGTCAAAGTATCTTCACATCAACTAAATTCTATTAAAGTTAAGTTGTATATTTCTATATCTATAAATGCGTTTTTTGCAGTAAAAAGATGCCACTAGGTCTTGATGCTACAGGTACGCCAAACAACTTCCCTTAATCAATACTTAATTTACAGCATAATAAAAAATCGAGTAGGAATGATTCCCACTCGATTTCATAAACTTTTTATTAAGCTAAAACTTTCATAACTGCTTTTACAGCTTCTGCAGAGCTGTCTAATGCAGCTTTTTCTTTATCCGTTAATTCAAGTTCATAAATTTTTTCAATACCATCTGCACCTAAAAGTGTAGGTACACCTAAGTAAATATCGTTGTAGCCATACTCACCTTCAAGCAGAGCGATAGATGGAAGAATACGTTTTTGGTCTTTAAGAATCGCTTCAGCCATTTCTATAAGTGCAGCAGCTGGAGCGTAATAGGCAGAACCGTTACCAAGTAGGTTTACGATTTCAGCACCACCGTTACGAGTACGGTCAACAATTTCTTGTAAACGCTCAGGAGCGATTAAAGTCTCTAGTGGAATACCACCAGCGAAAGAGTAGCGAGTAAGTGGCACCATTGTATCACCATGCCCGCCTAATACGAATCCTGTGATGTCTTTAACAGAAATGTTAAGTTCTTCGGCGATAAAAGAACGGAAACGAGCTGTATCCAGAACACCAGATTGACCGATTACACGATTTTTAGGGAATCCAGTTTCTTTGTATACAGTGTAAGTCATTGCATCAACTGGGTTTGTCAAAACGAGAATAGTTGCGTTTGGTGAATGAGTCGCAATTTCTTTAGAAACAGTTTTCATAACGCCTTGGTTGATTTGAACTAAGTCGTCACGACTCATACCAGGTTTTCGAGCAACACCTGCAGTGATGATGACTACATCAGAATCCGCAGTATCTGCATAGTCAGAAGTACCTTTAACATAAGAATCAAAACCTTGAATTGGAGCAGCTTCCCACATATCTAAAGCTTTACCTTTTGTTGGGTTTTCAGCTTGAGGAATGTCTACTAATACTACATCACCAAGTTCTTTTTGAGCTGCTAAAAATGCTGCAGTAGCGCCAGTGAATCCGCCACCGATTACTGAGATTTTTTTACGTTTCAAAGACATTTGAATACGCTCCTTTGATTTGGGTTTTATGTTAAAAAAAAAGGGAGGAGAATAACTCTCTCTCCCTTGCTTAAACAAGTTCGTAAACACTTTATTGAAAAAAAGACAATAGTTAAACAAACATATTTCGACAGATTTTGCATTCATTACAGATAATTTTATGCAACTAATGTTGGAAAAATTATAAGTTTTTGATTAGCTCGTCAGCGAACTCAGAACATTTCACTTCTGTAGCACCGTCCATTAGACGTGCAAAGTCGTAAGTTACAACTTTAGAAGAGATTGTTTTTTCAACTGATGCTGTAATGCTATCAGCTGCTTCTTGCCATCCTAAGTGTTCAAGCATTAATACGCCTGAAAGTAATACTGAAGATGGGTTTACTTTATCTAAACCAGCATATTTTGGAGCTGTACCATGAGTAGCTTCGAAGATTGCGTGACCAGTTACGTAGTTAATGTTCGCACCTGGAGCAATACCGATACCACCAACTTGTGCAGCCAGTGCATCAGAAATATAGTCACCGTTTAAGTTCATTGTAGCTACTACATCAAACTCAGTTGGACGAGTTAAGATTTGTTGTAAGAAGATGTCAGCGATAGAATCTTTCACTAAGATTTTACCAGAAGCTAAAGCGTCAGCTTGTGCTTTGTTTGCTGCTTCTTCACCTTGTTCAGCTTTGATTGCATCATATTGATTCCAAGTGAAAGTTTTATCAGCAAATTCAGTTTCAGCTAATTCATAACCCCATTTTTTGAATCCACCTTCAGTGAATTTCATAATGTTCCCTTTGTGAACTAATGTTACAGATGGGCGGTTATGTTTAATAGCATATTCAATAGCAGAACGCACTAAACGCTCAGTACCTTCTTTAGATACAGGTTTTACACCGATACCAGAAGTTTCTGGGAAGCGGATTTGGTTAACACCAAATTCAGTTTGTAGGAAGTTGATGATTTTTTTAGCTTGTTCAGAGCCTGATTCGAACTCGATACCAGCGTAGATGTCTTCAGTGTTTTCGCGGAAGATAACCATTTCAACGTCTTCTGGGCGTTTAACTGGAGAAGGTACTCCGTCAAAGTGACGTACAGGACGTAAGCAAACATATAGATCAAGTTGTTGACGTAATGCTACGTTTAGTGAGCGGATACCGCCACCGATTGGAGTTGTAAGAGGACCTTTGATTGCGATAAGGTATTCGTTAATTTTGTCTAAAGTTTCTTGTGGTAACCATTCACCCGTTTGGTTGAACGCTTTTTCACCAGCTAAAACTTCTAACCATTCGATTTTCTTTTCACCGTTATAAGCTTTTTCAACAGCTGCGTCAATAACACGAGATGCTGCAGCCCAAATATCTGGACCGATTCCATCACCTTCGATGAACGGGATTACTGGATTGTTTGGTACATTAAGTACGCCATTTTCAACTACAATTTTGTTTGACATTATTGTTGCCTCCTAAATTCATAATCATAGGACTGTGTTATAGGTAACACAGTCCCAAATATTCTAGCATATTTTCCAAATTAGCGCTCGCTGATTGGAACATATTTTTGCATACCTGGTCCAACATACTCTGCACGTGGACGAATCAAGCGGTTGTTAGCATATTGTTCAAGAATATGTGCTACCCAACCAGAAGTACGTGATACTGCGAAAATTGGTGTGAATAGGTCATGATCGATGCCTAAAGAATCATACACTGACGCAGAGAAGAAGTCTACATTAGCAGGTAATTTCTTTTGTTCAACAATCATGTCATGGATTTTAACTGACATTTCATAAAGCTCTGGTTTACCAGTTAGTTCAGTTAATTTTTGTGACATTACACGTAGGTGTGGTGCACGTGGGTCGCCTTTACGGTAAACACGGTGACCGAAGCCCATGATTTTTTCTTTGTTATCTAATTTATTTTGAATATAAGATTCAACATTATCAAGAGAACCGATTTCACTTAACATTTTCATAACTTGTTCATTCGCACCACCATGAAGTGGTCCTTTTAATGCGCCGATAGCTGCAGTTACACCTGAATAAACGTCTGATAATGTAGCTACACATACACGTGCTGTGAATGTAGAGGCATTTAATTCATGATCGGCATGTAATACTAATGCTTTATCGAATGCTTCGATTTCGATTGCTGCTGGTTCTTCACCTTTTAACATGTATAAGAAGTTCGCTGCATAACCTAGTTCTGGTTTTGGTGCAACTGGCTCTAAGCCTTTACGAACACGCGCAAACGCAGTTACTACTGTAGCAATTTTAGCTTGTAGACGGATAGCTTTACGGTAGTTAGCTTCTGGATCCATGACATCCGCTTCTTCATCGAATACACCAAGTAAAGATACTGCAGTACGTAGCGCAGCCATTGGATGTACAGTTGATAGTGGGTATGTTTTGAATTGGTCTACAATTGCTTGTGGAATAGACATGTTGTCTGCTAATTGTTGTTTTAACTCAGCTAGCTCGTCCGCTTTTGGTAAACGAGTGTGCCATAATAGATAAATTACCTCTTCAAATGATGCGTTATCTGCTAAATCATCAATGTTGTAACCAACATATGTAAGTGTGTCATCGATAATTGAGCTGATTTTAGATTCCGCCGCTACGATACCTTCTAAACCTTTTGTTGCTGACATAAATTATCGCTCCCTCATACTTTTAAATTTTGTTGTAAATGCATTTTAATTTGTTAACATTTACGGTTTTTGCTCATATGAACCATTAAGTAAATCGCTTACATTGCTATTATAATCATTTTTGACAGCTTTGTGAATGAAAAACCTTCAAATTAAGAAAATGCCGCCCGAGCGACTATAAAGACGTTCCAAAGAGATTTTTTTGTATTTTTTGACATTATTTTTTTATTTGAATCGGGGTGAAATTGTAAAAATGAGGAATATTAAGTATTTTTCATACGAAAGAACCATAAATGTTCTACTATTTATTTTTTATCTGTTAATTCTTTGGTTCGTATTACCTGTATCCCTTGCAATATTTTTATCTTTTTCTACGTATCCTATTATAAAATTTCTCAATGCTTATTGTAAAATCCCATATTGGCTCGCAGCAATATTGGTAGAAATACTTATACTAACTTGTATTTTTCTCCTCATCATTATATCCATTAACAGCATCATTCTGATCTTCCCTGAAATAAGAGATACACTGCAAAATTTCCAATTATTCACTGAATACGAGTCCATGTTTATACAAGTCTTACAAGAAAAATCGTTGTCAATTTTTGATTCTATCCTCGTTTACACAGCAAACCTATTACAATTATTCATGAAGCACGTCATTGAAGTGTTTATTTTCCTTGTCGCGTACTATTTTGCGCTACTAGAAACACGTAAATCCCGTTATTGGTTTTTTCAATATGTGCCTAAGAAATTTCGCAACGAATGGCGATCGCATTTTTCAAAAATTATGCAACTCTTTCATTACTTTATATTTGTAGAATTTCAGTTATTCACCATTACACTCTTCATCCTGTGTGCAGGCTTTATGATTTTTCAATTCGAACAAGCCATTATTAAAGCATTTATCGTTGCATTCGCAGATGTACTTCCATTCTTCGGTATCGGAGTCTTTCTCATTCCCATGAGTATTTACTTTTATTTCAATGGCAATACTTTTTTATGCGTTGCTATTTTACTTTTGTATTTATTTGTCCAATTAACAAGGCAGTTAGCTGATTCTATGCTGTGGTCTAATACATTACAATTGCGTACTTTTCACACTTTTTTCATCAGTGCTGCATCTATTTTATTATTTGGTTTTTACGGGATTTTACTCAGCCCCATATTTTTATTTTTGGCCGTTAAACTTAAAGAAAAATCTATCTTTGAACGATGATAAATTGACCTTTTTTCATTTTTTTTCGAATCCAATAAAATGCAATTGGCTGGAACAACTTTCTTGAGATGGGCATGAGTAGTAATAACCCTATAATATCAGTTAAAAAACCAGGTAAGGCTAACAGCACAGCACCGCTAAAATTCAGTAATGCATCAATCAAAGCAGGTCCGGGTGCTTCACCCTTAGCTATCGTATTTTTTACTTTTTGTACAGAATTCATACCTTTATTTTTTGCTACATAAATACCTATAACACTCGTCGCCATGATGAGCAATAAAGTACTCAATACACCTATTTTTTGACCAACTGCTATTAATAACGCCAATTCGGCTAATGCATACACAATGAAACCAAGAAAAAATTTTCGCATATTTTTCCCCTTCCTATTGAAAAGCTATACCTTTTATACGTTATTATAGCCCAATTAGTTTCATATAAAAAACAAAGAGCCTAAATTATAAGAAAAAGCTCTAGCTAGTGTGTAACTTTATTCGAACAATAGCAATAGGTGTAACTAATATTTACCCCGTACTATTTATCTTTAAACAAAAAAGCTCTAATACAGTTTTATGTATTAGAGCTTTTTCATTAGCTATTAAAGAACACTCGCATGCCCTTTATAAATGACACCTGTTTCAGCGTCCATTGTTATTTCTTGACCGTGACGAATTAATGTTGTTGCTTCTTTAACACCAACAATGACTGGAA
Organism: Lysinibacillus parviboronicapiens; assembly: GCF_003049575.1. Classification (GTDB taxonomy): domain Bacteria; phylum Bacillota; class Bacilli; order Bacillales_A; family Planococcaceae; genus Lysinibacillus; species Lysinibacillus parviboronicapiens. The sequence goes on along the minus strand of NZ_PYWI01000002.1, from coordinate 160,793 downwards.
TTCCAAGGCTGAGCCCAACAACAGCTGCATGACTTGTAAGTCCACCTTCCTCCGTAATAAGACCACTGCAATTTTCAAGCGCTGGCATCATATCACGATCCGTACCAACTGTCACTAAAATACAACCTTCAGTATCATAAGCAAGTGCTTCTGCTGCATTTTTTGCAACAACTGTTTTACCAATGACTGAAGCTTTGCCAATACCTTGTCCACGAGCAAGTAAATCTCCTATAATGTGAACTTTCATTAAGTTTGTTGTACCTGCTTCGCCCACTGGTACACCAGCTGTAATAACAACTGCATCACCATGCGTTACATAACCATGCTTTAAGCTTTCGTCAACAGCAAGCTCTAAAATTTCGTCTGTCGTTGTAACACGTTGACATACAACTGGATTTACACCCCAAACAAGTGTTAATGTATGTGCAGTATTAGCAGAACCTGTTACTGCAACGATTGGCACACCTGGTCGATATTTTGCAATCATGCGAGCGGTGTTACCACTTTCTGTTGGTGCAAGTACGGCTTTAACGCCTAAGTTAATCGAAGTATAAGCAACTGCCTGTGAAATCGCTTCTGTCATATTTGCTTCTTTTTCACGACTTCTTGTAGAGACGATTGCCTTATAATCCAATGAATGTTCTGTACGTTCTGCAATTTTATTCATTGTTTGTACAGATTCAACTGGATAAAGCCCAGCAGCAGTTTCCCCTGAAAGCATAATGGCGTCTGTTCCATCGATAATGGCGTTTGCCACGTCACTTGCCTCTGCACGTGTTGGACGAGGGTTACGTTGCATCGAGTCTAACATTTGTGTTGCTGTAATTACGGGTTTACCAACTTGGTTACATTTTAAAATTAATTTCTTTTGTACAAGAGGTACCTCTTCAGCAGGAATTTCCACGCCAAGGTCTCCACGTGCTACCATTAACCCGTCGGATACTAAGATGATTTCGTCGATATTGTCGACACCTTCTTGGTTTTCGATTTTCGGGATAATTTGAATATGACTACCACCGTTTTGCTCAAGCAACTCTCGGATTTCTAACACATCCTTTGCTCGTCGTACGAATGAAGCCGCAATGAAATCGACACCTTGCTTTATGCCGAATAAAATATCTTGGGCATCTTTTTCAGTAATGCCAGGAAGCTGTACAGAAACTCCAGGTACATTAACACCTTTTTTATTTTTTAAGACACCGGCATTTTCCACAATCGTGTGAATCAGGCCTTTTTCTGTGTCAGTAGCTAATACACGTAATTGGATTAATCCATCATCTAATAAAATAATAGAGTTTTGTTCAACATCTTCAATTAATCGATTATAAGTGACAGAGAAACTTGCTTCTGTTCCTTCTACTTCAGTCATTGAAATATCAATAACTTGACCTGTTGTCAGATGTAGCTCGCCATTTTGCATGTTATGCGTACGAATTTCAGGCCCTTTTGTATCAAGTAAAATACCGACAGGTTTACCTAACTTCTCCGCTACTTCTCGGATTAAATTAATGCGCACTTCATGTTCTTCGTGTGTGCCGTGCGAAAAATTTAAACGGGCTACGTTCATACCTGCCTCAATCAATTTTTCTAAAGTTTCTGGTGATTCACTTGCCGGTCCAATTGTACATACAATTTTTGTTTTTCTCATTATCTGCCCACTCCGTTTTTGCTAAATTATATTGAAAGTTCTTTCATTAAAGTATATAAACCTACATCTGCCTCATGGTCTTTTTCAAAAGCTTCAGGCATATCATAGTCAATCACTTTATGATTGCGAATACCGACTGCTCGACCAAATTTACCTTCTATTAGCAATTCTACTGCATGTGCGCCAAACTGACTTGCTAGCACACGGTCACGCGCTGTAGGAGAACCTCCGCGTTGAATATGTCCAAGTACAGAAACACGCGTCTCTTTTCCTGTTTTCTCTTTTAGTAATTTTGCCAACTCATTACCTGACATGACGCCTTCAGCCACAATAATAATACTATGCTTTTTACCACGAGCTTCACCACGCTCTAAACGTGCTACAATGTCCTCTAAATTATAATCTTCTTCAGGGATTAACACTGTCTCCGCACCTGCAGCAAGACCTGCCCATAATGCGATATCCCCTGCGTCTCTCCCCATCACTTCAACAATAAATGAATTTTCATGAGAAGTCGCTGTATCACGGATTTTATCGATAGATTCTACAACTGTATTTAATGCAGTATCAAAACCAATTGTATACTCTGTACCTGGGACATCATTATCAATAGTCCCTGGCACGCCCACAACTGGGAATCCTTTTTTCACTAAATCCATTGCACCACGATAGGAACCGTCACCACCGATGACGACAAGACCATCAATACCAGCTGCCCGCATTTTTTCAATGCCCTGCTGTTGTACAGCATCTTCTTTAAATTCGGGGCAACGTGCTGAAAATAAATTAGTGCCACCTCTTTGAATGATGCCACCTACAGAGCCTAAATCTAAAGGCTCAAACGTGCCTTTTATTAAACCTTCATAGCCATGCTTAATCCCAATAACATCAACTCCATGATAAGCTGCCTTACGAACGACTGCACGAATGGCTGCGTTCATGCCTGGCGCATCTCCACCACTTGTTAATACGGCAATTTTCTTCATTGTCGAACAACCTCCTGCAGTTACACTATTATTATTCACATTAACACGAAAAAACAAACTATGTAAGGGTTCTGGAACGACAAAAACATAACTTTTACATAAAAAATGAAAAGAATGCGCTTTCACACACCCCTTCCATCAAAAAAAATCTAAAATATACCATTTTTCCAATAATACCTATGTATTATTGTACTTATTTTATACCCTCATCACCTCGACTCTAAACGAGATTATACTTCAGTATATTGCCCGATTTTTTTAAACTTCTCGTAACGGTCTTCAATCAATTGCTCACCGTTCAAAGAATTTAAAGCCTTTAATGTATCACTTATGCATTCTTTTAAATAGAGTGCTTGTTTGGCCACATTGCGATGCGCGCCACCGGTTACTTCTGGAACAATACCATCAATAACACCAAGTTCTTTTAAATCAGGTGCTGTAATTCGCATTGCTTCAGCGGCTTGCTTCGCAAGACTACCATCACGCCATAAAATAGATGCAGCACCTTCAGGGGAGATTACCGAATATGTTGAGTTTTCAAGCATAAAGACACGGTTTGCTACACCCAATGCAAGTGCACCCCCGCTTCCGCCTTCTCCAATAACAATGCTAATAACTGGCACTGATAGACCTGCCATTTCCACTAGATTGCGAGCAATCGCTTCACTTTGCCCCCGCTCTTCAGCCGCCTTACCTGGGTAAGCACCTTTCGTATCAATAAAACAAATAATTGGACGATTGAACTTCTCTGCCTGTTTCATTAATCGCAATGCTTTTCGGTATCCTTCTGGATGAGGCATACCAAAATTACGACGGATATTCTCTTTTGTAGACTTTCCACGTTGATGTCCGATAATCGTTACTGGCTGTCCTTCGAAAAGAGCAACGCCTCCAAGAATTGCCGCATCGTCTCCAAATGTACGATCTCCATGTAGTTCAATAAAATTTTCACACATTGCTTCAATATATTGAAGCGTTGTTGGACGCTCTGGATGACGTGCGACTTGTACACGATCCCATGGTTTCATATTTGCATAAATAGATTGTTCTAACTGTGTTAAACGCGTTTCTAACTTTTCAATTTCGCCTGTCATATCTACATCTGCTTCGGCAGCAATTGTCTTAAGTTCATCTATTTTTTCTCGTAATTGTACAACTGGTTCTTCAAAAGCTAATGTTTTAGACATGTTGCACGCCACCCTTCGTATGCATTTTTACAAGCACTGCTACTTGGTTACGTAAATCCTTACGATGGAAAATTGCATCAAGCTGGCCGTGTTCTAATAAAAATTCTGCCGTTTGGAAATCGCTTGGGAGCTTTTCTCTAACTGTTTCTTCAATTACTCGTCGACCAGCAAAGCCAATCAGTGCTTGTGGTTCAGCAATATTAATATCACCAACAGAGGCAAAACTTGCAGAAACGCCGCCCGTTGTTGGATGCGTTAAAATTGAAATAAATAGTAGACCGTGTTCACTATGGCGCTTTAATGCTACACTCGTTTTTGCCATTTGCATTAACGATAGAACACCTTCTTGCATACGTGCACCGCCACTTGCTGTAAAAATAATAAATGGTAAACGTAATTCTGTTGCTTTTTCAACAGCACGTGTAATCTTTTCACCCACTACTGAACCCATTGAACCCATACGGAAATGAGAATCCATAATCGCTACAACAATTTCTTCACCGTCAAGTGTACCTAGACCCGTTAATACAGCCTCATTTAAACCGGTTTTTTGTTGATCGGCAGTAATTTTCTCTACATAGGCTGGGAAACCAAGTGGATTACTCGTTTGTAAATGGTCGTCCATAGACACAAATGAACCTTCGTCTAAGAAGTACGTTACACGCTCCTGTGCGGTCATTTTAAAATGATGCCCACATTTTGTACATACTTTGTGATGCTTTTCTAATTCTTTCGTCAGTTGGATATGACGGCATTCAGGACATTTTGTCATGAGTCCTTCTGGAAATGCCTTTTCCTGCCCATCCTGCTTCTTTTTTCGGTTGCCACTAAATAAATTGCGTATTGCCATGTCTGACTCCCCCTTTGTTGTCTAAATGCTTTATACAGTACCCATCCACTGCTCGTAAGCTTGTAATGCCTCTTTCTCATAGCCAAGCTGCATCGATTTCAACATTGTTTGAATGATTATTTTTTCTTCATCTGTTGAGTTTCGATTTAAACGGTCACCGTCATAAGCTGCCAATTGAAACCAGATTTTTAGCGCAAGGCGATTGCCTGTCGTAATTAATACCTCTCGTAAAACATCCCGACAATTTACCGCCCCTTCTATTTCTAGTTTCACAAAAAAACTGTCCCACACGGGTAGTGTTCGCAGAATCTCTGTACAACTTATTACGCGGATAGCTTCCTTTTCATGAATTTGTCGCGTATATTCGACATCTTTTTTTGATTTTTCATCTTCTAATATAAACATCGACAAGACTTCTACGAGCTGATGCTTATGTGTTGCGGCAAGAAAAGTCCCTCCACCGTGTCTCGTTTCTATAAGTCCCAACAATTCTAAACTTCGAAGGGCCTCTCTCACAGAGGAACGACCGACACCTAGACGCTCTGATAGGACTCGTTCAGAAGGTAGCTTCTCTCCAGCTTGAATTTTCTCCAAGCGAATAAGCTGACGCAGTTGCTGAACGATTTCTAAAAACACTTTCTTCTGTTCGGTTTGTTTATCCATATGATAACTCCCCTATCAAAAAAGTGGTCTGACCACTTTTTAACGTTGACTCTAGCTTACAAAATAACTGTTTAAAAGTAAAGAAAAAACTGCATAAAAGTTATGCAGTTTCTAAAATCTTGTTTAATTTCATATTTTTTTTGTCGTTTGCGCATGTTTTGCTTTTACTTGTGGCTTGCCAAAACGTAGTTCTAGTGACCCTTCAATGTAAAGCAGTTCGTCCTCTAGCAACATTTCCTCGACTAACTGAAACACCTGAGGGAATAATGTTACGGATACAGTACCAAATTCATCTTGAAGTTGAACAAAAGCCATTTGCTCACCTTTTTTTGTACGAATTTTTTTCACTTCTTCAATCATGCCAATCATTTTAACATACGTACCTTCACGCAAATTTTTCAACTCACGGCACGTAGCATTCACATTGCCCCAAGATACTCTTTCCTCAGTGACTGGATGTGCTGTTATATAAAAGCCCAAACTTTCTTTTTCATGCTGCAACTTTTCCTTTTGTGACATTGCATGTGCCTCCATATACTTCGGTTTACCAAAGTCAAAAGCTGTAGCTGTTTCAATATCGATATCCTCTGTTGGGCGTAAGAGCTCCGCCTGCTTAAGGGCCGCCTCTAAAGTCGTCAGCAACACTGCACGATCCTTGCCTAAATAATCCAGTGCTCCTGCAAAAATTAAAGACTCCATCACTTTTGGTTTAAAATGTTGCGCACTTAAAGCAACAGCCAAATCAAATAAATTATGAAAGGCATCTTGATTGGTTTTTCGCAAGGCAACTAGCTTTTCTAAAAACGGTTGCGGCACCCCTTTAACGCCCGATAAACTATAGCGAATGCCCCCACTTTCGACAGTAAAAAACTTTGTGCTGCGCTGTAAGGAAGGCGGGTAAAACGGAATACCTTTTTCCTTTGCTTCAGCGACAAGCTGCTGAATTTTATCGGCATTGCCTGTTGCATTCGATAATAACGCCGCATAGAAACTTTGTGGGAAATGTGCCTTTAAATAGGCCATATGATAAGAGATTATACTATAGGCCACCGCATGGCTTTTTGGAAAACCATAGTCTGCAAAGCGAACAATTAACGCATACACCTCTTCTGCTATGTGGCTTTCAAACCCTTGCCTACTAGCTCCACTGACAAATGCAGCACGTTGCTCCTCAAGGACCTCACGCTTTTTCTTACTAACCGCACGACGCAGTAAATCAGCCTGCCCCATCGTAAATCCAGCCATAACTGAAGCAATGTGCATAATCTGCTCCTGGTAGACAATGACGCCAAACGTCTCTTGCAAAATTGGTTCCAGTATCGGATGTGGCATTATAACAGGCTCTTTACCTGCTTTTCGTCGTGCATAGACTGGTATAAAATCCATCGGACCTGGACGATAAAGTGCATTGACTGCCACAATATCCAAAAAATGTGTAGGATGAATATCACGTAATGCTTGCTTCATCCCTTCGGATTCTAATTGGAATATTCCTACCGTATCACCAGTTTGTAATAGCTGTAACGTCTTCTCATCTTGCATTGGAATGAGATCAAATTCAATCCAAGGCCCGCCCGCTTTATAAATTGACCAACGTATTTGCTCTAAAATAGTCAAATTACGTAAGCCTAAAAAGTCCATTTTTACAAGACCTCTGGCTTCAACATCGCCCATTGGCCATTGCGTTAAATAAATATCGTCATGGCCATTTTCAATCGGTACAGTATTCACTAATGGTGTTGGTGATAGTACAATTCCAGCCGCATGTGTAGAAGAATTTCTCGGTAAGCCCTCTAGCTTTAACGCCACCTCATACCAACGACGATGGTATTCATTTTCAGCTAGCCAAGCTTGAAAATTCTGAGACTCTGCTACCGCTCTTTGTATCGTCATCCTTGGCTTATTAGGAATCATTTTTGATATTTTTTCAAGTTCCTCTGCCTCAAATCCAAAAACACGCGCTACATCTCTAGCAACTGCTTTCGCAGACAATGTTCCAAAGGTAATGATTTGTGCTACATTTGCCTTGCCATATTTTTGTGCGACGTATTGGATAACTGTTTGTCTTTTGCTATCAACAAAATCAATATCTATATCAGGTAATGTTACTCGTTCAGGATTTAAAAAACGTTCAAATAATAAACCATATTCAAGTGGATCAACACGGGTAATAGATAAGCTATAGGCAACAAGTGAGCTTGCCGATGACCCCCGCCCCGGACCAGTTAAAATATGATTTTCTTTGGCAAAGCGCATAAAATCAGCAACAATTAAAAAATAATCTGCATAGCCCATTGAACAGATAACATCTAACTCATAATGGAGTCGTTCGCGATAGGCTGTCGGTATGTCATTTTGTTGCAAGCGTGTGGCAAGTCCCAAAAAAGCTGCTTTTATAAGAAGGTTGTCAGCCGTGTCATCTGCTGGTACAGGATACTTCGGCATTTGGATTTGCGCTTTCGGAATTTCCGCTCTACAACTAGCGAGCATGACTGAACTTGTTTCAAGCCATTGTGGACGATCATCAAACCATGCAAGCATCTCTTCTTTAGTTGGTGCAAAATTCCCTTGTAAATGGGCTGTTAACATTGTTTCACTGAGCTTTGCTCCTTGATCAATGGCTCTAGCAACTTCATAGGCAAAATGATCTTCTGGGCGTAAAAAATAGCTATCATGTGTGGCGACAATCTGTATATGTTCAGCTTCACACCATCGTGAAATAGCTGTTTCCGTTGCCGAAACAATGCCTGCTGGTCTTGCAATACCTACATAAAAACGTTCTATAAAGACATGGTGCAGCGCACTTGCAACCTTAGTCCATTCATCTATCTCTAGTGAGCTACTTGTAGGAAGCATTGCCAGACAGCCTGCCGAATAGCCTTTAAGCCATTTCCATGGTAATACCTCGTTCTCTTTAATCGAAACGGCACTACTAATCTTTAATAGATGTTGGTAGCCTTCTTGTGTTTGTGCATACAAAACAACTGGAATGACAGTTTCCTGCCACTGCACATTCACCGTTAGCCCTAATACAGCATGAATATTGGCCTGCTGCATTGCTTTACAAAAAGGCAAAAGCCCGTACAATTTCGAATTGACGATTGCACAGGCCTGTGTATTCTGCTCTTGTAAAAAAGGGATCAATTGCTCAAGTCGAATCGTACTTTTCAATAAATCCGCACTCGTATGCATTTGTGTATACACATGTGTCAAAAGAATCCCTTCCTCTCATTCCATTTTTATTGATATGCCTGACAGATTTCCTGTAAACGTTTTGTGACACGGTCCGCCTCTTCCCATGAATACGCAGTTGCGCCTGAAGCGAGCGGATGTCCACCACCATTAAATTCCTTGGCCAATGTATTAATAATAGGCCCTTTTGAACGTAAACGTACGCGAATTTGATCGCCTTCTTCAATAAAGACTACCCATGCACAAATCCCTTTTACACTTCCAAGACAACCTACTAAAAGTGATGCTTCTGATGGCACAACATTATTATCAGCAAGCAATTCCTTCGTAAGCTTCACAAAAGCTGCACCGTTATCATCCATTTGGAAATGCTGATAAATATAGCCTTGTAAATTTAATAGTTTACGTTCCATTTCATACATACCATCGAAGATTTGATTTCGATCAAAATCATATGTAATGAGCTCGCCAGCAATTTTAAAGGTTTTCACGGTCGTGCTTGGGAATTGGAAACGACCAGTATCACCAACAATTCCACCAAATAATAATCTTGCCGCTGCAGCAGATAGCGTCCAGTTAGCTACTTCTTTGCCTTCCTCAAAAAGTTCATAAATCATTTCACTACATGAACTTGCTGTCGTATCAACCCACAGTAAGTCCCCATATGCATCGTCATTTGGATGATGATCAATTTTAATGACCATTTTACCTTTCGTATAGCGTTGGTCATCTACTCGTTCAGTGTTTGCTGTATCCGTAACAATGACTAGTGCATCTGCATATACATCATCTGCAACTTGATCTGGCATTGCTAAAAATGACAAGGATGTATCATGCTCACCAACTGCATAAACTTTCTTTTCTGGGTAATTTGCTAAAAGTAACTCCTTTAAGCCAATTTGTGACCCATATGCATCGGGATCAGGGCGCACATGTCGGTGGATAACGATTGTTTCATATGAAGCAATTGTGTCGATGATTTGTCTTTTCAAAATGGTTTCCCCCAAAATGATAGTAATAACCGTTAGCAATTTTCTTAAATTATCGTTACAATAATGACTAGTTATGCTAGGAGGTTTACTATGCTCAATTTAATTTTTGTATTTGCGATTATCATAGCGTTTGTATTTTATTTTTATTTTAAAACAAGACAATTCCGTTCTACTTTACCAATCGCTAAAAACTGGTATAAAAGTAAAGCAAACGTAGGTCTAGGCGCGTTTATCTTATTGTTCGCCTTAAACCAGGCGTATTTATTCCCTGGTACGTATACCTTTATTATTGTAGCAATTCTTGTCGTTTTAGGCATCTTTGTTGTAATAGAGAATGTTAAAAAGGTCCGTCACTACGGTCAATACGTTAAAGAAGAATTCCGTATTAACCAATAAGTAATAACTTAATCGGACATTAACCAGAGTCTGATTTGTGCTCACTTTTTGAGTTATGACAACGGAAGTTACAGTAACCGTTAAACTGCATAAAGCCATAAAGGGATGACCTAGTATTTGCGCTAGACCATCCCTTTTTTGTACGCTTAACGCTCTAGTAGCTGGAACATCATCATTGCCTTACCAACAAGTACTTGATGATTAAATACTTCGAAGTCCATCTTCACGAACTTACGGCTCATATCTAAAATTCGAGGTTTAACAGTAAGGGTGCTTTCCATTTGCACAGGCTTAATGAAATAAATCGTCATGTTCTCTGCCACTGCATCTCCACGCTTTCGACGCTTCAATGCAAATGAACCAACCTCTGCAAGTAGCGTTGTAAATGCTCCGTAGGAAATCGCCCCATATTGGTTTGTCATTTGTGGTGTCACTTTAAACTCAACGATTAAATTCTCATCGCCAAGCACCTTCATTTCATTCTTAACTAAATCATCAATTGTCTCTCCATGCTGTGGCTGTCTTTGTGCAAGTTGTAATGCCTTCAGCACATCTTGACGACTAATAACTCCTTGTAAAACATTATCATCGTTAACAATTGGCAGTAGGTCAATGCCCTCCCAAATCATGCGGTGTCCTGCTGAAGCAACACTCATCTTCATGGATCCAGCAATTGGATTTTTCGTCATGACCTTTTCAATTAGCTCATCTTCTTCCCTACCTATAACGTCTTTTACAGTTACCATGCCAATCAGCTTATTATTCATCGTTACGACAGGAAATGCACCATGCGTCGTACGCTCATTCAGCTTATGGAAATGATGAATCGTTTCATCATTGCGAAGTACTGATGTATCTGTCATCGGTACATAAATATCCTCAATAAATAATATATCTTTTTTGATTAATTGGTCATAAATTGCACGGTTAATCATTGTCGCTACGGTAAAAGTATCATAGCTCGTTGAAATTATCGGTAAATCTAATGAATCTGCCAGCTGTTTGTTAGCCTCCGTTGTATCAAAACCACCTGTGATTAACACAGCAGCACCTGCTCGCAACGCATTTTCATGTGCTCTTATACGGTTACCTACGATCAGTAAGCTCCCTGCATCTGTATAACGCATCATATCTTCTAATTGCATTGCTCCTATAACAAATTTTGTTAACGTTTTATGTAGACCTGTTTTACCACCTAAAACTTGGCCATCTACAATATTAACAATTTCCGCAAAAGTTAATCGCTCAATGTTTTCCTTCTTTTTCTTTTCAATACGAATCGTTCCGACACGTTCAATGGAGCTCACTAAACGGCGATTTTCGGCTTCCTTAATGGCACGGTAAGCTGTTCCTTCACTCACTTGCATTTCTTTTGCAATTTGACGTACTGAAATTTTATCGCCCACGGGTAGTGACTCGATATATTGTAAAATCTTCTCATGTTTTGTAGACAAAATATCACCTATTTCTCAAGCAATCAATTCTGCTCTTAGTGTACCATATTTTTTATAAAAATATTGAGTATAAAGTGGTGAAATTGTTGAACTTTGCCCACCGTTTCAACTACGCACGTGGTGTCAGTCTATATAGTACAGCGACGTCACAAATTAGAAACAGTTTACTTTTTCACCGGCTTTTAAAATTTGAACCTCTGCATTTTGAACTAAATCTGCAAAAATTTGAGGATCTTGTTCGATTGGAGGGAATGTATTGTAATGCACCGGAACGACAATTTTCGGCTTTAAAAACGCCACGGCACAAGCCGCATCCTCTGGCCCCATTGTAAAATTGTCACCTATTGGTAAAAACGCCACATCAATTGGATGTCTTTCGCCAATTAGTTCCATATCGCTAAATAATGCCGTATCACCTGCATGATAGATCGTTATACCTTCGATAAATAGTAAGATTCCGGCTGGCATACCCATATAAATAATTTCATTATTTTCAGTTGTATAGGAGGAGCCATGGAAAGCTTGTGTAAATTTCACTTTACCGAAATCAAATTCTTTCGCACCGCCAATATGCATTGGATGCGCTTTTACGCCTTGCCATGAGATCCAGTTTGCCAGCTCGTTTGGTGCAATGACAAGCGCATCTTTTTTTCGGGCAAGCTCTACCGTATCGCCCACATGGTCATTATGCCCATGTGTAAGTAATATAATATCCGGTGCTTCCTCAGAAACCTGCAAATCAGTTTGTCCATTTCCATTAATGAAAGGATCAATTAATATCGTCTTACCATTTGATTGAATTTTGACAACAGAATGTCCATGATAACTTATTTCCATTTGTCATTCCTCCTTGCATTACATTTTTTGCTTCATCATTTTAATTCGCTACCCATGCGCTTTTTCCCTTTTTTTGATATGCTTGTACAGGATAAAAACTATAGAGAAATATGAGGAGGAAATGATAATGTCAAAGGTTGAAGAAATTCAAAATTATTTACAACAAAATCAAATTGATGCTGCTTTTGTAACGACACCAGATAATGTTTTTTACGTTTCAGGTTTTAAAAGCAATCCCCATGAAAGATTACTAGGTGTGATGATTTTTAAAGAGTCGGAGCCCTTTTTAATTTGTCCTCAAATGGAGATGCCAGATGCAAAGGATGCCGGTTGGCCATATGAAGTAATTGGTCACCAAGATACGGAAAATGCTATGGAAATACTTGCTCAAGCTATCAAAGCTCGAAATGGAGATCCATCTACATGTGCAATTGAAAAATTGCAGCTCATCGTGGAACGTTTAGAAGCTTTACAGCACTCATTCCCACAGGCAAGTTTTGTTCGCCTTGACGAACAAATTAATGCAATGCGCGTTATCAAAGATGAAGATGAGTTAGATAAATTAAGAAAAGCTGCAGAACTAGCAGATTATGCTATTGAAGTTGGATGCAAAGAGGTTGCTGAAGGTAAAACAGAAATGGAGATTTTAACTGCCATTGAAAGTGCGATTCAAGAAAAGGGTTGTAAGATGTCCTTTGAAACAATGGTATTAAGTGGTCCTAAAACTGCTTCCCCTCACGGTAAACCAGGTGCCCGGAAAGTTGAAAAAGGCGATATGGTATTATTCGACCTCGGTGTTATTTACGAGGGGTATTGCTCTGATATTACACGTACTGTTGCTTTTGGCCAACCTACGGATGCACAGAAGGAAATATATCATGCAGTACTAGCAGCTAATAACAATGCGATTGCAGCCGTAAAACCAGGTGTTCGCGCAATGGACTTAGATAAAATTGCACGTGATACCATTACTGACGCTGGCTACGGACAATATTTTACGCATCGTCTAGGTCATGGTCTTGGCATTTCTGTACACGAATTCCCTTCTGTTACAGGTGCTAACGATATGACGATGGAGCCAGGTATGGTATTCACTATTGAGCCAGGTATTTACAAGTCTGATGTAACAGGTGTTCGCATCGAAGACGATGTCGTTGTTACAAATGATGGCGTAGAAGTGCTAACAAAATTCCCAAAAGAATTAATTGTTCTGTAGCGTAAAATTTTAATCGCAATGTCATAAAGAATAATTGATTTATGAAGCGCGACAGGACGTAGAGTTGTTGATGGCTTTACCTTCAACTTAAGTTAGTGCCGATAAAACAAATAAAGGAAGCATCCATTTTTCAATGGTGCTTCCCTTTTTATGTTATACAAAAAGTTCACATGTTAAGCGCTGAAGACACTAGCCTCACCGCTTAACTGCCACTTTAATTAGCTTAATGTCATTAAATCATCGACATGGATGTATGGTAATTCTTGTGCGTCTGCAACTGCTTTATACACAATATGCCCGTCAAAAGTATTTAAACCTTTTTTCAGTGCTGGATTATCGATACATGCTTGCTTATAGCCTTTATTTGCAATTTGCAATGCATATGGAATTGTGTTATTTGTTAAAGCAATTGTTGATGTACGTGGTACAGCGCCTGGCATATTTGCCACTGCATAGTGCACAACACCATGTTTAATATACGTAGGATCGTCATGTGTAGTTACACGATCAGACGATGCAAAAATTCCCCCTTGGTCAATTGCAATATCAACTACTACAGAACCCGGTTGCATTGAAAGAATCATCTCCTCCGAAACAAGCTTTGGTGCCTTTGCTCCAGGAATTAGAACAGCTCCAATAACTAAATCCGAATTTTTCACCGATTCCGCAATATTATAAGGGTTTGACATTAATGTTTGAACTTCACGCCCAAATAAATCTTCTATTTGACGTAGACGCTCTGGACTTAAATCAATTACAGTTACATCTGCACCCATTCCAACAGCTATTTTTGCTGCATTTGTTCCAGCGATACCTCCACCGATAACTGTAACTTTTCCACGAGGCACGCCCGATACGCCTCCTAGTAAAATCCCTTTACCACCATGATTTCTTTCTAAAAATTGTGCACCGATTTGTGTCGCCATTTTGCCAGCAACTTCACTCATTGGTGTTAGTAAAGGTAAAGAACCATTTGCTAACTGTACTGTTTCATAGGCAATACCTACAACTTTCTTATCTAAAAGTGCCTGCGTCAGCTCACGCTCCGGCGCTAAATGTAAATAAGTAAATAATATTTGGCCTTCATAAAAATAATCGAATTCCGCTGCTACAGGTTCTTTTACTTTTAATATCATTTCCTGTGCCCATGCTTCTTTTGCAGTTGCAACAATGTGAGCTCCAGCAGCTAGGTAATCTGCATCTGTGAAGCTTGAGCCTAGACCAGCTCCTGCTTCGATGTGCACTTCATGGCCTGCATGTGTTAATGTTACAACTCCTGCTGGTGTCATTGCTACACGATTTTCATTGTTTTTAATTTCTTTTGGAATACCAATCTTCATGTTTCCTGTCCCCTTCCGTAACCTTTGAAATAAGCATTGTTTCATCAATTCTGCATTAGCATAATTGATACACCCCTTATGCACTTCCATCTTACCAAAAAAGTGCAAAAAATGCTTTAATTAATGCGGCTTCAAGTGAAATTTATAAGATTTTCATAATGCTGAATAGTAAGATTTTTAATAACAAATATGAATTTAGCAGTAAACGCCTTTAGTTTTTCACAATTTTTCCTTCGGAAAGTATTTCCTTTAGGAAATCATTTGGTATAATCAGAATATAAATATAGGGAGGTAATACAAATGGCTAATCATTATAAAAGCATTGTAGTTGCTGTAGACGGTTCAAAAGAAGCTGAATACGCTTTCCGTAAATCGATCGACGTTGCAAAACGTAACGAGGGTGCTGTATTAAATCTAGTAAACGTTATTGACACTCGTTCATTTGCTGCAATCGAAGCATATGACCGTTCAATCGCGGAACGCGCACAAGCATTCTCTGAAGATTTACTAAACGGTTACAAAAAGCAAGCTGAAGAAGAAGGCTTAACAAATGTAAACCTTGTAATCGAATACGGTTCTCCAAAAAATATTATCACAAAAGAGCTTTCTAACATCGTAGACGCAGACTTAATCATCTGTGGTGCTACTGGTCTTAACGCTGTAGAACGTTTCCTAATTGGTTCTGTTTCTGAAGCAATCGTACGTTCAGCTAAATGTGATGTACTTGTAATCCGTACACCAGAAGGTAATTAAGTAATACATAAAAAGGTATCCAAGGACTCTTGGATACCTTTTTTAATCTATTATTTTAGAACATGCGTCCGGTCATTTCCCCTCTTGCCACATTTTCACTTTTTCGAAGAACATGGCAAGCGCTTGTTTATTTTGCATGTTTGGTACCTTCGCAAGTAACACCTCTTTTGGCGCCTTAAAATGCTCACTTTGCTTTTGTAAAATAACAATGCTTTTTTCATGTGCTTTATTCGCGAACATCGTATCTGGTAATTGGATAATAGCCTGAATCCATGCATGTTTTTGAATATACTTATGCAATTGCTTTGATTGCTCTGATTCAAAAAGATGAGTTGGAGCTAGGAAAAATAAATAACCGCCGTCCTTTGTATAATTAACAGACTGCTCAATGAACAAATGATGTGCATAGCTCATTCCTTCTGGTGCACACACTTCGTAATCCAATGCTACCTCTTCATTTGGATAATAACCAACAGGTAAATCACAAACAATTGCATCCACAGGATCTACTAGTAAATCCTGTAGTGCATCTTGGCGGAATAGTGATACGGGTTGCTCCGTCAAGTCTGCAGTTGCTGCTGCTAAACGTATGAGTAACTCATCTACCTCTACACCCGATGCTTCGGTTTTCCCATCTAATAGGTTCATAACCGTCAATAGTAAATTACCTGTACCAACCGCTGGATCCATTATAGAAATTTTTTCTTTTTCTAAACGCTCTGCAAAAATTTGCTCAACAAAATAGCCGACTAATAAACCAAGCGTATCTGGCGTCATTTGATGATTTGGCTGAGAGCCTTTACGCATTCCCTTTAAAATGGCAATTTGAATTGCTTTTCGTACATCTTCTTTCGTCGCACCTTGCTGTGAGAAATCGACTTCTCCATCTAGCCATGCCTCTAAACCATCCAGTATGCCCTCTAATAGTGTTGTATTGTGCTCTTTTTCTTGCTTTTCGGCATGCTCATTTAGCATTGCAAATAATTTCTCGATTTTTTCCATACAAAACTTCCTTTCACGCAGAAAGGAGCCGTGACAAAAACTTGTCACAGCTCCTTTGTCTAGTATTATCTTAGCCTAAAAGAAGCAGATTATGCTAGTGCTTTTACAGCTGCAATTGCTGATTCATAGTTTGGATGATCTGTAGCTTCTGGAACATATTCAACATACGTTACTTTACCTGCAGCATCCACAACAAATACGGCACGAGTTAGAAGTCGTAATTCTTGAATGTACACGCCATATGCTTCACCAAATGACAGGTCACGGTGGTCAGAAACTGTTTGAACGGCATCGATGCCTGCAGCGCCACACCAGCGTTTTTGTGCAAATGGTAGATCCACAGATACTGTGTAAATAACGACATTATCACCTAAATTTGCTGCTTCTTCATTAAAACGACGTGTTTGCGCATCGCATACACCTGTATCTAATGATGGGACAACACTAAATAAACGAATTTTCCCCTCTGAATCCTTTAAAGAAACAGCTGATAAGTCATTAGCTAATACAGTGAAATCTGGTGCTTGGTCTCCAACCTTTACTTCGTTCCCTACTAGTGTTACTGGACCATGTTTAAATGTTACTTGTGCCATATTAACGCCTCCTTCATCATATGTACATAATCTTACTAAATGTAGGGAATTAATTGCAACTGAGACAGCTTAAACTGAAAAATGATCTTTTTAAGTCCGAGTGATTTAGTTTCTAGCTTTAATTGTATTGATAAAATTAGTGGAATTTTTATCATACCATTTATGTTGTTGACACGTCATTGTTTGGAAATTTTCTATCCTTTATACTGTTGTGTTAGAAAGGGCTGTCTCAATTTTTTTGAGACAGCCCAATCATCACTCTTCTATTTTTTCATCTATCGTTTGTTCCAGTTTTTCAGGCTCAGGAACTTTCTTCTGAAGAGGTGAAGCTACAGACTCTTCTTTTTTTTCTACATAAATTTTCTCATGGACAACTGTTGTCTCCGCAAAAAAATCATGTAAGCCTTGATTGTCTGGCAATATCGCTACAAAAATATACAGTGGCATAAAGATATTACTAATAAAGCGGCCAATCCAATCTCGGAAAAGCACATCTGACCATGTTAACTTATCATGCTTTAATGACACAACACGCAAACCACAAGCCATTTTCCCTAAAGTTTGACCGAGAAATTTCGTCATCAATACGAAATAGCCATAATATATAATCGCTGAAATAATTGAAATTGGTGCATACCATACTGTTTCCGATAACGACCAATCCATTAAATAAAAAATCGGGTTAACAAGTATGCCGACAACAGCACTAATAATGAGGCCGTCCAATAAGAAGGCCCAAAGGCGTATCCAAAAGCCTGCCGTTTTTAATGCGTAGTGTTTAGTTGCTAACAGCGTTTCTTCCTTATCAGGAAAACGCTCTAAATCAAAAGAGGGTTGCCCTTGTATAACGAATTCATTATTTGTCATGGTACACCCTCCTTAGTATTCACCGTATAAGTACATCATTTTTGGCGCTCTATAGTCAGCCATAATCTTCATTAGCATTTTTTCCTCAGCAGATGGACCAAACATTGAACCAATCTTCATGCCAACATAAGACTGCCAGCCACCCATATCGTATGTGTATTCAAACAGTGCTGCATCCTCTAAACCATAATCAGCACGTAAAGCGGCAATCGTTGCTTCTTCGTCACCGATTTCATCGATTAAGCCTGCTTCAAGTGCCTTTGTTCCTCCAAGAATTCGACCATCCGCTACCTTTTTAACATCGGCTTCAGACATATTACGACCTTTTTCAACAATATCAACGAATTCTTCGTAGGTTTCATTAATCATATCTTGCATCATCGCACGTTCTTCTTCCGTAACATCACGCATCGGGCTTAACATATCCTTATGTTCACCTGATTTAAATGTCTGAAATTTCACGCCCACTTTTTCTGCTAGCTCCTGGTAATTAATTGATTGCATAATAACGCCAATAGAGCCTGTTATCGTATCGCGATGCGCGAAAATTTTATCTGCAGGTGCGGCAATATAATAACCGCCTGAAGCTGCCATTGAGTCCATTGATACATAAATCGGAATTTGGCGCTCCTCTTTAATTTCTAAAAGCTTTTTATAAATTTCTGCTGATTCTTTTACACCACCACCTGGCGAATTAACACTCAACACAACTGCCTGTACTGTTTCATCATATAAAATATTGTCTAATTGTTCTAAGAAAAACTGGTGATCATAAGCTACCGGCTGCCATAAGGAACTAGACCCAATATCTTGAATCGTCCCATCGACTTTTAAGTACGCGATTCGTTTATTATAATCCTCACCCTCAATCACCGTTTCAAATACTTCTAAATTATTACCAGCCATTAAGCTGTCAAAACTACCAAAGAAGTCTGCTTTAAATATTGCAAATACGGTGTTAATACCTAGTGAAACTACCAATAATACACTTGCAATAATTAAGGCTACCCACCTTTTAACATTCATGTCTTTCCGCCTCCTCAACACCTTATACGTGTAAACGTCTAAAATGTTTCACTTTTTTGCAATATTATGCAATAGTTTTATCTTATACATTTTGCCATAAAAAAGCTCTTTACACATAAAAAAAACCAAAG
Organism: Lysinibacillus parviboronicapiens; assembly: GCF_003049575.1. GTDB lineage: Bacteria > Bacillota > Bacilli > Bacillales_A > Planococcaceae > Lysinibacillus > Lysinibacillus parviboronicapiens. Next base: position 141,660 of record NZ_PYWI01000002.1, on the reverse strand, counting down.
TTCATAAATTTGGCATGAACTTTGATTTTCGACATTATTTCCTAGGAAATTATTTTTGCGTATACTGATACTTTTCAAGCTGACGTAGTTCGACACGGCGAATTTTACCCGATGCGGTCTTTGGCAACTCCTCAACAAATTCAATCGCACGTGGATACTTGTAGGGCGCTGTTAATGCTTTTACATGATTTTGGAGTTCTTGAATAAGTGATGCAATGCCTATTCTTCTATCATGCAATACTACAAATGCCTTTACAATATTACCACGTACTTCATCAGGACTCGCAACTACTGCAACTTCTTTCACAGTTGGATGTTTCATTAATGCATCTTCAACCTCAAATGGTCCAATGGTGTAGCCTGAAGAAATAATGACATCATCACTGCGCCCCTCAAACCAAAAATAACCATCTTTATCTTTATATGCACGGTCTCCAGTGATATACCAATCACCACGGAATTGTAAGCTTGTACGTTCTGGGTCTTTAAAATATTTTTTAAATAATGCTGGTGTTTCACGATGAACCGCTATATCACCAACGGCACCATCTGCAACAGGGTTACCAAAATCATCAATAATTTCTACCGTATTTCCTGGCGTTGGTTGACCCATTGAGCCAACACGTGGCTCCATACCTACCATTGTTCCAACAAGTAATGTATTTTCAGTTTGACCGTAGCCATCACGTACCTGAAGTTTAAAGTTTTGTAAGAATATTTTCGTAACCTCACTGTTCAGCGGTTCTCCTGCAGATACAGCTTGACGAATGCTACTCAAATTGTAGTGTTGTAAATTTTCAAGTGCTGCCATAAAACGATATTCAGTGGGCGTACAGCACAGAACATTAATATTAAATTTTTCAAGTAACGTTAAGTATGTAGCTGCATCAAATTTTCCTTTGTAAACAAAAGCTGTTGCTCCACTACCCAATGTTGCAAGGAATGGACTCCATATCCATTTTTGCCACCCTGGAGCTGCAGTAGCCCACACTATATCATTTTCTTCAACGCCTAACCAATTTGGTGCTGTTGTCCGCAAATGTGCGTAACCCCAACTGTGTGTATGAACAGCAGCCTTTGGATTGCCTGTTGTGCCACTTGTGTAGGCAAGAAATGCAAGATCCGTACATTTCGTTGGTGTGGCGCTTGTATAGGTAGTGGGTTTATTTTTCATTTGCTCTAGCAAAGGTTGCCATGGTGCATGTGCCTGACCAATGACAAACTGCTGCACGTCCTCTAAATTTTCCACCTCATCAAATTGTTCAATATATGGCTCATAGGCAATAACCGCCTTTGCATCAGCATGTGTGATTCGATAGTCTATATCCTTTGCACGCAACATCTCAGAGCTTGGAATAATTGTTAAGCCAGCCTTTAATGCAGCAATATAAACAATGTACGCCTCAACTGATCTTGGCACCATAACTAAAATTACATCTCCTTTGACTAATCCTTGAGATGTGAATACATGTGCTGCCTGATTTGCCTTTTCAAGTAAAGTTGCATATGTAATATATTGTATATCTTCGTTTTCGTTATAAACTATTAAAGCATTTTTGGTTGGATTCTGTGCATACTTTTCAATTTCTTCTGCAATGTTATACCACTCTGGTGCGAGTAAATCTTGTCTATTCATGGCATATGCCCCCTTCGCTATGCCCATTATAAAACTCATTTTTCTTGATTTTCAATGGAAGAAGCCTTAATTTTGAAAAGTCATGACAACTATCATACTTCTTTATATGGCAACAGTCACTGCTTTTATGATAATTGGAAATCGCTATTGAACACCGAGAAAAAGTATGGTACATTTTGGTCAACTAAAATCATGATTGCAGGGGGACTCGTCTTGAGTTGAGAAGGTAAAACCTGACCCTTTGAACCTGTTAGTTAATACTGACGTAGGGAGCAATACATCTTGTTATTGATGAAAAGCTCTTTTTACGTGTACTCTTTGCACGAAAAGAGCTTTTTTTGCATGCTTACGTCCACCCAAAAAGGAGGACTTACTATGATTTTACAAACAATACGTAAACAACAGCCACTTATTCACTGTATCACAAATTATGTCGTGGCCAATTTTCAAGCAAATGGCTTACTGGCAATTGGTGCTTCTCCTGTAATGGCCGATGAAATCGATGAAGTTACAGAAATGGTAAAAATCGCTTCCGCGCTATTATTAAATACGGGTACGATAAATGATCGTACAAAAGGATCTATGTTACGTGCGGGAGAAATGGCCAACACACTTGGCATCCCAATTATTTTAGATCCCGTTGGTGCAGGAGCGACTACTTTTCGCAAAAAAACAATACAGCATTTATTAACGCAAGTTAAATTTGCTGTTATTCGTTGCAATGTTGGTGAGCTTGCTGCTATTGCCAATGTAAATTGGCAACAAAAAGGCGTCGACAGTGGCAGCGGGTCAATTTGTATGGAGGATGAGGCAAAGCAAGTTGCTCAACGCTATGATTGTATAGTTATTGTGACCGGTGAAAAAGATTTTATAACTGATGGTAAACAAATGCATTGGATTGATGGGGGACATCAGCAAATGACAGAAGTCACAGGGACAGGCTGCCTATTAAGTGCAATTTGCGCAGCCGCTTATGTTGCACAAAATGAGCCATATAAACAATTAGTAAATACCTTATTGGCCTATAAAAAAATAGCTGAACATGCTGCTTGCTCTACTCAATATATTGGTGATTTTCAAATTGCTGTCTTAAATGAGTTACATCGTCTTTCAAAGGACGGTGAAAAATAGTGCACATCGTGACTACAATTGCAGGCTCAGATAGTGGCGGCGGTGCAGGCATTCAAGCAGATTTAAAAACATTTCAAGAATTAAAGGTATTTGGCACATCTGTGATTACAGCGTTAACTGCTCAAAATACATTAGGTGTGTATGATGTTTTATCCATTGATCCAAACTTTATCGAAAAACAATTTTATGCACTATTAGAGGATTTTTCAATTAGTGCTATCAAAACAGGAATGCTTTTTTCTGCTGATGTTATTCAGACCATTGCAAATATAATGGCTGACTTGGATATACCACTTATCATTGATCCAGTAATGATTGCTAAAGGTGGCGAAAGCTTATTGCAACAACAAGCAATCGAGGCATTGCGATGTTATTTATTACCATTAGCAACTGTTATTACGCCAAATATCCCGGAAGCAGAAGTATTAACAGGCAAAAAGATTGATACCCCAGCATCAATTAAGCAAGCTGCTCATACACTTTTGCAACTAGGCGCACGATGTGTTGTCATTAAAGGTGGACATTTATCTGACAAAAAATTTGCGACTGATTATGTATTTTTTAAAGATGGTCGATCATTTTCCATGCAAACGGCACGTATTGCAACAAACAATACACACGGTACAGGCTGCACATTTTCTGCTGCATTAACAGCTTTTATTGGGTCTAACTTACCAATAGATCAGGCTATTTTGGAAGCGAAAAAATTTATTCAGCTTGCCATTACACATGATTTATCTATTGGCAATGGACACGGTCCGACCAATCATTTTGCCTACCATAAATACAAAGGTTTTTGCGAGGTGATTATTCATGAATAACCACGATTTAAAGCTCTATTTTATTATGGGTTCGGCAAACGTTCATAAACGACCTCCATTAGAAGTACTTGAAGAGGCGTTACAATCAGGCATTACCATGTTTCAATTTCGCGAAAAGGGGCCAGATGCATTAACTGGGCAAGCTTATGAAATTTTTGCTCAAAGTTGTCAAAAGCTATGTAAGCAGTATCATATTCCGTTTATCGTCAATGATGATATTGAGCTTGCTTTAAAACTTGGTGCGGATGGCATTCATATTGGGCAAGATGATTTTCCTGTTGCAGTTATCCGCGAGAAAATTGGAGATATGTTACTTGGTGTGTCTGTTCATACAAAAGATGAAGTGCACACTGCTTTACAGTACGCAGCTGATTATGTAGGTATCGGTCCTATTTTCGCAACCACTTCTAAAAGTGATGCCAAACCTCCAAGTGGTACTGAATTTCTACAACAAGTTCGTTCTGAACACCCTGACTTGCCTATCGTGGCAATTGGCGGAATTGATGAGTCCAATGCACAACTAGTATTTAAAGCTGGTGCACATGGAATTGCTGTTATTTCTGCTATATGTGAAAGTGTAAATATTAAAGATACTGTCTTAACTTTGACATCAATTCAACCTTCTTAAACGGGATAAAAAAAGCAAATTTAAACAAACTAAAACCAGTGCCTTTTACGGTCACTGGTTTTAAGCTTATAAATGCTTATGCTGCATTTATTGGTTGTTGTTTGGCATACCTTTTAATTGAGATTCTGCCATTTGTACAAGACGTTTAGTGATTTCACCACCAACGGAACCGTTGGCACGAGCTGATGCGTCAGCTCCTAATTGAACACCAAATTCTTGTGCAATTTCGTATTTCATTTGATCTAGTGCTTGTTGTACACCAGGTACTGCAAGCTTGTTAGAACTGCGGTTGTTGTTGTTTGTCATGTTTCTCACCTCCTTGTGAATATAGAATGTGCGTTATTTGTTTTTTAATACAAAAATTTTATAGGTAAAATGTAACTGCAAAGGAAACCTATTGACAATCAAATAAAAAACCATCTCAAAATTGAATTTTGAGATGGTTTCTTTCCTATATATATAACAAATTCAAGTTTGCATAAACAGCAAAACAATTGTAGGCTTTTTTTATAAAAGATCTGCAAATTTATCTGCAGGCTGCTCTTTTTTCGGGAAAATATAGACCTCACGATTTTTCACAGCTCGTTCAATGAGTTCATCGAAATCAGAAAAGCTTTCATAATGCTCCACTTTTTCAAGTTTTGGTTTCGTTTTTGGACTAGCCGGCGTGAAAATTGTACAGCAGTCTTCGAATGGTTGAATAGACGTTTCGTATGTGCCGATTTTCTGCGCAATATCAATGATTTCTAATTTATCATTTGAAATTAGCGGACGTAATATCGGTGTGCTTGTCACAGCGTTAATTGCTGTTAAGCTTTCAAGTGTTTGACTTGCTACTTGCCCAAGACTTTCTCCTGTTACAATTGCAAGTGCACCGATTTCTTCACGTACTTTGTCCGCAATTTTTAACATCATACGACGCGTTGTTGTCATCGACACATTTGATGGTACTTTTTCTTTAATAAGAACTTGAACCTCTGTAAAAGGAATAACATGTAGACGAATACTTGCACCAAATTTCGTTAATTCATTGGCAAGTACTTTTACTTTTTCTAATGAATTTTGACTTGTATATGGTGGGCTGAAGAAATGAATTGCTTCTAAGCGAACGCCACGTTTCATCATTAAATATCCTGCTACTGGGCTATCGATACCACCTGAAAGCATCAATAAAGATTTACCGTTAGAGCCAACTGGCATGCCACCAGCACCCGCAATAACTTGCGCCATCATATAAGTTGCATCATGGCGCACCTCAACACGAAGCTCAACATCTGGTTTTTTCACTTTAACTGATAAATTTTGATACTGTGGTAACACATATCCCCCAATTTCACGCTGAATAGCATGCGAATCTAATGGGAATGTTTTATCTGTCCGTTTTACTTCAACTTTAAAAGTCAATTTTTCACTTTTAAATGTATCCATAATTGTAATCGCTAGTGATTTCATTGCTTCCATGTCTTTATTACATGCGGCAACTGGACTAAATGATTGGATTCCGAAAATTTTTGGTAATCCGTTTAGTAATACGTCCATTTGTGCCTCATCTTGAATTGCAATGAACATACGGTCTCGCTCTGTACGAATGTGTAGATGGCCTAAATCTGCAAATGCATGGCGAATATTTTCACGCAAGCGACGGATAAAATCCATCTTATTGCGTCCTTTTGTAGATAGCTCACCATATCGAATTAAAATTTCTTTCCAAATCATAAAACATATTCTCCTTTAAGTTCCATTAGTACTTCATGTAATACTTGTTTAAATTGCGCAATATCTTCGTCCGTTACATGTGCACCAAAGCTTATGCGAATAACACCTTTTTTAAAATGTTCATCGATGTTTAAAGCTTCTACTACATGACTCGTTTTCGTTTGTTTAGAAGAACATGCACTAGATGTTGACACAATAACTCCACGTTTCTGAAATGCATTTATCATAATTTCACCTTTTAAGTCGCGTATACTAAACGATAAAATATGTGGTGCGCCTTGAGGTGTCGATAAAATAGTCACAGCGTCACCATATTTTTTTAACTCTGTGCATATTTCATCCTGCCAATTACGATATTTTTTTGCACGTTCGCTCATAGTTTCTATTGCAATGCGCGCTGCTTTCGATAATGCAACAGCTTGCGGGACAGCTACTGTACCACTACGTAAGCCAAATTCCTGTCCACCACCAAGTGCATATGGCTGCCATTGCATTTTTTTACGAAAAGCTAATATACCAGAACCTTTAAAACCATGAATTTTATGACCTGATATGGTGATACAGTCTGGACCTTCATCTTCATTAAATGTTAGGGGCAATTTCCCAAAGCTTTGCACTGCATCCACATGAAATGCGGCACGACTTGCTTCATGGATAATTTTGGCCGCTTCAAAAATCGGCTGGATGGCACCCATCTCATTATTGACATGCATCATGCTTACTAAAATAGTATCCTTGCGAACTTTTTGTCTTAGCTCATCTAACGACACTACTCCCATGTTGTCGACTTGTAGATATTCTATCTCAAAGCCCTCTTTCTCAAGCTGCTTTACTGATTCTAACACAGATGGATGTTCGATTTCTGTCGTCAAAATATGGTTGCCTTTATGAGTATTACCATGCGCTAAACCGAAAATAGCTGTATTATTGGATTCAGTTCCTCCTGAAGTAAACAGGACATTTTTTGCCTCAGTATGCAAAATATTTGCTACTTGTTCACGAGCTCGCATTAATAATTCATTTGATTCTACACCCATTGCATGAATCGATGAAGGATTGGCGTAATACTGCTCATTTACTGCCATAAATGCTTGCATCACTTCTTCATAAGGTTTAGTTGTTGCACTGTTATCTAGATAGATTGTATTTTCTTTCATTGTTATTCACACACTTTCAAAACGTTAATTTAACGGTATTTATTATAGTTCAAACTTACTTATAAAACCATTAACTATAATTACACGACAAAAAAATTTCTATTCAATCCATTTTTGTCTGTTAATGATAAGAATTAATGTGACTTTGCATTATTTTTTAAAACGATAAACGATATCGTCGTACCAACCTCTAGCTTACTATTAATTTGAAGGCCCTCACCATAGTGCTGTTTTAATCGGAGATTTGTGTTTAATAGCCCAACGCCAGATTTATTAGCTGTTTGCCTTACCAGTAAGCGTTGTACCATCACTTCATCCATTCCAACACCATCATCTGTCACTGATATCTCAACATAGTTTACATAGTCTAAAACTCGAATTCGAATATTTCCACCTTGAACTTGCTTCGTAATGCCATGTCTAACAGCATTTTCAACTATTGGTTGAATGGTTAGCGCAGGAATCAACAACTGTATATTTTCTTCTATGTCCCAAGTTACTTGTAAGCGATCTCCAAATCGTTCCTTCTCAATAAAAAGATAGGATCGAACAAGACTTAACTCTTCCTCGATTGACACGAGTTCATCGAGATTTTGAAACTTAAATGATTCCCTCAAATAGTCACTAAACGCTTCGAGTAGATTACGCATCCGCTTCATATCAATTTCACTTAACGCTAAAATTGCATTTAATGTATTGAAGAAGAAATGAGGTTGTATTTGTGCCTGAAGCCACGCAGCTTCCATTCGTAATCGCTCATGAGTAGATTGTTTCACTTCAGTTAAAGCCCTAACTCGAGATCTTATTTCCAAGGCATCTACAGGCTTTACTACATAATCGTTGGCACCCGCTAAAAATCCATTTTCAATGTCCTGTGACTGACTCCGCGCAGTGAGGAGGAGGATTGGAAGTTCTGCAATGGTGAAACGTTGACGAATTCTTCGAGTCAACTCATAACCAGACATTTGTGGCATCATTACATCTGAAATAATCAAATCCCATTCTTTAGTATCTAAAATAGCCAATGCTTTTTTACCGCTTGTCACCGTTACTATATCAAATTTTTCTAATGTAAGAATGCTTTCTATTACTCTTAGATTAATCGGATCGTCGTCTACTACTAAAACACGAGGGCGATTTTCTACAATCTTGAGTTGTGGTTCAGTTCTATCATCAACATGGATAGCAGTCGCGGCCAATGCTGAGCGTGCTATATTATAAGACGAAAGAATTGTACTCACGTTCACTGCGTCTTGTTGGTCAATTGTGTCATCGGCTAATTGTAATGTAAAGCTGAATTCCGACCCTTGACCTAGAACAGATTTAACCTGCAATGTACCTCCATGTAATTCAACCAATTGTTTGCTAATGCTCAGACCCAGACCAAATCCACCTTCAATTATCGTATTGCCTAGATAAGCTTGCTCATAAGGTTCAAAAATCCTTTTCATCGTTTCCTCATCTATGCCAACGCCAGTATCTGAAATGACAATTTGTGCACGTCCGTCTTTTACAAAACTACGTATAGCAATTGTACCTTCATCTGTATATTTAACAGCATTGTGTAGAACATTAAAAACGATTTGGATGACTCGATTTTCGTCGGCAAACACTTGCGGGAAATCTTCAGGAATATCGTTTATTAACCGTATTTGTTTCCCCTCCGTCATAAATTGAAGCATATCTAATACACCCGTTGCGACTGTATCGATTGAAAAGGTTTGATACTTCAAACGGTATGTATGTTCTTTTAGACTCATCGTATCCAATAAATCGTTTAACATGAGAGTCATTCGGCGACCTACAGAAAGAACAGTTTCCAAATCCTTAATACTTTTATTGTGTAGTGTTAACTGTTCTCGTTCTAATACTGCTTTTGAAATATTCAATATACCGTGAAGTGGATTTCGTAGCTCATGGGACGTATTTGCAAGAAATTCATCCTTTAGCTTATCACTTCTCTGAAGCTTTTTCGTCAATTCATGTGCTTCTGAGTGAACCTTAAAATAGCGTTTAAACCAGAATGAAGCAAAGCAGGCTACCGCTATTATTAAATCAAATGGATAATAAACAATTTTAATACCCGTTATAAGAAATAAACCCCACCAAATCAGGTTGTTACCAAATGCCATAATAGCTAAAAGTAATAAGGTATTATCCTTAATTTTCTTAATGGACGTATAAAACATAGATATAATCGTTAACGTTATCGATATGCCCATAAGAGTTGTGTATAAGGGCTGTAGAATTATAACATAATGAGCTGATAAAAGTAGTGACATTAAGATAGATAAACCACAAAGGGCAAAGAAATATGGAAAAAATTTTCTCCAACTAGTTGGGAATTGATGTTTCACACATTGTAATAAAGCATAGGCAAGACTAACCATAGAAAGGTGGACTAGCTTAAATCCCCATTCATAATTTATCGGAAACCAATAAGATAATAATTTCTCATCACTACCCAGCAAATTAGTGAACATGGCACTGATGGTCAATAGAGCAAAATAGAGTAACCGCTTCTCTCTATTACCAACTAGATATAAAATAAGTGCATAAACCGCATGCATCAAAAATACGATGGCCACCATTTGCTGCATTGTCACAGAAAATTGTGCCTCGCGTGCAATCGCCTCTTCTTTCCCAAATTTTATGGAACGAACAATACCACTGTTACGGGGATCCTTAAAATTTGCAACATGAATTACTATATCAATTACATTGCGACCATTCGTTGTGAAGGAGGCAGAGTAAGGTATATTATATGCAATCGTTTCTTGGGCAGTTTTCCCAGGTTGACCTGATTTACTTAACAACCGTCCATTTACATATAATTCTGAAGAACTTCGAATGCTCGGAATTCGAACACTGTAGGTTACTTCGTCTTTTGGATTGACAAGAACTTGTAAGCGATAGGAACCATAGCCGTATGGAGAATTCTCGGCTGATATTGACTGATTCCACCCACCCGGGACTTGGATAAATTGAGCTTTATCGTCAATAACCTTTTCCACACTCATTAGCTGAATGTCAGGATAAAACTCCCACTGCCCATCTAATGTAACCGTACGACCTTTATTTGCATCCCATTGTCGTAAATCAAGTTGTCCGTTTATAGCATGTGGTTGCTGTGAATTATGTAACGTCACAATCCACAAAATTCGTGCCCCTGTAAGAATCATTAAAAACAAGCTTACTATAATAAAAATTTTTCCTTTTCTTATAAAAAAACCTGGCGAAAAGCCTAACTCCTTAAACTTTGCCATCGTTTTTAATCGTACCTCCCTTCATCTTCTTTGTTCAATTTTGTATAAAAAATTAAACTTTAAAAAATCCCCCACCCGAACTCCTTATTCTCATAAGAAAACCACCAACTTAAATCCAGTGTGGTGGTTACTTTTTTTCATTATAATAATATTTTTAATTTTATCCTCGACATCTATATGGTGGAGCTAACGGGAAACTAAATCCTCTGCGACAATTTCTTGGATACGTTTTAATGCACCCGGCTCCATTTCTTCAACAGCTGTCCCTGCCTCTTCTAGCGCTTTTGTATAACGGAATTGATGGAATGCTTCTTCTGCTTCTTTTAAACGAGCATTTAATTTTGGATTTGTTGCTCGATGACGGTTGCCATATTGAATAATACGTTCAATCAGCATTACATTTTCAATCAATTCATGTGCCTTTGAATGAACATCTTCCACACAAAGAGTGGCTGCATTTAAGTTATTGTGAACTGTTCCCATATTGAGTGGTACTTCTTGTAAACTTTGCATCACCACATAAATGTGCTCTGCAGCCTCATCTAAACGTGCATCCATCTCTTCGGGAATACCGGGAATATTCGCCTTATTTAACAGACGGTCTGTATCCTGCAACGTTTTTTTCAGATTTTCAACTTGTGAACGTGCCTTATTTTCGTCAATCCGAAGCTTTTTCATCGTATTCGATAAGTGATCTTGCTCCTCATGAATACGTTCAAGCTCCTCACTGATTTCAATCAGTTCTTCTTGCAAACTTGAATATGCAGACTTTTCTTCTGTTACACGCATTGCCAGTAAATCATAACGGCGTTGAAGTGCTTCTAATTGTTTTAATGCCGCTTTTGGTATTTCAGCATCCTTTTCATTAAGATGGTAGCTTTGCTGAACAAAAGTTGCCTCATCGCTAACTAAGCGGGTTGAGCTAATGACATTTGTGATGGAACCTAATAAACGTTCACAATTTTGATCTACGTAGTTTTTCGCAATAACCTCTTTTTCAAGCAAATCGTAGAAATGGTCGATTTCTTCATTTATTTCAACAACTCGCGGTTTTACAGCAGATAAATTAAGTTCAGCCAATTCACCCTTTAAAGCAGTAAACTCCGTCTCTAGGTTGTCCAGTGCTTCTGTTAGCTCTAAATGATGTAAATAATAAGATTTCTCTTCCATTTCTCGTTGACCATTGCGTAATTCTTGAACAGCACCTGGTAATTTCACTTGCAGTTCTGTCAAAATAGTTGGTACGTCATTGATATATTCAAATGTCTCTTGTGATTCCTGATTCAAGCCAATAACAATTTCACGTGCCTGCAAATAGTTACCATCGCGCGTAAGTTCATCAAACTCTTCAAACTTTTGAACAAATACTTCTAATTTTTGCTCAAGTGCTGGTAACGCTATGCCAAATGAGTGTTGGTGGGCAAGCAAAGTTTTACGGGCTGATCGATAATATTCCTTTAGTTGTTCAATTTCAATACGATTTTTTTCTTCGCTGCCAATCAATTCATTTAATTCTTCTAAAATTTTATCTTTGTCTTGTTCACACTTACGAACATAATCCTCAATTTCACGTTCAATCAACGTTGCTTTTTTAAAACGAAGATGATTGACTTGGTCCTCCGCATCGAATAGGAGTGAATCAATTTTTGTCATATGTACATCGATGACTTCATCCCAGCTATTGCGCCATCGTTCAAACATTTCCTCCGTTTCACCATTCATGTTTAATGATTTAACTTTAGAAATTTCCTCATTTATGGGATTGTTTTGTATTTGTAATTTTTCATTTTCAAGTTGTGCAATAATTGCTGTATGTTTTCGTCGCATCATAAATCCTACTATGGCTAAAATTAATAGTAGGATAATCGGAATGATGATATACTCCATCGTAAGCCTCCTATTCTACAATATACGAATTGGCTAGTTGTATTTATTATATACTATGTTTTCCCCTTTTGTACTAAAATTTAAGTGTTTTTCAGAAAAGTGTATTCACGCCCAACAGACAAACTGGCAACTCCTGTCCTTGAACGTATGGCGTTAATATCTAGACATCATTCAAATAGCCAAAGGAGTGTTTACTTTATGAAAAGAGACGGGCATATCCATAGCCCTTATTGTCCACACGGTACAACAGATACATTTACGCAATATATCGAAAAAGCAATTGCAGAAAGATTTACGGATATTACGTTTACAGAACATGCTCCATTGCCGCTTGGCTTTGTTGACCCTACACCTAACAAGGATAGTGGTATGAATCCAGCGTACTTGATGCCTTATTTTGAAGATTTACAGCACTTACAAAAGCAATACGCGCAGGACATCCGTATCCGTATCGGGTTAGAAATTGACTACATTATAGGTTTTGAGCGAGAAACTCGAAGTTTCCTTGATACATATGGTCACTTTTTAGATGATGCTATTTTGTCCGTTCATTTTCTAAAATGGCAAGATAACTTTGTATGTATCGACTATTCAGCGGAAACCTTTAAAGATTTTTCAAGAAAGTTAGGCTCCGTAGAACATGTCTATCATCTATATTATGATACTGTCCTTCAATCAATCCATGCTGATTTAGGACAATACAAACCTAAACGTATTGGACATCCATCTCTCATTCATAAGTTTCAATTAGCACACAATGTGAAAATTGATGATACAATTCGTATTCGAGAGATTTTAGATGTTATGAAGAAACAAGGGTACGAGCTCGATTTGAATAGTGCAGGTTTAAGTAAAGCACATTGTCAAGAACCCTATCCACCATTCTCCTTAATTGATTATAGCAAGTCAATTGGATTGCCTTTTGTTTTTGGCTCTGATGCCCACGCCGCAGTTGATTTACATCAGCATTATAATGTTATATTTCCAATATGAATAACTTTTAAACGAGGTGCTATTATGTTTACACAAATAAATTATGAAGGTCCTATCGCTGACCAATACAATTCATTAGCAAAACAATTAGATGCGTTGCTAACAGGTGAAACCGATCAAATCGCTAATTTAAGTAATGCTTCCGCTTTACTTAACCAATTTCTAACAAATATTAACTGGGTTGGTTTTTATATTTTACAGGGAGAGGAACTAGTTTTAGGTCCATTCCAAGGCTTACCTGCTTGCGTTAGAATTCCAATTGGTCGCGGTGTTTGTGGTACAGCTGTGAAAGAAAAAGAAACAATTGTTGTAAAAGATGTCCATGCTTTTCCTGGGCACATTGCTTGCGATGCTGCCTCGCAATCTGAAATTGTCATACCTCTTATTAAGCAAGATAAAGTAATAGCTGTGCTCGATATCGATAGCCCAGTTACAAATCGCTTCTCCATCGAAGATCGAGTTGGCTTAGAGCAATTTGTTAAAGCATTGCTGCTACATCTATAAAAGCTATTCACCATTCTAAACTTGCACATTAAAAATTGCCCTGAAATGTTGTTTTTTTACATATCATTTCGGGGCAAATCTATATTTTATTTTTTCTATGCATTTGTTTGGAGGAAACGATCATGAATACAAAATCGATTTTTCCCACTATTTTTAGCTTCATATAGAGCTGTATCTGCATGTAAAAAAACAGATTGAAATGCTGGTCGATAATTTTGATCCCATGTAATGAGCCCTGCTGAAATTGTTACTTGGGGATCAGTTGCGTCCGGGATCATTGCAACAATAGTCGACGCCAATTGGATTGATTCTTTTTCATCAATATTTGGCACATAGACTGACATTTCCTCTCCACCCCACCGTGCACAAATCCCCTGTGTACCAATCGTTTCATTTAATTTCATTGCAATTTGCACAAGAATTTTATCGCCAATTTGGTGGCCGTAGGTGTCGTTGACGCGCTTAAAATTATCAATATCGATAAGTAAAAACATCCCAGAATGATCTTTCTTAAGGGATTTTTCTACATACTGATCTAAATAACTTCTTGCATATAATTTAGTTAGATGGTCCCTATCTACCATTTCTTGCAGTTGATTCCGTAAAATGGAGTTTGCAATCGCTAAAGATGAATGATGGATTAAAGACTGCATTAACTTAAAGCTGTCAAATGAAAAGAAATATGGCTCTTTATGTAGTACGATACTAAAACCATTTATTTTTTCTTCCATCAAAATTGGAATGGCCATAATTGAACGATATTCGATTTGATTAGGTGTTAATCGGCTAAAATCGGCAATAAACAATGGGTCATTGGTATGTTCAAAATGTTGTTCAACATGTTTTATATACGTTTGCCCTTCCTCTGTCGTGAATAATGTTGTACTGGCATCCGTCACTTCAAAGGTATCATTATTTTTAAAAGCGAAACAAACTTCCATCGGTTGAAAAGATTTCATTAACTGTTTTTGTAGGAAAAGCAACATTTCATGAATATCAATTCGCATATTTAAACGATGCGATGTTTCATTTATTAGTTGTAAGTCACTTACGAGACGATGCGATTGATGATATAATTTTGCATTTTCTAGTGCATTTCCTGATGCTTGCGCTAGCATTCGCACAAAATCCTTTTCAGTCGTTGAAAAAAGATATGTTGTGGGTGCGCTAACTTGTAAAATACCGTAAATAGCTTGCCTTCCTTTAATAGGCGCATTTAATAAACGACAATTCAAGTCACCTGCCAATTCGGTTGTCAGGTCTCCTGAGACAAAAGCTTCTATAGTTGCAGGTCTTTCGGATAAATAATCAAAAAGTTTAATATCGATGGTCGTATGGCGGTCTTGATCATTCGATAGTATAAGCTCAACATTAAATTCTGGGAAATTATCCCTAATATTTTTTAGAACATTTTCTAAAATTAAATCGATATCCATAGTTGAATGAAATAAATCAGTCATATTATACAGTTTTCTATATTGGTCTTCATTTGATTTTACTTCTAAATTCTCCCTGAAAATCTGCAAAACTCTCATAAGCGTTTCTACACATTCTTCACCATAATCAGAAGCCATAAAGTCCGTCCAAGCATCTGTTGCTTCAACCAGTAAAACACCAATGGGGTCTTTGCCCTCTGGTTGGAAAAGCACCATGTCAGTCATCATGTTATAGGCTTCTTTTTCTTTTAATATATAAGGGAGTTTTACCATTTTTTGTTGATAAAAGCTAGTTTCAATCATCAGCCATGACACAGCATTTAGTTTTGTTTCGATTGTTAAAGTAGCTAATTCTTCTATGGGTATTAAACTATTACCTTCATAGCTAAGAAAAGCAGCATTTACAATTTTCAAGTGCTTCTTTAGACACTGCTTTAATGAATAAAAATACTCATTAAAACCGGTGAGCTCTCCATTCGAACTCACCCAAAAGCTCAAAACATCTGATTTTATATATTTTAGCGTTTGTAAATGGTCTGTCATGAAATCACCTTTTCTATATAACGTACAAATCAATTACTATTAACTTATGATATATTATACATAATTTGTGTCATTTTGACTATGTTATTCTGTTTTACTTTTATATTTACCATTTAATACCATATCATTAACTATTTCGAAATAGTGTAAAATGTATGAAAAGGAATTTCCTACTATTGTCCCTTTTTAAAAATAGCAATACTAATAATTGACGTCTATGACATAAGCAGTTACAATGAAGTTTGTGTAAAATAAACGCAGCAGTGGTATGAGCTTAATATAGTATTTTATTCCTCTATTTTAAAGAGTATTACTAAACAGTTTTTCTTCTATGAAAATAGATGGTGTATCGTGTAACCTAACGGCTGCATAGGCGAAAATACATGAAAATAAAATGCATTTAAGAATGGGTACTACTGGTTTTTGTTTTACAACAAAAAAACCAAATTTAAAGGAGGAGACAACAATATGTCTCGTTATACAGGTCCATCTTGGAAATTATCACGTCGTCTTGGTATCTCACTAAGCGGTACTGGTAAAGAAATCGAAAAACGCCCTTACGCACCAGGTCAACACGGCCCGAACCAACGTAAAAAATTATCAGAATACGGTTTACAATTACAAGAGAAACAAAAACTTCGTCATATGTATGGTATGACTGAACGTCAATTCCGTACTGTATTTGACCGCGCTGGTAAAATGAAAGGTGTTCACGGTGAAAACTTCATGATCCTTCTTGAAACTCGCCTTGACAACTTAGTTTACCGTTTAGGTTTAGCTCGCACTCGTCGTGGAGCTCGTCAATTAGTAAACCACGGTCACGTTATGGTAGACGGTAAACGCGTTGATATTCCATCATACAGCGTTAAACCAGGTCAAACGATTTCTCTTCGCGAAAAATCTCAAAACCTATCTGTAGTTGGCGAAGCAATCGAAGTAAATAACTTCGTACCTGACTACTTAGCATTTGATGCAGACAAAAAAGAAGGTACATTCACTCGCCTTCCAGAACGTTCTGAACTATCTGCTGAAATCAACGAAGCATTCATCGTAGAGTTCTACTCTCGATAATCTTTTAGAGTTAGAATACTTCGGTTTCTTAAACCTCGCAACCTTGTTATACAAGTGTTTGCGAGGTTTTTGTTTATGTTCTTATATTCGGAAAAAAATGAGGGTTACGGACAGGTGTACATTTATTTCAATAAAATCAACTAGGTACATTCTCACACCTGATTATACACTGATAACATTTTCCATTATTGATACAATTTTAGTTATACAAATATATACAATAATAGAAGAAAATCACTCATTATTTTCAAATGAGTGACTCAGACTATAGACAAACTATTTTTGGAGAGTTCAGATGCTAAAAAATAGTTTGTCTCTTGTTTTACGGAAAATTTATCCAATAACATTTATACGTAGTGCTTTCTATGCTACAATTTATTATAAGTGAGGAAGGAAGATGTCTTATGAAAATATCCGTTTATGTTGCAAGTGCATTTAGCAAGGATCATAAAGGCGGAAATAAAGCAGGAGTGGTATTTATGGAGAATACATTGACCACTACTCAAAAAATGGCAATAGCCAAACAACTGGGCTATGCGGAAACCGCATTTATATCAGAATCTGAAATTGCTGATTATAAATTAGAGTATTTTACACCAAAAGAAGAAGTTGATTTATGTGGTCATGCCACAATTGGCTCTTTCGCGATACTGATGCATTTAAATAAACTTTTCAGGAATCGCTATACGATTGAAACGAACAGCGGTGTTCTTACTATTACCATAAAAGATGACATCATATTCATGGAACAAAACAAACCGATATTCTATGATGTTGTATCTCCAAACGAGTTCATCGACTGTTTTGACATTAAAGCTATAGACAATAAATACCCAATTCAAATTGTCTCCACGGGCTTAAAAGATATTTTAATTCCTATAAAAAGCGAAACACGATTACATGCACTGCAACCTAATTTTGAAAAAATTAAAGAAATCAGCAAGTATTATAATGTTGTCGGGATGCATCTATATACTTTTAATGACAATCGAATTATATGCAGAAATTTTGCTCCACTATACGACATCAATGAAGAAGCAGCGACTGGAACTTCAAACGGTGCATTAGCTTGCTACCTTTATGAACAGCACTACTTGCAAAAAGAAGTCTATGTATTTGAACAAGGTTATTCTTTACACTCGCCTTCCGAAATATTAGTTAAATTAGCAACCAATAGCAAGAATGAAATAGAAAAAGTTTATGTTGGCGGCAAAGGCTATTACTGTGAAACTAAGTGTTTAAATGTAGAAAATATTGAGTGAAAATAAAAAAACACCGAATAAAAAGGTTGAGAAAATAAATTCTCAACCTTCATTATTTTTAAATGACTTTTCTTTAGTTTGTAAGTGTATTAATTTCTGCTTTATTGCGAATATGGACAACACCAGTTTCACTGACACGTATATTCACATCTGTTAGGTCTCTTTTTAAAATGTGTTCTATAGCATATCTAATTTCCCATTCTTTTACTGGCCGTTTTCATTTGAAATACTTGCATGACTTGATTGTTTGTTTTCACTATGGATAATTACTGCTCCTTTACGCTCATAAACTTTAACCGTCCCTCCCATAAAACCAGAAGCGATTTTCACAACATCTACTCTTTCCTTTGTTATATCTCGAAATGTTTTATTTGAAAATTTATATATTGTAGCCATGCTCATTCTCTCCCTAGGTTAAGTACTTAAACATTAATTCTTCAACTTGCGTCTTTAGTGCTTGCTTTGCGTACCGTAATACTTCATCTTCCCCAGGTGTTTTGACACTCATGGAGAACAAGCATTTTTAGAGGAAAGACGTGGAAAAGGAGGTTCTGGTCGACAAAAAAAGATAACCTATCTGCTGAAAAGAAATTAGAAAAAGCAGAGGCACGTAAGCTGAAAGCTTAGCAGAATTAAATATATGGTAGATGATTATATGGAGCACTACAACAATACAAGAAAGCAATGGACATTAAAAAAATATTGCTTTAAATATTATAAATCCACACAGTAAAAAATCTAAACTTTAGTAGCATTTAATTTTAAACTTTTTATGTCGTAGGGCTATCCCCTCTCCATTTAACTTCCTAAAGAGGACATTACTATCTTTCTTACTTAGAGAATTGATTTTTCATACATTAAAATAGCAATTCCCTACTTTTTAAACACCATAATCACTATCCTTATACTCTAAACAGATTATCATTTATTTACTATTCAAATCTCCTTCAAAATAGAACCAATTCCCAAAATATATATATTACTTTCATAAGAAAATATTTTCTAAATCGTTTATATATCAACATTCCTATGTAACTAAAGCTTCCACACTATTGTAAAACGGTTTAACTTTTTTGTAAGATAATAACACATTAAATATTAACAATTTTAATAAAAATACGAGTTGAATTTTTACAAAAAATAGAATAACATGAATTTCGGAAGGTGGTTCGCCATCATTCAAGCAATAACAATTATTTTAAAGGGGTTGGAAATATGTCAGACGTTCTAAAGCAATTTGTCATGCCGAAAACAAACTTATTTGGACCTGGAGCAATTCAAGAAGTTGGTAAACGCTTAAATGATTTAGAAGTGAAAAAGACATTGATCGTAACAGATGAGGGCTTACACAAATTAGGTCTCTCAGAACAAATTGCTAACATCATTACAGCAGCTGGAATTGATGTTGCAATTTTCCCGAAAGCAGAACCAAATCCAACAGACCAAAACATTGAAGATGGTATCGCAGTATATCATGCCGAGAACTGTGATTCAATTGTCTCACTTGGAGGCGGTAGTGCACATGATGCAGCAAAAGGTATTGGAATTATTGCTTCGAATGGTGGACGCATTCATGATTATGAAGGCGTTGACAAATCAGAAAACCCACTAGTGCCATTAATCGCTATTAACACGACAGCTGGTACAGCAAGCGAAATGACACGCTTTACGATTATTACAGATACTGCTCGTAAAGTGAAAATGGCGATCGTTGATAAGCATGTGACACCGTTAGTATCGATTAACGATCCTGAGTTAATGATTGGCTTACCGCCAGCTCTAACAGCGGCTACTGGTTTAGATGCGCTAACACACGCAATTGAATCATTTGTATCAACAGATGCCACACCTATTACAGATGCTTGTGGTGAAAAGGTACTTCAACTAGTTCCTGAATTTTTACCACGCGCCTATGCTAACGGTGCAGATTTAGAAGCTCGAGAGCAAATGGTATACGCGCAATTCTTAGCAGGTATGGCGTTCAATAATGCTTCACTTGGCTATGTGCATGCGATTGCTCACCAATTAGGTGGTTTCTACAATCTTCCACATGGTGTATGTAACGCGATTTTACTACCTCATGTTTGTCGCTTCAACTTAACGGCACGTACAGAGCGTTTTGCAAGGATTGCCGAACTATTAGGGCAAAATGTTGAGGGCTTAAGCAAACGTGATGCTGCGGAAAAAGCGATCACTGCCATTGAAAGCTTATCAAAAGACTTAAATATTCCAAGTGGCTTCCGTGAATTAGGCGTGAAGGATGAGGATATTGAAACTTTAGCGAAAAATGCAATGCTAGACGTATGTGCTGCCACAAATCCGCGTAAAGCCACATTAGAAGACATCAAACAGATTATTACAAATGCGATGGGGCCTGTAGTGAAAACAGCAGAGTCGCTTGAAGCTGTCGCACTTTCTTAAAATATAACGAAATGGCGTGTCTCATATTTTTGAGGCACGTCTTTTTCTATGACATGAAAAATTTCCAAACATTGTATACAAGCGCAACACCAGCTATACTTTTCATAAAAGTAATTGGGAGGAAAAAAAATATGCGTTTAATCTCGATTTGTCCTAGTAATACCGAACTAGTCGCTTATTTAGGTTTGACAGATCAGCTTGTTGGTGTCGATGATTTTTCTGATTGGCCTGCGACTGTCCACGAACTGCCCAAGCTAGGGCCTGATTTATCGATTGACATAGATGCATTAGAAGCATTACAGCCCGATCTCGTACTTGCATCTTTAAGTGTACCTGGCATGGAAAAAAATATAGAAGCATTACAAGAAAGAAATATTCCTCATCTTGTCTTTAACGCGAATTCATTAGCGGAAATCGCTCAAGAACTTAAAATATTAGGGAAAGCCTGTGGAGTAGAACAGCGTGCACAACAAATAGCAGAAGAATATTCACAATTTATCGAGCACCTTCGCACAGTTGCACAATCCATCCATCATCACCCTACCATTTATTGGGAATGGTGGCCAAATCCCATTTTCACACCAGGAAAAATAAACTGGCTCACCGAAATTAGTGCCATTGCAGGAGGCTCTAATCTATTTCAAGATGTCGAGCTAGCAAGCGTGCAAACGGATTGGACAGATGTAATAAGTCGTAATCCTGACTATATTATGATGGCTTGGGTAGGTGTTACCTTCGAGCGTATACAGCCAGCAAATTTATTAAAACGACCACATGCACAGGAGCTACAAGCCATTAAAATGAATCAACTTCATGTAATGGAAGAATGGCTTTATTGTCGCCCATCACCTCGTCTGGTGGAAGGGGCATTAAAACTAGCAAAATTACTTCACCCAGAAGAATATGCGCATCTAAAGCTTCCGCGTTTTTTAGCATGCTAATAAGAAACATCCCCTCGCGTAAACTCGAGGGGATGTCGTTATATGTCATTATAAAAATTTTACCATATGGTATTTTTTCTTGCCTCGACGTACAATGCTGAATGCATCTTCTAAACGGTCTTTGGCATCGACAACATATTCTAAAGCTGTTACCTTTTCACCATTAACACTAATCGCACCATTCGTTACGTCTTCACGAGCTTGACGTTTTGATGATGAAATGCCCGCTTCCACAAGTAAGTCCACTATATTTTTATCTTCTTTTGCCATTTCAATAGAAGGTACATCTTTAAAAGCATCCTTCATTTCATCGGCAGAAAGTGCTTTTAAGTCACCCGAGAATAAGGCAGCCGTGATTCGGATTGCTTGCTCTAATGCTTCCTGACCATGAATTAAACGTGTCATCTCTTCGGCCAGTGCTTTTTGAGCCTTACGTAGATGCGGCTCTTCTTCTACAGACACGGCTAATGCTTCGATTTCTTCACGAGATAGGAATGTGAAGATTTTTAAATATTTGACAACGTCGGCATCCGCTGCATTAATCCAGAATTGGTAGAACTCATATGGAGAAGTTTTTGTGCTATCTAACCATACAGCCCCACCAGCTGTTTTACCAAACTTTGTACCATCTGCCTTCGTTACTAACGGAATTGTGATACCAAAAGCTTTTGTTTCTTCTTCATGTGTTTTCCGAATAACTTCTAAACCAGTTGTAATATTCCCCCACTGGTCAGAACCACCCACTTGAATACGACAATTGTAATGGTTATATAAATGATTATAATCAATACCTTGAATTAACGTGTAAGCAAACTCAGTAAATGAAATCCCTGTATCAAGACGTGAAGCAATTGTATCCTTTGCTAGCATGTAGTTGACGTTAATTAATTTCCCGTAATCTCGTAAAAACTCAATCGTGTTTATTTCGCCAATCCAGTCACGGTTATTGACAAGTTGTGCACCATTTCCATCTTCAGCAAAATCAAAAATTCGTTCTAATTGACCACGAATACCTTGCACGTTTTTATCAATTTGTTCAACTGTTTGCAGTTGACGCTCTTCCGAACGACCAGATGGATCCCCAATCATCCCTGTTGCTCCACCTACAAGTAGAATTGGACGATGACCAGCTTTCTGGAAGCGACGCAGTGTCAATAATGGTACGATGTGTCCGATGTGCATAGAGTCAGCAGTTGGGTCTACACCACAGTACAAAGAAACCGATTGTTGTTGTAACAGCTTTTCCATTCCTTCAGCGTCTGTTTGTTGGTAAAGCAGACCACGCCATTCTAAATCTTGTAATAATTCGTTTGCCATTGTTTTTCCTCCTAATTTGTATTGTCGCGTATAGAAACAAAAAAGTCCCTACACGCAAATTACATTGCATGCAGGGACGTTAATAACTAACGCGGTACCACCCAGCTTGAAGATGTCATCCATCTTCCACTCATTCAATCGCCTTTATCGCAGGCGCGCACGTCTAAGCTCCAAGCACGTAATTCGTCTCTACACTATGACCAGCTTTCACCAACCGCTGGCTCTCTATACAGGGAATATAGACACTACTGCAAACTCTTCATCACTAGAAAACTATAAGCACTATTCTATACGATTCTTTTTCAATGTCAATAACTATGTTCGAGTCAATTCAATCTATGCTATAATAGACAAGATTTTAGGAGGTCGATACCTTGAAAGATTGGATTGAGAAAATCAATGCAAAGATCGATGAATTACTCGAACAAAAATGGATGAAGACATTACGTATTTCAGGTAGTGTTACCTGGAACTTATTTTTACTATTTTTAGTCTTTGCATTGGTAGGCACTGTATTTGTTGGCTCGGTTGGCGCCGGCTACTTCGCCTCACTTGTAAAAGAAGAACCACTGCGCTCTAAAGAAGAATTACGTGAGCATATTTTCAACTATGAGGAAACAAGTGAAATTTATTTTGCCAACGATATTTATATCGGGAAATTGCGCACCGATTTAGATCGCCGTGAAACGTCACTAAGCGCTGTGGCACCAGATGTTATTAATGCCGTACTAGCAACAGAGGACGAATATTTCCGGGAACATAATGGCATTGTTCCGAAAGCTGTTATTCGTGGGCTACTGCAAGACGTGACAAATTCTGCGACACAAACAGGTGGCTCTACATTAACACAACAACTTATTAAAAACCAAGTATTAACAAATGAAGTATCGTATGAACGTAAAGCAAAAGAAATTCTACTCGCTATGCGTTTAGAACACTTTATGACTAAGGAAGAAATTTTAGAGTCCTATTTAAATATTATTCCTTATGGCCGTAATGCTTCTGGTCGTAATATTGCAGGGGTTGAAACAGCAGCTGACGGAATTTTCGGAGTAAAGGCCAAAGATTTATCTCTAGCGCAAGCCGCTTACATAGCTGGTATTCCGCAAGCTCCTTATGCTTATACTCCATTTACGAATACAGGTGTACTAAAAAGCGAAGAGGCTCTTAAGCCAGGTATTGATCGTATGAAAACTGTTCTTTACCGCATGAAAGAAGCAGGCTATATTAACGATACGCAGTACAAAGACGCAATAAATTACGACATTACAGCAGACTTCCGTTCACCAGAAATAGCATCAGAAGATCGCTATCCTTGGTTAACGTATGAGCTTGAAAATCGTGCAAAAGAAATTATTGCTGCAAAGCTAGCGAAAGAAGATGGCGTAGATCCAGAACGCTTGACAACAGAAAAAAAATTAAAAGAAAAGTATATGATTTTGGCAGACCGCGATGTCCGTTCAAAGGGCTATCGTATTTATTCTACTATTAATAAAGACATGTACGATGCCATGCAAAAAGCGGCAGATAACTTTAAATACTACGGCCATACGTATACAGGTAAAGGTAAGGACCCTATAACAGGTGAAGAAATAGATATTGAAATGCCTGTACAAGTTGGCAGTATTTTAATTGAAAATAGTACAGGACGTATTTTAAGCTTCGTTGGTGGTCGTGACTTTAAAACTACAGAGTTAAACCATGCGACTCAAGCTTTTCGACCAAATGGTTCGACGATGAAGCCATTACTCGTTTATGCTCCAGCAGTAGAATACGGTGTTATTGGTGCAGGTAGCCCACTAGTAGACGTGAAATTCTCTATCGGCTCTTGGAGTCCCAACAACTATATTACGAGTGATGAGCGTGGACTGATTCCTGCACGTGAAGCATTAGCTGATTCACAAAACTTGTCTGCATTACGTTTGTACAATGATATTATTAATAAACGTCCTGCCGAATATTTAGCTAAAATGGGCTTCTCTAAGCTACAGCCTGAAGATTATACGAATCTTGCAACAGGTATTGGGGCATTAGAAGTAGGAACGACTGTTGAAGAAAATACAAATGCCTTTGCAACGTTTGCGAACGGTGGTCAATTTATTGAATCTTATATGATTGAAAAAATTGAAGATTTAGATGGTAATATCATCTATCAACATGAAGTAGAACCTGTACAAGTATTTAGTCCTGAAACATCTTATATTGTCACAGACATGATGCGTGATGTTTTAACTAAAGGAACAGGAACAGTTGCCAGAAATACATTAAAATTCTCTTCTGATTTCGCTGCCAAAACTGGTACTTCACAAGAGTACAAAGATGTTTGGTTAGTCGGCTATAATCCGAATGTTTCATTAGGCGTATGGATGGGCTATGATAAGCAACGTTCATTATATGCATTTAATAATACGTATTTGCAACCAAGTGTCCGTATTAACAAACTATGGGGTACCTTAATGAATGCTATGTACGATGTGGATCCAAAATTAATTGATGCTCCTACGAACTTTAAGGCACCAAAAAATGTAGTGACCGCTTCATTCTGTGGTATTTCTGGATTAGCACCCTCTGCAGCATGTTCAAATGCTGGGTTAGTGCGCTCAGATTTATTTAATGCTAAAGTATTTTTACCATCACAGCCAGATGATAGCTTAGCATCTTCAAGCGTTGTAACGATTAAAGGAAAGACATACAACGCACACCCAAATACGCCATCAGAGTTTGTAAAATCAGGTGGTGCGGGTATTAACCAAGCCTTTATTAAACGTATGCTAGGAAGACTTGGAGGAAATCCTGGAAGTTTACTTCCAAAAAATTCATCATTATCGAATTCATCAGTATCAGCCGTCGATTTCCCAGCAGATGGAAGTCCACCAGCAACTGTAACGGCAGCGATTAATGGCAATACCTTATCTTGGTCTGGCTCTTCCAATGATGTTGTCGGCTATCGTATATATAACGTGACGAATGGCGGGAATACTCTAGTCAATTCAGTACTAGAAGCTACACAAAGTATTTCAGTTGCAAGTGGACAAGCATATGTAGTTGTAGCTGTCGATATTACAGGATTGACCTCAGCTCAATCCAATGTTGTATCTACAGGTGGCAGCGAAACTGAACCTGATCCAGAAGAAAATCAAGAACAACCACCTACTCCACCTACAAATGGCAATGAAGGTTCGGGTAATGAAAATGGTTCGAATAATGGGAATGGTTCAGGAAATAATGGCACAGGCACTGAAAATGGCAATGGCTCTGACGGTTCCAATGGCTCAAACAATGGCAACAACAACAGTAATAACAACGGTAATAACAACGGTAATAACAACGGTAATGGCTCCACTGGAGAAAATAATGGTGGCACAACCACAACCCCACCTCCTGAAAAGCCAAGTCAATAATAAACAGGCTCACTACATTATTTAAATTGTAGTGAGCCGGTTTTTTGTCATGATAGAGAAGACAACTACATGAAGGGGTGGATTAACGTTGAAAATTTTAATTTTAGGGGGCACACGTTTTTTGGGGAGAAAATTAGTGGAACTTTGCCTTCAAAACAGTCATGATGTAACGATTTTAACACGTGGTCAAAGTGGCAATCCTTTTGGCTCTCAAGTGCATCAACTTATCGCTGATCGAGATGATGAACATACATTAGTTCAAGCACTTTCGAATACGACATGGGATATTGTCTACGATAATATTTGCTATTCTCCAAAAGATGCACAAAAGATTATAGAAATTCTAGAAGGTAAAACAACCAAGCTTATATTTACCTCAACGCTTGCGACTTATGAAGCAGATGGTATTGTAAAAACAGAAGCCGATTTTAACCCGTATAACTATGAAATTCGTATGGGGAATCGACAGGATTTCACTTATAGTGAAGGTAAACGTCAAGCGGAAGCAGTACTATTTAAAAAAGCTTCGTTCCCTGTTGTGACAGTGCGTTTCCCAATCGTTGTGGGCGAACAAGACTATACACGCCGTTTAAACTTTCATGTGGAGCGTATAGTAAATGAACAACCCATTACACTTACAAATGTCGATGCAAAAATGAGTTTTATTACCGATGATGAGGCCGCTGCATTTTTATATTTTGCAGGTATTTCTACAATTGAGGGACCATTCAATGCCACAGCAAGTGGTGCTATTTCATTAAAAGACTTACTTGGACTTATTGAAGAAGCAAGTGGCAAGCATGCGAAAGTTTCACTGTTAGGAGGCGATGCAAATTCACAATCTCCTTACGCTATTCCAGCAGATTGGTATATGTCGAATGCCAAGGCAGAAGCAACAGGCTTTACATTTAGTCAGCTAAACGATTGGCTGCCTAAGCTAATTAACTCCTTAGTAAAAGAACAACAAGAAACAATCATGTCTCAACGGAATTGATTACTGATTTTGGATTTTATAAATAGGAAAAGGCCTGCACCCCGTTTTAAGGGTGCACGCTTTTTATCGTAATATGCTTTTTAAAATCGCTATGGCTTCATCGATTTCCGCTTTTGAGACCGTCAGTGGTGGAAGGAGTCGGATAACGTTCGGCCCCGCTCCCACTAAGAGTAAGCCCTTTTCTTCAGCCTCTTTGATATAAGATGCTACCTCAGTGTCGCCACAGCCAATACCCAGCAATAAGCCCTGCCCTTGCACCGTATAGGTCGTCGGTAAATTGGCTTTCAATTGTTTTATAAAATAGGCGGATAGATCTTGCACATTGTGTAAAAAACCCGGTGCAAAGACGTGATCTAGCACTGTTTCTGCAACACTCATTGCTAGTGGATTACCGCCAAATGTTGTCCCATGCGTGCCCGGTCCAAATGTATCGTAGAGCTCAGCTGTTCCAAGCATTCCACCGATTGGGAAGCCACTGCCTAAGCCTTTTGCTAATGTTACGATATGTGGTTTCAACACAGTTTGCTCATAGGCAAAACGTGTCCCTGTACGTCCGATACCCGTTTGAACTTCATCCACAATTAGTAGAATCCCTTTTTCCGCACATGCTTTTGCAAGTGAGGCTGCAAATTCAGGTGTTACGCTGTTTACGCCCCCTTCTCCTTGTATCATTTCTAGCATAATTGCTGCAACTGTATCATCAACCGTCGCTTCTAGAGATTCAACATCATTGAAAGGTAGAATCGTAAATTTATCTACAAGTGGTCCAAAGCCATTATGTACCTTTCCTTGACCCGTTGCAGACATTGCTCCAAAAGTGCGCCCATGAAACGATTTTTCAAAAGTTATAATATGGTTTTTCCCTGTATGCTTACGTGCCAGCTTAATAGCAGCTTCATTTGCTTCAGCACCGCTATTACAGAAAAACGCATAAGTGAAATGCGTATCTGCCACTAATTTTTGTGCAACCGTTTCCTGTCCAGGTATTTCAAATAGATTGGAAATATGCCATAACTTCTCGCTTTGTTGTTGTACCGCCTTCACAATTGCAGGATGTGCATGCCCGAGACTAACAACAGCAATACCACTTGTAAAATCTAAATATTTTTTGCCCTTAGCATCTTCCACAACAGTTCCTTGCCCTTTGACGATTTGCGCACGACGTTTGCCGTAGTTTCCAAATAGAGCACTCATGTTATCCGCTCCTTCTATTGATTACGCCTTGGCGTAATTTGTCCAGATATTAATCGAACCCACTCAATAAATACTTCGAAAAAATCTCGTTAAACCTTCGTTAAGACGAATACCCAACTCACTACTATAATGAAGAAAGACTTTTACTAGATGAAGTTTTAATAGTTGTACCTAATAAATGATCCCCAACAATTTGTACCGATGGGATACCGGCATCTAGGCAATCAATTGCACCTTGCACCTTCGGAATCATGCCACCGTAGATATGGCCTTGCTCAATCCACTGAGCTATCAGGGAAGGTGTTACCTCTGTTTGGTATTCATCTTCAATACGA
Source organism: Lysinibacillus parviboronicapiens (assembly GCF_003049575.1). Classification (GTDB taxonomy): domain Bacteria; phylum Bacillota; class Bacilli; order Bacillales_A; family Planococcaceae; genus Lysinibacillus; species Lysinibacillus parviboronicapiens. The sequence goes on along the minus strand of NZ_PYWI01000002.1, from coordinate 113,006 downwards.
ATACCTGCTACATCTGTGACAAGCAACAAGCTATCAGCGTTCACTGCCAGCGCGATTTCACTTGCAACGGTATCACCATTAATATTAAGTGCCTGACCATCTTCATCGGCCCCCACACAAGCAACTACAGGTACAATGCCCGCATTAATTAACACTTCTAAAAGTGTTGTATTTACGGACTGAACCTCGCCGACAAAGCCGTAAACATCTTTGTCTAGTAAATTTGCTACAATCAAATGATTGTCAAAGCCATTTAAACCAACTGCCATAATACCTGCAGTTGTCAATTGATGGACAAGTGCTGGATTCACCTTACCAATTAGTGTTGACTGTACTATCTCAATTGCTAACTCACTCGTTACACGGATGCCATTCAATGCATGGGATTCAACGCCTTGTGCTGCAAGTTCGCGATTAATAGCAGGACCACCACCGTGTGTAATAATCAGTTCAACGCCGCTATCCTGTAATTTTTTAAAGTTCTCAAAAAACGCTTTATTTAAGCCTTCAAGTGTACTACCACCAAGCTTAATGACCATGCGTTTACGAGCGGTATGATGCATTGATTTGCACGTAGTCATAAGTTAAATCACATCCCCATGCATGCCCCTTGCCCTCACCTATACCAAGTGACACATAAATTTTCACTTCATGCATTTTCAAAATTTGAATTAACTCATCTTCTGAGAAAGGAATTGGCTCACCGTTTTCAACCATTGTTGCGCCACCGATTTGAATCGTAATTTTGTCAGGGTCAACTGTTGCATCACTGTAGCCAACCGCTGCAATAATACGCCCCCAGTTTGCATCACAACCAAATACTGCTGTTTTTACAAGCGGCGAACCAACAACTGTCTTTGCAATCTTACGCGCTTCCTCATCAGAAATGGCACCTTCCACTTCAACTTCTATTAGTTTTGTTGCGCCCTCTCCATCTTTGGCAATCATCTTCGCTAAGTCTTGTGCAACTGTTTTTAAAGTATAATAGAAATTTTGCCAATCTGGATGTGCAGTTGTTAAAGATTCGTTGCCGGCTAAGCCATTTGCCATCACTACTACCGTATCATTTGTAGATGTGTCCCCATCTACTGTGATTGCATTAAATGTAAGGTTAGTTACATCTGACAATGCTGCTTGTAATACATCCGATTCAATATTGGCATCTGTTGTAATAAAGCCAAGCATTGTTGCCATATTAGGCTCAATCATTCCTGAGCCCTTTGCAACACCCGCAATAATGACTTCTTTGCCATCTACAATTGTGCTATAGCTCGTATTTTTCATGACCGTATCGGTTGTCATAATTGCCTGCGCAAAATCGATAGCACTTTCAAGATTATCTTGGGGTTCTAGTTGAGCAATACCGCTCTCGATAGGCTCCATTTTCATAATTTCTCCGATAACGCCAGTTGAGCAAACGCCAACTAGATTTGCCTCAATACCTAACTTCTCAGCTGTTAAAGTTTGCATTGTTAACGCATCCTGTACACCTTGCTTACCTGTACAAGCATTGGCATTCCCAGAGTTCACGATCATCGCCTGAATTCTTTTAGTTGTGTAAACTACTTCTTTTGTTACTTTCAACGGTGCAGCCTGTACTGCATTTGTTGTAAATACACCAGCTACACTTGCTGGTACGTCACTCACTAAAACTGCTAAATCCTTTTTCTTATGCTTTAGTCCACAATGCATCCCAGCGGCCTTAAAGCCCTTAGGCGAGACGATATTTTTACTTGATAATTTTTTCATAATATTTGTTGATGCTGTTAATGTCATAATGAAATTCCTCCTTAGATTGTTTGAAATAAGAGAAGCACACCGTTTTTTTGTATGCTATTAAATGAAAAACGGCACAACATCAAGTCCTGTCGTTTGCGGTAAGCCAAACTGAACGTTCATATTTTGAATTGCTTGGCCTGCTGCCCCCTTGACTAAATTGTCAATGACAGCAACTATTGTAGCGCGTTTTGTACGACTATCAACCTTTACAAAAATATCGCAGTAGTTCGAGCCCCTTACACGATTCGTCGCAAGACTATTCACATCTGTTATAATTCGCACAAATGGATGCTTTTCGTATGTAGCTCGTAAACAAGCGACCAATTGACTCTCTGTTACATCTGGCATCATAGGTGCATATGCTGTCGTTAAAATACCACGCGTCATAGGCACTAAATGTGTATTAAAGGAAATCGCTGTATCCACACCCGCAAACATGGAGATGGCCTGTTCAATCTCTGGAATATGTTGATGTGTATTTGTTTTATAGATGGAGAAGCTTTCATTAACTTCACTAAAATGGGTCGTCTGTGATGGCTTATTACCAGCACCTGAAATACCACTCTTTGCATCAATTACTAGAAAGTTTGAATCTATCAATTTTTCTTTTAATAATGGTAAAAGTGAAAGCAAGACTGCTGTTGGATAGCATCCTGGATTTGCAATGAGAGAAGCATTTTTCACATTGTCTGCATTCCATTCTGTTAAACCATAAACACTTTGCTGAATGATTTCTGGCGGTGCAGCTTTTTTACCGTACCACGCTTCATAGCTTGCTGGATCTTTTAACCGGTAGTCACCTGACAAGTCAATTAACTTTGGACCTTTTCCTACCAATGGCGGTAATAGCTCACTTGTCACGCCAGAAGGGGTACTCGTAAAGACAACATCAAATTTCTCTAATGTCTCATCATCAATTTTTTGCAATGGCGTATCAGCTATATTAACTAAATGTCCAAACTTTGAAGAAAATACAACACCTTCTTCTGAGGATGTAAATAAATCAATGTGCTCCACTGCCTGATGATTATGTAAAAAACGAATTAGTTCCAAACCGCCATATCCTGTTGCGCCAACAATTCCTACTTTCACTGCACTCACCTCTGAAATAAGTTAAAAACAGTATACGTCTGTATATTTATTAAGTCAAATGAATTTTTATTTATTTATAGTATTTTCTTAATACTCTGTCAAAAAAGTATTATATTCCTACTCGCTATCACATATTCAGAAAAAAGAAGGCGGGAACTCCTTCGCTAACCGAATGAATTCCCGCCTTATCTTTATGCATCTTTCGAATAAAGATCACTGATGCTTCAGTGTCAGCACGTCCAAATGCTGAATTGTGCACTACTAAACTATTAATCTTCCATTGTGGAAAGATCTCCTGTTGGTAAATCTAGCTCCCATGCTTTTAACACACGGCGCATAATTTTACCGCTACGAGTTTTTGGAAGCTTTTCTTTAAATTCAATTTCACGCGGTGCTGCATGAGCCGACAGACCTTTCTTTACAAAATCACGAATATTGTCAATCAGAGCATCAGACGGCTCAATACCCTCACGTAAAGATACGAACGCCTTAATAATTTCTCCACGTACTGGGTCCGGCTTACCGATAACACCTGCTTCGATTATGTCTGGATGCTCAAGCAGTTTACTTTCCACCTCAAACGGTCCAACACGTTCTCCAGCTGTCATAATAACATCATCTACGCGTCCCTGGAACCAGAAGTAACCTTCATCATCCATATAAGCAGAATCTCCAGATACATACCACTCACCTTTCAAGAAGTATGATTCATAACGCTCTGGATTACCCCAAATTTGACGCATCATGGCTGGCCAACCCCGACGCACCGCCAAGTTCCCCATTGTGAATGGTGGAACTTCCTCACCCGCATCATCCACAATTGCGGCGTGTACACCTGGTAATGGTTTTCCCATTGAACCTGGCTTGATATCCATACTTGGGTAATTACAGATCATATGTGCGCCTGTTTCAGTCATCCACCATGTATCATGAATACGGTGCCCTAATTCCTCGTAACCCCAGCGAATAACCTCAGGATTCAAAGGTTCTCCTACTGATAATACGTGTCGGAGGGATGACAAATCATAGTTTTCTAGCACGCCACTACCTGCACCCATTAACATACGGAAAGCTGTTGGTGCACTATACCACACTGTTACACTATAATCCTCAATTGCCTGATACCAAGCCTGTGGTGAGAATCTTCCGCCTACAATCAACATTGTGATACCATTTAACCACGGCCCGAAAATACCATAAGATGTACCTGTTACCCAACCTGGATCAGCCGTACACCAGTAAATATCATCCTCACGTAAATCAAGCACCCATTGTGTCGATTGATACTGTTGGAGCATTGCATTATGTACATGCAATACGCCTTTCGGTGCACCGGTTGATCCAGATGTATAATGTAATATCATACCATCCTCACGGTCTACCCATTCTATATCAAACTGAGAAGGAGCCTCTTTCAAGCGTTTATTGAAATCTAAAATTTGTGTCGTTTCATCAATGTCAGTACCCACTAAAAATACGTGCTGCAAATTTGGTAACTTAGCTAAAGGTACACGTTCAAGCAACTCTGGCGTTGTTACTAATACTTTCGCATCGCTATCAGAAAGTCGATCATATACCGCTCCTTCCATAAACGCTTCGAAAAGTGGTCCAACTATCACACCCATTTTTAATGCGCCTAATAATGTGAAATACAGCTCTGGCGAACGTGGCATAAAAATAAATAAGCGATCGCCTTTTTCTAGACTTGTCGCAGATTTTAATACATTCGCAGCCTTGTTCGTTAACTTTTTCATTTCATTGAAAGAATATGCCTCTTTACGCTTACCATCATTGTAATAAAGAGCTACTTTGTTCTTACGAATTGTTTCCGTATGACGATCAATTGCCTCATAAGCCATATTCACTTGGCCTGTTTCAAACCAACTAAATGCCTTTTCTGTCTCTGCCCAATCATGTGTTGCTGCTACATCCTCATAATCAGGCAAATTATACTGCAGTGGTAAAGCTTTTAATTTCTCCATCGTTTTCATCCCCATGAAATTACCCCTTTCTTTGCTTTCGCTTTAGTACATTAGTAAGCAAATTTCAAATCGATTGCGCATCGATATTCCCCCTTAAAATTCGCCACCTTCTCCAAAGAAAAATACGTTATGTAGCAATTGTTATAGAACAGTTTATGCAATAAAAATTGATTGAATGCTTATTAAACAGCATTTATCTGTTAAATAACAGTTGCAATATAAATCTATTTTACACGAATTTACTATAAATGTCTCAATATTTTTATTTTTCCGAAAACGTAGTTATAATTTACAAAAATAAGCGTTTTTACGCGAGAAATCAGCTATAATGGAATTATTAAACTCAGGTGGTGTATCTATGGAACATAAAAAAACTTTTTTTTCTGTTACTAAGGAAACAAAGCATGGTACTGTGTATGTGGAAGGACCTGTTCCTCCAGAAAAATTAGCTACATATTCATTCCACGAAGGCTTGGTTGCCTTTAGACCTCCAAAGCAACAACAGCAAGCCATAATTGAAATTGCAGGACTCCCTGAAGGACGAATTATTATAATTCGTAAAGAAAATATTATTGTAGGTTATGTTACCTATCTATACCCCGATCCACTTGAACGTTGGGCTGAAGACCGAATTGATAATATGATTGAGCTAGGGGCTATCGAAGTAATCCCAGCCTACCGTGGAACAGGTACTGGTAAAACACTGTTGGCCGTGTCTTTTATGGGGGATGAAATGGAAGATTATCTTGTTATTACAACTGAATACTATTGGCATTGGGATTTAAAAGGAACTGGTTTAAATGTATGGGATTATCGCAAAATGATGGAGCGCATGATGAGCTCCGCTGGCTTTGAATATTTTGCGACAGATGACCCTGAAATCACATCACATCCTGCTAACTGCCTGATGGCACGTGAGGGGAAACGCGTGCCACCCGAAACAATGGAAAGATTTGATCGACTTCGTTTTAGAAATCGCTTCATGTATTAAAACCACACAAAGGGGATGAGTATATGATCGTAGAAGAGATTATGAATGAACAGCCGTACACATTGGCTCCAACAAATACTGTGCTAGAAGCATTAAAATTGATGCGGGACAAAAAAGTCCGTCATATACCTGTCGTAGATGAGGAGCGTCATGTTCTAGGCGTTATCACGGAGCGAGATATTAAAGAGGCATTACCTTCCTCATTGCGTGATGAACCCAATTCACCAGTTTTTAATGCTGCTGTCGAAGGAATCATGGTGAAAAATCCACTTGTAGGCCACCCGCTTGATTTTGTCGAAGAAGTTGCGCTCACTTTTTATGAATCTAAGGTAGGTTGTTTACCAATTGTGTCAGGTGGAAAATTAGTCGGCATCGTGACAACAACTGATTTGCTCTATACATATATTGAGCTGACTGGTGCCACTGAACCAGGTTCTAAAATTGAAATACGGGTATCTGATACACCGGGTATCTTGTTTGAAATCACGAAAATTTTCAATGCACATCATGCAAATGTCCAAAGCGTCTTGGTTTACCCTGATTCTGAAAATACCCTCAATAAAATATTAAGTGTCCGAGTAAAAACACTAAATCCGTTAGCTATAATTGAAGACCTTCGTAAAGAGGGCTTCGATGTCTTATGGCCAAATTTACCAGGTGTTTCTTTATAATGAAAAAGGCCGTATTTGTTTATTCGCCAGAGCAACTCGGATATAAATTTTCAGATACACATCCTTTCAATCATAAACGTTTGACGCTAACAATGGATTTACTAAAAAATATCAGTGCGCTCAATGATATAGATATTGTTCCAGCACGTGTTGCAACGGAAGAGGAACTCTTACTTGCACACGATCCTAAATACATTGACATCGTAAAAAAAGCAGGACATGGTGAGCTAACCGAGGCACAAGGAAAAAGCTATGGCATCGGCACAGAGGATACGCCTATTTTTAAAAATATGCATGAAGCAAGTGCTCAGCTTGTCGGCGGGACATTAACAGCTGTGGATTATGTCATGGAAGGAAAGTCTGAGCATGCCCTAAACCTCGGTGGCGGGCTACATCATGGTTTCCGTGGACGCGCTTCGGGTTTTTGTATTTACAATGATAGTACAGTGGCTATTCGTTATTTGCAGGAGAAATACAAGGCACGTGTGCTGTATGTAGATACCGACGCCCATCACGGAGACGGCGTGCAATGGAGCTTTTATGAGGACCCTGATGTTTGTACTTTATCTATACATGAAACAGGGCGCTATTTATTCCCGGGGACAGGCAATATCACAGAACGTGGCAATGGCCAAGGTTATGGTACTTCATTTAATTTTCCAATTGATGCCTTTACTGAAGATGAAAGTTTCCTAGATATATATGAAAAGGCTATGCGAGAAGTCTTTGAGTTTTTTAAACCAGATGTTGTCTTAACTCAAAATGGGGCGGATGCACATTATTTTGATCCCTTGACACATTTATATGGCACTATGAATATATATAAAGAAATTCCTAAGCTTGCACATAAATTAGCGCACGAATATTGTGGAGGAAAATGGATTGCAGTCGGTGGTGGTGGATACGATATTTGGCGCGTTGTTCCAAGAGCATGGTCTATGCTATGGTTGGAAATGACCGATCAAGAAATGCCAACAGGTGCTCTACCTCAAGCTTGGTTAGACCGCTGGCAACCAGAAGCACCTGTGCCCTTTATACCAACATGGGAGGATCCAAATCCTCTCTATGAGCCAATCCCACGAAAGGCCGAAATTGAAGAAAAGAATGCACAAATGTTAGACAAAGCGTTACATATTATACGCATGGAAAAACGGGTTTAAAAAAGTAAAGCCTCATTAATCATGAGGCTTTTTTAATTAGCGGTGAATGACTTCTATCCGTCACTTTCACAGTTCTATCCACTAACTTATTTACTTTTTACAGATTGTCGCTGTTCAATGCGATACGGTAAAATAACTTTCTCATTTTCAACAGGCTCTTTGCTCATTAATTTTGTTAGTAGACGCATGGCTACAGCGCCGATATCATATAGGGGCAATGCTACACTAGTTAGTTGTGGACGTACCATACGTGCTAGCTTAGAGTTTTCAAAACTGATGACCTCGATATCATCTGGCACACTTTTACCTGCATCCTGTGCACCGTGAATCAATCCAATTGCCAGTTCGTCGCTACCTGCAAAATAGGCTGTTGGAGGATTATCAAGTGAAGACAGTGTTTCCCAAGCCTCTATTCCTGTGTCATAGTTAGATTCCTCTGCAACAATAAGTGATTCATCTATAGTTAAACCTGCATCTTGGAGTGCTTTTTTATAAGCTTCAAGCTTGAATTTACTATTAATCGTATAAGTAAGTGGTCCTGTTACAAAGCCAATTCTTGTATGGCCATTTTCAATCAGTAATGTAATTGCCTCATTGGCCGCCTGGAAATAATCAATATTCACCGTTGCGATTGTTTGCGATTCATCCACCGAACCTGCAAGTACAATCGGCACAGGTGAATGATCCATCGACTGTCGCATTTTTTCAGTGACCTCATCGCTCATCATCACGATACCGTCCACTTGTTTACCCAGCATTGTATCCAGTAGTTGTAACTCTTTATCTTCATTTTGGTCTGAATTGGCTAAAATGATATTGTACCGATACATAGTTGCAATATCCTCCACACCTCGTGCAAGTTCCGCGTAAACATTGTTTGCAATATCCGGGATAATCACGCCAACTGTTGTTGTTTTCTTACTTGCTAAACCTCGCGCTACTGCGTTCGGACGATATTCTAATCGTTCAATTACTTCTAAAACTTTTTTTCGTGTTGCCGGTTTTACATTTTGGTTACCGTTGACTACACGAGAAACTGTTGCCATGGAAACATTCGCTTCACGGGCAACATCATAAATTGTAACAGTCATCGTACGTGCCTCCCTTTTTTCCTTATATAGCCTTATCATACGATAATTTTCATATCATTTTCAAGAACTAGTAAGTGTATGTATTGAAAAGCCAAGTACAAATAGTACTATTATAGACATTATTTTGTCACCAAAGAATACTTTTGTACTTTTATTCAAGAAATGCTTACAATCTGCTACAAATTGCTAATCATTCATTATACAAAATTTCTTTTTGATAGAGTAAAACTTCAAACAGCGAGGGTTCTCTATCCTCAGTGTTTGTTAGTGAACCAATCTGGCTTTTACGGTCAGTTGCTCCGCCAGCCTTATAAGTGCCATGCTTATCATTCAACTTGCGTTGGGCTTCTTACTCGTCGTTAATACGGTATAAAAAAAACCGTTTGTCAAAAATGACAAACGGTTTTTAACTTTAAAAATTATGCATGAATCTCATGATTCTTCATGAACTTTTGTAACGTATCGTAGAATGCATCGAATGTCGGAATATCCATTTGTTGTTGTGAATCAGAAAGTGCTACAGATGGATCTGGATGCACCTCTGCCATTACGCCGTCTGCGCCGATAGCAATTGCTGCCTTCGCACATGGTAATAGTAAATCACGTCGACCAGTTGAATGCGTAACATCTACAAATACCGGTAAATGTGTTTCTTGTTTTAAAATTGGAACGGCTGAGATATCTAATGTATTACGTGTTGCTTTTTCATACGTACGAATACCACGTTCACAAAGGATGATGTTTTCATTCCCTTTAGACATAATGTACTCTGCAGCATGAATGAACTCATCAATCGTTGCCGCTAAACCACGTTTTAAAAGGACAGGCTTGTTCGTAGCACCCGCAGCTTTTAATAATTCGAAGTTTTGCATATTACGCGCTCCAATTTGGATAACGTCAATATATTCTAGTGCTTCTTCTAAATGACCTGGTGTGACAATTTCAGTAATTACACCTAAACCATACTCTTCAGATACACGTTTTAATATTTTAAGACCTTCTAAGCCAAGACCTTGGAAGTCATATGGAGAAGTACGCGGTTTATATGCACCACCGCGAATAAGTTTTTCGCCCTTAGCCTTAATAGACTCTGCTACAGCTGCTACTTGTTCATATGATTCAACAGCACAAGGACCGAATACAAAAGATGGTTTTCCTTGGCCAATTAGTTCACCGTTAATATTTATAATTGTATCTGCTGATTTTTTCTTACGAGATACCAGTAATTCTTTCTTTTTATCTGCTTCTAATTGTTTTAGTGCTGTTTTGAAGATTTGTTTAAAAATATAATCAACCGTCATTTGGTTTAATGGTCCGTTGTTATGTTCTTTAATCAGATCAAGCATGTGTCGTTCACGCAGTGGATCATAACGATTCACACCTTGTTTTTCTTTAATTTTACCGATTTCATCTACTACTGCTGCACGTTCGTTAATTAGACGAAGAATTTCTAAGTTTAAACCGTCAATTTGACTACGTAAGCTTTCTAAATCTTTCTGGCTCATGCTTCTTGCTCCTCTCCCATGACAGACACTTTCAGAACTCTGAAATGTATGTTACATTTTTAGATATTAGCATTATTATAATCAATGTTGTTCAGAATGTCACGCATTTTTAATTTAGCGCTTCAACTCGCTAAATTATTTTGAGATATATCAAGGAAGGAAGCGATTACATTGAGTTCAAAATTATTTGCGCTTGATATCGGTACACGTTCTGTTGTCGGCATTATTTTAGTAGAAGATAATGATCATTTTCACGTACAGGATATTTTAGTAAAAGAGCATAAAGAGCGCGCCATGGTGGATGGTCAAATACATAATGTCATGTATGTGGCAGATTTAATCAATGAAATTAAACATGAGCTTGAAGAACAGCATGGCCCTTTAACAAAGGTCAGTGTAGCAGCTGCAGGTCGCTCATTAAAGACCGAACAAGCGAGTGTGACAATTAGTATACGCAATCGGCCTATTTTTACAGAAGAAGATATTAGCCGTTTAGAATTACAAGCCGTTCAACAGGCACAACAGCAACTTTTACAGCAGAAAGAGGATGCAAAAACGAGCCACTATTACTGTGTAGGCTATTCTGTCCTTTATTATCGACTAGACGGTGAGGAAATCGGTAGTCTGCTTGATCAACAAGGAGATGAAGCTCAAATTGAAGTGATTGCTACTTTTCTGCCACGCGTAGTCGTAGAATCACTTATTGCAGCTCTAAAGCGTGCTAATTTAGAAATGGAAGCACTCACATTAGAACCGATTGCTGCTATCAATGTACTCATCCCGCCCACAATGCGTCGCCTTAATGTTGCGCTCGTCGATATTGGCGCAGGTACATCTGATATTGCGATTACTGATAAAAGTACAGTTGTGGCCTATGGGATGGTGCCAACAGCAGGTGATGAAATTACGGAAGCGCTTAGTGACCACTATTTACTCGACTTTCCAGTAGCAGAAACGGCGAAGCGTCAACTGCAAACTGAGGACGAAATCCTAATTCAAGACATTTTAGGTTTTGATCAATATTTTGCGAAAGCCGAAGTATTAAAAGCCATTGAACCTGCTGTAAAACAACTGGCACAGGCAATTGGGGAAGAAATCTTACGTCTCAACAATCGGACTGCTCCTAAGGCTGTCATGCTAGTAGGTGGCGGGAGTTTAACTCCGGATCTTACAACAGAACTTGGACTTGTGCTCGATTTGCCTACAAATCGTATTGCAGTACGTGGCGTTGACGCCATCCAAAACTTAACAAAAGAAGAACATATTAAGCCTTCACCTGAACTAGTGACACCTATTGGGATTGCCATCGCCGCAAAAAAAATGCCTATCCAATATATGAGCTTAACTGTTAATGAACAAGTTGTAAGGTTATTTGAATTAAAGGAAATGACAGTTGGAGACGCATTTTTAGCGGCCAACATTCGTGCCAAACAATTGTATGGCAAGCCCGGTCATGGTTTATCGGTGAGCGTCAATGGACAGGATATTTTCATCCCAGGTGGCCACGGACAACCAGCACAAATTTTAGTCAATGGTCAACAGGCCTCAACTAAAACCACTATTAAAACAGGCGATGCCATCCACTTGATAGAAGGTCAGGACGGTCAAACAGCAAAAGCTACAGTTAGAGATATTGTGGATGATGCAGCTATTAAAACCGTAACTATACATACCACTGAGTATGTGATTGAACCAAAAATTACGGTCAATGGTGCACTTGCTTCACTGGATACTTTGTTAAACGATCGTGATGTTATTGCCTTCGAGATAGCTGAAACAGTTGAGGATGTATTTAACTTTACAAATAATCAGGATTTACTAAAGCGGTTTGAATCTTATTATATTCATGTAGATGGTAAGCCCTTATATTTACCTGAGTATTCTTCCCAGTTATTAATTAACGGCAAGCCCTGCAAGTTGTCGTACGCAGTCCAAAACGAAGATATAATTCAATTTCAGCAACAAGCATTACCAACTGTTCAACATATTGCTGATCAGATGAATATTTTACTCGAGGATAAAATTATTATTCACTTCCAAAATGAAGTTTTAGAGCTAAATAAAAATGCTCATGAAGTGTTCGTCAATCAGGCTGTCGTACCACCGCTTTCTACCGTACCAAATGGAGCGACCATTTCATTTAAAGAAAAAGATCAAAGTCGATGGATTTATCAGGATGTGTTTCGTTTCTCTAGCTGGCAACTCCCTACTACATTTAAGGGAAACTTTACGATACTACGAAACGGTCAGCCCGCAAGTTTTGACACGGAAATATTCGGTGGCGATAAATTAGAAATTTTACTGGAAGAAGCGCACCTATCATTGTAATAAAAAAAAAGGATACAGAACGTCTTTGATATGACGTATTGTATCCCTTTTCGTTAGTTTTTACGCACGAACTTCTTCTGCTTTGTCTTCAGTAGCCTGCTCTACAGCGTCCTCTGCCTTTGCGTCTGTTTTATCGGTAAAGTCTTCAAGTGGTTCTTCGCCCTCAAATGAAACAGTACCATCGTCAAAAACAGTTGGCGCTTTTGCAGTTTTCAATGTTTTCACTTTTTCTACCAATTGTGTAGATTGCTCTTGAATTTGTTTTGATAATTGTACAGTTTTATCTTTTGCCGTTAATGATAAATCTGCACTCTTGTCTTTTAAGTTAACAGCTTGTACTGCCACATCACTACGTAAATCTTTCCCTGGTTTCGGAGCTAGTAATAAGCCTGCAGCTGCCCCTACAATACCTCCAACTAATGCGCCAATGACAAAATCTTTCATGTTCACACGCTCCTCTTCATAGATTGATTCTTGTGAATGATAAAGCTGTGGCAATGAACTTTCTAATTGTTGTTCTTTCACTTCATTAAAATTCGGCTTTTGAGTTGTCATGCTACTATTCCTCCCCATTTATCTAATTCGCCTTGGCGTATTTATGCCAGTAACTTTTGTGTCCGGCAAATAAACATACGCGTGAGGCTTTATTTTTATTCAGTTGGCAGTTAAACGCCATCCAAATAATAATTATTTTTTACGACCCCATTTTCTTTTCGGCTTGTCCTCATATACTGTTTCGTAAGAATATGGGTCCTTTCGCACAACTTCTGGAGCCTGCTCGATTATTTTACGCTTCTTCCACTTATCAGCAATGCCCATTGCAACATTACTCCACTGCACAACCTGTGCGATTTTTTCTTCATTTTGCTCAATATTTGTTGAAATAGATGAAGTAATTTGCTGTACCGAAGTATTTAAACCGTTCACAGAGTCTCCAATTCCTTTGACTGCATGAACAACAGAATTTAACTGTTTGGATTTATCTTGAATATCCTCAGCTAAGCTATTTGTTTTCGTTAATAAGGAAGTCGTTTCGCGTGTAATACCTTCCATTTGTCCCTCGATGCCTGCTAAAGTACCTGCTAGGCTGTTAAGAATTGATTTGAGCGAAAATAGCGTCATACCAATGCTCACACATAAAACTAAAAAACCGATTGCGGCAATAATTGCAGCAATATACAAAATAACTTCCATAATCAAGACCTCCCGCTAGTAAGAATTACGAATACTATTACTATTACTTTCCCTATCTTCGACAAAAAAAACTGAATTCCTTCTCATTTTTGAGAAAAAACAGCTTATTCCTTGCGGATTAAGCTGTTACATTGTTCTATCATTTTGGCTAAAAGTAATATTGCTACTTTTAGTCGCATGAACTTTTACATGTCCTGATACATTTCACTGTCCTTTTGACAAATAAAACAGGTATGAATCATTTTAGCAAGGCTTCAAAAGCATCTTGGAATTTGTGGACATCTCCAGCGCCCATAAATAAAAATACTGCGCCTTCATGCTTCATTAACACTTCGATACCTTCAGTAGTTATCACAGCACTTCCCTCAATCAGTGAAGCTAAATCTTGGATTGAAAGGGCACCTTGTGTCTCCCTTGCCGAACCGAATATATCACACAGGTAAGCTGTATCTGCAAGGCTTAGGCTATCAGCAAAGTCTTGTAAAAAAGCTTGTGTACGTGTAAATGTATGCGGCTGGAAAATAGCTACAAGTTCACGTTCAGGAAATTTTTGACGAGCCGATTGAATCGTTGCACGAATTTCCGTTGGATGGTGTGCGTAATCATCTATTAATACATTATTGCCAATATCCGTTTCAGTGAAACGTCTTTTTACACCTTTATAGGTGTTCAAACGTTCTTGAATAATCTCTGGAGATATCCCTTCATATTGACAAAGTGTAATGACAGCTAAGGTATTTAATACAGCATGATCTCCAAATAACGGAATGAAGAAAGTGCTATAAAACTCATTACGAACAAATACATCAAACGTTGTTCCCTTTGTAGTCTTCTCAACATTTCGTGCTTCAAAATCATTTTCAGCACCAAATCCATAATAAACAACAGGTACTTTTGCTTGAATTCGTTGAAGATGTTCATCATCACCACATGCAATGATGGCATTTTTCACTTGTAACGCCAGCGATTGGAAAGCTGAATATACATCTTCTATGTTTGCGAAATAGTCTGGATGATCAAAATCAATATTAGTCATTACGGCGTAATCTGGATTATACGCTAAAAAGTGTCGACGGTATTCACATGCTTCCATCACAAAGAAGTCAGCACTCTCATGCCCAGCACCAGTGCCATCACCGATTAAATACGATGTTGGTTTATAGCCACCTACAACATGGGCCATTAAACCCGTAGTAGAAGTTTTACCATGAGCACCCGTAATTGCAATTGAAGTGTAATTCCCAATATAATCGCCTAAAAACTTGTGATAACGAATAATTTCGACACCAATTTCACGTGCACGTACTAATTCTGGATGTTCATCAGGAAACGCATTTCCTGCAATTACCGTCATACCTTGTTTAATATTATCTGCATTAAATGTAAAAATTGGAATATTACGATCACGTAACGGTTGCTCCGTGAAGAAATACTTGTCAATGTCTGAGCCCTGTACTTGTTCACCAGCATCGAATAAGATTTGTGCAAGTGAACTCATGCCAGAACCTTTAATGCCTGTGAAATGAAAAACTGTCATTAATTAAACCCCCCGGGAAATACTAAATCCCATCTATCATCTATTAGGTGTATCGTATTTTTTATGCTCTAAATATTAGGTATTAATACCTTTTCAAGCACAAAAAATTACGTACTGTTCAAAACATCTTGTCTATTATAGCACTATTTATGCATAAGGATAAATGTGCAACTTTTCTAAAAAAACTAATTTCGACGAAAGTCAGATAATCTGTACGAAAACACTGCAATTATTATTCAAACATAGCAATTAAATCTTGCTCAGTAATATAACTTTCACGTGGTTTACTCCCTCTTGCCTCTGACACAAAACCATGAGATTCTAACATATCAATTAATCGTGCAGCACGGTTATAACCGATATGATACTTACGTTGAATAAGAGACGTAGAGGCCCCACCTTGTTCATAAACAAATCGGCAAACATCCTCAAACAAATCATCCTGCTCTGCGGACACTTCGATTTTCTTTAAGAGCTCCTCTTGATCGAAGATGTAATCAGGTTCACCTTGCTCACGAACATGGTCTATGATCGCTTCTATTTCATCATCCGTCACAAATGTCCCTTGCAAACGTACAGGCGCAGACATTCCATTACCTAAATATAGCATATCGCCTCGTCCAAGTAATCTTTCTGCTCCTTGCCCATCTAATATTGTCCGCGAATCTATTTGTGAAGATACCGCGAAGGCAATACGTGTGGGGATATTTGATTTGATAAGCCCTGTAATAACGTCTACAGACGGTCTTTGTGTCGCAACAATTAAATGAATACCACAAGCACGTGCCTTTTGGGCAATACGACAAATCGCCTCCTCCACATCTGCAGGAGACATCATCATTAAATCTGCTAGCTCGTCAATGACAATTAAAATATACGGTAATTTTAAACTGTGTTCATTATTTTTATCGGCTAGTGCATTATAACGCGTAATATCGCGCGCACCCGCATGTGCAAATAACTGATAACGACGCTCCATCTCCTCAACTGCCCATTTTAATGCCGCCGTTGCAGCCTTAACATCTGTAATAACTGGACTGACTAAATGAGGAATATGGTTGAACGGAGCAAGTTCTACCATTTTTGGGTCTATTAGCATTAGCTTTAACTCATGTGGTGCAGCCTTATATAATAAGCTAACCAAAATGGAATTAATACAAACTGATTTCCCTGAACCCGTAGCCCCGGCAATTAAGCCGTGTGGCATTTTTCGTAAATCAATCGTTACAGGCTTTCCTGTTAAATCAAGCCCCAGTGCTGCTTCCAGTGGCGAATCCGATTCGAGGAAGGAGGCACTATTTGTCACTTCTGATAAACGAACAGCACGAGACACGCGGTTTGGAATTTCTATGCCAATAGAGCTTTTACCAGGGATTGGTGCCTGAATTCGAATGTCCTTTGCTGCCAATGCCAGCTTCAAATCATCTGCTAGGTTACGAATTTTACTAACTTTTGTTCCATGACTGACGGTTATTTCAAATTGCGTGACGGCTGGACCTTGCATAATGGATTCAATTTGAGCGGATACCTGGAAATAAGAAAGAGCTTCGACTAATGTATCTCCTTGTTGCTCCATCCACTCAGTATCTTGCGTTTTTTCCTCAGGTGGTTCTAAAAACTCCTCACCTGGCTTATGATACACTTTGACTGGTTTCGGAGTTGTAACAATTGGCTCCTCCTTTTCAGGCAATGTTGCGGCTATTTGACACTGTTCTTGTGAATCTTCCTCGACTACTTTAGAATTGCCCGTAACACCTGCCACATCAATCTTTTCCTCTACAAGTGCTTGATCAACAATTACCTCCGTATCCATGAATGTAGTTGCTGAAATTTCATCGGATCCTTCCACTACCATCGCAGTATTTTCTACCGTCGACGGGCGAATCATTGTTGCAACTGGTGACATAGTAATTTCCGCTACATTTTCTAATGTTGTATTTGCAGATTCCTTATTTGGAAGGGGTAACTCTGCTTCCTTCACCACAAACGATGTTGTGTGCGCTGACTCTTCTTCCGTTGATTTTACGATTTCATTATTAGGTATAGGATCAGTCGACTCAACGATTTTATTATTTGGAATAAGTTCTGTAGACTCAACGATTTTATTATTTCGAATTGACTCAGTCGACTCCACAATTGGCTCAGTCTTATGAGTTTCGTCACTTATAAATGACGGTGTTACTTTAAGCTGTTGGCGGTTTTGCCACTTCTCTTTATCTGTTTTTAACATTAAAACATTAAAAGGAATACGGCTTTTTTCTTGCTTAATAGTTGCTTTATCAGCTTGCTCATCTAAGCCCTCTTGCTCGATTTCTTCATCCGTGGTTGGCTGTACAACTGTCACTTCACCAATGTGAATTGTAGAATTTTCGATTTGTACTTGTTCCACAATAACTTCTTTAACATGAATATCCGATTCGTTAGCAGAAAGTTGATCGAGAGCGAGTTCTTGCTGTACAGCTTCCTTCACTTGCTCTTCGAAACCAACTGCAAAAGATGACGTTTGCGGTACAGCTGTATTCGTTAAATCATTTGTTTGGGTTATTTCATCTACCTGAACCTCATCAAAGATAACTGGCTGTTGTTCCTCAACCTGAACCTCATCAAAAGTGATTGGCTGCTGCTTCTCATCTTGAACCTCATCAAAGGTTACTGGTTGCTGTTCTTCAAACTGAGCTTCATCAAAGGTTATTGGTTGTTGTGCTGTAGCTTCAATAACGTTAGGCTCCTTAGCCTGATTAATTTCATCCTGTTGTGTCAGACTAGGCACTTTTCCTACTAGTATATTTTCAAGAGCCTCATTTGTTGTCGCTTCTTTTACAGACACAGGTATGGAAGGGATTTCACTATCATTTTCTTCCTTACGTTTATTTAATAATTGTTCAATTGGGCTTGGCTTAGCAAAGCCGTAGACTGGTGAAGGTACATCCGTTGGGACAAAACGTTTACGATTTTGTGGCAAGCTACTATCAACAATCGGTTCTTTCTTAGGCGTAGCTTCCTTTTGAGTCACTGGCTCATATTGCGCATCACGAAAAACCATACGTGCCTTTGAACGGTTTTCTTGCTCTGGCTGACTTCGCGTAATTGTCTTTCTGCCAGTGCGCTTCGTACGATTTTCCAAAAGCTCACGAATGCCCGAAACTTCCACATCGTAAACTCGTGAATCTACGATATGATTATGTAAATGCTTCGGTAACGATAAATCTTCAATTTGTCCATAGTAGTTGTCGTCGTTTTGGATGAACATCTCTTTCGATTCTGTTAACGGTTCAATCTCTTCGTCCTCAATTAATGGAAAGCGAAAAGCCTTTTGCTTAGTTGCTGATGTTTCCGTTGGTTGTTGCTGCACTTGTTGTTCCTGATAATTTTCATAGTCATAATCATCTTCATATTCGTATTCATATTCATCTCTATTTATAATTTTATCTATTTGTTTTTTAAACCAATTCACTTTGTTTCACTCATTTCTCTTACACTTCGTTTATAGCGTTGTCTAGGTTTTCAAAAGAGAGACTTTTAAAAACAAAGTCTACGTCTATATAAAAAAGCATACCATAAAAGTGATATAGAAACTTGCATTTATAGGCCCAAGCTTAACAAAAAAATCGTTACGCCACCAGCAACAATGGTAACATAACGATTTTTGAATATATAATATACTTTTAACGAGTTGGTGCTTCAAAAGCACTACCAATTTCCGCTTCTTCCGGTAATACTAAAATTCCCTTTTCTGACGGCGCATTTGGAATCGCTAATTCACGGGCCGAGCATAACATGCCAAATGAATCAACTCCTCGTAAATTCCCTTCTTTAATAAGCATACCAGAAGGCATAACTGCGCCAATTTTAGCCACTACTACTTTTTGTCCAGCTTCAACATTCGGTGCACCACAAACGATCTGTAAGTTCTTTTCACCTACATTCACAGTACAAATACTTAATTTATCAGCATTTGGATGCTTTTCCTTTGTTTCTACATAGCCAACCACGAATTTTGGAGAGAAATCAACATCAAGACTAATTGTAGCGCCATTCTTCGCAATAGCAGCTTCAAGTTGTGCTACAAATGCTGGTGTCACTTCAACATTTCCTCGTGCCTCTGTTTGTACATAGTTGCTTGCGTTAAACAAGTTAAAAGCTTTAATCTCTCCAGTTTGTGCTTCTTTTAAAATGGCAATATCGCCAACACGCTCAACCACTGTTTTCACAATAGCCTCTGTCGCTAATTGCACTAATAATACGTCTCCTACATGCTCTTTGTTGTAAAATACATTCATTGTTCTTCTTGCTCCTTTTTCACTCTGTTTTTCGCTAGAATGAAGATTGGTTCTAATTCCCCTTCTTCATAAATAAATGATAACGATGTAATCGGTACTGTGCCTACAGTAAAGAAATGCATTGTCATCTGTGCTAATACATCATAACCTGTTTCATTACGAATATCACCTAGTATTAATACATCTTGGTGGGGAACGGATACCGTCATATCCCCCTCTATTTGAGCACGCATGTCTTTTAAAAAGCCTTCATTTAAAATCCTGCTTGCATCATAGCCATCATTGGCATTCACAAAATAAAAGACATTACCAGCTACTTCATCTTTCTTATAGACAGTTGGTAACTGCTTGACAGAAAAACGTGCCATTTCACGAATTTGCTCTACTGTCAATTGGAGTGCCTCTAGCATTGACTCATCGATAAAACGGTATGTTTTCCCTAAATCAAGTGCATAAAAAACCCTCGTTTCTGCCGTATGTTCTGTAGTGATAAATGCATGCCCCTCTTTTGATGCTTGTGGGTAGGATGTTGCACGTATCACAGGGAAAATTTGCGTAGCTGTTTGGAACCCTTGTTCCATCTCCTGCCCCATTGCTATAAAGGTTTGTTCAATTGTATATACGACTTCGTTGAGAGCCACTTCTTGTTTTTCACTATATTTTGCTAAAATACCTGGTAAGGAAAGATCCATTCCTTTCCCTATTTTTTTATGGTTTAAGCGTAATTTATCATGCTTTTTGTCAAATTCAAAATCGAATTTCTGCTCGTTTAATTGTCTTTTTAACAAAGACACAAGTTGCTCTGATGTTATTTGCTTCACCTAGTACACGTCCTTTCTATCAAATACGTCTCCGTATAAATGTGTGTCTGTGATTAAATAATTGCCCTTAGGCTTGTATCATAGTCAGTCATTCACCAAAGCTATTGAAACACCTATGCAGAACAACTTAGTCATTGCGCCTGTTGCTTCGTTTACCAGCATATACAATAGCATTGTAAAATCTAACATCCACAATTTTATCCTTTTAAAATCCATGACATCAATCATAGTTTTAAATTTTATTCAGCCAACTTTTTGGCAACCCCTGAATAAAGTTCAAAATAAAAAACGGCTCACATGTTTGTCAACCGTTGTGTTCAAAACTATGCAATTATTTAATCTTAACCGAATGAACGATTTTCGTCATCTCATGTAGATTATCTTCAATATTTTTAGCTTGTGAAATGGTCGTCATTTTTACGCCCCCACTACTAACAATTAGCTCAAATTCATTCTCTTTCTCTGTTTTAGAGATAGCTGAAAACCCGAAACTTTCGTCTTTTTCAAAAGTATGCTCTTTGATAATTTCTTTTGAGCTGTCTTCTTTTAATAAATTATAATAAAGTTTGCTGTCTGATTCTTCCCGATCATTGATGAAAAGAATATAAGATTCTTTTCCCTTAGATATTAAAATATTATATTTATCTGAGCTGTCCTCGATTTTGAATTTAGTCGGTAAAAATAATTGAATATCTCCTATTTTATCTGTATGGTCTTCTGGCTTCTCGGCAAAAACAGTTTCCGTTATTTTAAGTCCACTTGCAATTTGTTCATCGACAGATTGATTGCAGCCAGAAAGTCCCAAAATCAAAAGCAGTAAAGTCAATGCTTGTAGCCACTTACGAGACATTTCTATCTTCCTTTCATTGCTAACTTTTTTTTATTTTAAAAAAAATTTAGTAAAGTTGCAACTACTCTGCACCAATATCACTAGTTCAAAGACACTATTCAGCTGCTAATGTGAACAAATATTGTCCAATTAACAGCGCGACAATATGCTCAAACATAGACTGACGACTTACCACATTTTGCGTAAAAATACCTACAGCTCCTGCACCTTGGCGAATATCCAGACGCTGTGTATATGCTTCCATAACAGGACCAAGTTCCTTCCCAGCTCTTATTTCCCGGGCAATTTCCTTTGGCAATATAATTTGTGCACCAGAGGCCGTGAAAATTGTGCCATCCGCTAAGACAAGAGCTCCCCAGTTGCAGATGTACATGTCACCTTCCATTTCAGTAACACCGCCTTCCAGTCCAAAAGATAAAGCTGCACCTGTAGCATGCAATGTATTTTTGGCACGATTTATCGCACCTTGTCTTGTTTCTTCTGTTGTTATAGGTTGGTCAGACACCCCAGAGTCAGCTTTGACATATGTAAAAACAACTTTTTCAAAATATTGTTTAACGATAGCTTCAACTGCTTGAGTTTTTGCTTTATTTGTAGTACCAATCGCTATGTTCATGAATATCCCTCTTTCTATATATAGAAAAAGATGCCTTAATAGGCATCTTTCATTTTACTTTATACATTAGCCCGAATTGACTCTAATGTCGAACGGTCCGCTTTTTTCACTAATTCTACAATTAATGCTTTCGCTGCAGCGTAATCATCAACATGAATAATTGATGCAGAAGTATGAATATAACGTGAACAAACGCCAATGACAGCACTAGGAACACCATCATTTGCAGTATGTACACGACCAGCATCTGTAGCGCCTTGTGATACAAAATATTGATACGGAATATGATTTGATTCCGCTGTATCTAAAATGAACTCACGCATGCCACGGTGTGTTACCATTGAACGATCAAGAATTCGTAGCAAAGTTCCTTTACCAAGCTGACCAAATTGATTTTTATCACCAGATACATCATTTGCAGGAGAAGCATCTAATGCAAAGAATAAATCTGGTTTAATCATATTTGCTGATACTTGAGCACCTCGTAGCCCAACCTCTTCCATCACATTAGCACCAGAATATAAATGACTAGCTAATTTTTCATTCTTGACTTCTTTCATTAATTCAACCGCAAGTCCACAGCCATATCGGTTATCCCAAGCTTTTGCCATAATTTTTTTGGGATTGGCCATCGGTGTAAAGGAACATACAGGAATGATTGATTGACCTGGACGTACACCGATTGCTATAGCATCATCCTTACTGTCGGCCCCAACATCGATTAACATATTTTTTATATCCATTGGTTTTGCTCGTTCAGCATCTGTTAGTAAATGAGGTGGAATCGAGGACACGACTCCAGGAATTGGACCATTTTTTGTAAACACATCAACACGCTGGGCAAGCATTACTTGATTCCACCAACCGCCTAACGTTTGGAAGCGGATCATGCCGTTGTCTGTAATTGATGTGACCATAAATGCCACTTCATCCATATGACCTGCTACTAAAATTTTCGGTGCATCTGCTACATCACTATGCCTTACACCAAAAATACCACCTAAATTATCTTGAATGATTTCATCAGAGTATTTTTCTAACTCAGAACGCATGAACGCGCGTACTGCATGTTCATCACCCGGTGCGCCTGGTAACTCAGTTAATGTTTTGAATAATTGTAATGTTTCCTCATTCATGATGACTCTCTCCCCACGAAGTAGAATTTTCTTCCTTGCTATTGTATCATATTTATTTCCGAAGTCGAAATATTGATATATTTCATAATAGTCCCCAACTATGAACGTGCATTCACTCTCTGAGCTATGATAAAATGAAGTTATAGGAAAAGGAGGATAAAACCATGAAATTACGCGATTTTTTAATTGGTGTTGCAACAGGCCTAGCCGCCGCAGTCATTATTAAAGAAGCAAGTGAAAAAGTTTCTCCATATGTGCCTGCTGGACAAGTACTTGAAAACATAAAAAAAGAATTTAAAAAGGATGCACCGATAGACGGTTCGTGGATTTATATGAAGACAGATAGTTTCACGAATGGTTTCATGACAATTCCTGTTTACCGTGGTGGTATTTCACGCATGCATGAGGGTGAAATGCAAACATTCGAATTTGCTGCTGATGCTCGTTCTGGCGTTGTTGTTGACCTAACAGAAGTGTAAAGCACTTCAATCAGTGGGCATTTTTTTCATCCCCACTAATTGCTAGTTAAACCTACTCGAGTCAAATTCTAGATTTTTAATCTTTTGCTGCATTTGTACAAAAAAGGGGATGCCTCAAATATATGAGACAGCCCCTTTTCATTTTACTCAGATAGTCCTTTATTATTAAAATACTTTTTGTATTTTCTGTAGTAGTTTAAGTTATTTAACGTTAGCTTCACCCAACGTTTCGCATTCATATCCTCATTAAAGTAAAGTGAGTTCGTATACTTCCCTTCACGAATCAATTTTTGCGCTTCTAACTTTAGTTTTTCATTCGATGCATATTTAAAAAGTACACCCTTTGGAATAATCATCCACAAATGCTTGTCCTCGACATAGGTTACATCTTGTTCAATATTTAATATATGGTCATCAGCTACGTATTTCATTAAATTATGACCACTTGCTGTAACATAATAACTTGAGCGGCCGTTACGTAAATTAATTTCAAACAACTTATACTGTTTGTCACGTATATCATATTTCATATCAAAATTTGCAAAACCAGTATAACCTATATCCTCTAAGAAGAAACGAACTTGGTCCATTAATTCTTTATCATATGTTGTAACAATTGCTGCATAACTACCAATACCTTCTGGAGAATGCTCTTCCAAAATAGGGTTACCAAGACACATTAACTTAACTTTACCGTCTTTTCCTACGTACGCATTTAAAACACGCATATAAGAATCATCGCCTGGGATGAACTCTTGAATAATCATTGTATCTTGGTAGGTCGAACTATAGATTGCTTTTAAAATTGCTGTTTTTTCTGCTTCATCATGCGCGATGAAAACTTTTTTCTTTCCTGGAAATTTACAAGCCCAATATTCTACTGAGTTCGATGCCTTTAAAATAATTGGATAATCGAACGGTGGTGTAAAGGAATGATAATTTTCAGCCGTTACCGTTGTCGTCCCTGGATACTTAAAGTTGTACTTCTCACACATTTTATAGAAGTTTTCTTTCAGTAAAATTTCATCCATTAAGGATTCGTCAATATAGGGTACTGTAAAATGCTCCTGTAATGCGAGTTTGTTTTTAATGATTAGTTTTGCATAATCATCACCACAAGCCAGTAGCAGTAATTTTTTATCTGCATATTTTTTTGCCACTTCTGCGAGTGCAGGAGCGAATACGTCCTGTTCATTAAGACGATCTATTTCTTGAAAATCTAAAATATGGCTATCCTGTGTAGCCGTTAAATGTGAACGTCCTAGTACGAGTGGTTTAATGCCATATGCTTCGAAAAATGCACGTGCCATGCCATATGCATTCATATCTGACCCTAATAATATTGGTAAAAATGGTTGCTCCATTGCCATCGTTATTTCAACTCTCTTTTATGTTTTAGTATAGCTTTTAGTGTATCATATTTTCCAAAATGTTCACGAAAAAACCCAAAACAATTTTTCGAAAACTTAGGCTTGCCCTCTGTTGGCGGTATCTCTGCGTCGCTACGCAACTTGTAGGTCTTTGAACAGCAAATGGCCTTCTTTGATCATAACGATTAAATGGAATAGAACGATTTTTCCCGATGGTTATATTATCAGAAAAAATTATGCGCACGTATGAGAGATTTCAGCCACGGCAGTGGAATAGTTCGGCTGACCGAAGCTATTATAAGGGGGCTAGTCGCTCGCGAACTCTTACTGGACAATGGGTGTTATCAATAATCAGAAAGTAGACGTTCTCACATAGCTGAATCATACAAAATTAATGACTTCCCTTTTTACCATTGCGAAATGATTTTTCTACAAATCTATAATTTCCTGAGCATAAAAAAACGCGTGAACACAAAGGTTCACACGTTCTCCCTGATTAGAAAGTAATAACAGCTTGTCTGCTACGTTCTAACTTATCTACAATTTCCTTGCCCGTCGCATCCCATTTAATCATGCGGTAATATGCATCATGATAGAAAATAAATCCATAACCGTTTTCTAATGCTTCTTTCATAATACCTTCTTTAGCAAATACACTCGTCATTGGATAATCGTCATATGCTAATACCCATAACGGATTCTGGTGAGCATGTGTTGGCATAATATCCGCCATATGCAATAGCACTTCACCATTTTGTGTTAATTTAATGATAGCATGTCCATTGCTATGACCACCTGTATGAATCATTTCGATGCCTGGTGTTACTTGTAATTTGCCCTCATAGGTTTCCACTAAATGTTGTACGGGCTCCCAGTTTTCTTTCCAATACGTGTTTTTCGAGCGAATATTTGGCTTACGCATTTCATCCCATTCAATCTTTGTCACGTAAATTTTTGCATTTGGGAATGTAGGGACTAAAACATTACCTTCCCATTGTGTTAAACCGCCAGCATGATCGAAATGCAAATGTGTCATTAACACAACATCAATATCTGCAGTCGTTAAACCAAGCTCCTGTAAACTATCAGCTAATGTAGATTCCTCAGTTACACCATAGTTACGTAATTGCTTTTCATTTAACTTGTTAAAGCCAACACCTGTATCAATAATATAGTTTTTACCTTCATATTGAATTAAGATAGGCTCGGTTGGTAATTCGATTTGATTTTTTTCATTTACTGGATATTTACGTGACCAAAGTGGCTTTGGTACAACACCAAACATTGCACCGCCATCAAGGCAAGTGACACCCCCGTTTAGCCATGATAATGACATGTTGTGAAACTGTAATTGATCCATCCATACTCCCCCTAGAAAACTATTTTGTGATGAACTGTGATTCTAGACGATAAATTGGTTGCCCCTTTGCAGAAAACTTCTGCTCATATTCTGTCATAATATTATCCTCAGGCATATTCGCATGTAGGTCGAGTGATACATACTTCAATAACATGCCATATTCAGACATACTAATTAACGAATACTCAAACAAGCCACGGTTGTCCGTTTTGAAATGGACCTCCCCATTATCAACTAAAATCGACTCATATAATTTCAAAAAACCCTCATGCGTTAGACGACGCTTTGCATGGCGAAGTTTTGGCCAAGGATCTGAGAAATTCAAATACACGCGTTCTACATCGTTTTTCTCGAAAAATTTATATAAATCCGCACCATTTACTTTTAATAAACGTAAATTTGCTGGAGATTTAGCCTCTAAGATATTTTCTAATGCACAAACTATCACACTATCATAAAGCTCTATACCAATATAATTGATACTTGGGTTTTGTAAGGCCATCCCTGTCACAAATTGCCCTTTCCCTGTACCAACCTCAATATGTAGCGGATTATCATTGCCAAAAACAGCTTGCCAATTTCCTTTAAAGTCTTCAGGATTTGGAATGATCACCTCTGGATGACTTGTAATCATTTCCTCTGCCCAAGGCTTATTTCTTAATCTCAATGTTCTTCCTCATTTCCTTCTAGGTAATTATTTAATGATTTTTTATAGTATAACGTAAAACCATCAATTTCGCATAAAATTATTGCAAAATGACGTTTCTTCATTTATCCATAATCTTCCATGCATGCTGTTTTACTGTACAATGAATAATCGTCCCCTGCTCAATTTCACCAATATAGTTTCCATCTGCATGACTATCAATCTTGTCAGAGTCCACGATAATCTCAAAGTGATTGTTTTGCAAAAAAGTAATTTCTTTAAAACTAGTATGCTTTTCGAAAAAAACAGTCGCAAAAACAAGCAATAATTTCAAACGTGAAATACCGTAAACAATCGTCACTTCAATTTTTCCATCATCGGGTTTTGACATAGGTGAAATTTTCATGCCGCCACCAAAATAGGGCTGATTACTCATGGCGACAAACCATGCCTCCTTGAAATACCACTCTTGATCGTTTGTTCGTACTGTCACATTAAAACGCTCAAAACTAAATAACCCTCTCACAACAGCTACAGCATAGGAGAGTTTACCAAGCCCAATTTTATTGAGATAATATTTAAGTCGTGACTTATTAATCTGCTTCGTAACATATGCATCGAAGCCAATACCTGCATTATTTACAAATAGCTTATTTTGCATTGTTCCAAGCTGAATCATTCCTACATCCATCGAAATTCCTATTAATTCATTCCGTAAATAACTCTCAATTTGTTTAGCATTTCGAAATATCGGAAAATATCGTGCGAAATCATTCCCTGAGCCCGCGCGTACAACTCCTACGACAATAAGGTCATTATGTACAACACCACTGACAACTTCATGAATCGTGCCATCCCCGCCTACAATGACAATGAGCTTTTTGGTTTGTGTACCATGTGCCCATTGCCTTGCAATTTCAAGTCCGTGCCCTTCATATTTTGTAAAGGCAACTTCATAGTTCATGGTTAAATGCTGTTGAAGACGGCGCCAAACTTTCTTTCCTTTCCCATTCCCAGCAGCCTCATTTACAATAAATAATACAACCATATATTAATCCTCAGTTGATGGCTGCGATGTTTGTTGCCAAATATCACGGTTAAAGGACGTCGTTTGCACATTATTTAAAATCGTTTGTGCAGCGCGTATTTGCATATGCTTCATAGGAGAGGAAACCTTTTTCAACTGTTGCATCCATTCCCCATAATTGCGGTGATCCACAAACTGTATGCTAAAGGATGATCCCGGATAATCGAAATAGCCATTACGTGTTAACACAACTTTTCGAATAGGCATATCTATGTTGTCTTGCTTAAATAACTGTGTTAAAACCGATTCCATGCGGCTTAAATTGATCATAGGATTGAGTATTTTAAAATCCTTTGTGCCAACCTTTTTCACCCAAAATCTTTCGCTACTGCCTACATACACTGCTTGATTATCAGCTTCAAGCACTGTAATACAAATACATTCTGTTGGTGACATTAAAACAACATCAAGTTCAATTGGTGCTTTGCGCACCTGTAAAATAGGATAGTAGAACACTAAATAATTATCCGGTAAATTTTGCAATAAAGTGCGTAATAATGAGTCTCGCATAAATCGAGGATCGACATACGATTTTTCTCGCAAAGTTGAGCTCGCCCACTTCATTTGGAAATGGAAAAATTGATCGATGAACATCCGCTTCAATTCGTGTATAGACTGCGGCGCATACACTATCTTAGGTTCAAATGTTAACGTCGTTTCCTCTTCTGGAATTATATCCTCTTCATTCACAAAATCATTCGTTACCTCTAGCTGCTCAATATCTTCTTTGATATCTTCCTTCTGACGACCAGCAAAAATCTTTTTAATTAACGAAAAGCGCACTTTTTCCTCAAATGGCTCATTTTCTGAATCATTGTCGACATGCTGCCACTCACTAATCTCTTCTCCCGATTCCCATTGACGTTTAACACGTTCCCATTGGTTTTTTTTTAACCGTACAAATTGTGTTGGATATCTAGCTAAATCAATTTGATAACGCGAAACATAATCTTGTATCTTTACTAATTGTGCCATTTTAAGGTCACTCCAATCTTACTGCCCATGTAAATCATCATCTTTTTTTATTTTACATGACGTTTCAGGAGAAAACATCCATATTTTGTTCTATAAAAAAGAACTACCCTAAAACCTTGGTTGACAATCAAGGTTTGAGTAGCCCTTTTTAACGACATATTTTTATTTCGCTTCGATTGAAATTGGTAATTTTGCCTCAAATGCTTTTTGTAGCTTGCGTGTCCATTCACCAGGAACACCAGCACCAATTTTATGACCATCTACATCAATTACTGGAGTCACTTCTGAAGATACAGATGATACAATGATTTCATCCATAGTTAATAAGTCGCCTTTTGTCATCGGCTCTTCAATCACTGGTAAACCAATTTCTGCTGCACATTTTAAAATAACTTGACGTGTAATACCGTTTAAGATGTAGTTATTTGCTGGGTGCGTATAAAGTTTACCATCTTTAATACCATAAACATTCGCAGATGAACATTCAGTTACCGTATCACCACGATGTAAGATTGCTTCGTAGCAACCTTTTTCAGATGCTTCTTGTTTCGCAAGTACAGCGCCAAGTAAATTTAATGATTTGATGTCACAACGTAACCAACGGATATCTTCCACTAATGTTGCTTTTACACCTTTTTCGAAATTTTCGATTGAACGCTCGCCAGCTTTCACATTACCTGTTAGTACAGCTTGTACACTCGCATCCGGGAAGATATGGTTACGAGAATTCGTACCACGAGTAATTTGAAAGTACACATGACCTGTGTCTAAATTATTTTTTTCAATTAAATCGTGCAATAATTTGTGTAAAACGTCTTTAGTATAAGGAATGACAAGACGAATTTTTTCGGCACTGGCATAGAAACGATCAATGTGCTCTTGTGCTGTAAACATATTTCCGTTATATACTTTGATTACTTCATAAATGCCGTCACCAAACTGGTAACCACGGTCTTCTGGTGATACTACAATAGTTCCTTCTTCAACGATTTGATCATTCAATAATGAGTATGCCATGTCCATTCATCCTTTTCATTTTCAGTTATTTTTGCCCTGCAAGTTCAACAATTGCTTCTGCATAGATAGCTGCAGCTTTCACTAAGTTTTCTACAATAACGTATTCATCCGCACGATGCGCTACATCTGGCTCGCCAGGGAATAGCATACCGAATGCCACGCCTTTTTTCATTACTCGCGCATACGTGCCGCCACCAGTAGATAGTAGTGGGGTTTCATAATCATTAGTATGTCGTCGATAGACACCTGCTAACGCTTGAATTAATGGATCATCTTCACTCACAAAATGAGGTTTTGAGTCATCCTGAATATCCAGTGAAAACCCTTGTTCGGCAGCTAAGCGTTGAGCTTCTGTCATTTTTTCATCAAATGGATACGTTACAGAGTAGCGCATACTGATGACCATGTTGCTACCTTTGGTCACATCATAGCTTACTATACCTGGATTTAATGTCATTTTACCGGACATATCGTCCTCAAACTGTAAGGCAAGGGCGTGGCCATAATGGTCATGATGAAATACATTGGTCACAAAGTCAACAAATTGCTTACTTACCTCTGTTGTCAGCTCTTGTTGTAAAAATGCTGCAAGATAAACAGCCGCATTGACGCCTTTTTCAGGTTCCATTGCATGAGCTGCTTTCCCTTTGATAGTTATTATATAGCGAGAACCATCCATTAATAAAGAGCCTTCTAGCTGATTTTTACTTAAAAATGTTTGAAAATTCTGTTCCAATTGTGAAGAAACTAAGTGAATTGTCGCTTCTGCATAATCTGGTACCATATTTGGGCGCTTCCCAGCATTAAATAGTAGTAGTTGCTCTTTTGTTGCATCCCCCATTTTATTTTGAGAGAACCCAAGCTCTGCAATGCCCTTTTCTGCATTAATGAGCGGGAAATCTGCATCCGGTGCAAAACCGATTGTTGGCATTTCCTCTTGTTTAAAATAGTGGTCGACACAGCGGAAGCCTGTCTCTTCATCCGTCCCAATAATCATACGTATACGTTTGTTTAGTTGAACGCCTGCATCTTTTACTAGCTTCATTGCCATCCAAGCTGCGATTGTTGGACCTTTATCGTCAATTGCACCACGAGCAAATAGCTTACCATCCACAACCGTTCCACTAAAAGGTGGGTATGTCCAGTTCGCTTCATCGCCAACTGGCACAACATCTACATGACATAAGATACCGAGTAAATCCTCACCCTGACCCATTTGTATATGTCCAGCATAATTATCAACATTTTTTGTTTCTAGACCTTCAGATTGACCTTTTGCTAATAACCATTCAAGTGCATTTAGCGGACCTTCACCAAAAGGTACTTCGGTCGTTATTGTCGTTTCATCCAGTACACTATTAATTTGCACAAGCTTCTGTAGCTCTTGTACTAACTCATCTTGTCTTTCTTTTGCAGCCTTTAACCAATCCATGACATGCACCTCCTCCAATATAATAAGATTATTCTACTCTTTACACCAAAAATTACAATCAATTGGCTAATGATCCTTTATATATTTATCTTACACTACCACATATAGCATCTATTGCACTAATTCCCACAAAATACAGTATAAACTTTGTGTATGATTTGTAAATTTCAATCGTATTCACTAGAAAAACAGCTAGTTTTTTTATATAATGGAGTTATCAGAATAATCGTTCTGAACATAAAAATTAGAAAAGGGGATGTCTAAGGCAGCAACTTAAGAGCCTAAGTGCACTCCGCACATATTGTCGTCCGCTAGTCTTTGCCAAGAGAATTAAGATGAAGGAGTGGTTCATTTATGAAACCAACTACTGATCGAATGCTTAATCGTATTAAAGACGTGTACATGTTTATTTTAGACAAAGGAACCGTGTCTACACAGGATTTAGTCGAAGAGTTTAGCATCACTCCTCGCACCGTTCAAAGAGATTTGAACGTGTTAGCCTTTAACGATTTGGTGATGAGTCCAAGTCGAGGCAAATGGACAACGACGAGTAAAAAAGTAAAAATGACGTCTTAGTTTTTACGCCTAAAGCGTAAAGCATTTTTGTATGAGAAAAAGAATGACCTTTCGTCGGGGTCATTCTTTTTTTGCTATTTACAGTATCTTTACAATCCGTTACACTCGTAACATTCTACATGTTGAGAGGAGGATTTTGTATGAAACTTTCAAAGCTGTTTCACCCACTTGTTTGGATTATTTTAGGTGGGACTGTTTTTACGCGCATTGCAAGCTTTATGGCGATGCCTTTTTTAGCTATTTATCTACATAATGAAATTAACGCAACACCCTTACAGATTGGTCTGACAATCGGAATTGCTCCGTTAATTTCCACTGTAGGGGGATTCTTCGGCGGTTATTTGACAGATCGTTTCGGTAGAAAAAGTGTTATCTTGCTTACGATTCTCGTATGGAGCATCGTTTTCTTCGGCTTTGCAACTGCTCATACCATTTGGCTCTTTGTCGTATTAAACGCTTTGAATGGTCTATGTCGTTCATTTTTCGAGCCTTCAACACAAGCACTGATGATTGACTTCACACCGGCAGACAAACGAAAAAGATTATTTTCGTTGCGCTATACCGCTATCAATATTGCCGCAGTAATTGGTCCAATTATTGGAGTATATATCGCGCAACTATCTAGTCCTAGCATCCCGTTTATACTGACAGGTGCCATGTACATCATTTATGCCATATTTTTATTTTTCGTGTTAAATCGCTATGAAATGCAGCAACAAAAAGCAACAACACCAACAAAAATCCTACAAACCTTCACGATTCTCTTAACAAATCGTGTGCTGCTGAGCTTCATTGCTGGTGCGATATTAATAAATATTGGTTACTCTCAATTTGATTCAACGCTTCCTCAACTAATCGAACTAAAAATTGAGGATGGTGCTAAACTCTATTCCTTACTTATTTCATTGAATGCAGCGGTGGTCTTATTACTTCAATTACCAATTAGTATCCTGTCAGAGCGTTTTTCATCGAGAGCAACACTGCTTGTAGGTATCTTGTTCTTTGCAGTAGGTCTTATACTGTTTGGCCTATCAAATACTTATCCACTCTTTATAGTAGCGATGATATTATTTACAATCGGTGAAATTTTTGCATTCCCTACAATGAATGTCATGATTGACGAAATTGCCCCCGATACACAAAAGGCAACTTATTTAGGCGCTTCACAATTTAAAAATTTAGGTGGTTTTATAGGCCCGATTATTGGTGGTTGGCTACTCACTCATTATCTAGATGCTATGTATATTGTGATTGCTATCCTTGTTCTATGTGGTTCTTTGTTTTACAAAGCGAAATCTGGGCAATCTACCTTATAAATATTAATGCAAAAAAATTCGCTCACAATCCGCGGGCATACTGTGAGATTTTACTTGGCTCACTGCCGACCGGATTAAGCGAATTTTTTATAAATCATACATCAGTAAGTTGCGTTAACATGCTAATACCAACATTGATAAATCTGCTGACACTTTGTCTGTCATGTAGGATTATTATTGCCCTACAGCGACTTCGTTATATTTTGAGTATTGGTCTTTCCCTGCTTTCTTTGATTGATATAGTGCTTTATCTGCCCTTTCGAATAAGCTTATTTCAGATTCATTCATTTCTTCACAAGTGGCTCCCCCCATACTAACTGACAGAACAGACCAACTTTGCATTTTAACATCTTCGAATTTGATTTGCCGAATTTTCTCCAAAATAGAATTTGCTAATTGTTCCAATTGATTTTCTTTCGTATCGTATAACACAATGGCAAACTCATCACCACCAAACCTTACAACGAAACCTTTACTTTTTACCTCTTGATTTAAAATTTTTGCTGTTTCAATAAGTATCCTATCACCTTCTGCATGGCCGAATTGATCATTCACTTGCTTAAAATTATCTAAATCAATTAGTAGCAAACCTGGTTTATTCGTTTTTCTTTTTTTCAATATGCTGTCCATCTTGCTAATATAGGTGGCACGATTATACACACTCGTTAGTGGATCATAAGTTGCTAATTGAATGGTTTTTGACAGCAAACGATTAATAACCAATAGTAAGATAAAGGAGGTAATTAACGCGATCATAAGTAGTAGCCAAAACTGCTTCGTATTTTTCGCTAGCGCCACTAATTCCGTACGGTTATCATATTTCACATAGACTACCCTTCTTGTTGATTCTCCTCGCTCTGTCTCAGCTTCATATGGTAAAAAACGATAAGTCTCAATATAACCATTCTCTAACTTTATTTGGTATTCAGTCGGCTTCATCGTTTGTTTAGCAAGCTTAAAATGTTGCTGAAATGTTGTCGATTGATTTTCCACAGTAAATCGTGCAGATTGTGAGTAATCAAAAAAAACACCTCCGGCATTAATTGTTTGTACTTCCAATAAATCATTATATTTTTCTACTAAATAGTGTGCTGTTTTTTCAAAATTGAATGTTCGATATACGGGGAACTCATTTAATTGAATGCCTAATTCTAGTAAATATTTTTTGTCAGGCGTTGCTAAGTAGCTAAATTTGCGATATTCCCCTGTTGTCGTGGAAACATCAATACCATCTGTGTAAAATTCTCCACTCTCTCTTCGTTCGTCCAATAAAGCAGAAAAGCGCTTACAACAAGTCAAAAAATCCAATCCTTTATCTTGTTTAAATGTCGTGTAAATGACGGTATTGGTTTGATCTAATATGTATATATCCATGCCATGTTGTTTTTTCATTTGCTGTAAATCCCATGTAGCGATGTTTGGATTTTTTTCATAATATATAGCTAATGCTTGCAACTCTTGTTCCATCTTATCAGAGATATTATTGTCAAAATACAAATGTGCATTATCTACGGATTGCATATCAGTAAGAATATGATTTTCAATTAACGTTCGATTAATGGCTTGCTGTTGTTCAATATCTGCCACTAGAATCTCCCTGTTGACGTAAGAAATAACGACAACAAGTATTAGTGCAAAGGCAATTAAAGACAGTAATAATTTTAAACGCAGTTTATTCATTCACTTACCCTCTAGTCATTTTCCTATCATTTTTTCTGAACGTTGAACTTGTATCTTACCCTAGATTACATAAAAACCTTTTATTGATATATCATATTATACAGTTTTTGGGATAAATATGTATATAAAAATTCCCCGATACTATATATGAATAGCACCGAGGATTTGTTTAATCTGCATTTTGTAAGGAAGCTAATTCTTCAATAGTTAGCTCACGATATGCACCTAATTCTAGGCTGTCATCTAACTTTAAGCTGCCCATTGACAGGCGTTTTAAGTATGTGACACGTTTACCAACCGCTTCAAACATACGTTTCACCTGATGGAATTTGCCTTCTTGAATCGTTAACTCTATTTCTGATTGTTGAGCTGACTTTAAAATAACGAGCTCGCCAGGTTTTGTTATATAGCCATCGTCTAGCTCCACTCCCCGTGCGAATGCCTCACCATCAGACTCTGTGACAATACCTTCTATAAGTGCATAATAGACCTTTGGTACATGTTTTTTAGGAGATAATAAATTATGAGCTAAAACACCGTCATTTGTCAGCAATAATAAACCTTCCGTATCTTTGTCTAAACGACCAACTGGAAATGGTTGAAAATGTTGATGTAATGGCTCTAATAAATCAATCACTGTTTCATCACGTAAATCTTCCGTCGCAGAAATAACCCCTGGCGGCTTATTCATCATATAGTAAACAAACTCTGTGTATAGAACACGTTCACCAAAAACAGAAACGTCCTGCTTTTCTGGATCAACATGCATTGCCGCATCCTTTACATACGTGCCATCTACTGACACAGCCTTTTGCTTCAGGAGCTGCTTCACTTCCTTACGTGAGCCGTAGCCCATATTTGCCAGTAACTTATCTAAACGCATAGTTCCTCCTATTTTAAGCCCAGTTTGCTTGTAATACGTGTCAATCGTTCACCAAGAAGTTTTTGTGCTAAGCCAATTCGTAACGATAAAAAACCATAAACAGAAATACCCACTGTAGCACAAATTACAGAATAAACTAACGCTGAGAATTTTCCGTCAACAGGTCCCATTATAAGCTCTAAAAGTTTATGAACGATTAAGACACTTACCGCCATCGCCACTGTTAAAAGAGAAATTAGTAGCACACGACGTACTACCATTTCTGATTTATAGTTAAGCGTTTTCTTAAGTACTAAAATATTGATAACAATAGATGCACTATAACCAATTGCTGTTGCCAGGATTGCACCATCCGCCTCCAGCCAACGAATCAGTGGAATGTTGAGTGCGAGCTTTACAAAAATACCTGAAAGTAAACTGAAGACAATCCACTTTTGAAAGTTGATCCCTTGTAAAAGGGCTGCAGTTACTTGGAACAACGCAAACAAAATAGCAACAGGAGCATAGTGAGCTAAAATATTTGCCCCCATTTCACTTTCCGAATAAAGCATAAAGTAAATTTCATTTGCTAATAATGAGATACCAACAACTGCTGGTAATGTAATGAAGATTAATAATTGATATGTTTTATCCATCGCATGGCGTAACGATAAATACTCACCCTGTGTAAAGTATTTTGTAATCGTTGGCACTAAAGCCATAGAAAAACCAGTGGCAAGCATAACGGGAATAATGACAACCTTATGCGTTGTAAAGTTAATCATAGATAAGTATTTGTCTGTCACTTCTGCTAAGCCAATTGAAGCCATTGCTCCATTAAAAGTTAACATATCAACGAGCTGAAATAATGGGTTAGCTACTCCAACAAATACCATTGGAATCGAATACGTAATCACTTCTTTATAAATATCCGTCATCGGGAGTTG
Organism: Lysinibacillus parviboronicapiens; assembly: GCF_003049575.1. Lineage (GTDB taxonomy): Bacteria > Bacillota > Bacilli > Bacillales_A > Planococcaceae > Lysinibacillus > Lysinibacillus parviboronicapiens. The sequence continues at coordinate 76,226 of NZ_PYWI01000002.1, read as the reverse complement.
CGTAGAAGTTACACTTTGACTGCGCAGCATATTAAATTCCGGCTGATATTTTTTCCAGTAATAATACAGCACGATTAAGCCACCGATTGCCCCAATAAATGCTGCAAATACTGCAAAGGAAATCGCAGTTTGCGGTTTTCCATTAAAAACAACTACAACTAAGAACGAACCACCTAATAATACGACAATTCGAACAATTTGCTCCACTAATTGTGACACTGCCGTCGGTTGCATTTTGTCATAACCTTGAAAGAAGCCACGCCATAAACTCATGAACGGTACAACAATTAGCGCAAAGCTGACCCAGCGAATGACAGATGCAATTTGCTCGACTGAAAATGCCTGTTCGTCACTTTTTATAACAAGCCCCGCAATAGGCGTCGCCAGTAAAAAGAGTGCAATAAATGAAACAAAACCTGTTATCAGCATTATAAGTATGCCCGACTTCATGAGCTTACGACCTGATTGATAATCACCCATTGCATTGTATTTAGAAACAAACTTGGATACAGCGATAGGCGCACCCGAGATGGCTACAGCCAGCATGATCGAGTAGGGAATGTATGCATATTGATACAGCGCGATGTTTTCCTCACCAACAATCGCATAAAACGGAAAAATATAAATTAATCCGAGAACCTTTGATAAAAACATCCCCATTGTTAATATCGCGGTACCTTTCATTAAATTGGACATCTTATCCATCCATTCATTGTAAAATCAAACTTTTTTGTGAACTATAAATATATTTTCCAAGACAAAATAAATAAACCACCTGTTATCTTAACATATTTATAGGAAAACAGACGCATAAATACATCGAAATATTTTCACAAGGCACTATCTTAAGCAGATAGCCTTATTTGCTAAAAAAATAGCGGTTCAAAAAATCATGCCGACTTTTTGAACAGCTACTTCTATTTTACATATCCACGAAAAATTGTTTATACCACACTAAGAATACATAAGCTGTCCAGATATAACGACCACGATTAGCTTTCCCCTCGTAGTGCTCATCTAAATAACCAACTAATTGCTTAGTATCGAAAAATTCATTGGCAAAGTCAGTAGTAAACATGTCTTTCACCATATTGTAGTATTTTTCCTCACGTAACCAGTGACGTATTGGTACTGGGAATCCAAGCTTTGGACGTTTTGCCCATTCCTCAGGTAGTTCCTGATGCGCTGCTTGTCGAAGAACATATTTCGTATCTATATCATTTACTCGATATCTGGATGGAATATTTTTCGCCAATTCCATAACTTCTTTATCTAAAAATGGTACACGTAATTCAATGGAATGCGCCATACTCATTTTATCAGCCTTTAATAAAATATCCCCAGGCATCCAAAGATTTAAATCTAAATACTGCATTTTTGTAACATCATCGTCACCTGGTACTTCGTCATAAATTCGTTTTGTAATAGTTTGGACAGATGGGCCATTTTTGTAATCAGATTTTAAGACGTTTAATGCATCATCCTCATCCCAAACGACCGCTTCCCCAATGAAGCGCTCCTCCACCGATTGACCACCTTTTACAAGGAAATGTGTATACTGGTTTTTCGGTAGCATCTCTGCCACACCACGTAACGCTTTACGAATCCCAAAAGGAACTTTTTCGTACTGTTGCATTCTGCCTGAATTTTGGTACCAAGAGTAACCACCAAAAATCTCATCTGCACCTTCGCCTGAAAGTACAACTGTTACGTCCTTCGCTGCTAGTTCGGATAGGAAGTAAAGCGGTACAGAAGATGGGTTTGATTGTGGTTCGTCCATATGCCATTGGATTTTCGGCAATGCTGCAAAACATTCATCCGCAGAAATATACTTACGTTCGTTTTGAATGTTTAATGTATCCGATAAATCTTTTGCTAAGTTTGTTTCATTGAACATATCTTCATAATCAGAAAATCCAACAGAAAAAGACTTATCTGGACGTAGTAATGCTGTAATATAACTAGAGTCAATCCCACCTGATAGGAAAGAACCAACTTTCACATCGCTAATTTGATGCGCTTCTACAGATTCTTTCACGGTTGTGCGAATGTCTTCTACATATTTTTCAATCGGCGCGTCTTTTGCATGGAATTTTTTATCCCAATATTGCACAATTTGCTTTTGACCATTTTTAATAAGCATATAGTGTGCAGGTGGTAACTTGTACACACCTTTAAAGAATGTTTCATCCATTGAAGAATACTGGAATGTTAAATAAGGGCGTAAGGCATTTTTATTTAATTCCTTCTTGAATGCTGGGTGTGGTAAAAACGATTTTATCTCTGATCCGAAAATAAATGTGCCATCCGTCGTGTTTTCTGAATAGTACAATGGTTTAATACCAAAGCCATCACGAGCGATGAATTGCAAATCATTCTTTTTATCCCAAATACAGAATGCGAACATACCGCGAAGTTGTTTTACAAAGTCAACGCCATACTCAACATATCCGTAAATAATTACTTCACTATCAGATTGTGTTTTAAACGTGTAACCTTTTGAAATAAGATCTGCACGAAGATCTTGGAAGTTAAAAATTTCCCCATTAAATACTAGTACGATATTGCCATCCGCACTATATAGTGGCTGATTTGCCACATCTGATAAGTCGATAATGCTTAAACGACGGAAGCCCAACGTTACTTTATCGTCACTATGAATACCACCGCTATCTGGACCACGGTGAATAATAGTATTCATCATATTTTCAATTGTTTGGTGATGATCAATCACATTTGTTCCATTAATATATCCTATAAATCCGCACATCTATTTTTTCACCTCATAATTTAGTGCATAACCTCTATCATCATAGCACGAAAAAGCGTTCATTTCATGCTGTCATTGCCGATAAAGTGAAATTTTAATCGCTGGGGATTTCTCCACCGATTATTCGTTAAACCAATCGGGTACTTACGGGCGCTTATTTTTTCGTATTCATTTAGAATAACTTTACACACGTTAGTACAAGATAAAAGATTATAAAACACTTTCGTTTAATTTACAATGGAAATAAGCCACCCTCTATATAGACTTCATGTATAATAGGAAAGATTCCTAAAATGAAAAGAAAGTGAGTTCACATATATGTATGATGTTATCGTAATTGGTGGTGGGCCTTCTGGTTTAATGGCTGCCATTGCCGCTGGAGAGCGTAAAAAGAAAGTATTACTACTTGAAAAAGGAACAAAGCTCGGCAAAAAATTGGCCATTTCTGGCGGTGGCCGTTGTAATGTCACGAACCGACTCCCAATAGAAGAAATCGTTAAACATATTCCTGGAAATGGTCGTTTTTTATATAGTCCATTCACTGTTTATAATAATGAAGATATAATTGCCTTTTTTGAAGAGCTAGGTGTTGCATTAAAAGAAGAGGATCATGGGCGTATGTTCCCTGTCTCTAATCGCGCACAAGATGTGGTGGATGCCCTTATTCGAAGAATGCAACGTCTACACATTGAGGTGCGTCTAAACACACCTGTCAGCAAACTACTGATGGACGATGAAAAAATACTTGGTGTCCGCCTAGTAGAAGGCACTGAAATACGCTGTAAATCGGTCGTCGTGGCAGTTGGTGGTAAAGCAGTGCCTCAAACAGGGTCGACTGGAGATGGCTACCCATGGGCCGAGCGTGCAGGGCACACGGTGACAACTTTATTCCCAACAGAAGTGCCCGTCTTATCGAAGGAAGATTTTATTCAAAATCGTGAACTCCAGGGACTAGCTTTACGCGATGTTGCCGTTTCAGTGCTCAATAAAAAAGGCAAAACGCTCGTTACCCATCAAATGGACATGCTCTTTACACATTTTGGACTAAGTGGACCGGCAGTCTTACGTTGTAGCCAATTTGTCGTTAAGGAACTTATGAAAACAGGCTATGAGCCTGTTACAATGCGTATTCAAACACTTGTTGATGATAATGAGGAAACCTGTCTGCAATATTTAAACAAGCTTGTGAAAGAAGATCCAAAAAAATCAGTGAAAAATGTTTGGAAAGGGCTTGCCCCTGAACGTTGGTTACTATTTTTATGTGCGCATGCCGATATCGATGTACAATTGACTGGTATTGAACTATCGCAAGAAAAAATGCGTAACTTGGCACGACTTCTCGTCAACTTCACCATGACAGTTAGCGGCACACAATCACTAGAAAAAGCATTTGTTACTGGTGGTGGCGTATCCGTGAAAGAAATTGAATCGAAAACAATGGCCTCTAAGAAAAAAACAGGGTTATTCTTCTGCGGAGAAATTCTAGATATTCACGGCTATACAGGTGGCTATAATATTACATCTGCTCTAGTTACGGGACGTATAGCAGGCATGAACGCAGCATTATAATGTCACGTAATTTACTACTGAACAAGCAACTGAATAACCGGCATTGCTAGATAACACTCATTTAAATAAAAGCGTGTCCAGATTTACGGAAACGCTTTAGACTATCGACAAACTCAAAAAAAACATTGGGCATATCTACAGTATTTTTTATTTTACAATAACTTTAGATTAAACCCGTTGATTTCCTTTACGGGCGGACTAAGCGAAGCGAGGCCGAGCTGCTACCCTCGCTTCGCTTAGTCCAGATTCTCGACTTCCCGCTTTTCCCGCAGGAGTCACCATACTTCGTTCGAAACAAGTATGTCATATTACTGGTTTCTAAACATAAAAAATGACAAAAGACATCGAGAGTGAACTTCTCGATGTCTTTTGTCTAAAATACGGACACATTCAGTTAACTTTCACCCGTAGTATAGACTTCTTCAAATGGTTGAATAATGACAAAGCCTTCGCCAGAGAATGCCATTTGAATGGATTCACCACTTCCACGCCCGATAAACGTCCGGAAGCTAATATCTGTTTTAAATTCAGGTGTTAAATTGCCGGACCATGCTACTGTAGCATGTGGGTCAGTATACACTGTTTCACCCGGTTTCACTAATAGGGTTAGTGGTTCGAAATGGGTTGTAATCGCTACTTTCCCTCTTCCTTGTAATGTTACATTAAATAATCCACCTGACATTATTCCTGCCATTTTACGCATCAAATGAATATCCCATTCGATACTCGGCTCAAACGCAAGTAAATCATTACCATTTACACAAATGCTTTCGTTTTGCAAATCAAAGATTGTAACTTTTTTACCTTGATCGGCTAAATACAGACGACCACGGCCTTTTGCTTTCATCAATTGCGTGCCTTCGCCTGTTAAGGCCTTTTTAAACATTTTGCCGAGCCCGTGCTCCATAACACGCTCACGCTCAAACTTAATATCTCCTATGTAAGAGATCATTGCCCCCATCTTCGACCAAACTTCACCATCTAAATTAACTTCTAATACACGTTCTGTTTCTAACTCAAAATAATCGTTGACATTGTCATCTTGTTGCGTTTTGTTAACAAAGTCGTTTAATGAAAATTTGCTCATATCATTACCCCTCCTTTATTACTCTATATACGTTCAACCTGTTGAAAAGATTCAACCTTTAAGGCATCAGTCAGCCAAGATAATTGCTAAGCCTCGGCATACCTTTGCTTCAAACGTATCTGGATGGATATTTACTTCTTAGAGTAGGCAATGAATGGACCCCTTTTATGTCAACACCTTATGCTTTCCCATTACTTTTCTCTGTATTGCTACGTTCACAATAATATCGTAGCAAAATTTCTCTTTTAGTAACGAAATCACTTTATTTTCCATAATGTTGTTGACATCAAACAGTCACTGTTATATGTTAGACGAAGATTAATCAAGTGTTGTATAACAACCGCTACAAAAAAAAACCGCATCAGCGTCATGTGCGAAATGACACTAATACGGTCTATACGTTCAAATGCGAATTGAAAGTATTAATTATTGTGTAGCGGAGACGTCTCCAACATTTTGTGATGCAGCTTTTAAGGCTGTACGTTTGCGTACATCTGCACGTAAAGTAAGTGAAATAATGAATGAAATTGCAATTAAACCTGCAAATACATAGAATACTGGAATGTAACTTCCATACGCATTTTTAATTGTGCTCACTAGAAGTGGACCAAAGATCCCACCTAATGACCATGTTGTTAATAAGTAACCGTGTATAACCCCCAGTTGTTTCGTACCAAACAAATCACTTGCGAATGCTGGTAAGTTAGAGAAGCCACCACCATAACAACTAACAACTAAGAAAATAAGTGCTTGGAAAATAATAACGTTTGTCGTATGTGGTAACACAATAAATGTAATTAATTGTGCTGTAAAGAAAATAACAAAGACATTCGAACGACCAATATAGTCAGACACAGCAGCCCAAATTAAACGGCCGCCACCATTAAATAACCCCATAACGCCTACCATTGCTGCGGCACCCGCAACTGATAAACCAACAATTTCCTGTGCCATCGGAGATGCAACAGAAATCATCATAATACCTGCAGTTACATTCACTAAATGCATTGACCATAGCATCCAGAAATGCTTCGTTTTCACTGCTTCTCGTGCTGTCATGACAGCTAAATCTTGTTTCACGACACCTTTGCCCTTTTCAACTGCTGCTTTCATGTTGGCAGGCATATAACCAGGTTTCGGTGGTGCGATATATAAAGCCCCTAAAATCATTAACGTGAAGTAACTTGCTCCTAAAATAAAGTAAGTTGTCGAAATGCCAACTGCTTCCATTAAGTTTGCTGCGACTGGTGCTGTAATAAGTGCACCTGATCCAAACCCTAACACAGCCATACCTGTTGCTAGACCACGACGGTCTGGGAACCATTTTACTAATGTTGATACAGGCGCAATATAACCAATACCCATACCTAATCCACTAAGTAAACCATATGTTAACCAGTACAATGTTACAGAATCCATTGAAATAGCGACACCTGCTCCAGCTTGTCCTGCTCCAAATAACACTGCTGCTACCATAGCTGATTTACGTGGACCCATTTTTTCTACTAAGCTACCAAATAACGCTGCTGAAAAACCAGCAAGCCCCATCATAATGGTAAAGGCAACTGTTACTTTCGTTTCGCTCCATCCCATTTCTGTGACGATTGGTAGCTTGTATACACTGTATGCATAAGCTCCACCGATCGAAAGGTGAATAGCGATTGCAGATAATGCAATTAACCATCTATTTTTATTCATAAATTCTCATTTCTCCCCTCTTTTGCTACCTGTGAAGATTTTATGAACTTCCATGTAAAACAATTTACCACTTAGAATTATTCAAATGCAAGATGTTTTTCTAAAAAATATTATTTCTCCAAAAAGTTTTTTGAAAAAATCTATATATTTTTCATCCCTCAATCCTTACAGCGCCTAAGTAAAAAGCCGTTTATAGAACGAATTCCACAACATTTTTTAGCTAATATTATTTTTCTACTCTATTATCCAAATATATATAAATTATTTTGACATAATTAAATTTGTGCATATTTTCACATATCACTGCCATTCTTTTCATGCTCTATTATTTCCTTTTAGCAGTGATATATATAAAATCTCCTTTTTAAAGAAAGCTGTCATTATTCATCATCCAGAAATTTTGAGAATGAAAGAGAAATTTAAAAACTTTAATAAGCAAAATTTCTTTGCGCAAAAAGATTCGATAAAAGCTTATAAACATTAAATAATTCCTTTTAATGTATGAAATAGTAAAAATATAAAAATAACTTTTTGTATATTTTACCCTTCTTACTAAAATGCATATTATTTTTTATTATTCAAATATATATTTTTCTAACATGCAATGTTTGTTAATTCCTTGTAAATAAAACATAATATACCGATATCTATAAACCTTTCCAATAAGACTATTAAAGTAACAATTGTTATAGTACACAAGTGAAATAAGTACAAAATAGCCGATATTGTATTACAACAAGCTATTCATTTATGGTAATTTATAATAGAATGAAGTTCCTAGTTTAACTCCAATAACAAGTAAAGAGGAAAAGAGGTGTTGAATTTAATAGAAGGAAGGCTATCTTGCTTTTCCTTTTACATTCCCCATGAAAAATATTTCATTACGCCTAAAGATGTTTATCTTTTCGTTCATTATAGTCATCTCTTCGATTGCCACCAGTGGGGCAATTATGATTCATAATCTTGCTGGTGCTTTTGAAAAAGAATTTGGTGCACGTGCAATCGCTATCGCGAGAACCGTCTCACAACTAACAGAGGTTCAAAATAATGTGGGGAAACGTGAAGGTTTTGAAATCATTCAGCCGATTGCTGAACGTATTCGCTTAACAACTGATGTCGATTATATTGTTATCATCGATATGAATCGAATTCGTTACTCACATCCGTCTGAGAGTAAGCTCGGTACAGTATTTGAAGGTGGGGACGAAATAGAAGCCTTTTCGCAGCATGAATACATATCAAAGGCGCGCGGCGTACTGGGTTACTCCATTCGTGCGTTCGTACCGATTATGAATGAAGAAGGCACAAAACAAGTTGGTGTCATTACAGTTGGCCTACTTGCTCCAAAATGGTATAACCTGCTAGATGAATATCAACTTGATATTTTAGTCTCTCTTTTTTGGGGTTTAGCTATAGGATTAGGGGGTTCTGTTTGGGTAGCCAATCATTTAAAACGCCAAACATTTAACTTAGAACCTTATGAAATCGCTCGGCTTGTGGAAGAACGCTCCGGCATTATTCAAGCAATGGATATTGGGATATTAGCAACTGACGAAAGTGGAAATGTCACGTTTATTAACAGATTAGCAAGGCAGTACACACATTTTTTCAGTCAAAAAGTTTCCAGAAAAACACTATTTAAAGATACTTGGCTTGCAGAGGATGTTATTCAGCAGCACGAAGTATATCGCCCTCTTCTGATGTATGAACAAATGTATTTGGTACGCACATTTCCGATTCGTATTTTGGAGCAAAATGCAGGCTATCTCATTATGCTCACAGATCGAAAAGAAGCTAATATGTTAGCCGAAGAGTTAACTGGCATTAAAATCCTCGTTGATTCTTTACGTGCACAGCAGCATGAATACATGAATCGACTCCATAGTATTGCTGGACTAATTCAGCTCGAACGTAATGAAGATGCTTTAAGTCTCATTATTGATGAAATAACAGATGAAGAGGAAATCATTCGTAGCTTACATGATAAAATTCATGACTATTCCATTCAAGGTTTATTGCTTGGCAAATATTCGAGGTCTAAAGAACTCAGTGTAGAGTTAACAATTGATGAGGATTCTAACCTTGTTGATTTTATGAGCGGCTTTTCAAGTGGCGATATGGTAACAATCATTGGTAATCTCTTGGACAATGCAATGGAGGCCTGTCTCGAAAGTACTCATAAGGATGTTCATATAACGATAATCGGTGATAAGCACCATTTATATATAGAAGTACAGGACAGTGGGAAAGGCATTGAAGGTTTGCCACAACGTATTTTTGATTACGGCTTTAGTACGAAGAAAAAAGAAGGGCATGGTATTGGACTTGCACTTGTTAAACAAATTGTGGAATCTAACAAAGGAACGATTCAAGTCGAATCTACTGCCCATATTGGTACAGTAATTACTATTATAGTGGGGGTGGCTGAAGAAAATGAGTAATCTTTCAGTTTTTATCGTAGAAGATGATCCAATGGTGCTTGAAGTGAATAAAGGATTTCTGAATAAAATAAATGGTTTTCAGCTTGTAGGTGAATCAGTCAATGGACGTGATGCTTATGAAAAAATTATTTCAAAAAAACCAAATCTGATATTACTCGATATGTTTTTACCAGATATGACAGGCATGGAATTATTTCTAAAGCTTCGTGCAGAGCGTATTCCATCAGATATTATTATGATTACAGCAGCTAGAGACTCACCAACGGTACAAGAATCTCTCCGGCTTGGTGCAATCGATTACCTCATCAAACCTTTTCGTTTTGAACGCTTTGAAAAGGCTTTGCAACAATATAAAAATTCAACAAAAAAGTTACTAAAAACAAACGCTGTAAATCAAGAGGATATCGATAAATGGCTTGGCATTCAGCAGGCATCTTTTGAATTACCAAAAGGCTTAAACAATATTACTATGCAACAAATTTTAGATTATCTAATGGCACATAGAGCTTCGATTACTTCTGAACAACTTGCTCAAAATGTCGGAATGGCCAGAGTAACAGTTCGTAAATACTTAGACTTTTTAGCCACAAAGGGTACTGTGAATATTGAATTAAAATATGGTTCAGTAGGTAGACCAACAAAATACTATTCTATTAAATAATTTGTCTAGGTGACCAAATGTCCTTCAAGCATTAGCAATAGAAATAACAAGAATCTGTTCGTTTCCACGGATAAGCTACAAGCCTCAGTAGGCGCTCCAGCGTCACGAGGTCTTCCCTGCTTTTTCCCAAAGAAATGTCGCAGATTCTTTACTTTTTTACAGCAAAAAGTTCATAAGGGCTAACTAATAGCTAGGCCAACTGTGTTATAACAGTTTTTTAAAATAGTAAATTGTTGTATACCATAAATACCAAAATGTCCATTAATACCATAATATTGTTTATTTGAATAGATATACTACAATGAAGAACGTTCACATCTTAAATAGATTAGGGGTGAATTATATGTGGAGTAGGCGTATTATAATACGTTTTGTCAGCGTTTTCATTTTAATAATAATGCTGTTAGTTTCATGTCAACAACGTGATTATCCTGCTGATAATGAGCAGTTAAGTCATGAAGAACAAATTGTTATTCGATTTTCACATGTAGTTGGTGAAAATACGCCAAAAGGAATGGCAGCTATCAAGTTTGCCGAGCTCATTAAAGAACGAAGTAATGGTCATGTAGAAATACAAGTGTTTCCAAATGGGGTTCTCTATAAGGATGGCGAAGAATTAAATGCACTTTTACGTGGAGATATTCAAATGATTGCACCGGCGATATCGAAAATTACAACACTTGTTCCTGAGTGGTCAGTTATGGATTTACCCTATGCATTTAAAAATGCTGATGAAGTTCATAGCTATGTAGATAGTGACGTTGGTCAATCTTTAATGAAGAAATTAAACGTACATAATCTATTATCTGTCGGAGTTTGGGATAGCGGATTTAAGCAGCTAAGCAATAGTATCCGGCCCATCGAACATATTAGCGACTTAAAAGATTTACGGATGCGTATTATGCCAAGTGATATTTTAGCAGAGCAATTTTCCAGTGTTGATGCTTATCCAAAGAGAATTGATTTTAATACTGTTTTTAATCAGCTGCAAAAAGGCAATGTAGATGGTCAGGAAAACACATTCACGAATATCACTAGTAAAAATCTCCACTCTTTACAGGACTACTTAACGGTTAGTAATCACGGTTACTTAGGTTATTTACTACTTATGAATAACGAGTTTTGGGACTCCTTACCAAAGGTTGTACAAACACTGCTCATTGACACGCTAGAAGAAGTACAACAATGGGAGTGGCAACTTGCAAAGAATCTTAGTGATGAACGTCTGCAAGAAATGGAAGCTTGTGAATGCATTAATATTCACTACTTATCTAATCAGGACGTGCAAAAATGGGCGTCAGCTTTTGAACCTGTTTATGACTACTATGCAGGAAAGTATGACAGCAAATATATTAACGCACTACCTAAAAATCAATCACATCATTAACTTGAGTTTAAAGGTTGTCCTTTTAACTATAATTAAAACTTTTTAGGGGGATTTTGCAATGAAAAAATGGATTTTCATGTCACTAATGGCTGTGCTTGTACTAGCGCTTGCTGCTTGTGGTGGTGACAAAAAAGAAACAACTTCTGCTCCAGCAGCTGAAGGAGATGGAGGCTATACAAAAGATAAACCGCTTGTCATTAAATTCTCTCACGTAACATCCATAGACAGCGTTAAGGGGAAAGCTGCGGATGCTTTTGCTAAATTAGTAACAGAGAAAACAGATGGTAAAGTGAAAGTGGAAGTTTACCCTTCATCTCAATTATATGGCGATAACGATGAGCTAGATGCGTTAGTATCTGGAAACGTACATATGATTGCACCGTCAGTTACAAAAATGGTGAAAATCGATCCACGTTGGCAATATGTGGACATGCCTTATCTTTTTGAAAACGAAGCGCATGCACGTAAATTCTTTGAATCTGATGTTGCCAAAACAATTCTTGAATCCGATCAATTAGCAAATAACGATATTAAAGGTTTAGTTTTCTGGGAAAATGGTTTCAAACATTTCTCAAATAACAAACACCCACTTGTTAATGTTGCAGACTTTAAAGGGCTAAAATTCCGTGCTCAGGCTGGTAAAGTGCTAGAGGCACAATTCAAGGCTTTACATGCCGGCTCAGCAACAATCGCATTCGGTGAAACGTATGCTGCGTTACAACAAGGAACTGTAGATGGACAAGAAAATACATTTAACAACTTCGATACACAAAAATATCAAGAAGTACAAAAATACTTCTCAGTATCTGAACATGGTCGTCTTGACTATGCGATTTTTGTAAATAAGTCATTTTGGGATAAAATTCCTACTGACTTACTAACGGCAGTTGAAGATTCTTTAACGGAAGCAACAACTTTAGCTTGGGATTTAGCTTCTGAAGAAAACGCAAAATCATATGAAAACATTAAAAACTCTGGCATTGAAGTTATTGAGTTAACACCGGAACAAAAAGAGAAAATCAAGGCTGAACTTGAGCCAGTTTATAAAGAATTCGGTGAAGTTATTACGGAAGAATTAATCAACGGTATTCGTGATTTAAAATAGTTCTTCAAATTTGAGTGTCGATATGGTATCGACACTCACTCTTTTTCTAATAGGTAAATCGCTTACACTTACTCCATACTAGCGGGTGATAAAATTTCCAGCTAAAACATTGTGTTAATCGGAGCAACATCTGTAGGAAGTAAGGAAGTTACCGGCCCGTAAGTACAAATGTCGATATTAACTGCAGTTTTGTACTTTTGTTATTGAATGATAAAAATCAAATGGACAATCTTAAGGAGGCATTAGAATGAAAGCTTTACATAAAGCATGGGGTTATTTAGAAGAGATTCTTGCTGGTTTCTTTTTTGTCACTGGTATAGTACTCATTTTTTATGGCGTAATCATGCGTTACTTGTTCAACGAACCTCAAGCTTGGGTAGAAGAACTCGCTCGATATACAATCATTTGGGGCACTTTTCTAGGGTTTGGCCTAGCACTGCGCCACAATCAACATATTCAAGTAGACATTTTATACGATCAGCTAAAACCTTCGATGAAACGAATTCTAGACATAGTCGCAACAGGCTTAAGCATCCTGTTCTGTTTAATCTATACGTATTATGGCTTTGTTCTAGTAGAGAACCGTTATACATCTGGCATGGTGTCACTTGATATTGGCATTCCAATGTGGGTTGTCTACTTAGTACTACCTATTTCAGGTATTTTATTCTTACTAAGATTCGTAGAAAGATTAGTCAATATTCTACGTGGAAAGGATGAAGAATATGCTAATCCTCTTACTTAGTTTCTTTATTTTACTTTTCTTACGTGTACCTGTAGCAGTCAGTTTAGCACTATCAACTATTCTTGTATTCTTCCAAATTGATTTTAATATGAACATGATTCCACAACGAATTTTCACTGCACTTGATTCATTCCCGATGATGGCGATTCCAGGGTTTGTTCTTGCTGGGGTGCTAATGGCGCGTGGTGGTATTTCAAAATATTTAATCGAAGCATTACGTGCTTGGATTGGTCACCTTCCTGGAGGGCTTGCAGTAGTAACTATCGTTGCCTGTGCAATCTTTGCTGCCATTTCGGGTTCTTCCCCGGCGACAGCTGCAGCCATCGGCTCTATAATGATTCCTGCAATGATTTCAGCAGGTTATAAAAAACGTTACTCGATGGGTCTTGTTGCTGCTGGTGGTACGCTAGGTATTTTAATTCCACCAAGTGTCCCTTTAATCATCTATGGTATTACATCTGAACAATCCATCGGTGAATTATTCATGGCTGGCGTTATTCCTGGTCTTGCATTAACTGGCATCTTAATCATTGCAGCCATCTTCTACGCAAAAAGAAATGGCTTTAAGGGAGATGAGCCTGCAACTTGGGAGGTGCGTTGGCGGAAGTCCCTAAAAGCCATTTGGGGTGGCTTCTTACCTTTCCTTATTTTAGGTACTATTTATTCTGGTGTTGTAACACCAACTGAATCCGCAGTCATCGCCGTATTTTATGGTTTAATTGTTTCACTTTTCATCTATCGCGAAATGAAACTAAAAGACTTCCGAGAAGTACTAGTAGAATCTATTAATATCACAGCCATGATTTTCTTAATAATCGGTGCCGCTTCCTTATTCGGTTTGTATTTAACAAATGCCCAAGTTCCACAGCAAGTTGGTGCTTGGATTGCAGAAAGTGATATGAACAAATGGATTTTCATGATTATTGTTAATATTTTATTCTTTGTTATGGGGATGTTCTTAGAAGCAGTTTCAATTATTTTAATAACATTACCAATCTTATTACCAATCCTTGTACATTTCGATATCAACCTTATTCACTTTGCTATTATTATGACGATTAACATGGAGCTTGGGATGATTACACCACCAGTTGGTCTGAATCTCTTCGTTGTTAGTGGGATTACCAAAGAAAAGCTTGGTGAAGTTGTCAAAGGGGTCATTCCGTTTATCGTCTTAATGATTGTGTTCTTAGCTATTGTTGTCTTGCTGCCACAACTATCACTGTGGTTACCAGAGCAAATGAAATAAGGATGTTCTGATGAACACATTCAAAAAGGGTTATTCAATTAAGGATAGGCAATTTTGGGTTATCGTCATGAGCTTAGGTCTTGCATCCGTATTCGTCTTTGCTTCGATGTATTCGGTTCAGCCTTTGCTCCCCTTCTTTACTGTACAATTTAATCTATCTGCTTCTTATGCAAGTTTGGCGATGTCGATGACAACATTGTCTGTCATTATAGGCTTATTGGTATTCGGCTTTTTATCTGATCGACACGGGCGTTTACTGTTCATTAAGGTTGCGCTCATTCTCACAGTGATTCCTTTTCTTTTTATGGCATTTAGCGACTCTTTCTTTCATATTGTTGTTTGGCGATTTATACAGGGCTTTGCCATTGCTGGTGTACCAGCAGCGGCACTCGCTTATATTAGTGAAGAGATTGATAGTCAATCGATGGGGCTAGCCACATCCCTTTATATTTCAAGTAACGCACTTGGTGGAACAATCGGTCGCTTAGTCATGGGCTCAGTGACAGAGCGTTATTCTTGGGAAACAGCGTTTCTTTCACTTGCCCTTCTTGGTTTCATCATCTTTATAATCGTTTGGCTAGCACTTCCCAAATCTAAGCATTTTGTACAACATTGTCGATCCATAAAAACAGATGTACACGGATTTTGGATTCATCTAAAAAACCCAAATCTGCTGATATTATTTGGATTAGGGATTATTTTACAAATATCATTTACAGGAATGTGGACATTTATTCCGTTTCATTTAACAGAACCACCCTTCTCTCTTTCATTAAAAACGATTTCTTTCATTTTTTTAGCCTATAGTTTAGGCATTGTCGGTTCGCCAATCGCTAGTGCTATCGCAGAAAAAATAGGAATTAACAGCATACGAACTATTGGTGTGCTCCTACTAGTTAGTGGTATTGCGCTAACACTAAGCCATTCACTTTTCATCATTATTGTTGGTTTATGCCTTGCTTGTTTGGGTTTCTTTACAGCCCATGCATTAACGTCAGCAACTGTTAGCCGTAGTGCAACCCATCAAAAGGGAAGTGCTTCTAGCTTATATCTCGTTTCTTATTATATTGGTGTCACTTGTGGAAGTTCGTTACTTAGTCCAATATGGGGATTTTATCAATGGCAAGGCATCGTAATCATGACAATAATTCTCCCTATTCTTTATATACTTTTTTTAACTATCACACATAATAGAAGAAAAAGTGAATGCTATTAGTAAGAAGAATGGAGCGAAACAAAAAAAGAGATGTTCTCTTAAAAGAGGTATCTTTAGATTGTAGACAAACTCAAATTTCTTTAAAGTTTGTCTACAGTCTTTTTCTTTTAGAATACTAGTAAGAAACCGTTGAAATCCGTTCCAGGCACCGCCCCAACTAATTATTTGCGACGGGTCTCCGCAAAACTGAATTTTCCGCACGTGCTGTGTCTGTTGCGGGAGTGTCACGCCTTCCACACCAATCAACTTGTACCGCCTACTGATTCTATTGTGCTCTGAATCTGGGACGAAAAATCAATGAATCAAACATGTTTTGAGACAACTTCTTTCTTTCAGTGAGGCATGTTAGCATTTATTAACGATTGCATCTGTATGCCTAATGATCATTTATTCAACACTTTACTCGTTCAATTTTTTTGGCCAGAAACTCCACTTTCCTAATAACACAATAATGGCTGGAATAATGATTGGACGAACAAGGAATGTATCAACTAATACCCCTACAAATACTGCAAAACCAAATGCTCGTAATTCCATTACTGGTTGTGTCATTAAAACCGCGAATGTTGCAGCTAATAGCAAACCAGCGGACGAAATAACACTACCAGTTTTCCCCACACCTTCTAGAACAGCTTCCTTGATTGGCAAGTGACGTTTTTCCTCACGAATACGAGACATAAGCATGATGGAATAATCCACACCAAGAGCGACGATAAAGACAAATGTATAGAGTGGAATACGATAGCTCACGCCTGTGTAACCAAGTAAGTCCTGGAAAAAGAACACCATAATTCCTAGTGCAGCACCGAATGATAATAAAATGGTCGCCATCATATAAAGCGGTGCAAGTAGTGACCGCGTTTGGATACCAAGCATCACTGTAATTAAGATCGTCATGATAACAGCTACACGCCACTCATCTCCTTGACTGACTGCACGAATATCAGCTTGCTGCGCTGTTTCACCTGCTACATGCAAATCACCCTCAATTTTTGCATGAGCTAAAATGGTATCTGCATGGGCACGGATTTGCTCTATATGATCGTAGGCCGATTCCGAATATGGATTTTCATCTAGTATAACGTTTAGTTTTACAATGCTGGCATCCTTTTCGGCAATCACATGACCTTGCGCCGTTACTTTTTCAATACCTTCTTGCTTTTCTAAAGCGCTCATAATATCTGTAATTTGTGCCTCTGTTAAATCTGCTTTAGCGTCAATAATTGCCGTTGTGGGCGCAATTTCCCCTGGAGAAAAAGCTTTTTCTAGTTGCTTAAATCCCTGTACTGATGACATTTCGCTTGGGAATGAATTGAGTAAATTAAATGTATACGTAATATGCTTCACTTGATAGGTAAAAATAAGTAATATCACTAGCACGGGTACCATGGCGAGAAGCGGCTTATTAGTAACAACACGTGCTACCCGATGCCAAAAGCCCTCTTTTTCTACATTTACTTTACGTTTGCGGGGATTGAATGGCCAAAAGGCCTTGTCTCCAGCTATAGCAAATAATGCAGGGACTAACGTTAAGCCAGCCACTAAAATAATAAGCACCGGAACTGCAAATACGGGTGCAAAAATTCGATAGGATTCATACACTGCAAAGAATAGTGTCAGCATTCCCAGCATCACTGTACTACCACTAAATACTATCGGCTCTGTTACAAATTTCACCGCATTTTTCATTGCTTCATTCGTAGTTAAGCCTTTTTCTAATTCTTCACGGAAGCGAGCGAAAATCAGTAACGAATAATCAGTAATTACAGCAAACAGTAAAATCATCATGATTGAAAGTGCCTGACTATCAATCGGAAATACCTCGGCTTTCCCCATCAATCCGAGTACTTTATCTACAATCACATACGTAATACCTGCTCCGATTAATGGAATTAATGAAAGTAATGGCGAACGATAAATTACAATGAGCAATACCAAAATGACAGCTACCGTTCCTAAAATAAGAACAATATCCGCTTTAGAGAACATCTCATACGTATCTGCTACAATACCAGTTGGCCCTGTAAAGAATGCATCCACAGTAGGAATTGCTTCGGCAGTTTTTTCTTTTAAGATATCTAATTCTTTTTTGACTGCCTTCGTTTCATTTCCTTCTGGGAAAACAATTGGCATAAAGAATGTTGTTTTATCTTCAGCAACAAATGATGTCCATGCTTGCTCTGGCATTTGTGATAATGGCACGACCGCTAAATCGTAATTGGATGTAGCCATCACTGCTTCTACCTTTGTCATATACTCCTTAATAGTAGCATTGTCAAAGCCCTGCTCATCATGCAACACAACAAATAATGGTAAACCTTGTGATGCAGGATAATAATTCTTTACCATTTGTTGGGCTTGAATGGATAAAGCATCGTCTGGCAAGCCTGCATTTTTACTAGGTGAAGTCACTTCTTTTGCCCCTGGTGCAACAGCTGACAACACAATCATCACAAGTAACCATGTAAATAAAATAGCCAACCAACGTTTTTTCTCTGCAAATTTTTTCATCTTGTTCACTCCTCTATATTCTTTACATTTGCAATTGTAAAAGAGGAAAATGAACTTTAGATGAACTAAAAGAATAAATACATACCAGTCTTAGCGATTATGGAAAGAGCACGCGATGTAATGATTTAACTTACAGCTACTACTGTACAAGTGCTAAATTATTATCATTATAATAATTAAAAATAAGATACTGATAAGCCAAACAACTATAGACAGCAGATGCTCTGTTAAGCGATAGCCAAATAGATGATTAATGGATATACTCATCATCATGGTGAAGGTTAGCATTACTAAAATAACTGGCTTATATAGTAACCACTCCGACACCATCAGCAGATAGATTACGAAAAACACCACTACAGAAAAAATTCGTTCCACTATTTTATGCATCTGACTTGCATAACGATCTTTCCTTTTACTCCCTAACTTTCTCCGCGTTACATACTCTACTGTGGCAAGCGATAGCATGAAAATAACTAGTACTCTCACCTTTGGCTTGATACCTAAATCACTTGCTATCAATGCTAGGATATTTTTGGCCGCTTCACCCTCTACAACATAAAATATATTTGTCTGCATATCGATAAAGCCAAGCCCCGTTTCATAGGCTTTTAATTTTAGCTGTAGTATCTGACCATCCTTGAATTCTATATAAATATCCTGGTAACTACCTTGACTGCTCATCTCCCCTACCCCTAAACGAGCATGATCTAACAGTTCTTGCAGTAGCTGTTTATCTCGTTTAGCTTCAAAGTTATCTTGTAGGACATTCCATGCATACTTCTGTGCCGCGAACGTCCAGCGATCGTTATTATTGGTGACTGTAAATTTCTTAATTGAGGGCTGTTCCTTCATCACTTCGTCTAGTTGGGCAATTGTCTGTCGTTCATCGGTTTTTGTCCAAGGTCCAGCGAGTATGGAGAGAACTAAAATAGATAACGTTGCAAATAGCACAACAGAATACTGCCAATGCACCTTTTTTCTAAATGGTTTCTTCGTTTGTTGTAATATGCTCTCTTTTAACTGCTGTGAAAAAAGAGCATCTTCACCAAGTTCACGATTTAATTTGTCCTTAAAAGATGTCATCTTCTAGCACCTCCCAATCGCTTTGTTCGAGTTTTCCTTGTAGTCTGTGTCTTGCACGGCGTAACCTTGTTTTTACTGTATTTTCACTACAAGCAAGCACATCTGCTATGTCACCCACTTTTAGTTCCTGGTAATAATAAAGAATTAGCACTTCTCTATAAACAATCGGTAGCTCAAACAGAGCTGTTTTTAAAGTTATTCGCTCATCAGCTTCAATTAAATCCGTTTCTGGCGTACGTTTACTTGCCCTAATATGGATCTTTTCAAATAACAGATATCGTTTATTTTTCCAACTGCGTAAATGATCATGACTTTTATGTACAGTAATTTTTACTAAATATGTTTTTAGCGAAGCTCTTTGTTCAAAGCAATGCTGTTGACGATAATAGGCGAGAAACACATCCTGTACAAATTTCTTCTGCAATCGGCCAGTCTTTTACGTACAAATAAGCGACTCGGAGACAATATTCACCGTGTTCATCCATAATGGCTGCCAATTGCTCACTCAAACAAACACCTCCTTTTCCCGTTCTCTCTATAGTCGTCAGGAATCTTCACTTGGTTTCAGTATAGAGAAAAAAGTGCCCAAATACTGGACACTTTTTCTAAATATCGATAAGCATTCTCCTATTTGAGTGATGTAATGACTAATGACTAGGTCCTTCTAGCGGCTAACATTCTCTAGTTAAAACGATCTGCGGGATATCTGTGAATTCCCTTATTAAAAAGAAACATTTCTTTACTATAACAACATATGTAATCTTTCCTATAAATTACGTAAGTAAAGAAAAAAAGAACCGAGTAATGTGCTTATCATAAGCATATTACTCGGTTCTCCACAAATATTTATTTTACAACGATGTTCACAAGCTTACCTGGAATCACAATTACTTTTACTAAAGTTTTGCCCGCCATATATTCCTGTACTTTGTCGTCTGCTAATGCTACCTTTTCAATATCTTCTTTGGAAGCATCTTTTGCGACAATAATTTTCGCACGTACTTTACCTGCTACTTGGACAGCCACTTCTACTTCGTCATCCACTAATTTGGATTCATCATATGCTGGCCATTCTTCGTACGAAATTGACCCTTCGTGTCCAAGCAATTGCCATAATTCTTCTGCAACGTGAGGCACGATTGGTGCAAGCATCTTCACAAAGCCTTGTGCGTAAGCTGTTGGCACTACATCAGCTTTATAGCAATCATTAATGAATACCATCATTTGTGAAATAGCCGTATTAAAGCGAATACCTTCATAGTCTTCTGTCACTTTTTTCACTGTTTGGTGGAATGATTTTTCAAGGGACTTATCTTCTGACACTTGAATTTTCTCTGATAACGTACCTTCTTCTTCATTGACAAATAGACGCCAAATGCGATCTAAGAAACGACGAGCACCGTCTAAGCCATTCGTCGACCATGCAACAGAAGCCTCAAGAGGACCCATGAACATTTCATAGAGACGCAATGTATCTGCACCATGAGAGGCAATGATTTCATCTGGGTTCACAACATTGCCTTTTGATTTAGACATTTTTTCGTTACCTTCTCCAAGAATCATCCCTTGGTTGAATAGCTTTTGGAATGGTTCTTTCGTGTGTACTACGCCTAAATCGTATAGAACTTTATGCCAGAAGCGTGCGTAAAGTAAATGCAGTACCGCATGTTCCGCTCCACCGATATATATATCAACCGGTAACCAGCGTTTTAGTAACTCTGGATCTGCAATTGCTTCCGTATTGTTCGGATCGATATAGCGCAGGAAGTACCAACTTGAACCTGCCCATTGTGGCATTGTATTCGTTTCGCGACGTCCCTTCTTGCCTGTTTCAGGATCTACAACATTGACCCAATCTGTAATATTAGCCAGTGGTGATTCACCTGTACCAGAAGGACGAATATTATCTGTTTTCGGTAGCATTAATGGTAATTCTGATTCTGGTACTGGCGTCGTTGTACCATCTTCCCAATGAATCATTGGAATTGGCTCACCCCAATAACGCTGACGAGAGAATAACCAGTCACGCAGACGATAAGAAATTTTCTTCTCACCCACACCTTTTTTCTCTAACCATTCGATTGCTTTGGCGATGGCCTCAACTTTATCAAGACCATCTAGGAAACCAGAATTAATATGCTTACCGTCGCCAGTGAATGCTTCATTTTCGACGTCTCCACCTTCAAGCACTGCTTTGATGTCTAAACCAAATTCTTTGGCAAATTCATAGTCACGCTCATCATGTGCAGGAACCGCCATAATTGCACCTGTTCCATAAGTAGCAAGTACATAGTCCGCAATCCAAATTGGCATTTTATGACCGTTTACTGGGTTTACAGCATAAGCGCCAGTGAAAACACCTGTTTTTTCTTTCGCTAAATCTGTACGTTCAAGGTCAGATTTTAATTTTACTTTATCTAGATATACTTCAACCGCTTCTTTTTGGTCAGCAGTTGTAATTTGTGCTACTAATTTATGTTCTGGTGCAAGTACTGCGTAAGTGGCACCGAATAATGTGTCTGGACGAGTTGTGAAGACTGTAAAGTTTTTGTCTGTCCCATCGATGTCAAATGTTACTTCTGCCCCTTCTGAACGACCAATCCAGTTGCGTTGCATATCTTTAATTGATTCTGGCCAGTCTACGTCCTCTAAGTCATCGATTAAGCGGTCTGCATAAGCAGTAATTTTTAGCATCCATTGCTTCATTGGACGACGTTCTACGGGGTGACCACCGCGCTCTGATTTCCCATCAATGACTTCTTCGTTCGCAAGTACTGTTCCTAATGCTGGGCACCAGTTTACAGCCACTTCATCTATATACGCTAAACCTTTTTTGTAAAGTTGAATGAAAATCCATTGTGTCCATTTGTAGTATTCAGGATCCGTTGTGTTAATTTCTCGATCCCAGTCATAGCTAAAGCCTAATTCTTGGATTTGACGCTTAAATGTAGCAATATTTTTTGCAGTAAATTCAGCTGGGTCATTTCCTGTATCTAGTGCATATTGTTCTGCTGGTAATCCAAATGCATCCCAACCCATAGGGTGTAGAACATTATAGCCTTGCATACGCTTGAATCGTGATAGGATATCTGTTGCTGTATAACCTTCTGGATGCCCTACATGAAGACCTGCGCCAGATGGATATGGGAACATGTCTAATGCATAAAATTTCGGTTTGTCCGTTTCATTTTCTGTTTTAAACGTTTTGTTGTCAGCCCAATATTGCTGCCATTTTTTTTCGACTTGTTGATGAATAAAAGTCACGTAAATTCCTCCTTATATATGTGCATTATTTACTTACTGTTAGAATTGACAAAATATTTAAAAAATAAAAAAACTCGCCCCTTCCTTTGTTAGAAAGGGACGAGAGAGTTCGTTTCTCCCGCGGTACCACCCAAATTAGTGATCACACTCGGCTCAAGCTTCCTTAACGCGGAAGGAACGGCGCACGTGGATATCACGCGAGCAGACTCAGCAGGCGAGTTCAATTTGCTTTCTTGCTAGCTTCCACCACCCGCTAGCTCTCTAAAAAGAACGACAAATCTACTATTCCTCATCACTGTCTTTACATGTATTGCATTTATTCTAATGGAAAGTTCAAAAAAGCACAAGTGCTTTCCTTTTTTGGTGCCTGGCACCCACACAATTCTCAAACAATTAGCAAAAAAATTTTTTCATGGTTATTTTTATAGGGATTTCAAAATTATCAGTGTTTTTCTGTCATCAAAAAGAAAATATTAGTTATTTTTAAGGCATGTGTGTATTTGACGAGACTGGTCATCATTTTTATGCTAAAGAAAACTACTTAGGAGGGAAAGTCTTATGGCTAGAAAAAAGCGTCAGTGGTCCCCATATCATTACAATCATGTCGTGATGCGTGGTAATAATCGCCAAATTATTTTTAGTAACTCTGCTGATTACCAAGCTTTTTTTCGTGTCCTGCAATATGCCCATCAAAAATATACATTTAGTATCGTCGCTTATTGCATTATGTCTAATCACTATCATCTGCTTATACGTTCCCCTGAAGTGCCGTTAGGGAAAGTTATGGCTATTATTAACCGCCGTTACAGTGAATACTTCAAACAGAAATATCAATATACTGGTCAGCTTTACGAGCGTCGATATTTCGCAGAGCTTGTTCCCTCCCCCATAGGCATGCTCACCGTAAGTCGCTACATTCACCGCAACCCCATCTCAACAAACACGCCGATAGTTGAAAAAATGGAACACTATCCATACAGTTCCTTTCAGCACTACAAGTACAATATTCCCTCGCACCACTCTTTTCTTGATACAACTTTACTAAAAACCTTTTTACCCCAAAACTCACAGGCCTATTGCCATTATTGTGAGGAAGAACAAAACGAGCAATTGATGCACTGAACACAAAAAACTCCGGATGAGATTTTCCTCATACGGAGCTTTTTTTAATTGTAGTAAATTGTCAGAATTTTTCGTGTGCCAGGCACCCCGGTTTCCCTGGTTTCGATAGTTCTGTGCATTCACGGAACGCAAAATGCTTGCACCCTACACATTGCGTTTCATCCAAATAACTTAGAGCTTTATTGATAGCATCTCCTGTGTGCGGATAGAAGTTTTCTTCACCAATTTTCTCATATAAGCCATTTCGCCGAAGTGCCTCTTTTAATTCCGCTTGCACACCTGTGATTAACACTGTGCCACCTCGATTTGTGAAACTTTCCACTATATTGCTAAAATAAGATTCACCTGTAGAATCCATGAAGGGCACTTTACTCATTCGTAAAATTAAAACTTTTGGATGATAATGAAGTGAATTTAAAATCGTTTGCTCAAAAGTTTGTGCTGCACCGAAAAATAATGGCCCTTCAATTGTGTAAATACTAACTTGCGGACAATCATGTTTTTGATTGACCACATTCGGTTGCACCTTGCCACTCGATTTAGAATGATCTGGTAAAACCTTCGAGACTACAAGCTTCTCACTCATGCGCTTCGCAAATAATACAACCGCTAAAACAAGACCAACTTCAACAGCCAATGTTAAACTCGTGAAAACCGTAAGTAAAAATGTAATAAGCAGAACAAGTGAATCTCCCGATTTCAATTTTACAATATGTGCAAAATGCCGCTGTTCACTCATATTCCAAGCAACGACCATTAAAACAGGCGCCATACTTGCCAATGGAATATGAGAAGCATAAGGGGCTAATAACAATAGTGTCACTAACACAAATACCCCATGAATAATGCCTGACACCGGCGAAGCTGCACCCGTCTTAATATTGGTAGCGGTACGAGCAATGGCACCCGTTGCAGGAATCCCTCCAAATAAAGGCGTTACAATATTAGCAATCCCTTGTCCAACAAGCTCCCGATTGCTATTATGTTTACTATTTGTCATACCATCCGCTACGACTGCCGATAATAGGGATTCAATCCCTCCAAGCATAGCAATGACAAATGCAGGTCCTATTAATAATTGAATACGCTCGAACGTAATTTCAGGAATCGAAAATTTTGGTAAGGTATTAGGAATTTCACCATAGGCTGTTGCAATTGTCGCTACTTGTCCTGAGAAGAACAATGTTGCGATAAGTGTAGAAATAACAATTCCAGCTAGAGCTCCTGGTACTTTTGGCAATATTTTTGGTGTTGCAAGAATTATTACAAGACTAATGATGGCTATTAAAATACTATAATAATTTGTCGTGCCTACATGCATGACAAGTTCTTTTATATTCGCAATAAAATACTCGTGTCGTTTAATACCTGTTAGACCTAGAAAATTAGCAATTTGACCTGTAAAAATAATTACTGCAATACCAGCTGTGAATCCGATAGTTACAGGCCGTGGGATAAATTTTATGAGCGTGCCTAACTTAAAAATCCCCATTAAACATAACATAATGCCAGCCATCAAACCGGCAATCAATAAATTTTCATAACCATAAGTGAGCACGATACCTAACAGAATTGGGACAAATGCGCCTGTAGGTCCCCCTATTTGATATTTCGAACCTCCAAATACCGAGATAAGTATCCCTGCGATACATGCGGTATAAATTCCATACTCAGGTTTAACACCTGACGCAATCGCGAAGGACATTGCTAATGGGATAGCAACAATACCGACAATAATGCCTGACAGTAAATCTTTTTTAAAAAGACCAACAGAATATCCTTCAAGCCGCCCTGTAAACTGTGACTTCATAGTAAATCTTCCCTTCGAATTAATTCATCGAATCAAGTTAGCAAGATTACCTTTCATTAGAATTCAGGATACTTTCCAAGAAGATAAAAGATAAGCTCTTATATCATGTCATCGTATTTTCACTGACAGTCATTTCTTCTAATCTTGAAATGGTATTGACTAAATGATTGTTAAAAATTTTCTTTGCAACGTCTAGTAATTCTATAATCATCGGATCACTCAAAGAATAGTAAACTTTTTTACCCTCTTTCGTCCCATATACAATATTCTTCGTCCGCAAGACACTCAGCTGTTGGGAAACGGCTGAACCTTCTTTCTCAAGACAGCTTTGAATTTCATTCACACTTTTCTTACCATCAACCAATAATTCAAGAATCCTTATACGTAATGGATGTGCTAAAGCTTTAAAAAAATCAGCTTTAAATTGTTGTAAACCCTCTTCCACGTAGATCCCTCCACTATGACTGTACTTTGTGACTAGGCTTATCATGTTTACATATTCAAATATTTGAATATGTATGATTGTAATCTTTAACCCAATTGATTTCAACTACAAAATAAAAAAAGCGTATGAAAAATCTGCTTTAGCACACTTTTCACACACTTAATATCTGATTCTCATATTTATTAATCTGTAATTATATGATCTCTTTTTAACGGACGATCATACAGTAGGCATGGGATAATGGCCATTAACACAATAACGACTAAAATCGATACAAGCACAATCATACCGAACTGATCAACCATTATGCCACCGAATAAAGGACCAATCATACGACCGCCAGTCGCTGCGCTATTAATAATGCCCTGATAGAAGCCTTGACGCCCTTTTGGGGCAAGCAGATTGGCAATAGTCGGTAAGGCAGGCGTATAGAATATTTCGCCGAATGTTAAAACAACCATTGCAGCCGCAAACATTTTAAAGTCGCTCGCAAATGCAATAATCCCAAATGATATCGCAATCAGAATTACTCCAAATACTAATTGAGTTTTTAATTTATCTTCCCAACGCTTCACCAATGGCGCGATTAATGGTTGGGCTAAAACAATAAGTAAGCCATTAATCGTCCAGAGTAAACTATATTGCTTTAAGCCAAGACCTAAATCCTGCGTATAGGAAGAAATAGTCGCACTCCATTGTGAATAAGCAAGCCAACATAATACAGATGATGAACTAAGTATTAACAATGCATAGAATGGCGCTTTATTTATGATGCGTTTACTTTCACTCACTACATTTTTAGGCGCAATGCTTCTCGCATCTAACCCTTTAAAAGTCAATAATGCAATAAAGAAAAACAGGATATACATCCCTAAATTTACCATAAATACGTAGTCAAATCTATAATCTGCGACAATGCCTGCAAGGGCAGGACCTACTGCGACACCTAAATTTTGTGCTAAGTAAATCGAGTTAAACGCCTTGCGACCTCCCTCAGGCCAAGCCGCTCCGGCTAATGCAAACATCCCAGGGAAGACAATACCGCCACTAAAACCAAGAATCGTTAAGAACCACACATAATGTGGCCATCCATGCCAAATGGTTAGTCCGATTAAGGAAACAATCGTCAATAAAATACCTAACATAATTGACTTATAGCCACCTATTCTATCAAATAAATAACCACCTAGTAGATTGCCTAACACACCCGCAGCTGAATTCAGCATCAATACAAAGCCAGCCATTGCAAGTGACTTACCTAAATAGTCATGCATATATATGGCATTTAAGGGCCATAAAAAAGAGTTGCCCGTTGTGTTCACAAGCATACCGATAATTAGAAACCAAACACTTTTTGGCATATCATGTCCTCCGTTATTTCGCTACTCTAAATAGTTAGTTTATGCTGAAATATGAAAATGTACAAGGAAAATAAATTTACCTTTCCTTCATATATGTGAACTTACTTGGTAATAGGATTTTCACTTCACAGATTACTGACCGATACGGTTCACTTATAAGTAATCTCAGGCATCAGGGAACTTATTATTGTTCTTTCATTTACTTACTTACGATTACTAAAACATCGGCTAATTGTCCTACTCTATTTTTGTTTTAAAGTGGACGGTTAGCAACTGCTTGTGCAGAATAAAATCATTACTTCATGACGGAAGCGCAAGCACGTGATAATATATAGTGTTAGAGGAGTGAAATACATGTCAGAAACAAACTTTCCTTTTCCTTCTGAAGGGAAAAGATACTATACATGGAATCGCTATTTACGCGATCAATTTGGGCATAAAGTATTTAAAGTAGCGCTTGATGCAGGTTTTGACTGCCCGAATCGTGATGGCACAGTCGCATTTGGTGGCTGTACATTTTGTAGTGCAGCAGGTTCTGGTGATTTTGCAGGAAACAAAGTTGATGCAATCGATGTGCAATTCGCTGAAATTCGTGACAAAATGCATCAAAAATGGAAGAATGGCAAATACATGGCTTACTTCCAAGCTTACACAAATACCCATGCTCCCCTTGCAGTTTTAAAAGAGAAATTTGAAGCTGCATTGGCACAAGAAGGTGTAGTTGGGCTATCAATTGCTACTCGTCCAGACTGCCTACCAGATGATGTTGTCGCATATTTAGCAGAGCTAAACGAACGTACGTATTTATGGATTGAACTCGGTCTTCAAACAGTGCATGAAAAAACGGCAAATCTTATTAACCGCGCCCATGATTATGCAACGTATGTAGAAGGCATAGAAAAGCTTCGCAAACATGGTATACGTGTCTGCTCTCATATCATTAACGGACTTCCCCTGGAAGACTATGACATGATGATGGAAACTGCTCGTGAAGTGGCAAAGCTCGATGTCCAAGGTATTAAAATTCATTTACTTCATCTATTAAAAGGGACGCCAATGGTAAAGCAATATGAAAAAGGAATGCTAAAATTTTTAGATCAGGATGTTTATACGAAGCTAGTAGCAGATCAATTAGAAATATTGCCACCAAATATGGTCATACATCGCATAACAGGTGATGGACCAATCGATTTAATGATTGGGCCTATGTGGAGTGTTAATAAATGGGAAGTATTGAACGGCATTGATGCGGAATTAGAACGACGTGGAAGCTGGCAAGGTAAGCTTTTTCAGACTGAGGTCGTAAAATGAAGCTACAACGTGTTTTACAATATGCCCAGCAACTATTAACAGAAGCGATTGAAGATGGGGATACAGTCGTGGACGCAACTGCTGGCAATGGACATGATACTTTATTTTTAGCACAGCTCGTTGGTGATAACGGACAAGTATTTGCCTTTGATGTGCAAAAAAGCGCTGTCGATGCAACACTCCATCGACTTCTAGACAATGCATTAGAACATCGTGCTCTTGTTTTACATACAGGTCACGAGCATGTGGCAAAACATGTACAGAAGCCAGTAGCCGCGGCTATTTTTAATCTTGGTTATTTACCTGGTAGTGATCACAATATCATTACGAAACCCAATACGACCATCTTAGCAATCACAGACTTACTACAACTACTAAAAATTGGCGGACTTATTATCCTAGTCATTTACCATGGTCATCCTGGTGGCAAAGAAGAACGCGATGCAGTTATTGACTACGTCAGTCATTTACCACAAAAAAATGTCCATGTGTTAAAATATGAATTTCTAAACCAACAAAATGATCCACCCTTTATCATTGCATTAGAAAAAATGAAAGAGCTACCTACCGATAAAAAAATGAGACTATGATGAAAGTTTCATAGTCTCGTTTTTTTTTATTTATTTTTACGTTTTTCGTTGTAGTCTATCCAAAAATCTGCACCTTTTATACCTAGTTTACGAGGATCAAAGACAGGGTCTTTCCCTTCTTTTTTCTGTTTCTCATAATCTTTTAATGCGACAATAGCAGGTTTCATAATGATTAAGATGGCAATAACGTTAACCCATACCATTAAACCTAAACCTACATCCCCCATAGCCCATGCAAGATCGGATGTTCGAACGGTACCATAGAAGGCTGCTATTAAAATCGCAATCTTAGCTAACCAAATAAAAATCTTTTCCGTTTGACCTTTGAATAAATAGGCCACATTTGTTTCTGCAATATAGTAATAGGCCATAATTGTTGTAAATGCAAAGAAGAATAAAGCAATCGCTACGAACGGTGCTCCAAAACCTGGTAGTGAGGATTCAACCGCGTATTGTGTATACGCAGCACCTTCTTTTATACTTTTCGCAAATGTCATCTGTTCTTCCCCAGATAAACCATTTTGATTGAATTCACCAATATGAATATACGGATCAGTACCTTCAGCAACCTTTTCATCTTGCACATTATACATACCAGTAAATAAAATCATAAATGCTGTAGCTGAACAAATTAGTAATGTATCAATGTACACTGAAGCTGCTTGCACAATACCTTGTTTAGCAGGATGTGAAACTTCTGCGGCAGCAGCTGGATGCGCTCCAGTTCCCTGACCAGCTTCATTTGAATAAATACCGCGCTTAACGCCCCAAGCAATAGCTGAGCCAATAATACCACCAAAGACTTCCTGAGCACCAAAAGCACTTGAGAAAATTAATGCAAATACAGTAGGCACTTCCGAGATATTCATAGCAATAATAATGATTGCCATAATAATATAAGCTAACGCCATAAATGGTACAATTACTTGTGCAGCATTTGCAATCGATTTAACCCCACCGATAATAATTGCACCTAACAACACAACAATAATAAGTCCAGTAATCCACGTTTCTATGCCAAATGCATTTTCAACAGCACCTGCAATCGCATTTGATTGCACACCTGGCATTAATATTAACATTGCGATTAATGCAGCAATCGCAAAAATAATGGCAAACCATTTTTGACCCATTCCTTTTTCAATATAAAAGGCCGGCCCTCCACGATATTCCGTTTCTTTCTCTTCTTTATAAATCTGTGCCAATGTCGACTCAACATATGCAGTGGCAGCACCGATGAAAGCAATCGCCCACATCCAAAATACTGCTCCAGGTCCCCCCATCCCGATTGCTGTAGCAGTACCAGCAATATTACCTGTACCTACACGACCTGATAATGCAATTGACATTGCCTGGAAAGATGATATCCCTTTATCAGACTTTTCACCTTTAAACATTAAGACAAACATGTCTTTAATGTGTCGAACTTGTAGGAACCGCGTTATAATTGAGAAAAATAGTCCGATTAATAAAATACCATAAATAAACCAAGGTCCCCATAGAATATCATTCAGTTTTCCAACAATAGCTTCCATTATATCCCCCCAATTTTTGAATGTCCTTTCATTTAGACATTATAGTATTACACTTTTCAGAAAATTACAACATTATTTTCATGTAACTACAGTCTAAAGAAACATTACTTCTATGGAGGGCAATCATCTATTCAATTATATAACCAATCCGGCGGAGAGCATTATTAATGAAATCACGTATATACACAAATATCTCTTCACGCTCTACCTCATGAAATAGATTATGATAGCATTTCGCCCATTCTTTAAATTGAAATTCGGTGAATTCCTGTTGATGTAGCCAATTACGCGTCTGTCTCGTTTCCGTAATGCTGTCCTTTTCTCCAGTCATAACAAGCATCGGCATATTGGGAAATTCCGCCTTGGTCATAATGACTAAATTACGCATCATATATTGTAATTCACGATACCATTTTACTGATACGACTGATTTGAACGGAAATTCATCCTTCATTTCATTTCTACCTTCCACATTACGTGTCAATTTTTCAAATGTAATATCATGTGTCATTTTGACATTAGCCGTTAAAGCACTTAGGCTTGTTAAAGCATTTGACATTTTACCAGGCAATAATTTTAAGTGCAGCCAAGGTGATGTTAAAACAATGCCTGCACATTCATATTTTCTTTTGTGCACCGTATGTAATACTAATGTTGCACCTAAGCCATGTCCTATTAAAAATACGGGCAAATCATATGAAAAGGCATTTTCAATTAGATTCCTTGTATATTTATTATATTCTTTAAAGTCTTCATCATGGACACGCGAAAGTTTTGCCTTGGCGCCATGATTTGGTAAATCCCCCATGACTACGTGGAAGCCTTCCATTCTAAGTTTTTCTATAAGCCATGCGTACCAACGGTGATTTTCATAAGCACCATGAAGTATAGCTATTACAGCTTTCGCATGTCCATCAGCTTCCCATTTCCACATTCACATAGTCCTCCTAAAAAATAGTTACATATTAATTATAACTAAATATCTTGCACATTTTAATTTTATATTTCCAATAAGTTGCGTATTTGATACGATAATACTACATCAAAGAAAGAAAAGAGGCGATTTCTATGATCTATCCTTTTAAAGATAAAACACCAACAATCGATCCATCTGTTTTTATTGCCGACTATGCGACCGTTACTGGCGACGTTACGATAGGTGCTGAAACGACAATATGGTTTAATACTGTAATTCGAGGCGATGTATCTCCTACAATTATTGGTAAACGTGTAAGTATACAAGATCTTTGTTGCTTACACCAAAGTCCAAAATATCCATTGATTATTGAAGATGAAGTAACAGTTGGGCACCAAGTCACTTTACATAGTTGTACGATTCGAAAAAATGCCTTGATAGGAATGGGCTCAATTATTTTAGATGGAGCAGAAATCGGAGAGGGTGCATTCATTGGTGCAGGCAGTCTTGTACCTCCAGGTAAAGTCATTCCTCCTAATAGCTTAGCATTAGGACGTCCGGCAAAAGTTGTCCGTGAATTAAATGCCGAAGATATAAAAGATATGGAACGCATCGTTCGCGAATACGCAGAAAAAGGGCAATATTACAAATCCTTGCAAAAATGATTGCTAATGAAAAAGAAGGGGTCTAAGAAATATTCTTAGTCCCCTTTCGTTTAATAGAAAGTATATCTTTATGAAAACATAACAATGCTTTTTTGAAAAGCGACTTATAGACTAGCTTTCTCTCTTAATGCATCAGCCTTGTCTGTATTTTCCCAAGGCACGTTTAAATCTGTACGTCCAAAGTGACCATAAGCAGCAGTTTGTTTGTAGATTGGGCGACGTAAATCAAGCATTTTAATAATACCTGCTGGACGTAAATCGAATAGTTCACGCACCCATTTAACGATTTCGTCTTCTTTTACTTTCCCTGTACCAAACGTGTCCACTGCAATAGATACCGGCTGTGCTACACCAATAGCATAGGCCAGCTGTACTTCAACACGATCTGCTAAGCCGGCTGCAACAATGTTTTTCGCTACGTAACGTGCTGCATATGCTGCTGAACGATCGACTTTTGTTGCATCCTTACCAGAAAATGCGCCACCACCATGACGAGCATAACCACCGTATGTATCAACGATGATTTTACGGCCAGTAAGACCTGCATCACCTTTTGGTCCGCCGATTACGAAACGGCCTGTTGGGTTGATGAAATATTTCGTATTTCCATCAAGTAATTCACTCGGAACTACTGGGGCAATTACTAATTCTTTTAAATCTGCTTGAATTTGTTCAAGTGTTGCTTCTTCATCATGCTGTGTTGAAATAACAATTGTATCCACACGAACTGGCACATTATTTTCATCATATTCAATCGTCACTTGTGTTTTACCATCGGGACGTAAATATGCTAATTCACCTGATTTGCGTACTTCTGTTAAACGGCGAGACAATTTATGCGCTAAACTAATTGGTAATGGCATCAGTTCCGGCGTTTCGTTACAAGCATACCCGAACATTAAGCCTTGGTCACCCGCTCCAATCGCTTCGATGTCTGCATCTGTCATAGAGCCTTCACGTGCTTCTAATGCTTGGTCAACACCTAGTGCAATATCTGGTGACTGCTCACCAATCGCCACTAGTACTGCTAAGTTTTCAGCATCAAAACCATATTTTCCACGTGTATAGCCGATTTCAGCGACTGTATCGCGGACAATGCCTTTAATATCTACATAAGTAGAAGTAGTAATCTCTCCTGCTACTAATACTAACCCTGTTGTTACAGTTGTTTCACACGCTACACGTGCATTTGGATCTTCTGCTAAAATTGCATCTAAAATGGCATCCGAAATCTGATCACAAATTTTATCTGGATGTCCTTCTGTTACACTCTCTGATGTAAACAGTCGACGGTTTGTCATTTGGTTTTCCTCCTATTACTCTTACAAATAGTATTTGCGAAATTAATACGGTACTCATTACCCATGTCAAGTTCGCTCCTAAAGGATTGAACTTCAAGCCGTTGCTGCTTTTAACACGAGGATTTAGAAAGATCCGTCATTATAATAAGGAAAGAAGTGCATATACTTACCTTTACATTCATTTTTACAAATAAAAAAATCCTTTTCTCACGTGTACTTTACATGAGGAAAGGAATAATGACTTCGTAACCTTTCACTCTTATCGTTCAAGGGTTGTCCCCTTGCATCAGGTTGGCACCAACGCATGTCGTGAAATAATGCATGCAGGTTGCCGGGTTTCACAGGGCCTGACCCTCCACCAGCTCGGGATAAGAGTATCCGTTCAATTTCTCATCTTACGTAAAAGGTCGAACGTTGTCAATCGTTTTATGTCGTTTTATTGAAAAGTAATAAAATCGCAAAAATAATTTCTGAATTAGTATAGATTATTTAAGCAATTGTGTTATACTATTTTTGAAATTAAGAAATACTCCCTCGAACACAAGGGAATACTATAAAAAAGGATGGTATTTAATCGATGAATTCAGTAGAAATTGCAAACGAACTGAAGGAATTATTAAGCGGCGGGAACATTAACGTTCAACTTTCAGTACCACAATTAGTTGAAAAAGCTACATCTCGTGGTGAAGCAATGTTAACAGTAGATGGCGCAGTGCGTGCAGAAACTGGTAAATACACTGGTCGTTCACCTAAAGATAAATATATGGTAGAAGAAGCAGATACAAAAGATAAAATTGACTGGGGTAAAGTAAATCAACCAATTTCGTCAGAAGTCTTTGACAACTTATATGTAAAAGTTGTGAAGTATTTAAAAGAACGTGACGAATTATTCGTATTCAAAGGATATGCGGGTGCTGACAAAGACTCACAACTAAGCATCCAAGTAATTAATGAGTACGCTTGGCACAACCTTTTCGCTCATCAATTATTTATCCGTCCAACAAAAGAAGAATTAGCTTCGCATGTTGCTGACTTCACAGTCATTTCTGCGCCAAACTTCAAAGCAGATCCTGCAGTTGATGGCACATCTTCTGAAACATTCATCATCGTGTCTCTTGAAAAGAAAATCATCCTTATCGGTGGTACTGAGTATGCTGGTGAAATGAAAAAATCTATTTTTGGTATTATGAACTACTTATTACCAGAACAAAATATCCTGTCAATGCATTGTTCAGCAAACGTTGGTGAAGCTGGCGATGTAGCATTATTCTTCGGATTATCTGGCACTGGTAAAACAACATTATCAGCTGACGCTGACCGCAAATTAATCGGTGACGATGAACATGGTTGGTCTGATAATGGCGTATTCAACATCGAAGGCGGTTGCTATGCAAAAACAATCAACCTTTCTGCTGAAAACGAACCAGAAATCTACAGTGCTATTCGCTTTGGCTCTGTGTTAGAAAACGTAGCAGTTGATCCAGAGACTCGCGTATGTGACTATGATGACGGTTCTTTAACAGAAAATACTCGTGTTGCTTATCCGATCCAATACATCGAAAATATTGTTGACCCTTCTGTTGCAGGTCATCCAAAAACAATCGTCTTCTTAACAGCTGATGCATTTGGCGTATTACCTCCAATCAGTAAATTAACAAAAGAACAAGCAATGTATCACTTCTTAAGTGGTTTCACTTCAAAGCTTGCTGGTACAGAACGTGGTGTAACAGAACCAGAACCAGTATTCTCTACATGCTTCGGTTCTCCATTCCTTCCACTTCCAGCAACTGTGTATGCTGAAATGTTAGGTCAAAAAATAGATGAGCACGGTGCACAAGTATTCCTTGTAAACACTGGTTGGACTGGTGGCGAATATGGCACTGGTAGTCGTATGAAACTTTCGTACACTCGTACAATGGTACGCGCTGCAATCGATGGGAAGTTAAACAACGTAGAAACAATTCAAGATGCTGTATTTGGTTTACACATCCCAACAACTGTTGAAGGTGTTCCAACAGAAGTGCTTAACCCACGCGAAGCATGGGCTGATAAAGCGGCTTATGATAAAAAAGCAGCTGAACTTGCTGGCCTATTCAACGACAACTTCAAGAAATTTTCGAACGTATCTGAAGCCATCACTAAACTTGGTGGTCCATTAAAATAAGTTAGACGCCAAGAGGAGACGAATATATTCGTCTCCTCTTTTTCCTTATAACGATCTCACAAAATCATAAATAGCCTGATTCATATCTGGCTGTTTATCGCCTACCATGGAATAATGATTGCTCGATGTTACAAACGTTTGAATATTTTGTGTATAGTTCACTGTATCTTGAAATAGCGGTTCTGCAAACAATGCAGGTAATGGGCCAATTGCACCGGTCGCCATCACTAAAAGCACAGGACTCGCAACTTTTTCTGCTATTGCCTTCGGATCATAATCTGCAAAACCTTGCAAATCTTCATTTATATTTTGGACATGCATTCTACTCTTCCAAATACCATCTATCTCGACAACCTCGTACAACACCGCTTGCTCAATCTCTTCAGACCATGTGATACCTAACATTGTATATAATTGCTGCATTTCTTGTAAGTACTGGTCCTTAGACAAATACGTTTTGTGCAGTCTACCAAGTGAGGGCTGTAGTATTGCACTAAGTGCAGGGTCAATTTTACATGCCCCGTCTAAGTAAATTACTCCTTTCACATGTGGATGCTCACTAGCAATAATCGATGTGATAAATGCACCCATTGAATGTCCGATAATTATCGGTTCGTTGATTGCTAGCTTTTCTAGTAATATGGATACATCTTTAGCATGTTGTAATACAGAACTCGTTTCTGATGGGTCACTTTCCCCTCGCCCTGCCAAATCCACAGATACCGTTTTAAAGTCTGCTTTTAACAACTGAACTAAATGATAAAAATTATGCTGATGTCCAGTTAAGCCGTGTAAAAATACAATGGTATCGTCTCCTTGCCCATCAAGTGTAACGGCCAAATCTCTTCCACCAACATCCACAAGTAATTGCTCCATTCCTTCACCCCTTCTAATAATAGAAAATTCTAACAAATTAATGATAGCACGAGAGAAAGCTAAATAAAAAGCAGAAGTAAAAAATCTTTCTTTTACTATCACTGAACATAATAGAAGGCAGCCTCAAAAGACGATATTCTTCGCTTCAACGGCTACCTTATCTTGGTTATATAATTCTTTTTTCTTTCGCACCTTTCAACCACATTGGAAACTCATCAAGTAATTGCTCATATAAGTGTTCATCAGTTATCGTTTCCATACTATCTAGATGAAAAAAATTGGCGTTATCAATGAAGCGCCCCTCCATCGAATCTAGTTTACGTAAAACATCAAAGTTCGAATCCCCTATACCTACAAACTGCCAAAATAGCGGTTTAGTAGATGATTCTACAATGAAGCGTTTTATCCCATTCTTACATCCACCATCATTAATAAAAACAATAAATACAGGATCTTGACTTGGCTCTTCATTCACATATTTTTTTATAACATCTTCCATAACAAGTGGCTCATCATTTCGCCCAAATTTATGTACACCTACATTATTTAGAATTTCACGCTCAACATATCCAACAAAATCTTTTTCTGTTACTGCTGGTAATCTTGAAAATTCATTATCATATACCCAGACATCCAATGCCCCGTCATCATCAAACTGACTCGCGACTGCAAGTACTCGTTCTACAGCTTCTTGAACGACTCCCTGACGATAAAGCTTACGCATAGAACCTGAAATGTCTAGTACTATTCCAACACGTGCTACAACTCCCTTTAAATTCTTTTTCTCTAAAACGAGCTTAGCAGTTTTCTTTTTCAAATTAATGGAACTCATTTCACAACACCTCCAATAGTAAATATATTACAATTGAATTATATATCATTCCTATAAATTTGAAAATACACATTAGTTTTCTACAAAAGAGGGAACTGTCCCAAAAGTCCTTCAAATAATAACAATCGTTTCCTATATGGTAAAAACCCGCTTCGCATTCCGCGGGCAAGGCACGAGCCACATCCGAGCAACAAGATGTTTTTTTGTACGAAAGCGAAGCGTCAGCAAGATAAATTGTCAAGGAGGACATGACAATTTTAGCCTTCGTTCCTCATAATCTTCCTGTTAGGTCTCGTGCTCTATCTTTTCCAAAGAAGTCTACGACGATTTTTACTTTTTGGACAGCCCCCATACTATTTATTGTGTCTTCATCCAATTGCACAGCATTCGTACTACTAATCGATTTACCTCCGAAGGGAAAAAATGTGTTAGCTTTTCGTAGTACCAAGTCTCATAATTTTTTTGAGCATCCTTTAAATAAAATTCTAGTTGTCTTGCATGTTCAATATCAACATTTTCATCGCGTAGTCCATGAATAATGAGCACTGGTGCAGTAATATGTTCAACTTCAAATAATGGGGTCCTTGCATCGTACGCTTCAGGTACACGATTAGGTGTGCCTCCGATAACACGCTTCATCATTCGTCGCATATCTGTACGCTCCCAATATGTTGCAGTTGCATCGGAAACACCTGCCCATGTGACCACAGAAGTAATATCCTTTCGTAAAATGGCCGTCCAAAGTGCCATAATCCCTCCACGTGAAAAGCCAAAAACATGAATATTATCATTACAAAATTGTTTTAAAACATCCACACCATATATGGCATCGAAGCGGTCCCGACCAGCAAATTCATCTCTACCTTCACCACCTCTATTACCACGATAATAGGGCGCAAAGACAATGAATCCTTGTGCAGCAAACTGGGCCACTCGTGCTGGTCTGACCATGCCAATATTTTGCATGCCACCTCGTAAATATAAAAAGCCATCATATGTACCACTTGCTTTTGGTTCAGCTAATAAGCCCTTCACTCGTAATCCCTGTGACATATACGTAATTTCCGTTAAACGAATAGTAGGGTTTGGTGAAGGATACGCACGCTTTTCTACTATTTCACCATTTGTCGTCATTACGCTTCACTTCCTCTAGCATTTTCTGCATGCCCTCGTCCTTCATATGAAAGCTTAAATTTGGATGATTCGCAAACTCTTCATCGGTTAACCACATCATACCTGATGTTTCTAAATCAAAGTCAATTTCCTCTTGACCTGCAAATTGTGCAGTGAAGACTGTTTTACAAAATAATATGTCATCATGAACTGCATATTCTGCAAACCATTTAAGATTTTTCACGTGTACACCTGTTTCCTCAAATACTTCTCGTACGGCTGCTTCTTCTAATGTTTCGCCACGTTCTAACTTTCCACCGGGAACTTCCACCCCACGACGTTTATGAATCGTACATAACCACTTATTTTCATGCTTTAAAAAGACCAGCACATGTTTAGGTTCCACCTTAAACTCGCCTCTTGTAAAACTTAAATCTACTTTGTAGCCATTCAAATCTATAAATGAAAACACTGTTGTCAACTCCTAAACTTTTAATGTCGCACAAGCATCACTCTCTTCAATGCATTTAAAATTCCTACACTGTGTCGAAATTATTAATAAAAAGTAGTGACTTCTTCATTCGTGATGGTATAAAATCGATGTTCTGTTTCTGCTTCAAAAAAGAAGGGGAATCTCCCTCCCATTTGAGATACTATGGAAACATGTTTTTTGCTCTATGAGAAATGTGCTATCCATTTCGTAGCCTATGCAATTTATATTGATTAGAGATACATTTATTTTACTATAGTGTAATGATGTAACAACAATCAACCGATAAGATTTTGCCACGTCCCTCGGCCCATTCAATTGAAAAAAGCGTGCTTCAAAATACTTGAAGTCACGCTCAATTATTATCTAGATTACTTGTTTACCATCAAAATATACTGTCGGGTTTTTTACCACACAATCGATATGGACATCTGCTGCATTCGTGCCACCAAAAGGCACATTACTGCCAAATGCAATATGAATGGTGCCATATACTTTTTCATCTTCCAGCACATTCCCACACAAAATAGCACTTTTATTTACGCCAATACCAAATTCAGCTATGATACGACCATTCCCCTGTCCTAACAAAGCCAGTAATCTTTCGCCATCTAGGCCAATTGCATCTTCCAGACGACCATTACGAATTTTTAATAATAAAGGCTCCGTTAATACACCAATATTTGCAATAGAACCATCAATTAAAATATCACCATTCGCGGATGTTTCAACAGGTGCAATATATGATTCTCCAGAAGGGATATTGCCATAGTCGCCTGCATGGCGCACAATACCCGTCGAACGGATACCACTTCGGTTTGCTACACTAAAAGTTAACTCATGGTCATCTTTTATAATGACTACATCTTTTGCAACATTCAGTAGATTCACATATATTTCCACAAGTTCTTCAATTTCATGAGCATCTGCATGTAGGGCACCTTGTTCTAGCATCGTGATTGTAACTCCAGGCATCGTCGCTACTCGCCCACCGTTTTCACACGCCTTTTTACGTGCCACTGTATGTGTTAATGAGTGTGAAGTAATACACAATGTAACATCTACATTTGCCATCAACGATGATATAGCTGTAATTGGCTCTTGTCCTGATTTTTGCAAAAGCGGCATAACTACCAACATCGTATTTTCTGTAATTGTTAGTCCTGCTTCATAAAAAATTTGTGCTATTTCTTGTTGATGAATATCCGTTAAAATAACAAGTGTTTCCGAAGATTGAACATTCAAATTTCCTGCTAAAATATTTCGTGCAATATCTTGTAAATGTTGCATCGTTGTACTCCTTAATTAAAATTCAGATGATATTTACGTATGATACCTTCAATTTCATGTTTTGCTGCCGTTAATGGTTGCAAAACTTCTGGCATGCGTTGTTCCGTAAAACGATAAGTTGGGCCAGATACAGTAATTGATCCTACAACCTGTTCTTCGCTATTAAAAACTGGCATGGCAAGCGCTAGTACATCTGCTGTATATTCGCTATTACTGGTTGCAAAGCCGCACTCTCGGATTGCTGCAAGCTCAGCACGAATTTTTGTCGCATCTGTTAATGTATTAGTTGTATAGGCCACTAAAGGAACATCAATAACTTGAGAAATTTGTTCATCACTCAAGTATGCGAGCATCGAGCGATAGGAAGCACCTACATAAAGTGGTGTTCTACTACCCTTTGACACGGAAAACTTCACCTTATTTAAAGGCTCTGCTTTCAGTAAAGTGAGCGCTTCTAGCCCATGTAAAACTGTGAAAATAGCTGTTTCGCCCGTAGTATCTTTTAATTTTTCCAGAGTTGGCAAACAAAGTTGGTCAATATTTAATGAATCATACATATTCATGCCAATTTCCCATAAAGCAATTCCTAAAGAGTATTTTTTTGTAATAGGATCTTTTGTAATAAATCCATTATTTTCAAATGTTTCAAGAATTCGATATAGATTCGTATGATTAATATTCATTTCCATAGCCAATTCGCGGCCGCCCCATGTTGGCTTTTCTTTTGTAAACATCTTTAAAACAGCAATAGATAAATTTAAAGTTTTTAGCATTTCTCTCATCCTTCTGAACTATTTATCAAAAGCAAGAGAGTAAAAGAGTCTCTTACTTTTGATATAGAAAGTCAATTGCAGCTGTTATATATACTTTTGCACAACGTACGATGTCCTCCACACGTACTTTTTCGTTATAACCATGGATACTTGGTAAGTAAGCTGGGCCGTATTGCAGCACAGGAATATCATGTTGTCTAAAATGGCGTGCATCGCTACTTGCCCATTGCATAACACCGTACGCTTCTTTGCCCGTAACAAATGAAATATTATCAACAATCGATTTGCAAACGGGGTCTTCTGCTGTTGTATAATTTGCCACACTTTTAAATCCAAAGCGATTAATCGTATAATCAATATGCAAAGCATCCAATTTATTTTCCAAAATTTCAGTCACTTTTTCTTGGGTAATACCAAATGGTAAACGGCAATCTATGTGTACTTTACAATAATCTGGAATTACATTGGACTTCGTACCTCCCTCAATTGTACCAATATTTACAGTAATTTTCTCTAATACTTCTTGATATTTCAAGCGATCTTTTTCAACTTCACGCATGTATTTTTGTGATACTTCAATGAGAGGCTGTACATCCACAGGTATATCAATTTCAATATCCCATAAAGTACGAATTTCATTTATAGCACGAATAGCATCGACAATGGCATTTCTACCTGCTAAAGGTGACAAACTACCATGACCAGGTTCTCCTCGTACTTCTAATTCAAACCAGTAAGAACCTTTCTGCCCAATAGTCGGGTTTAAAGGCGATGAAGGCTCTGCAATCAAACAACCATCACCACTTACGTATCCACGCTCTAATAACCAAGGCACACCAAATTCGCCCCCTGTTTCTTCATCTGGTACAATAGCTAGTGTTAATTTCCCTGGTAGTTCGATATTTAGTTTTTTTAACATCTTTGTTGCAAAAATAATACCAGCTAAGCCTGCTTTCATATCACTTGCTCCACGGCCCAGCATCCAGCCATCCTTCACCTCTCCAGAAAATGGATTGAATTCCCATTTCGAAAGATCGCCTACTGGTACAACATCCGTATGGCCACAATAAACTAATTCTTTTCCTTTACCATTACCAATAGAAGCAACTAAGTTAAACATTTTTTCAGCAGACTCATATTTGTCGTATGGAATATTTACTTCATTTAAATAATCCTCTATAAACGTCGTAATTTCAGTAGTATCCCCGGGTGGGTTTACACTCGGAATTTGAATTAATTTTGCACAAAAATCAATTAATTCATCCTTGTTATTTTCAACTTCTTCGATTAACTGTAGTTTTAGATTTTTTAATTCATCCATGTATATTCATCTCATTTCCTTTTGTTTGTAAATGATTCATACTACCATACAGTTGTTCAATTCGTGCGAACTGCTCTTCATCATAAAATGAACATCTATTTGCCCCATAAATTTTTGCTACCTCTAAGGAGAAGCGAACAACATTTTCTACATCAGTTACATGTGTAGCACCAGTAGCACAACCAGCAACAGTTGATTCTGTTGTAATTGCGACACCAACAACTGGACTAGTAGTGGCAACAGCTGGTTGTAAAATACTATTTATATGGAATAGTCCATTTCCATAAGGCGTAATATCCTGTGTTGTGATAGGTAGTATAACTGGTGAAATACCTGCTGTTTGTGTGTAAACATGTAATAAATCGTCACTAATTTTTAGAATATAACCTTCTTTTACCGTAGGTGTGATAGCAAATCCTTTGTGGTTACAAACTGAATTACCTTTGGTTGTGTCAATCGATAAAATTGCATCCATCTCTGGGTCTACTTCATGTTCATTCATCACACTCATATCAACTGGTGAGTTCATGAATGGCACTGGCTCATGTGGTAAAATTGGAGCGGCTGGACAAATATGGGTAGCGAAAATAATGTCCCCTTCTAATTGATCACCCTTTAATGCCATATCTAATGTTTTTGCTGCACCTGCCATACATGCTAGTGCACCATCACCGTCGGAAACAAAACCCGTCATTTCTGGTCGGGCTCCAATCCCACCTAACCGTCCAATAACACCTAAAGTTGGTGCGCTGCCACCAGAAGATTTACCATTCTTGCCTTTAACTACAACCTTTATAAAATCAGTCGAAGCATTGTCAACTGTAATTGTTTTTACCATTACATCCGCTGATGGATTGACATTGTGTAAGTATTCTTTGACGACTTTTCCATTAACATGCTTACTATCCATTACCTCGTATAATTCAATAACATGTTTTAATGACATAATAATTACGCTCCTTTTTCTCATCAATTGTACTTCGTGTACGGGGTGTCCGCCTCTAAGGTTATATTTAGGCTAGTACGAAGCAGGTCAGTTAGCTGTAGTTGCTTGAACTGCCCACAACAACTTTAGATG
Organism: Lysinibacillus parviboronicapiens; assembly: GCF_003049575.1. Taxonomy (GTDB): domain Bacteria; phylum Bacillota; class Bacilli; order Bacillales_A; family Planococcaceae; genus Lysinibacillus; species Lysinibacillus parviboronicapiens. The sequence goes on along the minus strand of NZ_PYWI01000002.1, from coordinate 32,444 downwards.
CAACTCTCTTTTATCCCTCGAAGACTTCCGCTGGTGGCTTAGGGCAATACTGGACATTAAGTACCCTAAAAAGTAGCGGTCTTGTCCAATTTTCATAAGTCGACAGAGATTTCTCGACCCCTTTGAAAAAACAAAAAATTCTTGGTATTCATTTCCTTGCTTTAAGAAGGAAGTGGTTTCTGCTGAAGAGATTTAAATAGATGACAGGAAACTTGATGTGTCGTAGAAACCGTATCAAGAACAGGTTCCATTTGTGAGCATTTTTCCGTTGCGAAGCGGCAGCGCTTATGGAATGCACAGCCACTCGGAGGATTTACTGGACTTGGTACATCTCCTGTCAAAATAATGCGGTCCTTCGTATCAAAAGGATTTTCTTTTGGAATAGCTGATAATAGTGCTTGTGTATATGGATGTTGGGGGTTATCGTATATCTCTTCATATGAACCGATTTCTACGATTTTCCCTAAATACATGACTGCAATGCGGTCACACATATAGTTCACAACATTTAAATCATGTGAGATGAATATATAGGTTAAGCCAAATTCATGCTGCAAATCTTTTAGTAAATTAATAACCTGTGCCTGTACAGATACATCTAGTGCTGAAACCGGTTCATCACAGACAACAATATCTGGGTTTAGTGCTAGTGCACGGGCAATATTAATGCGCTGTCTTTGTCCACCAGAAAATTCATGTGGATGACGCTTGGCATGGTATGCACTTAAACCTACAGTTTCGAGTAAATCAACAACTCTTTGTTTGCGTGATGCTTCGTCACCAATCCCATGAATCGCTAATGGTTCTGCAATCAGATATTCAATTGTTTTACGTGGATCAAGGGATGCATATGGATTTTGAAATACCATTTGAATTGATTTACGTGCTGAACGGATTTCTTTCGTGCTTAAACTTGCTAAATCTATTCCATTAAATTCTACCGTTCCTTCTGTTGGCGTAATTAATTGATTAATTAAGCGTGCTACTGTAGATTTACCACAACCTGATTCACCTACAATCCCTAGTGTCTCCCCCTTATATAGTTCAAAGCTTACACCATCCACTGCTTTTACAAATTGTGTCGTCTTCTTAAAAGGAATTGAATTTTTAATAGGGAAATACTTTCTTAAATTATTTACTTTTAGTACAAGCCCTTTACGTTGTTGCATTAAAAATCCCCTCCTTACGCGCTACAATTTGTTCTCTTGATTGCAAATGGCAAGCAACAAAATGATTATCTTGTACTTCCATTAGTTCAGGCACGTTACTACGGCAAATATCCGTAGCCATAGGACAGCGAGCCGAAAAATGACAGCCACTAAGTGACTTGCTTAAATCTGGTGGACTCCCCGGTATTGCAGGTAACCGTTCTTGTTCTTGTATCCCCACTGTAATTTGGGATTCAAGTAAGCCCCATGTATAGGGGTGCAGTGGATTGTCATATAGTTGCTTTGTTGTTGTAGACTCGACTGTACGTCCCGCATACATTACATTCACCTTGTCACAAAGTTCCCATACTACCCCCAAATCATGAGTTATAATAATAATTGCAGTGCCATGATTTTGCTGTAAGTTTTTCATCAAATCTAAAATCTGTGCCTGCACTGTTACATCAAGGGCGGTTGTCGGCTCATCGGCAATTAATAACTTTGGATTGCATGCTAATGCGATGGCTATCATTACACGTTGACGCATCCCACCTGAAAATTCATGGGGGTACATTTTCAAACGCTTTTCAGGCTCTGGAATACCAACCATTTTGAGCATTTCAACAGCCTTAGTACTTGCCTCTTTCTTCGTCATTTTCTCGTGTGCACGTATGACCTCAATGATTTGATTTCCTACCGTTAATACCGGATTCAAACTTGTAATGGGATCTTGGAAAATCATAGACATTTCATTGCCTCGTACATTCCGCATCTCTTTTTCGGAAATTCCTACTAAATCTCGACCATTAAAATGAATTTTCCCATTCGTTATTTTACCTGGCGGAGATGGGATTAAACGCATTAAAGCTGTAGCTGTAACACTTTTCCCAGAACCTGATTCTCCGACTATGCCAAGTGTTTCCTTCTTATCTAATTGTAAATTAACACCATTTACTGCTTTCATCGTAGAGCCGCCACTTATAAATTCAACTGTCAAATTTTCAACATCAAGTAAACGCTCAGCCATAACTTCACCCACTTTCATGTTAAACTTTCATTTTCGGATCAAGAGCATCTCGTAGTCCATCACCTAAAAGATTAATACCTAGTACTGTTAACAAAATACAAATTCCTGAGTATGTCGCCATTTGAGGATTTAATACTAAAAAATCCTTACCATCTTTCAATATACTTCCCCAAGAAGCAGTCGGTGGTTGAATACCTAATCCTAGAAAACTAAGTGCTGCTTCAGAAATAATAGCCCCCGCTGTACTCATCGTGCCATATACAATTAAAGGCGCCATGCAATTCGGTAAAATATGACTAAAAATAATACGCTTATGTGTCGCGCCTAATGAATGTGTCACTTCAATAAATTCTTCCTCTTTTACGCTTAATACTTGTCCACGCACAAGACGGGCAAACCCTGGTATATTCGCAATGCCAATTGCAACGATAACATTTACTAAACCTTGACCAAGTACAGTCATTAACGTAATAGCTAGTAAAATAAATGGGAATGCAAAAAGACCATCCATAGTACGCATAATCATTGAATCTAAACGACCACCAAAATATCCTGCTAATAAACCAAGTAATGTCCCAAATATTGCGCCAAATAGAACTGCCGCAATTCCTACAATCATTGAGATGCGTGTACCATATATTAAGCGACTAAATAAATCACGACCATAGTTATCTGTACCAAGTAAGTGACCTTCTGTATTTACTGGTAAAAACGATTTCCCAATACTCATTTCATTCGGTGGATGTGTTGCAATCAACGGTGCAAATATAGCTATAATCGTCATTATTGCAACAATAACTAAGCCGATTGATGCTAATTTATTTTTTAACAACTTTCTAAGCAACGTATTTTTTTTCTTGTTGTCATTCACTATTGCTTGAGCCATCGTTATTTTTTCCCCCCATCCGATTCTAAATTTACTTTTGGATTCACAACTTTATATAAAATATCAACTGCTAAGTTAATTAATACGAAAATCAATGCGATGAAAATAACGGTTCCTTGTACCACAACAAAATCGCGTTTATCAATCGCATCTACAATGAGTCGTCCCATCCCTGGCCAACTAAATATTGTTTCTGTTAATACTGCACCGCCTAGTAAATTGGAAATTTGCATCCCTAATACTGTTAAAATCGGCGTTAATGCATTTTTGAATGCATGTTTCCCAATAACCAAATATTCTTTAATCCCTTTAGATCGTGCCGTTTTAATATAATCTTGGGAAATTACTTCTAACATACTAGAACGTGTAATACGTGCAAACGTGGCCATCGGAATTGTAGCTAATGCGAACGCAGGTAATATTAGATGTTTAATATATGTCCATACACCATCCTCTAAACTCCCCATCCCTGTAGCTGGCAACCAGCCTAAGTTGACACTAAACAATAGAACTAACATAATTCCTAACCAAAAGATTGGCATAGAAACACCAACTAAGGATACTAACATGACAGCATAATCTATCATTTTGTTTTGTTTTCTAGCTGCTAGAATTCCCGCTGGAATCCCAATTACTACTGCAATTACTAATGCTGCGAGAGCTAAAATTACTGTATTCGGAAACCTTTCTAAAATGAGCCCAATGACAGATTCACTATAAGAATATGAATGACCCAAATTAAGCTGCGCTAAGTCTGCTACATATGAAATAAATTGTGCAGGTACCGATTCATTTAACCCTAATTCGTCTCTTAAATTTGCTACATCTTCAACACTCGCTTGTGGTCCTAGCATCACTGCTGCTGGATCACCAGGTATTAACCTTGTAATAACAAAAACAATAATGGCCACTACCAAAAGCGTTGGTATTAGATTGATTAACCTTTTTAAAATATAAGAGCCCATATCAAAAGACCTCCTTTTTTCATTATCAGAAACACTGGTTCATATTGTGAATAACTAAATACTACACGCACACATCTTCATTTGTAAACATATTTTTCAGAATTATTTTAATTTTATATTTACTTTCTATTAACAACTATGCTATTTTTAATGTCGAACCTACCATTTTCGAAACAACGGTTCATATTGTGAAACAAAAAACAAGGAGGCATGCATGTATGAAGAAAAATAACTTAAAAAAATCTTTTTTGATAGTAGTTTTAACATTAGTCATTGGCCTTGTAGCTGCTTGTGGAGGCGATAACTCGAATAAAGGGAGTTCAACTGGAGAACAGAAAAATGGAGAAGTAGCAATGGGCGGCACTTTAAAGGTCGGTCTTTCTGCAAATGCTAAAACATTTGATCCTATTAAGTACACAGGTGTCTATGAATCACAGGTAATGCGCCAAATAGCCGACACTTTAGTTGTTTATAATAAAGACCTTTCTGAGATAATCCCTTCTTTAGCAACAGAATGGAAAGTGTCAGATGATATGTTAGTTTATACATTCAAATTACGTGAAGGTGTCAAATTCCAACCTGGTAAATACCAAGATGGTCGCGAAATGACTGCTGAAGACGTTAAGTATTCACTAGAACGTTCTGCAAAAGAATCTGCAATGAACCGTTTAAGCGGTGTAACAGAGGTAAAAGTTTTATCTGATTATGAACTAGAGATTCATTTAGCTACACCAAACGCAGCATTACTAGCTATGCTAACGGATGCAGGTAACATTATTATTCCTAAAGAAGAGGTTGAGGGCTGGGGAGATAATTTCTCTGACCACTTTATAGGCACAGGTCCCTTCCAATTAAAGGAATGGAAAAAAGACCAAGAAGTACAATTTGTTCGTCATGAAAATTACTGGGGTGAAACACCCAATATAGATAAATTAACAATGAAGTTTATTTCAGATCAAAATATGATGACGAATGCGTTACGCTCTGGTGATATTGATATCGCGATGGATGTGAAAGGACAAAATCGTGAAATCATTAAACAAGATAATAATCTAGAACTTTTAACAAATGCAGGGCTATCCATCGTCTATCTAGATTTAAACAATAAAGTAGGGCCAACAGCTGACGTGCGCGTGCGAGAGGCCATTTATAAAGCAACAAACGTCGAGGAAATTATCTCTGGTGTAAATCAATGGGGTGGCGGTGATGTTTCTTATCTACCTTTACCTCCAGGTTCATGGGGGTATGATAAATCTTTAATTGGCTTAGTACCAACGTATGATCCTGCCGCTGCGAAAAAATTACTGGCTGAAGCTGGTTATCCAGATGGCTTTCAAACGGAAATTTACGTATCGGAAGCACGTGTACCTTATGCAACAATTTTCCAAAGTCAATTAAAAGAAAACTTGAATATCGATGTAGAAATCAAAGTTTTAGAATGGGGTACTTATAGTGACACAGTAGCTAAAGGAAAAGCTCCGATGAATATCGGTGGCTGGACGTGGTACCCTGACCCATACTTCTTCTTATATCAGCTTTACCACACCAAACAAGTAGGCGCCTTAGGTAATGGTAAAGGCTATAGCAATCCAGAGGTCGATGCATTGTTAGATCGCGCTGTTTCTGAAACAGTTGTACAAGAAGAGCGTGCGGCTTTATATCAAGAGGCACTAAAACTCATTTTAGCTGATGTTCCACGTATTGAATTAGAAGCAACACAAACAGTGGCAGGAGTTAATAAAAAAGTACAAGGCTTTAATGTTTCTGCAGATAATTCTGTTCAAATCGTACACCCGAACGGGACAAACGTGTCAATTTCAAAATAATGATAGAACCCCGAGGAATTCATACGACATCGACTACAGATGTACTATTCAAAAGCTTTGTAAGCATTTAATGACACGTGTAATACTCTCGAACATCCACAGTTGTCTAGAAGTTTGTGGGAAAATTTGATAATTAGAAAAGCGGAGATGTAATTCTTCGCTTTTCTATTGATTGGAGGATTTTATTTGACAACACGTTATACAAATGGACTTGTTTTTAATGCCGAAACTCGAAATTTTGAAAAGAAAAATTTTGATGTACAAAAACAATATTTCAAACAAAGCAATGCGGTTATAGAAACAGAAATAGATTTAGATGGATATTATGTAACACCCGGCTTTATCGATAGTTGCTCCCAAATTGGTTTAACTGAAATAGGTATTCGTTGGGAGGGGGATGATAGCTTTGAGTTTGACTCAAATCTGCAATATTCAGTACTTGATGGCATTTATCCATTCGACGCAGCATTTAAAAAAGCGCTTTCCCATGGGATAACAGCCTCCCATATCGTACCTTCCGCGAAAAGTTTGATTGGGGCAAAAACAGCGATTATTCATCACGCGCATATAACCGTTGATGAAATGGTAATTAAACAAGATTTTGCTTACTCTTTTTCGATTGGTCAAAATGCCAAAAGTACATTTTTTACTTCCAAGAAAAAACCGCTCACTCGTATGGGTATAGCTAAAATACTACGAGAAACGCTTCAATCTATTAAAGAGCAAGAGCCACTAATCCGTAAAATAATCGTGCGAGCACATAAGGCAGTCGATATTGAGTTCATTGCTCGTTTACAACAACAGTTCGACTTCGAGTTCCATATTATCCATGGGACTGAAATTCCATCTGTAGAAGATACAACATTCAATACCGTGATCGCAGGTCCAACATTCCGTTATATCGAACATAACGAAATGATTGCACTCTCACCAAAACTCTATCAACAACTTAACAATCGCGATATTCCCTTTGTTTTCTGTACAGATCATCCTGTGAGTAGCTCGACCCATTTAGCACTTGAAGCCTGTTTCGCCGTCCGTGAAGGTTTAACACGTCAGGATGTACTGTACGCATTAACAACAGGGGCGGCAAAGTTTCTCGGTATCGAACATGTAACAGGTACTATCCGTGATGGATTACTAGCAGACTTTGTCGTATGGAATAAACATCCTTTGGATTTAGATGCAAAGGTTGTCGCGACTATTATAAAGGGCCAAAAAGTATTTTCAGGGGTGAGGGATGACAAATGATTATTTATCATAATGCACATTTTATATCAGCAAATGATCACAACGATACTTTTGAACAACTCTGGGTAGAAAATGAAACCATTACTTATGCTGGCCCTGCTAAAGAATTCCCTTGCCATGCCGAACATATTGATTTACAAGGAGCTTTTGTCACGCCTGGTTTAATCGACATCCATGCACATGTTGGTACTTGGGCAGAAGTAACAGAAGATATTAATGATGCGAATGAATACAGTGAACCCTTTACTCCACTGATGCATGCTTTAGATAGTGTAGATATTCATCATTTCTCATTTCAACATGCGATTGAAGGTGGCATTACTACCGTTCAAACAGGTCCTGGTAGTGCCAATGTAATTGGCGGGATATGGAGTATTATAAAAACAGCAGGTCCCACTCTTGCTTCGCGCATATTAGTGGAACGAAGCGGTTTGAAAGGTGCCTTAGGGGAAAATCCAAAAAATGTTTTTGGCAATCAGTATAAACGAAAACCTATGACACGTATGGCAATAGCCCAAATTTTACGAGATGGCTTTCAGCGTGCCACTCACCTGTCAGATGATGAAATGAATGAACAAATTTCACGCAACTTAGAGTTACGTCCATTTATTGAAGTACTACGTGGTGAAATGCCACTGCGTCTTCATTGTCATCGTGCAGATGATATTATGACTGCCATCCGAATTGCCAAAGAATTTAATATTAAACTCCATTTAGAACATTGTACAGAGGGGCATATGATTGTGGATGCTGTGAAAGCAAGTGGCTTTCATGCAACAGTTGGACCCTATATGCTTACGCCATCAAAATACGAGACACGTAACTCTACACCAGCAATCGCTAAAATCTTTAAAGAGTATGACATCCCTTTTGCTATTATGACAGACCATCCTTTTGTACCTGTACAGTATTTAAAGTACTGTGCATCAGAGGCTATGCGTTACGGATTAGATGAAGATACTGCATTAAAAAGTATTACGCATAATGCTGCCAAACTTGTACAACTCGACCATCTTATAGGCTCACTAGAAGAAGGTAAACATGCTGATTTCGTCGTATGGTCTCACCCTATTTTTACGACTGAAGCAAAAGTGCTACAAACATTTGTTAATGGTAGAAAATACTACGAAGCGGAGTGAGTAAATAATGAATTCTAATATTGCGATTGTCACAATAGGACAAGCCCCCCGTAAAGATATGGCTGATGATATTCTACAATTAAAAAAGGCTGGCTTACATGTTACAGAGTTTGGTGTACTCGATTTACTTTCTTCTTCTGAAATTGCTACACTTGCACCTAGCATTCAGGATTTAGATGTTTTAGTAACATTACTTGCCAATGGTAAACAGGTGAAACTAAGTAAAAAAAAGCTCCTGCCCTTTATTCAAAAGCGAATCAATGATGTGACAGAACATACTTGGATTTTATTTATGTGTACGGGCGATTTTACAAATGCACTCGTTGGTAAAAACCTATTACTCCCTGATCGATTGCTTACCCATTTAGTCTATGGTATCCATGCTGATTTAAAGCTTGGATTGATTGGGCCAGAACCCGAACAACTGGTAAGTATCGCGGATAAATGGCACAAGGCAAAATTTGATTTCACGTATGCTGCAAGCTCACCGTATCATTATAATGAACAACATCTATTGGGCAAAGCAAAAAAGTTACAACAACAAGGAGCTGACATACTTATCCTTGATTGTATGGGCTATTCGACTACAATGAAAAATGCGATAAAAAAGGAACTTTCTATTCCTATTATGGTACCCAGGGAAGCTGTATTTTCTATTTTGACGACCATTAACTAATAAAAATTAAAAACGCAAGAATGTTGCGACACAACATTCTTGCGTTTTTAATTTTGGTGGACTGCATCGAATAACTATCCACAGCAAATGGCCATGAAGTCTCATGAAATCAAGTACTTCACTAAGTAGTTAGACACGTCTATTGAAATATGGTAATTGTTCCACGAAAGCTTTTGTATCTGCGTCTCCATATTCATGCACTAAGGCATAAATTTTTTTTAAACGTAAATCAATGGCATCATTTTCTTGATCTAAATGATAAGGTACATAAGGTAATTGTGCACGCCATGCATTCGAAATTTCTAGTAGCTGCATTTGCTGAAAGATTTTTTCAAAAACGTCTAATGCTTGTCGATCTACATTGAGCTCAAAATTCCATTGACCTTCATATGGATTAGTATAATACGTTTTATTGGCAAGTGAAAAGTATACGCGTTGACGATCCATAGCACCGAAACACTCCTTTTTCCATAGTATGATGGTAAAAGAGTGATTTTATTCGTTGGAATGTCAAACTTCCTTCACAACTAACTATAGTACATCTTTTATAATAGTAATGATGAACAAGGAACGGAGTGAATGCCATGAATTTAACTACTCTCATTATCGTAGCGATAGTTATTGTTATTCTAATAACAGTTGCTACCATTTTAAGTGTCAATCGTGCTTATGCCTATAAACATACAGTTGACGAAAAACCTAAGCAGAACTTTCAGCATCATGATGACTAGTTCAATTAGTATATTTTCAAAAGCCTTTCTCTTATAATAACAATATCAATTAGAATTTGGAGTGAAAACAATGGGTGTGCCATTACCAATTATTATTATGATCGCCATGATGATGCTAATGTTCGGAGTTTCTGTCATCGTTATCATGAAGAAAAAAGGAAACTCGTTCATACAAACCATCGATGCGAAGCCTGAGGAAAGCACTGCACAACATAAGGACCAACAAGTATGAAATATCCCTTTATATGGCTCATTCAGTTGTACAGAAAATTCATCTCACCGATGACGCCACCATCGTGTCGCTTCCATCCAACATGCTCGTCTTATGGTTTAGAAGCTCTTCAAAAACACGGTGCCATTAAAGGATTACTATTAACCGTTATACGTATTTCAAAATGCCAACCATTTCATCCAGGTGGCTTTGATCCTGTGCCTGAAAAATGGCCTTCGAAAAAGAAATAATTTTCGAAGGTCATTTTTTTCTTGTACTTTTTTCTGATGTGCGTTATTATAGGAACTGTTCAAAAAATAAATCGTAATGATTACTATTTAAGAGAGGTATACTAATTATATGAAAAAATTATTGTTATTTTTCCTAGTTACTGTTCTAGCTATTTTTACAGCTGCCTGTGGCGATAAGTCCTCAACGCCCAAACAGTCTGACGCTAAAGATAAGTTGTCCATTTACACGACTGTTTATCCATTAAGTTACTTTACTGAGCGAATCGGTGGCGATTTTGTAGAGGTATCATCAATTTATCCTCCTGGTGCTAATGAGCATACATTCGAACCTACTCAAAAAGATATGATGCACTTAGCAGATGCTGATTTATTTTTTTATATTGGTCTAGGTCTTGAAGGTTTCGTAGAAAATGCGAAAAAAACATTAGCCAAAGAAGATGTTACAATGGTTGCTACCGCAGACCAAGTATCCGATGAGAAATTAGCTGTTAGCACGGGTCACACGCATGACGATGAGGGCGAAACAGCTAATGCACATGATCATGACGCTACTGAAGAAGAGCACGTTCATGCTGAAGAAGGTCACAATCATGAGGATCACGATCATGGTGATGTCGATCCCCATGTGTGGCTGTCTCCTGTGATTAGCCAAGATTTAGCACTTTCCATTAAAAACGCATTAGTTGAACAAATGCCAGCACAAGAAGCTACATTCACCGCTAATTACGAAGCATTAGTAAAAGAGTTACAAGATTTAGATAATGAATTTAAAACGATGGCTGAAAAAGCCGGAGAAAAAACATTCTTCGTCTCACATGCAGCATTCGGCTATATTGCAGGTGAATATGGCTTAACACAAGTTTCGATTGCAGGTTTAAATTCTCAAAATGAGCCATCTCAAAAGGAATTAACTGCCATTGTAGATAAAGCAAAAGACTTGCACATTCACTATATTTTATTTGAGCAAAATGTATCATCTAAATTAGCAGAAGTAATTCAAAAAGAAGTTGGTGCGGAATCACTTGTTCTGCATAACTTAAGCGTTTTGACAACGGATGATGTCAAAAATAAAGAGACATACTTCACCCTAATGCAAAACAATATGAAAACTTTAAATACAGCATTAAACGCGCATTAACATTCACGTGAGAAAGGAGGTGCCCCGAAAGCAAGATGGGACACCTCCTTTATTATGACTAATTTCACTTGAGGCATTCTTTTTTCCATTCTGTGAACACTTGCTAACATTTGCTGTGCAACCTCTACCTCTTCGAATGTTGGCAATTCAGTACCATAAGCAATAGTCTTTGCAACTACAATTTGCTTATTCATATCGTAAGGGACCATCTGTATTGACCTGTCATTCTTTACATAACTTTTATCTAAATGACTAGGCTGTGCTTCTAATTGCATCGTGTAAAGCTTATTTTGCCCAAAAATAGACAGTCCATAATCGTTATTTAAGCTACTAAAAACAACAGGGGCCGTCATTACTTCAACCTTACTGTCCTGCTGTAAAGCTGAATAATCTTCACTAGTTGCTGCTGGGTAGCTTGCATAATCCCAAGTATGATCCTGTGCTAACTGTCTATCTGACAGTAGAAAATAGTTGTAACGTACTTCACCTTGACGATCAGGTAATGGATCATCCCACGTAACGTCAATATGATACCATGCCTTCTCTAACTTCACTAATACCCAGGCATGGAGTTGATCCCCTACTTCTCCCGTTACATATTGCACCTCGAAGCCTAGCATCTCCAACATCCGAAAAAGCACTAAAGCATATGCCTGACAAACTCCCTTGTTTTCCGTTAGTAATGTGTAGGGAGAGTATTGACTTCCTTTCGTTTCATTCGAGTATTCCGAAGTTAAGACAATAAAATCATGTGCAGCTTGTAATTTTTCCAAATCGCTTAATCCATGCATAGGTGCAATAATATCTGTCAGTGTCCGCTCTACAAAATCCTCCTCATCCTGAGAAATATGATAAGTAAATTGAAATTCGATGACAATATTATTGGCATAGCCATCATACTTCCATTTAAAACTAGAAATATTGGCGTAAAAATAAGGGTCCTTTATCGCATGTTTTATAAGCTCTGTTAGTTCATCTTTCAATGCCGATGTATCACCTGTGTATCGTATATCAAACTCAGTAGCTAACTGCATTACTTCCTGTTGAATTTGATATTGTAGTGTCTCTAGTGTATTGACTGTTGCAATATTTTTTTGTTGGTAATTTGCAAATACTTGCACATGACTCATTTGTAGAACAAATAATATAATGATGACATTATATATATATTTCCTCATTTGAGTCATTCTCCTTTACTAAATAGTTTATGCCGGCCATTAGATATTATGTTAATTTATTATTAAATTACCCTAAAATAAGAGCTTTAATAAACAAAAGTGCTATCTGAAGGGTATGATAACCTGGGCATAAACAAAAAAGGAGTTTCTTAATGAAGGCATTTACTGTAGATCATAAAAATAAATTTGGTCCGGAAAAAGCCACTCGCTTTCCGCGGACGAATCAGCTAACCTCCTCGTTCCACAGGAGTCTCGCAGCTTTCTCCTCTCTATATGGTATCAGGGAGTATTGGGCGATGATGTCAAAAAACTTACAGAATGACCACTAAAATAACAATTACTCAAGTGATCCCACAAGAACACTTAGTACATAAACTATGCGTTGGACAACCGTAAGAGGTCTCAAAAATTGTTCATGCAGACGATACTTACTTTTGCTGCCATGAATTAGAAGAAACTCGCTTGCTATGTGGATATGGCGATAGGTAGTGTCTCGAAAGGAACAATGATTTTACATATGAACACGCATTAATGAAAATCACTGAAAACATCAAAAGGTTCCGGAAATAAACCGCATTCCCAAAACCTTTTGTCTTCAATCTGAAGCCTTCATTTTAAATGTCAGATGGAAGTAATTCCACCAATTTTCTTCGCAATAACTTATTTGCACCATTGCGTGGGAGTTCATCGATAACGATGATTTCTTTCGGTACTTTATATTTAGCTAGCTTAAGTTGACAAAACGCATGTAATAGCTCAATGGATATTTGTTCTTTCAAAACGACAAAAGCTATTGGTACTTGGCCCCATTGAGGATGGTCCATTCCACATACCCCAGCTTCTTGTACAGCAGAGTGTGCCAATAGTACATTTTCAATTTCGGCAGGGTAAATATTTTCTCCACCAGAAATAATTAAATCTGCACGACGGTCGACAACAAACAAATAGCCGTCTTCATCCATATAACCTATGTCTCCTGTATGAAGCCACCCCTCTATGGTCGAACTCTTTTGTGCAAAACGACCAATATAACCTGGTGTTACATGTGGACCACGAATACAAATTTCCCCTTCCCCTTGTGCATTTGGCTCTGAGATTTTAATTTGATTGAAAAATAATGGCTTCCCTGCTGAACCAATTTTTTGCATAGCATCTTCGCTCGCTAATGTAGCTGTTTGCGAAGAGGTTTCCGTCATACCATATGTTTGTGCAACAGCAAGATTTAGAGCACTTGCCCGTGTCAAATAATCCTTTGGAACGGGGCCACCCCCTGCCAGTAGCATTTTAAATTGTGGTGAAGCTAGTGCATTTCTCTGCTCAAGGGCATGTAAAATTCGTTCTAAAGTCACTGCGACCACCGACATATAAGTCGCAGCACCTTCAATAATATTTTGAGCGATAGCGTCTGCATCAAAATTCTCGTATAACTGCACTTTATTGCCGTACAATAACGACCGCACTAAAATAGAAAAACCGCTAATATGAAATAGTGGCACAGCACATAGCCATGTATCATCTGCTTGTAAACCTAAATTAAGAACTGAGGCCGTTGCACTTGCCTGATGATTCCCAACCGTTTGCCGAACACCCTTTGGGAAACCTGTTGTACCAGATGTATACATAATTGATGTAGTTTGTGTTGATGTCCACTCTTTCGCAATATCAACGACTTGTTCAAAACTATTCTCAACAGTAGAAAACAAATGGTATGACAAAGTGTTTGTCGGTATTTTTTCAGCATCCTCATCTGCTACTAGTACTGTTACAGCCTCCGAATCTTCTAGTTGATAAGCAATTTCTGAACGCGATAATCTACGATTTAGCATCACCATTTCACATTGCAAATGCATACAGGCATATATCATTACAACAAGTCCGGGTGTGCTTGGCCCCATGATAGCAATTCGATCTTTTTGTTTAATGCCAAGCGCTGTTAATTGACGTGCACGTTTCATGGAAAGCTCATTTAATTCTTGGAACGTCCATGTTTGTCCTTCATATGTGAGCGCACTACGTAATGGTGTTAAATACGCGCGCTGTAAAATCCAATTTGGATACATTTTTGTTCCTCCACTCATTCACTCTATTAATCTTACCGCTTTTTGACACAATCCGTCTATCCGTCTGTTTTGCATCCTTATCCGTCATTTTAATGATAATATCCGCCTCAATCTTACAAAGACATAAAAAAGCTCGCATCTACTAAGAGATACGAGCCGATAATCGATCTAAATAATCAAGGAAATCTTGGGAATTGACCAAAGTCTGGTTGACGTTTTTCTTTGAATGCGTCACGACCTTCTTTTGCTTCATCTGTAGTGTAGTAAAGAAGTGTTGCGTCACCAGCCATTTGTTGAAGACCTGCTAAGCCGTCTGTATCTGCATTCATCGCTGCCTTTAAGAAACGTAGTGCAGTTGGAGACATTTGCAACATTTCTTCACACCATTGAACTGTTTCATCTTCCAATTGTTCATAAGGAACAACTGTGTTAACTAATCCCATATCAAGTGCTTGCTGTGCATCGTATTGACGGCAAAGGTACCAAATTTCACGTGCCTTTTTATGACCAATGATACGTGCAAGATAGCCTGAACCGTAACCCGCATCGAATGAACCAACTTTTGGTCCAGTTTGTCCGAAACGAGCATTATCAGCCGCGATTGTCAGGTCACATACAACGTGTAGTACATGGCCTCCACCGATAGCATAGCCTGCAACCATTGCTACTACTGGCTTTGGAATAACGCGGATTAAACGTTGTAAATCAAGTACATTTAATCGTGGGATTTCATCGTCCCCTACATAGCCGCCATGACCGCGTACTTTTTGGTCACCACCTGAGCAAAAGGCATGTTCTCCTTCTCCTGTTAAAATGATTACACCCACATTTTTGTCATCACGCGCGCGTGAAAATGCATCGATCATTTCCATAACCGTTTTAGGACGGAATGCGTTGCGAACTTCGGGACGGTTAATCGTTACTTTAGCGATCCCGTTATAGAACTCATACTTAATATCTTCGTAAGTATGTAATGTAGTCCATTGACGTGTCATTGTATTACCTCCTAATTTATCAAATTCGCCTCGTACACATCGAGACGCGAACGTAATAAAACATTACGTTAAATTCTCCATTACTATTGTAGCAAACTCAGCGGGATTTTCCACATGAATTGCGTGTCCAGCGTCATTTACTGTCACATGGTGCGCATTTTTTAACAACGCTTTCATTTCTATTGCGATTCGACAAAATTTCCCATCAAGCGCACCAGTAATAAGCACTACAGACAAATCCATTTGTGTTAAATACGACCAATTCGAAGGTTGCTTGCCAGTCCCGATGCCTTGTAAGCTTCCTACTAAACCGTGTTCACTTTGAGTGAGTCGCTCTTTGCGAATAGCTTGACGTATGCTTGTAGGTAAACGTTTCTGCGAGTCGAACAACGCAATTTTTTCCCATGCATTTACAAAGGATTCCACACCATTTGCTGCTATTTTTTCAGCAAGCGCATGATCTCGCTCGCAACGTTCCATACGTTCTTCAGATGTTCGTAAACCTGGCGAAGCACTCTCTAATATGAGCTTCTCTACCCGTGTTGGATAGGAAATGGCATATGATAATGCGATACGCCCACCCATTGAATAGCCCAACAGTGTAAATTTTTCTAGCTGTAGTTGATGAAAGACTTCCTCTAAATCACTCAGTTGTTCTTGCATGGAGAAACGGCTAAAGTGCTCAGGTACAGCCGTTTGACCATGACCAATTAAATCAATTGCCACAATGCGTACTTGAGGCAAAGCACTCGCTAAATTTCGCCACGTCTCCGTACTTCCTGTAAAACCATGCAAAGCAACAAGCGTTTGCGATGCTTCTTCATTCCATATTTCTACATGTGTGTCAATGCCTCGAACGTTTAGCTTTGCCATGCTTTTAACCCTGCGTTAATAAGATTCCAAAGCGCACGATGGGCATAGACATTTTCTTCTCTATCTGTAAAGATTTCAAGTAAGCGTAAAGGGCGTTTTTTCACTATGCTAAATTTCGATAATAGCTCAGATATGTCCTCTACACGGATATATTCCATACCATACATATGTGCAATATCACGGAATTCAAGTGCCGTTGGCGTAGCAAATAAATCCTCATAATGTGCTTCCACTGTCGATTGAGGAAGATAAGAGAAAATCCCACCGCCATCATTATTCATGACAATAATCGTCATGTTACATTCTTGATAGCGAGATGCAATGAGCCCATTGACATCATGTAGAAAGGCTAAATCACCAATGAGAAGATAAGTTTCACGATTATTCACCTGACTAAAGCCCAGTGCTGTAGATACAACACCATCAATGCCATTTGCCCCACGATTTGCAAAAATACGCAAATCCTTCGTTGTTTTCATTAAAAATGTATCAATATCACGAATTGGCATACTACTGCTAACAAAAATATCACTACCACTTGGGATGAAGTCCAATAAACGACTCACCATCGCTCCCTCATCAATTGCTCCTGCTGTATAATGTTCGATATACTCAAGTGCAATATCATTGGCATCTTGCCATTCTGCTAAATATTCCGCTTCTAGTGCTGTTTCAGGAACATCTAAACGAACAAGCCAATCACCAATACTTGCATGAATAAAATGTGTCGATACACCTGTAGAATCTCGGAACATCGGATCTTCATCCACAACTATATAAGCATGTGGCTGTGACTTCGCAATAAATTGCATCATAAACTTCGAAACAGGCTGTGAACCTAAACGCAACACTGTTTCTGGTTCAACAAGCGCTTTAAATTCTTCACTTTTTAGGATCGCATCATAGGTTGAAATGATATATGGTAGACAATCTTCCGGCACCGAAGTCCGCATATTGGATAAGCTCTCTACAATTACCGGCCACTTCAATTGACGGATAAAGGCCCACAACATAGTTAAATCTGTACCTAGAGCAAGCTCACCTACAACTACAAAGCCTCTTTTCGTCGCTCGTAAGATGGACGCCAGCTCCTGCTGTGTTGCCAGAGAAGGTGTTAACTCAGCAATGCTACTTTGCTTAAAGGATGCTGCCGGCAACATCTCACAAAAATCAATAAGCAAGGGCTCGCGGAACGGTACATTAATGTGCACTGGTCCACATGGTGCGCTCGTCGCTATGGCAACTGCACGAGCAAGGTGACGCTCAATAAATGGCAATGTTGGCGCGGCGTCATCTGGAAGTGGAAAATCAACACTCCACTTGACATGTGTACCATATAAATTGGGTTGATCGATTGCTTGTGGCGCTCCTACCTCTCGTAATTCATGAGGTCGATCTGCTGTCAAAACGATTAATGGTACACGTGCATAACTTGCCTCAACGATTGCTGGGTAGTAATTTGCTGCCGCTGTACCTGATGTACATAATAGGACAACAGGTTGTGCTGTAGCTTTAGCAATACCTAGGGCGAAAAAAGCTGCCGATCGTTCATCTACTTGGCGATACATAGTAAGTTGCTTTGTTGATGCAACTGCATAAGCAAGTGGTGTCGAACGCGACCCTGGACTTACTACAACATTTTGTACACCTGCTTGTACTAATGATGCGACTATTTTATAAACATAATCAGTTAGTATCTTCCGTTCACTCATGTAATTGTCCTCCTAACGCACGAAGCATCGGACGGAATTTCACTAACGTTTCGTCATATTCTGATTGTGGTTCTGAATCTGCTACAATACCGCCACCTGCATATAAATAGGCTTTATCCTTTATTAATGCTGCCGAACGAATAGCCACTGCGAATTCGCCGTTTCCCTCAGCATCCATCCAACCGATTGGTGCAGCATAGAGTCCACGATTCATCGGCTCATATTTACGAATTGCTGCCATAGCTTCTTGTCTCGGCACACCACCTAAAGCTGGTGTTGGATGCAAGTACTTTGTCAATTGCAAAATAGTTGCTCCCTTATTTAGCTGACCTTCAACTGGTGTATATAAATGTTGAATATCTCTAATTTTTAGTAAGCGTGGACCATCTGGTATTTTGACATTGATACAATTGTTACGGAAAATATCTGCAATCATATCTACAACATATTGATGTTCGCCACCATTTTTCGGATCATTTAATAAGCTTTGTCCATAGTTATCATCTTCATCTGCTGTTTTACCACGTTTAATAGAGCCCGCCACACAAGATGAATACGCATGACCATTTTCAACCTTTACAAGTCGTTCAGGTGACGCACCAAAAAACAATAATTCGTCGCGCTCTAATCCAAATAAATAACTTTCCGGCTGTTCATGAATAATTTGCGATAGTATTTGTGGAGATGCTACCTGCTCTTTAAACTGTAGTGCAAGTGACCGTGCAATAACGACTTTATCGGCCTGCTTTGCCTTTATCAGTGCTGTCACTTGATCAATTGATGCTAGATATGGCTCCTTATAAGGCTCGAAATAACTTGTCATTTCTGGTTTTGAATACGTTTTCACTTCTTTTACCTGCGCGGCGTGAATTAAGTGATCACGCTCTTTACGTAGTGCTTCGAATTGGCCTTCTGCCTGCTTTTCTTTTGTGATAAGATGTATGCTCACATATGCTTTGTCATCACGCAAAACAAGCTGATATGTTGCCAGTGCAAAATACGCTTCAGGAAAACCCGTCCACTCCCCAGCCACATTATTTCGTGGATCAAATGTAAAGCCGCCAAATAAAATAGGCTGTAGCTCCGCTTGCCCCTTCACACAATTTTTCGTTAAATGCTTCCACTCCGCCTCCACTTCGTCAAAGCGTTCATTTTTGGCGTTGTTTTGAATCGTATGGGCATGTCCTAACCCCACTAATGTCATTGTTTTTTCTCTATTTTGCCAATAAAATCGTTCACCTTTATAACGCTCCTCGCCCGCCGCATAGAATGCTAGCGCCGATAAGCGACTTACTTCGATTGTTTCCATATAAAAATGAAGGTTTTGGCCCAAAGAGTCCACTTCTATTTCTGTGGTTTGGTACCACTTTTGTTGCATGAAAATTACCTCCGTTGTTGCAATGTAAATAATTAATATAGCCTCGGTGTAATAGTATCTACCTTTTTTTTATTCATTACAGATAAATAATACGTCCAGATTTGAATTGTTCTTTGGTTAGCAAGATGTTGGTCATTTCGATAGAGACACAGCACCTAGCGATTTAACGATGTTACCATAGTAGCTATCGCAAAAAACATACAAATTGTCTGGAACGATACCGGACTTTAACATGAGTCATTGGCATTTAGACATCCATTGAATCATGTTTAATACGCTAAAATAGTCGTCTTTCACTATTTGACGCTCGTATTCTTATATTTCCAGTTCATAAATGCATGTTCTATTGTATCATTTTTTTCAACTGAACAGTATGTAATAAGCTGTGAACCTATCCATTTTCTCTTTCTTCGTATAAAATAAGAAGAGTCTACAATAGTTGAAGGAGAGAAAGACCTTATGACCAAAGTCATTGAAGCTGATAGGGGTTTTAAAGTTTGGTGGCATTTAACACGACCACATACTTTAACCGCTTCATTCGTTCCAGTATTTTTAGGAACTGCGATTGCACTCGCAATTGATAAAGAAACAATTAATTTCGGACTATTTTTTGCTATGCTGATTGCAAGTATGCTCATCCAAGCAGCAACTAATATGTTCAACGAATACTATGATTACAAACTAGGACTTGATAATGAACACTCTGTTGGTATTGGCGGCACGATCGTTCGTCATGGTGTCCGGCCAAAAACGATTATGATGATTGCCTTAAGCTTTTATGCTATAGCGATGCTTCTTGGCATTTATATTTGTGCCTCAACTTCTTGGTGGCTTGCCGCCGTAGGACTCGTTTGCATGCTTATTGGTTTTTTATATACTGGTGGGCCTTATCCAATTGCCTATTCACCGTTTGGAGAAATAGTTTCTGGTGCTGTTATGGGAATGGGTATTGTCTTAATCGCCTTTTACATTCAAACGCTTACAGTAACACTTGATGCGATTTTACTGTCAGTACCAAGTATGATTTTAGTTGGTGGCATCATGCTGTCAAATAATATTCGTGACATCGTTGGCGATACAGAAGGTGGTCGTAAAACACTTGCTATTTTAGTAGGTCGTGACCGTGCTATTTCTGTATTATCTGGCTTTTTCATCGTGTCGTACTTATGGGTACTTGCACTAGTAGCAATTGACGGTATTACCTTTTGGGCACTTATTATTTTCCTAAGCGTACCGAAACCGCTTCGTGCCATCCAAATTTTCCGCGACAAAAAAGAAGCCAAAGAAGTAATGCCTGCGATGAAGTATACAGCGCAAACAAATACAATTTTCGGCTTCCTATTAGGAGTAGGTCTACTGATAAATTACTTTTTCTACTAATAAATGTGCGGCAACCTTAGCGGGTTGCTGCTTTTTTTACATATTGTCGAATATTATTACTTGCAATACCGCGTACCTCTTCGTCTGAAAAATGTTCACGTAAAGCTTCCAGTAAATTTTGTGCTTCCCCAGCATGTGCCAATCCCTGAACTGTCTTATTAATCCCGTCATAGTCTGAACCTAGCCCGATATGCTCAACCCCTACTAAATTCGCTAGATGCTTCACATGTGTCACTAAATCTTCTAATGTCGCATTGACACCTATAAATTCAGGAAAGTACACAACATGGATATGACCACCATGCGCTACAAGTGCCTTGGCCTGCTCATCTGTTAAATTACGTGGATGGTCACAAAGTGCACGTGCATTACTGTGACTGGCGATAATATGTTTTGCTAGTGGCAAGACATCCCAGAAACCTTGCTCATTTAAATGAGATACATCTACGATAATATCTCGCTCATTTAGTACATTTACTACTTCTTTTCCAAATGGTTTTAAGCCCAATTTGGCATCTTGATCTGCGCCAAAGGCCACGGCATTTTCCTCATTCCATGTGAGTCCAACAAGCTTCACGCCGGCATCTAAAATGGCCGATAGCTTTGCTAAGTCTTCACCGATAGAACTACAACCCTCTAAGCTTAAAATAGCGCCTATTTCATATGGAGCTAATGTCTCTAATTGTGACCAATCTGTTATATGGACCATGCCTTCGGTTTGTAAAACATGCGTATGGAAAGCTTCAATTTGACGCATGACTTCTAAAAATTTCAAGCTCTGTGGGATATCCGGTTTAATAAAAATAGCAAACACCTGTGCTTTGACTTGCCCTAATTGCAGTCTTTCTTTGTTTGCATGTAAACGATCATCATTAGTAAATTTTGCAAATTCTAACTCCGTTAATTTCATCAATACATCACAATGTAAATCTATAATTTCCATATCCTCACCTCTTACAGCTATTATACTGCTCATGGAGAGAATACTTGTAATTAATTTTTATCAGAAGGTGTATCTGATGAGCCAAATTCTTCAACCTCTACGAAATCATCCGATTTTGGTGATGCTGATAATACTTCTTCTTCTACTGGTCTTAGCTCTTCTTCTTTTTGCTCCGCGTGCTCTACACACGTCATTGCTTTTGGCATAGCTTCTAAGCGCCCCTGCGGAATTTCCTCCCCACAGACAGCACATTTGCCGTATGTTCCGTCTTGCATCGCTTGAAGTGCACGTTTAATTTCCTCAGCATTATCACCACGGTGCTCATCGATAGCCATTTCAGTTAGCTGATCTGTTAAATCACTCGCATTGTCTGCTGGATGATTATCATAATTAGATAATTCTGTCGCTTCTGGGCGCTCTGATTCCTCAAGCTGTTGTTCTATTTCCTGCAATTCTTGCTCTAATTGCTGTTTTAACTTTTCCATAAATTGTTGGTTCAAAAAAATCTCCTCCTCATGCTTTCATTTTTTCCTAAAATAATGGTTCTAAAACATAAAGCATGACAAGGAATTGCTTAATTTTTCGAATAGATCATTATTACATCGTGTAAAAATTGCGTTGCACCCGCTGTTACACGCTCATCATAGTAGGCTGTAAAACGCTCATCATCGACATACATTTGCACTAAACCAGCATGTGCTTCCTTTGAATATTGTGGCCATGAAAAACTTAGCCAACGCTTATGAAGCTCTGCTACCTCCATAGCTACATCATTTTTTGTTTCGCCGATCTTCATTGCCTCTTTTAAACGTTCAAATAATTGCTGTTCTAGCTGTTGCATAGCAGTAAATTGCTCCTCCGTCATATTTTTCATTTTAGCATTCGATGCCTCTACCGTGTCATTGCCATATTTCGCACGAATTTCTTCCCCATATTGCTTTTCATTGTCCTCGATTAGCTTTTCTTTAAAGCCTTTAAATTTCTCTTCGTTTGTCATTGGATATTCCTCCTCGAATGATTGAATTGTTTTTTCTACTGTCTGCAATAATTTTTCAAGTTGCTCTTTTCGTTGAAGCAGGGCAATACGATGACTTTCTAATGCCTCCTTATGCTGAAAATCAGGTGCCCGTAAAATTTGCTGAATTGTTGCCAACTTCATATCTAAAGCTCTATAAAATAAAATTTGCTGAAGTAAATCCACCTCTTTTTGTCCATAAAATCGATATCCAGCTTCGTTTGTTCTTGCCGGCTTTAACAAATCAATCTCATCATAATAGCGTAACGTTCTTGTACTGACACCAGACAAATTGGCTAGTTCCTGTATCGCATATTCCACCATTTCCACCTCCACTACCCATACTCTAAACCTTTACGCAACGTCAATGTCAAGGGAATAAATGAACATTTTCAGTCGTTTTTTAGACATATCCAAATACGCGATTTTACTACAAGATTACTTGGTGACAAAAAGGGCATCTCAATTTATCTTTGAGATGCCTTCTTTTACTATTTTGCATATTTACCATGCCACATAATATTACGATAGTTTTCTGCATCTGTATCACCTTCTGTATTGAAAAACAATACACGGGAATGCTCGTCTATTTTTAAAGCACCATCTCTTAGTTCTGTATAATGCTCATTTGTCATCAATTCGTAAAAACATCCAAAAGGTGCTGCACCTGATTCCCCTGCAATAATACGAGGATCTGTGCCAATGGCATTACCTAACACTCTCATACCAGTGGCAGCAACAGTTTCATGACAGCAAATTCCAATCTTCGTATAGGTTTTTAAAATTTCCCAGGCCACTGGATTCGGTTCTCCACAAGCAAGCCCGGCCATAATAGTTTGCATGTCCCCTCCAACTGTTACATAATGGGGTGCTCCTTGTTTAAAGCTTTCATAGAAGCAATTTGCCGCATAAGGCTCTACTAAAACAAATGTAATTTCTTGTGCATAACATTGCGTTAAATAAGCCACAACCGCACCTGCAAAAGACCCTACTCCCGCTTGTAAAAATACATGTGTAGGAGGCTTTTCCAGCTGATCCACCGCTTCTTTTACAAGTGTTGTATAGCCTTGCATAATCCATAGTGGTATTTCCTCATAACCTTCCCACATTGTATCCTGTAAGATAACCCAGCCATTATTTTTCGCAAGTTTCGCGGTATAACGTACCGTATCATCATAGTTCATAGTCGTAATTTCTGCATAAGCACCTTCATTCTTAATATTTTGTAAGCGTTCTGCTGCACTACCCTCAGGCATATAAATTCGTGCTTTAAAGCCAAGCTCTCTAGCAGCCCAAGCAACCCCACGTCCATGATTACCATCTGTCGTGGAGATAAACGTTAAATCTCCTAACTGGTCCTTTACCTCAGATGATTTCAACTCCTCAAACGACAGCTCATCAATATTTTTGCCTAATAATTTGGCAACGTACTGCCCAATCGCATAAATACCACCTAACACTTTAAAGGCATTTAAGCCAAATCTATAAGACTCATCCTTCACAAAAATATTACGGACTCCTACAAATGAAGCTAACGTATCTAAGTTATGTAATGGAGTCATTTCAAACTTCTCATAGGAACGATGAAATCTCCCGACGCGATTCACCTGTTCCATCGTAAAATTATGCAGCAGATGTCCTACTTGTTCTAGGTTCTCCTGTAAATGATATTGTTGATTTGCAACCCACATTATTTTGTCATCCATCTAGATCCTCCTAATATTTGTTCTATCATCATCTTAGCTTAAATAGATATCAAACTCAAAATACCATAAAACCATATAATAGGTAATTAAACTTTTCTAATACTTTTAAATAAAAAACGCTATACCTACATCGACAATAGATGAGGTATAGCATTTCAATTTTAGTAAGTTATTTTGTCAATGTTATTTGACAAAAATTTCTTCAACTTGGTCCAGCATTATATTCGCTGCAAGAATACCACCAGCTGTATTCCATATGACATCGTCAACTTTGTAGGCATTTCCTTTTTGTACAGCAGATAAGTTTTTCCAAAGAGGATCTTGTGTCCATTCTGTTTCAGTCGCTAATGCTGAATCGTCTCCCGTTGGTGTATAAGTGAAATAGAAAATTACATCGCCATCCATTTTTGGTATTACTTCTTTTCCTACTTCAATCGCTAAATTACCTAATTTAGCATTGTTTTTAAATAATTCTTCTTGTGCTGGAACCCGTTTAAAGCCTAGAGCATCAAACACAACACCTGAGAATGAATCAGTATAATAAATTCGAGATTTATCAGTCATAAAGCGAACGAATGATACTTCTTGATTTGTTTTGTCGCCTAACTTCTCTTTAACAGCTTGAAGTTTGTCATCGTATGCTTTTAAAACTTCTTCACCTTTAGTTTCTTGATTTACTGCTTTTGCATAAAGCTTAAAGTTTTCTTTCCAATCTCCACGTAATGTTTCTGAGAAAACAGTTGGCGCAATTTTGCTTAGTTTTGCATAATCCTTTTCTTGTCTTAATTTATTACCGATGATTAAATCAGGTTTTAATGAAGCGATTTTTTCAATATTAATTTCATGTTCAATGCCGACTACTTCAACACCATCCATTTGATCCTTAATATGATCATACCAAGGGTCACCTGTCCATGATTGTACTGCACCCACAGGCTTCATACCTAACGCTAAAATAGCTTCTGTTCCTTCGTTTGTTAATACAACAACACGTTTTGGTGTGTCTTTTATTTCAGTTGTGCCCATTGAATGTTCAACACTATATGTTTTACTGTCATTTGTGCTCTCTTCTTTAGTGTTTTCCTTAGAATTGCCACATGCAGCTAAAACAAATAGTGCCATCACTGCAAGCAATACTAGTAACTTTTGAAATGCTTTTTGCACTTTTCTTCCCCCAATGTATATGATAGAATGTTTAAGCAGATTCAACGATAATGAGAATCAATTTCACCTACTTGAGAACGATATTAATAATATTGTATGAATCTTTTACTGTCAATAAATATTTAATAATTTTGTTTATATGTAATGACAATCTATTCAGGAAAGAGTTTGACTTCATATGATTTTAAAAACTAATTTTTCAAAAACTATTGCATTAATAGTAGGAACACTATTGTTACTGCTTTGTATGGGTATAAGTATTGTATATGGCTATGCAAATACCTCCATTCAAACTACTTATCAATCTTTTACTCATTTTAATCATTCTAACGAACATATTATTATTCAAAATGTTCGTATTCCCAGAGCTCTCATAGCTACTTGCGTGGGAGCTTCCTTAGCTATTACAGGTGTACTGATGCAGACTTTGACCAAGAATCCTTTAGCCTCACCTGGGATCCTGGGAATTAATGCAGGAGCCGGCTTTGCAGTCGTGTTTGCGATGATTTTTTTCCATATATCTCATTTGCAATCCTTTGCATGGATTGCTTTTTTAGGCGCCACAATTGCGGCACTGTCTGTTTACGGTATTAGCTCTTCTGGTAGAGACGCCGTAACACCAGTCAAAATAACCTTAGCTGGAGCAGCTGTCAGTGCATTATTTGCTTCTTTTACCCAGGGCCTGCTTGCAACTAACGAAGCAGAGCTCGATCAAGTATTATTTTGGTTAGCTGGTTCTGTACAAGGTAGAAAATTAGAAATTCTGCTATCGGTACTACCCTATTTGGTCATTGGTTGGATTGGTGCTTTACTGATATCTTCCAAAATGAACGTCCTTGCCCTTGGAGATGATGTAGCGAGAGGATTAGGTTTACCATTAGGCTTCATGAAAATGGCTGTGGGTGTTATTGTTATTTTATTAGCCGGTGGTTCAGTTGCAATTGCTGGGCCTATAGGTTTTATCGGGATTGTCGTTCCTCATTTTGCACGAAAATTTGTTGGAACAGACCATCGTTGGCTTATCCCAATGGCCGCTCTATTAGGCGGAATACTTCTATTATTAGCCGATGTAGCAGCGCGTTATATCATTATGCCACAAGAAGTACCTGTAGGCGTCATGACAGCAATAATCGGCACACCCTTCTTTATTTACCTAGCGCGAAAAGGGGAGAAAAAATAATGAAGCACTTAAAAACCATTCGATTATTACAAAATAAAATTTCCTTTTTGCTTGATGTGAAAGCCTCTAAGAAAATCACGGTGATAAACCTTATAGCCGTAATTATTTTCTTCTTTAGTGCCTCATTGGGTGATTCTTTCATTAATCCAGTTAAGGTATTCCAAGCCTTTATCGGTCAGGGTTCCGAGTTCGATCAATTAATTATTGTTGATTTCCGATTGCCTAGAATTTTCATTGCTGCTTTTGCAGGTATGGCTTTAGCGGTAGCAGGTGCTATTTTACAGGGGATTATTAAAAACCCACTAGCCTCTCCAGATATAATTGGGATTTCAGCAGGTGGTGGAGCTGCAGTAGTTGGCTTTTTAGCCTTATTTAGTGATGCCAATCATTCCTTAACAGTCAGTATTGAATGGCTACCACTCGCAGGATTTATCGGAGCAACATTTGTTGGCATTATCGTTTATTTATTCGCTTGGAAAGATGGTGTCACACCAAACCGCCTGGTTTTGATAGGTATTGGTGTTTCAGCTTTTATGCAAGCCATTACCACCATGTTGATGATTATTGGTCCTATTTATCAAGCAAGTGAGGCAAATAAGTGGATAACAGGAAGCGTTAAAAGTGCAGACTGGGAACAGGTACAAATAATTGTTCCATTGATTGGAGGGCTCCTTCTTATCACTTTCTTTATTACACGACAATTAAATGTTCAAGAATTAGGAGATGATACGGCTGCTAGTTTAGGACAAGCCGTCCAAAAAACACGTCTCTTGTTAATATTATTAAGCGCAAGTCTAGTAGCTAGCGCCATTTCTTTCGCGGGTGCTATAGGCTTTGTAGGCTTAATGGCACCACATATTGCTCGACGTATTGTAGGTCCATCATTTGGCGTTTTATTGCCAACATCCGCAGCAATTGGCGCATTACTCGTTATGGTTGCAGATATTATTGGGCGTACAGCATTTAGCCCGTTAGAAGTACCAGCTGGTGTATTTACTGCTGCCATTGGTGCTCCCTATTTCATCTATTTATTATTTAGAAACCCTAGAAAATAAAGGAGTCAGATTGCATGACTGAATCTATAGAAACCAAATCACTTACACTTAGTTATGGAGATACCAACATCATTGAAAATCTAGATTTGGCTATTCCAATGAATGAGATTACGGTGTTAATTGGAGCAAATGGTTGTGGTAAATCCACACTGTTACGTTCAATAGCTCGATTATTAAAGCCTAAAAATGGAGCTGTGCTATTAGACGGATTGGATATTTTCTCATTATCTACCAAGCAAGTGGCAAAGAAACTTTCCATTCTTCCTCAGTCACCTGTAGCACCAGAAGGTTTAACGGTTCTCCAACTTGTTAAACAAGGCCGCTATCCTCATCAGAGTTGGCGCAAGCAATGGACACAACAAGATGAAGAAATAGTGTTAAATGCATTAAAAGCAACGGGTGTTGAACATCTTCAAGATAAACCCGTAGATGAGCTGTCAGGTGGTCAACGTCAACGTGCATGGATTGCAATGACACTTGCACAAGATACAGATATAATTTTATTAGATGAACCAACAACTTACTTGGATTTAACACATCAAATAGAAGTGTTAGATTTGCTATACGTTTTAAATCAGCAACAAAATCGGACAATCATTATGGTCCTTCATGATATTAATCTGGCATGTCGCTATGCTGATCACATCATTACCGTTCGTGATCGTGCGGTGTTTAAACAAGGAAAGCCTGAGGAGATCATGACTACCTCGTTGGTGAAGCATGTTTTTGATCTTGAATGTCAAATGACCGAAGACCCGATTTTTGGTACCCCATTATGCATTCCTTTTGGTAAGGGACGTAAAATCTATTAAATTAACACACAGTAGCAAGTAAGTTACACAAACGTTTCAAATTTCTTTTCCCAGTTGTTTGCAGCACTCGATAAGATTATTAATTTCCCTAAATTCCTTTTGCTTTTGAAAACGGCGTTATCGTCATTTTCTATAACAGCAGAAGGAATTTTTAGTTCCCCCAACTGTTCAGTATAATAAAGCGCCGTTTATCGCCCATGAATGGATCGAGAAAACGAAAATCGGGGCTTTCTGTTATGATTTATACATAAAAAAATGCAGTAGATAAGATTTATATCTACTGCATTTTTAGTATGGCCAACGCCAGGTCATTGACTTTATGAGAAAACAAATATTTTCACTCAGAAAGCCTTGTGAATCCCTATTATTTATCTTTGTACTGTAATTGTTTGTAAAGTGAAATCTAACTTATTGCCATTAGAATCCATAATAGCATTACTTGGTGAAGCTTGTATCGTAACACTTCTACCGTTTTCAAATAAATATCCACTCTGAGATATTGTAATCAGCACTCTATCATTGCCTTGTGCATAGGTACTTGCTGCTATCGAAGAACCATTCACATTAATATTAAAGTCCATATTATTAACGTTTATTACTGGCTCACTGAACACAACCTCCAATGTTTGTGAATTGCTAACATTAACAGTCACAACCTTTGGTGCAATATTTTCTTTAAGATTAACTGTTGTTCTCACCTCATCGAATGCTTCCATAGAGTTTGCTGCTCTTAAGCCTTTAATCGTGAAATTTCGTGTACCATTAAAATAATTCGAATCTTTTTTCACTGTGAGTTTAATACGATTTAAATTGGATGCTTCTACAACTGCACTTTCTACCTGAGCATTATCAATACTATAATTTTGCACGTTTTGAGCAAGTGCTGGATCAACAGGATAATTGAAGTTTAAATAAACAATATTATTATCTTTAATAGAATAATCTGTCGCAGATGTTTGAATTGGGTTGTACTGCGTTAAGGCCAGTTTATTACCATTAACACTTAAATCACCATTACGTGTGAATTTTACATTTTGCACTTCATTAATAGGCACACCGTATAAATTTGTAACATTAAATAAAGTTAGTTTGCCATCGTAAAGAGCTCCCTTTGTATCGTAAGGGCCTAGCAGACCTGCAATTTTAACACGTAATTTTGTAGGTTGATCTTTTACGGTATGAATATCACCTTGAGATCCTCTTGATACCTCATACAAAATGTGATTATTCATATAGCTTCCCGTAAATGAAGCTTTTGCGTAAGATCCTAACTGGACAGGTTTATCCAACGTTAATTGTAAATATTCAACATTATCCTCATAAACAATTTCAGAACTTATTAAAACAGGCGCTTTATCATCTCTTATAAAGTTATACACTGTTGAGAAAGTGGCCGCTTCACCTGATAAGTCGGTAATGACACGACCAGCTGCTGTTCCAATAGTAGTAATTCCTTGAAGTATATTTTTTGGATCAACCGTCACATTGATTAAGCGACCATTTTTAGGATCTTTCTCTATTTTGTTCACGGATAAAGAAGTCTGTCCGCTTTTAATTAAAAGATCATATCCATAAAGTGGTTGAATCTCTTCTGAGAATAGTAACTGGAATGTATTTGGACCAGTTTGTGTGACAGAAGATAATGTTGGTGGAATACCATCCTTATCTCCTTTTTTCACTGTTACAGTGGCAGGGTTTGGAGAAATTATATTTCCTGACAAATCTGTAGCCGCTACGAATGTAATCTGCATAGCTGTACCTGGTGTTAAATAACTACCATTCACTGTTGCAGCTGATAAATCAAAGGTTGCTTCAGTTGAGTTTTGTTCAATACTGCCTGTTACATTCATTACTCTTGTTCCATTTGGTAATGTAAATTGAATGCGTTCATTTTGGAATGCTGCCATCGGCTCGGAAAACTGGACTTTTACGATTGACGAGTTGTTTCCTTGCGTTGTTCCCAGAATAGTAGGTGGTTGTGAATCCCCAGCAACGACAAAATTTGCATCAGTTTTTGTAAGCAGTAAGCCTTTTTCAGACTTGATGTTATTTAACACATAACGATGTGTACCTTTTAATGGCTCATTTACTGTAAAGATGACTGATTTTCTATCAGTACTAATTTCTGTTTTCACAATTGATAGTGCTCTTAAAGTATCTACATTAGAGAAAGCCACAATATTATCCTGTAATTTTCCATCTGCTTTTACTACAGAGAGCGGGTCAATTGCTAGGTTGAAAACAACTTTGATTTGAGAGGCGTTGATGCCCTCAATCGATTGCACCTTTAGCTCATTGACTTCATATGTAACAACAGCTGAATAGGATTTATCGTTAATTTTAAAATCTACCTTTGTCTCCACATTTTCAGTAAGTGGCGTTGCTAATGTTACCTTATGGCTTGTCCCATCTGTTAATGTAACTTGTAGTGTATTGGCATCTACAACTTTAACCGTTTGGATGAGTAAAGCATGTTCTTTTATCATATCATCGATATTTGTCATAGTACGATGTAAAAAAGATGCAAATTGGCCACGTGTTAATGTGTTCGCTGGATTAAATGCTTTGACGTTTGTAATCTTTGCATACTCTAGTGCAATAACTGCCTCACGATTTTCTATTGAGGTATTTTTTAAATCTGTAATAGAAGATTTATAGTTTTCTTCTTTATACTTCGCAATTAAATCGATATCATAAACTGTTTCAATAGCACTTACTAAATAAGAAGCCATTTGTTCACGTGTAATATTTTCGGAAGGCGATAACTTGTTATTAGTACCTTTGGAAATACCAGTATCGTATATAAGTGCTGCATATTGTAGTAACTCTTTATCTTTTGTAGATGCAGGCTGCAAGTCTGTAAAACGTACTTTTTTATTGTAATCTGCTGGCACTTGATAGTGTTCTGATACAAGCCATTTCCCTAAAAATTTAGTGACATTACCACGTGTAAGAGTAGCGTTGGGTCTAAATGTACCGTCAGTATATCCACCTACAATTTTTGCATCTGCTAGTGCTAAAATTCCCTCTTTATGGTCACTCTTTGCAATATCTGTAAAGGAGGCTGCACTTGCAGTAGGAACAACAGCTGTCGCAATTAAGGCAGCAGATGCTGTACTCACAATCCATTTACTTTGCTTTTTTTTCACATTAATAACCTCCTATTAATTCTATTCATCTCTATTATAAAAGAAAGATGGATTTATTCCAAAGGATATACCAATATTATCGAGTTTTACCATGGAATATTTGTCTAATTATATAGTAAACAATTAGCAAATAGAAATATTTTGAGATGGATTGACAAAGAAGATGATCATAAGAATCAACTTTTGATTAAACAATTGTTAAAAGCTTTCTTATTAAGGATAATATTTAGTACAACTACACCTAACATTCACAATAAACAAATCTCATAACGACTCTTGCTAATAGATAATAGTCGGTGGAAAAGTTAAGGAGAAAAATTGAAACGCTTTACCGAATTTACCACTCAATATGACAATGACTTGGATTGGGAACAACAAACGAGGCGTTTATAGAGCAACTATTGTATTAGATTTAAAAAGCATCATAAAAAAAAAGCAGTAGATGTATTTTACATCTACTGCTTTTTGGTATGACCCCTACGGGATTCGAACCCGTGTTACCGCCGTGAAAGGGCGGTGTCTTAACCGCTTGACCAAGGGGCCAATGGCGGAGAAGGAGGGATTTGAACCCTCGCGCCGGTTACCCGACCTACAC